>NZ_NPJI01000023.1 GCF_002251435.1 Prevotella sp. P2-180
GACGTGAAGAAGGAACTGATGACCACCGCAGTGAGCATCACCTGCTACGACCGCAACGGAAAGGTGGTGAAGCGCGTGAACTCCAGTGACTCTGGCGTGATAGAGGACCCTGAGAATCCGAGTGGAGGTGAGGATGCCGGTGCCGGCGGAAGCGGCGGCGGTGGCGACGACCTGGGACAGTAAACTTTAAAAGGTAAACCTTAAAGAAGTGGTAATTCCCTACGAAGGGTATTTTTTAAAACAAAGAGATAAAGAGGGAAAGAGTCGTTTTTGTTGATGGAGTAGGTCGCAAGCGACAGAGGAAAAGAGGTTTTGCGCAGCTCTCTATAAGCTCTAAATGCCTTGGCATTCAACCTCTATCATTATACAAATACTCTTAAACTCTTAAACTCTTTGGTAAAATAAAGTGAACTTTAAAAAATTACGATTATGAGTACAACTAATAAAACGAATACTTGGAAGCTGATACTTCAGCTGATTGTAGCCGCACTGTCGGCAATAGCCACTACGCTCGGAGTGACGAGCTGCATGGGTGCCAATGTGTACTTCTAAGTGAGAGCTAGGTGTGATATTTAATAAATAAATGAATTGAACCTGGCGGTTATCTAATTAATCCAATATGATTTCCACCAGGTTCATTTGTTTTTGGACTTTAGGTCATATATCGCTCAACTTTTCGTTAAAAAATGTGTTAAATACGGGAAAGGCATATAGTTTTCAACATTTTTGCAGTAATTTTGCAGCCGTGAGAAAAAATACATTCATATTTCTGATGGTTTTCGCACTGGCGTTCATCTGGGCAGAGACACCAAAGGCTTTTTTCTCAGGCTTGCAAAAAACAGATAACAATGACTCGACAAGCTTGAAGGAAGATAATGCTCCCCTCGACACCATAGCAAAAACCACACCAGAAAAAATCGACACTACAGCTACGGCAGAGGGTCCTGACACTACTAAGATGGACTCCCTACAACTCGCCATTTACCATCATAACAAGGCCATAGACGACTCCCTGGCCTTCGACAGTATCAACAGAAAGAGGAAAAACGGTATCGACTCGCCTGTGGAATATACAGCCGAAGACTCCCTGACTTACGAGGCAGCCTCGGGACTTGCATTCCTCTACGGCAACTCTAACGTGAAGTATCAGGACATGGACCTGAAGAGCGACCAGATATACATGAACCTCGACAGTAGCCTCGTGCATGCCACAGGCTCCCGAGACTCCACCGGAGCCATCTTCGGCACACCTGTGTTTGAGATGGGCAGCGACAAGTATGAGAGCGACACCATGGCCTTTAACTTCAAGACAAAGAAAGGTCTCATCACCGGTGTATATACACAGCAGGAGGACGGATTCCTCACCAGCGAGATATCTAAGCGAAACGACAAAGGGGAGATGTTTCTCATGCACGGAAAATACACCACCTGCGACAACCCACACCCCGACTTCTACATAGCCATGTCGAGAGCAAAGGTAAGACCGGGAAAAGACGCTGTGTTCGGTCCGGCATACCTCGTGGTGGCCGACGTGCCACTGCCGCTTGCCATTCCCTACGGCTTCTTCCCCTTTACCAAGAGCTACTCCAGCGGACTTATCATGCCCACATACGGCGACGAGACTGAACGGGGATTCTACCTGCGCGACGGAGGATACTATTTCGCCATCAGCGACAAGATGGACCTGAAACTCCTCGGCGAAATATACACTAAAGGCTCATGGGGACTGTCTGCCGCCTCTAACTATACAAAGAGGTATAAATACAGCGGCTCGTTCTTCGCGTCATACCAAAACACCATCAACGGCGAGAAGAACATGCCGGACTACATGAAACAGACTTCGTTTAAGATACAATGGAGCCACCGGCAAGACCAAAAGGCCAACCCTTTCCGCACCATTCAGGCAAGCGTGAACTTCGCCACAAGCAGCTACGAGAAAAACAACCTCACCTCGATGTACAACCCGCAAAGCTATGCCCAGACAACACGTACATCGTCGGTGTCGATGACCAACACCTTCTCAAGCATCGGAATGACATTAAGCTCTACCATGAACCTGAACCAGAACATGAGAGACTCCACCATCTCCATGACCCTGCCAGACCTCAACATTTCGGTAAGCCGATTCTATCCGTTCAAAAGAAAAAAGGCTGCGGGAAAGGAACGATGGTATGAGAAAATATCAATGTCGTACACCGGACAACTCTCAAACTCCATAACCACGAAAGAAGACAAACTGCTGCACTCCAGCCTTACAAGAGACTGGCGAAACGGCATGAAGCACTCTATACCCATCAGCGGAAACTTCACGCTCTTTGGATACCTGAACATCAACCCGTCGATAAACTTCAGCGACCGAATGTACACCACCAAGGTTACAAAGTCGTGGGACGAGACAAGACAGGTGGAACGATCTGACACCACCGACGGATTCTACAACATTTACGACTGGAACATGAGCGTGTCGGCTTCAACAAAACTCTACGGATTCTTCATCCCGTCGAAAAAAATCTTCGGCGACAAGATACAGGCCATCAGACACGTCTTCACCCCACAGGTGAGCTTCAACTACGCCCCTGACTTCAGTGCGTCGCGCTACGGCTACTACGAGACTTACCAGAAGACGGACAAGGACGGAAACGTGTCGCTCGTGGAATATTCACCATATACGGGCGGCCTCTTCGGAGTGCCGGGGAAAGGCAAGACGGGGAGCATATCGATGGACATCTCAAACAACTTAGAGATGAAGATAAAGTCGGACGACGACTCCACGGGATTCAAGAAGATAAGCCTCATTGACGAACTCGGAGCGTCAATGTCGTACAACATGGCAACCGACATACGACCATGGAGCGACCTCAGCACCCGACTGAGACTGAAGCTCACCAAGAGCTACACACTGAACCTCAACGCCACCTTCGCCACATACGCCTACGAACTCGACGAAGAGGGAAAGCCTCGACTCAGCGAACATACCACGCTATACAGCCAGGGAAAGTTCGGACGGTTCCAAGGCATATCGCAAAACCTCTCTTACACGCTCGACAACACAAAGGTGATGAACTTCATCAAATGGCTAAAGGGAGAGAAAGTGGAAAAGAAAAACGACAAAAACAATAAGAACGGCCTCGACGATGATGACGAGGACGACGAATTCAACCGCGAGACCAACGAAGACGACACCATGCAGAAAGGACAGAGGGGAGCAAGGAAGGAAAACGCGGGAAAGGCTGAGACCGACGACGACGGATACATGAAGTTCTCTATGCCATGGTCGCTGAGCTTCGGCTATGGTATAAGCATGAGGGAAAACACAGGCGGTGACTTCAACTACGACAAGATGCGCTACCCCTACTCCTTCACACAGACACTCAACGTGAGCGGCAACGTACGTCTGAGCGACGGATGGAACATCAGCTTTTCTTCCGGCTACGACTTCGAGAACCACAAGATCTCAATGACCACCGCCTCGCTCGGACGCGACCTCCACTGCTTCAACATGTCGTGCTCGGTGGTGCTCGCACCATATACAAGCTATAACTTCTCGTTCAGATGCAACGCCGCCACGCTTACCGACGCACTGAAGTATGACAAGCGAAGCAGCTATAGCAATGCTATACAGTGGTATTAAGTAACACATAAGCAATATAGATATGTCCGAGATACCTACGTTAGTCAACGACCTCGCCCTCATACTGGTAGTGGCGGGAGTGGTCACGATACTCTTCAAGCGACTGAAACAGCCGCTCGTGCTCGGGTATATCGTGGCAGGATTTGTCGTAAGCCCACACATGCCATACACCATGTCGGTAATGGACAAGGCCAACGTGCAGACATGGGCTGACATCGGGGTCATATTCCTGCTCTTCTCCCTCGGCCTCGACTTCTCTTTCAAGAAAATACTCAAGATGGGAGCGGCACCGGTGATAGCCGCCATGACCATCATCTTCTGCATGATGCTGCTCGGCATCACGGTGGGAAAGGCGTTCGGCTGGAGCCAGATGAACTGCCTCTTCCTCGCTGGAATGCTCGCCATGTCGTCCACCACTATTATATATAAGGCATTCGACGATATGGGACTGCGGCAACAGCAGTTTGCGGGACTCGTCATGAGTGTGCTCATACTCGAAGACATTCTCGCCATCGTCATGATGGTGATGCTGTCGTCGGTGGCACAGGGCAGCAGTCCCGACGGGGGCGAGATGCTCGGAAGCGTCATGCGCATAGCCTTCTTCCTCATACTATGGTTTGTGGTGGGCATCTCGGTCTTGCCCATGTTTCTGCGCAGCGTGAGAAAACTCATCACCGAGGAGACACTGCTCGTAGTGGCACTTGGACTATGCTGCCTCATGGCAGTGGTTTCCACCCACGTGGGCTTCAGCAGCGCCTTCGGAGCGTTTGTAATGGGAAGCATACTGGCAGAAACCATTGAGGCGGAAAATATAATTAAAGTGGTGGAACCGGTGAAAAACCTCTTCGGCGCAGTGTTCTTCGTTTCCGTCGGCATGCTTGTCGACCCTGCCATACTCGTGAGCTACGCCATGCCAATAGCCATACTCGTGGTAACCATAGTGGCAGGACAGTGCCTCTTCGGCTCGGTAGGTTACCTGCTTAGCGGACAGACCCTCCGCACTGCCATGAAATGCGGTTTCTCGATGGCACAGATAGGTGAGTTTGCTTTCATCATCGCTTCTTTGGGACTCTCACTGGGGGTAATCGACAATTTCCTATATCCTGTGGTAGTAACAGTGTCGGTCATCACCACCTTCCTCACACCCTACATGATACGTGCCGCCGAGCCTTGCTACAGCTTCCTCGACCGCCATCTGCCCCGGAAGGCCATCCTCTTTCTAAACAACATCACCATAGCGCAGCCTTCGGGAGCGGGAACACGCAACAACTGGAAGAGCCTGCTGCTGCAGATGACTGTCAATATAGTGATCTACTCCATACTCTCCATCACCGTCATAGCGCTCATGCTATCCTTCTTCCTTCCATTCGCCATCCACCTGCTGCCACAATGGCCATGGGCAGCCAACACGCTATGTGCCCTGCTCACGATACTGGCCATGTCGCCTTTCCTGCGTGCGATGGTGGTGAAGAAAAACCATAGCGAGGAGTTTAAGGCGCTATGGGCGGAAAGCAGGCTGAACCATCTGCCGCTGATGTTCACCATACTGGTGAGAGTGGTCATAGCCAGTTCGTTCGTATTCTATGTGGTGAACTATCTGAGCCGCTTCGGTACAGCTCTCGCCGTGGCCATAGCCATAAGTGTCATCACCCTCTTCGTGCTATCCCGCGGACTGAAACGCCGCTCGATAATGCTCGAACGAATGTTTATGCAAAACCTACGCTCGCGCGACATCGACGCCCAGATGCGCGGACGCAAACGACCGCTCTATGCCGGTCACCTGCTCGACCGCAACATTCACATCAGCTTCGTCGACGTGCCTGCCGACTCCAACTGGATAGGCCGCAGCCTTCAGGACCTCGCCTTCCGACAGCGCTTCGGTGTACATGTGTGCAGCATCTTCCGTGCCAACCGACGCATCAACATACCCACTGCCGACGAGCAGCTCTTCCCCTACGACCGACTTCAGGTAATAGGCGATGACAGTCAGCTCTCGAAGCTTGCGGAGGCGATGAAAAGCGAAGTGAACGACCTCGAACTCGACATACGCAACAGGGAGATGAAACTGCGGCAGATGGTCATCAACGGCACGTCGCCTCTGCTCGGCGTGTCACTGCGCGACAGCGGCATTCGCGACCGCCACAAGTGTATGGTCATTGGCCTGGAAGAAGGCAAGGAACGACTCTCACCCATCGCCCCGGCAAGAAAATTCCGCAAGGGCGACATCGTGTGGATAGTGGGAGAGGAAGAGAACCTGAAAGAACTGGAAGACATGAAAGAATAAACAGAAATATGAGAATAGACATTATATCAGTATTGCCCGAAATGATAGAGGGTTTTGTACACGAGTCCATACTCGCAAGGGCACAGAAAAAGGGACTTGCGGAAATTCACCTGCACAACCTGCGCGACTACACTCTCGACAAGTGGCGCCGAGTGGACGACTATCCCTACGGGGGATTCGCCGGCATGGTGATGCAGTGTGAACCCATCGACCGATGCATCAGCGCCTTGAAGGCAGAACGTGACTACGACGAGGTGATATATACCTCTCCCGACGGCGAGCAATTCAACCAGCACATTGCCAACGACCTCTCGCTCCTTGGCAACATCATCATACTATGCGGCCACTACAAAGGCATCGACCACCGCATACGCGAACATCTCATCACACGCGAGATAAGCATTGGCGACTATGTGCTCACGGGAGGAGAACTGGCGGCGGCTGTCATGGCGGACGCCATAGTAAGGGTTGTGCCTGGTGTCATAGGCGACGAGCAGAGCGCACTCTCCGACTGTTTCCAAGACGACATGCTCTCCGCCCCTATCTACACCCGCCCCGCCGACTACAAAGGCTGGAAGGTGCCCGACATTCTGCTCAGCGGCAACGAGGCGAAAATTAAGCAATGGGAGTTTGACCAGGCCATGGCCCGCACAAAAGCCCTCCGCCCAGACCTGCTTAAGGACTGAGAGAAGGCAATATCACTTCTGAAAAAAGATTTTCTGACTTACTGTTCAAGATACCGTAAGCAAAACTCTTCACCAAGGCGGAAGCCTTCCTCATACAAGGCCTCCAGCTTGACAGGGTCTTTTTCTATGCGGTCGACATCCATGGGGCGCTGCGGACGAATGACGAGTATCTCGCCACGGTCTTCCATCTGTTCAACCATGTCGAGCTGCTGGTTGTAGACCTTGATGCGATGGCTCAAGGCTACACGAAGGCGCGGATACTTCTTATATATGAAACCAGGTATCTTGCGGTCGCGACCAGTGTTGCGAAATCCACGGTTGCGAGTCATCACCACCACATTGAACTTATGACCCGTCTCAATGGCACGCATCACCGGAAGGCTGTCAACTATGCCTCCGTCGAGATACGGCTGACCATCCACCTCCACCACCTTGCTCACATAAGGCAGGCTACTGCTGGCACGCGCTATGTCGAGAAGACGCTGCCTGTTGCCTGAATCCTCTACAAGATACTCGGCACGGCCTGTGGCACAATTGGTGACCACCATCTCAAAACGGGAATGGCCGGCGAAGTAGGTGTCGTAGTCGTAAGGTATGAGCTCGTTGGGAAAACGGTCGTATAGAAGTTCAGGGTCGAAGATGCAACCCTGGGTGATGAGGTGACGAATACTAAGGTAGTTGTACTTCACAAGCATGTCGATGTTTGACAAACGGGCACGGCGGGGCTGACGGCTGGCATACGACAAGCCATTGCAGGCCCCTGCCGACACCGCCACTATATAGCGGAAATACAACTGATGCTTCATAAACGCGTCGAGCACTCCACTCGTAAAAACACCTCGCATACCTCCTCCTTCAAGCACAAGACCTGTATTTCTGTTAATTAGCATAATTATTAGCCTATAAATATTAAAAAATCGGTGCAAAGATACTACATTTTCAGAAAAAAACACTACCTTTGCGAAATAAAAGTCAATAATTCATCTAAATTTAATACAACATGTTCACAAAAGAGACTTACATCAAGCGTAGAGCCAAACTGAAGGAATTGGTGAAAAGCGGGATTATAGTTCTGTTCGGCAACAACGAGTCGCCAATGAACTATCCTAATAACACGTACTACCCATTCAGACAGGACTCGTCGTTTCTCTACTACTTCGGACAGCACAGAGACGGACTGGCGGGAGTGATAGACATCGACAACAACCGCGAAATACTAATAGGTGACGACATCGACATTGAAGACATCGTTTGGTTGGGAAAGGTGAACAGAGTGGCCGAAATGGCTGCTGAAGTGGGGGTAGACAACTCAGCACCAATGAAGGCTCTGAAGGACATATGCGACGAAGCAAAGGCAAAGGGACGAAAAATACACTTCCTGCCGCCATACCGCCACGACATCATGATACAGATAATGGACCTGCTGGACATTCACCCCTCAAAACAAAAAGAGGCTGCGTCGCTCGAGCTCATAATGGCTGTGGTGAAACAACGAGCTACAAAAGAGCAACAGGAAATAGAGGCTATAGAAAGGGCATGCGACGTGGGATATCTAATGCACACAACGGCTATGAAGGTGACACGAGCCGGACTGACTGAAAAATACGTCGGAGGCATCATTGACAGCGTGGCTCTCTCGAACGCCACAAAAAACAGCTTCCCAACAATCTTCAGCCAGCATGGAGAGATAATGCACGGAATACCAAGTTATGACATACTGGAGGAAGGACGACTCGCACTGTGTGACTGCGGATGCGAACTCGATGACTACTGCTCCGACAACACACGAACATTCCCCGTGGCCAACAAGTTCACACAGCGACAGCTTGAAATATACTCCATAGTGGAGGCTTGCCACGACTATACTCTGGAGGTGGCTAAGCCTGGTGTGAAATGGATGGACGTACACATGAACGTGTGCCGGCTGATGACCGAAAAACTGAAAGAACTGGGACTGATGAAGGGCGACACGGAAGAGGCAGTGAAAGCTGGTGCACACGCCATGTTTATGCCTCACGGACTGGGACACATGATGGGAATGGACGTACACGACATGGAAGGACTGGGACAGATATACGTAGGATTTGACGAGGAAACAAGACCAAACCTCGAACAGTTTGGTACAAACTGCCTGAGAATGGGACGACGACTGGAGGAGAACTTCGTGATGACCGACGAGCCTGGCATCTACTTCATTCCAGACCTCATCGACAGCTGGCGTGCCAGCGGCCACTGTGCCGAATACCTTAACTTCGACAAAATCGAGACATACAAGGACTTCGGCGGAATAAGACTTGAAGACGACATACTCATCACCTCCGAAGGATGCCGATTCCTTGGCAACAAGCGCATACCTTATCATCCTGCAGATGTGGAAAGGTATATTGAGGAAAACAGATGTTGAGAAGAATAAAAATATAAACAAAATAACAATTAACAGAAAAATGAAAAAACTTATGCTTATGTCGCTGGCGGCTCTCATATCACTGAGCGCTGGCGCACAAGAGAAAAAAGATGGTGAGAACAAGAACAAACCCGTATTCACCACTATCAAGGAAAACAAAATCACGAGTATCAAAGACCAAAACCGTAGCGGCACATGCTGGGACTACTCCACCCTGTCGTACTTCGAAGCCGAAATCCTGAAAAAGACAGGAAAGACTTACGACCTTTGCGAGTCGTTTGTGGCTAACAAGACTTACATGGACCGTGCCATACAGGTGGTGAGACTTCACGGCGACTGCCAGTTTGCACAGGGAGGCTCTTGCTACGACCCACTCTTCTGCATGCAGCACTATGGCATCTGCCCAGAGGACGCCATGCCTTTCCCTGGTTCACTCTACGGCGACTCACTGAACAACTTCAATGAGTTTTTCGCTCTTATGGAGCCATACGTGGCTGCCGTGTCGAAAGGCAATTTCAAGAAGCTCTCTTCACAATGGAAAGTGGGACTGCAGGGAATACTCGACGCATACCTCGGCAAGTGTCCTGAGACATTCACATACGAAGGAAAGCAATACACTCCACAGACTTTCATGCAGAGCCTGGGAATAAATCTCGACGACTATGTGACCATCACTTCTTACACACACCACCCGTTCTACACCCGCTTTGCTGTAGAAGTGCAGGACAACTGGCGCAACCCACTGTCGTGGAACCTGCCCTTGGACGAGATGATGAGAGTCATAGATAACGCCATAGCAGAGGGATACACCATAGCATGGGGAGGCGACGTGAGCGAGGAAGGATTCACACGCAAAGGTCTTGCCTATGCTTACAACACAAAAGAGATGGAAAGCCTACAAGGAAGCGACATGGCAAAATGGATGAGACTCGAACCTAAAAAGAAAACCGCAATAATCGACTCCTTGGGATGTACAGTACCCGAAATCACTCCTACACAGGAGCGTCGCCAGCAGCGCTACGACAACTGGGAACTGACCGACGACCACGGCATGCTCATCTTCGGCGTGGCAAAAGACCAAAATGGCAAGGAATACTATATGGTGAAGAACTCATGGGGCGAAACAGGCGACTACAAAGGCATCTGGTATATGACCAAGAGCTACATTGCAGACAATACCATGGACTTCATGGTAAACAAAAATGCCATTCCTAAGGACATAAGGAAAAAGCTCGGAATTTAATTCCGCATAAATGAAAAGTGAAGAATGAAGAATGTTTTTAAACAACTATCTTCATTCTTCTTTTTATATACATTTTTTAAAAAATCAAAAAAAAACGGGGTTCTGTACGGATATATTGATTTTTTTTCGTAATTTTACACGCTGATTGCACACTTGCGTGAAATCATATACTACACAGAAAGAAAAAAAACAATATAAATGCATTTTAAATGGAACTACGAAACACCCTCTGCCGAAAGAACACAAGCAGCTAAAGAACTGGCTGAAAAAATCGGAATGAGCCCAGTACTCGCCGATCTTCTCATAAGAAGAGGCATAAAAACCGAGTCGGCGGCAAAACGATTCTTCAGACCTATGCTAAGCGAACTCATCGACCCATTCCTTATGAACGATATGGACATCGCAGTAGACAGACTCAACGATGCCATGGGACGTAAGGAGAGAATAATGGTGTATGGTGACTACGACGTAGACGGATGTACCGCCGTGGCTTTGGTATATAAAGTTCTGCAGCAGTTTTATTCAAACATCGAATACTATATACCTGACAGATACGACGAAGGATACGGAGTAAGCAGGAAAAGCATAGATGAAGCTAAGGAAAGAGGTGTGAAACTCATCATCGTTCTCGACTGCGGCATAAAAGCCAACGAAGAGATTGCCTATGCCAAAACACTGGGCATAGACTTCATTATTTGCGACCATCACGAACCCGACGACGAAATGCCGCCGGCTGTGGCTATTCTCAACCCTAAAAGAAAGGACTCTACTTACCCGTTCCACCACCTGTCGGGATGCGGCGTGGGATTCAAATTCATGCAGGCGTTTACTAAAAACAATGGCATTCCGTTCTCTAAACTCATGTCGGTGCTCGACTTCTGCGCTGTAAGCATAGCTTCTGACATAGTGCCAGTGACTGGTGAAAACAGAACACTCGCCTTCCACGGTCTGAAACAGATTAACCAAAACCCGTCGGTGGGACTGAAAGCCATCATCAAAATATGCGGACTGGCGGGAAGAGAACTTACCATGAGCGACATAGTGTTTAAAATTGGTCCAAGAATAAACGCTTCGGGACGTATGCAAAACGGAAAAGAGGCTGTTGACCTGCTCGTGGAGAGAGACTTCAAAACCGCACTGCTACAGGCAAGCCAGATAAACGGATATAACGAGCAAAGAAAGGACATCGACAAACAAATGACGGAAGAGGCTAACCAAATAGTTGAGAAATTGGAAAACCAACAGCATCTCTCGTCAATTGTGCTTTATGGAGAAAACTGGAAAAAGGGCGTGATTGGAATAGTGGCATCAAGACTCACCGAACTGTATTTCAGACCTACTGTCGTGCTCACCATTGTTGAAGGAATGGCTACCGGATCGGCAAGAAGCGTGGCGGGATTCGACATCTACGACGCAATAAAAAGCTGCCGAGACCTGCTCGAAAACTTTGGAGGTCACACATACGCCGCGGGACTCTCGATGAAAAAGGAAAACATACCGGAATTCAGAAGGAGATTTCAAAATTATGTAAACGATAACATAAAGCCCGAACAGACACAGGCTATTCTGGATATTGAGGAGGAGATAGACTTCAAAGATATTACAAAAAAAATGCTCAACGACATCAAGAAGTTTGCTCCCCACGGACCATACAACCCAAAACCGCTGTTCTGCACACATGAGGTGTATGACTACGGTACAAGCAAAGTGGTGGGAAAACAACAGGAACACATAAAGCTCGAACTCGTAGACAGCAAGTCGAGCAACGTGATGAACGGCATCGCTTTCGGACAGTCGGGCTCTGCCATGTTTATAAAAAGCAAACGCAGTTTCGACATTGTGTATACAATAGAGGAAAACGCATATAAGCATGGCGAGGTGCAGTTGCAAATTGAGGATATCAAACCATCGACGAAGGAATAACCAAACAATGACGGAAGAAACATTTCGGGATATCCTCCGAAAATATTGGGGATACGACAATTTTCGAGGCATACAAAGTGAGATAATAAACAGCATCAGCCAAGGGAAAGACACTCTCGGGCTGATGCCTACAGGCGGAGGAAAGTCGGTCACTTTCCAAGTTCCTGCCATAGCCATGGATGGGGTCTGCATCGTTATCACACCTCTCATCGCACTCATGAAAGACCAAGTGGAAAACCTAAGGAAAAGGGGAATAAAGGCGGCGGCTATTTACTCCGGAATGACTAACGACCAGATTATTTCAACACTCGAAAACTGTATCTTCGGAGCATACAAACTGCTCTACGTGTCGCCTGAACGACTATCCTCCACTTTCTTCCTAAAAAAAATTAACCACGCACACATCAGTTTCATCACCGTAGACGAAGCACACTGCATCACACAATGGGGCTACGACTTCAGACCTTCTTACCTGAAAATCAAAGACTTCAAAAAAATATTCCCCGACACCGCCATACTCGCTCTCACTGCCACAGCCACTCCTGCCGTAGTGGAAGACATACAAAGACAACTCGACTTCAAATGCGACAACGTGTTCAGAATGAGTTTCCTAAGGACTAATCTGGCATATATTGTAGAAAAACCTATAAACAGACTTGAGAAGACTACACAACTCATAGAAAACGCTAAAGGGAGTTGCATAGTATATGTACAGACCAGAGACGATGCAAAAAATTTGGCGGAATATCTGAACGAAAATGGACAAAGCGCCACTTTCTACCACGCACATCTCGATAGCACAGTAAAAAACGACAGACAAGAGAGATGGAAAAAGGGCGAAATGAAGACTATGGTGGCAACTAACGCTTTCGGCATGGGTATCGACAAACCTGACGTGAGAATGGTTGTACACTACGAATGTCCTTCAAGCATAGAGGCTTACTTCCAAGAAGCGGGAAGGGCTGGAAGAGATGGAGAGATGGCTAAGGCTGTGCTTCTATACGACTATAACGACCACAAAAGAATACTACAGACCATTGCCGACAGCTTTCCTGAAAAGGATTATATAAGAAAGGTATACGACGACTTGGCTTACTTCTTCCAAGTGGCACTCGGCGATGGCTTCAACTGCAACTTCGAGTTTAACACCGAAAGATTCTGTCGCACATTCAAACATTTTCCCACAAAGGCATTGGCGGCAATAAAAATACTGGTGCAGTCGGGATATCTCGACTTTTCAGACAGCGACGACAACAAGTCGAGAGTGAGATTTCTGTTACAACGTGACGAACTCTACCGGCTGAGAAACAACTCACACGAGGAGGACATGGTGATTGAGACTCTGCTGAGATTTTATGGAGGACTCTTTGTTGACTATACTTTCATCGACGAAAGCAGCCTTGCCCAGCGTTTAGGACTGGACAGCGAGAGGATTTATGTCATACTGAAAAGTCTGAATGAGAAAAATATCCTGCACTATATACCACGCAAGAAGATTCCTCACATACGATACAAACAGCGACGGGAAGACTCACAAAGACTTGTAATACCAAAGGCTGTATATGAAGACATGCACGACAGGGCTATGGAGCGTGCTATGTCTATCATCAACTATGCCGAAAACAACAACTTGTGTCGCAGCAGACTTCTTCTCAACTATTTTGGCGAGAAGACAAAGCACAACTGCGGGATGTGTGACTTCTGTACAAACCGGAACAACGAGACTGCTGCCGACGACAAGAATGCTGTACGCGAGGCATTGATCAGGAAAATACTCGATTTTCTTGCCGACGGCAAACGTCACCAGGTGTATGAACTCATGAATCTCAGCGACGACACTACAGCTCTCGCCGACACCATTACTTTCATGACCCACGAAAGAATGTTCGGGTTTAAAGACGGGGAAGTGTTCCTGTAATCCTGCTACCTCTCACTATCAATACTTCCTATACACATTTTTCAATGCTGCAGGATTGCCCATGTCAAACATTTCGCCTTCTATTCTCACACCCACCATGCCATAATTGCGACGCACAGCCTCAAGGGCGGTGGTGAGTTCAATCTCGCGAGTGCTATCGCTGTTTTCATAGTGTTCAATAATGTCGGCGGCAAGTTGTTCGTACACCTCGGGGGTAAGGATGTATTGTCCGAAAACAGAATAATACTCCTTCTGACCATCAGGACCATTAATACCAAGAAACTCCTCGGCATAACCCACCGTGGGTTTCTCAGCCATCTGCGACACGTTCATGACAGTGCGTTTCTTGTCTTCCCACACACCACTAAGTATGCCATAACGACTCACCTCGGCCAGTGGGATGGGATGGACGCTGACAGTGAGTTTGCTATAGAGTTCGAAATTCTCAATAAGCTGAAGAGCGCACGGCTTGTTGGTGGCACTGCGATAGAGCGTGTCGCCAAGCATTAGCAGTACTGGCTCGTTGCCGGCAAAATCACGAGTCTGATATACAGCATGACCAAAGCCCAGTTTCTCAGTCTGTATGACATACTGCAGGCGCTTTCCTATGTTTTGGATATGATTTTCATAATCCAAGGCCGCTGGACTAAGTTTAGAGAGATGCTCTTTAGACAGTGGAGTCTCGAAATAGTCACGATACAATTGTCTTTCCTCCTCAGAACCAAGCACCAAGCATATTTCCTCTATACCGCTCGCAACAAGCTCCTCAAGAAGGATGAGGATGACAGGACGCACCATGCCATCAGGACAGGGTATGGGGAAGAAGTCTTTCTTCATGCATCGTGTGGCAGGATAGAGTCGTGTGCCATAACCAGCCACTGGGATAATGGCTTTCCGTACGGTATGTACAGGACACATGGTGAGTTTATATGCCTGCATGCCACTGGAGTTAAGATAGTCGACTAACTTGAGTTGGCACTCCTCATTACGGGCAAGAAACTGCACCGAACCATCTCCATGAGAACCTACACCCTTGCCGCCATATACGAGGGGAAGAATATTGGGATCGTTGAGAGTGCGTTGAAGTTTGGGAGCTTTTAGGGCTTCTGACATTGGAGCCACGTCGGAATTAAAAAGACTCTCTGCCTCTGTCATGAGACGACCTAAGGATTCTATTTCGCCATTGGCCATGTAACTCACGGCACGATTCACGATATCAAGGTTTTTCTCACCAAGGGCAGCCTGTTCTCTGCGTCCAGCCTCGTCTACGGCAAAGGGATAAGCTCGGTTAAGGTCGCTAAGAATGCGTATAGTGTCCTTGCTGGCACAAAGGTCGGCAAACACCCAGTAGAGGTGTTTCTTGATGTTCAGAGCCTTCACGTCTATCTCGTCGCCGTCGAAGTGCATGAGACTTGGTTTTGAACCGAAGGCGCAAGCCTGGTCGAGTCGTCCACAACGAGACTGGGTGCGTAATTCGCCCAAATAGGCTATGTTCATCTCACCCAAGGTGTTGAGGTTTAGTTTGTATAACTGGTTAAACGCCCTTGCAACAAGCACGCATATAGCTGCGCTACTTGACAGTCCACTCTTGATAGGCAATGACATCGACTTGATATGAATATGTATGCCACCAACCTTATACCATTCGAGAATATATGACGCTACACCGGCACAATAGCAAAAAAATGACCCCGACTTAGCCACATGTTTCAGGTCTTGGTCCTGCATGCGACACGAAAAGTCTTGCCAAAAAGAGGCTATCTCCGGTGCTTCGCTTGTAAGTTTAAATACGGGTGATTTTTCAACATCAGCCAGAATGCCTTGTTCTATTCCAGTGACAATAGCAGCACCTTGTACTATGTCGGCATTCATTGTACGATAATGTCCAGCCCAGTCTGAATGTTCTCCAAAAAGACACAGACGACCTGGTACGAAGAGTTGTTTCATATATAGAAGTTATGTTAATGTTAGATTTTAAATGCAAAATTACCATTTTTTTTGTGATAAATCGCAAAAAATCAAAAGAAAATTTGCTTATTTAAGTAAAATGGTATAATTTTGCAGCAAATATCATAGTCAAACCATATAATTAACACATATCGCCTATTGAGAAAGTCTACTTAATAAAAAAAATTAAGTAAATGAAACAATTAAACGCAATGACCGACGAAGAGTTGGCCATGGAATACATGTCGGGCAACGACTATGCCTTCGACAAACTCTTGGAACGCTACAAGGAAAAAGTGTTCAAATACATCTTTTCGATGACAAAAGAGAAATCGACTGCAGAGGATATCTTTCAAGATGTCTTTGTGAGAATTATTGTGGGACTCAGGGAAGGAAAGTATACCAGCAAGGGATTTTTCAGCTACTGGGTGTCTACTATAACTCGCAACATACTCATCGACCACTTTAGGAAAGACAGAATTCTGGCAGCTGACCTTAACAACAACAACGACATCACAAAGATGTACCTTCCACAACTTACAGACGTGAGCGCGGAAACTACTATTGTGAACACACAGGTGAAAGATAGCGCCGTGAAACTCATGAATCACCTTCCTGAGTTGCAAAGGGAAGTGGTATACATGAAATATTTTGAAGACAAGTCGTTTAAGGAGATTGCCTCACTGACCAATGTGAGCATCAACACTTCGTTGGGAAGAATGAGATATGCCATACTGAACATGAGACGCATGGCAAAAAAATACAATAGTCTCTAACTAAAAAAAGAAATAGCAAAAGGCTTGCCGAACACTATAGTTCGCGCAAGCCTTTTATTATTGCCATAGGGTCTGATGACTTAAACACATAACTGCCGCTTACCAGCACGTCGACACCTGCTTTGACAAGGCGCGGGGCTGTTTCGGCCTGTACACCTCCATCCACTTCGATCAAAGCCTTCGAGCCACTTTCGGCTATCATGGTCTTCAGCCGACTCACCTTCGATATGGTGTTCTCGATAAACTTCTGCCCACCGAAGCCTGGATTGACACTCATAAGCAGAACCATGTCCACATCTTCTATTATGTCTTCAAGAGTAGACACTGGTGTAGAGGGATTGAGAGTAACGCCAGCCTTCATGCCTGCATCGTGGATTGCCTGTATGGTGCGGTGAAGGTGGGTACACGCCTCGTAGTGGACATTCATCATCATGGCGCCAAGTTTTGCTGTGCGACTTATGTACTGTTCGGGGTGTACTACCATGTAATGTACGTCAAGCGCTTTGCGGCATCGCGACGCGACTGCCTCAAGCACTGGAAAACCAAAAGAGATGTTGGGCACGAAGACACCATCCATCACGTCAAGGTGAAGCCATTCTGCCTCACTTTGGTTAATCATGTCAATGTCGCGGTCTAGATGTAGGAAATCGGCCGACAACAATGAAGGAGATACTATTGTCATATCTTGGGATTTAGTTAACTATAATAAATCGGTAATGTACCGCCGCCTCCATGACTGAAAGGGCGATATGAATGGGCGAGAAGCAAAATCATTTCAATTACTTTCTCGCTTGGTTGTACTTGTTCTAATTGAGTAGATGCTTTCTTCATAGGCAAAATAATTTGATGTTTATATTAATAGAAACGCAACATCCTACCCTTTTATTATATCTGCCTATAAAAAAATACACTACTTAACCATACTGCCCTCAAGACCTTTCATTCCATTGAGAAAATCGGATACAGCCATGCGCTTCTTTCCTGCTAACTGCACCTCCAATAGCCTCAACGCTGTAGATCCGCCACATGCCACAATGAGCTTTCGTCCGTCGACAAACATCGTTCCCGGTTCGGCGTTAAAGGACTTTTCCTCACGTGCTGCTGAATATATCTTCAGCACAGTGTCTTTGCCTCCTGGCAATGTGAGCATTGCCCATGCGCCAGGAACAGGACTCAGTCCGCGAATGAAGTCATACACTTGTTTGGCGGGTTTTGTCCAGTCAACGCGACATGTCTCCTTGAATATCTTCGGCGCAGACTTGAGTTGCTCACCAGAAGTAATCATCTCTTGCTGCGACATGGCATCTGGATGTCCGTCGGAGGCTATGATTTTTTCTATCGTCCGAAGACAAATATCGGCACCGAGACGCATAAGTCCGTCGTAGACATTCTCCACGTTATAGTCGTCATGGATGTCGAACGGCAGTTGCATAATAACGCGACCTGTATCTATATCATGGTCGAGGAAGAATGTGGTGACGCCAGTGCGTGTCTCTCCGTTGATGATGGCCCAGTTGATGGGTGCTGCTCCACGATACTGTGGCAGCAGGGCTGCATGCACATTAAAGGTGCCGTATTCGGGCATATCCCACACCACTTCTGGAAGCATTCTGAATGCCACCACCACTTGCAGGTCGGCATTGAAGGAACGGAGCTGATGGAGAAAATTCTCATCCTTCATCTTCACGGGTTGAAGCACAGGCAAGTTATGTTCTATGGCATACTGCTTCACTGCCGAGGCTTGTAGCACACTGCCATGACGGCCAACGGGTTTGTCGGGTTGCGTGACCACAGCCACCACATTATAGTCGTTACTTACGAGTGCGTCGAGTGTCTCGACAGCAAACTCGGGTGTTCCCATAAACACTATGCGTAAATCTTCTTTTTTCATAATTGTATTTTGCTTGTCTACTTGTCAGTCTTGACTCATATCAGCCACCATCTTTCTATACATGCCATACATACGCTGGCGTGAGATGTAGCCTTTCAGATGCCGGTCGTGGTCGAGAACTGGAAGCCAGTCGGCATGTGTAAGGTCAAACACCTTCATCACGTCGGTCATAGGGGCATCGTCGTTAAGCACTGCTGACGGCTGGGTCATAAGTTGTCGGGCCTTGAAATGATGGTATAGCTCTATGCGGAACACCACGTGACGAATTTTGGTAATGTCGATCTCACCTATCAGACTGCCTGCCGGGTCAACAACAGGCAAGAAACTGGTGCGGCTACGGCTTATCTTATGTACTATGGTGCCAAGCTCCATATCTGGATCTACAGCCAAATAGTTGCGGTCTATCACACTGTCGAGGCTCATAAGTGTAAGAATAGCATGGTCGGTATGGTGGGTGATTAGCTTTCCCTGCCTTGCCAGTCGCATACCATAGATGCTATGTGGTTCGAATATGTAGATGGTGAGATAAGAACATACACTCACTATCATAAGAGGCACTAAAAGGTTGTAACCTCCTGTAGTCTCGGCTATGAGGAAGATACCTGTGAGCGGAGCATGCATCACTCCCGACATCACGCCTGCCATGCCCAAAAGGGCAAAGTTTTTCTCTGGCACATATACACCTATATTATATATGTTCCACAAGCGGGCAAAAAGGAAACCGCTGAAGCATCCTATGAACAGACTGGGCGCAAACGTACCACCACAACCTCCACCACCATTGGTGGCCGAGGTGGCAAAAACCTTAAACAGAATTACCAAGGCTACATAGACCACAAGCATATTGGTCTCGCCAGCAAAAAGCGAATTGCTCATTACGCCATCCCAGTCGGCCTGTGTCTTTCCGTTGAGAAGAAGGTTTATCGACCTGTAGCCCTCGCCGAAAAGCGAAGGGAAAAGGAAGATGAGAAGGCTAAGGACACTACCACCAAGAAGCAGTTTCATGTAAGGCTTGTCTTTGAACTTGGCGAAGATGTTTTCGCAGAATGTCATCGTACGAATGAAATACAGGCTCACCAAACCGCAGAACACTCCAAGAAGTATGTTGGCAGGCACACGTTCCACTGGCCACTCTATGTCAAGATAAAAAGAGAACAGCGAGGTGGAGCCACGGAAGATGTAGGTGAAGCAGGTGGCGGTGACACAAGAGACAAGGATAGGAAGAAGAGATGCCATGGTGAGGTCGATCATCAGCACTTCAAGTGTGAACACCAAGCCTGCTATGGGAGCTTTGAAGATGCCTGATATGGCACCTGCGGCACCACAGCCCACAAGAAGCATAAGCGTCTTGTTGTCCATGTGGAAGAGCTTGCCTAAATTGGATCCTATGGCAGAACCTGTGAGCACAATAGGAGCCTCAGCTCCTACAGAGCCTCCAAAACCGATGGTGATGCCTGACGCTACCACCGACGACCAGCAGTTATGTCCTCTCAATCTGCTTCTCTTGCTACTTATGGCATAAAGAATGCGGGTAATGCCATGGCTGATGTTGTCTTTCACAATATATCTCACAAAGAGCGATGTGAAGAAGATACCCACAACGGGATAGACGAGGTAGAGCCAGTTGGCACCAGTCTTGTCGAATGAGCTGGTCAGAAGGGCCGCAATCTGGTTGATGACCCAGTGAAGCACAAATGCAGCAATGGCGGAGAAGAAACCTACTAGGAAGGCAAGTGCAAGAACAAAAGCCCTTTCGCTGACATGTTCCTCACGCCAGCGGCAGAACCGTCTGAAAAGTCCTTCCTTTGTATTTGTTTCAATCATGTTTATTTTCTTATTATCTCCACTTCACCGCCTTTGCCAAGTTTGATGATGCTTGATGGGCGGTGTGGTTTGTGTTCCTGTCGGCGGGTCCAGCAGACATAGTCCACTGCGTCGATTATTTCCTGTGAAATGTCGCAATAGTTTTGGGCCGTTGGTTCGCCGGAGATGTTGGCCGACGTTGATACGATAGCCTTCTGAAACCGATAGCACAAAGACTTTGAGAATGCCTCCTGGGTGATGCGTATTCCTATGCTCCCGTCAGCGGCTACGAGATTAGGCGCAAGATTTACTGCCTCGTCGAGAATGACGGTGGTGGGTTTGTCGACACAGTCAAACAGTTCCCATGCCACCGATGGTACATTGCGCACATAGCGCTGGAGTCGGGCGTCGCTGTCTACAAGGCAGATAAGAGCCTTTGAGTCTTCACGGCGCTTTATCTTATACACCCTGGCCACGGCATCTGCATTTGTAGCATCGCATCCTATGCCCCAGACAGTGTCTGTCGGATAAAGTATCACCCCACCACGTCTCAACACTTCTACGGCGTTTTTTATGTCATCTTCTGTTTTCATTGTCGGTAAATAATTCTTCTCTCTATTCTTATAATCAAAACTCGCTCGTAAAATGGAACTTGATATGCTTGAAGTCTTCCTGAGCCATGCTCAAGACATAACCACTGTCGGCAAGAAACACATCACGACCATCCTTATCCTTTGCCATATACTGATACTTGCGCTTCTTGAAATTCTCCAGTTCAGCCTCGTCGTCACTCTCTATCCAGCAAGCTTTATACAGATGAACTGGCTCCCAACGGCACTTCGCATTATACTCGTTTTCAAGACGATACTGTATGACCTCAAACTGCAACTGACCCACTGTGCCAACAATCTTTCTTCCATTAAACTGATTGACAAACAACTGTGCCACACCTTCGTCCATGAGCTGGTCGATACCTTTCTGAAGTTGTTTTGCCTTCATCGGGTCGTCATTCTCAATATATTTAAATAACTCTGGAGAAAAGCTGGGCAGACCGCGGAAATGAAGCTGTTCGCCATCAGTAAGGGTGTCGCCGATCTTGAATATCCCATTGTCGGGAAGACCAACGATGTCGCCTGGCCATGCCTCGTCGATAGTGCTCTTACGCTGTGCCATAAACTGCGTTGGCGAAGAAAATCTCACAGTCTTTCCCTGACGCACATGGAGATATGGCTTGTTACGCTCGAACTTGCCGCTGCACACTTTGCAGAAGGCGATGCATGAGCGGTGATTGGGGTCGATATTGGCTGTGATTTTGAATATGAAACCTGTGAACTTCTTCTCCTCGGGGTCTACCATGCGCTCCTCGGCCTTTGTGGGGCGAGGACTGGGGGCTATCTCCACGAAACAGTTGAGAAGTTCCTCGACTCCGAAATTGTTAAGTGCAGAACCGAAAAACACTGGAGCTACCTCGGCTTTCCTGTACGACTCGATGTCAAACTCAGGATAAACGCCATCAACAAGTTCAAGGTCGTCGCGCAGCTTTGTGGCATCAGCCTCTCCTACATGACTATCCAGCTGATCGCTATTGATGTCTACCTCCACTTTTTCGGTCACACGTTGCTTGTCGGGTGTGAAAAGATCGAGTTTACCTTCATATATATTGTAAACACCCTTGAACTTTACACCCTGATTGATAGGCCAACTAAGCGGTCGGACTTTGATTTCCAGTTCCTGTTCCAATTCATCAAGCAGGTCAAACGGGTCGCGTCCTTCACGGTCCATCTTATTGATGAAGATGATGACTGGTGTGTTACGCATTCGGCATACAGTCATGAGTTTGCGTGTCTGAGTCTCCACACCCTTTGCTCCATCTACGACAATAATGGCTGAGTCGACAGCAGTGAGGGTACGGAAGGTGTCTTCAGCAAAATCCTGGTGACCTGGAGTGTCGAGAATGTTCACCTTATAGTCTTTGTAGTCGAATTCCATGACACTGGTAGACACAGAGATACCACGTTGCTTTTCTATGTCCATCCAGTCAGAAGTGGCGGTCTTTCTTATCTTGTTACTTTTTACTGCACCAGCCACCTGTATTTGTCCACCGAAGAGAAGAAACTTCTCTGTAAGAGTGGTTTTTCCGGCATCCGGGTGAGATATAATAGCAAATGTCCTTCTTCTTTCTATTTCCTTACTCATAGTGTTATTTCAGTTTTTCAATACACTTAGCCAACGACTCTTCCCAATATGGAATTTCAATATCATATGTCTGCTTTATCTTTGTCTTGTCGAGCACACTATATGCCGGGCGATTGGCTGGTGTGGGATATTCGCTTGTGTGCAGAGGGCGCACATGGCATGTGGTGATGCCTGCGATACGATGGATGGCCTTAGTGAAGTCATACCAACTGATGACGCCTTCGTTGGAGAAATGATATACTCCTGGCACGATGCCTTTCTCTATGGCAGTCATAATGGCCATGGCGAGATCGCCAGCATATGTCGGTGTTCCTATCTGGTCGAATATCACTCCCAGCTGTTGCTTCTCCTTTCCAAGTCTGAGCATAGTCTTGACAAAGTTGTTGCCGAATGTACTATAGAGCCATGCTGTACGAATAATCATTGCACGACTGCAGAATTTCTGCACTCCCAGTTCTCCGGCAAGTTTTGTGCTTCCGTACACGCTATCAGGTGAAGGAGTGTCGTCTTCTCTATAAGGAGTGTGTGCCTTTCCGTTAAAAACATAGTCGGTAGACACTTGTATGATCCATCCTCCTCGTTTTTCAACAGCGGCAGCAAGATAAGCGGGAGCCACTGTATTGAGCGATGTGCACAATTCTTTTGAGCTTTCAGCCTTGTCTACTGCCGTATATGCAGCACAGTTTACGATGCCGTCAATTTCGTTGTCGGCCACAAAGCTCTCGATGGCAGCCTGGTCGGTGATGTCGAGTTCTGCCACATCGGTATTATAAAACTGATGTTGTGGATAGTTTTTTTCCAGCAACTGCATTTCGTTGCCTAATTGTCCATTGCAGCCTGTAATCAGTATGTTCATATTGTTTGTTATATTTATTTAAGTTTCGAAAATCTTGATTTAAAACTCCAGTCCTTCGCTTTTGTCCTTGAAATAGTAGTCGTTGAGCATTCCTATCAAAGTTGAAATTTCCTTAACAGCATGTGCTGTGTCGGGACTGATATCTTTTTTCTGCAAACGTAGCATCATCACCCCATAAAGGGAGTTGAAACAAGTTTCTATCTCGTTTTCCTCCTTTACAGCACCCCTGTTTCTCAGTTCCACAATATAAGGAAGCACCTTATAATATTCTGAGGAATAGAACGGGAACTTTGTGCTACCTAAGAGTTGGGCGTGAAGGTCTTCAAGCATCAAGAGTGTTGCCTTGTTCACCTGAAGATGTCCTTTTTCTCTGCATCCCTCCTCGTTCATCATCCTAATGAGATTGCCAAACCAGTCGGCCTCATCTTCCTTTTGTTCGTCTGTATAGTCAAACTTTTCGATATACTCACGGCGTATTCTCGAGAGCGAGCATCCAAAAGCCCTAATTGTGTCCTCCACCTGCCACATGTACAAGATATACTCGGCAATATTTGTTTTTCTTAATTCCTGTGCAATAAACATTCTAACTAAAAAATAATTTTTTACTTGAAAAATCTGTAAAGGTTTGTCACTGTTCCCAAAAACATAATGATGGAGCACAAGACCACCACCGACCCGATAAACTGGTTGATGATTTTAATACCGTTGGCATCAAATTTTCCTCGTATCTTGTCGATGAGCCATGTAAGCCCATACCACCAAAGCAATGCTCCGAACACTATGCTTAGGAAGCCTACAAACATCTCAAAAGGATGATTGGGCATGACAAACGCAAACTGGGCATAGCAGGCGAGGAAGAGGAATATGATGAGCGGATTAGAGAATGTGACTAGAAAAGCGGTGACCCCATTGTGCCATAACGTACCTTTTCCATTGCCCGAGTTGTGAATTTTCTTCGTTGGATCCGAACGATAGGTGTACAATCCGAACAACAACAGCATAATGCTACCCACAATCTGTAGATACATCTTCGTTTGCTGGTTGCTCAACACATCCATCACATAGCTCATGCCATAACCTGTAATGGCAGCATATATCATGTCGCTTACAGCAGCACCGATACCTGTGATAAACCCATACCATCTGCCTTTGTTCAGCGTCCGCTGGACACAAAGCACTCCCACCGGCCCCATTGGAGCCGATGCGATTATTCCGATTAACATCCCCTTAGAGATGAAATTCAATATGTCTATATGTATTTGAAACGGCATAACGACTGCAAAATTGCAAATTTTTTGCTAAACACACAAGTTTTTTGCCCAAAATCTTTGAATAATCGCATATTTTTTCTAACTTTGCCGTCGAAAACATAGAACTATATCAAAAATTTATCAAATAATGAACGCGCAACCTGTTATGAAGCCGTACGTAATCGGCTTGGATCTGGGAGGTACTAACTCAGTATTCGGAATTGTGGATAGTCGTGGAGACATCAAAGCCACCACTGCCATCAAGACACAAATTTACGACAACGTGGATGATTATGTCAACGCGTCTATCGACGCACTTCAGATAATCATCGACCAAGTGGGAGGAATCGAAAAGATCAAAGCAATGGGCATTGGTGCTCCTAACGCTAACTACTACAATGGATGCATAGAGCATGCTCCTAACCTTGTTTGGGGAAAAGGTGTCGTGCCACTTGCAAAGATGTTCAGCGACAGACTCGGCATTCCTGTTGCCATGACCAACGACGCCAATGCAGCTGCTATCGGTGAAATGGCATACGGAGTGGCAAGAGGTATGAAAAACTTTATCGTGATTACTCTCGGTACGGGTGTAGGTTCTGGTATCGTAATCAACGGACAGCTCGTTTACGGTAGCGACGGAATGGCAGGAGAGCTCGGACACGTGACAATGGTTAGAGGCAAAGATGGAAGATTATGTGGATGCGGACGCACTGGATGTCTCGAAGCATACTGTTCGGCTACTGGCGTGGCACGCACCGCACGAGAAATACTATCAAAAACTGACGAGCCTTCGCTCTTAAGAGAAATCAATCCAGATAACATCACTTCGCTCGACGTGAGCATCGCTGCTGGAAAGGGAGACAAAATAGCTAACGAGATATTCCAGTTCACAGGAAAAATGCTCGGTGAGGCTTGCTGCGACTTCGCCGCATTCAGCAGTCCCGAAGCTTTCATCTTCTTCGGAGGACTCGTAAAGGCTGGTGACCTCATCATGAACCCTATAAAAGAGGCTTATGACGCTCACGTACAAGAAATATTCAAGGGAAAAGCCCAATTCCTCATTAGCGGACTCGACGGAGCTTCGGCTGCTGTGCTAGGAGCAAGTGCTATCGGTTGGGACATACAATAAACCAACTTGTAAGAATCAGAAATCCCTCGCAGCGTGAAAACTATTATCTTGTTGTCACGATGCGAGGGATTTATACAAATATTATTGATGAGATATTTCATAACACTCGCATACGACGGAACTGACTTCCACGGATGGCAAATACAGCCAAATGGCAACTCTGTACAGGAAGAACTGCAAAAAGCGCTCTCTACACTCATGAGACAACCTATGGAAGTGGTGGGCGCAGGAAGAACCGACGCGGGAGTACATGCACGAAAGATGGTGGCTCACTTTGACAGTGATAGCGACGTGGACTGCCAACAGTTGGCTTATCGACTTAACAGAATGGTGCCACGGTCAATAGCCATATATAAAATAGAAAATGTGACTGACGATATGCATGCCCGTTTCAGCGCAAAACGACGCACTTACCGATATTTTGTCCACACACACAAAAACCCCTTTCTAAGACATTACTCCTACCAACTGCCATATTCTCTTGACTTCAACAAGATGAATAAGGCGGCCTGCATACTTAAAGAGTATTCTGACTTCGGAGCTTTCTGTAAAAGCCATTCTGACGTGAAGACCACGATATGCAAGGTGACAGAAGCCAAATGGCATCAGACTTCGCCATGCGAGTGGTATTTTGAAATAAGTGCCGACAGATTTCTGAGAAACATGGTAAGAGCCGTAGTAGGAACACTAATCGATGTAGGACGGAGTAGACTCTCGATTGAAGATTTCAGAGGTGTGATAGAAGGCAGGAAACGAACTGCCGCAGGAGAATCAATGCCAGGCAACGCCTTGTTTCTCGAGAATGTAGAGTATTAGTTTTTGAAGTTAAGAGTTATGTGGTTAATATTAGCATTTCTTTCTGCCGCTTTGCTCGGCTTTTATGATTCGTTTAAGAAAAAGGCTCTGGAAGGCAACGCCGTGATACCAATATTGTTTCTGAACACGTTGTTCTCGTCGCTCATCTTCCTGCCGTTCATCATTGTAAGCTACACAACAGACGCTCTTGACGGAAGCCTATTTCATGTAGCAAGCGGTGGCTGGGAAACTCATAAATATATAGTGCTGAAAAGCTTTATCGTATTGAGTAGCTGGATATTAGGCTATTTCGGAATGAAACACTTGCCGCTAACCATTGTGGGACCTATAAATGCCACTCGCCCCGTAATGGTACTCGTGGGAGCACTGCTGATATTTGGAGAAAGGCTCAACATATGGCAATGGCTCGGTGTGGCATTGGCTGTGATATCGTTTTTCATGCTTAGCCGAAGCGGAAAAAAAGAGGGAATAGACTTCAAGCGCGACCACTGGATATGGATGATAGTGGGTGCCGCTCTATTAGGAGCCGTAAGCGGACTATACGACAAATATCTCATGGCCTCACCGGCAGATGGAGGAGTGGGACTCGACAAAATGATAGTACAGAGCTGGTATAACATCTACCAATGCTTCATGATGGGTGCCATGCTTTTATTGTTGTGGTGGCCAAACAGAAAGAATACAACTCCGTTTAGATGGCACTGGTGCATTGTGTTCATTAGCATCTTCCTCTCAGCCGCCGACTTCGTTTACTTCTACTCGCTGTCGTTACCTGGTGCCATGATTAGTATAGTATCGATGATTAGGCGTGGTAGCGTGGTGGTGAGTTTCCTTTTCGCAGCCTTAGCATTCCACGAAAAAAACCTAAAGTCCAAGGTGGTCGACCTCGCGCTTGTACTCCTGGGTATGGTTTGTCTCTATATAGGGTCAAGGAGTTAAATAATTAAAGAGTTAAAATATGATTGATTATTTAAATGAAAATCTATGGCAATTATGGGCTATAGTCACAGTAATGTGTATTGTACTCGAAATGTTTACGAGCGGGTTCTTCATTCTTTGCTTCGCCATTGGAGGACTGGCAGCACTGGCTTCCTCCTTCTTCGGAGGCATATATGTTCAGTTGGCGGCATTTGCAATTGTCTCGGGGGTAAGCATCTTTTTGGTAAGACCTTTCGCCTTGCGCTATTTGCACTTCAATCGCGAACCTGTGCCAAGCAACGCCGATGCCATCATAGGACGCGAAGCTTTTGTGAGCCAGGACATCCCAGCTAACGGATATGGACGAGTGGCTATTGATGGCGACGACTGGAAAGCGACAGCCAATAGCGATATCAAGAAAGGAGAAAAAGTTAAAATCATTGGCAGAGAAAGCATCATTCTCACTTGCCAAGCCTTATAGTTAGTGTTTAACATCAAATTATTTACGATCATGACCTATGTATTGATTGCCATTGTGGTACTTGTATTAATTTTCGCGAAGATGGCTCTTGTCATCATTCCACAGTCAGAAACAAAAATTATTGAACGATTGGGAAGATACTATGCAACCCTGCGTCCTGGTATAAACATCATCATACCTATTGTTGACAGGGCTAAGGAGATTGTGGTGATGAGGGCTGGACGTTACGTCTACTCCAACTCCATAGACCTACGCGAACAAGTGTATGACTTCCCAAAACAAAACGTGATTACGAAAGACAATGTGCAAACAGAAATCAACGCATTGTTGTACTTCCAGATTGTAGACCCGTTTAAAGCTGTTTATGAAATCAACAACCTGCCCAACGCCATAGAAAAACTGACACAAACAACACTCCGTAACATTATAGGCGAACTGGAACTCGACGAGACACTCACAAGCCGCGACACCATAAACACAAAACTGCGTTCAGTGCTCGACGATGCAACAAACAAGTGGGGAATAAAGGTTAACCGTGTTGAGCTTCAAGATATTACTCCTCCTGAAAGCGTACTAACGGCAATGGAGAAACAGATGCAGGCAGAGCGTAACAAGCGAGCAACCATTCTCACGAGTGAAGGAAAGAAAGCCAGCGACATCCTACAGTCGGAAGGAGAGAAAATGGCTACCATCAACCGCGCAGAAGCTCTCAAGCAACAGGCAATTCTAAAAGCTGAAGGTGAGGCGCAGGCAAGAATACGCAAGGCAGAGGCTGAAGCTATCGCGATAAAAAAGATTACTGAAGCTGTGGGGGAGTCGACTAATCCCGCCAACTACCTTCTTGCCCAAAAATATATTCAGATGCTGCAACAAATAGCAGAAGGCGACAAGACCAAGACCGTTTATCTGCCTTATGAAGCCACCAACCTTATGGGTAGCATAGGAGGAATAAAAGACTTGTTTAAAAGTGAATAAATGAAAAGGTGCGGTGATTTACCGCACCTCTTTTATATATTTGCACTTCTCGTTAATATTTTCTGAATGTCATCTTTAGCCTGTTAGTATAAAGCACCATTCGATCGTTGGTCAAGGTTACAATTGTCAGAGTATCTGGCACGCGATCAATACCATAGATATTAAAACACGACGTGTCTCGAACAATAAGGTCTGATGAATCTCTATTGTCTATTATCGGGTCGTAAATGACCAAACGATCAGAGCCACGCTCAAACCTGAAAAAGATGTGTGGTGCACGATTGCCTGTTGTAGCAAGATGTTTCATTTCAAGCAGACGCTTTTGAACTGACCAAAAGACCAGTGACTCACGCGTGTCTTCACCATTTCCGTTAGACAAGGTGTCTACCGATGTCATCTGCCAAAATCCATCAAAGTCTCCGTTTGACGAAGGCACCAGATCGCATGAAAACAACATGCCAACTGCAACATATATATATAAAAGGTGTTTCATCGTTTTTGTTTCTTATTTAATAATCCTTTGTTGACCAATGTGAGCTGAAGGCCTGAATTGTTACCACGTAACGCCCCTCTGTCTATGGCAGCTGCTGCGCAAAGATGCCAATGATTTCCCAAAAAGATATTGGCTTCAAACATGGCACTGAAATTTTCCTTCGGGTTTGGATATGGTTTGCGGAATGTACCGTAGCCTTTCTGCCATGAGGCAAGGAAACGATAATTGAATCTGTCTGTCGGTGCACCGGAAATGCCAAGATGATATGCGACAAAGCGATTACATTCCACTTCTATCAAACCGTCGTTGTTATATATCGGCGAAAGATACAACGGATTGCCTATCACCTGGCCCCAATGCTGCCAACCTGTATAAAGGTGATGGTTGTAATAGTTGTCAAGACCGCTCACATGGTCGGGCATCATCTGAGTATGATCGTGATATAAAGGTCCACTCTGATATTTTGTGTATAGATATTCTACCACAATATTATTAACATACCTTGCATCCTTCAGTTTAAGCTCTGTTCCGAGCATAATGTCACGCAGGTCGTAGAGTGTGTATCGGCTTTTCACTCTTTCGTTCCACTCCGCCCCAGTGCCGTAGCCATCATAGTCGAGGAATAGCATTGAAGAATGATCTTCAAAATAATGGTCGGCATACACACCAAGGTTCCATGTGTCATAGTCGGCATTGAGTCGCATCACCCAGCTTCCTACAATATTTCCAGTAGCATTACGATAGGTTGTTTCTGTTGTCTCGCCACCTCCAGGAACAAACGCCTGCAGAAATGCCGTTAACGATTTGTCATTCTCAATCTTTCTCATTGTTCCATCAGACATGGGCCAATATGCATTTCCTGCCACCTGTGCACCCATCTCCAATCCGGCTTCTACGGAAAATGGAAAATATTGTTCTTCATTTCCAATCTTAACATATCCAGCCTTTGTATGAAGGAATGTGTCTTCGGTGTATCGTGACTTCATCTGTGTCACGTCTTTCTGCCATCCATCGTCGGTAGTCATTCCATAAGCGATATGTCCTTTTATGCTCACCCACCCTTTCGTGCCAGGCACATTCCAATAGTCTTCGAGAGCAAGCCGCAAGGAAGGCACCGGACGTGAATTGATACCAAGAGTCTGGGAACCACTGCTAAGTCTCTGATTTTTCAGTTCCATGGGTTCTTCTTTGCTTCCCAATGTCAATCGTCCCTTAAGATAACGCACTTCGACAAAAGCCTGCTGTACTACAGTTGACGAGGTATAATGAAAGGCTTGTGCAATGTCTATACCAAAACCGACATCCCACTTTCTGTTACGGTCAGCAGAAGAAGGAAGTTCTACTGTGGCACGCATATATCCATTGGCTTTTGATAAAGAACTTAACCCATACTTATTTGCGTTAAGCCATAATGGTGTATGGCGTCCAACAGATGCAGACATCTGAGTAGACAAGGAATAGTCTATTCCTTCAGTATCATCAGAGTCTATAGCTGCTTTGGCAACAGAAGGAGCAAAACAGAGTTCTCCAATAGCTAACAAATGCCAAAATAATTGGGTTGACATACATTTCATGGGTGCAAAATTACACATTTCAAACGAAACTACCAAACATATTAGGGTTTTTCCTCTCATTAGATAGGGAAAATCCCTTTTATATCAATCCAAAAAGAATTAATTTTGCAGCAGAAATAACAAACAAGATGTTAAACCATTTATATAATATACGATTATGAAAAAGATATTGACTACTTTAGTGGCAATGATAGCCTTAACGGTTTCTGCCAACGCAATGAGTTATGAACAGGCTCGCAGAGAGGCATTGTTCCTCACCGACAAAATGGCTTACGAACTGAACCTTTCTGATGCACAATATGATGCAGCATACGAAATCAACCTCGACTATCTCATGGGGGTCACCAGTGTTGACGATGTGTATGGCACATACTGGACAAGACGCAATCTCGACATCAGCTACGTGCTGCTTGACTGGCAATGGAATGCTTTCTGTGCTGCCAACTACTTCTATCGTCCTCTCTACTGGAGAGCTGGATGCTGGCATTTCGGCATTTATGCCCGCTACCCTAATCGTTCATATTACTATTTCCACAGACCAACTGTGTATGTATCGTATAGGGGTGGACATAGCTGGAGAGCTAACGGCGGCCATAGCTACTACCATAGACGTAGAGACCATTTCTGCACTCCAGTACACAACGCCGGAATGAGAGACAGATGGAACAGAGGGGAAATAGGTAATCGCCATTATGGCAGACTGGACAATGACCGCAACAACCAATATAACAATAGAAATAATAGAAACGACAGATATACAAACGGAAATAATAGAAACGACAGATATACAAACGGAAATAATAGAAACGACAGATATACAAACGGAAATAATAGAAACGACAGATATACAAACGGAAACAATAGAAACGACAGATATACAAACGGAAACAATAGAAACGACAGATATACAAACGGAAACAATAGAAACAATAGTTACAGATTTGACCACAACAAAGGGTTAGAAAGAAACAGTTCTACTAGAATTACAGTAAAAAAGCGTGACGAAAGTGGAAGTTCTTACAACAGAGGCGGAAGCTCAATCAACAGAGGCGGAAGCTCAATCAACAGAGGCGGAAGCAGCAATGGTGGAAACCGAAACAGCGGCAATTCTTTCCGACAAAGCGGTGGATCACGTCAGTCACAAATGAAAACTATTTAGGAGACATCTAAAGTTCCAAAATCCTGATTTCACAGTTTGCCATAGGGCGCACCTCACTCATAGTTACTTTGTAATAAACAGCCTGAATAGCTTTATTAATAATGCCATGCCCAACGGCAACCACACTATGACCTGGATATTCAGAACGCACGAAGTCCAAAAAAATCTTTGCTCTATATAGTAGGTGGTCGAGCGACTCAATGTCGTCCGGCCACTTCTCTTCTTTCAAATCGGGAATATATCGGCCAGTAAAACTGCCCCAGTCGCGCTCTCGCAACAGTTTTGTTGTAGAAACGTCAAGTCCATGCTTATTTGCAATGATACAAGCTGTGTCGTAGGAGCGTTTCAAGTCGCTCGACACCACGGCATCCACATGTTCTCCAGCCAACGAAATAGCCACTTCTTCAGCCTGTCTGATTCCCGTTTCGTTAAGCTGTCCTTGGGTTTGACCCTGCATTATACGGTTTGCGTTATCCACAGTTTCACCATGTCTCACAAGCATCAAAGTAGTCATTTTATTGTTTTTTCTATATAACTCTTGATAATATTAATGCCAGTTTTGTTTTCTCCACCCAACGGAATAATAATGTCGGCATATTTCTTTGAAGGCTCAATAAACTGCTCATGCATTGGCTTCAATACTTTTAGATATCGGTCGATTACCATATCTACAGTCCTTCCACGCTCCACCACATCACGTTGTATGTTTCTTATGAGTCGTTCATCAGAATCAGTGTCAACAAATATCTTGATATCCATCATATCACGCAGTTCCTTATTTACAAGAGTCATAATACCTTCAATAAGTATCACAGGTTTTGGCTCAACATGCACCGTTTCCTTTAATCTATTACTTAGAATATAAGAATAGGTGGGCTGTTCAACCGGTTCACCAGCTTTAAGTTTTTTAATGTGTTGAATAAGCAACATCCAGTCAAAAGCATCAGGGTGGTCAAAATTTATGGCACGGCGGGCCTCATCAGTCATGCCTGTCGTGTCGTTATAGTAGGAGTCGAGCGGCATCACAGCAACATAATGTGGTGGCAACGACTCAACTATCTTCTTTACCACAGTGGTCTTACCCGACCCTGTTCCACCAGCTACACCAATAATTTTCATATTCGTTCAGTATGAATTATATTATATGAATAAACCAAATTAATTTCATAAAACAGCACAAAAATACGAAAAACGAATGAAATATACAACCATTCCCCCTGTTTTTTTACATTAAAGAAAAAAAAAAGTCCGAAACATTTGCTAATTAGAAAAAAAAGCACTACCTTTGCCGACCGAAAAGAGAAATTATAATTAATTATATCAATAATATTTAAACAAAAAATGAAAAAAGGAATTCATCCAGAGAACTATCGCCCCGTCGTATTCAAGGATATGTCCAACGGCGATATGTTCCTTACACGTTCTACTTGTAAGACAAATGACACAGTAGAATTTGAAGGCGAAACTTACCCAGTGGTAAAGATTGAAATCTCGAGCACTTCACACCCGTTCTATACTGGTAAGAGCAAGCTCGTCGACACCGCAGGTCGCGTAGACAAGTTCATGAGCCGCTATGGTAAGGCAGCCAAGAAATAACAATACAACAATATTTCTATTGGCAAGACATTGAAAGAGTGCATTCAGGTAGTTGCATATACCTGGATGCACTCTTTACTTTGCGACAACACAAAAAAAATATAAAAAATTCTGAAAACCTTGGTCATATAGGATTTATTTCTTATCTTTGTACCGTAATAACAGAATACATACAAAAAATGAGCACAATTTTCGATTTTTCAGTAAAAGACAGAAAAGGCAAGGCCGTGGCACTTAAAGAATACGCCAACGAGGTTTTGCTGATTGTAAACACAGCCACAAAATGCGGATTCACACCGCAATATGAAGACTTGGAGAAACTCTATGAAAAATATCATAGCCAAGGATTCGAAATTCTCGATTTCCCATGCAACCAGTTTGGACAACAGGCACCTGGCACAGACGAGTCTATACACCAATTCTGTAAGATGACATACGGAACCGAGTTTCCAAGATTTAAGAAAATCAAAGTAAACGGCGATGATGCCGACCCACTATACAAGTTCCTAAAAGAACAGAAAGGCTTCGCTGGATGGAATATGGAACACCCATTGGCACACATTCTCGACGACATGCTGAGGAAAGACGATCCTGACTATCAGAGCAAGGCTGACATCAAGTGGAACTTCACCAAATTCCTTACCGACAAGCGTGGTATGGTGGTGGCAAGATTTGAACCAACAGAATCATTAGACACCATTGAGAAGAATATTCAAGAACTACTTTCACAGAATATTTAAGTTGATTTTTAACTCACCGCCTTACATATACAAGAAGGCGGCAATTAAGTAAAACTAATAATAATCATACAATGGAACAAAACAAAGTGGAACATGTTCGTTGCCTCATTGTAGGTAGCGGCCCTGCTGGTTACACAGCAGCCATCTATGCATCAAGAGCCAATCTCAACCCTGTGGAATACAGCGGATTACAACCTGGCGGACAATTAACACAGACGACAACTGTAGAAAACTTCCCAGGCTATCCCGAAGGTGTTGACGGAAATCAGATGATGATGGATATCAGAGAACAGGCCGAACACTTCGGAGCCGACATTCGAGATGGAGAAATAGTGAAAGTTGATTTCTCAGAATCACCATATAAGCTCACCACTGACAGTGGACACGAACTTACAGCCGACACGGTGATAATTGCCACAGGCGCATCGGCAAAATATCTTGGACTTGACGATGAACGCAAATACAACGGACAGGGTGTGTCTGCATGTGCCACTTGCGATGGTTTTTTCTATCGCAAAAAGACCGTTGCCGTGGTAGGCGGTGGTGATACAGCCTGTGAGGATGCCCTATATCTTTCAGGACTCGCCAAAAAAGTCTACCTTATTGTCAGAAAGCCTTTCCTGAGAGCTTCTAAGGTGATGCAGGAGCGTGTCATGGCAGCAGAAAACATCGAGATTCTTTTCGAGCACAACACCATTGGACTGTTTGGTGAAAATGGAGTGGAAGGCGCACATCTTGTGAAGAGAAAGGGCGAAACTGACGAGGAACTGGTTGACATTGCCATCGATGGTTTCTTCCTCGCCATTGGACACAAGCCCAATAGCGATGTATTCAAACAGTGGCTCGATACCGACGAAGTGGGCTACATCAAGAAGATTGACGGAACACCACGCACAAAGGTGCCTGGAGTATTCGTAGCTGGAGATGTTGCCGACCCCGTATATCGTCAGGCCATCACTGCAGCAGCCAGCGGCTGCCAAGCTGCTATTGAAGCTGAAAGATACTTGATGAACAAATAGGAAGTTTAGTAGATAAAAAAGGTTAAGGAGTTAAGACAGATGCATAAGCCAATACAAAAACAGGCTTACTGCATTATCGTCTTAACTCCTTAACGTTATACGATTATCGTCAACTATCAAACAATATCCAGCAGACTATGAAAATCAGATATGACATAATCAGCCTTGCTCAATTCCTCAATATTTCCATTTCCGTATGTCACGCCACAAGTTTTCACACCTGCGTTTTTTCCCATATCAATATCAAAAATTGTGTCGCCAACAACAAGCACGTCAGACTTATCGTCGTCAACGCGTTTTAGAATGTTGTAGACCATGTCTGGGGCGGGTTTAGCATTTGCCACATCCTGAGAAGTTACAACATAGGAAATGTAGCGCAAGATATTCATCTCCTCAAGAAAAGCATACAAGGTGTCTGAACCACGACTGCTTGCCACAGCAATGACAATACCCATGGCATACAACTCTTCAAGAGTTTCTTTTACCTGAGGAAAAAGTTTTACTACGCCTGGCTTATTGTTTTCAATAAACAATTGTCGGTATGTATTGTCACAAGCATTTGCTTTCTGCTCATCCATAGGAATGAGAGTTGTGAAAGTTTGTCGTAATGGAAGTCCAATTACAGAGGAGCATTCTTTCTCACTCTTGACTGGCAAGCCAAGTATCGACATCGTCTGCTGCATAGTAGATACAATCAGATGTTTGGTATCGGCTATAGTTCCATCAAAATCAATTATAATAGTATTCATATCTTTAAATTGTTGGGTTCAACGTTTGATTAATTCTGTATTGGCTATTCATGACTGACATTTTAGTTTTTTCGAAAAAGCCTCGCTTCTCAGCGAAGCTTTTCGATACTAAACTAAATTAATCAACCATAAACCTTAACCATTTACAAAATATTGATAATACATAAATTATATCTTTTGCTTCATTTTTTATCTTACGATGCAAAGGTAATATGGTTTTAAGAAATACAAGTTCAGTATAAGCCAAATAAGGTTTAAAAATCGATATTCTAATAAAAATCAAACCATATTTCACTAAAAACAAACAAAAAATTGATATATTTGCAATATTTCTTGGTTTCAATATCTATTTTTCGACTTTTTTATGTATCTTCGCAACGCAAAAACAGAAACGCTAACAATTGGAGATAAATCATGAATATAATCATAAACACATTAATTTTAATTGTTGTAATCATATTTCTGATTATGACAAGGCACCTGTATATAAGAAACCAACGACTCAAGAACAAGGATCAACTAAACATGATCTTCACCAGTATTACCCACGAACTGCTGACTCCACTTACCATCATATCCGCCTCGGTGGAAAACCTGAGAGAGAGAGAACCTGGATATAAAAAGGAATTCGATCTTATGGACCTGAACATACAACGCTCTGTAAGGTTACTCCAACAAATACTAGAAGCCAGTAAGGCATCAGACGGAAGACTAAAGCTTCTTGTGGCCAAAGGCGATGTGATGTCATACATACGCGAAACTGCAAGATGTATCATACCACTGGTGATGAAGAAGGGAATACAGTTTGACGTTAGGTGCAACCCAAAGAGCATGATAGGATGGATAGATACCGACAAAATTGATAAGATAATATTTAACCTTCTTTCCAATGCAGTAAAGTTTTCAGACAAAACGAATGCCCGAATTCTTCTTGATGTATCAACCAACAATTATTACGATGAAGTGATAATAGTGGTGGAAGACAATGGATGCGGAATACCCAAGAATAGACAGAACAATATTTTCGAGACATTTTACGACGGAGAATACCGACGGTTTAAAGTCATAGGCAACGGTATCGGCCTGTCACTAACACGCGACCTTGTGAGACTTAATGGAGGAACAATAACATTCGAGTCCAAGGAAAACATCGGCACTAAGTTCATCGTAAAACTGCCTATAGGAAAGGAAGCTTTCACTCCTGAACAAATTGACGAATCAAACATGGTAAACATCGACAATGTACAAAACGCCATTTTCGACTTCCCCTACTCCACCACTGATACCTTCAATGCCGAACCCACGAACCAAGAAACCGACGACGATAAATATCGCCTTCTGCTTGTGGAAGACAATACAGAGTTGCTGATGCTTATGAAACTGCTACTATCGGCGAAATACAAGATTTTCACGGCTTCCAACGGAATAGAAGCTATAAACGTCATACAAACAACGGAAATAGACATTATCGTTTCCGACGTGATGATGCCTGAGATGGACGGTTGGGAACTTACCAACAAGGTGAAGAGCGACTCTGAATACAGCCACCTGCCCATCATACTGCTTACGGCACGGACACAGGAGGAAGACAGGAAAAAGTCGCTGCTCGTAGGTGCAGACGACTACGTCTGTAAACCATTTAAGATAGGTGACCTTCAGCTAAGGATAGAAAACATCGTGACCAACAGACGAAGGATACAATCAGAATTCTCGTCAAAATCGATGGAGGAAATTGAAGAAGAACAGATTACCTCACCAGAGCAAGAACTTGTGGCAAAAGCCATAGAATGCGTAAAAAGAAACATCAGCGACAGCGAATACGACCGTAACAGCTTCGCTGCCGACATGGGTATGAGCTCCTCGTCGCTCTACAACAAACTGAGAGCCACCACAGGGATGAGCGTTAGCAGTTTCATACGCGACATAAGAATGAAGGAAGCCTGTAAGCTAGCAAAGAAGAACCCTTCCATACGTATTAGCGAACTGGCTTACCTTGTGGGATACAAGGACCCAAAATACTTTGCCACATCATTTAAAAAAGAAATGGGCATGCAACCTTCTGAATACATCGAGAAACTATTTTCTTCCAATGCTAAGGAGCCAAAGTCCTGAAAAGGTCAAGGTTCCGTTAAGCATCAGAAGCTCATAACCAAAGCGATAGTTCCAAAGAGACTGCGAAACACTATCTACCACAAAGCAAAGCACTGGAGAGGATAGCGCCACCACCGGCACCCATCGCCCCAAGGGTATGCGACGGGTGAATAAGGCAAACGCAAAAAGTCCCAACAACGGTCCGTATGTATATGAACACATTATATATATGGCATCTATGACGCTAGTGGAATTGACCAGTTTGAAGCATATTATAAACGCGGCAAAAATAAACGCAAGCGAGAAATGCACTTTCTTGCGGAACGACTCATCGGAAGGACGGTTGAAAATGTCTACACAACAACAAGTAGTAAGAGAGGTCAAAGCAGAGTCGGCACTGCTGAACGATGCGGCCACAATACCTATGGTAAACATCACAAGCACCATCTGACCCATATATCCAGAAGCAGCAAACATGGGAAGCAGTTCGTCGCCAGTATGTGGTAAGGCAATGCCATTACCCTCGGCAAGCATCACAAGCATCACGCCAAGAGAAAGAAATAGGAAATTGGCTGGGAAAAAGGCAAATCCATAGGTACACATATCTTTTTGAGCCTCACACAGGGTCTTGCAAGTCAGGTTTTTCTGCATCATGTCCTGATCTAAGCCCGTCATTACCACTACTATGAATATTCCGCTCAAGAATTGTTTCCAAAAATATTGGGTGGAACGTGGATCGTCGAATACGAATATCCGGCTCATATCACTCTCGTTAACCTTTCTGAATACTTCTGTAACCCCAGAACCTAATGACTCCGACGCAGTGAGGACAATAAGCACGAGAGCGGTGAAAAGACAGGTGGTCTGAAAGGTGTCGGTCCAAACCAAGGTTTTGATTCCTCCACGGCGTGTGTAGAGCCATATCAGGAAAACCATGGCCACGACAGTGACGTAAAAAGGTATGCCTAAGGTATCAAACACATATTGCTGCAATATGATACACACCACATAAACCCTCACCGCCGCTCCTGTCATTTTTGAAAGTATGAAAAACCACGAGCCAGTCTTATAAGCCTCAGTACCAAGCCTCTTGTCAAGATAAGAATATATGGTGGTGAGATTATGACGATAATAAACAGGAAGAAGTACAAAAGCCACGGCAGCATATCCTAAAATGAATCCAAGACAAGCCTGCAAGTAAGTCATGTCTGAACGCATCACCATTCCCGGCACCGACACAAACGTGACACCAGAGATTGAAGCACCCACCATGCCGAAAGCTACCATATACCATGGCGACTTTCTGTTTCCTCGAAAGAAAGTGTCGTTGTCTGCATTTTTGTTTGTCAGTCTGCTAAACAGGAAGAGAGCAGCAAAATATATTAGTATCGTAAGTAATATCATCATGATAGGTCAATCCTTTACATTCTGATTAATGATTGCTTTCAGCAAGTCTACAGCCTCTACCACAGTCTTTACGTTATCTATCACCATAGAACGTTTTCCGTTTACTTCCCTAAGATTGCAACGTCTGGGATAGGCGGCAATAAAGTCCAACAACAAGCCGAAGGTCTGACTTTGGTAATATGAACTGTTTGGATTGCTTACGAAGAAGAGAGTCATACGCTGCTTCTTGAGTATGATTTTTTCACAGCCGAGACTTTTTCCGTAGCGTCTAAGAGGCACCACCAGTATGAGTTCTTCGGCCACTGACGGTATTTCTCCGAACCTATCTACGAGACGGCCTCTGTATCGAGCCATCTCGTCATCGTCTTTCAGACTATCTAGTTCTCGGTATAGAAGCATTCGCTCACTGTCTTTAGGTACATAATTGTCTGGGAAATACATTTCTATGTCGCTTTCCAAGGCACAGTCGTCAACGAAGAATTCTCCCGCCAGTTCGTTGTCCTTCACCTCTTCGGAATAAAGGTCGGCAAACTCGTCATTTTTTAATTCCGTTACTGCCTGATTAAGAATTTTTTGATAAGTCTCATATCCCAAGTCGGCAATAAAACCGCTTTGTTCTGCACCAAGTAGGTTTCCCGCCCCCCTTATGTCGAGGTCCTGCATCGCAATATTAATGCCACTTCCGAGTTCGCTGAAATTCTCCAAGGCTTCCAGCCTTCTGCGCGCTTCTGGCTTTAGTGCCGACAGTGGTGGAGCGAGCAGATAGCAGAAGGCCTTGCGGTTGCCACGTCCCACACGTCCGCGCATCTGATGCAAGTCACTGAGGCCGAAATTATGAGCTCCATTCACTATTATTGTGTTTGCATTAGGAATGTCTATGCCGTTTTCAACAATAGTTGTAGAAAGTAGCACGTCGTAGTCGTAGTTGGCAAAACCTAAAATGATTTTTTCCAATTCTTCGGGCTTCATCTGTCCGTGTCCGATGACAATACGTGCGTCGGGAACGTATTTGGTTATCATATCCCCGATGCGTTGCAAGTCGCTGATTCGGTTATTCACGAAATATACCTGTCCGTTACGACTCATCTCAAAATTCACTGCATCGGCTATGATTTCAGCACTAAAAGAGTGAATCTCTGTCTGTATGGGGTATCTGTTAGGTGGCGGGGTCTGTATCACGCTCATGTCTCGTGCTCCTACGAGCGAGAACTGTAGTGTACGCGGTATAGGGGTGGCCGACATTGTCATTGTGTCGACATTGGTTTTCATTTGTCTCAACTTTTCCTTTGTCGACACACCAAACTTTTGTTCCTCATCAATGATTAGCAGTCCTAAATCCTTAAATTTCACAGACTTTCCGATCAACTTATGAGTACCTATAATAATGTCTATCTTTCCATCTGCCAAGTCGCGCAACACCTCGTTGGTCTGCTTTGTTGACTTAGCCCTTGTAAGGTAATCGACCCTAACAGGAAAGTCTTTCAAACGTTTTGAGAACGTCTGAAAATGTTGGTATGCAAGCACTGTTGTCGGCACAAGCACCGCCACTTGCTTTGAGTCACAAGCAGCCTTGAAGGCAGCACGCACTGCCACCTCTGTTTTTCCGAAACCCACATCACCGCAGACGAGTCTATCCATTGGTTTCTGACTCTCCATATCAGCTTTCACCTCATTTGTGGCACGCAGCTGGTCTGGTGTGTCCTCGTATAAGAAACTTGCCTCTAGCTCATGCTGGAGAAAAGAGTCGTGACTGAAGGCGAAGCCCTTCTCATGCCGTCTGCGAGAATAAAGTTTTATCAAGTCTCGGGCAATGTCTTTAATTTTCTTCTTGGTACGCTCCTTGAGTTTCTCCCATTGTCCGGTGCCAAGAAGGCTTAAGCGCGGAGCATCTCCGTTATCCTGCGCCTTGTATTTCGACACCTTATATAAAGAATGTATGGACACGTAGATAGAGTCGCCATTTTGATAAATGATTTTTATCATTTCCTGATAGCTGTCTCCTTGTGGCATTCTCACGAGTCCGCCAAACTTGCCTATGCCATGGTCTACATGCACCACATAGTCGCCTATTTCAAACTGTCGTATTTCCTTAAGCGTGAGCGCCACTTTGCCGTTGCGTGCCTTGTCGGAGCGCAGGTTGTACTTATGGAAGCGGTCGAATATCTGATGGTCGGTGAAGAAACATAGCTTCAGGTCGTTGTCTACAAAGCCCTCATGAAGGGTTTTATCTACAGGCACAAACTCGGTCGACGGGCCAAGTATCTCCTTGAGTCTCTCCTGTTGTTTCTGGCTGTCGGCAAGAATGTATAATTTATAGCCACGCATTAGCATTTCGTCCATCGTCTGCTTCATCAGCTCAAAATTCTTATGAAAGAGAGGCTGCTGTGACAATGAGAAATGTATGATGCTATTAGTCATCCTCGCCGAGCGATGTCCGAATTCCACGGTGCGGAAATTTAGAAGCATACGTCTGAAATCCGACCCTTTCACAAGTTGGGACTCACGCCTCATTTGTTCAATTATTTCATCACGTTCCATCTCAGTGGCCGTTTCCATTTTTTCGGCCATGGCCTGTTTCGAAAAGCCCTCTTCATATATAGCATCAACCCTCTCGACCACATACTGCATGTCTCGCAATGCTATCACCGTGTTTTCTGGCAAGAAGTCGAGCACTGGTATTTTCTTCTCCTTGCACATGGTCAGTTCTGGCACGATGTTTATCTGTTCACGACGTTCGTTAGACAACTGGGTATCTACCTCAAAGGTACGTATCGAGTCGATGTCGTCTCCAAAGAAATCTATTCGGAAGGGATATTCACATGAAAAGGAGAAAACATCAATAATGCTTCCACGCCTGGCAAACTGTCCTGGTTCGTAGACATAGTCCACTTCCGAGAATCCATAATCGAGAAGATTCTTCACCACATCCCTCACGTCTATTGTCTGTCCCACGCTCAACGAAAGGGTGCGGTCGTCGAGCTGACTGCGCGACACCACAAGTTCTGCCACAGCCTCTGGATGTGTCACGATATAAAGCGGTTCGTCGTTCTTTTTCCTTGCCGTTTGGGCATTAATGGCAGCAAGAACTTCTGTACGGAGAATTTCACTGGCAGAGTCACGCTGACCATACTTCACTGCCCTCCTGAACGATGATGGAAAAAAAAGCACACGACTGTCGCCCATCAATTGTGTCAGGTCGTGATAGAAATATCCAGCCTCGTCGGCATCGTTGAGTAAAAATAAAAAGGTGGCAGACTGGCGCTGGGCCAAAGCAGCAAACACCAATGGCGCAGAAGACGCGACCAACCCGTCGAGGAAGATGTTCTTTATGCTCCCATCCCCCACGACATTAGCCACAGCCGAAACTTTTGACGACTTGGCATATAAAATCTGTAAATCCTGTATTGTCATTATGCTTTCAATAGACCAGCAACGCTAATCTTTTGCAAAATTACTTATATTAGTCGAAAAAAACAAAAAAAATGGCAAATAATTTTTTTATTCCACCATTCTTCGCTATTTTTGCAACAAAAATTTTAAAGATGGAGCATTATAGTGATAGCATTATCATAATTCCTACATACAATGAAAAGGAGAATGTCGAGAAAATAATACGTGCAGTATTCAATCTCGACAAGTGTTTTCACATACTCATCATCGACGATGGTTCACCTGATGGTACGGCAACCATCGTCAAGAGACTCATGACTAACGAGTTTTCCGACCGTCTGTTCTTAATCGAACGCAGCGGCAAACTCGGCTTGGGTACAGCCTATATTCGCGGCTTCAAATGGGCATTGGAACACCAATATGAGTATGTGTTTGAAATGGACGCAGACTTTAGCCACGATCCATCAGACCTTCCACGCCTCTATTCCGCCTGTCATGACGATGGCTATGACTTGGCCATTGGCTCGCGCTACGTTTCAGGAGTGAACGTTGTAAACTGGCCTATGGGGCGTGTCCTTATGAGCTATTTCGCGTCAAAATACGTACGGTTTGTCACTGGATTTAAAGTTCACGACACCACAGCCGGATTCAAATGCTATCGTCGGAAAGTGCTCGAGACCATGGAGCTTGACAAAATTCGCTTCAAGGGTTATGCATTCCAGATAGAAATGAAATTCACGGCCTACAAAATAGGATTTCGCATAAAGGAAGTACCCGTCATCTTTGTCAACCGACGCGAAGGCACCAGCAAGATGAGCGGTGGAATATTCGGCGAGGCCTTTTTCGGCGTAATGCGTCTGAGATGGGACGGATGGACTCGTCGCTATCCAAAGATAAAGTAGTATGAACCATTGCTTCCTTAGAATTCCACACTATACATCATTTAAGATTAAGACACCAATTTAGGGCAATTAATGAATGTAACGTGTAAAGTGGACAAACCAGACGTCACAACGACGGCAAAGAGACGTTACGTTTATTTGAACGCAACGTCTCTTTCTTCAAAGTCACACTTGCTACACATGCTAAACATCTTATATAATGTGGTAAATATTTGAGATTTATTGCCCACAAAACGTTAAAATAACATAAATACGACAATAATATAACCTCCTTCTATATTTTTTTCTTTAAAAAACTTGGCTGTATAAATAAAACGTACTATCTTTGCAGAAAATATGAAAACGATGAGAACATTTTTACACGCAATAATTATAGCGGCCACACTCGCAGTGGCAGCCCCTACACAAAGCATTGCCTCTACAAGCATTGCTGAAATGACGATGTCAGCTGATGAATGTAAGGCAAGAATTGTTGTAAACCAGTCGACAGTGACCATTGAGGGGCTTGCCGGAAAAACCCTTGAGGTCGTATCACTCACAGGACGCCTTGTTATGAAAACAAAAATCGAAAGCAATTCACAACAGGTGGAGCTCAACGTGCCTAAGGGATGCTACATTCTAAAAATTGACAATATCGTAAGGAAAGTATCTATTTCCTAATGAACAATAGTGGAATATACAGACATCTGAAAACTACAGGAAGAAAAAACAAGAGTATTGTCTACTTCATTACAATACTTTTGCTCTCCACACTTATATCAAATTGCAAAGAACAACAAAATAATCCAAACAAAAACATACAATTATCACAATTTGACGAACTCAAAGACCAAACGCTGTCACTCGATATAAGCAAAATGCGACAACAATGCCGTCATCTTGCCATAAATGACAACGACTCTACTCAAACTGACCACATTACACGAAAATTGTATAAAAGCGAGTTCACACCAGTGTGGGTGAACAGATATGGCGTAGACTCATGTGCCGATACTCTGTTGGCTTATCTGAAGACCGTCAACCAAATTGGATTTTCCGAGAAAGCTTTTTTCACACGCAAGTTAGAAAAAGACCTTAAGCGTCTCAGGTTACTCGACTTTGGAGACCAAGACATAAACACCATTGCGGCACGGCTGGAATATCATCTGACCAAAGCCTTCCTCAGATACTGCACTGGCCAACGGTTCGGATTCACCAATCCATATAGTAGCCTAAACCACCTTGACCCCATAGCCGACGACTCCACCGTACGCATAAAAGAATACAGACATCTGTTTGACATACCAATAGAACGTCCCGACAAGGCATTCTATTCTGACGCACTCAGAAATGTTGTGGAATGCAAAACAGCCGAGTTCTTACATTCGGTACAACCGGACAACACCACGCTGGAAGAGTTAAGACAAATGCTCAACACCGTTGCAGACAGCAAAAAGAAGCGGAGAATTCTCTGCAACATGGAGAGACACAGATGGAGAAGGACACCACTGGCAACAAGCGACTTAGGGCGAAAAGTAGTAGTGAATATCCCTGCATTCACTCTATATGCATACTCACCAGACTCGGTGATGACAATGAAAATTGGGTGCGGTTCGACAAAGACTAAAACGCCACTGCTCACGAGTCAGATAAGCCGAATGGACATTAATCCGCAATGGAACATTCCTATGAGTATAATAAAAAAAGACGTGGCAAAACATGCAGGCAACAGCCATTACTTCGACAGTCACAGATACTTTATAGTAGAAAGAGAGACAGGCAAACGCATCGACCCGTCGTCTGTCACTACAGAAATGCTCAAAAGCGGCAAATACAGAGTTACCCAAGAAGGAGGCAAAGGAAACTCGTTGGGAAGAATAATATTCAGATTCAACAACAATTTCTCAGTTTATCTTCACGACACTTCAAACAGAAAATTTTTCAGTCAGGCTGTAAGAAGCGTATCACATGGTTGCATAAGAGTGGAAAAACCATTTGAACTGGCACAATTCCTGCTAAACGACAATGTCGACGAATGGACACTCGACAAAATAAGGATATCGATGGACATGACTCCACAGACCGACAAGGGAATAAGATATGTGAGCGACACGACAAGAAGCAGGAAACTCATTAATTCCAAAAGCCTACAACCCAACATACCTCTATATATAATATATCAAACAATGTCAAAGACATCCAGAGGTAACTGGGAAACATATCCCGACATCTATGGATTCGATGCTGTGACAAGCAGACAACTCGCTCCATTCCTGGACGACAAATAGCATTAATCATTTGAACACCACCAATACACATGACGATAACAACCAACGACTCCCAGATAGCCACGAGACTGCTTGACCCCAAAACAAGGCGGGCGGCCTTCGAACAAATGGTAGACATCTATAGCGAACAGCTTTACTGGCAGATAAGGCGTCTCGTCTTTGTGCATGAAGATGCCGACGACATTCTCCAAAACGTATTCCTAAAGGCATGGAAGAACATCGATACATTCCGTAACGACTCAAAACTCTCCACCTGGCTCTACCGTATAGCCTTGAACGAAAGTGTAGACTTCATTCGCAAGAAAAAAAACGAGACCTCACTGCCAGCCGTAGAAGAATCATTGGCACAAAAACTTATGGCTGACGAGTATTTTGACGGCGACGAAATACAAGCCACACTGCAAGAAGCCATTGCCTCACTACCAGATAAGCAACGCATAGTATTTACAATGAAATATTTCGAAGAAATGAAATACAGCGATATGAGCAATATCTTGGGTACGACAACAGGAGCCCTGAAAGCCTCATATCATATAGCAGTAAACAAGATATGCGAATTTTTCAAGCTTCGCAATTAAACCTTTATTAATTATCAACGTCAAAAAGAAAAAAAACATCATGAACGAGCAAGAGAATATCATAAGAAACAAATTCGGTCAGGAAAACCATTTCAGAGTGCCGGAAGGATATTTCGACAATCTGAAGACAAAAATAATGGATAAACTGCCAGAAGACAACATAACTGTACAACGCAGGACTGTTAGACTCTGGAAGCCTTTGGCTGCTTGTGCTGCCTGTGCAGTAGGAGTGATAATGTCGGTTGCCATTTATTTCACAAACAACGACCAACAGGCAGTTGAGGCTACAGCAGAGAATCACACAGAGCAACTGTCTGAACATGACAAATATATCGACACCGTAGCCGACTATGCCATGATGGACAACGCAGACATAATTGCATGCCTCAACGAAGAATAACAAAAAAAAGGAGAAAAATATGAAACGATTATTTCTTACATTAATTTCGATAGCCTTCTTACTTCTTACGGCCTCTTCACAATCTCGTGACAAGAGACTGTCTAAAGAACATTATCAGGCACAACTCGCACAGTTCATTATTCAAGAAGCCCAGTTTACTGCAAAAGAAGCTGCTGATTTCAGAGTAATATTCAAGGAGATGCAGAATAAGCAGCGGAAAACATTCGAAGCAATGAAAGACATTTGGCATAAACCAGGACGGGGCGAGAAAGAATGTGCTGAAGCCATTAGACAGAAAGACAAAATGGACATAGAGTTGAAAAACCTTCAACAGCAATACCACAACAAATTGCTGAAAGTCATGCCTGCCTCAAAAGTGTTTAAAGCTATTATTGCCGAAGACAAGTTCCACAGGCAAATGCTGAGAAAATGGAGCAATAAACCAAAGAAATAGGATTCAAGTCAACTACGCAACTCATTGACATGATGACGGTAAACTGCACAGGCGAGCAGGAAATACACTGCCATCTGAACCAGCAAGGCGCGATATTCCAAAGCAATATCCGCCAAGGTGGCGCCCATGGTATTCACACGCACAAAACTTCTGATGCCAAAGGTGGAAGGGAAAAGCCACGAAATACATTCCCAAAAACGTGGTATATTACTGCCCGGCCACGACACGCCAGAAACAAATAGCAACGGCACAGACATAAACACCACCAGAAGAATAACATTCTCACGATGGCGTACCATGCAGGACACGGTAATGCCGAAGAATATGCATACAAGAATATAAGGCAGCATCAAGGCAACAAGAGTGGCGGCGGATGTCAACGACGTGAAACCAAAGAGTTGAGGCACCACAAGGGTAAGATAGGCCGCATGCACGACATATATCATGAAATAACACATGGTCTTTCCCAACACTACAATTATTGATCCAGGAAGCATGCTTGCTGAAGAAACCGGCACAAAGAAACGATTTTTCTCACGGGCAGTACCCGCTGCAAGGCCAATGCCAAGAACCAACGTCTGCTGGATGATAAGCATCAGAACACCGGGAATGATAAACGACCCATATCCAGAAGTAGGATTAAACAATGCCACTTCTTCTAACTCAAGCGGTCTGGTAGATATTTCGTCCTGGCGATTGGTCGTGTTACCAGACAGTTTTACCTGAATGTCAGAATTCATTTGCGAACATACATTCATGGCAGTCTGAAACACTGCCTTATAATGAAGCATAAGGCTCATATCACAATAGACAGAAATGGTGGCTTGCTCCATAAGGTTAAGACGTCTGCCAAAGTCAGAAGCAATGACATATATGCCGCTGGCATCTCCCCTGGCAACGATTCTCTTCGCCTCGTCAATGCTTCCTGCCATATAAGCCACATCTACATCAGAAGAGGCATCGGCCATACGCACAAAAGTCCTGCTCTCCTCACAACAAGCAAGGTCGACCACAACCACTGGAACCTCATGTACAGTCTCATTATTGTATATCCATGAATAAAGCAAAGGATATACAAGAGGAACGAGTAGGAAAAAAATCAATACTCCTTCATCTTTCACCACATTCTTCATCTCGTTTTTCCAAACGAGGCAGATATCGCTGATACCACTGATTATATTACGGAATATATTCATAGTTCTTCATTGCATTATGAAGTTTAGGAAGCATAATAATCGGAAGCATGGCGAATGCAACCAAGGCTATCACATGCCAAAACACGTCGGAAAGCGGGTAGTCATTAAATATTGAGGTCTGGTAAATGACGAAGTAGTGACGCAAAGGAAACAGCCACGACAACGACTGAAGGGCTGGATCCATGGAAGTGACAGGATAAGCAGTGCCAACCATTGAGAAACTGAGAACTGCCCATAACGAACACACGCTCATCGACATACGCATGGATGGCATAAGGGCAAAGACAAATAGGCCGAACCCTTCAGCAGCCAGCACTATGAGCAGACCACTCAAGAGCAGTATGCCCCACCCTCCCGGACATGGAAAATGCAGGATAGCATAAACATAAACCATATAGCCATAGACCACCACGAGGCTTACGAGAGCCTGTGGTATCATTTTTCCTGTCACAGCCACCACAATATTGTCGCCCGCCTTCTCAAGCCACTGCTTAGAACGTCCATACTTGATTTCTGTGCCAAGGGAATATGCCGTGACAAGGAAAATAAACAACATTATCACCCCCGGAACAAGCATAGTGGAGAGATATACATTATAATTGGTATAGGGATTAGAAATCTGATGAAGTGAAACGACTATTGGTTGGAGAAATGTCATAACCTGCTTGTCGGTTGCTCCCTTGGCCCTAAGGGTGGTCTGACCCACAGCAGCCGAACCGAGAGTGGCAATAGTTCTAAGATCCTTATACACGAGAGAACCAGCTGTAAGAGACGTCATAGTGTAATAAAACGACACTTTAGGCTGACGACCGGCCACTAGGTCAGCCGACATAGCCTCGGGCAATAGGAGGAAACCATAAATCTCACCTCTCTGCATTGCCTTCCTTGCCTGATTGACACTGCTATACTTACCAACCACATGGCTATTTTGAAAAGCGTCGAGACGACGGATGATATTGCGTGAAGTAGCAGAATTGTCAAGATCAACAACACCCACAGGTATGTCAGCCGGTTGCCCCTCATCCATTAGAGTAGTGAAAAACACAGTCACCAGCAAAGGAAAGAGAAAAAGGCAAACAGCATACATGGCGTCGCGCTGGATAATACCACACTCCCTAAGCATGGTATACCAAAGAGCCTTGACAAAAGATACAACAGGCTTATTGGTCATGGTTTCTTTATCACAAGTGACATTCCCGGACGCAAGCCCTCAAGAGGAGTGACAGGACGCGCCTTTACCTCAAAGGTTTTCAAGTCGAAATCCCCATTATCCTTGGTTGCTTTCCAAACAGCATAACTGCCCTGGTCTTTCATATAAAACACTTTCAATGTAATATCTTTATTGAAAGCAGGCACAAAAGCGACAAATGTTTTACCTACGGCAAGACCTTCAAGCAAGTCTTCACGCACATTGAACGAACCCCATACATCGTTCATAACAGAGATGCTCATAATAGGCGCTCCAGTACCCACCAGTTCGCCCACACGAGGGTACACCTCACTTACTTCTCCTTCCACTTGGGCTACTTGTACAGTTTCCTTTATGTATGAGTCAACCTCATCGACAGCCCCCTTAGCCCGTTCAACCTGAGCCGCAGTAGCCATTTTTTCCTCGCGTCGGGCACCATTTCTTGCCAAGTCATACTGACTTTGAGCAGCTTTCACCTGAGCCTCCATGGCCTTAAATGTAGCAAAAGCCTCATCTCTTTTTTGTTCGCTCATGACCCCTTCGTCAAAAAGCCTTTGCACTCTGCCATACGATTTCTCAGCAATCTCAAGTCCAGCCTTAGCCTGTTGGAGCACCTCAAACGCGCCCCTCACCTGTTCTTGCCTTGCCCCATTCACAGCCATTGCATTCATAGCAGCCGCAGCATCTTCAGCCCCTTTAGCTTGTGTCATCTTAGCCCTCACCTCAGGGGCGTCAATTATGGCAAGCGTGTCGCCAACCTTAACATAGTCACCCTCCTTAACACGCAGTTCTACAATCCTGCCTGGCACTTTGCTCGACACACGATATTCAGTCACTTCTACCTGTCCCTGTATCGATCTGTCCTTTTCACCAAGAGTGAAGAAGCCAATCAATGCCACTACTACTACAACGGCAGTAAAGCCCAATGCAGCAAGCAATATGTTGTTATGTTGCGTTTTCTTTGACATAATATTATTCGTGTAAAGTTCCAAGAGCCTTCCTTAAGGCCACCTGGCTGAGTTTAACATCAATTTCTGCATCAATCCGCTGAGACTGAGCCTGTAGCCATGCAGTCTGAGCTTCTATCACGGCTGTAGATTCCATCACACCCTCTTTGAAACCCACATTAGCACACCGAAGGTTTTCCTCCGCCTTGCGTATGTTAGAGTTAGCCATAGTAAGCCTTTTATAAGCTTCGTCCATCTTGTATCGGCTTTGGCTTACCTGAAGGTCCACCTTTTCCCTTGCATCATTCAGTTCAAGTGTGGCAATGGTTGTAGCATTTTTTGATGCTCTAACCTTGTAGGCCACATCTCCCCAATTCCATACAGGCACACTCACCACTACGCCCACGTTCCAAAGTCCCACAAATTTGTTTTCAAATCCGTTGGTGACGCTTGGATTTGTAACTGTATATCCACCAGCTAATGCTATTTTCGGCAGGTTACCCGCCTTAAGCATATTGGTGGTCTGTTTACTCATGTCAACAGTATTTTCCATCACTCTTAGTTCTGGTCTCAACGAATAGTCATTCTCAGAAAGAATGTTACAGGTCAATCTGTCTTCAGCAGTTTCCACCTCAACATCCTCTACATCAAAAGACTCGTCTACTGGCATTCCACAGAGTTGGCAAAGAAGCATTTTTGACAAGGCGAGCCCGTTGTTCACTTGCAGAAGCGACATTTCAGCCTCGTTCACTTTTACTCCCACCTTGAGTCCGTCTGCCTTTGTGGCAACTCCCTCACTTATCATTTTGCTTATATCGCTATCCAGTTTTTTGACCAGTTTAAGGAAGCTCTCCGCCAATTCTTTTTTGTGTTTCAGTGAAACGACGTTCCAGTAGGCCTTATCGATATTGTATAGGGTCATTTGCTTTTGTGCATCTGCCGTATTGCAAGCGATATCCTCTGCAATATCAGCCATTTTGTTCATGGCTATGATACTTCCTCCCATAAACAAGGGCTGTGTGACTTGTAGGGTGGCAGCAAAGAGGTTACGAGTGTCTGTATGCAAAGCGTCAACAAGACTTAGTCCTGTAGCATTCAACATGTTTGTAAGAGCCCCTATCTGTTCTTGTGAGAGTGTCTGTGTTATGTCGGGCATAATCTGTCCGATAGCTCCCATTGACGAAGAGCCTAAATTTTGGAGTTCCACTTTTTGGTCGTCGTTAAGCAAAGAGAACTCCTTACTTACATACATGTAGCCTCCGAAAGCGTTTACATGCGGCAAGTATTTTGTGCGAGCCGATTTTCTGACATTTTTTGCCAGCTCCAGCTTCGCTCTTGCGACCCCCATCTGCTTGTTGTTGCGCAAAGCCATTTGTCTACAACTGTCAAGGCTGAATATTCTCTGTGCCATGGCAGTAGTAGCAGTCAGACACGCTACGACAAGAGTTGAAAAAAGACACTTTCTACGAATCATTCTGAATATAATATGTTCAAATCCAATATCGCTTTTATTTGTTTAATTGAAAGCAAAGGTACGTGAGCCTATCATGTTTCCGTCGGCAAATATGCTCACTGTATAAGTTCCTGCCTCGAGGTATTCTGTCACCTGTCGGTAAGTAGATAGCGTGATTGCCTCACCAGAATATTCTACGGCTTTCTTCATTGTACACTCCAATGTACGGTTTTCATACTGGAAAGAGCCACCACCTCCGAGTGTAGTGCCGTTTGGGGTTGTTATTCTTACATAGAACGTGCGCAATCCGTTTGACGCTGTCACGTTTCGTGCCACAGTGAAGTCGACCTGAAAGCTCTTGCAGTCTTTTATTTTCTTTGCGGGCTTCCCGTTTTTTTTCTTTGCGGTCATTGTTATTCCAGTTGCGTCGAGTTGTGCAGCTATAGCGACTTTTTGCGAAAGCGATTCCTTTTCGTTGCTAAGACCTTCTATCTGTCTTGTGGCTTCTGCATATTGTCCCTTCACCCTGTTGTTCTCAGCGGTAAGGTTTTGGTTCAGTCTGTTGAGCGAGTCTATTTCAAGCACGTAAGTTCTCAAGACGGCCCTGACGGTAGCGAGTTCTTTCTTCAGTCTTGCAATTTCTCTTGCGTCAGAAGCCTTTACTCTTTTCAATTCCTCCAGCAGTTCCTGTGTTCTCAACTGTTCCTGAGTGAGTTGTGCCACGATGGAGTCGTTGTTGATTTGAGTTTTCATTTCGCTATACTGTCTTGCAAACTGCTCATATTCATTCTCCATTTCCTTTTTGTCAAGTATTGCGAGTTCTTGCATCTCCTGATTTGCTTTTTTCTGTTTTGAGAGATCCAATCCCAGATAAGCCACTCCGGCTGCAAGCAATATGATGACAGCTACAAGAGGAAGAATTATTTTTTTGTTCATATTCGGGTTTATATTATATTATTTATGTTATACGATTGCAAAATTAGGGAAAAAAGTCGAATATTCAATGTAGTTATCATCGATTATCCCCTAAACATTATTAAAATTATGAGAAATTAGGAAATTTAGAACATATTTCCCTCATTTTATCCCCCTATTGTTTAGTGCCTTTGTGTATTTTGCGGCATTTTGTAGATGTTCGGCATATGTTACGGCAAAGTTGTGTGTTCCTGAGAAGTCCTCCTTTGCACACATGTATAGATAGTCGTGATGTACATAGTTAAGTACGGCATCTATGCCTGCCACAGAAGCTATTTTTATTGGTCCTGGCGGCAGTCCTTGGTTTTTGTATGTATTGTAAGGACTGTCTACTGTTAGAAGTTTATGATATATTCTTCTTAGGGCAAAGTCTTTCAGTGCAAACTTTATTGTCGGGTCAGCTTGCAATGGCATACCTTTTTTCAATCTGTTGAAATACATTCCAGCTATCATGGGTTTCTCTGAATTGTTTGCCGTTTCCTCGTCCACGATGCTTGCCAGTGTTGCCACTTCATCTTTTGTAAGTCCCATGGCGTTTGCCTTGGTCGTTCTTTCTTCATTCCAGAAGTTGTTGTTTGCCTTTTCCATCTTCTTCATAAGTTTGTCGAGCGAGATGTTCCAGTACACCTCGTATGTGTCTGGAATGAACAAAGCCATCACTGTGGATGTGTCACAACCGTATTTGTTGCAGAATTCCTGATCGGCCAGTTGCTCAGCCACTTCCGCACTGTCGAGCATCAGTTTATGAGCCAACACGGCAGCCAACCGGTCTGTGGTACGCGATTCTGGCATTGTAAGTTTCACTGGGCTTTGCATACCGTTTTTCATTTTTCTGAACAATGAGAATGTGCTTTCTCCCGGTTCTACAGCATATCGGCCTGTACGTATTTTGTCGCCATCATAACCAAAGTGTCTTGCCATATTTGAGAAGGCATTCACTGCATGGCTATTCCCTACCTTTTCCAACTTTACGACCACCGAGTCTGTTGTATCGTCGGCATCAATGTAGATATATTCTGTATTAGACTGTTTCGAGAATTCTGTGAAGAAGAAACAATAGAGCAGAATGGCTATTGCTACCACAACAGCCAACACTGCATATACATAAATCTTTGGTCTGAATGTTTTCATTTTCAGGATTGTTTATATATATATTAATGTACGTGCGCGCGTAAAGTACAAAGTTACTGTACAATTCGTTGCATATTAAGTTCTGAAATTTTATTGTCGGGCGAAACAGATGCTTTCACCTTGAAGGTGTCCAATGAACTATTAGAGTCGCCGGAGAGTTGTGTAATTTTGTCTATTGAGAAATTCACTTTAAATGCGAACAAACCATTTCCCCGGTCAATTTTTTCGATTGTCCAGTCGTTGTTTAGTCTGAATTCCACATTTTCCACATGTGCTTCATTATGAATCTTGTGCATATACTCTATGACATCATTCTTGTTAGCGTTTTCCTTATGCAAAAAACTTGTGAGAATAATGTCGACACACGATACAAGTGTAGCCTCATCATTATTTGCCAAAGCGTTGAAGAACGAAGTGAATATCTCACTTATGTTAGCCTTGTCTTCTGCGTTTACCTTTTTCGAGTCAAGAAGCGTATAAGCGTCATGTGCTTGGTCTATATACATCCCGTCAGCATGTTCGTCTATATATTTCTGATATGCCTCGATGGTGTTTTTCTGTGTAGCTTCCATCCAGTCTATTGAATCTATTTTCAGTTTTGCCTCCACGTTGTGCAGGCTGTTTGGATAAAGTTGCATATATCTCAAGATGGCAGCCTTAGAATTGCTCACCACGGCATTAGTCCAGTCGGAGTCCACTTTTTTTAGCATTTCCAGATGGCTTTGTATAGAGTCACGATGCTCGCTTGGCGCATCTGCATAAATGTCTAGATAGTTTTGCAACACAGCCGGTTCGTTACTCATCATTGCATTCTCATAAGCCTCAAGCTCATTTCTCATCTGTGTTGTCTTATAGAAATACAAGCCCACAAACACCACTGCAAGTGCGATGACAAACGATACGACCCATGGAGTATAAGATTTTTTCTTTTTTTCGTTTTTATTCCCTTCGCCATTAGTGTCGCTGTTTGGTTCTACAGTTGCAACTTTGTGGGATTGCGAAGGCTCTGATTTTTCAGTATCATTGTTGTTTGTTGAAATCAACGGGCAGTGGCAGTTAGGACATAGGATCTGGTCGTTTAACACGATTTCTCCACATTCCGGACACTTTGTAATCTTACCTTGTATGCCCACACCACAACTTGGGCATGTAGCGGCCTTGTCACTAACCTGATGGCCGCATTCAGGACATTTTATTATTGCCATAATTCTATAAACTGTTTATCTTCATATTTTTGTTTTTTGTTCCAGGTTCTGTATCAGTGCCTGTAACGTATTTCCTTCAGTCCATGCTTTCCCATAAACCTGCTTTTATCCACATATCCTTTCACTCCTACTATTCTCCCCTTGCAAGTGTACTGCCATATTATGTACTCCTTGTCGTCAGCAAGCACAGGTTCCTCGTCTTTATATTGGGCTATCATCAGTGGATATTGCGGTATTTTCCCCACAAGCCACTTGTTGTAGAAGTTGGTATAAGTGTAGAGAAGAGGTTTCTGCTTGTATGCCTTTTCCACGAGGTCGAGAAACTTCATGAGCGAGTCACAGAAAGCTTCTGTCGACAGTCCTCCTTTAGTCTCGATATCTATCATAGGTATGAGGTCTTGTTCTCCTGGCCTACATTGTGTCATGAAGTTCTCAAGTTGCTTCACTTGTTCGGTCTTTGGCCTGTAGAAATGATAGCTTCCGACCTTCAGCCCATGCTTATGGGCCAGTATGATATTGTTTTCATACCTTTCGTCAATGCGGTCTCCTCCCTCGGTGGCCTTGAGATACACGTAGGCCATCTTTGTGTTTTCACCCACTGTTTCCCAAAACACCTCACCTTGATAGTGGCTAAGATCGATGCCATGTACATGATTGCAGGTGTCTTCACATTGTTCATACATATTTTGGGCATTTGCGCCCAATGCCAGCCCCAAAAAGGCTGTTAATATCAGTTTTTTCATAGTTAATTGCAAAATTTAGGTGCAAAGATACAAACTAATAACAAAAAAAGTGTATCTTTGCAGAAAAAAGTTTGAGAAATGAAATATTTATTAACCCTAATAGCAGGATTATTGCTCTTTACTTCATGTAAAGACGACAAGAAGGATGATAATTCTTCCATTTGCCAGCGCACTCTGATATGCTACGTCTGTGGTGACAACAATCTCTCATCTGATGCCAAGGAGAACATAACAAGCCTTATTCTTCAAGGCTCAAAGGAAATAGGAAAAGATAATATGATTGTTGTGGTGGTCGATAACCAGAAGACTAATCCAACACTCATACATGTAAGAAACGGTGAATACACTAAATCAGAACCATACGAAACTGATTTTTACATGACCGACCCAGAAAAGATGAGGCAAATTCTTACCTATATCATGAACGAGTACAAGTCAAACAGCTATGCCCTGTTGCTTTGGGGACATTCTACCGGATGGATGATGGAGCGCGACACGATTGCATACGCGAATACAAGAGGCTACGGTCCGGACAATATTGGCGAGACCGGTTCCGGCATAAACAAATGGATTAACTATACAGCGATGGCCAACGTCTTCTCCCAGCTTCCGGCAAAGTTCGACGTCATCATTGGCGATGTCTGCCTCCTGCAATGCGTGGAGATAGCCTATGAGTTGCGCAACTACACAAATTATATCGTAGGAGCTCCTTCTGAAGTGCCAGGCTACGGACTGCCATACGACTCTGTAATAAAATACATGTTTGGCTCAAGCGAAGAGGACTACAAGGTTCTTGCAAATGCCATTTACAACAATACAAAAGGCAGCTACCAAGTACCAACATCAGTAGTCAAGACATCAGCACTTGAAGACCTTCGCCAAGCCACACTTTCACTCGTGAAGTCGGGCAAATTGGAGGCAGAGCATTGTAATTTCAATGATGTAATATACTATTTTAGGTTTGAAGGTTGCCCTATTATGTATGACATGCAGAACATCATGCTCAAAAACCTCGATGAAGGCAGCTATACGGAATGGAAGAAAGCCTTTGACAATGCCGTGGTATATAGGGTGGCAGGCAGCCAGTGGAATACCCTCTATCCGTCAATATTCAACGACTTCACAGTTTCCGAGGAGAACTATGGCGGTCTGAGCATGTTTGTACCTAATACAGTATACAACACTATGTATACATACAAGCCCAACGACGACATACGCCATTACGAATGGAACATTTGGAACAATGAATAACAGTTTTTGCTAACGAGATATAAAACAGACACACAATGGAAGAAAAGAAAATCAACGAAGGCGAAGAGAAGAAAAGCCTTAGCTTTGTAGAACAAATGGTCGAGAAAGACCTTGAAGAAGGAAAGAATGCCGGTAGGATTCAGACTCGTTTCCCACCAGAGCCAAACGGATATATACACATCGGACACGCAAAGGCCATATGCATGGACTTTGGAGTAGCCGAGAAGTACAATGGTGTCTGCAACCTCCGATTCGACGATACCAACCCGTCGAAGGAAGACACCGAATACGTAGACTCCATCCTCCACGACATACAGTGGCTTGGATTCAAGTGGGGCAACGTATATTACGCATCCGACTATTTCCAGCAGCTTTGGGACTTTGCCGTATGGATGATAAAGAAAGGTCTCGCCTACATCGACGAACAGACCTCAGAACAGATAGCACAACAAAAGGGCACACCTACCACCCCGGGTACCGCAAGTCCTTACCGCGACCGACCGGTAGAAGAGAGCCTGAAACTATTTGAACAGATGAATACACCCGAAGCCGTTGAGGGCTCCATGGTGCTTAGGGCGAAGATGGACATGGCAAACCCGAACATGCACTTCCGTGACCCAGTGATGTACCGCATCATCCACACACCTCATCACCGCACAGGCACACAATGGCACGCCTACCCCATGTATGACTTCGCCCATGGCCAAAGCGACTTTTTCGAAGGTGTCACCCACTCCATCTGTACGCTTGAGTTCGTTCCCCATCGTCCTCTCTACGACAAGTTCATCGACCTTTTGAAAGAGATGCGTGGCGAGACAGCCGACATTAACGACAACCGCCCCCGCCAGATAGAGTTCAATCGTCTGAACCTCACATATACCGTGATGAGCAAGCGCAAGCTCCACCAGCTGGTAGATGAGAAATTGGTACGAGGCTGGGACGACCCACGAATGCCTACGGTATGCGGTATGCGTCGACGTGGCTATTCAGCCCAGAGTATCAGAAACTTCATCGACTCTATAGGATATACAAAGTTTGACGCTCTCAACGACTATGCCCTTCTGGAAGCAGCCGTTCGCGACGATCTTAACAAGAAGGCATGCAGGGTGTCAGCCGTACTCAACCCAGTAAAACTTATCCTCACCAACTACCCGGAAGGACAGTCAGAGGAGCTTGAGGCCATAAACAATCCAGAGAATGAAGCAGACGGAAGCCATACCATCACCTTCAGCCGCGAACTATGGATTGAGCGCGACGACTTCATGGAAGACGCACCAAAGAAGTTCTTCAGACTTTCACCTGGAAAGGAAGTAAGACTGAAAAACGCATATATAATAAAATGCACTGGATGCAAAAAAGACGATGAAGGCAACGTGACAGAGATATATGCCGAGTACGACCCACTGAGCAGGAGCGGTATGGAAGGAGCCAACAGAAAAGTGAAAGGCACCCTCCACTGGCTCAGCGTCAACCACTGCCAAAAGGCAGAGGTACGCCTTTACGACCGACTGTTCAACGTAGAAAACCCATCAGCCGACGATAGAGACTTCCACGACCTTCTCAACCCCGAGTCGCTAAAAGTGCTCAACAACTGTTATGTCGAGAACTATCTCTCAGAAAAGAAGGCTGGTGATTTTCTGCAGTTCCAGCGCATAGGCTATTTCACATTAGACCCAGACACCACACCCGGCCACTTGGTATTCAACCGTACAGTTGGCCTTAAGGACACATGGGCAAAGATTAACAAATAAATGCAAATAGACGAAGAGTATTTCAAAAGCGATGACTTCAAGGAACTCTTGAAGTCTTACGAGATGTCTGTCAAGTCAGGACAACCAATTTTTATGGATGTCGATGACTTGACAGACCTTATCGACTATTATAACCTCATGCACATGGACAAGGAGGCGGAAGAGACTGCAAACTATGCCCTTTCGCTATATCCAGGCGCATCAGGTCCCATCACCTATTTGGTAAGAAGATTCATAGACAGGGATGATCTCTCTGCAGCGGAAGAACTTGCAGAGGAAGTGGAAGACAAGGATATAGAGTACAAATTCATTAAAGCAGAAATATACCTGGCCCAAAACCAAGGCCATGAAGCTAATGATATTTTGGAAGATGCCATTCGGTGTGCCGACGAGGACGATGTGGACAACTGCATCCTCGACGCTTTAAATATTTTCGTAGACTATGGTTATTTTGACTTGGCCAAAGAGTGGCTGGACAAAGTGAAAGACATAGACAGCGAGGACTTCTATGAAATGAGTATAAAGATACACAGTGCCATCGGTAATGTTGACAAGGCTGAAAAAATCATCAACAAGCTGATAGACAGTAATCCATATAACGAAAAATACTGGAACATGCTGTCATACGTTCAGTTCGTCAACGGCAAGTTTGCCGATGCGCTCACAAGTAGCGAATACTCACTTGCCGCCAGCCCCAACAATCCTGGAGGCTTATCCTGCAAGGCACAAGCTCTGGTAAAGTTGTTCCAATACAAAGAGGCAATCAAATACTATAGTCTGTATTTCGAAATTTACCCTTTAGATGCCAACTGCCTCGTCCAGATAGGCTTCTGTCACATTAATCTGTCAAATTACCAACAGGCCATCAATGCATTTTCCAGTGCGCTTGCCAATGTCACCGACGACCCGGAGCTGCAGTGCACCATCTACGACAATCTTTCTTTAGCCTATAGTCACCTTGGTGAAAAAGAAAAAGCCTTGGAGATGATAAACAAGCTCAAGACGTATACAAATTATGTCGATCATCTCCACATCATGCTCCTTGAAGGTTATATACTTCTCGAGGCAGGAGACAAGGAGGGTCTTAAGATATTAAGCGAACTTCTTGATGAATGCTCCTACGATGCATTATACGTGTTGAAGGTTAGCGTTGTGCTTTACGAAAACCATCTTTGGAAGTCAGCATATACTCTAATGCAAACCAAGTTCCCCTTTGATACCAAAGACTATGGCCATTCATATTTCGCCCTCTACTGCTTTGAATTGGGAAAGGACGAGGAATTTCTTAAATATCTGAAGATGGGCGTAGAGTTAAATCCAGAAGAAGCTGAATTATCCCTTAGGCATCTCTTCCCGGAAGGAATGCGACCAGAAAACTATTATGAATTTATAATAAATCTGAAGAATAAATACAAAAAATGAACTTATCATCATTATTAAGTAATCTGAATTACGGAACCATACTGTTTCTCATGCTTATTGAGAGCACTGTGATACCATTTCCATCTGAAGTGGTGGTGGCACCGGCAGCCTACCATGCAGCCGCTGGATACCAGAACGTGTTTCTTGTGGTTCTCTTCGCCACCATTGGAGCCGACCTTGGAGCTGCCATAAACTATGCAGCCGCCTACTATCTTGGCAGGCCATTGATATACAAGTTTGCACGCAGCCGCTGGGGAAAAATGTGTCTGCTAAATGAAGAAAAGGTAGAGAGAAGCGAAAAGTATTTTGCCGACCATGGAGTCGTTGCAACCCTTACCGGCCGACTTCTTCCGGTGATACGCCAGCTCATCTCGGTACCAGCCGGACTGGCAAAGATGCATTTCGGCAAATTCATCCTCTACACCACCATAGGAGCTGGAGTATGGAACACTATTCTGGCTGCTTTGGGATGGTATCTCCACTCAATAGTGCCCGAGGCGCAACTTCAGTCGAAAATTGACGAGTATTCTGAATATATAAAGATTGTCATCATTGCATTATTCCTGATTGTAGTGGCATTTTTCACAATAAAAACGATAATAAAGAAACAAAAAAAGGCAGTTTGAAAAAAATGCTGCAATAATATTTGGAGTAATAAATAAAAGTTAGTATTTTTGCACATTATGTAAATATCTGATTATTATGGCACAAATTATGAATCATTTAGTGATTATGGCCGGAGGTGTCGGAAGCAGATTCTGGCCTATGAGTACAGACGAAATGCCCAAACAGTTCATTGATGTATTAGGTGTTGGCAAGTCTCTGTTACAAATGACCGTGGAACGTTTCAGCGGCATCTGCGATATTGACAAGACATGGATAGTGACTAACAGGAAGTATGTAGACATAGTAAAGAAGCAATTGCCCGAACTTCCTGAAAACCATATACTCTGTGAACCCTGCCGTCGAAATACAGCCCCATGCATAGCATACGTCAGTTGGCGAATAAAGGCCGTTGACCCCAAAGCCAATATTGTGGTATCTCCAAGCGACCACATCGTTACCGATACAACGGAGTTTAAGCGTGTAATAAAAGACTGCCTGAGGTTTACCGGCGAGACAGACGCCATCGTAACACTCGGCATAAAACCCTCAAGACCAGAAACAGGCTATGGATATATTCAGGCCGACCTTTCCTCAAGTTCGCTTAGAAACAAGGAGATATTCAGAGTAGATTCATTCCGCGAAAAGCCAGACAAAGAAACCGCTAGTCAATATGTTCAGAAAAACAACTATTTCTGGAACTCTGGAATATTCCTCTGGAGCGTAAGTACCATTGTAAACGCATTCAGGGTATACCAACCTACCATGTCAAGGATTTTCGAATCTCTACTGCCCGTTTACGGCACCGGGAAGGAACAAGAGGAAATAGACCGCCTGTTCCCTACGTGCCAAAGCATATCCGTCGACTATGCCATTATGGAAAAGGCGGAAGAGATTTTCGTATGTCCTGCCGACTTCGGTTGGAGCGACCTCGGTACATGGGGTTCACTGCTTTTGCAAACAAAGAAAGACCTCTATGGCAACGGATGCATTGGCAACAACATAAATATGTTTGAGTCAACAAACTGTATGGTACACACCATGCAGGAGAAAAAGGTAATCATTCAGGGACTCGACGGGTATATAGTTGCAGAAAACGAAAACACACTTCTCATTTGCAAGCTATCGGAGGAACAACGGATAAAACAGTTTACAGGACAGAACTAAGGAGTTAAGACTCTTCATTAACTTCATCACTTCCAAAAGTAAGGTAAACATAAACTTGAATAATATTAATAAGGACACAAGAAAAAGAAAAAATGGAAAAGAAAGTTGCTCTCATTACAGGTATTACAGGTCAAGATGGTTCATATCTTGCCGAGTTTCTCATAGAGAAGGGATATGAAGTACATGGACTTCTCCGTCGTTCTTCTTCATTCAATACAGGGCGTATAGAGCACCTGTATCTCGATGAATGGGTGAGAGACATGAAGAAGTCAAGACTTATAAATCTGCATTGGGCAGACATGACAGACTCTTCTTCTCTCATAAGAATTATCTCAGAAACCAAGCCTTCCGAAATATACAACCTTGCGGCTCAAAGCCACGTTAAGGTGTCGTTCGATGTTCCTGAATATACTGCCGACACAGATGCCGTTGGTGTGTTGAGACTTTTGGAGGCTGTAAGAATTTGTGGACTTGAAAAGTCATGTCGTATATATCAGGCTTCCACATCCGAGCTATACGGAAAAGTGCAAGAAGTGCCTCAAAGTGAAACCACACCATTCTATCCCCGTTCACCATATTCAGTTGCCAAGCTTTATGGTTTCTGGATTATGAAAAACTATCGTGAGTCTTACGACATGTATTGCTGCAACGGCATCCTCTTCAACCACGAAAGCGAAAGAAGAGGCGAAAATTTCGTGACACGCAAAATCACTCTGGCAGCTGCACGTATAGCCCAAGGCTTCCAGGACAAGCTCTACCTCGGCAATCTCAACGCCTTGAGAGACTGGGGCTATGCCAAGGACTATGTTGAATGTATGTGGCTCATTCTCCAACAGCCAAAACCCGATGACTTCGTCATTGCCACTGGCGAATACCATACCGTACGCGAGTTTGCAACACTTGCATTCAAGGAAGTGGGCATCGAACTCGAGTGGAGGGGAGAAGGTGTTGACGAGAAAGGTTATGACAAGAACACGGGAAAATGCATCGTGGAGGTAGACCCAAAATACTTCCGTCCTGCCGAAGTGGAACAGTTGCTTGGTGACCCTTCAAAGGCAAAGAAACAGCTCGGTTGGAATCCGACAAAGACCTCATTCCAGAATTTGGTGAAGATTATGGTCAAGCACGACATGGTGTTCGCAAAGAAACTCTATCTTAAGGCAAAGATGGAAGAGTGACACGTTAACTCCTTGATAATTAGTATCTACAGAACTTGAAAAAGAAAAAACATGTTAGATAAAAATTCAAAAATATATGTTGCCGGGCACAACGGACTCGTTGGCTCGGCAATATGGAAAAATCTTGAGGAAAGAGGATACCACAATCTTGTAGGACGCTCGCACAAAGAACTGGACCTGACCGACCAGAATGCGGTTAAGGCATTCTTTGACGAAGAGAAGCCGGATGCCGTGGTTCTTGCAGCTGCATTTGTAGGTGGCATCATGGCCAACTCCCTCTACCGTGCCGACTTCATAATGCAAAACATGAAGATACAGTGCAACGTCATCAGCAACGCCTATTCCCATAATGTCAAGAAACTTCTCTTCCTTGGCTCAACCTGCATTTATCCGAAGAATGCTCCCCAACCCATGAAGGAAGACGCTCTTCTCACATCACCTTTGGAATATACCAACGAGGAATATGCCATAGCGAAGATTGCCGGACTGAAGATGTGCGAAAGCTACAACCTCCAGTATGGCACCAATTATATAGCAGTCATGCCCACTAATCTCTATGGTCCGAACGACAATTTCCACCTCGAGAACAGCCATGTCATGCCTGCCATGATAAGAAAGATCTACCTTGCAAAACTCATACATGAAGGTGCATGGGAAACGATAAAGGAAGACCTGAATAAACGTCCTGTGGAAAATGTCAATGGCAACAGCAGTAAAGACGACATTCTTCGTATACTTGAGAAATACGGCATAAGCGACAACAAGGTTACCCTATGGGGCACCGGCACACCATTGCGCGAATTTCTTTGGAGCGAAGACATGGCAGACGCCAGTGTACACGTATTGCTAAATGTTGACTTCAAAGACATCATTGGAATAGAGAAATACTCATCGGTGTTCTATGGTGTATCGGCCTCAGGTGTCGTCGACCGAAACAACAGTGATGGCCGTGGAGGCGCCATTCCCTCCCTTGGAGAAATACGCAACTGCCACATCAATGTTGGAACAGGAAAGGAACTCACTATCAAAGAGTTATCTAAACTGATAGTAAAAACAGTCGGTTTCGAAGGAGAAGTTGTATTTGACTCAGCAAAGCCAGACGGTACACCACGAAAACTCATCGATGTAACAAAACTCCACTCGCTTGGCTGGACACATAAAGTTGAAATAGAAGAAGGAGTCGAAAAACTGTTTAAGTGGTATGCAGGAGTGTGAGGAATGTGAAGTGAGATTACTTGGCAAAGCCCAGTATGCATTGAGGCAAGTCGTGAGTGAGACACCCACAACTTGCCTCAATCCTTATACCAACTTCCCAAGTTGGCTCTTCCATTCAGAATAAGCATGGAGGTATTCAGCCCGCTTGTTTTCGTCAGGTTCTATCACCATTAGCTTGTCGAGAGTGGCGAAGGCCTCATTGTTGTCCTTGTAAATACCAACGCCTATACCGGCACCCTTTGCAGCACCCACACTGCCGTCGGTATCATATAGTTCTATTGTAGCTCCGCTCACTCCAGCCAAAGTCTGTCTGAAGATGTCGCTCAAGAACATATTTGCCTTTCCAGCATGAATCTTCTTAATGTTCATTCCCATCTGCTGCATGATTTCCATTCCATAGCAGAAACTAAAGACGATACCTTCCTGTGCGGCTCTTACAATATGCGCGTTAGTGTGCTTGTTGAAACTTAGTCCTGTAACAGTACAACCAATTTCCTTATTCTCCAACACACGTTCCGCTCCATTTCCAAACGGAATGACGCTCACGCCTTCACTTCCGATAGCCACTTTTGAAGCAATCTCGTTCATCTCGGCATATCCCACACCCGAAGCAAGAATGTTTCTTCTCACCCATGCATTCAGAATACCGGTACCATTTATACACAACAGCACTCCAAGACGAGTCTTGTCAGCCTCATGGTTCACATGGGCAAATGTGTTCACCCTGCTCTTCTTGTCGTAGTTGATGTCACCCAACACACCATACACTACACCGGAAGTACCAGCAGTGGAAGCGATCTCACCCGGATTGAACACGTTAAGACTCACGGCATTGTTAGGCTGGTCACCGGCACGATAGGAAATGGGAGTACCTTTCTTAAGTCCTGTCTCCTCAGCAGCCTTCTCCGACACTTCGCTTTGCACGCTGAATGTAGGCACGATATCCGACATTATCGACATGTCGAATCCATAGTAGTCCATAAGGAAGTCAGCCACCTGGTTCTGCTTGAAGTCCCAGAACATACCTTCGCTAAGACCGCTTACCGTAGTGTTGGCAATGCCGCTAAGTTTCATCGCGATATAGTCACCAGGAAGCATCACCTTATATATTTTATTATATATATCAGGTTCGTTTTCCTTCACCCAAGCCAATTTTGCAGCAGTAAAGTTACCTGGTGAATTAAGCAGGTGTTGTAGGCATTTCTCCGGTCCTAATGTATGGAATGCCTTGTCACCATAAGGAACAGCCCTTGAATCACACCAAATGATAGCCGGCCTGAGCGGTTTTAGGTTTTTGTCCACACAAACAAGTCCGTGCATTTGGTATGAGATACCGATTGCCTTAATCTCTTCAGCATTTGCACCTGCATCGGCCATGATTTTCTTCAAACTTAGCTTTGCGTTTTCCCACCACATTTCCGGGTCCTGTTCAGCCCATCCTGTTTTAACGGCCGTTATAGGCGCCTCGTGCTCTGGAAAGAAAGCAGTTGCAGCACATTTACCCGTGTCTGCATTGACGAGAGAAGCCTTTACCGAACTGCTTCCAACGTCAAATCCTAATAAATATCTATTTGCCATACTTATATAATTAAATCAAATATAATACGCATAATTATCACAAATCCCACCCTAAAAAGCAAAAAAAATAATTTTTTCTTGTAAATTGCAATTTTTTTTGTAAAAATTAGTCGATAATTCAAAATATTGTTTTATCTTTGCAGCAATAAATATTACCTTAGACATATAAAAGCTTTTTTATGAAAAAGAAAATTCTTATATTGGACGACAAAGAGACAATAGCAAAAGTATTGTCAATTTATCTCATGAGCGACTACGAAGTACAGTGGTTGCCCGATGGTTTGCAAGGTGTAAAATGGCTTCAGTCAGGCAACACTCCAGACTTGATTATCTCCGACATCAGGATGCCAGGCATGCGTGGCGATGACTTTTTGGAGTGGATAAAGCAGAACGAATTGTTCCGCCACATCCCAGTTATCATGCTCAGCAGTGAAGACAGCACCAACGAGCGCATCCGCCTTCTGGAGATAGGAGCAGTAGACTATATCGTAAAACCATTCAACCCGATGGAGTTGAAGATAAGAGTAAAAAAGATTCTTCCCAACTAATACTCTAAGATATGATAGGTGTAATATACCTTGGTGACAGCCAGAATACCCGAGAACGTCTGAAATACATTCCCGGGCAATTGGTTCGTATGACTACGACATACAAGGATGCCGCAAAACTCTGCATACCGAAAGTTCGCAATGAACATTTCATCCTTTTTTTCGAGCGCAACGATCCCAACACAGACGTAACGGCTATCACCTATCTTAAAAAGAAATGTCCAAACGTCTACATTATCCTTCTTACCGAAAAAATGAACGATACGGAAAGGAAGACCTATCTGAAGTGCGGCATCAACGACACACTCGACAGAAACGCGTCTGTCACTGAGCTGAACAAGAAGATACAGTTTATCTCCGACCGTGAGGGCATTCTTTTCGACCCTGTGGGACCGAAATTCAAGATTTTGAGTTTCAAGATACCTCTGTGGAAGCGACTTTTCGATATCGTATTCTCATTATTGGGCATCATTATTCTTTCACCGGTATTCATCATTACCGCTATAGCCATAAAGTTGGAAAGCAAAGGGCCCGTTCTCTTTAAGTCTAAGCGCGTGGGCACCAATTATACGATTTTCAACTTCTTGAAGTTCCGTAGTATGTTCATCAATGCCGACAAGAAGCTTAAAGAGTTGAGCAAGTCACAAAATCAGTATATCAACCATACAGAGGAAGCTAACAAGATACCAACTCTCAATATTGGTTCCAATGACGCATTGGAGTATAGTTTGGTTGACGATAATATGGGTGCAGAGATGCTCATCAGCGACGATGAGGTAATGCTCGTTGGCGACGATTTCGTGGTGGCTGAAGGCGATTTTAACAAAAAGAAGAATGAAGAAATACAAAATGCGTTCGTTAAGATTGAAAACGACCCTCGGGTCACCAAAGTCGGGGCTTTTATACGAAAATACAGCATCGACGAACTGCCGCAGCTATTCAACATACTAAGAGGCGACATGTCCATAGTAGGCAATCGTCCTCTCCCACTCTACGAAGCAGAACGCCTTACCGCCGACGACTGCATAGACCGTTTCATCGCCCCTGCGGGTCTCACCGGTCTTTGGCAAGTTGAGGAAAGGGGTAAGGGTGGCGACATGTCGGCCGAGGAGCGCAAGCAACTCGACATCCGATACGGCCAGACCTACAATTTCTCTCTCGACATGAAAATAATATTCCGTACATTGACAGCTTTTGTTCAGAAGGATAATGTCTGAATGGAGTTGTCTGTCTTACCATTTACCAATATCAACATACACAAACGATGAAGAAATTACATCGAGCCTTTGTTGCTCTTACATTAGCTGTAGCGGCCATACCTGCATCAGCACAATTCAACAAGAGTGGAATTAACGCGGGCTTTTTCGACTCAAGCGAGCAGAGCCAGCTTAACTTCACCGACTTTCATCTGCCTCCTCTTTCGGTGCTGTATGAAAATGCAAAATCCAACCCCAACATCCTCATTCTCGCCAAGCAGCAACAGATAGCAAAGGCTGAGGTTGAGAAACAGAAGCGTCACATCTTCTCTTATCTACAAGGACACGCAAGCTACAGCTATGGAAAGGCCGACATGTGGGGTAACAACTCGTCGACTTATAGTCCTACACTATACCAGTTCCAAGGCACAGAACAAAGCTATTGGAATATTGGTGTAAGTCTTGCAGTACCCCTTGAGGACATTCTCGACCTAAAGGCTGCCGTGAAAAGAAAGAAGATGGAAGTGGACAGGGCTCAGTTGGAGAAAGATGCGGCCTTCGACCAGCTTAAACTCCAGATAGCCACATTGTATGTGAAAATCACCAACGACCTTGTAACTCTCCGTACTGCCAGCGAACATGCCGCCATCTATCAGGGTGCCGGTGTCCTTAACCAGGAGCAGTTCCAAAATGGAGAGATGAGCATTGAAGACTTTGCATATACAAAACAACGCGAAAACACAGCCGTCAACACTTATCAGTCACTTCAGACCCAAATTACCACCGATATTCTGACCCTTGAGATACTCACCCATACTCCTATCATCACCAATACCACTACTGACGTCACCCTTGACGAAAAGGTGGAAAAGACCCAGAAAGAACTTGACAAGGAGAACAAAGAATTCCAGAAGCAGCTGAAAAAAGAGCTTCAGGAAGACAAGAAGAAATTAGAGGAACTGGAGAAGGCTGAAAAGAAAGCTGAAAAAGCTGAAAAGAAAGCCACAGAAAAAGAAAGTAAGAAAACCAAATAACATACAGCATTATGGATATTTTCAGATATATAGTAAGGTTTCTATACCGCATCCGCTGGTATCTCGCCATCCTTCCAATGATAGCACTCGTTGTCGCTTGGTTTATGACCCGCAACCTCGAACGCCAGTACGACACCAACACCACCATCTACACGGGTATGATTACCGGCTACAACATTGAGGGCGGTACTGGTACAGCCGGCGGTAACGCCCAGACCAATATCAACAACCTCATGCTCATCGTCACCACCGACAACACCATCCACGAAGTGTCTCTCAGACTTTTCGCCCGTTGTATGATGTACGGTAACGAGCGTAAGGACAACAACTACATCTCAGCAGAACACTTCCGTGCGCTAAATGCCTCAGTTCCTGCCGAGGTGAAGGCACTTGTCAACCGCAACAGCGAGGATGCCACCTATACTAACTTCAAGGCATACGAGAAGCCGTCGCGCGACAACTTCATATTTAGCCTCACCAACTATCATCCCTATTTCGGACTCAACAATATCACCTCTCGCCTCAAGGTGACACAGTTCTCCAAGAGCGATATTATCAACATAGGATATTCAGCCAACGACCCTGGCATAGCCTACAACACGCTCGACATTCTCAACTCTGTGTTCGCGCGCCAGTATCAGCAGATTCGTTATGGCGAGACCAACAACGTTATAAAGTATTTCGAGCGTGAGGTGGCCCGACTCTACCGCATGCTTTGCGATGCCGAGGACGACCTTATCAACTATAACGTTCAGAACCGCATCATCAACTATGGTGAGCAGACCAAGGTGCTCGCCAATCTTGAGGCGAACCAGCAAGTGTCTGACAACGACCTGCTTATGAACTACACCGTGTCAAAGGCAATGATCGACTATCTCGAGCGCAACCTTGGCGATCGTGCAGAGAAATTCACCAATAACAGGGACTTTACCGACAAGGTGAAAGACATCTCCCGCATCCATTCACGCATCTCCAACCTCCGTCTCATGTCGAGCGAGGGAGGTGGCAACAATGCCGAGGCACAGCTTGAGCTTGCGAACGCACAGAAAGAGTTGGAGCAGACCACAAAAGAAGTGAAGAACCTTACCCAGTCCATACAGAAAGGTTCTACCAGCACCGACCAAGGCGTTAGAACCAACACCCTATTGGACAAGTGGCTCGACCAGAAGATTCTTGCCGAGGAGACCAAGGCGCGCCTGTCCGCCCAGGACATCATGCGTCAGAACATCGACCGCCAGTTCCTCTACTTCTCCCCCATCGGAGCCACCCTTGGCCGCAAGGACCGCCACATCAATTTTGTGGAGTCAAACTATATGAGTATGCTCGGAGCGTTGAACGCTGCCCGCCTCCGTCAGAAGAACCTTCAGATGACCACAGCCACCCTTCGTGTGCTTAACCCGCCATTGTTCCCTCTTAATGCGCTTCCTACCAACCGCATGATGATTCTGCTCGGTTCATACCTTGCAACATTCTTCCTGGTGGCAGTCTATTTCTTCCTCATCGAGCTTCTCGACCGCACCCTCCGCGACCGCATGCGTTCTGAGCGCATCACGAAGATACCGGTATTGGGTTGTTACCCGAAAGAGAGCAGTCTCCGCTACCGTCGTTACAACAAGACCATCAGCGACATGGCTTTGCGTCAGCTCAGCAAGGCTCTCCTGCCCCACTTCAAGACTGGCCAGCAGAACGTGCTCAACCTCATCTCCACCGATTCCTCCAACGGCAAGAGCTACCTGTCGCAGGAGCTGGAGAACTATTGGATATCCATCGGTCTTCAGGTACGTCGACTTACTTACGACGAGGATTTCCTAGCCGACGATAGCCGTTTCATCATGTCCACCAGCATCAAGGACCTATGTCCCGACATTCTACCCGATGAGATAGCCATTGTGGAGTATCCAAACCTCAACGACCACTCCATCCCGTCGTCACTGCTCAATATGGGAACAGTCAATCTTATGGTCACACGTGCCAACCGTACATGGAAAGACATCGACCAGAAAGCTCTCAAGGAGGTGCAGTCACAGCTTGAAAACCAAGACAGTCTCTACATGTATCTCACAGAGTCCAACCGCTATGCAGTAGAGGAGTTTGTAGGCCAGCTGCCTCCATACACCCGTTTCAGCAATTTCGTATATCGTTTATCACAACTTGGCCTTACAGCCACCGAAAACAATCACGCAAGCTAATGGCAGGCATCAATTACAGCAAGATAAGCAAATCTGAAATAGGAGGAGGAAGAGCGTTGCTCCTCCTTCTCCTTTTCTTTATTGCCATCTATAACTTCATCAATATAGGATATAATGCATTTGTCATAGTGTGCATTATACCCTGCATATTTCTTGCGGGCTATGTCTTTCTCAAATACAAGATGGCGTTGTTTTGGACTTTGTTCACTATCAATTTCTTTTTGATGTTCATCACCCGCCATATTCATCTTCCGATACCGACTTCACTCATCAATGAGGTGTTGGAACTTATGCTCATAGGCCTTGCGTTGCTCGATGTGTCGCGCTACCGCTTTGGCGACACCTTAAACGTGATGTTCGTCATGCTTTTGGTATGGGTGGCATTTTGTTGTATAGAGATATTCAACGATGCATGCGGCATAGGCATAGATGTCTACCGTTGGTACACTGGTGCGCGCCTTATGTCATTCCAGTTAGTCTACGCCCTTATCGTGATGACCATATACATCAACACCCCAGAGAAACTCGTCCGCCTACTCGTTGTTTGGGCTTGTTTTATTCTCTTTGCCGGTTTTTGGGTATGGAAACAGCAGAAGATAGGCCTTACGGCAGCTGAGAAATCTTTCATCTACAACTCTCCAGCCCACTTTATGGGTGGAAGGTTTAGATACATGTCTTGCTTCTCCGATGCCGCCAACTTCGGTGTCCACTTGGCGTCAGCAGCAGTAATGTTTATTGTAGTAGGAATATATATGAAGATCAAGCGCCTGCGCATATTCTTCCTTGTGATGGGATTCATTGCTATTTGGGCATTCTTCTCGTCAGGTACTCGTACTGCCATGGCATGTCTGATAGCTGGATTGGCGATGTTCATCATCCTGTGTAAGTCACGCAAAGTCATGCTTTCAGCAGGAACTGTATTTTTTATTGCTTTCTTTTTCCTCGCATTCACGAAAATTGGCAATGGCAATTCTCAGATTCGACGAATGAGAACATTGTTCGACAAAGAAGATGCCTCAATGGGAGTGCGCGACATGAACAAGGCCACACTTCGCAAATACATGACAGATGCCCCTTGGGGAGTAGGAATTGGTCTTGAAAACAGCGATGTCCCCCCCTTTAATAAGTTCAGACTTATCACACAGGTTCCACCAGACTCTGAGTACGTTTATATTTGGGTTCGCACCGGCAAGGTAGGTCTCACCGTGTTCATAATCACCACTGTAATCATGTTCATTGGAGCATGTATCGTAGTATGGTTCCGCATCAGGAGCGACTCGCTTAGGGGCATAGGCATAGGTTTCACCTGTGCATTCTTCAGTCTCCATTTGGGAGGCTATGCTAACCAGATACTGTTGCAGTTCCCCAATGGTCTGATATTCTATGGCGGTTTGGCACTCGTTTATGCCCTTCCGGCTATGGAAGAGGCGTGGAATAAATGGGAGTCGGAGGAACTTGCAAAACAGGAAGAACGTAAACGTCTAAGACTGGAGAAGAAACGTGCGTCGAGAGTATAAGCTATCAGTTATCACGGTCAACTACAACGGACTTAAAGACACATGTTCGTTGCTTGACTCTCTCACTCCTGTCGACCAGTCGACGGAAGTGATAGTGGTGGATAATGCCTCTACATCCGACGAGGCAAGCACCATTGCCTCACGCTACCCTTGGGTGCGTGTAATACGAAGCCAGAAGAATCTCGGTTTTGCCGGAGGCAACAATCTCGGCATACGTGAGGCAAATGGCGAGTACCTATTCTTTGTCAACAACGACACTGAGGTAGACCTTTCTCAACTTGTTCCGTTGCTTAAACGCATGGACGAGAATGAATCCATAGCCATCGTATGTCCCAAGATTCGTTTTTTCTATGGCGACCACAAAATCCAATATGCCGGCTATACCAAACTCTCTCAGGTGACATTGCGCAATCATGCCATCGGCTTTGGAGAAACTGACAGTGGCCAGCACGAGACAGCCCGGCCCACCCCATACGTCCATGGAGCAGCCATGCTCGTAAGGCACGAGGCCATAGAGCGTGCAGGCATGATGCCCGAGTGTTTCTTTCTCTATTATGAGGAACTCGACTGGTCGATGATGATGAGACGCCATGGCTTTGAGTTATGGTACGACCCACGTTGCACGGTCTATCACAAGGAGAGCCAGACCACAGGCAGCCATAGTCCACTCCGCACATATTACATCACCCGCAACCGCTACCTATTTGCCCGTCGGAACATAGCATTGCCCTTGAGGTTTCTCACCTATCTCTACCTCACAACAGTGGTATTGCCGAGAGACCTTCTATCACACCTGTTTCACGGCAGGACCGACTTAGCCCTTGCCACCATACGAGGAATAAAAGATTTTGTACGATTATGATTTGGAATATATTATACATCATTGACGCACTATTGTTTGCAATTGTTGCATTGACTGTCATCTATATGACTGTTTATGCAATAGCATCCCAATTTGTGAAAAAGCAAGAGATACCCAAAGCAAAGCGTCTCAACCGTTTCATCATTCTAATCCCCTCCTACAAGTGCGACCATACGATAGAGAATACCGTTAGGGCCATGCTCGCCCAGACCTATCCCCAGCGTCTTTTCGACATAGTAGTCATTTCCGACCACCAGTCAGAGATGACCAATTTCCGCCTTGCCCAAAATCCAATTACGCTACTCACTCCCAATTTTAAAAATAGCACAAAGGCGAGGGCACTTCAGTATGCCATAGCAAACATTCCAATATTCAAGATCTATGACGTTGTCATAATACTTGATGCCGATAACATAGTGCTTCCAGAGTTCCTCGACGACCTTAACAACGCTTACGAGTATGCCGGCACAAAGGCCATCCAAGTCCATCGCATGTCAAAAAACCGCGACACGGCCTATGCCATGCTTGAAGCCACATTCGAGGAAATCAACAATTCCATCTTCCGCCTTGGCCATATAGCCATGGGCTTGTCATCCGCCCTTGCCGGCTCTGGCATGGCCTTTGAATTCAACTGGTTCAAGGAAAACATCATGAAGGCAAAGACGGCCTGGGAAGACAAGGAACTCGAGTCAATGCTCATCCGACAGCACATCTTTGTCGACTATTTCGACCAGATATTCATGTTTGATGAGAAAACACGTCTGACTGGAGATTTCAACCGCCAGCACAAGCGTTGGATATTCACACAGTTCCATAGTATCATAAAAAATATCCGTTTCCTTCCAACCGCAATCATCAACAAGCAATACGACCTTATAGACAAAATCATCCAGTGGATGCTCATCCCTCGTACAGTCATGATGGGCATCATTGCAGTCTTAAGCATTGTCCTTCCCTTTATATATCTCACGTTAGCCATAAAATGGTGGGTAATAGCCGCATGGACATTGTTTATCTTTGCCTTGGCCACTCCCGACTATCTTGTCGACAAGCGTTGGGAGCGTTCCTTCATCAAGGTGCCCCTCATCTTGCTCAAATCCCTGTTCAATCTTACGATATTGGCAGGAAACAAGAAGCGATTCATTAACAAGAACAAATAACCCCCTCACTGCATGTTCTGGAGCTATATTCATATACTCGACCTTCTGTTGTGGGCTTTCATGTCCATTTCCGTAGCCTACATCACATTCTATGCCCTTGTAAGTCTGTTCAGCCGCAAGGGCATTAAGACAGTCGACGTACCGGAATCCCCTGAAAGCACTTTTCTCGTCCTTTTTCCTGCATATAGCGAGGACAGGGTAATAGTGGGTTCAATAAAAAAGTTCCTTCTCCAGAACTATCCGCAAGACAAATACCATGTGGCTGTCATTTCCGACCATCAGCAGGAGTCTACTGAGCGTCTTCTGTCAGATCTGCCCGTTACAGTCCTCCGCCCGGTTTTCGAGAAGAGTTCCAAGGCAAAAGCTCTTCAATATGCAATATCTGAAGTATCCGGACAATACGACTATGTGGTAGTGCTTGATGCCGACAATATCGTTGAAACCGACTTTCTCCACCGGCTCAACTTCTTGCTGAAAGAAGGCTATAAGGCAGTGCAATGCCATCGTTGTGCAAAAAATTCCGACAGTTCTGTATCAGTACTCGATGGTGTGAGCGAAGAGATAAACAACACCCTTTTCCGTAAGGCCCATAACCTCATAGGTCTCTCTTCCGCACTGATAGGTTCCGGCATGTGTTTCGACTACAGTTGGTTCAGCTCCCATGTAACCAAGCTCACCACAGCCGGCGAAGACCGTGAGTTGGAAGTGTTTCTACTACGTGAAGGCATATATATAAAATATGCCGACGACATACTTGTTTTTGACGAGAAGGTAAGCAGTGCCGACAATTTCCAGCGTCAGCGCCAGCGTTGGATGTCCGCCCAGGTCAACTGTTTCCTGTCGATGTTACGACATCTTCCCGAAGCCGTTATCCGTCTAAACATAAACTATATGGACAAGACCATCCAGCAGATGCTAATACCACGTTCAATGCTTCTTCTGGGTCTTCTTTTTATGTCGTTTCTGATATCGATAATCGCCCCGTGTTGGAGTTTGAAATGGTGGAGTCTTCTTCTTCTCACCTGCCTATCGCTCTTCCTCGCCATTCCCGTGCGGCTGAGAACGAAGTCCGTGTTTTCAAAGGTAGGCACCCTTTTGCGTCTGTCGATAAAGATGGCACGCAATGTGCGGCATATCGACCACAAGAACGAAGACTTCATCCATACCGACCACAAGTAAGCCCAATTCCTTTTCCTTCCCAATACAAAATAAATCTACAATTCTTGAACGAAAATTGCCGTTAATTGACTATATTTCAGTAAAGATTTGCCAATTAATATAAGAAACACAATGTTTTTTATTTGCAATTAACAGGTATATCGGCACACCCGACAAATAAAGATAAAAGACGAAACTTAAATAATATATAAAAATAGCCCGAAAGTTTGGATATTCCAATTAAAATCTTTAATTTTGCTGCAGAATACAAGATTTTGCATAATGGGAAACAAGATACAGCTTAGTGTGGTCATTCCGGTTTACAACACTGAAAAATATCTGCAAAGGTGCGTTGACAGCGTGCTTGAAAACAAGAGCGTCGGCATGGAGATTATCCTCGTCGACGACGGCTCAACTGACTCCTCTCCTTCAATATGTGACTCCTATTCCTCACGCTTCCCCTTTGTCAAGACAGTCCATATAAAAAACAGCGGACCGGCATCGGCAAAAAACCGCGGCATAGAGATTGCACAAGGAGAATACATCGCACTAACAGACAGTGACGACGAAGTGAAACCCGACATGTTTGTAAAGATGCTTGAAACGGCACAACGGCACAATGCCGACATCGTGGGCTGCAACTACGAGGAACGGATGCCCGACGGCACCATACACCAGTTCTCATACAGTGGCAAGACTCTTGTTCTCAACCGTCAGGACGCACTGGAGCAGTTTCTCATGAAAGGCAAGATATACACCCAGTGCTGGACAAAGATCTACCGAAGGGATATGATTGTCGCCCACAACATTCGCAACATCGAAGGACTGAAGACCGACGAAGACTTCATCTTCAACATCCATTGTCTCGTACACGCCAGCACCACATGTGTGATAGACCTTCCGCTCTACACCTATTCCATGCTTCCAGGCTCACTTTCTAAGGCATACTTCAGCAAGCGGATAGACTCATACATCGACAACAGGCTACTGAATTTCGACATCACCCGACGTCTCATCCTCACACACTCGCCCGAGAACAGTCGCCATGCCGTGTTCAACCGCCTGTACTACTCCAACGAGCTCCTTGGCCGCATTGCACTCTTTCCGGAAAAATATTCCGATCTCCGCACAAAATCAGTGGTGGGATATATGCGTCGACACATCCTCACTATCCTGCGCCATCACCGCAAGATAGGTTTCAGTCTCGCAGGAAGCCTCATGCTGCTGTTGCCTGCAAAATGGTATTTGCGCTACAGACACAGCAAGACATAACTCCACAAACCCTGTCATAAAACGGTAACAAATATGAAAAAATACACCATTATCACAATTAACTTCAACAACTCTGCCGAACTTCGACAAACCATAGAGAGCGTTTTAGGCCAGACTATGAAGGACTTTGAGTACATTGTCATTGACGGAGGCTCAACCGACGGAAGCGTTGAGGTGATTAAGGATTATGCCGACCACATAGACTACTGGGTGTCTGAACCCGACAAGGGTGTGTACAACGCCATGAACAAGGGATTGGGAAAAGCCCATGGAGAATATGTGAACTTCATGAACTCCGGCGACACCTTCCACTCTCCCAACGTGTTGGAGGAAGTGGACCGTCAGATAGGCGATGCGGACATTTTGTTTGGCAACGTGTGCAACCGAGCCACCGGCATCCGTTACGGAGGCATAAAGGTTGATAGCGAAGTGACATTCCTCACTTTGAAAAAAGAAATATTATGCCACCAAGCTACATTCTACCGACGAACGATATTTGAACGTCACCCATACGACGAAAGTCTCAAACTGATTGCCGACTGGAAAGTGAACGTGCAAGCCATTGTGTTCGACAACTGCAAGGTAAAGGTAGTTGATACGATGATAGCCCGCTACGACCTAACTGGCATGAGCAGCACCCAAAGCCAACTGCATGCAGAAGAGCGCCAGCGGGTGATGTCAGAACTCTTTCCTCCCCGCATACTGAAAGATTACGACCGCCTTTATACTGACGAAGAGATGCCAGTGGTGACCCTACTACCGGAACTGAAAAAGCGCGGAAGAGTGCAGAAAATAGTGTATGCACTTACAAGATTATTATTGAAGCTGACATGAAAAATTCCATAAAGTCAATAAAATAATTTAACCACCATTTCAGCCAACAAAAACCTAAGTCGATTCGGCCAACTATAATTCAGCCCACGCCATGCTCCATTCGATTCAGGAAAATAACTGGCCCAAGCTTTGATGTTTCTCTTTTTAGCGTCCAAAACATATGACGATTTTGACAGGAACTTCCGTTGCAGCAATTCTGTTTCCAAAACATCATACACCCCTTTTTCCCTATAGAAAGATTCCACAATATTTATCGCACTTGAAAAACTGTTGATTCTCAAGTCCATATTCGTACTGGAATAATTATTCGGATTATATTGAACATAATGATAGAGAGCCTCATTCACGCAAGAGAAAGACTTTGCATAATAGAATAATTTACAACAAAAAATATAGTCTTCACCAAACTGTACTTCCGGCACAAAATATAAATCATTGTGTACAATTATTTCCCGACGTATAAACAGTTTCCACAAAACACCTTTTATTCTCAATAGAGTCATGGCTTTCATCGCCTCGATATGATCAGAGGGATAAGACTGTTTAAAAACAAGCTGTTTGTCAGCATATTCCTCTATATAGTCGCATCCCACTATGTCAACATTTGATTCCAAAGCCTTGTCTACAAACTTTTCAATCGCATTTGTCTCTATCCAATCGTCGCTATCAACAAAAAGTACATATTCACCTGTAGCATTTTCAAGAAGTATGTTCCTTACTATTGCTATTCCAAGATTCTTCTTGTTCTCAATAATTTTTACAGAATTTGTACGAGAAGGATATTTTCCCAACACTTCTTGCAACACATGCATGCTTTTGTCGGGAGTGCAATCGTTTACAAACACATATTCTATATCAGAATATGTTTGTGAAAACAAGGTCTCCAGGCATCTTGCGAAATATTTCTCCACATTGTATATGGGCACCAGTATTGATACTTTCATAAACTTGTCTTTAAAATCCATTTGCAAAGATAGTGCAAGTTTTAGACAATACAAAATAAAAACAATTTTTTTTTCAATTGCTGTCCAATTGATGACAATTGCTGTTTACCACAAAATCCGTCCGCCTGCGGACTCATTTCCTTCAATTCACGATTAATTTGCGATAATTCACATTCCCCAAAACAGTTCCGCTTGCGGACCTCCTTCCGTATCCATCAGCGTGAACAACATCAGTAATCAATAATCAATCATCCTTCAATGTTTACCTTTTAAATTTTTAATTTTTTAATCTTTAAATCTTTAATTTTTCTTCTCCATCATCGCATCAATCAATTTCGATTTAAAGTATTCCTGTACTTCTGTCGGGAGCTCCGATATTGATCGCTGGAAGATGGAAATATGATACCAAATTCTTGCTCATAAGACCATTTGACTTGCGGGCATAGTCGAAGGTGGCAAAGACTACCTCGCCTATTTTAGACATATGATGAGGTGCTGCGGCAGCACACCGAGAACTATCGCAAGGCCATCGAGGATAAACAACCTGTAAAGCAACTCAAGAAACTCAAGGCTGAGATGTTTCCGATGCTTATGCCTGCAGCTCGCTTCAAGGACGGACGGGAAATGGAGCATCTCGTGAGCTATACCTGTCTGTGCCAGTGCGACATCGACAATATCCCATCTGACATTATGGAGGAGGCAAAGCGACGTGTGCGTGAACTGCCGTTTGTGGTGATGTATCACGTGAGAATGAGCGGCCATGGCTTGCATGTCTATTACTTTTACCAGATACCTAAATGCGGTCTCACTACGCAGGTGTATCAGCAGGCATTTATACAAGGCAATGAGCGTATCGCCAACGCCATTCCTGCCGACTACGACCCGGCTGTGGGCAAGGCCAACCATGGTTCTTCCTTCTGCCATGACCCCGAGGCGTGGTTTAATCCCGACGCCGTGCCATTAAAGGTTGACATGACCCTCAACGCCCAAAAGCGCAGCAAGAAAGACCATATCGCCAACAGCTCTGCAGTCACCGAACAGATGTGGCCGGCGGCTTGGACTGTAGAGAAAGTGTTCGCCTTTGCACAAGACTGCGTCAACAAGTCTTCCACTGGAGAGTTCGCCCATGGCAACCGCAACAACTATCTCGTACGCCTTCCATGACCCTCTCCGACTTCGGCATGGAGCAGGATCACGCCGCACAGCTCATGAAGCAAGAATATGCCTCTCAATATGGCGAGGAGTCGATACCGTCGCTTGTGGCAGGATGCTACAATACCGCCGCACCTATGCACGGACGCAAGGCCCTACCCCACAGCTCTGGCAGCAAGGGCGACGACCGTAAGGGAAAGGTGAAGATTCTTCTCGCTGCCGACTTCCTCAGACAACAGTCTCTGAAATTCGACGCCATCACCCATAAGCTCAAGCGCTCTGACATGACCGACCTGACCGACCGCGACATCAAATCTCTGCTGCTTAACTGCAATATCGAAACTGGCGAAAACATCACCGTACAAACTTTCCGTACTGCCTTGATGAGCAACTGCATCCCTGAGGTCAATCCTCTCACCGACTATCTCGACAAGGTGGAAAAATCACCACCCCCGACGTCAACGTCCGCGCGCCATACGGCTCCACCAAGGAACGCCGCGTGCGCATAGCCTCCTATTGCGCCTCAGGCAACAAGTTCCAGTTTCTCACCGACCAGACCGGCAACCGCCGCTTCCTTCCGTTCTATGTCGAGCATATCGACTCGCCCTTCGACCATCCCAGGTTATATGCCGAGGCAGTGAGAATGATAAAGGAGGGCTTCGTCTATTGGTTCACCACCGAGGAGATTCAGCAGCTCAGCAAGTATGTCGAACAGTTTGCCGACCGCACACCCGAGGAAGAGCTACTCGATGTCTATTTCGACATACCCAAGCCACCAGGCAAGGAGACACGCACCGTACATTTCCTCACCACATCCGAGATACAGGCCAAGCTCGTCAGCTACGGCAATCTCCATCGTCCCATCCCTCTGCGCACCCTGTGCCAGATACTCGACAACAAGGGATACCAGCGAATGCGTAACACGAAAAAGCGCGGCTATCTCGTGGTGGAGTTAGAGGCAACGGAGATCAACAACAGCCGTATAGCAGCCTCGGGCACCATGCCATTCTAAGCACCCAAGCCCCATTTATGACACATATGACACATAAAAACACAAACTTTTATAATAATGAATATAATATTTACTTTTATTTATATATATTATTTTATATAAGGTATAAGAATCATGTGTCAAATGTGTCATAACCTCCCTTTAATCTTTTAATTTTTTAATCTTTAATTTTTTAATATCTTTAAGGGTTTGCCCTTTTAAAATTTTTAATTTTTTAATCTTTAAATTTTTAATTTTTATCTATGACTCGAAGAGCATTAGCAAATCTGTATTTCCCCGACAAGACTCCCGACCAGGCGGTTCGCAACCTGCGCCGCTGGATAGAGAACTGTCCCGATCTTGTGGCTGCCCTCAAGGAGATTGGCATGCCACGAAAGCACAAGAAGGTCCTTACTGCAAGGCAAGTGCGAATCATCATGGAATATCTCGGAGACCCCGTAATCCTCTGAGCTCGGCTCAGAAGAAACAGTTGCAAACTGAATGCCCGATTCAGTATACAACTGATTGCTCTGTTCAGTATGCAACTGATTACCCTGTTCAGTATACAACTGAATACCCGATTCAGTTAACAAGTGATTACCCGATTCAGTTGTCATGTGATTGCCCCATCTTTAAACAACGACCAACAACGTCCAACAACGACCATCGTCAAATTAAAATGTAGTACCTTTGCATCAGAAAACGAAACCCAATCGCTCTTTGACTTACTGCCACTCCCTTCTTTCTTTTGAACGGCAATTGCCAGCAATAAAACGGCAATTATCAAAAAATAATCTTTGAATTGCTGAACAATTGCTGATAATTGCTGTTCCCTCTAAAAAAATATCTGAACGCAAATTACCGCAAATTATCCGTGAATTTCCATAAAGAATAATTTTCTTCAATTTACGGTCAATTCCCGGAAATTCGCGTTCACCCCAAAAATATTATGTTTAACCCCCTGCCGGGCACAGCCCCCTTGCTGTGTAAACACCAAGTCCCATACCGGCGATGGGCAATCACAAATGAGTAAAGCTTACAAAGTAACTAAGCACACGGTGATGTTCGACAAAGACCATCCAAAGACCGTGTACAGTGTCCAACCCGTCAGCTACGGTCTCCTGACCACCGAAGACGTCGCCAACCAGATTGCCGCCGAGTCCTCCGCCACCCCAGGCGACGTGAAGAACGTCCTCGACCGCTACGCCTACTACGTGAAGGAGAACCTCAAGAAAGGCTACAACATCCAGCTCCTTGGCTTCGGCAACCTCTCCATCCGCTTCATCACCTCCGGCACTGTGAAGACCGAGGCAGAAGCCACTGCGAAGCTCATCGTAGGTCTTGTCCCCACCTTCAACCCCTCGTTCAAGCTGATCAACAAGAAGCGCATCTACGACCTTCTGCCCGACAAGATCACCCTAGTGAAGTACAACGGCACCGTCTCAGCTGACAACACCGTGCCAGAGGACAGCTCAAGCGAAGTCACCAACCCCGGCACGTCTGAAGGCGGCGGCGACGACCTCGGCCAGTAGTCTTTTCTCTTGAACGTGAATTGCCGTTAATTGACCGTGAATTTCCATAAAGAATTATTTTCTTCAATTTACGTATAATTTGCGGTAATTCGCGTTCCCCAAAAACCCATCTATGAAGTTTATAATGTTCATTTATCTAAAAACATCGTCTATGAAAGTAAATTGGAAGCAACTCGCCCTCTACATCCTGCGCATTGTTGAGTTAGTCATCACCGGCGCCGCCGGCGGTGCCATCACCCAACTCTAGAACTTTTAATTTGAACGTGAATTGCCGCGAATTACCTGCGAATTGCAACAAAGAATTATTTTCTTCAATTTACGTATTATTTCCGATAATTCGCGTTCAAATAAAAAAAGATCTTATCTTGGAACTATATTCATGTTACGGTCTATCAAACGACATTCATTCGTCGTACTGTCATAGCAATATCGCTCACATTCAAGGCTATCAGAACCAAAATTGATGAGCAATCCTATGGGATTCTTTGTCAATCGAAGGTAGTTGAACAACTGGAATCTGTGTTCTGGACATATCTCACTCGTTGATTTTAATTCCAATATGACATCATCTACGACAATGTCCATACGGTATGACTTCTTCATCTGCCTACCCTTATAGTAGCATAACAGATTTTTTTCTGATTCTGGATGAAACCCCATATCTGACAGTTCAATGCACAATGCCTCGTTGTATAGAGGTTCAAGAAGACCTCCACCAAGTTCCTTGTGTACCGTCATGGCAGCACCAATGACCTTATACACGATATCTTTATATCTCTTAATATCCATATATCACAAATTTTCGGCAAATTTACATATAATTTCCGATAATTCGCGTTCAATTTACATATAATTTCCGATAATTCGCGTTCAAAACAAAAAAACTATGATTACAGAACAATACCCCATGACCATTGCCGGCGACCTCGTCGCCTCCGAGGACCACCTCCTCACCCACGTCGAGAACTCCCAGTTCATGTCCCCCCAGTCAGTCCGCTTCATCATCATCCACTGTTCCGCCACCCGTTGCGACCGCGACTACACCCCCGAGCAGCTCAAGCACGACCACTTGCTACGTGGCTTCATCGACGTCGGCTATCATTACTACATCCGCAAGGACGGCACCACCACCCAGCACCGCCGCTTGAACGAAGTCGGCGCCCATTGCCGTCCCTTCAACCGCTGCTCCATCGGCATCTGCTACGAAGGCGGCCTCGATGCCAGCGGCAAACCCAAGGACACCCGCACCATCGCCCAGCGCGGCTCCCTCGTCGCCCTCTTGATCAAACTCAAGAAACAATTCCCCAAAGCCTTCATCCGCGGTCACAACGAGATGCCCGGCGCCATCCCCAAGTCCTGTCCCAACTTCAAGCCCAGCAAAGAATTCGCCTACCTGATGAAGTGATTATCTTTCATAACTATCCAAGAATCTTCTCAATACTAAATTAATTGTTCTTGGTGATTGTTTGGAGTGAACAATAACAGCAATGACTATAGCATCAGGATAACATAAATAATATATGATATTCGGTGCTATAGTTTAGTTGCAATATTTGACCAAATTATTTCCATCCTTTTTCTTGTTTTATCTCAGAAATAACTTGTGAATGAGATTTGCATTTACCGTCGAGATATTCTTTGTGGGCATAATCAAAACAATCTAAAAGCATCGTCTCATCAATTATTTCCTCATAAGAATAGTCCTTATTCACAGGAGCAGACTTATCCATCATTATAATAGAGACAAGATAGTCCTCTACAAGTTGTTTTACGCTGACATTATGCTTCTTAGCATACATTTCAGCGCCATTATATATTTTCTGATCAATAGTCAAAGTATTCATAATCATATTATAATATATTTATACGCAGGCAAAATTACGAATAATATTCTAATCTTCCAAACTTTTCCCCGGTTTTATGCAAATAATCAAAAAATACATTTCAATCTTCCCCTATCCAGTGTTCGTAATCCTCCCCTATCCGTTGTTCAAAGAAAGTTGAAGCATCAACCATATAATCGCTCATCTTTTTTTTCCTTACTCTATCGAAATTGATAGACCTCCATGCCCGGCTAGCCCCAGTAATGTACGTATACGGCATTGCAGTTTTCGTGTCGGAATCATAATCGTCACACATGATTAGAGGTTGTTCGGTAAAACAAATATAACCTGTATTTGACTTCAGTTTCGTCTCCTCTACAATAGAGGCAATAATATCTTTCGCACTCCTTACTCCATTATCTTTAGTGAAATGGAATAGATATGGCGATAAGTCACTTCTACGTCTCAAATTTTCACTTGGGTTCATAATCTTAATAAATACTATTTGTGTCACTCATATACCAATTTCATTTCTCCCAAAACACGCTAAAAGCATGTTTACCGAATGGAATGCAATATTCAAAGAATTCCAAGCCATTCTGTTCCTCCCTATATGTATGAAAACAATCGCCAGCAAACACGACCTCCGACTGCTTTCCGCAACTTGAATCCCCTTTATAGAAATAGTCCCCCATAACAGTGCCCTCAGGCACCTTGGTTTTTCCATATCTCAGCAAATAAAAAGGAAAATCATCACTTCTCATCTGCCATTTAATCTTACCATCCACAGCATAAACCAACATGATTGGAACCAGATTCATATTCATATACCTGATGGCACAGGCAGAGAAACTTACATTATATTTAGAAGCAACCGATTGTATCATCTGTCCTGAGAACTCTTCACCCTTCACGTCTTTCATAAATTCATCCTTTGGCATCAGAAGATTGGCTGCAAAATAATCAGCTTCTCTTTCAATTATCCATTCATCATTTTTGCCAAAAGGATTATAATAGTGAATATGAGGTTGCATCTTGCCAGTTTCAAGTGCATGCCTATGATGATCTATAAAATAATGACCTAGTTCATGGGCAAGCGTAAAACGTCCTTTTGTATTATCCGCATTATTTCCTCTTTCCGTATTTATATGAATGAAAAATCTCCTTTGACTTGGCTCATACCAAGTCATCCCATCAAAAGTGTCCATTCCATAATCATCATATATAACCTTTATATCCTCATCATTGGCTATATCAATTAAAGGTATGGGGATGGTGTATAATGAAGCGATGGAATCTGCGACGTTCTGATAAGCTTTAAACTTCATCCTTTGTGGCATTATGCTGTTCCTTCATCTTGTCCAATATGTTTTTCGGCAAATGGCTATAGTTGCGGGCGGCCATTGAATAATGGATTTCATCTTCTGTCTCATTATTATGACCATCCTCCAAACTTTCAGGATCAATAAAAGATGATGGTACCATTTTACATTTCCCATTGATAATGGCATCCACATCAACATGTCTGTTCGCTATACGAGGCGTATATCCCTCATACATCTGGTTGAAGAACATTAGTTCCTCATCATTACGTGGCGGGAGATAGCCTGTTGAACAAAGCATAACGTCCCATTCTTTATTTGTAAAGTCTTTCATTGTTGTACTAATTTTTCACTGCGGTGAAAAAAGCTAAAGTCCTGCGGCTTATAACCTTTCACCACAATATTCCACACTTATTTTACGTTTCTCTAAAAGGTGAAGGGAGATGACGGGATAATTCGAACCTCCCCGTCATTAATCCCCTCCACCACAAATAACCATGCCCAATACTACATTGGACAAGGCGATCGCGGCTGTTCCTAAATACAGGGACCGCATTTCGCTTTTTACTAAGAAACTGCGTCTGGCACAGTATGCAGACGGCAGTATCTATGACTATCGCCTGAAAATTGCTCAGGCAGTGTTGTTTTTCAAAAAGTTGCCGGATGAGTTCACACAGACGGACATCGACTACTATCTGTCGACACTCCTGGACAAAAACCGTTGCAGCCTGTCCTTCTTCAAGCACATGATTTTCGGACTGCAGGCCTACTACAAGGTGATGGGGCTTAAGCAACCTGGAGGACTCGTACTCCCTACAGTGCGCAAGCCGAAGAGGCTGCCGCGAGTGCTCTCCCAAGAGCAGATTGCCCGCCTTCTCCGCAACTGCTCCCTGTACGACAAAACCCTGCTTGCCATCATCTACGACTGCGCCCTCAGGGTCGGCGAGGCATGCCGCCTCAGATGGGACGACATCTGCTTTGACCGCAAGAAGCTGTTCGTCTTCCAAGGCAAGGGGCGTAAAGACCGCTACGTGCCCATTTCCGACCAGATGCTCGTCGT
>NZ_NPJI01000024.1 GCF_002251435.1 Prevotella sp. P2-180
TTACCTCGATTAATGTCTGGTGAATTAATAGTATAACTCTTATGGGTGAAAATTCGAGATTTACAGAAAAAACGTTTGAGCAGGCAGTAATAGACCTATTCACAGAATTAGGCTATGAATATAAATGAATTTCAACAGATAGTAAAACCTCTTTTTGATAGAATTGGTATGAATAAAAAAGAGAACGACCGTCTCGCCTCCCTCCGCGACACTCTCTTACCTCGATTAATGTCTGGTGAATTAATAGTATAACTCTTATGGGTGAAAATTCGAGATTTACAGAAAAAACGTTTGAGCAGGCAGTAATAGACCTATTCACAGAATTAGGCTATGAATATAAATGTGGCTACGACTTGGAAGGAAGAGACGAGGAGTTGCCATATTACGATGGCCTTGTGTTGAAGTGCTTGCAACGGCTGAATCCACAACTCGGCGAAACTGGTATTGAAAACCTGTTGAACACCGTGACATGGATTGAGGGAGGCAGCTTGCTGCAGAAAAACGAGACGTTCACTAAATGGCTGCAAAACGGAGTGATCGTTGAGAACGAAGAGAACGGCGAATACCGCAACGTGACTGCAAGAATAGTAGATTTCGACAATATCGAAAACAATGACTTCCGTATAGTCAACCAATGGACTGTGGACGAGAAGTCGAGGAAACGTTGCGACATAGTGGTGTTTCTGAATGGACTGCCGATAGTGGTGATTGAGCTAAAATCACCAAGCAACGAAAGCGTTGACGACGACGATGCCTTCAACCAGATAAAGACCTATCAGAGGGAGATTCCAATTCTGTTTGGCTACAACTGCTTTAACGTGATATCAGACATGATAACAAGCCGAGCAGGAACAATCACCTCCGACCAAGAGCGATATATGGAATGGAAATCGAAGGACGGAGAATATGAATCGTCGTCGCTGGCTGACTACGAAACGTTCTTCAGGGGGATATTCAAGAAGGAACATTTGCTGGACATCATCCGTAACTTCATCTGCTACAGCAACGATGAAAACAAGGTGAAGGTGATGGCTGGATATCACCAGTACTTTGCAGTGAACAAGGCTTTGGAAAGAGCGAAAAAGGCAGTGGAGAGTAATGGAAAAATTGGTGTGTTCTGGCATACGCAAGGCAGCGGCAAGTCGCTGTCGATGATGTTTCTCACGCATCTGCTTATACAACATTTGCCTGAGGTGACCATAGTGGTTGTGACCGACCGCAAAGACCTCGACCAACAGTTGCTTTATACATTCTCAAAGTATAGCGAGTTTATGCGCACCACTCCTGAAAACGCGCAGAGCCGCAAGAAACTGATAGAACTGCTGAAGCTAAGAAAAAGCGGAGGAATAATATTCACCACGATACAGAAATTCACAGAGAGCGACGAACCGCTTTCGGACAGAAAGAACATTATTGTGATGACCGACGAGGCCCACCGGTCGCAATATGGCGAAGAGACATGGGACGCCAAGAAGGAGATGATGAAGAAGGGAATGGCCCTGAAAATGAGAGAGGCATTGCCTGGCGCAAGTTTCATAGGATTTACAGGCACTCCTATCTCGACCGCTGAGAAGGACACAAGAGAGGTGTTTGGCGATTACATCGACGTGTATGACATGACCCAGTCGGTGGAGGACGGAGCTACAAGACCTGTGTACTATGAGAGTCGCGTGGTGAACCTCAACCTCAACGAGAATGTGACAAAGGAACTTGACGAGGAATTTGACAAGCTCGTTGACCTCGGGCTTGAAGATGAACAGGTGGAGGCTACAAAGCACAACTTCAGCCATCTGGAAAGAGTGCTGGAATCGGACACTGTGATTGACACTCTTGTAAAAGACATAATTAAGCACTATGAGGAAAACCGTGCCGACCTCTTGACAGGCAAGGCTATGATTGTGGCTCTGACAAGAAAAATCGGTATCAAGATATACAAGAAAATACTGGAACTGAGGCCTGATTGGACAGAGAAGGTAAAGGTGGTGATGACATCAGCAAACTCCGACCCTGAAGACTGGGCTCCGATAATCGGCAACGAGAGATACAGAAAGGAGCTGGCAGCAAAGTTCAAGAAGAACGACGACCCGATGAAGATTGCCATCGTGAGGGATATGTGGCTGACTGGATTTGACGTGCCTTCGCTTGCAACGATGTATGTGTTCAAGGCAATGAGCGGATATAACCTGATGCAGGCAATAGCGAGGGTGAACCGAGTGTTCCCTGGCAAGGAGGGAGGTCTGATAGTGGATTATATAGGTATCGCACAGGCACTGAAGAGTGCAATGAAGGAATATACCTCGCGAGACTATAAGCGATTCGGCGACCCAGACATCGCAAAGACTGCAATGGTGAAGTTTGAGGAGGAAATGGACATCTGTCGTGAACAGATACATGGTTTCGACTACACGATGTTCTTCAACGAAAGCGACACCGACAAGGCGAATGCACTGAGAGGCGCACTCAACTTTATGTTGGCTGTTGAGAGGGAGCAGAAAAGGAAGATATTCTGCGAACACTCGCTTGCACTGCATAACTCGCAGACACTATGCCGCAGCATGCTGACAAAGGAACAGAAAACAGAGGCGGCTTTCTTCGACGCTCTGAGGGTGATGATAACAAGATGTACGCAGACGAGGACGAGGAATGTGGTGAAGGAGATAAACGACCATATCCTTGACTTGCTGGAAATGAGCATCAAGAGCGACGGAGTGATAAGCCTCGTGGCAGACAGCAAGACGGAATTTTCCCTATTCGACGAGAGCTTCATGGAAGAGCTATCGAAGATGAAGGAGAAGAACGTGGCAATGGAACTGCTGAAACGTCTGCTGAAAGAGAAGATAAAGAAAACGAAGAGAGAGAACGTGGTGCAGAGCGAGAAATTCTCCGATATGCTCAACGATGCGCTCAACCAATATCTGAAAGGAATGCTGACAAACGAGGAAGTGATAAAGGAACTCATTGAGTTGGCAAAGAAGATGAAGGAAGAGGAAAAGGCTGGAGAAAAACTCGGACTGAACAAACAAGAGAAAGCATTCTACGACGCACTGTCGAAACCAAGTGTTGTGGCAGGACTATATACTGACGAGCAATTCATTGCCTTCGCCAAAGAGCTGACAGAGGTGCTGCGCAAGAACCGCACCATCGACTGGAGACACAAGGAAGCAGGCAAGGCTCAGATGAGAGTGCTGATAAAGCGACAACTGAAGAAACACGGCTATCCGCCCGAAGGAAAGCAGGAAGCCTTGGACTATGTGATGGCACAGTGTGACAGCTGGGCTGACAATGAGGACAATATTTCAGAAGAATAACAAACAGGAAGATATAGACATATAAGATAGAAACGCCAAAAAATTGACGTATCGCCTCCGAAATCGAAGTTCGCAAAACAAAAGATAATACCAGAGGTAGTACGGCACAGGACGTTCATGTCTTCAAACGAAAAGACGTGATCGGCAGCTGCTGTATGCTTTGGTATAAGGTACTTGCGAACACCTGATTTCGGGGTGTATGGCGGTTTGCCGCTTCACGTTTCTATAATATTCCGCATATTAGTATTGGTAAATATGAAGAAGATACGGCAAGACGACAAACGTAATGACATCTTCAAAAAGTTTGATGGATGCATGGAGGATTTCTTCGCAGGAGCTACTCGTTTTTGCGAAGAAGTGAAACGTATTGCCAAAAGCGACGAGGATAAAACAAAGGTGCATCTTCTGGCAATGGGTCTGATGATGGACATGCAAATACTATATCATAATGCAAAAATCTACTATGACGAGATTAAATATTCCATGCTTGACATCAGAATAGACAAGAATCTAGAGCATAAAGAAGCAATGGAAAAGAAATTAGTGGATTTCAGAATTATAATCGACAATGAGATTAAAAGAGGAATACAAAGAGCTGAGAATGATGAAATAGTAAATGGGATTGTGACGAATGAAAACGAGAACAAATCCACGGATATTATGTTATATACGTGTGGATTATCGAAAGACTTGTCATATTGGTCATTGCAGATATTTGAAAAGATAGCAGAGGTCGTAAAATACATAGATGATATGTTGTTTGACTTGACAATGTTGAATTTGAATAGGGATGATAAGGCCTTTGGAGAAATATACAATAGGTGCTTCGAGAAGTATATTTCTTCAGATAAATGGCTCAGATATCGTGACAATTACCTACAAAACATTATTCAAGACAAGTTTGACGGGAGAATAGAAAATATGACATCACAATCGTTTGATGCCATTATAAAAAATATCAAAAACAAAATACATGACGAAGAAGAATTGGACAATGTGTGGGTATCATGTGGTAATAGCGTATCTGAAACTTGCAAGTATTTCATAGGTCTCAAATTAAATGACGATATACTCATTAACACATATTTTAAATATGTGGCTCTTATAGATTATATTAACGAAGAAAAGAACAACTTCGAGTTGAAGATTATAAAAGTGGGCGAAGGAAGCCTATTGGCTGATAGTGTACAATTTATAAAGCCATATAGTGAAGATCGATTTGCGTTAGCATGGAATGAAATCCGGATTTATATGGAAAACAATGGTATGTTAAAAGGATATTGGTGGTGTTGTCTTCATCATGCTCTTGCATTCGACAGACGAATAAATAATGTTGATTTCAGAACATTTATGAGATGGCTTATGGATTTTGTAATAGACGATAGTTTGATATCTGATGAAAATATAACTCAATTTACATCTAATTATTTTGTGGTGACGACTAATCGAATGTGGTCATTGAAGGATTATAAAGATTATATTGAGGCAGGAAAAGATGTTAGACGAATTGTCAAGTCAACAAAACAGGTGAATAAACACTTCTATGACAAAAACGTTAATGCTTTTAATAAGCTTTTTAAGACTTCTGAGAAATTGAGACAGATATTGAGAAAATACTCATAAATCACCTTGTCCTAATTTGCTGTTCTAATCAGACATAGGGTTTGTCCTAACAGAATGCAGATAGTTCCTAATCGAGGGGCTATCTGCTTTTTTTTTTGTATTTCAGTGTCAGAAATAATCACTAATTTTGGAGTCGAAAAGCAATCACTGCTTCAATTCAAACCAAATATTGGATTGGATAAAAGGTGTTCTTTGGCTTATTGATACTACTTATAATATGAAAGAAAAAATGAATGATAGCGGCGTGGAGGGTAAATATCCTCTGACGCAGAAGGCTGAGATGCAACTGGAGGCTATGCGTCCGTTGCTCAGCGAAAAACTTGTAAATGACATCAGATGCTTTATAGGCAGCCTGAGGTCGGAGTTACAGGGTGATGAGGCTCTTGCAATGGGTATGATGTTGGAAGCTTTCCAACTGATTCCTCATGACTTGACCTTTGTGAGATCTACAATGCTTGGATTCTTTGTGAGAATAAAAGAGCAAGTATTGGACCATAATGTAGAGAGAGGGGATTAAACTCCCTTCTTTCTTCCGAATCAGAAATTATCAATTTATTTTACATTATTAAATTTTAAAGACATGACAAAAAAGAAGATGGGTTCGGCTGCTACCCCAAAGCAGCAGGTGAGAAAAGACCCGTATGAGTGCTACTCGGTGAAAAAAATGCCGGAAACAGTGGTGGAGCGTAGCTTGGGTAAGGTGAAATGCGGGAAGGATGCGGAAAATGCCGTGAGAAGCATTTTCGGCGGTGTGCAGATTGGATACACTGAGTGGTGTGTGAACAACAGCGACTCGCTCGTGGGCGTGGCAATGCTCATGGAGAACGAGAACTTCATGACTTTCAAAAATCTCAAAAGGCTGGAGGTGAGGCTGGAGGCTACGGTGTCGGTGAAGGCTGTAGGAAAGAGCTTGTGGCTCGTTACGGCTTACTGGCTCGATGAATCTAAATTTAGGAAGTAATTTGCGGAGGAAGAACATGAAACTTATACTGAAAAGAATTGCAAAACGTGCTGATTATGCAAACTGT
>NZ_NPJI01000025.1 GCF_002251435.1 Prevotella sp. P2-180
GAAATACTGGAATGCGACGAGGAGACTGTACTCAAACAAGTCATTGCTGACAGTCGCAGAATGGCATTACTAAGCCAACTTGCACAGACGGCATAGAGTACTGAATTTTTACTTCCGAAACTTGAGTAAAGTACCATTTTATTTTGCATATTCCATTTTTTTTCATTATCTTTGATGCCGAAAAGAATGTAAAGGCTTACAGCAGAGCCATTATTTTGGTTGTTCTGCTTCAAGTTTCTCTACACCGCCAGTTATGGGGTTAAGCCAAAGATGGGTGGTGAAACGCTTGTTGAACAGGTCGCCGCTGAGTAGCTCTACACGACCAAACTGACCGGCAGAGAACTCCGCGTCTGCTATTGTATTGCTGCCATTCAAAATCTCTACCAGTATCTTGCCTGGAACATTGACATAAATGCCGTCTTCGCGTTCTTTCTTTTTCTTCCCGTCGTCGGGACCAACATCAGGCACAGTCTTCAGGTCTTTTATATTAATATAATATGGTGAACCGGAAAGGTCGTCAGCATCCACTACACCCAGCTGTTTTGACAGTCGGAACAATACCTGACGGTTTACTTCCATATCCGGACAAAGCGTGAAGACCACTTCGGTGGTGTCTTTGCACTCGGTGCCAACAAACAGGCTCGACAGAGTGCGGTCTTGAGTGTTGAGATTGTCGAGCATGATGCGCAGTTGTTCGCCATCTTTCGGCATGAAGTCAGCCTCTCCACGGTTGAGCGCGTTCTTACTGTCGCGTATGTCGTAAATCTCACGGGCCGTGAGTTCCGCCATTTTGGGAGTGCTGCCCGCTGCAAGTATCTCTTGGCTCATATAGTCTCGCGGATTGACAGGTTGTGGTTTTGGAGAGGCCGTGAAAGGCTTGAATACAGGCTCGGCTGTGGGAGCGGCGTTGACAGAGAGCAGTCGTCCGTCGTCTGCCAACGAGAGGTTGGCGGCAGCGCTTCGGGCATTGAACTTCACGGCGTAAGCCTTCGACTTGTCAGCCACACCGTATGGCATCACGCTGCAGTCTATCACACGATGGCTTACGGCAGCATTCTGTCTAACGTCTTTCTGTCGAAGGTATCGTTCGGCATACTTGCAAAATTCGCCAGGAGTGTAAGTCGTCTTTTCTATTTTCACCGCCACGCGTATTGCGGTTTTGGGCAGATAGTACACGGCGCCTTCAGCCGTAATTCCCGGTTTGTAGTCGCTTATCTGAGTCTGGCTGAAAGCTGTGGTGGCAGCCAGAAGCATACATGATAGTAATGTCTTTTTCATTTTTTATTCGTTTGAGAGTTCTTTGAACGCCATTGGCAGACTATTGATGATATCGGATGCTATAAGGCTTTCCTCGCCTAATGATCGTGCGGCAATGTCACCTGCAAGTCCGTGGAGGTATGTACCGATGGCACAAGCTTCGCCTTGAGTATAGCCTCGTGCCAGTAGGGCGGTGATGATGCCTGTGAGCACGTCGCCACTGCCGGCGGTGGCCATGCCAGGATTGCCCGTGGGTGAGAACAGCACGCGGCCGCCAGGGGTGATGATGGCGGTGTAGTGGCCTTTCAGCACTATGTATGCATGTTGGCGTTCTGCAAGGAGCATGGCTTTTGACAGTCGTTCGTAGCTGTCGGTCGACACACCCTCAAGGCGGTCAAACTCGCCTATATGAGGTGTAAGTATGGCTCCGACCGGTATCTGTTGCAACCAGGCTTTGTGAGCTGCGAGAATGTTTAGTGCGTCGGCATCGACCACTATCGGACACTGGGCCCTTCTCATTTGTCCTATGACGGCAATGGCCGTATTCTCATTAGTGCCCAGTCCGGGACCAATGCCCATGGCCTTAAAGCAATCGGTGTCTACTGCTTCTGACACAACGTTAGTGTCGCTGTCGACATCGAGCACCACTTCTGGCACTCCTATTTGCAGAGGAAGAGTGTTGCAAGCCGGAGTGTGTACGGTGACCTTTCCAACTCCAGTTCTCAAACAAGCCTTAGCTGCGAGCATGGCGGCTCCAGCCATGCCACGGCTTCCTGCCACGAGTAGGGCATGGCCCATGGAACCTTTATGGGCAAACGGGTCGCGGCGTTTGAGACAAGGAGTGATGTCGCTCTTTTCGAGAATGTAGAATTGTGCATCGGTCTTGTCTATGCCTTCTTGGCTGATGCCAATGTCGAGTACTTCAACATGTCCGATAAACTGCTGGTTTTCGGGGAAGAGGAAGGATAGCTTGGGCTGTTGGAGCGTGAGTGTGACGTCGGCTTTCATAATGTTTGACTTGACGTTATATTCGTTGCTCTCGGTCATAAGGCCCGACGGAATGTCGATGCTCACCACCTTTGCGGGTGAAGTGTTTACATACTTCACCAGTGAGGCGAAACCTCCAGTAAGGGGTTTGTTCAGCCCAGAGCCGAAGAGACCGTCGACTACAAGGGTTTGTGCGTCGAGTGTAGGAGGGTCGAATTCTTCAGTGACCACAACAAACGAAGCCGCCTGCTTCACGTCTTTCAGTCGGTCGCGGTTTTTTTTGCAATCGTCAGAAAGGCGTCCGGAGGTATTGAAGAGCCATGTGGATACGTTGTATCCCCTGACGGCCAACATACGTGCCACGGCAAGAGCATCGCCACCATTATTCCCCGGTCCGGCAAATACCACAACCTTCATGTCCTTGTCCCATTCGGCGACAATGGAATCGGTGAGTTGTATAGCCGCACGCTCCATGAGGTCGATAGATTTTATCGGCTCATGGTCTATAGTATATTTGTCTAACTCGTGTATTTGAGCGCTTGTAAATATTTTCATACGTGCAAAAATACAAAATTAATGCTAAACGATGCCATTTATTGGAAGATTTTTAGTAATTTTGCCCCAAAATTAATAAAAAAGCAGTATGAAAACGATAAAAATCAAGGATAAGGAGTTTATTCCGATGATTTCTGAGGCAGAAATCAAAGAGAGAGTAAAACTGGTGGCGGAGCAAATAAGCAACGACATGAAAGGCAAAAACCCACTGCTGCTGGCGGTGCTTAACGGATCGTTCGTGTTTGCTGCCGACCTCATGCGAGAGATTACCATACCAAGCGAAATCTCTTTTGTGAAATTGGCAAGCTATCAGGGTACGACTTCCACGGGAAAGGTGAAAGAGGTGATTGGAATTAACGAAGATCTGACGGGAAGAACTGTGATTATCGTTGAGGATATAGTGGAAAGCGGACTGACCATTAAACAAATGATCGAGAGCATTGGCACCAGAAACCCTGAGTCGGTTCACATCTGTACCTTGCTACTCAAGCCCGACTGTCTGAAGACAGAACTCGACATCGAATATGCTGCTTTCAAGATTCCTAACGACTTTATTGTCGGATATGGACTTGACTACGACCAACAGGGAAGAAACCTGAAGGACATTTATGTAGTAAAAGGAAGAGAGTAGAATCTATCAAAAGAGAGAGATAACAACATAATTAAATTATTATTTTTTTAAGACACAATGAAAAATATCGTAATTTTCGGTGCTCCTGGATCTGGAAAGGGTACTCAGAGCGAACTGATGATTAAAAAGTATGGCTTCGGACATATCTCTACGGGAGATGTGCTTCGCAGTGAAATCAAAAACGGTACTGAACTAGGCAAAACTGCAAAAGGTTTTATTGACAAAGGACAACTCATTCCCGATGAACTGATGATTGATATCCTGGCAAAGGTATACGACAGTTTTGGAAAAGAACATAAGGGAGTGATTTTCGACGGTTTTCCACGAACCATTCCGCAGGCGGAAGCCCTGAAGAAAATGCTTGCTGAACGTGGTCACTCCATAGCTGCCATGATAGAGCTTTACGCGCCCGAGGATATACTCATGGCAAGACTGCTGAACCGCGGAAAGGAGCAAGGCCGTTCCGACGACAACGAGGAAACCATAAACAAACGTCTCGCCGTATATAACACACAAACAGCACCGCTCATCGACTGGTATAAGAATGAAGGTCTTCATCACTACGTGAAGAGCTACGGAGTGCTGGAGGAAATCTTCGCCGACGTTTGCAAGGTTGTGGACGGAATTGAAGAGTAATTTTTGAAGAGGCTCAGCTTATTTACTCAACTTTCGAAAGAAAGGGAAGTCGTTAAGGAGTTAAGGAGTTAAGGAGTTAAGGAGTTAAGGAGTTAAGGAGTTAAGGAGTTAAGGAGTTAAGCCAAATGTTGTTGCGCTTATATCCAATGCTCCAAACTAATGGCTTAACTCCTTAACTCCTTAACTTCTTAACTCCTCAAAAGTTTAGTACATGCGAAACTTAAATTATTTATTTTATTGTCAGCTCCTTGACAAACGGCTTGTCGAAGCCATCTACGTGGAATACGACACGACCTTTGCCTGTTTGTAATGTAGACTGAACGCGCACAAGACCCTCCCCAAAATAAGTGTCTAGTTCTGTGGTGCGCCATGACTCCGTACGACGCATGTCGCCTGTCTCCACTCCAAGCAGTCGCAGAGGTCCTTCCACTTCTACACGGAAGCGGCGGGGTTGCATCTGCTGGATACGTCCCTCACTGTCAACAAGCTTTAGACGAATGTGGGAAACGGTGTTCTTAGCCGTGGCGGAAGAATAGTCGGGGGCTATGGTGTTCAGTTCTGTGAAATCGGCCTCAAGACTCACATCTGCCACCGGGCCATGATTCACTAGCGAGTCTCTCAACACTTCCTTGCCGCCACGATATCCCACAGCGAGCACCTTGCCCTGACGAGCTGGCAGCTGGATGGTGATGCAATGGTCAGGATAGTTGGCTGTGACGCGTGGCTTAAGCGGGAGTTGCGGATTGCTCCACATGGGGAAGAAGAACTGAACTGAGTCGCAAGTGGTGTAGCATCGTATCTCTACACAACGCGAATCGGTGTAAGGCAAATCCCATGTGTCGGCCATCGGAGGATACTGCCAGTGGTCGGTGCCTATGGCTTGGTTGAAGCAGTTATCACGCACTACGAGTTTCAGATAGTCTTTCTCCGGATTCCATGCCGGATGATAGTAAGCAGCCTGCGGACGCTCTTTCAGTGTCATGTCAAACGGACAAGAGCACCAGCCTTTTGCAGGCCAAGGCGACGATTCGCCGAGATAATCCACACCAGCCCATACGAAAGAGCCCGCAATGAACGGGTAGTCTTCAACAAAATTCCAGGGATTGCGCTCCACCCAGTCGCGAACGAGGTTCTCCCTCAATCCGGAATAATACACGAAAGCCTCGCTCACAAACATCTTTCTCTCAGGGAAACGCTTATGGTCGGCCACCATGCGTGGTTCGAGATAGTTATAGCCCACAAGGTCGGCAACATCGGCAATCTTGTCCTGAAAGCCTTGTTGGCATGCGAGCATCGTGGGGCGCGTTGGGTCGAGGGCCTTCACTATTGCGTTCAGCTCACGTGCGCGCTCAACGCCCTCATTATCAGTCTTCCATGCCTCACTCACCTCGTTGCCAATGCTCCAGACTATCACCGAGGGATGGTTTCGGTCGCGGAGCACCATGTCGGTGATGTCCTTATGGGCATTGTCGTCGTAGAACGGCTCGTAATAACCAGATTTCCACTTGTCGAAAGCCTCGTTGAGCACAAGTAGTCCAAGGGTGTCACAGATGGTGAGAAATTCTGGTGATGGCGGGTTGTGAGAACAACGAATGGCGTTGCAGCCTATCTCCTTCATGGCTTTCAGACGGCGTAGCCATACCTCGTCGGGTACTCCCACTCCAAGGCTTCCTGCATCCTGATGAAGACACATACCTTTCAGCTTCAAGTTTTTTTCGTTGAGCCAGAAACCTGTATTGGCATCGAATCGGATGGAGCGAAACCCGAATGGGGTAGTCACTTCGTCGGTCAGGCGGCCGCGAGAGTTCTTCACCTTTGTCACAAGCCGGTACATCACAGGCGTGTCGCAGCTCCAAAGTTGCGGGTTGTTTATCTTTAGTTCTTCCGAGGCAGATGAGGCTATCTGCTTTCCGTCGGGGCCAAACACGGCATGAGTCACCTTTGCCTCTTTGTCGCCTTCCAGCTCAGTCTTCACGATAATGGTTCCATCGGTCTTTGCAACTACAAACACTCCGTTTTCCTTTACCCTCGTAGCAGCAGTGGCTTCTATCCACACATGGCGATAGATGCCCGACCCAGTGTACCAGCGAGACTGTTCCTCGCGGTCTACATGTACCACGAGTCTATTGTTTCCTTTTATATATAAATAAGGTGTAAGGTTGAAAGAAAAGCCAGTATATCCATACATGTGGTGTCCAAGACGATGGCCGTTGAGCCATACCGTGGCCCGATGGTAGACACCATCGAACGCGATGTCAATCCTTTCCTTGTCAGCCACAGAAGAAGGCAGTTTGAAATCTTTCACATATACGCCCTGACCGCCAGCGAGATATCCCGCCGAACCGCCCATCTGCGGGTCGAAAGGCAGGAAACTGCTCCAGTCGTGAGGCACGCAGACGCTTTGGAACCCGCCTCCACTCGCATTTCCCTTCATTGTGGAAGCGGTCACCTCTGATGCCGTCACTTGTGCCTGTTCAGGCTCAGTGTCGTCGGTCACCTTCGTCTTTGCAGCTTTTTCCCCCTCAGTGCCGAAACTGACGTTTTTCACTCCTAACGAGTCGAGCACCGCCTTCACCTCTTGATGGTTCTTGCATAAGCGGAACTGCCATCCCTGGTCGAACGTCAGCCTTTGTCGCAGTTGCTTCGGCGCTGCTTGGCATACTGTGGCTGCGATCAACATGTATACAATTAAAAAAATAGGTTTTCTCATTGATTATGTTTCCATTGTTTTATTCGTTGCAAATATAATAAGAATTATTCTAATATGCAAGTATTTAATATATTTTAATCCGATATTTAGCCGTTTTCCATTACGACAGTTAGCAGAAAAACCGCTACCCTCTTTGCTTGAGGATAGCGGCTAAACTTACTAATTATTCTATGATGAAATCATCAGTTACGATAGCCGGGATTCTGGTAAGCGTCCTTCTCGGCATCAGTCATTTCGAGACCGTCAATCTGTCCCTGTGGAATCGGGCGGAGATACATGTCCTTGGTTATGGTGCGGGTGAACACCTGTGGAGTGTGGTCGCCAGCTCCGGAACCGCAGATGGTGTATTGACCGGCACGTTTCTCCCATGTCTGGGTGCGGGCAAGGTCGAACCAACGCATCGTCTCACCAAAGAACTCTCGCATACGCTCGTCGAGGATGTAGTCGATGGTTATGGTTGCCGGTGTGGCGTCGGTCAGTTCCTTGCTGTAGTCAGCCACCTTCTCGCAGTTGCTGTTGTTGTTCCAACGCCACTTTCCTGCACGGGCACGGAGAACGTTCACGAGTTCGCGGGCACTGTAGCCGCCTTGTGCGGAAGCACCCTTAACGGCTGCCTCGGCTGCAACGAGGTAAAGTTCTGAGAACTTGCATACTACGTAGGGACGAGTGCTGCCGGCATTAGGTTGCCCCAGACCGGAACCATTGTCGGTACGGTAAGGTCCCTGCTTCCACAACATCGGGTACTTCAGACGGCTGATGCCTGTGATGCCAACCACGTAAGCGTTCTCGCCAGCCATTTCTCCTGCACCGACATTGTTTTTGCCTCCACCATTAGGATAGGTGATAGCAGGGTCGCCACTAAGCACAAACTTCAGGAACGGCTCGCCGTAATAAACTTTTGAGCCATTGGCACCTTCGACATAGTCGTCAGACTTGCCGCCCTTCTTCCAGTTGGTATAGAACGTAGTGGTAAATGTTCCGTCGAGGCGAGAGTCCTTCTCAACGTCGGTGAACACCTTTGTGAATACTTCCTGTGGTGTTGCCATACGGGTCCAAGGACGTCCGAGAGCTTGGACGCACTCACGCTGCACGGGATTGATTACTCCGCTGGTGTTGCCCTCTGCTGTCATTGTAGTGTAGTTCCAGCAACCCATCCATGACACGAAGTTGTCGGGAGCTCCACCACTACCGTAAGAGAAGGAGCCGCCGTTGTAAAGCTCGCTCTGGTCGTTATGGTCAGCGTAGAGCATGCACTCAGAGTTGCGGTCGTTGGTAGCCACGTTCACGTCGTAGAATGTAGGCTGGAGACTGTAAGCGCCTGGATTCTTGATGGCGTCAAGTGCTATGTCGTACGCCTGCTGGTAGTACCATTTTGCGTCGTGACCGTCAGGATCGGTGCGAGAGCACTCTGGATAGGTAGGAATGCCATTGGGGTTCTCAAGCCACCATCCGTAGGTCAGGTAAGCCTTGGCGAGAATAAGACGAGCCACGTTCTTTGTCAATGCTCCGGTAAGGCGTGGCTTCTCCGGCAGGTCATTGATGGCTGTTAACAAGTCGGGGAACACCGCCTTGGTATATACTTCAGGCACAGTGTTTCGAACAGATGTGCGGGAAGTGGAAGTGTTGAACTTCAGTTCGCCTGAACCAAGGTCGAGTGGCACTCCACCGAAGGTCTGTACAAGGTTGAAATAGTCGAAGGCGCGGAAAAAGCGTGCCTCGGCGATGAGAGCCTCGCTCATGCCTGCTGCAGTAGCGTTCTCGATGACACCGCTGGCAGTGTTGATATTTGAGAAAGCACTTCCCCAAAGGACGTCAGCACGACAGTTGGTGGAGTTCAGCGGAGAGCCGGCTCCCGACACGTCGGCATCCTTGAAGTTGCCGTCGGCAGACTGTGCGTAGGTGTATTCGTCAGTACCTGTCTCCTGGGAGTTGAAATAATATGCCTGACCATAGAGATTCCTTAGGTTGGCGTAGAGAGAGGTGAGTCCTCCCTTGATGCCCAATTCTGTCTGGAAGAATCCCGGGTCGTAGTTGCTTCTCGGTTGTTCGTCGAGAATGTCGGAGCAAGAGCCCATGATGAGTACTCCAAGAGCGGCAGCTCCTATTAATCTGATATTGTTTGAAATCTTTTTCATTGCTATTGGGATTTAGAATGTTACGTTAATACCAAACAGGAAGTTGCGGGTTGAAGGTGTGTTGTAGCCTACTACTGGCAGCACGTGCTTGCCGTTGTAGCCATCCATTGTCACAGCCATTGTGCCGCCGTTGTTTGAGTAGGTGTTTGTCTCAGGGTCAAGACCACACTCGTTGTTGAATGGAGAGAACAGTACGAATGGGTTTTGAACTGAAACATACGCACGCAGCTTGCTGATTCCGAAGTCGCGTACTGCCTTGATGCGGTCGAAGTTGTAGCCGAGGGTAATGGTGCGAATTTTCAGATAGCCAGCGTCGAAATAACCGAGGGTTGAGCCATACTTGGGGTTATCGCTCGACATTACGCCACCTGGCTTTGGATATTTTGCATCCGTATTTTCTGGTGTCCAGTAGTCGACATCTATATTGCCGCGACGACCTGTGAGCATGTTCAGATAGCCATAGGAAGAGTGGAGAGTGGATATGAGCGTACCGCCAATCTGGAACGAGCCGATAACGGTGAGGTCGAAGCCCTTATATCCAACTGTGGTATTGAAGCCTCCCATGAGGTCTGGTTCCATGCTTTGGATCTGGCGGTCGTCTGGACCAATCTGTCGTGTAGGAGTGCCGTCGGCATTGTAGTCGCCAGTATACTCTACCTTTATCATACCAACATTGCCGCCTGGCTCAAGGATGTCGAGATAAGGGTCGCCTTCCTGCCATAGTCCAACCTTGTTATAGTCGTAGATAACGTCGATAGGATGGCCAACAAACCATCGGTTAGCCTCGTCGCGTTCAGCACCTGAAGCAAGCTCTACGAGCTTATTTCGGTTGAAGTAGAAGTTCAGGCCAGCTTCCCAGTTCCATCCGTTCTTGTTGTCGAGGATGATTCCGTTAAGGCTCATTTCAAAGCCTTTGTTCTGTGTCTTGCCGACATTGGCTGTATAACTGCCTACGCCAGAAGTGCTTGGCATCGACACGTCAAGGAGCAGGTCGCGGGTGTTCTGGACGTAGTATTCCATAGAACCGCTAAGACGGCCACCGAATAACGAGAAGTCAACACCGAAGTTCCATGTGCGGGAGTATTCCCAACCGAGTTCGGGGTTAGGAAGTGCTGAAACGTAGTAACCGGTGTCGAAAGTAGTGCCGAAGTTGTAGCGGCGCTGGCTCAGTCGGCCAAGGGTTGAATAAGGATTGATACTCTGGTTAGAAGTCTCACCATATCCTACTCGTAACTTAAGGTTGTCAATCCACTTAAGGTCTTCCATAAACGACTCACGTGAAATGTTCCAACCTGCTGACACTGCAGGATAAGTATGCCACTGGTGACCTTTGGCAAGACGAGAGGAAGCGTCGGCACGGAGAGTGGCTGAAAGCATATACTTGTTGTCGTAGGTATACATCACACGACCCATCCACGACATCAGTCCGCTCTGCCAGTAGTTCCAGTTGTCAGGATTAACGGTGATTTCACTGCTGGCTGTACCGAGGTTGTAGTAGTGGAAGTATTCTGCCGGTATGCCCTTGGCAGCTACTGAGGTCTTCTCGTATGTGGTCTGTTCTGCTGAATACATACCTACAACGTTGATGTGGTGCTTCTCGTTGAAGATACGGTCGTAGGTGATGAGGTTCTCGATAGCCCAGTTGGTGGTGTTCTGCTCGTCTACGCTTGCGCTGTTGATATAGTTCGGGTCGGTATTGTTGATACCTGTACCAGTGAAACTGCCACCCTTGGTGTGACGATAGTTAAGACCTATATTGATGCGATAGCTCAAGCCTTTTACCCATGGACACTGAACCTCAGCAAACAGGGTGTTGTAGCTGCTAAGAGTCTTGCTTTCGCTTAGCCAAGTGTCCTCAAGACTTTCAACTACCTCTTTTGTCATGACGAAAGTTTGGTCGTTAGGCATGGTTACAATGCGCTTCAGGTTGCCGTTTTCGTCGTATGGTGATGCCAATGGGCTCATGCTGAGTGCATTGTATACGCCGATTTGATTACCCTTGTTGATGCGGAAACCATTGTTGGTGGTGAGACCGAAACGGAAGTATTCACCAACTTTCTGGTCGAAGTTACCACGAACGGAGTAGCGGTCGAACTGCTGTGTAGGAATGACAGCTTCGTCGTGGTAGTAGCCAGCGCCGAAGCTATAGCTGCCACCTTGTGTGCCACCAGACACGCCGATGTCGTGGCTTGTCTGTATACCTGTGCGGAAGAAGAGGTCCTGCCAGTCGGTATCAGTATCGTCGCTTTCCTCAAGAGAGTTAGTGAAAAGTCCGGCGTCCTTGCGCAACTGTGCAAGCTGAGGACCCGACATCATTGGATAGCGGTGGAACAACTTTTTTACTCCGACATAAGCGTTGTAGCTCACCTTGGCAGGAGTACCCTGCGTGCCTTTGGTTGTAGTGATCATGATGACACCGTTGGCACCACGGCTACCGTAAATAGCTGTGGCAGAGGCATCCTTGAGAATGTCCATGCTCTTGATGTCGGCAGGATTGATGTCAGACAGGTTTCCCATGAAAGGTATTCCGTCGAGCACGATCAGCGGGTCGTTGCTTGCGGTAAGAGAGCGTTGCCCACGGATGCGGATCTGCATCTCTGCGCCAGGTTGAGAAGAAGTTTGGGTCATGAGTACACCTGCCACACGACCTTGTAGTGCATAAGCGGCATTTGACGCTGCCACTTGATTGAGCTTGTCACCCTGCATGTTGGCAACCGAACCAGTTACTGCTTCACGGCGTTGGGTGCCATAACCGATTACCACCACTTCATTAAGGTTACGTCCCTGTTCTTCCTCAAGGGTGATAAAAATTTTGCTTCCAGCATTTGCCGGTACTTTCACCTCTTTAGTTACATATCCTACGTATGTAACTACGAGTGTAGCGCCAGACTTGACATTTAGAACGAAATTACCATTCAGGTCGGTTGCGGTACCGTTGGCAGTGCCTTTCTCCTTTACTGTCGCTCCGATGAGTGGACCTTGAGAGTCAGACACGACACCAGTGACCTTTCGTGCAGCTTGCTGCACCGACTGGATGGTTTCATTAGCTTCAGCGAACGCCTGCATTGGCAATAGCGTTGCTCCAAAACACAATCCCATCAGTAGGGACGATTTCTTTAGGTTACGCATAACGAAATTTGTTTGATTAAATAATAATGTTAAATTTTTTTGAATTTGGTTTTAACTGCCTTTGGTTCATAATGCTCTATAAGTAATATTAGCACGTTTGCTCTAGGTAGCTATTAATTCTAGGTGCAAATATAGAAAGTTTTTGGTATAATTCCAAATTTTTTCTGTTTTTTTTTAAACATAATACATACTGGTTTCAATTTCGTTTCAATTTCGTTTTAATATGTATCATTGTACATAAAAAGATGTTCTTTAGTGTTGATAAGACACTTAAAATGTGTTTGTTTTTCCCTTCAGCCTTTTTCGCTCAGTCAGGCAATGTTCCATGCCTCCGTTGTCAGTTTTGTCGGAGAAACCAATTACGTTTTCCATTATAAATATAATAAGGTACGGATAAAAGAGCAATAAATATGTTTTTGTTACATAAAACATATTTTTTTGTTACATTTTAGCATTTTTTTTGTCAATTCTTGCTTGAGATATAAATAAGTTTGCTAATTTTGCAGAACTAATCATACCTGCAACTGAAATTTCCAATAAAAAGTAGTATGGAAAGAACCAAATTTGATATTATATCAGAATATTACGAAGCAAACGTGGACGAGCTACGGTTATTCGCAGATTCCCTGCTGAACGACATCGAAGAGTCGAAAGATGTCGTGCAACAATGTTTCACGCATTTGCTAGCCATGCAACAAAACATCATTCCCGACTCTATTGGAGCCTTGGTTCACCAAATGGTAAGAAACGCTTCTGTCAGCATACTGAGAAAAAAAGCTATACAAAGAACATATAGCAAAAACGTAACTGCATCGGCGAACGCTCTCTCAGAGTATCCCGAAACGCGCATTATGGCAAAAGATATGTTAGACAGGGCAAACGAACAGATAGCAATGCTGCCAGAGAAATGCAGGAATGTGTATGAACTCAACATCTACGGAGGAATGAAAGTGGCGGAGATAGCCGAGAAACTTCAGATAAACTACAGATATGCTGAAAAACAGCTTGGCATGGCAAGAAAAATAGTGCGTAAAGGTTTAAGAAATGTTGTATAAACGGTATATTTAACAAAATGTAACTTTGGAGACCAAAAATAACCCGAAAAAGTTTGGAGGTTTGACAAAAACAATCTAAATTTGCCGCAATTCTATTACACAATGACAAATTATTGAAACAATTAAAAAACCTATCGTTATGGAAGTGGAAAAAATTATGCAACAGTTGGAGCAGAAGCACCCAGGCGAACTGGAGTATCTGCAGGCAGTGAGAGAAGTGCTCTTGTCGGTACAGGATGTATATAACCAGCATCCTGAATTCGAGAAGGCAAAGATCATCGAGCGCATCGTAGAGCCAGAGCGCGTGCTTACCTTCCGAGTGCCTTGGGTGGACGACAAAGGCGAGGTGCATGTTAACATCGGCTACCGAGTGCAGTTCAATAGCGCTATAGGCCCATACAAGGGGGGATTGCGCTTCCATCCTTCTGTAAACCTTTCTATATTAAAGTTCCTCGGATTCGAACAGACTTTCAAAAACGCGCTTACCACTCTGCCTATGGGCGGCGGCAAGGGAGGCTCAGACTTCTCTATCCGCGGACGTTCCGACAACGAGGTGATGCGCTTCTGTCAGGCTTTCATGACCGAGCTGTACAAGGTCATCGGTCCTTCTGAAGACGTGCCTGCTGGCGACATCGGAGTCGGAGCGCGTGAGATTGGCTACCTCTTCGGTATGTACAAGAAGCTCACCCACGAGTGGAGCGGAGTGCTGACAGGAAAGGGATTGGAATGGGGCGGTTCGAAGATTCGTCCCGAGGCTACCGGTTTCGGCGCTCTCTACTTCGTCAACGAGATGCTGCAGACCCACGGACTTGACATCAAAGGCAAGACAGTTGCCATCAGCGGTTTTGGCAATGTGGCTTGGGGTGCTGCCACCAAGGCTACACAGCTTGGCGCAAAGGTAATCACCATCTCAGGTCCCGACGGTTACATCTACGACCCAGAAGGCATCAGCGGAGAGAAGATTGACTACATGCTTGAGCTTCGTGCCAGCGGCAACGACGTCTGCGCACCTTACGCTGAGGAATTCCCAGAGGCTACATTCGTCCCAGGCAAGCGTCCATGGGAAGTGAAGTGCGACATAGCCCTGCCATGTGCTACACAAAACGAGGTGAGCGGCGAGGACGCCGATAGACTCTTGGCTAACAAACCGTTGCTCGTGGCAGAAGTGTCGAACATGGGTTGCACGGCTGAGGCTGTCGACAAGTTTATTGCAGCAGGTCAACTCTTCGCTCCAGGAAAGGCAGTAAACGCCGGAGGCGTGGCAACATCTGGTCTTGAAATGACACAAAACGCCATCCGCCTAAGTTGGTCGGAGGAAGAAGTGGACAAAAACCTCCATCAGATTATGCATAACATACACGAACAGTGTGTGAAATACGGCAAGGAGCCTAACGGATATATCAACTACGTAAAAGGCGCCAACATAGCCGGATTCATGAAGGTGGCAAACGCAATGATGGCACAGGGAGTTGTGTAATTTTTATTAGGAATTAGGAATCGGAATGAGGAATGAACTAAGCAAAAAAACATATCGATTAATTGTTTCCAACGTCATAAAAAGGACTTTGGGTTTGGTTGCTTTGCTTTATTCCTCATTCCTCATTCCTCATTCTTCATTCATCTATGCCCAAGAACCTCAGAAGGGAAAAGCCTCTTATTATTCAAAACGTGCGACGGGGACTCGCACAAGTAGCGGAGAACGTCTGCATCACGACAGTCTCACATGTGCTCATCGCACACATCCTTTCGGTACAATGCTAAAGGTGACAAACCTGCAAAATGGGAAAAATGTACTGGTGAGAGTGACCGACCGCGGGCCATTCGGCAAAGGACGCATCATAGACCTTTCATATCGTGCAGCACGAGAACTCGGAATGCTGTCGCAAGGTGTGGTAATGGTTACAGTAGAACTTGCCGACGAACTACTCGTACCATTTAAGCCGAAAGACGAGAAGCATCTATATGAAATAGACTTCGAAACGCAACCCTCTACTTCCTCCCCTTCCATCGTGCCTATATGGCAAGAACTGAAAGATGCTCACAAAAAGAAGTCTAAGCCATTGCATAAGCTTGACGACGCAACCACAAAACAAACAACCAACAACACCTCACAGCATCAAAAGACGAACGAGAAACAAACCTCACAACCCTCAACCACAAGCGTTTTAGACGAGATAGACAAAAACCCACACAAGTCAAGAGTTTCGCAAAAGAGAAACGCGAAATAAGCGGCTTGGCGGTATAGGGGATGTCTTATTTCTTATTACCTGCCGTTATGTCACAGCAATGAGCACGAGAATCCAGTCTCCTCCACTGCCTTACAGACATCCTCAGGCAAGAAGTCACCTTCAACTACAGCTTGCTTGCTGCCTAAATCTACGGAGGCAGAGGTGACCAATAAAGTCGGGTAATCTACTAAATTTAGCACGATTTCAACCGGAGGCATTTTTTTCTTTGATTTATTCTTGTTCCTTGTATTTTTTCATTATCTTTGCAGAAGATAAGCTGCATCTCGGCATAACACTCAAGCAAGCTTGGTGCTTCTGCACTCGATTTGCATTATCTTTGCAGCCATATTTTATATGTATCCAATAAAAATTAAACAACAATTTTTTATATGAAGTCACAAATACCAGTGAGTGAAATAACGAAACGCCATCCAGACATGCTCTATTGTTCAACAGACAGGGAGTATGCAAATCTTGCCAATGAAATTTATGATTTGGTTGGCAAAGTGTTACCGTATGTTGATGATAGGGAAATGAGGAATGCGTGTGTCAGCTTGGCATTGTATTTTGAGGACATACACTCCGGGACACACCAGTTCGACGCTTTCACAAGGTTGTATGGCAAGATGTATGGAATGTATTTGCCGTTTTATGATTCAAGGGATGTGTCGTCCCCGGAAGCTGAACTTGACGCAATGAAATTTGTGTTGTGGCTCTCGTTCGTGGCAGAGCGTGCTGGATGCATATTAAATCCGACGAATACCTCAATCGCCGATGTGGCAGGTACGTTACTGAACCATTGGAATAGTAAAAAACATTCGATATCTCCCAATGAGGAACTGGCGGACTATATCTTCTCCGAAGAAACGCAGGATAATCCGTATTTGATAAGGAGCGTGCTGGTTTGGTTGCAAAACCGGAGCTATTTGGGACGCTGGTACTCCAATGTGGTGATGGAAGAAGACCATTATGGGTTAAAGAAAATATTTGTAAAAGCAAACAATCAGCAGTTGCGTGAGTTTACGGAAGACTGCTCGGTGTTTGAATATCGCTCGTGGCCGTTGTCAATACCTGCCACCAAGGCTTACGCCGAAATGATAAGGATTGACATGGACGACCCTGACGACGAGATTGCTGCAGAGATAGAGAAGATGGAGTATGCAAAACTGAATATTTACAAGATACAAAACACGGACGAGGAGTATCTTGTTGTAGAGGATTTCATGAAACAAAGGTATAATGTGATGCTTGATAGTTTTGACCTTGGAATAAGGAGGGATGCGAAGAAGAATACCCACATCTTCGGTTCGTTCTTCTCTTTCCGGGGAGATTGGTTTGCGAATGGTCATTCGTTATTGTTCCAGATGAGCGACAAACGTTATGCAGAGCATTGTCAGAAGGAGAACCGGGAATATAGTATGTTCCACGACTATCAAGGCCAATACGAGGACCTGATAAAACGAAACGATGGCAAGAGATTGTTTTTCTTCAATAATCCTGAGGATTTTGAGAAATGGATGAGGGGAAAAATTGGTATAGAACACCTTGGGTCTTTTCCGGTTTCAGATCTTCCGAGAGATGGGGCATTCATGGCATTTCTCCATCCGAATGGACAAATGCTGTTTAGCTTTGGTGCCGAATGTATAAAAAGTCCGGACAATCCCTATTACAACAAGAGTAAGGCTGAGGAAAATGCTATGGGGCTGTGTTTAATGGTAGGAGGCAGCCATCCCGACCTCGTGATATATCTCATAGAGCACAACCTTGTGCCTGATGCTATGCTCAACGACATGAACGGAAAAGAACACGGAAGACTGCTGTTGCAGGATAATTTGGAATTCATGGTACGCTGCATAAGGAGGGATATCGGGTCTGACAAAGTAGTCAGGAGAAGGCGTGAACCAGGTCTGACTTATGACAATGACGATAACGAGGGCCAGAAAGTGAACTTCGAGACCTTCGTTGGCATTCTCAGACAGGAAGAAACCGTGCGTAGCAAAGCCAACAAGCTATGGCGGTTGGTGAGTTGCGACTTAACTACCACTGTCATTCGTGACGTGGACAACTTCAGGGATTTCACTATGCCGACTCGCAATCTCTATAATGCATACATTGAGATTGACAAGGATAAAATACAAGTATCCACAGTGTCTCGGTATGTTGGAAAGGTCAATGCCCCTGCCGCCTCGGCTTTGCTTTATAACACAGTGGGCAAGGGCAGGAATTGGAACGAGATGTTCAAGTCGCTGGACAAGATGCTAAGGTTGATGGAGAAAGGCATGAAATAACATACTTTGCTGCCGAATAGAAAGATGAAGAAATGAAGCAGTATAAAAACAGAGTTATTGACCGCCTTTTGGCGGATAAACATGAAGCTGAGAGACTAAGTGTCCCAAGAGGTCGTGTCAAAATAACTGACACAACCTCTTGGATAAAAATGTGTAACTCTTTTCATAGCCAAACCACGTCCGTTCTATGGTAATCTCAAGTTACCAACAGCTAAACTTAAAGAAATCACAGCAATGAGCACGAGAATCCTGTTTCCTCTACTGCCTTGCAGACATCCTCAGGCGAAAAGTCGCCTTCAACTACAGCTTGCTTGCTGCCTAAATCTACGGAAGCAGAGGTGACTCCCTTTACCGAGAGAATGGCTTTTTCTGCCGACATACGGCAATGATTGCACGACATGCCTTTGATGACAAATGTTTGTTTCATTGTATTTTTGGAATTAATATTTGCCTTACTACAGAATCTACGACGAATGAACGCATTTGCCAACAAAAGAAAGAGCAGAATGGTGCACGAGGTGGCAAACAAGCTGCTTTCCTCTTCGCAACATGCGTCATTCGCCACAAGATGTGACATAAACCATGCTCTGGGCAACAGATAGTCGGTGACAAGACCGAAGCCAACTGCCCCTGAAATAATCGAGCCAAGATATGCTATCAATGTGCGTCTGCCCAACACCTTGCTCACCACCAAGACACTCGCCACACTGCATGCAGGACCAGCCATCAACAGTACGAGTGCCGCTCCAGGGGTGAGTCCCTTCATCATCAACGCCACGGCTATTGGTATGCTGCCGGTGGCACACAGGTACATGGGGATGGAGATGCACAATACCAGCAGCATCGACGTGAAACTGTTGTCCTTGAAAATCTCAAAGTATGAATCAGGTACAAAAATCGTTATCAGTCCGGCAACGACAAGTCCTACGACAAGCCATTTCCCCACGCTCTCCATCATGTCGATATAGGCATAGCGCAAGGCTTCAATGACCTTGCCGACAAACGACGTAGGCACTTTGTCATGCCCCCCACAGCAACTGTCTCCACAGAGGTCATCATGGGCTTGTTCATTTGTGCTGTCAAATTTCCCGGCACCCTCGTCGCCCTCAATCACGTTGACCATCTTTCCTCCGAATATGGCTGTGGCAAGGGCGGCTATCGGACGGATAATGGCAAACGGCAATCCCATCAGCGAGAATGTGGCAATGATAGAGTCGACACCTGTCTGCGGTGTGGCTATAAGGAAAGAGACTGCCGCACCCTTGCTGGCCCCCTCACGACGCAATGACATTGCCGTGGGAAGAACGCCACACGAGCAAAGCGGAAGGGGAATGCCGAAGAGTGCGGCAAGCACTACACTTCTCATATTTGGTTTGGCAAGATATTTACTGTAGATAGTCCCTGGTATAAAGGCATGCATCAAACCTGCCAACAGGAATCCTAGTAGCAGGTAAGGCGACATTTCGGTGACTAAATCGATAAACTGATTCATATATTCTCAAGTGGAATTAATACTATTTGCTGCATTTTTGATGCAAAGGTAATATAATTCTCCCAAAATGAAAATATAAATATAGTTTTTTTATTCTTACCAACACAATTTTCCTCCGTACATTCACCACCCAAAATCAATCTTTGTTGTAAAAAAGGGAAATTCTTAGGGCTGCTATAATAGGAATTATCATATTATCTTGTAGGGAAATTCCCTTGCATAATATGCCAAAAAGGCATTACCTTTGCAGAAAAAACAAAAATGGCAATTATTATGAAAAGAAACTTGTATATTATTCTGTTGCTCTCCTGTTTGACATTGGGAGCAGTTGACGTTAAGGCTCAGCGGCATAGACGTATGCATGAACCAAGTGCGGTGATGGAACTTCGTCTCAGCGACGATAAGTTCGCCATATTATATAATAAGGTGAAAAACACCAGTTTCGACGACCGAAAGATGGATCTAATCGAGGTGGCCAGTCTTGGGGCGTTTTATTCCTGTGAGCAGTGTGCGACAATTATGAGTATATTCTCGTTTGGCGACAAGAAACTTGCGGCACTTAGACTCATGGCTCCACGCATTACCGATCCACATCGTGCCTACATCATATTCGACCAACTCTCATTCCAAAGTGAGAAAGATGAGGCGGCAAGGATTATTGGAGGTTGCAGGCATTAGGAAATTGTATAATCTTGTGGCGATAATGAAAGACAGGGTCAGAACTTCTGATCGTCGATGACCTTGCCTCCAAAGCCTCTCTCTCCTACAATCCCACATCGGAGGTTACTCGTTAGGCGAGATGTGGGAGAGACCCCCACACTCCTATTCACAAAATCGGGGCAATGAACCTGTCACTGCAACCTTATTCAGAAAAAGACAAGTTTTTATTCTGAAAGTATTCTGATTTCCAATGAAATATTCTAAAAGTCCCCAAAAATATATTACCTTTGCACCTGCTATAAGACAACTTTTTGTAGAAAACCATGGCTGTATTTCTTTACCACACAGTATAAGACTGTGCTATCGGGAGTGGGAGCAACGAGTATATGAACAAAAATGCCTTTGACTTGCAACAAAGATTCAGTACCTTTGCACTCGAAAAGTAAATTCAAAAACAAATATTTAATATGCAAGAGGTTTTTAATCTTATCAATGAGATGTCTCCCTATCTTCTGTTGGGATTCTTTTTTGCAGGAGTGATGCATGCTTTTGTTCCAGGCATAGTATATAACCGCTATCTCGGTGGCAAAGGTTTCAAGTCCGTATTCTATGGTGCATTGTTCGGTATTCCGCTGCCATTGTGCTCTTGTGGAGTGATACCAACAGCCATGTCGCTTAGAAAACAAGGGGCATCCAGGGGTGCTACGGCTTCTTTCCTCATTGCTACACCAGAAACGGGTGTTGACAGTATCATTGCCACGTACTCGATCCTTGGACTTCCGTTTGCCATTATCCGTCCTATTGCAGCTTTCTGCAATGCCATAATGGGTGGTTGGCTGATCAACAAATTTGGTGATAAGGAGGAAGTAGTTTCGGCTGATACATCGGTAAACACTTGTTGCTGCCAGCATGAGCATGTTCATGAAGAAAACACTTGCTCCTGTCATCACGTTCAAGGAGAGTCCCGTCACAATGGTTTCCTTGGTAAGATGCGTGAAGCCCTGAGATTCGGATTTGTTGAGATGATGGAGGATATAGGCAAATGGCTTGTGGTGGGTCTTGTAATAGCAGGACTGATAACGGTGTTTGTGCCAGATGATTTCTTTGCCTTGTTTCGTGGCAACACCCAACTGAGCATGCTTCTCGTGCTTTGTATAGCCATTCCCATGTACATTTGCGCAACAGGCTCCATTCCGATTGCTGTTGCACTGATGATGAAGGGTCTTACACCTGGAGCTGCACTTGTACTGCTCATGGCTGGTCCTGCATGCAATATGGCATCAATCCTGGTGATTAACAAGGCTTTAGGTCGCAAATCATTGGTGTTTTACCTCGTTTCTATCATCACCATGGCCATTCTCTGGGGACATGCAGTCGATTATCTGCTTCCTGCCGAGTGGTTCCATATATCATTGACTACCGGCAGTTGCGGTATGGAGGAAAGGGCTTCGTGGTTGAACTGGAGTAGCACCATAGCGCTTGGCATATTGCTGCTCAATGCCCTCTGGCAACACTATCACAAACCGCATTGCCATTGACATGAAAAGAGGAAAGTTATGAATCAAAAATATGAAGAAATACTAGAACAGGCAGGCATTCGTTTGACAGCGAATCGCCTGCTTGTGCTCCAAACCCTGCATGAAACCGTGCAAGGAACATTTTCGTTTTCGGATATTCTGGCGAAGATACCTTATATGGACGAATCTTCTGTCTATCGAACACTGACCTTGTTTGCAGAAAACCACATCCTTCACCATGTTGATGATGGCTCTGGCAAACAGAAATATTGCCTGTGCCGATGCGAATTGAAAAAAGGCGGGCATGAACTCCATCATAGGGGACATGTTCACCTTACGTGCATCAAATGCCACAAGACCATCTGCCTTGACAACATCATGATTCCGCAAGTACCGATTCCCGACACCTTTACTGTTGTCGAGTCTGAATATGTCATAAAGGGATTGTGTGAGAAATGCGGAAAGAAACTTCTCCCAGCGACCAAAGGGCGCAATTAGATTTCCGAAACAGGGTGAATATTACTTCCGAAACTTTTGCGGAGATAATGAAAGACCGGTTCAGAACTTCTGCTCGTCGATGACCTTGCCATCCTTATCCACTGCCCGCCAATGCGTGATGTTTCGAGCCTCTGAGGATATGGTTACTCCGCACTTTGTCAGATGGCGTCCGTCGGCTTCGTAAGGGATGGCATATCCCTTGGAGTCTATCTGAGACAAGGCATTATCTACGGTGTCGTCCACCTTCAGTTCGAGGACATAGATGTCGTTCTTGGTCTTGATGACCACATCGGCTCTACCGATCACGCTCTTCACCTCAGTGTCCACCTTGCTGTTGAGCAACGAGAACACAACGTACATCAGCAACTTATAAAAGGCCTCCTTTTTCTTCTTCGCCATCCATTCCTTGCGGGTGATGATGTCGTAGGGCAAGGAGGCTATGTAGGAGCGGAGTTCGGTAAGTGCCGATGGCAGGTCGCCACGTTTCAGGGCGCGTGCCATTGCAAGAATGGTGGCATTCCTGTCCCAGTCGGATATATCCATCAGATAGCTTGTCAAGCTATACACCATACCTTGGCGCACCTCGTAGTTGGGGAAATGAAGTACAAATACATCATCCTCCTTATTATAATAATCAATTGTCAGGTAGCCACTCTGATAAAGCATCGGTACAGGTGTCGAAGCATTCTCGCACGGCACATTAAATTCCTCCAACGACAATTCCACGCCATCGAAGTCGAGAGGGTTGAAGTTGGGGAAATGTTTGAGATGCTCGATGAGCGATGCCGATGTGCCCGACTCAAACCAGAAGTTGTCTGTCGTATTGTTATTGAGGGCACGCATAAGACTGAAAGGAGCATATATGTCCTGACTCTTTCTTGCAAAGTGATAGCCATCGTATTTCGATTTCAGCAAGGCGTATGCCTCGTCGGTTGTAATCTCAAGGTTGGATGCATATTCCTCGACACATGGGCGCAAGGCGGTGTTGAGCTCCTCTTGGGTGATGCCGCACAATCCAGAATATTCGTCTATCATGGATATCTGATTCAGGTTGTTAAGCTCCGAGAAAATACTCATCTGAGAAAACTTCGTCACTCCTGTGATAAACACGAACTTAAGATATGCTCCTTCGTCCTTCAGCACCTGATAGAACTCACGTAGCATCATACGCATTTCTTCAAGCTGTTTTGTGTCGTAGAGCAATCGCATAACGGGCGCATCGTATTCGTCGAGTATTACCACGACACGTTCACCTGTTTGCTTATTTGCGTTATGAATAAGGTCGCGAAAGCGGTCGCCGGGAGTTATAGACAGAGGGTCGCGCCCATAGATACTCTCGTAACCACGAATCATTGACTCCAGTTTGGTCTTTGCCTCGCTCACCTTTAGGTTTTTCAGTCCGCTCATTGTAAAATGCAGCACGGGATATGTCTTCCATTCCTTCTCCAAGTCCATGACCTTCAATCCCTCGAACAGCTCTTTCTGACCTTGGAAATAAGCCTTGAAGGTGTTGCACAACAACGACTTGCCGAAACGGCGTGGGCGGGCAAGAAAGACATACTGATACTTGCTGACAAGGCTATACATCAGGCCGGTCTTGTCAACATACACCTTGCCATCTTCACGAATTCTCTGAAACTGGTCGGTATCTACGGGGTACTTGAATCTGCTCATATCATCTGCATTTTATCAAACAAACACTTCCACGCTGCAAAAATACGAAATAAAAACGATACTGCCAAGAAATGGAGAAGAAATATATTGAATTCCACTTGAAAAAGAAGCCTGTGAAGGGGACACTGCAATTGTATTTGCCCCGGTGGTAATATTAATGATAACTTGTGTTTCGCCGTCTGTCACCTTACGACAGTCGTCTGTCATAACTGTGACAGTCGGCTGTCATAGTAGTGACAGAGCCGTAGGAGACGTTACGCTTCATCGGCATTAACGTCTCGTCTGCGTCGTATATAAGCCTGCTTGCGTGGCACCCTGCATTCTGTAACCCGCTGAAAACGTGTGGTTTAGGTGTGAATGATGTAGGGTGTAGGGTTCTGGCGACATCCCCCTGCAAATCTCCGCCACAGTCAAGCCAACGAAACCAAAGACCGCATCTCCCATTTTGGAAGACGCTGCAAAATTACAAACAAAACTTCCTCTTCCCAACTTTTCCCCTCGCCCTGTCCTGAAAGAAGCGGGGCTAAGGGGAAAAAGCGGAGGGCTGCGGGGAAAACGGCGGGGAAAAATTCCGTGGATATAGTATAAGGACCCTCGAATCCTTGTTGAGGATAATGAGGGCTATTGGCATTTTAGAACAAATCGAGGGAGTGCTTCCCGAGTTGCCCGTGTCGCCATTTGAAATGGAGGTATTTTTTGCCTGTAGTTGCAGTTCAATCCTCTTGCCAGCCTTGATGGTGATGGCCTTTGACGACACTTAATGATAAGGTCCCTGTGCCCATACCTCATACCACGCCATGGTACCTTTGGGCATGCGGAAGTTTGTCACCTCGTTCTTAACATGAAGGAAAAGGCCATTGGCCGTTTCGGGAAAATGATAGAGGAAGGCTACACCTTCGTTGTCAGAACCACCAGGGCTATGCCGACTACTCCATGTGGTCGCGCGGACAGTCTATGCCGACTATTATTATATAGAGGCTCTTGGAAGATTGAAAAAAATGGCATATTCATTAAGTAATCATAGATGCGAATACGTATTATAATTGAAATTTGGTTTTTAATAATTAGTTTCGGATACGATAATTGGTTTTTAGTTAGTAGTTATGTTAGGTTAATATTAAGAAAGTCATTACATGAGCAAACTGCTTAAAGATTGCCAAGAACCTCCCTTCTTCGAGAGAATTAAGGGAGGTTTTTTAGTATTCATTTGGCAGAAAAGGGAAAAATGGCTACCTTTGTAGCCTGACAGAAAAAAATCATGAATTATGCAACAAGAAAGAAATATATTTCCAATAGTAAACGACGGCTTCTCAGTGAAAGAAGCCATCGACGAGGCTAAGCGATGCCTCCACTGCAAGGTGCCGCAATGCCGCAAGGGTTGTCCCATAGGCAATAACATACCGGAGTTTGTGCGTCAGCTCTCAAAAGGCAACATGGGAGGAGCTATGAGCATCATCAATGAGACTAGCAACCTGCCCGCCATCTGTGGACGCGTATGTCCTCATGAGAAGCAGTGTCAGGGCAATTGTGTGCTCGGCAAGAAAGGACAGCCGATACAGATAGGCAAGCTGGAGAGCTTCATTGCCGATTTCGACACACAGATGAACCTCATACGCGAAGACCTGCCACAGAAAAGCCGAGGACGTGTGGCCGTCATCGGTTCGGGACCAGCTGGACTCACCGTTGCGGGCGACCTGGCGCGACAAGGTTTCGGAGTGACCATTTACGAAGGTCAGGAAGAGCTTGGAGGTGTGTTGATGTACGGAATACCGGAATACCGACTGCCGAAAGCCATCGTCAGGGCTGAGGTGAAGAAGATCGAGGCTCTCGGAGTGACGTTCAAGCCTCACTGCATGGTGGGTCGGAATAATATCACCATCGACAGCATCTTTGCCGACGGATACGATGCCATATTCATAGGCACTGGTACTGCCTTGCCCCAAGAAGTGGCTACTCCAGGCCACAACCTTGGAGGAATAGGCCAGTCCATCTACCTGCTTCACCAGTTTTCGGCATACAACGAGGGAGCGTTGAGCCGTCGTCATGTGCCAGTAAACGAGGGTGACCGCGTGGGCATCATCGGTTGTGGCAATGTGGCAATGGATGCCGCCCGCACAGCCGTCCGACTAGGGGCGAAAGTGAAGGTGATGTATCGTCGCACACAGGCAGAGATGCCCGCCATAGAGAGCGAGTATAATGCTGCCGTGGCAGAGGGCGTTGAGTTCTTGTGGAAGACTGAAGTCACAGAGTTTCTTGACAATGGCAACGGCTATTTGCGTGCCGCACGTCTAAAATCGTCCGATGGAGAAAGCATTGAGGAATTTGACCGGATGTTCCTCGCCATCGGTTCACGTCCCGCCAACCGCATAGTCTCCACCACCGACGGCATCGCCACTGACGAAAAAGGCTATGTCATCACCTCCGACTATCCCATGGGCATGACTACCCGCAGAGGAGTGTTTGCAGGAGGCGATGTGGTTCACCGTCCCCAAACCGTGGTACTTGCCATGAAGGCCGCCAAGGAGGTGGCGCAAGGCATAGCCCAATATGTGGATGCTGTGAAGCTTTTACAACATATTGAAAACAAGGCATAAAACAATCTACAAAAAACAAATCCGGCCTTCTCATCACAGCCGTTGCCGGTGGTGGTGCCGCCACGCCTCTCATAGGTTGGGCCATCGACACGTTTGTTTTAAAATCGTAGTTTACCTTACCTCTATTCTGTTTTCATTTATCACGACCTTCAAGTCGCCGAGTTCGTTAAGTCTCTGTACGACATTGGCAAGTGGCTCGTTGCGGTCGGCAATGAAACGCATTCTCATGTAGAGAGTCTCGGGGTGGGGGCATACTACGCAGACATTGTAGTTTCGTCCTATGGCGAGCAGTATGTCGTGAGCGGTGGCGTTGTCGAAATAGAAATATCCGTCGCGCCACTGTGTATATTGTTCTGTATCGACATCGTTCACCGAGAAGTGTCCGTCGGCATTCAGCTTAGCCAGTTTTCCTGGTGTAAGAACAGTTTTTGCCAAGTGGTTTGTCACTTCCACCTTCCATCGGCCTGCAGCGAGGACGACGGCAACTACAAATATCCTGAACGCCTCCGCTACAGTTGGTATTATCTCACACTCACAAACTATCAGTACCTGCCTGTACAGCAAGGCAACTCGCTCGTCTATCAGCCTGCCGACACTATCTGTCATACGAAAAAGCTCGACTGGACCGTTGACCTCACCCCAGGCCAATATCGTTTCTTCCTCATGGCGGAGGACACCATCACCGGCATGAAAGGATTCTATCAGGCTGGCAACTACACAACCGTGGCTTCAGGCGGGACACTCAGTGGCCTGTACCTTCTTACAGAGCGCGACGGACAGACCGACCTCGAGGTGTTCACCTCAGGTCTGATGCTTATCTACGGCGAGCAGAGCTGTCACTATAAATACTATTCAGTAGAAGGTGCTATCGACGCATGGCAGGTCATCTACGACAAGCAGAACCGGAAGTTCCGTCCTTACTTCTCCCAGGCTTCGCAGGTGAGCAGTTTCAAGTCAACCTCTTCCGACGCTGTGGTTGATGCCAACAATGTACAGGGCAACGTGAAGGCTGTATTCCAAAGCGGAGGCAATTACACCACCGTAATCACCGAAATCGCCGACACCATCTTTGCCAAGGCAAGCGTTATGTGCTGGTTGACTTCTGGGCATCGTGGTGCGGTCCCTGCCGCAGGGAGATACCCAACGTGAAGCGTCAGTACGAACTTTACAAGGACAAGGGTTTTGAGGTCATCAGCATCTCCATCGACAAGAGCGAGGCAGCATGGCGCAAGGCTGTGGAGGAAGAGAAGCTCCAGTGGCCCAACTTCATCGACAAGACCAACGTGGCGAAAACCTACAGCGTCCGTTCCATACCCTCGATGTTCCTCATCGACACCGCCACGATGGACATCATTGCCAGTGGCGATGCCGCTCGTGGCGAACAGTTAGCGAAAAAGCTTGCCGAACTGTTCTGACCCACTCTCATCTCATTGGCAGTTACGGCTACATTTATATGGAAGGGTAGCCAACCCTTTATATATAGATGTGCGCCTCGTGGCACACGGACAGGTCACTGTCCAAATAAATAATCAGTAATTGTTAATCAGACCGCCTTTCAATCTGTACACTGACCTGTCCCATGTCCACTCCCAAACCCCTCAGTGTTTTCTGGTATTAGATTATTTATTCTCATCTACCAGAAATTGCAGTTCTATGTTGAACTTGCCCCCAGCGCGCATTAACCCGGCGCGCCGGGGGCGCGGGCGCCCCGCTCTATCTGCAACTCTCGTCAATAAAAAAGCAATTCCTGCCGATATTGGCATCGCAGATGATGGGGTGTAAAGCGGGCATAGTGAGTGTGGTGATAACAGCAAATGCCGCAATGGGCATCGCGCCCATTGCGGCATTTGCTGTTTGTTGATATAGAATGACATACACGAGACTATTGGGACTCTTCATATCCTTCTTCCACATTTGTATTGTCAACAATAAGAGAGCCTGCCAGGATCTGGGATGTCTTTACTTCATAGACCTTCATTGCCGGTTTGATGTACTTTTTCATATTCTTCATGTGTTTTTTTGATTATTTCTTGAATGTTACTTTTCCATTCTCGATAATCAGTCCGCGCTGTTTGCTTCCTGCCGGCAGACGGCGACCAGAGAGGTCGTAGGTCTCTGTAGCCTTGCGCTCTTCGTCATACAGCTTCACGATGCCCGTAGTGTCTTCCTCGCCTATGACGGAGAGCAGGACAAGCATTGGAGCTGCTTGGTTGGAAGTAGCGTTGCGCGACGTGATTGTCAGGTAGTGGCGCATGGGCTTTAGACTTAGGAAGTGCATCCACGTACCATCTGTGCTGAGGGTGTATTTGTCAGAACCGCTGTCGCCCATGGTGGCGTATGTACCCGTGAAGGTATATTTATAATCCACGCTCTGGCAGTCTATGCTGTTTGTCTCAGCCAATGCCGGAACAACGTTTGTCAATGGTAATGACATTGAGAAGTCAGCATCGCTCTTTGCCCTCACCAAATAAGGATAGTTGGCTTTGAGTATCACGCCGGCGTTTTGGCGGAAGCTCTCCACCACTGTGCGGTCGGCATTGCCGTCGCCGTTGTCGTCATACTGATGCACGTTGTTGATGCGCGAGAAGTCATATTGTGCGCAAATCTCTTCGGTCAGCGTCAAGTCAAATGGCACATACCATGTAGTCCATTCCGTAGTGCTGAACGTGCGGTTATAGATGAAGTTGGTAGCTGTGAACACAGCCTGATTGTCATACGCCGTGGCATCCTGCAATGGATAGTTTGCCACGGTAAACCCTGTTCCCTCGGGTGTGGCTTCGATGGTGCCGGCAGCATTGGCGTAATAGACTGTTTTTCCGCATCCTTCTGTCTGACATAGATTCTCATATATTTTCTTCTCAGAGTTGAATGAGGCGGTCTCAGGCATATTATGCTCTTTAGTCACAGCTTCAGTGTTGTTGGCGTATGTCATTCCGGCATAGACATTTCCGCCACCGCAATACAATTCTACTTTATATACGGTATTTGAGTTAGTTTTTGTCAAGACTGGATGAATATCACCACCCTCAGCTGAGAGGTCCTGATACCACACAAGTTGGCTTTCTTCTGTACTCTCTGACTTACTTCCGTTGAGCAGCCATGCCACCTCGCCGCTTGCAAACTGAGAGGCGGTCTTTTCATCTACATTTACACTAACAGCACTACCTCCGTTAGCGCTGTTAACGCCCCAACCTTTACATGTATCGCTGCAATAGATGCAGTTCTCGATGGTGGCCGTTACTTCTGTAGGTCCTTCACTCGAAGTTGCTTTATTAATTGCTTCATTATATCCGCACACGCCTCCGCCATTAGCACCTCGTTCGTTGACTGGGCCTGTGTTAAAGCAGTTCGTAATGGTGGCTGTGATTATTCCAAATTCACCGTTCAAAGTTGCGTTATTCTGTCCGCACACGCCGCCTACATACCAGCTTCCGTTGATTGCGCCTGTATTATAGCAGTTGGAGATGGTGGCTGTCGCACCTTGGCCTTCTATCTCTGCATGATTCTCTCCGCACACGCCGCCGACATAATTATTTCCACTGATTGTGCCTGTATTATAGCAGTTCATGATTGTGCCGTTATCATCCTTTCCACACACTCCACCGATAAAATCGGCTCCATTAAAATAGGAGTCAACAACGCCAACATTCTTTATGGTACCGAAGCAACTATATCCAACAACGCCAACATTCTGTATGGTACCGCAACTATATCCAAACAAGCCTACATAGTTTATACTTGAATCATTGAAATACAATCCGCTGACGGTGTATTTCTGTCCATCAAATGTACCAGTGTAGTTGTTATCATAGTTTCCGATAGGAGTCCAGCTTCTGAAACCGCTAACATCATCAGCAATAGAGCCGTCTGCTTTGAGCACACCTGAATTCACGGTAATATTCGCCGTGAGCACTGCCCATGCGGCTTTGTTTTGCTGTGTTCCTGTCGGATTGGTGTCTGCGCTATAATCGCACACGTTTGTATCACCATTCACCAACCCTGCAAACCAATAAAGCTGACCGGCATTGCCGATTTCATATACTTTGTCCTTGGTGTCGTCGCCATCAATGTCATACTTGTCTGTTGTCAATGTAGCAGGCTGATATGCCCCACAGTTATGGCAGAAACCGTTATCGTTTTCACCAAATAAGTGCTCTCCGGCTTTATTCTCTGTATTGGAATAAACACCAGTACAAGGAGTACACTGATATACCTTTCCGTGACCGTTGCTGTCAAGGAGAGGATATGAGTCTGCTGTTCCGTTGTCAATGTTCTGATACCATGCAAGAGAATTATCTGCTGACGTACTGCCGTTGAGCAGCCATGCCACCTCGCCGCTATTGAACTGCGCCGTTGTCTTGCCCATGACATTATCAACAGTGCCGCCCGGAATATAGCCGATAGCATTTCCTGAATAAATATTGCTGTCATAATAGCAGTTTGTTGTAGATGATGAACTACCTATTTTTCCGCAAATGCCGCCGACATATCCTACTGTTCTATTGACTACGCCCCTGTTATAACAACTCGTGATAGTGCCGCTATTATTACTGCCGCACACGCCTCCACAAACATTTTGTCCGTCGACCGTGCCTGTATTATAGCAATTTTTGACCGTGCCATAATTATCGAAGCACACTCCGCATGAGTTTTTTCCACTGACAGTACCAGTGTTATAGCAACCAGAAATTGTGCAGTTGATATCATTATCTCCGCACACACCAGCTATTTGGTTAGTTTCTCCTTTTCCACTGACCGTACCGCTGTTATAGCAGTTGGTGATTTCACCGTTGCTTTGATTCTTTCCGCACACACCACCGGTATTAGTACTTCCACTGATTATACCATTATTATAACTGTTCAATACTTTGCCACCGACATTATATCCGCACACTCCACCGGCGAAACCGTTACCACTTGTTTCAACAACCGTGCTGGAATTATTGCAGTTGCTGATTTCACCGTCATTCCTTCCGCATACTCCGCCGCCAAACATTCTGAACTCGAAATAGGAATCCAAGACTTCTACGTTGGAAATCTTGCCGCCGCTTCCTAAATAGCCGAACAATCCGACATTTTCTTTGCTTGTATCGTTGAAATACAATCCGCTGACGGTGTATCCCTTTCCATCAAATGTACCAGTGTAGTTGTTATCATAGTTTCCGATAGGAGTCCAGCTTCTGAAACTACTAACATCATCAGCAATAGAGCCGTCTGCTTTGAGCACACCTGAATTCACAGTAATATTCGCCGTGAGCACTGCGCATGCGGCTTTGTTTTGCTGTGTTCCTAAATTGGTGTCTGCGTTATAATCGCACACGTTTGTATCACCATTCACCAACCCTGCAAACCAATAAAGTTCGGCAGCAGTGCCGATTTGATAAGGACTTGTCTTTGAACCATCACCGTTTGAAGGTTTTATAGGAGTGATCGTGTCTGCCCACGCCGTGGAGGGCATCACCATTGCCGCCACGAGCATTAGCGTCGCGGCGAGCCAACTCAATTGTTTAGTTTTAATTTTACATGTCATAATATTAAGATTTTTTTATTTATATATTCAGGTTTATAGAAGATGAATAACGCACAGAGCCTTCCGCCTGTGCCATCATCTGACACCTGCGGAAGGCTCTGTATCTATATGTGAATGAATACGTTACGGCAAAGTCGATACCTTCTAAGTCATTGTAGTTCAGGAGGTTACAATTCATATTCGATGTATGTTTCTTTATCTTCATGTTCACAATAATTGATGTCGCGCATCGCCTATACATAGGCTAATACACCACGTTGCGCTGCAAAGATACGAATTTTCTTTCATATAAGCATCAAAAAACACTCGGAAATTTATTCATATTTATGACAGTTTAACGTTTTTAGCCACCAAAAAAATCTATTTTTATTTTGTTTTTCACTCAACTTGCACTACCTTTGTGCCCGAATTGTAATGAAAGCAGACGGTTTTGAATCATTTTTCAGAGGCAATTATCCCAAGGCCTTCTACCTCGCACTTCGCCATCTACATGACGAAGAAGTCTGCCGTGACCTCGTGGCAGACGCTTTCGAACATGTGTGGAAAAAAGTGGAGACATCGGACGAAGACATAGCCAACATGGACTCGTATTTGTTCACGACAGTGAGAAACAGATGCATAGGATACTTGCGAAAGCAACAGACCGTCAGCAAGTTTGCGAAAATGGAGTTGCACTCCATGGAACGATGCTACGAAGAAAATTTCGACTTCCAACGGCGAGAACTATATATTGAGGAAGTGATGAAGGCTCTCGACGAACTCACTCCAAAGACAAGACATATAGTAAAGGCTTGCTATGTGGAAAGAAAAAAATATCGTGAGGTGGCTTCGGAATTAGCCATCAGCGAGAGTACGGTGAAAAAGCATATCATGCAGGCTCTGAGTTTCTTGAGACAGAAATTCAAAGGAAGAAACGAATGATATGCCGTGAGCATTTTGGGGCTGACAAACAATAATGAATACTTGAATATATTACAGAAACAACAGTCACGATGGACAAAAACAAAGATATTGACCGGCTGCTTGACTTCGCCAATAACGAAGAGAACATCGACCTTCAAGAAGTGGAAAAACTAATTGGCAGTGAAGACGCAATGGAGGCTTGGCGGGAAATGGAAGACCTCGAGGAGGCTGCCAACAGAGCCATGGGGTCGCTGCCCGACATAGACAAGGAATGGGAGGCTCTTAAGACGAGAGTTGCCCCAAAGAAGCGCTTCATAATATGGAAGGCAGTGGCAGTGGCTGCAGCGGTCGTTGCTATATTCATGGTTAGTCGTGTAGACTGGTCACAGAAGGAAACAACTCCCGAAGTGGCTGCACTCGAAGAAATAATAGACAAGAAAGAGGCTGCACAAGCAAAACGTGTTGAGACAACTACCTCTGCCACAATAGCCTCCATACACAAACAACGGGTGGATGTGCCTGCTGGAGAGACCCGCAACCTCATCCTGCCCGACGGCACTGAAGTATGTCTTAATGCCAAGTCGACCATTATCTATCCTGAAAGCTTCGGCAAAAAAGTAAGGAGAGTGGCACTTTATGGCGAGGCTTATTTCAAGGTAAAGAGAGACCCGGGACATCCATTCGTCATACACACACGAAACGTTGACACACGAGTGATCGGCACAGAATTTAATGTCAGGAGCTATGATGCCAACGATACCCATGTGACCCTTGTGAAAGGACTCGTGGAAGTGTCCACTATATATAATAGGGTGAACATTGAACCCAACCAGGACGCCAGCCTCGACGGAGGCAAACTGGTGGTGGCTGATGTTAATCCAAAGGACTATACCAGCTGGCGAGAAGGAGTGATGTATTTCGATGACGCGTCATTACGCACGATACTCCAGCAACTCGGAGCCTGGTATGACATGAACATCGTGTGCAACGACCCACGACTGCTCGACCATCACTTCCATTTCATTTTCAGCAAAGACGATAGTTTAGAAGAAGCTGTAAACCTCCTGAATTCATCTTCCAACCTCTACATAAAGGTGGAAGGCAACAAAATACTCATAGAGAAATAAGCAGGTTATTACGATTTTATTTCATTTTCGGGGTGCCCGATTTCCGTTTCATGCGTCATGATTAGTGAAAGAGACGAGAAATCGGGCATTATCTGTGTCCCATAGTAATAACCAAATAAATCTGAAGAATAATGAGCAAAAAGAAAATCCTCATCTGCTTATTCTTTGTCATGTTGCTGCCTGCGTCTTATCATTATGGCGCATATGCCCAAAACAATATGGTAAAGTATGAAAAAGCAACTAACGGAAAACCGCTCACCGACGTTTTGAAACAACTGGAAGACCGGTTTACAAAAAAAATCATTTTCTCATATGAAGAACTGAAAAACTACAAGGTGAAGGCCGACATAAAGGCTGGCTCAGTGGAAGAAGCACTCAGACAGGCTCTTGGCGGACTGCCCGTAAGCTACGAAGTGAAAGGAAAATACATCACGGTGAAGGCTAACCGACAAAAGGCCGCCACCTCCAGCTCAAGGCCAGCCAACACGGTGAGAGTGGGGGGAAGAGGGGTTGACGAACGGGGCGATGGCATTCCCGCCGCTACAATAAAACTCGACAGCGATGGAAACGTGGGCACTTTGACAAACATGAGCGGACACTTTGCGATTAACTTAGAGAAGGGAAGGGGAGAAACACTCATCATCTCGTTTCTCGGAATGCAGGAAGAGTCTTACTATGTGAACGGACGAAAGGACATGAGCGACATAACCATCGTGATGAAGGAAGACAGAAAAGCCCTCGACGAGGTGGTGGTCATCGGCTACGGAACGGCAAAGGCCAAAGACCTGACAGGCTCGGTGGCCCGACTTTCTGAAAAGGAAATCGAAACGGCTCCGATGACTTCAAACATTGCCGGAATGTTGCAGGGACGCGCGGCGGGTGTCAACGTCATGATTGCCAATGCTTCACCTACATCGCCAGTGTCGGTGGTAATACGCGGACAGTCGTCCATCTCGGGCGACGGACAGCCTCTGTGGGTAATTGATGGTGTGCCGCAATACTCGTCGGGAATATCGGGCGATGTGAGCAACACACTCTATAACCTCAATCTCAACGACGTGCAGAGCATCGATATCCTAAAGGATGCGTCAGCCACAGCCATTTATGGTTCGCGTGCAGCCAACGGCGTTGTCATCGTCACTACAAAATCGGGAGCTGAAGGTATGAAGCCCGTAGTGGAATTTAATGCACGCTATGGATGGCAGTATATCGACGCCAACAAGATGAGAACACTCACCCCCGAGCAATATCAGGCATACTCAAAGCGTGCCAACTTGCTTGAAGCCTTCCGCAACGGGTCGCTCACGTATTTCAACAAGAAATACATGGACAACACAAAATTCAACTTGATAGGAACAAGCCAATGGGACATGAGCGACATAGACGATATCTGGCTTCCAAACGCATACTACGATGGACACGACGACTACTGGGATATGATGACACAGAACGCCGCAGTACAGGACTACAGTGCATCGATACGCGGAGGAGCGTCTAAAACCTCATACTATGCCTCCATCAGCTATCGCGACCAAGATGGTATAGTGAAGGGCAGCAACTCACGCACTGTAGGAGCACGCTTTAACTTTGAGTCGCTCGTGTCCGACAAACTGAAATTCGGAATGAATATGGACGCCTCGTCACGCAACGCCAGCAACAAGGACGCAATGATAGGCAAGATCATTGGAATGCGCCCCGACTATCCGGCATACAATGAAGACGGAACCATCAACACCATAGACATGTATGTGAAGAATCCTCTCGTCGAACTGCTTGACAAAAACGAGAGCGTGTCGAGAAACATCAATGCTGCCGGATTCCTGGAATATAACTTCTACAAGTTCCTCAAATTCCGCTCAACACTCAACGCACAGTACCAGAATGTGAAATACGACCAGTTCACACGTGCCTACTATGAGGGCAGCACCAACTCTGGCACGCAGAAAGACTCACAGAGCTACACCATAGTTTGGGACAACCTGCTTACCTTCTACAAGACCATGGGACTACATGACGTGACCGCCATGCTCGGCCATTCCGTCGAACGCACATCATACGACTATATGGAAGCCAATGGCAGCAACTACCCTGACGACGACATTCTCGTCAACCTTGGTAGCGCAGCCACTCGTGGAGCCATAAACAGCAACAAGCAGTCGTCGTCGCTCGTGTCGCTTTTTGCAAGGGTACAGTACAAGTTCAACAACCGATACCTGTTTACCGGAACGTTTCGTACCGATGGTTCCTCACGATTTGGAAAAGACCATCGCTGGGGCTATTTCCCGTCGGGAGCCGTGGCATGGATTATGACTGAGGAAGACTTCATGAGGTCGGTGAAAGACGTAGTGAGCTACCTTAAGCTGCGCTTCTCATATGGCCTTACTGGTTCGCAAAACCTTGGTTACTACAGTTTTACAGGATATATGGGCTCAAACCGATATAATGGGCAGCCAGGCATGTTCCCCTCGTCGCTTGGCAACAACACGCTGCAGTGGGAGTCGCAGGCACAGACCGACATTGCAGTAGACTACGGTTTCTTCGACGACCGCATCCGCGGCTCGCTCGGCTGGTATCGCAAATATGTCGACAATCTCATCAGCAACAAACCAGTGCCAGTGTCTTCAGGCTTCTCTTCCACAAGCCAGAACATCGGAGCCATAAGCAACACTGGCGTGGAGTTTGACATCACGGCAGAAATCATCCGCCAGCGCGACCTGAAATGGGAAATAAACTTCAACACTGCACACAACCGTGGCAAACTGGAAAAACTAAACGGAGTAGACACCTTCCTCGGCGGAACAGGCACATACACCTACAAGCTTGAAGAAGGCGGAAAACTCGGCACTTTCTGGGGATATGTAGACGCAGGACGCTTCTACGACAACGACGAAGAGGTATGGGCCCTGAAACCCATAGACCCTGCCACCGGCAAGGCTGCAAACTACTATCGTGCCAGCTCATTTGCCGAGGGAGCAGGAGACATCTACATCGTTGACCTTGATGGCGACGGAAAAATCACAACCGACGACCGCACCATCATCGGCGACAGCAATCCCGACTTCTTCGGTGGCTTCGGATCTACACTCTACTGGAAAGGCCTCATGGTCAACCTTTCTTTCAGCTATGCCCTTGGAGGAGTGCGCTACTGGGCCCGTGAAGCCTCGACCTTCGGCGGAACCAACTCCTACAACTCACTCGATATCGTGATGGACAGCTGGACGATGAAAGGACCAGAAGCATTATATCCCGTAGTGACTCACTACGGCATGGGACAAAACGGAGTGTTCACAAACCGATGGCTGCACGACGCCTCATATCTCAGGCTCAGCTCTCTCAACCTGTCATACAAGCTGCCGACAGAATGGTTCCGCAAGTCGGTGATAAAAGGTATCGCACTGACATTCCAAGCCACCAACCTCTTCACTGTCACGAAATATCCAGGCATGGACCCACAGGGAAACTTCTCCACGTCCACCAGCGCCCTCTACGGATTCGGTACCGACAACAGTACCTATCCATCGGCAAGGACCTATAACTTCGGACTGCGTTTCACAATAAAATAAAACAAAGACATTATGAAAACGAGAATAATTGCAATGGCGCTACTTGCAACAGTAGCCTTCTCCTCATGCGACGACTTCCTCACCGAAACGCCAAAATATGCCTTAACCACCGACAATGCGGTCAGAGACTACAACAGCGCTGACAACGCCGTGACAGGCATCTATGGCGAATACAAGAACTGCAGTTACCTGGGTGGCTACATCTATGCCAACCTCCACTGCATGGCAGGCATGTGGAACTACAGCAGCATGATGTTCAACATGGGCTACACGCAAAGTGCCAACGATGGCATCATCAGCACCATCTGGCGACAGTTGTACAGTATTATAAATGTAAGCAATTCGGCAATACAAGGCATAGAAAAACTCGACGAGACCGTTTTTGCCGAAGGAGTGAGCAAAAGCGAAATGTTGGGCGAGGCACGTTGCTTCCGTGGCTACCTCAACCTTCAGTTGCTATGGCTCTTCGCACGATGGTTTGACAAACCAGACTCGCCTTATGGCATAATTTACCGCGACCAAGTGGCTGAACTCTCCAACCTGCAGGTGGGACGCATCAGCGTGGGCGAGAGCTACGAAAAAATACTCGACGACTTGAAGTATGCAGAACAAAACGCACCAGAATACTCAACCGCATTGAGAATGAACCGACAGTTTGCAAAGGCCATGCACGCAAAACTGCTGCTCGTGCGCGGATGGGATGGCGACTATGCAGAAGCACTGAAACTCGTAAATGAACTGCTTGCCGACAAGTCGTCAAAATGGAAAATGGAGACCGACCTCTCGAAACTATATGAAAACGGATGGAACTCTGCCGAAAACTCCTTCTCGCGATTCCTGGGCGACCAAACTGGAAGCTATAACGGTATTTCGGGATATGAATATGTTTATTCCGCAGGACTCTTTTACTATCCTGAGTTTACCGACCAAATACAGGAATGGCTCAACAACGATGCGCGTCACGACGTCATCTTCGGCACAGCCCGCTCGCCAGAGACTTGGGACACTACCAAGAAGGAGAACATACTTACGAAGCTGTACCACAGAGGACGAGTGGACGGGAAAAACGACATGTATGCCACATATCCTATGCGATATGCCGAACTATACCTGATGAAGGCAGAACTGCTTGCCCGCACCAATCCTTCCGACATTCAGGGGGCTCTCGCTCCAATTAATGAGATGCGGGCAAAATACTCAAATCCGATTATGGAACCTCTGTCTGGCATCAATACCCATGCCGAACTCATGGACGCACTGTTCAAGGAGTATGTGGTTACACTGTTTCTTGAAAACGAGACTCCATGGTTCGCCTCCATACGTTTCGAACATGAAGGCAAGTTATGGATCAATATACTCAAGCCCGACGTAAACTTCAGTTCAAACCAGTATTGCTGGCCAATACCTGAAGAAGAAATAAAGGCCCATAACGACCCGATAGAACAAAACCCGGGACTGGAGTGATTTTTTTTGATTTGGTGATTTATGATTAATGATTGTAATATGAAAAGAATATTTTATAGCTTAATGATTGGACTCGGCTCACTGTTCGCCTCGTGCAGCGACGAACTCGACCTCGTCATACCACATGCCACAAACATCACCTTCTCAGAACTTGAGATTTCGGAACGTTTCTCACATGTCATTCCTGAAGGAGGGTTTACCGTGGCGGGAATGAAATTCAACACCGTGAAGACGGGAAACCAACTGGCGGCGGGCTTTTGTTATAGCAACCGCTCCAACCGCTCGTTTGTATGGAACAACGACGAGGTGTCGTTGGACTCCCTGCGCTACAGCGTATGGTCATCGAAACCAAACACCACCGGAACCTATCTCGTGTGCCACGCCGTAGGCCAAGACGCTTACTTCACTCTCGAAACACCGAAAAAACTCGACTACGTGCTCGTGGCTCACAGCACATGGTCGTATCTCGCCACCTACTACGGCGATTCCTATGGCACTCCGGAATATCCCATGGCAAACCCTAATGTTCCAAGCAAACCGAAGGGAGTGTGGTACTCTTACGTGGAAGGTGGAGTGAAATATTTCAAGGCGGGTGACTACTTCTCTGTCACGGCAACAGGATTCCTCGGAGGACAGCAAACTGGTGCCGTTACCTTCGATCTCGTCTGCATGAGAGGTCATAATACCGAAAACCCGTCGTGGAACTACTTCGTCACCGACTGGCGCAAGATGGAACTCTCTGCTCTCGGCACTGTAGACAAAGTGGTCTTTACCCTCGACTCTTCAGACAAGGACGACAACGGCCGCATGCGTACTCCGGCTTGGTTCTGTCTCGACGGATTTCAATTTGCGGAATAATATTCTGACACCATGAAAATCACAATTCTTTTTCTTTAACCTGTTGGTGGCATTTCCTACTGCAAAGGAAATGCCACCTCTTTTTTTTATTCTTTAGAAAAACCTTTAGATTAACTAAAACTACTATCTCGACGTGCGGATAGTGAATTCCTTTATCTGTGAGGTGATGTCATTCTGACCCTGACGTACGGCAACACGAATGACAGCGGTGCCGTCCTTCAGTTTCTTGTCGCCACGCACTGTGGCGGTATATCTCACGCCCTTGCCCGGCATAATGCTTTCCACAAGAATGCTGGGAGAGATGTGGATGTGCTTGTTTCCCGAAGTCTCTACCACTGTGGGCAGGACACCATAAATCACGGCAGAAGAGTTGTTCATAATCTCAAACGTTACCTTCGCCTCCTCGTTGGCATGGAGCACGCCATCGCCATTATAGTCGACAAAGCTTGCCTTCCTTATCTCCACATCTTCATTATAGTTCAGCTTGCAGCCAGGCATGAGCTTGGAGAGCTGGCCTACCGACACCGACTGCGGAGTATAGGTCTTGGGCTCGATGGTGGAGTAGGAGTTGTTGTGATTGTCTTCCTTCTCAAACACTATGCGGTCGTCGCCACTGTTTGTCGGGTCGAAACCGCTATCGGCGTTTTCTTCGTAATGGCGTATTGCCTCGTTGTCATTGCGTCGGTTTCGTTCGTACTGCCACTGCTGGCGCTCCTGATATTCGCGGTATTTTTCTTGTTCAGCCCTGTCGGAAGCCGACCCTATGGCCGCTCCTACCACAGCACCTGTGGCCATGCCAACAATTGTTCCAACGTCGCTGCCACGCGGACCGTTTGAAATGCCGCCAATGGCGGAACCAAGTATTGCGCCAAGATAAGCGCCAGTGCCGGCTCCCTGCGAAGCCATAGTGTTGTCGCAACTCGCCAAAATGAGTGTCGAGGATAAAAGAATTGCCAAAAACTTTTTCATATCTACAGGTTTTGAATTACACGGCAAAATTACAATAAGTTTTTTATTTCGCAAAACAAAATCGATATTTTCCTGATTAACTATTATTTTATTATAGTATTTTATTCCTATTTATTACTT
>NZ_NPJI01000026.1 GCF_002251435.1 Prevotella sp. P2-180
GTGGTGGGGTAAGGGGAATTTATGCGTCTTTGTGGCGATTTTTGCTGCGTTGCGCCCTCTTTTGCCGCAGTGCCGCTACCTTTTTGACCTCTGTGTCATCTTATGAGGGCGGTTGCGGATTTGAGGTTCATCAACGACCGTGTCAATGTAATATGTGCAACAATTGCTTTTGGCATGGGTATTGACAAAAGTAACATTCGCTTTGTCATACATTATAATCTGCCAAAGAGCATCGAGAGTTTCTATCAGGAAATTGGTCGTGGAGGAAGGGATGGCTTGCCAACGGAGACCATACTGTTCTACAACGTACAAGACCTGATTACCCTCCGTAGCTTTGCAGAAGAAAGCGGACAACGGGAAATCAACATTGAGAAACTGAACCGTATGCAAGAATATGCCGAGGCACAGGTGTGCAGAAGACGCATTCTATTGAATTACTTTGGTGAAACGAGTGAATGTAGTTGTGGTAATTGTGATGTATGCAAGAATCCTCCACAACACTTTGACGGCTCCATTCTTGTGCAAAAGGCCTTGTCTGCCATAAAGCGCTGCAACGAGGAGATTGGCTTTACCATTGCTGTGGATGTGTTGAAAGGCAATTTTTCCCCCGCAGTAATAGCAAAAGGATACGACAAAATAAAGACATTTGCTTCAGGGCGTGACGTACCTGCCAATGATTGGCGAACTTATCTGCTTCAAATGCTACAAATGGGGTATATTGAGATTGCATACAATGAAGACAACCACCTCAAAGTAACACCATTGGGAGAAGACATTCTGTATGGACGTAAGCAAGCGCAACTCTCTGTCATTGTGCGTGAAGATTTGCGTGTTACAAAGCGTAAACGAAAGCACATTATGGAAGAACAGATAGCAGGTACTGCACCAGACGAAGAACTGCTTTTTGAAAAGTTGAGAGCATTGAGAAAGACCATTGCCGAGGAAATCGGCAAACCCGCATATATTGTCCTTTCCGACAAATCTCTGCATGCTCTTGCATCAGAAAAGCCAACCAACCTATTCCTGTTTGGAAATACATACGGAATCGGTGAACACAAGAAGACGCAATTTGGCGAACGTTTTGTGGATTTGATTTGCAATCACCTCAGAGTCAATCGTTCTCCAGAACCAGTCTCATCTATCCAAAATCAAGCCATGGATGAAGACACAGCGACTATGTCATATATAAATCCTGGGTTGTCCTATATGGATAGACAAAAGCAGTTGTATAGCAAAGCATACGCACCATGGACAGAAGAAGAGGAGAAAGACTTGCTATTATATTATCAGCAAGGTAAGACAATCGCTGAACTTGTTGAAATATTCCAAAGGAATGCAGGAGCTATCCGTTCGAGACTCAGAAAGTTAGATTGTATAATGTAAATAGAGAATAAAAGTGATAAAAAATCATAAAGACTTCGTATGACCACATTGTCTTGAATGATTCGCTCAAGTGCTCCCTTACCTTTGCGCTTGGAAAGATTTTTGATCCTCCATACACTCAGAAGCAATACGGAACCCAGTATCATTTGTTGGAAACTCTTAACTATGAGCGACCTCATCAGAGTCTGGCCAACTTCACACCAGCATCATTTTACGGCAACAAAGAGAAGAAAGTAGGATAAACTCTTGCACAATTCAACTAATAGTATTAACTTTGCAACGCCAAGACAAGAGAACGCTCGGGATTGTCCGCATGCTCTGGATGGCGCAGCAACCAATGTTCAACCACTTGTCGAATATTGGGGAGTACTATAGTCCGTTAGTTGTAAGATAAAACTGTTTTGACTTGATTTTCTAAGACAAGAGTCAAGTACAGTATGAACTATATGCTATCATGCACAGATATAATGGAATTCTCTATAAAGATATCTCTAACTGTTTGAAGGAATATCTCTTTTTCGAATTTCTTCAATTTGCCCGGATATTTTAAGGTCTTCAAAAAATCCATGAATGAAAGGGCTAAATATTTGAGACATTCTTCTTTAGTGGTCAACTTAAAATAACCTTCAAAATCCACCACAAAATCTGCCGTAAGACATTTATACATTCTTACCTCAGGAGTTACAGAATCCCTATATTTCAGAGTTTTATCCTCATAATATTTAGGACGTTGTGCTTGAAAGAATTGACCGAACATAGGCGACAAGCATATAAGCCTTATACATATTTTTTCTACTAGCTCAGAGTTAAATCCAAGTAACCCTTTTGATAGTACGCTCTTAAATGCATAGAGAGCATCTTTATAGAATCTAAAATTTGAAAGTTCTCTAGAAGTTTCTATTGCTAATGATGTTTTCATACTTTGTTATTTTAATAATACAATATACTAATATAATCTCCTTAATATATAGAAGACATGGTTTATTGGAAGCGTTTATTACCTGGAGGCAATTGGCCATGTTCAAAAAAATACCAATACAACATTATTTTTTCCTGTATCAAAATTTCCGTTTTTGTTCCATAAAATAATTTTTGCATTACAAAATGATTCCTTTCATACGAATCTTTATTATAACGTTTCTCTCCTTGTGTGGTTTCTCCATACTTCCATACATCACCTTGTTTCATATAAACCATTGAATTTGTTCTTACATTCCAATGAGGGACAGGGGACAGGTCCGTGTCCTGCCTCCTCATTTTTTGTAACATTTGAGATTATCCTAAATTCCGCAGCACTTTAGTTTAACTTTTTTATAAGTACCTGAGCAACAAAAAGTTGTTCAGGATTTTGCCATGTCAAATTTTATTTCTGTGGAGGCGACTGTGTGGAGGAACAATGGCTTCGGATGGGCAAGGCTGCCAAAGTCCTTCATGGCAGAGAACACTGTGTTCCTGATGCTGACAGCACTCATACGCAACTTCTACAAGTTCCTCATGGACAGGATGGACACGAAAGCCTTCGGACTAAAGATATCAGAACCCTTTTGCATTCACTGACGGCTAAGAAACCGAATTCGCGGGTAAACGGCAGCATAAAGCCCCTGTGTATCCACCCTTATGTCGTTGTGGCTTGAAGCAGTTTACGAGCAAGGAAGCCACGGTAAAGGCAATTCCTACCCCTACCACACCTGTCCACCCGTAATGCTGCCAAGACAGACCGGAAACGAATGTACCGGCAGAACCACCCAAAAAGTAAATGGTCATATAAACGGTATTGATACGATTGATGGCAGATGCATCAAGGGCGACTACGCTGGTCTGATTCGACAAATGGATGCATTGCATACCGGCATCAATCAGCAAGATAGCAATTGTTATCCACAAATAGCTGTCATTCCCCCAAAATGCCAGTATCCATGCAGCCAACACAACGCATCCTCCGACAATAGAGAAGAACCTCGCACCGTACTTTTGGACGTAGCCGCTGATGAAAACCACCGTGGATGCACCTGCCAGTCCACACAAACCGAGTGCTCCGATAATGTCGTCGCTAGCAAAAAAAGGTTCCTGTTTCATCCGAAAAGCAAGGCAACTCCACAAAGCGAAGAACGAGCCATAAGCCAATGCCGCCCTCACCGATGCGATAGGCAAGTAGGGGTATTGGGAGAGCAGGCGCAACAAAGATTTCATCAACCCTGCATAACTTTCTTGAGAACAGGTAGACAGCGCGGGTAGTATCTTGTGAATCATCAGGAAGCATCCGAGCATAAACAAGCAAGCTACAAAATAGACGGAACGCCATCCCCATACGTCAGCCAGAAAGCCACTGAATACCCGTGAACCAAGAATGCCTATGAGCAGGCAAGATTGTATAATCCCTACGTTGCGCACCTTGTGCGCAGGGGGTGAATAGTAAGATACTAACGGAATGAAAAATTGCGGCATAACCGAAGATGCGCCTGCAAGCAATGATGCGCCCCACACCCAATAGATGTTCGGGGCAAGGGCTATGGCAAGCAAGGCGCACGAAGATATGATATAATTGGTCAATATCAGCTTCTTTCGTGAGACCAAATCACCAAGCGGGATGACAAACACAAGTCCGGTCACATAGCCTATCTGTGTCAATGTCGCTACCATGCTGGCAGAAAAGTCGTTTACCGCGAAATCTTTTGCCATGCTACCCAACAAAGGTTGGTTGTAGTAGCAGTTGGCAACGGAAAGTCCGGTAGCAACTGCCATCAGAGCCAGCAGAGCTACCGGAATGCCTTGGTTCTCTCTTAATTCATACTTCATTTGTCGTCTTCTTTCAGTATGACACGACTTTCAATCCTATCAAGGATGCAATGAGCGCGAAGAGAAAGAAAAGCCGGATGGGAGTGGCAGGTTCCTTGAAAACGAATATCCCAATCAAAACCGTACCAACCGCTCCGATTCCCGTCCAAATGGCGTAAGCAGTTCCCAAAGGCAAAGTCTGTACCGCTTTGGCAAGCAAAGTCATGCTCAGTACGGTAGAGGCAAGGAAACCGCTTCCCCACAAATAAAATTCAAATCCTGATGCCGCTCTCGTTTTCCCTAAACAGAATGTGAGGCTCACCTCAAACAATCCTGCCAATAATAAGATTATCCAATTCATACCTATGATTTATTAAATTCGGTTGCAAAAATAAATAAGCCTTAATTCCGCAACACTTTGATTTAATTTTATTTATAAGTTCCTGAGCAACAAAAAGTTGCTCAGGATTTTGCCATGTCAGATTTTTCACTTACCTTAGTGCTGCAAATCAAGACAAGCAAAAAGCATCAATGACATTGCAAAGGTAAGCATAAAATCTGAGAAAATCACTCCTTTTGGAGGATTATTTCACGTGAGGGAGCAATTTTAACGTTTTGTGGGTCCGGTAATCGACAAGGTCCTGGGACTTCGGTGCACATCGTTCGGCTATCAAAGCGCGAGATTGTGGGTTCTTTGTTACATATTCCGGAGCATACCCGTTCACATTATGACAATAAATTGACGATACAAAGTGACTTTCCCACTGCGAAAAGTCACTTTTTTCTTTATTGACCAAAGTTTTGCTTTATTGACCAACGACTTTCAATGTTTTTTCGTAACTTTGCAGCCGAAATATTGTATTTATATTGTATTTACTTTAATTACCCGTAATTATGAATAAAATTATTAGACATCTGTTATTATGCCTTGCTTGCCTTATGGCATCAACGGCGACGGCTACTGCAAAGAGCAAGCCGATTTTCTTGAACAATTTGTTCTATAGTGTGAACGAAGCCGACGGTACTGCCACATTGGTGAAGGCACCGCCACAGTATGATTATTACTCCAATATAATATACGACTCGATATTGGTCATTCCCGACAGCGTGAGCTATGAGGATAAGAAATATGTCGTGACAGAAATAGGCGATTCGGCATTCTATTATTATGCTAATATAAAGAACATACAGTTGCCCTCGACAATAAAGACTATCGGGAATGGTGCTTTCTATTATTCATCCATTGAGGAAATCAATTTGCCCGAAGGCTTGACCGTCATTGCCGACGATGCATTTTGTGGGTGTATGAGTCTTGACAATGTCGTGCTGCCGGAGAGTCTTGACAGCATAGGCCATAGGGCATTCAGCAGTTGCAATAAATTATCATCGATTGTTATCCCAAATAACACCAAGCACATCGGGGAATGGGTATTTTATTCCACTGGTGTGGAGTATGTCAAGCTGCCTGACAATATGGAGGTGATTCCTATGCGTTTACTTAGTTCATGCTATAATCTGAAATCCATAGAACTGCCAAAAAGCGTTAAGAAGATAGGTGATGCTGCTTTTGGAAGTTCAGGGCTTACCTCCATCAACCTGCATGAGGGAATAGAAGAATTGGAACGATGGGCTTTTTCTTCAACTGATCTTACCGAGGTGCGTCTGCCCTCTACATTGAAGAAAATGGGAGTTGCAACCTTTGAGAGGTGTGATAAACTCGAAAAGGTGGAGTTTGCCGACGGCTTTGAGGAAATTGGTGAAAGGACTTTCGGACATTGCGACAAGCTGACAACTATAGTCATGCCAAGCTCGTTGCGGAAGATTGGCCGCAGCAGCTTTGAGTATTGCACGGCACTGACGGAGTTCACCATCCCTGCCACTCTCACAGAGATGGAGGGAAACGTGTTTTTGGAGAGTGCCCTGAAGACACTGACACTTGAGCCGGGCAACAACAGTTTTAAGATGGAAGACGGAGTGCTTTACTCTGCTGACGGCAAGGAAATGTATTTCATCACCGACAGTGTAAACACGGAATATGTAGTGCCTGAAGGTGTGGAGCGCCTTGCCCCGTACGTGCTTGCAGGTCAGAAATATATGCAGGGATGCAAGTTGCCCGAAAGCCTGAAGGAGATAGGTCAGGGGGCTTTCGCCAGATGCACCTCGCTCTTGGGCATAGACATACCAGAGAACGTGAGCGTTATCGAATCCAAAGCTTTTTCTTACTGCGACAGTCTCAAGGAGATTACGTTGCCCGACAAAGTAACGGAAATAAGAGAGAGATGCTTCGAAAATTGCAAGTCATTGTCATCAGTGAAGCATGGCGATGGCATAAGGTCTTATGGCGATTATGCGTTCTCATACACAGCGATTAGAGATTATACAGTTCCAGAAGGTGTAGTGGAGTTGCCATACGGGCTTTTCATGTTTTGTGATAGTCTCAATATGGTCAAATTGCCCTCTACTTTAAAAGTCATTGGAGGTTATGCATTTGGATATACAGGAATAAGGGAGGTCGTTCTGCCTGACGGATTGCGTGAAATTGGCGAAAGGGCATTCACAAGTGCAAGTGTTGAATCAATAAACATTCCAAACTCCGTTGAGACAATTGGGCATTGGGCCTTTGGGTCATGCAAAAACTTAAAGTCGATAACGCTACCTACAGGGTTGAAACAATTAGGAACATATTCGCTCTCTTATTGCAAGTCGCTTGAGAGCATCACCATTGCGGAAGGCACTATCACTGCGCTGCCAGATTATGTATTTTGTAATAGTACATATTTATCGGAGGTCAATCTGCCATCGACGATGAGGACAATTGGAAATGGTTGCTTCGGAAATTGCAAGTCTTTGGAGAACATTAAGCTGCCTGAGTCTTTGAAGTCTATTGGAGAAGGGGCTTTCCAAGGATGCTCTTTCTTGTCAGAACTGGAATTGCCGGAAGGACTTGAGGGCATCCATAGAGAGGCGTTTGTGGGAAGCGGTTTAAAGGAACTGCGCATACCCAAGTCGGTGAAATGGCTTGAGGTGGTATGTTTTGTTTATGCCACGGAGTTGGAGACTGTTACGATAGATGCCCCCCTTGACGTGCTGCCAGCATGGTCTTTCTATGGCAACACGAGCCTGAAGAACCTGTATCTGTGTGATGGGATAGAGAGGATCGGTAATTATGCCATGGAAGAATGTCCTTCAATTGAGACATTGGTTCTTCCGTCGTCATTGAAATACGTGGAATATTGTGCCGTCTCCAATTGCAGCTCGCTGACTACGATACAGTGTAATGCCGTGACACCTCCCGACACCGACGAAGATCCCTTCGGCGAGGAACTGTATGCGCAAGCCACACTGGTTGTGCCGCAACAAAGCGTTGAGGCATACAAGAACCATCCCACATGGAAAAAATTCTTCAACATCAATGGCATAACCACATCAGTTGAAGGTGTAAATGCCGCCCCTGCCGCCAGCCAAGAACGTATCTACAACCTGAAGGGCCAGGAGATGAAGACCGGAAAGGGATTTTTCATTAAGAATGGAATTAAAGAATTAAGAATGTTTTAAATGAATAATTAGGGAGTCCAATTTGATGTACTATGAGAAAGTTCATTATAATTATTATGGCGTTGGTGGCGATGAATCTCACTGACGTCGAAGCTAAGAAGTTCTACCACTATGGTAATACACTTACATTCCTCTGCGACGACGAGACGATGACGGCAGAGGTAGCGGGAACATACCACGTGGAGACAAGCGGCACGATAACCGTGCCGGAGACATTTGTGGCAAAGGACGGCAATACTTATACCGTGACAGCCATCGGCGACAACTTCCTGTATTTCGATGGATTTGTTTATTCACAGGGCTGCAGTGAGGTGGTTCTGCCCAAAACCATAAAGAGAATTGGCAACAGTGCTTTCTGCAAAACAAAAATCAAAAGCATCAACCTGCCCGAGGGACTGGAGTCGATAGGCGAGGCGGCATTCATGAATTGCTTCAACCTTGAGTTGGCGGAGCTGCCATCCACGCTGCAGCATCTTGGCGATCGGGCTTTTTGCGGATGTGCCAATATAACAATATCCACATTGCCAGAGTCGATAGAGACGTTGGGAAAATATGTGTTTGGAAATGTACTACCGGGTGGCAAGATTACATCGTTCACCTTACCCGATCATATCACCGAGCTGCCTGATAGCTTTTTCTACATGAGAAGGGGGCTGAAGGAAATTCACTTTCCTGCAAATCTGACAAGGATAGGAGACTATGCAATCGGCTATACAAACATAGAAGAGTTGGTCATCCCGGATAAGGTGACGGAAATAGGGAAATATGCCTTCTATAAAACCGTAAGACTGAAGAAAGTGGTGCTGCCTTCATCTTTGACATCCATACCCAATAGCGCTTTTGCCTATTCAGGACTCACCAATTTAGATTTCCTCAGTGGTAGTAACGTCAAGGAAATAGGCGATGAGGCTTTCTATTACTCCCAACTGGAGGAGGCTGTTATCCCGGAGGGTGTGACAAAGATTGGTTCAGGCATCTTTAGTAGATGCGAGAAGTTAGAAAAAATCAGCTTTCCCTCAACGGCTACTGACTTTACAGGAAATCCTATCTACTTGGCAGACAATGTGAAGGAAATCGTCATTGCCGAGGGCAACCCGTCGTTGGAAATGACTGCCGACACCGTGTTATACTGCAAAAACCGTGACGGCAGGACATTGCTCAATGTATCTAAGTCGGCCTTTGTCGATAGCACCTTTGTGCTGCCTTCCGACGTTACCGAGATAGGTGACTATGCCTTTGGATTCTACCGAAGAGTGAACCGTATGGACTTCCCGGAAGGGCTGAGGCGCATCGGCAATGAGAACTTCCAGCTTTCTACCTTGAAAAAGGCCATCCTGCCTTCCACTTTAGAGGAGTTAGGCGATAGAGTATTCATCCAATCGGAATTAGAGGAGGTTTCGTTGCCGGATGGACTGAAAGTGATTCCTGATGAAGCTTTTTATCGATGCGAAAAATTGGGAAAGGTGTATTTCCCGGATGGGCTTGAGTCGATAGGTAAATTCGCATTCAGTGGGACGCATCTTCCCGCAGAGGTGGTGCTGCCACAAAGTGTAAAGCACATCGGAAAGGGCGCTTTCCGAAAAAATGCGGTGCCATATGAGAGGTTTGTCTTGCCCGAAGGATTGGAAACTATTGAAACGCAGGCGTTTGAGGCCAGTGTATTGCCAAACGGTATCGTCATTCCGGGCAGTGTGAGAAGGATTAAGAATGTTGCCTTCAGTGGGTGTGAATGGAAGAATATCGTCATACCCGAAGGTGTGGAATACATAGGTCCGGGCAGTTTCCAGATGAATTATGCCACAGAGGTATCGCTACCGTCAACACTGAAATACATAGACGAAAAGGCTTTTTTAGATAACGACTTTGAGAAGATTGCCCTCCCCGAAGGCTTGCGGAGTTTGGGTATTCAGGCATTCATAGGATGTATCTACCTTAAGGAAATCGTTATTCCAGACAGCGTAGAAGTCCATCCGTATGCTTTCGATGAATGTACAGGATTGGAGAAGGTGACCTTCCCCGAGGACTTGCAGATAATCCATCCGGGACTGTTCACTGGTTGTACAAGTCTCAAGAGCGTCGAGCTCCCCAAGAACCTAATTGCCTTAGAAAACGAAATCTTCAACGGCTGCTCTGCCTTGGAGGAGATTGATTTCCCCGAGACTTTGGAGTGCATTGGCAACTGGGTGTTCAGCGGCACAAGCCTGAAGAAAGCCGACCTCTCGCACACATCGCTGCGAAACATCATTTGGGAGGCATTTGCCGACAACGCGAGCCTCACCGAGGTGCGTCTGCCCGCCACATGCAACTTCGTAGGAGCCAAGGCGTTCGCCGGTTGTGACAACATCTGCGTGGTGGAAGTGCTCGCCACTGAGCCGCCGACGGCAGAGGCGGAGGCATTCCAGTCGCCTGTCACAGAGCAGGCAACGCTCATCGTGCCCGAAGGCTCGGAGCAGGCCTACCGCAATGCCGAGGTGTGGAAGGAATTCAAGAACATCGCCACTCCGACATCTCTGAAATCTGTTATAGTAGATACAAAAGACAGTGAGCGCATCTATGACCTTAGAGGTGTAGAGCAGAATAGAGAGAAAGGGCTTGTCATTAAGAATGGAATTAAAATAATTAATAATTAATTAAAGTTTCCCACACCCACTACAGCTGCTTCTGTGGGTGTGGGAAACTCTTATTATTAAAACTTACCTTCTCCGAAGCAAAGGTCTCAAAAGAGGCTTCGGAGAAGTTTTTAGGGTAGGGTTATTTCTTTGTCAGCACGCTTGTAGCGCCAGTGTAAACGTAGGTGTATCCATATAGCGCATAATATATTGTCCAGTTGGAGATGGTGATGCTGCCATCGTTCTCTATCGTTCCGACAACGGGAGTGTCGGGAGCACCGTATTGACAGAAGGTGTAGTAGCCTAACCAGTTGTCCTTCACGTCGATGGTGATCTTGCGCAGGTCGAAGTCAACCCTTGCCGTGAAGGTGTCCTCCATTCCGTAGAAGTTGTAGATGGAAATGGTGCTGTCGTCCACTTTCTCTATCTTCACGTCGCTCTCCTTGTCGATCACCTTGGTCCATGTTGCCCAGTCGTAGGTCATGTCTAAGCAGTTTGTCACCTCGGTGTAGTCGCCCACGATGTCGTCAACGGTAAGTCCTGCAGCACCGGTGTCCCACGTCACGTCGTCGTATCCGCCTCCGAGGTAGTTGTTGTCCTTGTCGTAGAGATAAATGTAGAACCAGAGCTCGCCCTTGTTGCTGTTGCCGTTTTCCCATCCGGTGTAGCCAGTACCGCGCTGGTAATAGAGGCGGATGTTGTAGTCGCCGGCGTGGAAGTTGTAGTATGGAGCCTGTGCGGAGTAGGCGTTGGTGAACACTACCTCAGGAACGCCTTCAATCACGCTTTCCGTATCGACGTAGAAGTCGAGGACATCGGTTGAGCCATAGATACCGTCGATGCGGAACGAACCGTCGTCGTAGCCCACAATCTGGCATTTGAATGTCTTGTCGAGAGCTTCGGAGTAGTAGTCGCCGTCGGTGCGCCAAACCTCAATCTTGCTTCGTGTCACGGTGAACTCGAAGGTGATGGAGTTGGAGTAGTTCTCGTCCTCCGTAATGGCTTGTATGATCACGCTATGGTCGCCAACAGAGAGTCCGGAGATGGTGATGCTGTTGGCGGTGGTGGTGAGTGTGGTTTGTCCCTCTCCTTCGCCGTAGGTTATCTCATAGTAGTCGGCATGCTCCACAGCAGGCCATGTCAGTACGATGCCTGCCGAGGTCTGCTCCCATGTAGCCTGAGGCTTGTCGAGTTGCACCACGTCGTTTGTCGTCGCCTGCAGTGTGGTAATGGGCGATGTTGTCTTGTCGCCTGTAACGGCTGCGTAGGACCACACGTTCAGTGTGTAGGTGGTGTTCACCTTCAGTCCGGTGGCAAGGATCGATGTGGTGCTGGTTGTTCCACCGAGAACCACTGTCCCGTTGGGGTCAGAGAGTTCGTAGGCATACTGTGTGGCTCCGTTGACAGGAGTCCAGTTGAACGACAGTGTGCTAACTGTCTTTGTACCTTCAGTTATTGATGTCGAGTCGAGTGGCGACTTCACTATCTCGTCGTCGCTGCACGATGTGATGCCCATTGTCAAGGCAACTGCCATGAGCAATATTCCGTATAATCTTTTTTTCATAGAGTCAAAGTTTTGAGTATGTTAGTCTTTCCACGAGAACGAAACGGCATTGTAGTCGTCGTACTGTCCGTCGGTGTAGTCGGTGAAATAGAGATAGACGTAGCCGCCCTTCTTGTCGAACGAGATGCAGGAGTAGCCCAGTGTAGTGCCGTAGTCTTCGAGTATGCAGATGTCGGCAACCTCAATGGTTCCGTCGGCAACCTGCCATACTGGATAGCTCTGTGTGGCGTCGTCAAAGAGGTAGGCAGCCTTTGCCTCAGGGCCCTCGTAAGGCTCGTAGTTGGCGTAGGTCGTTATGCTGTTGTAGCCAACGTAGGCAGTGGATGCGCTTCCCACTACGAAGATGTAATCAACTCCGGAGTTGAGGAAATTGACGAAGCGGTAGCGGTTAGTCTCGCCGAGCTGTTCGAGAGTGCCTGTGAAGAAGTTCAGCATGCCGAGTGTCGTCCATTTCATCTTCACGTTGTTGCTGATGGTTTTCCATGCAGCCTCCATGATGTATCCCTTGAACGTTGTCGTTCCCTCCACCACGGTGTAGTGGTCGGCATATTCCTCGCCCACGCTGATGGAGTAGTTGTATTTCCTTGAAGGCTCAAGGTTGCTGAACGTTATTTTTATTGTAGTGGATGCCTGTCCGGCGGCAAAGGAAGCGGTTGATGCGACGTTGAGTCCCTCGTCGGCTTTGACTGTCAGTGGCACGTCGGCTGCGCTCTCAGCCTTCAGTCTCGACACTGTCAGGTCAATCTCTGTGGCTTCTCCTGGCTGGAAAATCCTCTCGCTGGCATTGCTGCTGTTGAAATATACGCCAAGGCAGCCTTCTGCCGTTGGTGTGCCTGGCTCGTAGTTGCTGTCGTTCTTGTCGTCGCATGACGCGGCAAGGGCAACCATCGCCATCATCATCAAGATGTTATATAATGCTTTTATCTTCATAGAACATTTAATTCTTTAATATGTGAATCCGCAATGAACTTTAATTCTTTAATTCTTTAATTCTTTAATTTGCGAATGACGCATCGCGTCATTCGCAATACGGTGTCGGGTCGGGGTTCATCTCGTTCTCCAATGCCGAGTTGAAGCTGCGCTCGGTCTCAGGTATGTAGAAGTTGAGCCATGGCGCGCAGTATCCGTCCTTGGAGTTGAGCAGATAGGTTTCGAGATAGTTAGAACCGACATAGTCGCGGATGACGGCGAGACGCAGACGCTTGAAGTCGTTGTAGAGAACGCCCTCTCCCCAGAACTCGATAAACTTCTGTGCTATCATCTCATACATGAAGTCGGCGTTGTACGTTGCGTCGCAGTGGTAGCCAGAGTTGGTGTAGCGGTAGGTGTTGAGGAAACTCTCCAGTGCCTGCTTTCCTGCCGCGAGGCCTTCGAGGTAGAACTTGCATTCTATTACGTTGAAGTACATCTCCTCCACACGCAGGAGAGGAACGTCGCAGAGCATACCGGCCTGTTCGTCGTCGATGCTGCCGCTTCCCGGACGGAACTTAAGGTTGGCGTATGCAGGCAGTCGGCTGAAGTTTGTCTTCTCCGACTTCGTAGCCGTTGTCTCCTCCTTCAGCAGAGTGTTGTATTTTTCGGGTGGTGTGGCTGCTCCTGCGTCCTCAAGGGCTATCCACGACTCCTTGCGCCAGTCGCCATCCTTTATCCTGTTGTAGTATTTTGTGGCAATGCAGCGGTAGGCGCCACCGTAGGCAGCCATTCCCCATGTAGGCTCTGAGGCTGTGAGACCGATGTGTGAGCACCAGTAGTCGGTCACTTGTTCCTTCGATGTGTATCTCATGTCCCAGACCCATGCCTGGTTCTCGGTGTTGAATCCTGTCTTGGCGTCTTTCCACTGCGACTCTGTCACTGGAGTGTAGCCTGCGCCAATCACCTTGGTGGCATAGTCCTGAGCCTTGCGGTAGCAGTCCTCGGCAGTCTTTATGCCAAGGGCGGTGAAACCGTCGTTGTCGCCCTCGTGCTCAAGTTGTTTCGCGAGGTCGTCGGGATACTTGCGGAAACGTGTGGCGAGGTTGAGCCAGAAGCGTGAGAGCAAGCCGTTCACCACGTCGATGTTCGGTTCCGACTTCGAGCTGCGTGAGTAGTTCTTCAGGGCAGCCTCGGCAATGGTGAGGTCGTTGAGTATGTAGCGGTACATGGTGTAGAACGGTGCTCGTGGGTTGTTCTTTCCCGACTCGCGTGTTGTCTCTTCCGTCACAAGTGGCACCGTAAGGCCGAGGATTTTCTCTGCCTTGGCGTCGAGTTCGGCAATGCCTGTCTTGTAGAACTCAAACATCATGGCAAGGTCGCTGTAGGCGAGAGCCCTGTACACACGAGCCATGGCATAGTATTGCAGCATCTCGTCGCTGGCATCGTCCGACAGCGTGGCGAGAATGCGGTTGGCGTTGTTGATGAGTCCATAGTAGTAGTAGAAGGGGCATCCTGAGTAGCCTGTGAGGTTGCTTGCCTTCTCGTAGTATATCTGGTAGTTCCAGCTTGCGTCGGTAGTCGGGAATCCGTCGAGCATGGTTTCCTTCACATACATGTAGCAAGGGTAGCCCCAGTCCTGCGAGGCATACCATGTTCCGCGGTACGACTCGCCGTAGTAGTTCTGTTGTGAGATCATCTTCGAGCTGAGTCCGTTGATGAGCATCTTGAACGATGCGGTGGATCCTGCCACCTGCTCTGCCGAGGCCTCCTGGGTTGGTGTCTCCTCGTCGATGCAGCTTGTAGTGGCAGCAGGGAGAAGGAAGAAAAAGGTGGGCAGGAGGAAGAGTTTTGTGAAACCCTTTGTGCCTTTTATATATTTGTTCGTTATTTTCATATTCCGAAATCTTTAATCCTTTAATTTTTTAATTTTTATTTCTCTAATTTCTAATTAAAGATTAGAACTGCACGCTCAGTCCTCCCATTATGGTTCGTGCGGGAGCGTACTTCGTGTTGCTTGCGCCTCCGTAGGAGTTGATGCGCGGGTCGAGGCCCTTGCGCTTGCTCCAGTAGGTGAGGTTCTCGCCCGACACCGAAAGGCGCAGCCCTGTGATGCCAAGTCCCTGCAGCCATTTCTTCGGGAAACTGTAGCCAAGCGAGATGTTCTGCAGGCTCAGCCAGCTGCCGTCGGTGAGGAAACGGTCGGAGGTGTAGGCGGAGTAGTTGTCGCCATACTGCAGACGAGGGATGTTGCTGTCCTTGTTTGTCTCCGACCATGCGTTGAGCAGGTCTTGGTGCAGTGCCATGCCGGTGAGTCCTGCCGTAGGAACGGTCATGAGCTGCATGTAGCCATAGTCCATCACCTTGCCGCCGACGCTGTAGGCGAACGACACGCTGAGGTCGAAGCCGAATGCGCTCAGCGAGGTGTTGAAGCCGCCGTAGAAGTCGGGTAGGGCAGTGCCGCAGTCGTAGAAGTCGATGTCCTTGGTTATCTCCGTCGGGTTGTTGGTCGTGGTGAGGTTGCCGTTGTCGTCGTGGACATACCACAGCGACTGTCCGTCGTCACCCACTCCTGCATACTTACGTAGTCTCCATGTGTACATTGGCAGTCCTTCGCCGTAGAAGTAGCTGCCGCTGGTGTAGCCTGCGTGTCCGTCGAGCACGTTGTATTTGTTGTCGTCGTTGAGTTTCAGCACCTTGTTCTTGTATGCCGTGAGGTTTGCCCCGATGGTCCATCGGAAGTTCTTTGTAATAATGGGATCGCCGCTGAGTTCGATTTCCACGCCCTTGTTTGCCATGTCGCCCACGTTAGACGAGTAGCCTGCATAGCCGAGCGACAGCGGCACCTTGACAGTACAGAGCATGTCGGTGGTCTTGCGGTAGAAATACTCAATGCTACCGCGCAGTCGGCTGTTGAACATCTGGAACTCGAAGCCTGCGTTGATGTTGGTCACAGTCTCCCAGGTGATGTTTTCGTTGCCCACCTGCTTCAGTGTGAGTCCGATGTCGTTGCCCTCACCTTTATTAATATAATATGTGTCGGTGTAGAGGAAGTCGGCGATGTTGTCGTTTCCGTTCTGTCCGAACGATGCCTTCAGTTTCAGTTCGTTGAGCCACTTCACGTCCTGCATCCACTCCTCCTTGGTCATTATCCATGCGCCTCCGAAGGAGTAGAAGTTGCCCCAGCGGTGGTCGGGATGGAAGCGCGACGAGGCGTCGCGGCGGTAGGAGAGCTGTCCGAAATATTTCCCGTCGTAGTCGTAGAGTCCGCGGAAGAGCCATCCCTCGGTGTTGTAGCCGAGGCTGTAGGATCCGTTTTCAAGAATGGTTGTCGCTCCGTCGAGTTCTTGGTTTCCGAAATAGGAGTACATGTTCTTTCGGTCGCCGTAAACGTCGTTGACATTGTAGTCGTAACTCTCGTGTCCTGCGAGCAGCGAGATGTTGTGCTTTCCGAATTTCTTGTTGTATTTCAGCAGTTGCTGGAAGTTGAGTGTGTATTCATTGTATGAGTCCTTGTAAACATATCCGTTAGGATAAGATGCGTGTCCGAAGCCGTAGAAAGGCTCGTAAGTGTAAGTCGTGTTGTAGTTGCTTGAATAGACGCTTCCGTTCACGGTTGCCTTGAGTCCGTCCCAGATGTCGATGTCGGCAAAACCGTTGAGTGAGAATGTTGTTGTGATTTTCTTGTTGGTGTTAAGTGTTGCGTCAACTATTCCGTTTACTTGTGTCAGATAGGGGCGCACGTAGTCAGAACCGAGCAGCTGGCCGTCGCCGAAGTCACCCACCACACCGTTTTCGTTGCGGAGGATGTTGCCTTCACCGTCGCGCAGATAGACAGGATAGATGGGACCTATCTGTGAGATCTGCGTGTAGAGGTTGTTGCCTGCGTCGTCCTCGGTGTCGCTTACGTCGGCACCGTTGTTGGTTGTTGACCGTGCGAAGTTTATGTTGCCTCCAACGTTGAGCCACTTGCGTGCCTGGTAGTTGGCCTTCAAGCGTGCGGTGTATCGCTCATAGTCGCTTGCCACGGCAATACCCTCGGCGTTGAGATAGCCTACGGAGGCGAAGAACTGTCCCTGTTGTCCGCCGCCGTTGATGCTCAGGTTGTATTCCTGGCGCAGTGCGTTGCGGTAGGTCTCGTCAATCCAGTCGTCGGGCATGATGGTATAAACCTGTCCGCCGTTATACACGCGGTTGCCGAGCGTTGCGTTGGGGTTCAGCTTGCCGTTGTCGCCAATGAGGTATTGTCCTGCAGGCACCGCGTAAGGGAGATAGCCTAAGCCTCCCTCGCCCGATGGCTTCCAAAGTGTGTTGTTGGCGTTCTGGTGGGCTGTGTAGTTGGATTGTCCTTTGGCTGTGTAGTAGTTGTAGAGTGCCGTGTAGTTCGCCTCCACATATTGTGCTGGGTCGTCGATGGTCTCATAGCGTTTTGAGGCGCGGCTGCTTGTGCCGAGCTTCACGTCAAGAGATATAGAAGTGCGGCTTTTGTCGCCTTTTTTCGTAGTTACTATGATGACGCCGTTGGCACCTCTCGCACCGTAGAGCGCGTTGGAGGCAGCATCCTTGAGCACTGTCACCGACGCCACGTCGGAAGGGTTGATGCTGTTCCACTCGCCATCGTAGGGCGCACCGTCGAGCACGATGAGAGGTGCGTTGCCTGCATTGATGGAGCTGATACCACGGATGCGGAACTCCGGTGTAGCATCCGGTGCTCCTGAATGAGAATACGCTTGTAGTCCTGCTACGTTACCCTGTAGTGCTTCCATCACGTTGGTCACTTGTCGTTGTTCGAGTTTCTTGCTGTCGACCACTCCGGCAGATCCAGTGAACGAAGATTTTTTCTGTTCACCGAAGGCGACCACCATTACTTCGTCAAGCACTTGATCGTCATTTTCCAGTATAATGCTCATCGACGGTTTTGCAGTCAGTGTCTTTGTTTTCATACCGATGTATGACACTACCAACTCTGAACCTGTCTTTACTCCATCGAGCAAGAACTGTCCGTAAATGTCTGTTTTTGTGCCGATATTGCTTCCTTTAACCATTACGGAAGCACCTATTACGGCTTCTTTGTTTTCATCAATCACTGTTCCCCTGACGTTTAAGTGTTGAGCCAAGGCGGTGATTGTAACCACCATTGTGGCTACTAATAAATACAATCGTCTTCTCATCTGTTTTTTCTCTTTTTTTGTTAAAAATAAAAGAGGAGTCAAAAGAGGAAGTACCACTCCTTTGACTCCCTTTGCAAGTAAGTTATTCTACAGCAGGAGCCTGGTCCTGACCACTTCCGTAGCGGTGGTACTCGAACGAGATGCTTTGCTCCTTAATGTAGTGGATAAGCTCTACGCGTCCGTCCTTCACAGGAGCTGCGGTAGCTATGTACTTGTCGCATTCGGCAGCGCGCTCGTACATCTCACGTGGGAGATTGGCAGAGCAGGTGCGGATGCGCTCGTACGTTGGCATTGACTGAAGGAAGTCAGCGAGCGACTCTTTCTTCAGTTGTGCGCCCGTAGAACCTAAGGCTGACGAGCGGTCGTCAGAGGGGTCGAAGCTGATGGTCAGCGGTGTGCCGGCGGTCTTTGCGGCAAGGGCTATCATCTGTGCTTGTTCGTTGGTGTCGTCCTTGAACAGGCGCAGGCACATGCCACCCTTTACAGGCAGATAGCGGAACACGTTCTGCTCTCCGCGGCACTGGTTCCAGTCGCGTGCGTGACGGAATTCCTTCTCCCATGCTTCAGCATAGCTCTTCTTGTAGTCAGTGTTAGAGCCTTTCTTGTCGGTGATGTAGGTGAACTGTGCGCAGTAGTTCGGTCCACCGGCCTTGATGCCTCCACCGAAGGCTGAGAGCTTCATGCCGCCGAATGGCTGGCGGTTGACGATGGCTCCCGTGATACCTCTATTAATATAAAGGTTGCCTGCCATGATTGAGTTCTTCCACAATTCACGCTCAGCCTCGTCGAGCGACTGGATACCGGAGGTGAGTCCGTAGTCGAGACCGTTAACGAGGTCGATGGCTTCCTGTAGAGTGTCGAACGGGCATACCGAGAGCATCGGGCCGAAGAGTTCGGTACGGAACGAATAGTTCTTCGGGCTTACACCCATCTTCACCGTTGGAGCGAGGATGTACTTCTTCTTGTCGATGAATTTCGGGGCAACGAGCCATGACTCGCCCGGCTCAAGAGTGTTGAGAGCCTTCAGCAGTTTCTCGTTCTCGTTGGTGATCATCGGACCTACAATGTTTCCTGCGTTCCATACGCTTCCCACCTTCATTGATGTTGCGCAGTCCTTCAGCTTAGTCCTGAACTCCTCAGACTCGTAGACTGAACGCTCAACGAGCAGCAGCGAACAAGCCGAGCACTTCTGTCCGGCGTTGCCGAATGCCGATGCACATGCGTTCATGATGGCATGGTCGCGGTCGGCAGAGGCAGTGATTATCATCACGTTCTTTCCTCCGGTTTCAGCCGACAGAGGTGTGGTCGGGTTTGCCTTGGTGATGGCTTGGGCTGTCTCTGTGCCGCCAGTGAGGATGATGTGGTTGATTTCAGGAGCTGTGGTGAGCTTCTTCAGCGCATCGCGCTCGGTTATGACTACCTGCAGAGCCTCCTTTGGTACACCGGCATCCCAGAAAGCCTTGGCAAACAGCCATGCAACTGGTGCAGCCACTGTAGCTGGTTTAAGAATACAGGTGTTTCCTGAAGCCAGTGCAGCCACTACGCCGCCGCACGGAATGGCGCACGGGAAGTTCCATGGCGAGATGACTAGGATGGTGCCTTTGGCCTTGATGTCAACATCTTTCAGAGCGTAGAATTTCTTCATTGAAGGAGTGTAGAAACGTGCGTAGTCGATACCTTCGCTCACTTCAACGTCGCCTTCCACAACGGTCTTTCCAGTTATGGCGCACATGCAGCCGATGAGGTCACCGCGCATTTCGCCGAGACGGTTGGCTGCGTCGTACATAATCTTGTGACGCTCTTCAATAGTGGTTTTGCGCCAGCCTTTCGGGTCTTCAGCTGCAATCTTTATTATTTGTTCTATCTGTTCAACATTAGCCTTCGACATCTCGCAAACCTGAACCTCGTCGTCTTGACAGCGGTCGAAATACTTCGCGCGGCTTGCGTTCTCCACGGTCTTGTCGCCAATCTGTGTAGGAATGACGTAAGGCTTGTCGCTCTTTGTCTTCTTCCACTTTGCGAATATCTGGCGCTGCCACTCCTGGTTGCACTCGCGGTCGAAGTCGGTGTCGGGCTCGTTCTTCATCTCGTCCATAGGCGGAACGGGCTTGTAAGGCTCAAGGCGGTTCTGCTTGCGGTGAGGCTCATGAGGAATCTTGTCCTTGATGGCATAAGCGTCCTCAAACTGCTTCTTCAGGAAGTTCCAGGCCTCAGTGTTGGGCTTGAGGTTGAAAGAGTGGGTGAGGAAGTTGTCGGGAGCCGTGTTCTCGTCCATACGGCGTACGAGATAAGACACGGCATTAAGGAAGTGCTCGTCTTTCACCACAGGAGTATAGAGTATCACATGGTTGCCCAATTTCGACTGTGCACGCCATACTTGGTCTGCCATACCTTCAAGCATTTCGAAACAGAAGGTGTCCTTTGGCGTGTTGTACATCTTTGTCAGCAAGTATGCGTATGAGATGGTGTAGAGGTTGTGTGAAGCCATACCGATGTGCAGGTATTTCGAGTTCTCTGGCTTCAAGCCACGCTCGATGATGTGCAGGTAGTTGGCGTCAACCTCGGTCTTGTTTGGACGAACTGGGTTCTCCCATCCGCGCAGCGAAGCCACAACCGTTTCCATGTCGAGGTTACATCCCTTTACGATACGCATCTTGATAGGAGCTCCGCCTCGCTGGCAGCGTTCCTTGGCAAACTCGAGCAGTTCGCTTTGGAATCCCCATGCGTCAGGCAGGTACGACTGAACGACGATGCCGGCTGAATATTTTAGGAATTCGGGTTTCGACAACACTTCCTTGAACAGGCGCATTGTCAGGTGAGCGTCCTTGTACTCCTCCATGTCGAGGTTGATGAACTTGTCGCGTTTCTGTCCGTTCTCGTCAATGTATGGGTTGTCGATGGCAGCCTGATAGAGTTCCGACATTCTGCGCACGAGTTCCGGGAACGACTCCTCATAGTTCAGTGCGTGAGTTTGTGCATAGATACCTGAAATTTTCACTGAGATGTAGTTGATGTCCGGTTCCTTCAGTGCTTCAAGATAGCTGTAGTATCGCTTGTCGGCTTCCTCGTCGCCGAGCACTACTTCACCCAGCAGGTTGACGTTCTGTCCTATTTTTTGGTCGAAGCGTGTAGCAAGGTGCTTAGTGAGATGTGGGCGTGCAGCGTCGATGATAACTCGCGATGTGTCCATTCTCAGTCGCTTTTTAATAATAGGAATAGCAATGGGGTAGAAATAGTGGCCGAAAGCCTGATAGATCTTGAAGAGGAACGTGTCGCGCTTGTTGAGGAACTTAGGCACACCATACTCGTCGATGAGCACTTTAATGCGCTTGGCGAGCTTTTTGTCGTCACGAATTTGCGACGATTCGTCGAGCATTTTTACCAAAAACTTCTTGTCTTGTGGTCGCTGCACCATGGTAGCATACTTGTGTTGTTCCCTGCGTTCAGCGTCGGTAATGGTTTCTTCACATGTGTTGTACAACGTCATTACCCAATCTTCTACTTCTCTGATAGTTGGTGTATTCATAACCTTATTCTGATTTAAATGTTTTTTCTTTATGTTTAAGAGACTCATAGCCGCAATCAACTCTTCCGACGCACCGCTGTGCGCCGTATGCAGCCTTTAGTGTTTTTCTTCTCTTAAATATAAATAAGAAAAGAAAAACATTTAAATCATGGTCGGGCTGAACATCACCGCCCTGTATCGATGAAGCTCCTGTAGAGCTTGCTTCGAAAACTTGTCGAAATCCATTCTTTTCATCTGTTAAATGTTTATTAGTTAATAATCACGGTGCAAAGTTAGTAAAAAGAATCCATACTTCCAAGCAAAATGGAAACTTTTTTATCTAAAAATCTGCATTTTGTTACAATTTATCGATAAATGCGTGCAAAAGGTTTCAGTTTTCTTGTTATTTGTTGCAAAAATGACACGCATCTAATATTTTTGGTTGTTTCTTTTTGCTGCAAATATACATATTATTATTTATAGTTCCAAACTTTTTTCCCCCTTTTTTTTATAATTTACTCATTTATCACTTAAGAAAGTTACCTTTTTACTTCTTTAAAGTTTACTTTTTACTCTTTAAAGTTTACTTTTTAAAGTTTACTTTTAAAATAAATGGCAATATGTTTTGCCGATTCGATTTTTTTGTATAATTTTGCGCCCAATAAAGAACAAAATCCAGCCAAACGGGCTGGTAGGGGTGCTTGGATGGTTGTCCAGGCTGAGATTACACCCGTAGAACCTGATTCGGATAATGCCGACGTAGGGAATATAGGCGCAAGCCGTATGACTTTAATCTCAGTGCATCTCCTTATTTGATAATTTTATAATTAAAACCATTATTACAACAATGGAGAAATTGATTATTGCAGGTAAGGAATTTAACTCCCGACTGTTTCTTGGAACTGGAAAATTCGGTTCCAATGACATTATGAGCCGAGCCATTGAAGCTTCGGAAACAGAAATGGTGACAATGGCTATGAAACGTATTGAACTTGGCAACGAAGAAGACGACATGATGCAACACATTATGCGTCCGGGCATTCAGCTGCTGCCAAACACATCGGGTACACGTAATGCCGAAGAAGCTGTCTTCGCGGCAAAAATGTCTCGTGAGGCTTTTGGCACCAACTGGCTCAAACTTGAGATTCATCCTGACCCACGCTATCTGCTGCCCGATCCCGTCGAGACACTAAAAGCAACCGAAATGCTCGTAAAAGAGGGATTTGTGGTGCTGCCATACTGCCAGGCAGACCCAGTGTTATGCAAGCGACTGGCTGAGGCTGGAGCCGCCACTGTTATGCCTCTTGCCGCACCTATCGGAACAAACAAGGGACTTCGCACCATCGACTTCCTGAACATCATCATCGAGGAGGCCACCGTGCCAGTAGTTGTAGACGCTGGCATTGGTTCTCCAAGCGACGCTGCCAAAGCTATGGAAATAGGTGCCGACGCTTGTCTTGTAAATACCGCCATATCGGTAGCCGGCGACCCAATAGCTATGGCCCGCGCCTTCAAGAAGGCAGTGGAATGTGGACGTGAAGCCTACGAGGCAGGACTTGCCCTGCAGTCCTCCTCTTTCGAGGCAGAAGCAAGTTCTCCCCTCACTGCGTTTTTAAACGAATAATTGTTTAAGTGAAGCAAGAATTGAAATCATGCTAATAAAAATTAATAATAAGGAGGTTGCGACACAAGCAGTGACCGTGGCAGACCTCGCAATAGAACAAAAACTACCGGAAAAGGGTGTGGCGCTGGCTATTAGCAACGAGATGGTGCCACGCACGGAATGGGCAAACCGCCAACTTAAAGAGGGCGATGATATCGTCATACTGAAAGCTTTTTGCGGTGGGTAAAGGATAAGAAAATTAAAAATTAAAAAATTAATAATTAAAGAATGAGAGTGTGGAACTTTAATATTTTAATATTTCAATTCTTTAATTCTTTAATCTCATTTTGAAAAAATGACATACTATGTTTTACGACGAAATACAGAAATATGATTGGGATGAGACATCCCGACAGATAATGGCAAAGACCGATGCCGACGTGCGTAGGGCTTTGGCAAAACCACATCTTTCTGTCGACGACTTTATGGCGTTGGTATCACCAGCCGCCGACAAGTATCTTGAACCGATGGCAAGACTTAGCCAACGAATCACACGAGAGCGCTTCGGAAAGACCATAAATATGTTTATACCTATTTATATAGCCAACTCTTGCGCTAACTCTTGCGTCTACTGCGGATTCCATGTGCAAAACCCGATGGCAAGAACTATTCTTACCGAAGAGGAAATAGTGCGTGAGTATGAGGCAATAAAAAAACTCGGTCCGTTCGACAACCTTTTAGTGCTCACCGGAGAGAACAAGGTGCTCACGGGAGTAAAATACATCGCTAAGGCTCTCGATCTCGCCAAACCTTATTTCAACAACCTGCAGATTGAGGTCATGCCTTTGGCTACAGAGGAATATGCTGAACTCAGAAACCATGGACTCAATGGAGTCATCTGTTTCCAAGAGACTTACAACGAGAAACGATATAAGGTATATCATCCACGAGGACCGAAATCTGACTTCAAGTGGCGACTCAATGGCTACGACAGAATGGGACAGGCTGGAGTACACAAAATTGGTATGGGAGCGCTCATCGGTCTTGAAGACTGGCGAACGGAAGTGGTAATGCTGGCACGACATCTGCGCTATCTTGAAAAAACTTATTGGCGTACTCAGTATTCAGTAAACTTTCCTCGTATGAGAGTGGCGGAAAACGGAGGCTTCCAACCTAATGTGGAGATGACTGACCGTGAACTGGCGCAGGTTACTTTCGCCATGCGTATCTTCGACCATGATGTAGACATCTCCTATTCTACACGCGAGACTGCCGAAGTGCGTAACAATATGGCTACGCTCGGTGTCACGACCATGAGTGCCGAGAGTCATACCGATCCAGGCGGATACTGCTGCCATCCAGACTCCTTGGCACAGTTTGAAATCAGCGACCCTCGCACTGCTAAGCAAGTAGATGCCGACCTGAGACACCTTGGCATGGAACCTGTTTGGAAAAACTGGGACAGAAGTTTTGATAAATTGAGGATGTAGCATTTAGGACTTAGGAATGAAGAATGGATGCGCTAATTATATCACAACACTGACGATTGCCGGTAGTGACTCTTGCGGAGGGGCTGGCGTGCAGGCGGACGTTAAGACAATGTCGGCACTCGGATGTTATGCCGCAACTGCCATAACGGCCATTACCGTGCAGAACACTCTCGGAGTGACTGCCGTGCATGCTGTTCCCCCGGAGATCGTGGCTGGACAGATACGTGTGGTGATGGACGACATAAGACCTCGGGCAGTGAAGGTGGGAATGGTGAACGACACTGCCACCATCATTGCCATTGCCGATGCGCTGAAAGACTACGACGTGGAGCATATCGTGGTTGACCCAGTAATGGTGGCTACAAGCGGTTCGAGACTGATGCAAGACGATGCCGTGGAGGTGTTTTGCAAACAACTGCTACCTCTCGCCACACTTCTCACACCAAACATTCCAGAGACTGAGGTGCTGTCGGGAATTACTGTAAGCGACAAGGAAAGCATGGACAGTGCTGCCCTTCGTATCTTGCAACTTGGATGCAGCAACCTGCTCGTCAAGGGCGGGCATCTCGAGGGGAAGAAGATTGACAGGCTCTATGGTGAGGTGGAACGCGAATATGTGGGTGAGAACGTGGTAACACCCAACACTCATGGTACAGGTTGTACCCTCTCTTCAGCCATCACGTCCTTCCTTGCCCAAGGCCTTCCCGTTGACGAGGCTATAGGAGCTGCAAAAGAGTGGCTCACCAAGGCTCTTAGGGCTGGGGCTGACGTGGAGATTGGTAAAGGACATGGACCGGTAAACCATTTCTTCGACCCAATAAAAATGAAAATCTGCCCATCAAATAATTAACTTCAATGAGAGCAATACAATTTATAACTCACGAAACAGAAACCATAGGCTATGTCGAAGGAGCACGCATGGCACTGGAAGGCGGATGCCGATGGATTCAACTGCGCATGAAAGATGCTACCGACGACGAGGTGCGTGAGGCGGCATCGGAGATACAATCACTGTGTAAGGCTCACGACGCCATTTTCCTGCTCGACGACCGTGTGGAATTGGCAAAGGAACTGAAAGCCGATGGAGTGCATCTCGGCAAAAACGATATGCCCGTTGACGAGGCCCGCCGTCTGCTTGGTGAAGAGTTTATCATAGGTGGTACCGCCAACACTTTTGACGACATCGAGCGCCTGGCGGCACAAGGTGTCGACTACATCGGATGTGGGCCTTTCCGCTTCACCACCACGAAGAAAAACCTCTCTCCGGTACTGGGTATCGAAGGCTATCGGGACATCATGGAGAAAATGGAAAAGGCGGGAATGGATGTACCCGTTGTGGCCATTGGCGGTATCACCGCCGACGACATCGACAACATACTCGCAACAGGAGTGAGAGGTATTGCCGTAAGCGGGACAGTGCTGAATGCCGAAGACCCAGTGGCAATGATGAAGACATTAATTCAAGGAACAAACATTTAACAACATGAATAATAATATCAAAATCACTTATCCAGGTTCTGAAAAGGTGTACATGAACGGTGTGATACATCCAGAATTAAAGGTGGGCATGCGAAAAGTTACGCTTACGCCTACAGTGACAATTGAAAATGGTGAGAAAAACTTCAGCGAAAACTCACCAGTGTATATCTACGACACCAGCGGCCCGTATAGCGACCCTAACGTTGAAATTGACCTCGAAAAAGGTCTTCCAAAACTGCGCCAGCCTTGGATAGCAAAACGCAAGGAAGGCGAGACGCAGATGGCTCTGGCTAAGCGTGGAGTCATTACCGAGGAAATGGAATATGTAGCTATTCGAGAAAACATGAACTGCCGCGAACTGGGCATCGAGACACATATCACACCCGAGTTCGTGCGCCAGCAGGTGGCAGCCGGAAGGGCTGTCATTCCTGCAAATATCAATCACCCTGAGGCTGAACCAATGATTATCGGTACAGACTTCCTCGTGAAGATAAACACCAACATCGGCAACTCGCATCTCAACTCGAGCATCGAGGAAGAGGTGGAGAAGGCTGTATGGAGCTGCAAATGGGGTGGCGATACGCTTATGGACCTCTCAACGGGCAAGAACATCCACGAGACACGCGAGTGGATCCTCCGCAATTGTCCAGTACCAGTAGGCACAGTGCCTATGTATCAGGCTTTTGAGAAAGTGAACGGTAAGGCTGAAGACCTTACATGGGAGATTTTTCGCGATACTCTCGTGGAGCAGTGTGAGCAGGGCGTGGACTATTTCACCATCCACTGCGGTATCCGCCTGAAGAATGTGCCTCTCTCGCAAGGACGACTCACGGGAATGGTAAGCCGTGGCGGAAGCATCATCTCCAAGTGGTGTATGGTTCACCAGCAAGAGAGCTTCCTCTACGACCATTTCGACGATATCTGCGACATCTGTGCGAAATATGACGTGGCAATATCTCTTGGCGACGGACTACGTCCTGGCTCTACCTACGATGCCAACGATGCCGCCCAGTTTGCCGAACTCGACACCATGGGCGAACTCGTTGAGCGTGCGTGGGCGAAGAATGTCCAGGCTTTCATCGAAGGTCCAGGGCATGTGCCTATGCAAAAAATCCGTGCCAATATGGACCGTCAGATAGAGAAATGCCATGGAGCGCCTTTCTACACTCTCGGTCCGCTTGTCACCGACATCGCCCCTGCCTACGACCATATCACTTCGGCCATTGGTGCCGCCATGATAGGCTGGTATGGCACTGCCATGCTATGCTATGTCACTCCCAAGGAGCATCTTGCACTGCCCGACAAGGACGACGTGCGTGTTGGTGTGGTGACATACAAGATTGCCGCTCATGCTGCCGACATCGCCAAGGGTCATCCCGGAGCTACCATACGCGACAACGCACTTTCCAAGGCTCGCTACGATTTCCGATGGAAAGACCAGTTCAACCTTGCCCTCGATCCCGAGAAAGCACTGGAATACTATAAGACTTCAAACAAGACTGAAGGTGAGTTCTGTACCATGTGCGGTCCTAATTTCTGTGCCGCCCGCATCAGTCATTCACTGAAGGATTGTAATATTGAAAAATAGAAAGATTGAAAGACTTTAGAATAATTGTGATAACAAAGCCCTCGTTCATTTCGGACGAGGGCATGTTGGTTAACCGGCTCTTCGAGTCGGGTGTCGACCGTGTGCATATTCGTAAACCTGGGGCTTCAAGCGACGAGCATCGAAGGCTCATCGAGGAGATAGACAGTAAGTGGCATGAAAGACTGTCGCTTCACGACTGCCATGAACTTGCCTTGGAATATGGTTGCGGAATACATCTCAACGGAAGAAATCCTAACCCGCCGTCATCTACGGGAGAGGCACCTGTTGTCTTGTCAGCTTCCTGCCATTCGTTGACAGAAGTAGAACTGCGGAAACAGACCTGCGACTATGTCTTCCTTAGTCCCGTATTCGACAGTATTTCCAAGCAAGGCTATCGTTCAGCCTTTTCAGCCTACGACATACGAAAAGCCGCCCAAAGCGGTATCATCGACAGTCGGGTGATTGCTTTGGGCGGCATATCTCTTGATAATCTGGAACTCGTCAATAACATGGGCTTTGCCGGAGCCGCCATGCTAGGTGAGGTGTGGAAAAATGTTACTTTATTTTGTCGAAGCCTTCGCCAAACACACCTTGGCAGAACGACTGCGACACCATGGCGTTAGGGTCGATGCGCTTTATGGTGTTGAACACCTCCTGCGACTCGTATTTCCTCGTGAGTATGATAAGCAGTTTCACGTCGCTTTTCTTATACCATCCGGTGCCTTGTATCACAGTCACTCCACGGTGCATTCGTTTGTTCACGATGTCGGCTATCTCATCATACTTTTTCGAAATAATCAGGAATTGCACAGTCTGGCGAGTTCCGTTTATTATATAGTCGCACACGTATGCCGCCACGAAGGTGAAACACAGACCGTAAACGATGGTTTCCATACTATGGAAGAGGAAGTACGACGATGAGATGATTAACATGTCGATCATCTGCATGGCACGTCCGAAACTCATCCTTGTGTATTTGCCAAGCAGGGCCACAAGTATGTCGGTGCCTCCAGTAGAGCCGTTGTGGGAAAACACTATGCCCAGACCTGCACCAGACAACATACCGCCTATCAGGACATGCATGAACTTGTCCTCACCTGCCGTTATCACAGGGTGAGTCATGAATACAGGTCTGAGTGCGTCGATGAAAAACGAGATGATGGTCACTCCTATCACTGTTCTTATCACAAACTGTTTCGACAGTGCCTTATATGCGAGTATGAGCAGTGCAACGTTCATAAACCAAAGCATGATGCCCGGTGGCAGTCCAAAGGCATAGTATAACAGCGAGCTGGCACCTGTCATGCCTCCCATTACGACCTTTTCCGGCAGTATGAACGCGTTGAATCCCACGGCATAGAGCAGTATGCCGAAAGTGATGAAGAAGTAGTCCTTCACCATTTGCTTGCGCTTTATCTTTTTGCGTTGCGCCTTCTCTTCTTCAGAATAGTTGTATTCCATGTGTCATTTGTTTTTCTCTATGCGTATTCTGGCATCTACCGCCACTACTTCCTCGTTGTCGGCAATCAGAGGGTTGATGTCGAGCTCTTTTATCTCAGTGGCAAATCTCAGCAGCGACGAGAGCCTTACGATAATCTCAGTATACTTCTTCTCGTTCAGTCCCTGTTGTCCGCGTGTACCTTTTATAATCTTATATGCCCTCAGCGATCTGATCATCGATGTAGCCTCGGCATAACTCAAAGGAGCAAGTCCGCTCGACACGTCTTTCAGCACCTCCACGAAAATGCCTCCCATGCCGCAAAGCACCACATGTCCGAATTTCGGTTCATATTTCGCTCCGACAAACAGTTCTGTGCCACGTAGCATTTTCTGTACCATTACGGCGTGGGCGTCAGGTATCTCCATCATTCTGTCAAACTCCATTGCAAGGTGTTTTTCGTTTCTTATGTTCAAGGTCACACCTCCCACGTCGCTTTTGTGTATAGGTCCCACCACCTTTGCCACCACAGGATAACCGGTTTTGCGGGCAAAGTCGATAAGGTCTTGTTTGTTGTCGCTCACCATTTCAGGCACCATAGGTATACCAGCACTTTCGAATATCTGCCTAACCACTTGTGGCTCAACATATCCGTCTTCCTCTATGCTGGCTATGATATCGCGTATTCTCGGTACATCCACTCCAAACAATTCTATCTCTGGTCGGGCAGGATTGGGTGTGGCAATGATGCGTGAGAGCGATACAGCCAGTGTCACCTCGTCGCTGAAGTTCACGTGGCCTTTCTTTAGAAATTCCGCCACTTCAGGTCCGGCAGTGTGCAGGCTTGGTAGTATCGGGAATATCGGTTTCTTGCATTCAAGTATTTTCTTGTGCAACACGTCGTAAGTCTCGTATAGTTTCACCAGTCCCGGTGTTCCGAATATCACCATTATCGCGTCTACCTCGTCAAATTGGTTTTCGCAGTAGTCAATGGCTGTAGCGAGATGCTCAGGTGTGCCTGTTGCAAGTATGTCGATGGGGTTGGCCACCGAGGCACCTGGATATAACTTCGATTTCAGTTCCTCCGCAGCCTTTCCTGTAAACTGCGGCACCTGCAGTCCTCCTTTCGAGAGTGCGTCGGTGAGCATCACTCCAGGTCCTCCGGCATGTGTCACGATGGCAAACTTTGAGAGCGACGCGGGTTGCTGGAGTAGGGTAGAGGCATGTGTGGCAGGCAGGCATGTAAAGATGCATCCCACGGTCGTTAGTTCCTCTCGTGAGAAGCATCTTACTATACCAGCTTTTCTGAAAAGGGCCTCCACGGCGGAGTCGCTTGTCGCTATTGCTCCCGTATGTGAAGAAGCTGCACGGCTTCCGCTTTCGCTCGACCCGCTTTTTATTGCTGCGATGCGGCATCCCTTCCGTATCAGCGAACTGGCGTGGAAGAGAAGTTTGTCGGGGTCTGAAATATTTTCAATATACAGCAGCTTGATCGTAGGGTCGGTGTCGGGGTTGAAGTGCTCGTCCATATATTGCAGCACGTCTTCTATTCCTATCTGCTTTCCGTTGCCTATTGACCATACGGAGTTAAACTGCAGTCCTTTCATCACAGCTGATTCAAGAATGAACACAGCCGTTGCCCCCGACCCGCTTATGAAGTCCACACCCTTTGGGTTCAGTTGTGGTATGGGTTTGGTAAACACGCTGTGGTGGTGATTGTTAAGCAGTCCGATGCAGTTTGGTCCGATGAGTGCTGCATTGTGTTTTCTGCAAGTCTCGAGTATGTCCTCCTCCAGTCGTGCACCTTCTTCCGTCTCTTCACCGAATCCGGCAGATATAATGATGAAGGCCTTCACTTTTTTTTCTTCGGCAAGGATTTTCACTGTCTGTGGACACATCTGTGCCGGTATCACCAGTACGGCGAGTTCCGTATCGGGCAGTTCTTTGATGTCGTGAAACACCTTTATGCCCTGCACTTCATCCTCTTTAGGGTTAACGATACGCAGCGTACCTGCATATCCTCCATTCAAAATGTTTCTCACGATGGCGCCACCGGGTTTGTGGAAGTTGTTTGAACCTCCAATGACGACGATAGATTCTGGTTGTAGAAGTTCCTTGTTAATCATAGTTTTTGAATTTTGGTGCAAATGTACACAAAGTTACAGAAACTACAAAATAAAAAGGCCTTTTTTTCCAAAAAAAACTACCTAATTCCTAAACACCAACTTTCCTCCTTCCGCGTCTATCGTGATAGGTTTTTCTCTCGACACTTCCTCAGCGAGTATCTTTCTCGAGAGGTCGTTAAGAACGCTGCGCTGTATTGCACGTTTCACGGGTCGGGCACCGAATTCCGGATCGTAGCCTTCTTCTGCGAGATACTCTATGGCATCGTCGGTCACGTTCAACTCAAATCCCTGTGGCTCCAGCATGCGTTTCACGGCATTTATCTGAAGTCTAACAACGTCGGCTATCTCGTCCTTCCTCAGAGGCAGGAACATGATGGTCTCGTCTATACGGTTGAGGAATTCCGGACGTATCGTTTTCTTCAGCATGTCAAGAATCCTGTTCTTCAGCCCTGATATGAACGAATGGTCGAATGAACAATCTTCACTTTTCCCTCTTAGCTCTTCGTTTATCATCTGGCTTCCGAGGTTTGATGTCATGATGATTATCGTGTTTTTGAAGTTCACCACACGTCCCTTGTTGTCGGTCAGTCGTCCGTCGTCAAGCACTTGCAGCAGAATGTTGAACACGTCGGGATGAGCTTTCTCTATTTCGTCAAACAGCACCACGGAGTATGGCTTGCGCCTTACGGCCTCGGTGAGCTGTCCGCCCTCGTCATATCCAACGTATCCAGGAGGCGCTCCGATGAGTCTCGACACGCTGAACTTCTCTTGGTATTCGCTCATGTCTATACGTGTCATCATCGTCTCGTCGTTAAACAAGTACTCAGCCAGAGCCTTGGCCAATTCCGTCTTTCCCACACCCGTGGTTCCCAAGAACATGAACGAGGCTATCGGTCGTTTAGGGTCTTGCAGTCCGGCGCGGCTACGTCTTACGGCATCGCTCACAGCCTGTATCGCTTCCTCCTGTCCTATCACTCTTTTGTGCAGTTCCTCTTCCAGGTGTAGCAGTTTTTCGCGTTCGCTCTGAAGCATTCGTGTCACAGGTATTCCTGTCCATCGGCTCACCACCTCGGCAATGTCGTCGGCAGTCACCTCTTCTCTCACCATGGCGTCGTTGCCCTGGGCGTTTCTCAGTTGCTGCTGAATGTTTCTGATGTCATCTTCCAGCATTTTCAGCTTACTGTAGCGTATCTCGGCCACCCTTTCGTAGTTACCCTCACGCTCAGCCCTTTCAGCTTCGAGCTTCAGGTTCTCCATCTGCTGTTTGTCGTCCTGTATTCTGTTTACGAGCGCCTTTTCTCCTTCCCATTTTGCGCGGAACTCCTTTTCCTTGTCTTTCAGTTCGGCAATGTCCTTGTCAAGCTGTGCGAGTTTTCCGTCCGACGAGCCCTCGTCGGTCTTCATGCCCAGTTCATCGTTATTTGCCCTTCTCTCTTCGCTTCTTATAGCCTCCCGTTCAATCTCCAGTTGTTTGAGTCTTCTGGAAATCTCGTCGAGTTCCTCAGGCACTGAGTCGCGTTCCATTCTCAGCTTTGCAGCCGCTTCGTCCATAAGGTCTATGGCCTTGTCGGGCAGGAAACGGTCGCTGATGTATCTTTCCGAGAGTTGTACCGCCGCAATGCAAGCGTCGTCCTGAATACGCACCTTATGGTGGTTCTCATACCTTTCTTTCAGTCCTCTTAATATTGATATGGCGCTCAGTTCGTCTGGTTCGTCCACCATGACGGTTTGGAATCTTCTTTCCAGGGCCTTGTCTTTCTCGAAATATTTTTGGTATTCGTTGAGTGTTGTAGCACCAATGCTTCTCAGTTCTCCACGTGCCAGTGCAGGTTTCAGAATGTTAGCCGCGTCCATGGCTCCCTCGCCACCTCCGGCTCCCACGAGTGTGTGGATTTCGTCGATGAAGAGAATGATGCGTCCGTCGCTCTTTGTCACTTCGTTGATCACCGCTTTCAGTCTTTCCTCAAACTCTCCCTTATATTTCGCTCCAGCCACGAGAGCGCCCATGTCTAACGAGAAGAGTTGCTTGTCCTTGAGGTTTTCCGGCACGTCGCCTCTTACGATACGTTCAGCCAGACCTTCCACAATGGCAGTCTTTCCCGTACCTGGTTCTCCTATGAGGATAGGGTTGTTCTTGGTGCGTCGCGACAGAATCTGCAATACTCTTCTTATCTCGTCGTCACGTCCTATCACAGGGTCGAGCTTTCCTGCCCTCGCCTGTTCCACGAGGTTCTTGGCATACTTGGCGAGGCTTTGGTAGTTGTCGTCAGCCGACTGCGACTGCACTTTCTGTCCCTGTCTCAGTTCGTCGATGGCCTTACGCATTTCCTTCTCTGTGCACCCCGCGTCTTTCAGTATGCGGCTTGCAGTGGTCGATGCGGCAACAATGGCGAGCAGTATCGGCTCTACGCTCACAAACTGGTCTCCCATCTTCTGCGACATGTCCTCTGCGTGTTGCAGAATGTTGTTTGTGTCGCCCGAGAGATAAGGTTGTCCGCCTTGAACTCGAGGCAGGTGACTTATTTCAGAGTCCACGAGAGTCTCCACCTGTTGGGCGTTGACCCCGAGTTTCTGGAAGATAAATCCCGCCACGTCCCTTGCCTTGGTCATGATGGCTTTCAGCAGGTGTACCGGTTCTATTGACTGTTGTCCTGACCGTTGTGCCAGGTTCACCGCCTCTTGTACGGTTTCCTGTGCCTTGATAGTAAACTTGTCGAATGTCATGTTCAATCTCCTTTCTTTAAGTTCATAAAAATTATTCTACCCATTCTCATCGCAACTCACGTGCCATCTTCTCCCTCTTCTGTCAAAATGGCATCTATATCAGCCAAAATGTCATAGGTGAATAATCTACATTCTACCGACCTGCTTCCAGTATTTTCTACTCTTTTACATATAAACATGCTAATTGCTTACTCACCCTTGCGCCTTATCCATATCTTGTGTGACGCCTGACCAGTGTAGTCGATAGGCATATTAGGATCAGCAGTGATTTTGGCAAGTTCCTTGGATGCCGTGGTGCGCGACAGATTGTTCACCTTGGCATATTCGCCGAGGGTGATGTGTCCCTTTTCGTCAATTATGGCAAGGGCGTTCTCTATGCGCTGCTCAAAGGAGTAGAGGTTCTTCTTCAGTTCCCTCGCCCCTGTTGTCATACGTTCAAACCTTGTGTTCATCTGAAGATCACGTATCAGTTTGGGAGATATCTTGAAGTTAAGATCCTTCACTCCCACTCGTCTGTAGAGCATGGGGTCGCCTTCCTCCTGAATCTCAGTAGGTTTGTCGTCGAGGAACTTCAGCGACATGGAGAATGTGCCGATGTCGTCGAGAGTCACGTTGTTGCCCTTTGACAGCAAACTGACCAGCGAGTCGGCAATACCGCTTATCACTCCCCTCAGCACTCCCTTATCCACTGTGCGCAGACGATCGTGCAACACGTCGATAAACTCCTCTGTTCCAAGAGTCTGGTTTATCACCACCTTCGGATATACCGCCCTCTTGCCGGTATTCCTCACGTCATTCATTTCCTGTAGTAAGTACTTAACCATATACCAGTTGTTTTTAGTTTATGATACCTGTTGTAATTGTCTCATTATATATTGTTGTAATTATTTCGCATTGCCTGTTGACATTTCCATAGAACAGGCATTTGTTTTACGTTCCGCAGTGCGGTTTCTACGTTCCGCAGTGGTGAACGTACATTCCGCAGTGGTGAATGTACGTTCCGCATTGCGGAATATAAACCAAACACGGTGCAAAGATACATTAAAACAGGGTATTATGCAAACATCTATACGACTGTTTTTATACATTTACCACTATTTAACAGATAGTATCTCTTTAGCAATTATTACTTTCTTACTCGCGCGTGCGCTCTTTATAATTTTCAACTTTTTCTGTCACTTCTGAGACCTGATAAATTAACAACTTCATTCTCAATGAGTTAAATATTAGAACTTGGTGACAGAAGGAGTGACATAAGTTTCACGAACGCACCAATCTTGGCACCGTATATCTTGTGAAGCAAAAACACTGACCAAAATGGCGCAAGAACACTGAATGAAATAGCGCAAAAATACCGAATGAAATAGCGCAAAAATGCCGAATGCTAGCCCTGAAAGGGCGACATATCATAGGATAGGGCGTGAGCCCTATCTTAATGTGTCTTTTTCCCTTGATAGTTAAATTGCATTAAAAATTCGCAAAAATGCAACCTATAAGTTGCGCATCCCGATTATTCTTCATATATTTGCACCATATAAAAAAGAAAATTTATGAAATTCGTACGTACTATACCAGGATATAATCACCTTTGGGCGGTTAGGGACGAAGATCAAGAGACGGATGAACTGTCGTTGCTATTCCGTCAATGGAGTAATTTTAACTACCTGCTTGACTTCTTCTTTGCTAACCTTGATGACCTTCAGGGCTTCTTCCATATAAAGAAGGTCAGCGATGCCATTAAGGATACGATGGAAGATGCACAGGAACTAGAGAGGTTGATTCTTGACTTCCCTTATACTGAGCAGCTTGACGGATTGTTCCATCCTTTGAGTTTAGCTGATAACAGAGCACATGAGTTGACTCGTGAAAAGGCAAGGAATTGGGACAGGAGACAGCATCCGAGTTGGTTGCGTATCTATGCTATACGTATTGAACCAAATGTTTATATAGTTACAGGAGGAACCATCAAACTGACAGCTACCATGCAGGAGCGTGAGCATACTAAAAAAGAGCTCGACAAACTTAATGCCTGCCGTGATTATCTAAAGCAGAATGGCGTATTTGATATGGATAGTTTTATTGATTATTTCGAGGAGGATTTACTATGAAGCAGAAGACTTTAGACTTTTTGGAGGCACACAAGAGTGAACAGCCTTCAACCTTTACCGAAGATGCAAAGTGGCGTCAAGAGAACGAAGTGTGGCTAAAATGGTCACGCGGGGTTGCCTTGTCAATCGTTGACTACATGCAAGCAAATAGTCTCAGTCGTTCAGACATCGCCAACAAACTTGGTGTGACACCTCAGTATGTCAGTCGCATTCTCTCTGGAAATACAAATTTCTCATTCAAGAGTGTGGCTGAAATAGAAAGAAAACTCGGAATTTCGTGCATGGAGGCCGCAATGGCGTAAAGTATGCCCAGGCGATGGATGCCATATCCAAGGGCGAGCGCTATTGGTTTGACCAACAGGAAATAGTCGAACTGCTTGCCCACAACAGGAAGTATCAGGTTTTCTCGCCTGCAGAGCAATATTTCCTTCTGTTTTTCGAGGTGTGCCAAGACCCTGGTACGCACCATTCTGGGCACCATATATCTTGTGAAGCAAATACACCGACCAAAATAGCGCAAGAATTCCGAATGAAATAGCGCAAAAACACCGAATGCCTTGGGCCACGCTTCCGTACAGGACGGTTGCTCACCAAACCAAAGTTCACTGCCATCTCATGAAGAGGGAGAAGCCGTTTCATACGTCCAAGTTCGCTGTTTTCAAACGTAACTCGAAATAAATCATAAAAATCGAACCCTTCGAACGGAATTCGCTTGCTTATTCCAGAAAAATGTTGTACCTTTGCCATCGTATCACTTTTGTGATTCCCCCAATTTGTCACTTCTCAGGATGATTGGGGGATTTTTCTTATCATCTACAAAGGTACAAAATTTCTACCACATTGAGTAATAGATAGTTATAAATAATCTTAAAAATTAACGACACTCCCTATCTTAGTATTCATTTTCCTTCCTCCTCATCAAAAGCTTCGTCTGCCAAACTGGTATATAGGTTGTGCCGCTCCTCTGCCGACATAGGTGCTGCGCATCCGTCAGCCTCCTGCATCTTCATGCACGAGAGACGTGAGAAGAAGTTCATGCGCGTACAGGTGTCCTTGCCCATCGAGGCACGTGTGCCCTCGTGGCTATAGGCAAAGTTGCGTGAGTTGCGTATGGAGAGGTTCGTCGCCACCTCCATGGAATCCTGGTTTGCACCCATATAGGTGAATGTCCATCCCTCGCCACGCAGACGCTCCACAAGTTCCTTGATGGTCTTGCCGTTGTACTCGTGCGAAGCATTCTCCATGCCGTCGGTGATGATGGTCACAACCACCACGCTGTCCTCTATCTCCTTGACATGCTTGCGCATGGCTGTGAGCGTGATGCCCATGGCATCATAGAGTGGGGTAGTGCAGCAGGGCTGGAAATCCTCCATTTTTAGCGGATGGGCATCTGCCACAGGAGTCTTGTCAAACACGTGCTTCGTCTCACAACTGCAAAACGTCACCAATGACACGAAATGGTCTTGTGTCTCGGCAAACTTCTCCTGCGCTTTCTTGATACCTGCCAAGGTCTCGTTGAAACCTTCCACGGCAGCCTGACGAATACACTCCATCGAACCGCTGCGGTCGAGGATAATCACATTGAAGACCTGCGTCTTCTTCATCTCTTGCTTGTCCTTTACTTCTTCCATCGTTTCAAATTATTATCAGTTTATACTATTAGTTGTCTAACTCTTAAATGCTTGAAAACTCTGCTTTTGCCTTGTGATAGGCAGAACGTACCATGCCAAGGATGTTCAACCTTTGCTCCACGTAGTTTCATCAGGCTCTCTATGTGGGTATATTAGTTATCATCATCTGAAATATGTTTTACTCTTTATGATAAGAGAGTGGCATTTGTAACCATTCTCTATCATTTACCTTCATTTTATACTGAAAAAAATCCCTCCAGCTAATTGATGCAAAGCCGAAGGGATACAATATCTGCTGTTATGCAATCCTTAACCTTCAGGCTCTGGTGGCTGTAGTTTCCACTGCTCTACCAATCGTTTACAACCGTTTTCAATGTGTTTAGCTACACGACGATATACAGCTGCAGTCTTGTAATGAGGGTCTTCCACATTGCCGTCTTCATCCAATGCAATCTTATTGAACAGGACGATTCTGTTCCAATGGCTATAGTCCAGTACTCGTGTTATGGCATCACGGTGACGCTCGTCAAACACAATGATCGCATCAGCAGTCATTAGTTTTTCACGTGTCATAACCATAGTCGTACCACTTAATTCATAGCCCAGTTCCTTCGCCACATCCACCATCGCAGCATCACGAGGATTCTCGCCCCAGTCCAATGTACCAAGGGAGAACACTTCAATGTCCTCTATTCCTGCATCAGCCAATAGTTTCTTCGTCACACATTCTGCGAATGGTGACCGACAGGCATTGCCTGTGCATACAAAGCAAATCTTGTAGTTCATCATATTCATATATAATAGAAATTCTTGTAATTGAACGTTGTCAAAGGTGAGTGGACATCATCCATTGCCAACATCCGTTTAGGTATCTCGCTCAGGGGGATTCTTTGATCAAGCAATGTTCTCAGCCGCATAGCCAATTTCACATTCTCGCGGTCAAGTTCCTCCTGCGTAGTCTCTACCTGATATAATAGAGCCTTACTTAGTTCGGAAACTATCATCCCTGTAAACAAACCATGCAAACCTTCTGCACGTGCAAACTGGTCGGCATTGCACCATACAGCTACAATGTTGCTCCCATGATTGTGCAAATGGTATCTGTGAGAATGACCCACGATAATCTTATCAAACTCATTCTTGCTGTCATCCTCACGAAAGAAAAGTCCTTTGTCTGAGCCGTGTCCCAGTAGCATGATACGATCCTGTGTAGAGACATGATGCAACAGACGCCCCATCTCCTTGGTTGTACGGTAGTCGGTAACGACCTGTGCTTCCAGCCCATCATATAGGGCTGAAAGCATCGCCGTGGTTTTGTCTTTTGGATGTATCACTAACATGTTTTTTCTCCTTATTATTTCTCCTGTAAAAGCCATTATAGCTTCCAGTGCTTGGATTCCATATATTTCTTACATTTGTCGCAGAATACGTTTGTTTTGCGGAAAGGATTACCACCTTTGGCATTCTGCATCATACATTTTATATCAGGACAATGCCGCAAGCCTTGGGCATGACCTAATTCATGGAGCATTACGCAAAACAACTGCCCGTTGCCATGAGGACGATAGGACGAGAATACCGCCACACCTGTCCCTATACCGCTGGCAAGTCCCATAATTCCACTATGGGCACGACCTCTGAAATTATCAAGTCCGATATCCGCCTGCGTAAGTCCAACGACAATAGTTGAATCAGACTTATAATGGCATAGCACCTTGTTCAGTACATCAGCCCTATATCGTTTGTGGTCATTCCTTTCAGTAGTAAGGGCAGAGTCGGGCAAGTGGATATTACCGACCATCCTGCATTTGGGATAATGAACTCTTAGAGAATCCATCATTGCACGCTGTAAATTTTCATTGACTGCGCCCAACGTATATACACAGACAACAGGCACAGCAGATTTCTGTTCTGTTGTCGCAGATACAGGGGTGCTCTTCTTGCAGCTTCCCATTAGCAGGAATAGCGTGCACAGCAATATGGATTTAAATATTCTGTTGTTCATTTTGCGACACATCTATAAATAAGCGGTACAAGAACGTCCTCTATTACCCTGTCATCCATACGGTGCTCGCCACTGAAATGGATTACTTGATTATAGTATTGCAGGAACAAAGATTCTCCATTCACCTGCTGGTCATTGTCGGCAAACATTCCCCATACCTGCTTGCGGTCGGTCTGCCAAGAAGTGACGCTCATCTTCCGAGCATTGCCGCCCTTCATGCTGCATATCTGCCGCTGCTTGTCAAGTTCCTTCCTCTTCAGAGATTGCAGGAACCCCTCCATACTGCCACATTCCATTCCGTCGAAAAGGAATCCGTTGCTGTACATGTTGCTGAGCACATTGGAGGGGTACAAACCATTGGAACGTATATCCAGCGTGTTTGTTTCTGGATTATACATATCCTTCAGTTCATGCCCATTCCGTGTGGTAGCCATATAATTTTCTTCCATTTTTCAGCCAATTTACTTCTTTATGTAATATGAGAGTAAGGTAGTAACCTTACATCTATCACATATAGTCCAATGTCTTCTTATCTGATGAGCCGCCATAAAATGCATCCAACACTTCTTGGAATATGTCATCTGGTGAGACAGCATCGAAGAGTGTCATACAAGAGCGAACCTTTACGGCATCTATATCGCCAAATATATCTACCGCTGACTCTCCACGATGTTGCAACAGTGCCATAGTTATCTCCCTCAGCCTTGCACCCAGTATGGGATGTTCAAGGTAAGCCTCTGCCTCGTCATATCCACTGATGCCATAATACTTTGCATTGGCACTACGTCCCAACACTGTCAACTGTGGAAAGATAAACCATATCCAGTGAGTACGTTTGCGCCCGTCTGTAATTTCCCGCAAGGCATTCTCGTAGTTGTATTTATGTGCAGTCAAGAATCGTTCAAGATTGTAACAACACTCGCCATGCGGTGAAATGTTTTCAACGAACTCCTTCGGAAGGATGATATTCTCCACATCAATGGCATCCGTAAAGAGTGGAGCAATCTCCTCATCACGGAATCCGGCTATGCCGCAACCTATTCGTGTAACGAGGAATGTGAGCTGGCTGTGCTCCTTGGCAAAACGGATGAACGCATCTACGTATGGCCTGATGGTTTCCACACCACCTTGCATGGTAGGGATGGCGTATGTCTGACCATGCAGACCCACGCCTTCGCCCCATACGGCACCAAACCGTTCGTAAGCAAACCGTGCAGCACCGCCACCATGTGCGCCTGCCAGATTGCTGCCAAAGACAAATATCTCGTTCTCCTTCAATTCCGAAATCCTTTCGGGGGTATATTCTCTGTCGTACATTACAATTTATTTTGATTCTTCTTCCTTTAGTTTTTTCTCCAAATACTCACGCATAAGCCTATCGGTTTCTTCTCTTTCTGCTTTCCGCCTTTCTTCCTCTTCTTTTTTTCTCTTTTTCTTGTCATAATCAAACAAACCAAAGACAAATCCAACAAGAAACAAGGCTGCAAAGCCAATAAGGCCAATCTCCGGGTCAGCATATGGGAAAAATAGCATATTTATGATAGCATAGCTACCTGAACCACAGAGTCCAATAAAAAAAGCATATACAATTTTCATGTCACCTAATTCTTATTATGTCCATATATTCTTGTACCTAACTTACGCTTGTAAAGAGACTCACGTTCAATAGCTTGGTCTTGCAATATTTTGATTGGGAGAGTCTCCAAAATACACCATTGAAAGTTCTTTTCAGCATATTTAGGGTCTGAGTCTATACATTTTTTTAACTCAACATCGTCCCCATGCCCATTTTTAGCGTATTCGCTCCATCTGCCCCAGATACCTTTTGTATTGTAGGTAGAGCCAACATATTGTTTGCCATTACTCTTGTCAAGAATCAAGTAAATACAATTGCAACTTTCCAGTCTCGACTTCCATTCAGGATTGTTGCTGTTAATAATCGTCTTTAATTGTGTGTAACTCAACATGACATCTTCATATCTCACAAATACAGGCAAGTTGTTCTCCATCAACCCTCTGTCAATGCGGATTACTGGCATTTCATTGTAGTGCTGTAACCATTGTACAGGATTATTCCAGGCGATTATTACCCTTTCTTTGAGTAATTCAAAACCTGAAATCTCTTGAATATCAAATCTTGCAAGAGATTCTCCTTTGTAGTCAGGTAGCATATGAAGAACACCATAGTTTTTGTAAACTCCGACAAATCTTGACGAAGTACTTTCCTCACCTATGAACGAAACGATGTAATCCACGTTCTTAAACTTTTTTACCAGTTGTTCACTTTGGTAAGTCATGAAAGCATCATTTTCATACAAATAAATATCATAAAGAGAATTTTCATAGATTTTCCCACCAATATTCTTTTCTTTGCGTGAATCCTTGTGCCGAATTAGTCTGATGCGTTCAACATCAGCTTTGTCAAACTCTTCATTTCTGCCTTTCAGCAACTCTTGAATGGTTGCAATATAATCTTTTCTTTCCATAATATAATAATGTGATTTGGTTTGTAATTATCTCCAGTTAAACTCTACTCCTAATATCTCCAGCCCGTGATATTTCCATGGCTCTTGGTCGAAATTGGGTGTGTATCTCGACATAAGCACTTTTTCTTCATGTTCTTCATTGGTATCATGCCATCCATTGAAGTCTTGTACTTTTTTGTTCATATCTTCCGTCTCGAAATTTGGGTCTAACAGGAAGTAAGTAGTTCCAATGCGAGTGAGACGCATATCTTCCCTGCCAATACAATCTTCAAGAGAGAGAGAATGATTGTCGAGAACGAAACAATATCTCATTTCCTCATGCTCAAAATAAGGAAAGTACCCCAGTGCCAACTGAGTCTCACTATTTCCTTCCTTTATTTCTATCACATCACCAACAAAGATATGTTCGCCATTGCTGTCTACATAGTTGGTGTCTGCACCAGCATATAAAAAACGGCAAACGTATCCCTGTCTTGTGCATTTGTCGTTAAAGAAGCCATCAACAACATCTTTACTGTGATCGTCAGCAAATTCCTCTTCCTGCCTCCATACATACAAATCGTCAGCAAAGAAGAAGAAATCACCAAACTCAGCATAACCAAATTTGCCTTTATCCTCAACATACCTAATTCGGATTTTCGGCATACAACTTGGTCTATTGCCATGACATAGTGCATGATGATAATGATTGCATAGAAATTTCAGTCGTGCGCTTGTGATTACTGTCGAAGGAGTAATATTGTTTCTATCCTCCATAGTGGTAATATTTTAGGTTAATATTAACTTCGTTGATTTTAGGCTGCGCTCGGCATAGCATTCAAGCGATCTTGATGCTCTGTTCTCGCTTGCACTAAAATTCCAATTTGAATCCCTTTTGCTTCAGCTCCTCATATTTCGCCTTGTTGAAGCGGAAGAGGAAGGCTTCTTTCTTCTGCGATGGATTGACCGTCTCTTCCATCTGATCAAGTATTCCGAGCCGTTTCATCTTGTTGTAGAAGTTGCGGCGGTCGAAACGCACGTCCAATATGGCCTCATAGAGGTTCTGAAGTTCCTTTATGGTGAACTCTTCGGGCAGCAATTCAACCCCAATGGGCTCGAAATGTATCTGCTGGCGCAAAGCCTGTTCAGCCTTGCGGAGTATCTGGTCGTGGTCAAAAGCCAACTGCGGCACTTCGTCCAAAGCAAACCATCGTGCATCAGCAGCGTCATCGCCACCCTTTACCTCCTGCATCCTCACCAAAGCATAGTAGGCAATGGTGATGACACGCTCACGAGGGTCACGATGTGGCGCAGTAAAGGTATGGAACTGCCGGATGTACGCACCCTCCACACCTGTCTCTTCCTGCAACTCACGCAGCGCACCCTCCTCAGCACTCTCGTCCATCTTCATGAATCCACCAGGGAAAGCCCATCGCCCCTTATATGGCTCAATGCCTCGCTGCACCAAAAGCACTCTCATCTTTGCACCGTCAAACCCAAAGATGACACAGTCCGTCGTTACACTCGGATGAGGGTACTTATAGCAATATTTCAACTCTTCGTCTGTCTTGTTTATCTTATCCATTGCTTGTTTTGTGTAAAAATTACGCAGCAAAGATAATTGGATTTCTTTAAACAACAAAATATTTTTGCGTAAAAATTACACCACATAAACAATTTTCCGTCAATACTACCAATATTCACTGTCTTTTCATCATATTTTCCCTTATTTCACATGCCAATATCGATTATTGCATCCGCATTTTCTTGCGACGTATCATAGTTATCCCATTTCTCATTGGTCATCAAATCTATTTTGCTTGGGATGTTTCTGACATCAAACCAAGAGATTTGGTTTTGACCGCAGAGAATATATATTTCTCCGTCATCATATTGCCTTGCGCCATATACTTGTCCTCTCACGATACACTCAGTTACCAACTGGTTGTCTCTGACTGCTGAAATCCGTGCAGAGTCATCTGCTAATTGCAGCCAATAGTAAGCCGTGTTGTTTATCGTCGCTATACTGTCACCCCATTCGGAAGTATTCTCTTCCTGCCGGTAGCCGCCCCCACAACCTATAAGGGTGATGAAAGCAATGAAAAGCATTATCAGTTTCTTCATCTTGCTTCGGATTAACTCAGTGTTTCAATATCGTTTCTATCTCCTCTGCCAATTCAACCAATACTTATTGTTGTGGAACAGCATGCTTGGCGGTCTTCACGTCAATATTGTATAATGCCGCACTGTCCAGTTTCACGTCACAGGAGTAATGTAGTACGTGGTATGTATCACCATAGCGCACAATGGTGTCGGTTGCAAACTCTCCCGAACGAAGAGTCACCGAGTCTTCCGATATATACGGATGATCTGAGTAATCATAGTATGAGGTAATTCCGTTTCTCGTCATCTTGACGTAGGAAAGAGGTATTTCCGCATTGGATTTACTTGTAACACGCACTTCCAACCTGTCTCTGTGACCATAAGCATTCCTGTCACAATACTTATCAAGTATTTGACAGATACTGTCCTGTAGATTCAGGTCGCTGACATTTGATGTCATCATTTTGTTTTGATATACATTATACAAAGTATAGCATCCGTTGTTTCTTAGCTCATAGATTCCCAATGGACGATTGCGTGAATTATGAATGATGTTGTCATATATAGGCTCGATAAGTATGCCGTATCTGTCCCGCAAGCCGACCTTGTCCGTCTTAGCGTCCTTGATATAGAACACACCTCTCAATGGCTCCAACGTATATAACCCTCGGCGACCATATTCTATACAGGCGTATTGATTATAACCAATTGCCAAGGTTGGGAGAAATATTCCCAGATTGATGGTAGCCAATATGCTTATTTGTACCAATCCTTGCTTGCCAAAAGTGCGCCAACATATGTAAGCAACCATTGCTATACTGACAACGAGCATCCACACGCGCCACATCCCGGCATAACGTTGTGCATAGAAGAAAAGCACCATGGCTGCCACCATCACCCACAGTTTTCCAACCATAGGATTCTTCTCCGATGTACCTCTACAAGATGTCACGTCTCTATTTATCAGATATAAGCTAAGAGGCGGCAAGACGATGCAGGCAAAACGGCACACCCTCATATCCATGGCAAGTCATGCATATAACGCACAGACGGCAATCAGCATCAGCAGGCAATATTTCTTAGCTCCCTTGTCCTTCCACATGATTGCCCCCAAGGCATCCTTCCAAGTCAAGGTGGACGACTTTGATGTCTTTCTGCAAAGTCCTGCAATATATACAGTCAACGGGCCCAAGAATAGCCATGCCAACAATGTGCATTTAATAATGGTATGGGTCAAGTGGTCATTGTTTATGCCCAAAACGACAAACGGCAAATCAGCGAAATCACCCGTTGTGATCATGACTTGCCCCACAACAGACAACAAGACGAATAAAGCCGAGAAAACTGTCAATGGTACTCAACTTCGTTTCTCCCTGCGATAAAGGGAAAAGGAGAGAATGATTCTCATTACGACTGTGACAACCATAAGAAAATGGGCTGGCAATGACCACCAACTACAGTTTGCCAATGCTATGAACATCCATAAGGAACAGACGGCCAAATCAAGCCAAAATATCTTTTGTCTCATATTATTTATCAGATTTACTTTTTATTTAACCACTCCATCAGTTCGTTCACCTTATCTGACACCATTGCTGGCGACGCTGGTAGCTTATGCTTTCTCTGCACGACCATGCTGACAGCATACTTCGGCTTGTCTGCAGGGAAGCTGCCTACAAACGTGAAGGTCTGCTCCGTTCCGTCATCAGCCACGTTATACACTCCTGCAAGTTCCACATTCTTGGGCGCACGCTTATGTTGTATGCCCCCTTCCTTGAACATCCCGATGGCAATTGCACGGATATTGCCACGTCTTTCCTTAGAGACGTTCACGGAATCCAAATGGAAGATATTGTTGAATACCGTAGCCAGTTCCATCGCATTGGTGTTCTTCGTCAGGTCTGTAGCGTACTTCCAATAATCCATACCGTCAGGCAGGGTCATCATGGCATGATACATCCCAATCCTCGACTTGTTGAGCAGAGCCTGTCTGTATGTCAACATTCCGTAACCACCTCTGCGCCAATTATGGTCACTTATACGCACACTATCGTTCAATACAAGAATACCTTGCCCTGTATCTACGCTGTCCTTCAAAGATGTTTTTGACTGGGCAAGGCAATCCGCAGCCACAAATGGCATATATGTTTCCGAACTGCACAACCTTTTGAGAAGAGGTGCAGCCACGGTGGCACCTTCGACATTCTCCAATGCTCCCCATGTCAAGACATCAGATGTCCTTGCGTCAATGACCGCTACCTGTCCTTGGATTCCATCAATAGCCGTCATGCATTCACTCAGCACGTCATAACTCCGCGCCGAAATCAATGAGTCTATGGTAGGAAAGTCTTCCACTTTCCCCACGAGTCTTGGATTGTCGACAAACGCTTCCATTTTCGTATTGTCATTCATATTGATGCCGATTTTCCGCATTGCAGCCCTTTATCATAGTAGAAATAGCAGAAGCACATACCGTCTTCTGGTTGGAAATAGTGGGAATACTCGATATAATCCATATCCACAGCTGTGACACTGTCGTTCTTCTCACGGTCATAGATACCGTATTTCCCATTCTTGGAGACGATGACGTAACGTGCCTGGATCAAACTGTCCATCTCCGCCTTCTCCTCTTCCGAGTCATAATCCGATTTAAACTCTTCGGCAAGTGCAACGGAATCCACTTCAATGGAATCAACCCACACCGAATCCACTTCTACGGAATCAACCCACACCGAATCAACCTCCTCTTGCGCATAGACATCCGCTCCAATCACCGAGAGGAGCAATGCCAAAACCATTGTCATTCTTTTCATCACTCCAAAGTTCAACATAGAACTGCAATTTTCTGGTAGATGAGAATAAATAATCTAATACCAGAAAACACCGAGGGGTTCGGGGGCAAGTAGCCCCTGAGTTGACGTAAATCAACTTAATCAACAAATATTCAAATTTTCTTTGTAAAAGCTTGGAAATAATCACAGTATCATTAAGTTAATGATGATTCAGTTAATGTCTTCCCAAAATTCAGGAAGCTGTTTGTATAAATCTTCGTCTTTGGTGCTACCTATGTGGTCAAGCACATAAGCAAGCCGTCGCTCAGGGTTCTTACCCTTCACCTTGCAGGCGCCAAAGAAGGTATCAGGAGACTTTTGGAACTCATCTCCCGTAAGATTTACCTCTGCAAAAAGAGGCTGCTTGTTTTGTCTTTTATTGTTCATTGTCGCTAAAATTTTAAAGTGAAATTATCAGCGACAAAGGTACTCTCATTTTTCTAAACGACAATGACGGGGTTCACCGAACAGTTACAAAAATGTCAATCTCCATACTCTTACTGTTCTTTGATTTGTTCTTGGGCAACTTCAATGGCTTGCGAACTGAGTTCTTGCTCGCCATCCACCGCATCAAGCACTTTGTCAGCCAGCCAGAGGGTCAGCATTTCGTTCTCGTCCTGATTGAAGTACTCTGCGAGTTTGATAACCTGCTCACGTTTAGCACGCCTATCACCCCGTTCAATCTTGCTGAACATCGGGGTGTCTATCTCCAATAGTGCAGCCAACTGGCGTTGCAGTACGCCATTCTCATCTCTTAATTCTCTAATTTTTTTCCCGAATAACATATCTATGTCTATTTTTCTTCTTTAGCAAATTACCAGCAAATTAAACTTATTCGCAATTACCGTTGATTATCATCATGTTAGCGAAATATAGTTCCTTTTTTTGCACGTCTCAGCAAGTTGCCAGCAAATTACCAGCAAATTAAACAAAGCCCATATAGGTATATACCTCATATATCGTTTCGCTGTATCAGGATCAAGTGCTTTAATCCTTCCCTACCATACAGCTTGTTTGGTGACTTCTTCGACTTGAAGATTCCATAGTCAGACTCAATGATGTCAGACGAGATGTTGTCATTCTGCACATCATCAACCAGCAAAGCCTCTTCTTTCTTGAAGTAATCAAGCATCTTGATACCGAGCATGGCTCTGCGGTTGTTTGCGTTGCCAATGACATTCCTGATGATATAATGCTTGCACTCATTACATGTGGCAATCGAGTTCCTTCGCATTCTTCCCTTTGTTCAGTCTTTTTATCGTTATAAAGTGTATATATACAATTAGGTTGTTTGTGCACTTCTTTGGTCATTAGGACAACAGCCACAGAAGTAGCCTAATAGGTGTAGGTGGGCGGCAAAAAGCAAAAAATTGAGACAGTTTCCCACTTGGGAATCTGGACGAAGCAGACTATGCTTCAATAGTATCTCACATCGACCTGTCCCCTGTACTTATTACCCCATTACCCTCTCTTTAAGAAATCTCCTAAGCATGAATGTCGTGAAATAGGGCAAGGTGAGGATGCTGCCGTTGAAACCGATATTAGCTGCGCACAACTTTATTCCAAACCTGATGTCGGAATATTTATTGTCGGGTTTCACCAACTTGTTTAGCGAAGGAGAAACGGAGTTGTTTGCCTTAACTTCAACGGGAATAAGTGAGTCGGCATTCCTTACGAAGAAATCCATTTCTATCGAAAGCTTATCCTGACGATAGAAATACAGGTCATATCCCTGTTTCACAAGCATATCACCCACAATATTCTCATACAACGCACCTTTGTATGTTCCGAGGTTATTGTTGGAGCGGAGGTCATCTTGCGCCTCTCTGTCGAGCGATGCTATCAGCAGTCCTATGTCTTTGTAATACAATTTATACTGCTTGGGGTCGTAGTTGCCTTTCAGCGGCAGTTCAAGATTTTCCAGACCGTAGCATACATTGACTATACCCGCATTCTGTAGCCATTCCACTGCACCGCTATATTCTCTGTTTCTTGCTCAATTAGCGATTTTCGTCACCTGAAATTTCTTGTTCTCCTTTGCCAGGAATGTCGAAATATGCCGATATACTGCAAGCACTTTCGCCTTTTCCAATCCTACGGCATATTTTGTGATGTCCTCCTCGATAAAGGTTGTCACTTTTTCTAGTATAAGTCAAACCTTCCACTCCCCGATAGTACGTCTTTCGGAGTCGAAGTTGACGCCTACTTTCACTATGGGCAGTCGGCAGTTGGCAAACTTCGACTTGTAATCCTTCAGGTCGATCTGCTTCATGGCTGCTTCCGCACTCTTGTTCAGTTTCAGTTCAAACAGGCACAAGGGCTTTCGTCAGACCTATGCGCACCTCGTTGTTTGGTATGCCGAGTGTGTAGCTGTTGAAACTATCGTCATAGTCCTTTATCGTAACATATCCGCTCTGGTATAGCAGTGGCATTATGGTCGTCATCCCTTCCGTAGGCGCATCGAAGTCGTCGGCACCGCCTTCCATAGAAATGATGTCTGTGGGCACGATGTCGAATTTTCGGAGCGTTTCTATAAGGTATGTCGGTGTGCCGGAACCAAACCAATAGTTGGTGAAGGCATGGTCTTGGAATGCGTTCAGCAGGCTGTATGGATTGAAGATGTCTGGCGAGGGCCATGTGAAATGGTAGCCGTCGTATTGATTTTTCAGCTGCGCTATCGCCTCATCGCGTGTCGTCCGCCTATGTTCGGCAAAGTCGTCAATATAGTCGGACATCAGCGTTGTTATCTCCTCAACAGTGATACCGCACACTGCGGCATAGTCTGGGCGCATGGATATATTCTTCAGGTTGTTAAGCTCACTGAAAATGCTGAGCTGTGAGAACTTGGTGATGCCTGTTAGGAAGACAAACTGAAGATATGGGTCGCAGTCTTTTAGAGGCGAATAGAAGTTGCGCATCACATTACGGAGCATAGGCAAAGACTTTTCCTCATGCACTACGTCAAGCAGCGGAGCGTCGTACTCGTCGATTAGTATGACAACCTTCTTGCCAGTCTTTTCATAGACATTAATAATAAGGTTTTTTAATCGCACATTAGGGTCTTTGGAGTCAGAGGTTATTCCAAAGCGCTTCTCGTTTTCTCTTAAAATATCGAGAAGATAGCGTTCCAACTGGTCTTTCTCCATGTGTTTGCCCGATGCCATGCTAAATCTCAGCACGGGATATTCCGTCCATTCTTTCTCCACAGTCTCTATAAAAAGTCCCTTGAACAAGTCCTTACGTCCCTCGAAATAAGCTTGGAGTGTAGATACAAGCAACGACTTGCCGAACCGCCGTGGACGGCTCAGGAAGATATACTTGCTGAGGTGTATCATATTCCAGATGTACTCAGTCTTGTCGATGTAAAGACAATCAAGGTCAATCACCTCGGAGAATGTCTGTATGCCCACAGGCAGTCGCTTCAAAGTCTTCTTTTCCATATTTCTTGCGTTTTATGGCTACAAAGTTAGAAAAAAATATCGAATTATCAAAAAGAATGGCAGAAAAAGTATAAATAATCTCCATCACTCTTCATATTCCACTGCTCACTACAGACAGAATGCCAATAGGCTATACTCTCATGCTTGGTCGAGAAAACTCCTGTGGCAGTGGTGGGCATCGAATGGCACACGGCATCAAACAGTCCCATGCCGCCCGCCATCAGCAGTGCGCTCTCTACAGTAGTCAACAATATATACACCATAAAGATATACCGCGCCATCACACGAGTCTTGGGATAAAGCTTATTATGGGTCACGCCAGTTGCATTATTCAAATAATGATGCATTTTTCTTTTGCCAATTCGAAAATTATGATTAATTTTGCAGCATTGAATAACTATTTTAAACTGTCATAATAATGAAGAAACAACTTATTACTACTTTGATGGCTCTCTTTACAATTGGAGCCGGGGCGCAAAACATGTTGCCCTACCAGAACCCCAACCTGTCAGCCGAAGAGCGTGCTGACGACCTTATCAGCCGACTGACAATTGAAGAGAAGACAGCGCTGATGATGGACCAATCGCCGGCTATAGAACGACTGGGCATCCCATCTTTCCAATGGTGGAACGAAGCACTACATGGAGTGGGACGAAACGGATATACTACTGTGTTCCCAATTACAATGGGTATGGCTGCTTCTTGGGACGATGCCCTACTTTATCGTTGTTTTGATGCTGTAAGCGACGAAGCTCGAATTAAAAATGCGCAGGCAAAGAGCAAAAACGAAATGAACCGCTATCAAGGTCTGTCGTTCTGGACTCCCAACATAAATATCTTCCGCGACCCGAGATGGGGACGCGGACAGGAGACATACGGCGAAGACCCATTCCTGACATCACGCATGGGAGTGGCTGTTGTCAACGGACTACAAGGGAACAAAAACCACATTGACAGCAAATACATGAAATTGCTTGCATGCGCAAAGCATTATGCCGTTCATTCCGGACCAGAATGGAACAGACACTCATTCAATATAGAAGACTTGCCCGAACGCGACCTTTGGGAGACGTATCTGCCTGCATTCAAGGCTCTCGTAGAGAAAGCAAACGTGGCTGAGGTGATGTGCGCATATCAAAGAATTGACGGCGACCCTTGCTGCGGCAACAAGAGATACCTACAGAGAATACTGAGGGATGAATGGGGTTATCAAGGACTCGTGGTGAGCGATTGCGGTGCAATCAGCGATTTCTATCAGAAAGGGTGTCATGAAGTGTCGGCAACACCGTCGATAGCTGCAGGAACAGCCATAATCGCAGGCACTGACGTGGAATGTGGCTCGGTATATAAGAATATCCCAAAGGCTTTGGAAAATGGTGAACTGACTATGGATGCCATAAACAAATCACTCAAGCGACTGCTCACGGCAAGAATAAGACTTGGCGACCTTGACAATGACAACCTCGTGGAATGGACAAAAATACCACATGACCGTCTATGCTCAAAGCAGCATAACGCCCTCGCCTACGAAATGGCTCAGAAGAGTATTGTATTGCTGCAAAATAGCGATAACATATTGCCGTTAAAGAAGGATGGTGGGAGGATTGTTGTGATGGGACCTAATGCCAACGATAGTGTGATGCAATGGGGAAACTATAGTGGTTATCCACTTCATACAGTAACAATCCTCGAAGGAATCGAGAAAAAACTGAGAGGACAAGGTAGTGTGAAATATGTGGATGGATGCGGACACGTGAGCAACACCGTAAGGGAAAGCCGATTTGCAAATTTAACGACTCCCGACGGCAAGGCTGGTATGGAAGCCTGTTATTGGAACAATACCAAGATGGAAGGAAAACAAGCTGCCACAGCCATTTACAAGAATGCAATAAACCTTAACAACGGAGGAAATACGGCATTTGCTGCGGGCGTAGAACTCGACAACTTCTCAGGACGATACAAAGCCCTGTTTAAGGCTCAAAGGGACGAGGAGGTGACTTTTGAACTGGAGGCGGACGACGGATATCGCATAATCATAAATGGAGATACTATAAGGAATAGATTTGGCCAGGCGCACGGAGTGCAGAAATGGTCGAAGACATATAATGTGAAGGCTGGAGAAAAATACGACATACAGATTGACTACATACAGATATTCGGTATGGCGCACATGAAATTCGATGTGTTCACCAACAAGTCTAAATCTATCGGAGATATATTGAAAGAAATATCAGATGCAGAATATGTTGTATTTGCCGGTGGTATTTCTCCCCGACTTGAGGGCGAGGAAATGAAGGTTGATGCATACGGATTCAAAGGTGGCGACCGCACAGATATACAGTTGCCACAATGCCAGCGCGACCTCATAAAGGCTATCAGCGATGTGGGCAAGAAGGTTATCTTTGTCAACTGCTCTGGCTCTGCCATTGCTCTCGTGCCAGAGACATCCACTTGTCAAGCTATTATGCAGGCTTGGTATCCGGGTGAAAGGGGTGGCGATGCCGTGGCAGACGTGTTGTTCGGCGACTATAATCCATCGGGAAAACTGCCGGTCACCTTCTATCGCTCTGTAGATGACCTGCCAGATTTCCTTGATTATACTATGAAAAACCGCACTTACCGTTACTTCACAGGCAAACCCCTGTGGAATTTCGGTTATGGACTTAGTTATACATCTTTCTCATTTGGCAAACCTTCATACAAAAACGGTAAGATTACTGTTGACGTAAGCAACACTGGTAAGTTGGATGGAGACGAAGTAGTGCAGGTTTATCTTCGACATACAAAAGATAATGACGGTCCGATAAAATCACTTAGAGGCTTCAAGCGTGTAAGTATAAAGGCTGGCGAGACCAAACGCGTGGAGATAGACTTGCCTAAAGAAAACTTTGAGACTTGGGACGCATCTACCAATACCATGCGAGTAATAGGTGGTGAATACGATATAATGGTTGGAAACAGTAGCATTGATGATGATCTCAAGCATATAAAAGTAGTATTATAGACAATCTTAAAGGATTATATGTAATAATCAAAAAAGTCGAGTATATGAAAAAGGGAATGGCCGACGACCATTCCCTTTTCCTGACTTCGTGAGAGCTGTTTGGGTGTAAGTATCATTGTAATATGTAACTTTGCATCATCAAAAATGGTAAAGTTGATGCACCAGTACAAAAAATGTACTATTTGCAATGTTCTTTCAACCATAGCATTTGGGTGTAGTTTGTTTCAAAGGTTGTCCAGTGCTCGTTTATGGGTGTGACGAGCGAGTCCTTGGGCGATGTTATCAGGTTCCACACGATGTAGCTTGTAGTAGGCGGACAGGTGTTGTCGTTGAATCCCCAAGTGAGAAATACGGGACAGGTGATGCGGCGTGCGAAATTCACCACATCGTAATACTCCAATGTCTTCACCTTCTCTGGCGTCAGCATCGCGTTGAGACGATGGAAGTGAGGATAGCCTCCTGCACGGTTGTCGAGATAGCCTGCCATGTCGGAGAGTGCGGGATGGTTTGCCACGCATGCTGTCACCCTCGTGTCGAGGGCGGCTGTTATCAAAGCCAAGGCACCGCCCTGGCTGCCTCCCTGCACAAACGCGTTGCGTCCGTCCCATTCGGGCAGCGAGGTAAGATAGTCGATGGCACGCACACATGCCACATAGACATGCTTCATGTAGTAGTTGTCGCGGTTGTCGAGTCCGTTGGTGAGGTAGCCGTTCTCGCGGTCGAAAGCCGAGGTGATTTCCTTAAACTGCTCAGCGGTCATTTCCGGGTTCAGTCCGTGAATCTCCATCTCCAGTCGAATGAAGCCGTTGCGTGCGTAATAGGTGTTGCGCATTGGTTCCTTGATGGTCTTTATGCCGGCACCGGGAGGGCATAGCACCACTGGATATCTGCCCTCTTTCTTTGGTTTGGTGAGATAGCCGTAGATGCTGTGTTGCTTGTCTGTCTTCAGTTTGAGGAGATAGCAGTCGAACTCGTCGGTGGAGTATTCCTCCACCCTCTTACAGCTTACGCCGACGGGAGTCTTTCGTGCCTCCTCGATGTTTGCCTTCCAGAAGGAGTCGAAATCTGCAGGGTTCTTGGTATATGGCTTCAGCTGCTCCGGCGAGAATCCCACCTTCACATGGTGTTGGAATTTCCTGTCGCCTTTTGTGGCAGTGAGTCGGAGGTCGAGGAATCCCGCCTTTTTCATTGTCCCGATGTCTATTACCGCCCTTCCGTTCTTCAGTTTCACCTTTCCTTTTGCCGTTGCGGGCATCATGTCGGGTGCTATCTCATACGCCACCTCAATGTCCTGTGGCACACCGTAGATATAGAACCCTACCTCCACTTTCGCCTTCTCGCCAGTCTTATAGATCCAGTCGGCATGGTCGGGCTGAGTCAACCAGAGATAGTCAGAACGATAGGGATAGTTTTCCGCTTGTAGCATTAGCGCGCCGCAGAGCAGCACAATCAGGAATAGATACTTTTTCATATTGATTTTTCCCACTCCCCGATGGTACGTTTTTCAGAGTCGAAGTTGATGCCTACCTTGACTATGGGCAGCCCGCATTGGCTGAACTTTGCAGCATAATCCTTTAGGTCAATTTGTCTCATGGCTGCAGCGGCAGACTTGTCTATCTTCAGTTCAAAGAGGTAAAGAGCCTTTTTTGTCTGCATCACCATATCTACCCTACCTGTGGCAGTATGCACTTCCACGTCGATGGTCGTAAACTGACCGAGCAGCGACAGTATGACATAAAGCATTTGTTGGTAATGCCCCTCAGTGTTGGCATTGTCGCAATAGGGCACAGTGAGAAGATATGCCTGAAGGAGTTGTAATGCCCCGTCGATGTCATCTTGCCTTAGTGCGATGCTCATCTTGGCAGCAAGGGTCATTCCCCTTCCTGCCTTTGTGGCTACATAGACAGGCAGCAGGCTATTCATAAGTCCTATATGAACCTCACGGTTTGGTGTCTTGAGGGTATATAGCTCCGCATTACTCTCGTAGTCCTTGATAGTTACATATCCGCTTTGGTATAGCAGCGGTGTAATCGACGACATACCTTCCGTTGGGGCATCGAACTCGTAAGACATTGCCTCCATGTGGCTTAAGTCTGAGGGAAGCGTGTTGAACTTGCGCATCATCTCTATAAGGTATGTCGGTGTGCCGGAGCCAAACCAGTAGTTGGTGAAGGCATGGTCTTGGAATGCGTTCAGCAGACTGTAGGGATTGAAGATGTCCGGCGATGGCCATGTGAAATGGTAGCCGTCGTATTGTCTTCTCAGACCAGCAACCGCCTCGTCGCGTGTCGTCCGCCTATGTTCGGCAAAGTCGTCAATATAGTCGGACATCTGCGTTGTCATCTCCTCAACAGTGATGCCGCACACTGCAGCATAGTCTGGGCGCATGGAGATATTCTTAAGGTTGTTAAGCTCGCTGAAGATGCTGAGTTGTGAGAACTTGGTGATGCCTGTGAGGAAGACAAACTGGAGATATGGGTCACAGTCTTTCAGGGGCGAATAGAAGTTGCGCATCACATTGCGGAGTATAGGCAACGTCTTTTCTTCATGCACCACATCAAGCAGCGGAGCATCGTACTCGTCGATTAGTATTACTACCTTTTTTCCAGTCTGATTATATGCTGCATGAATCAATGCCGTTAAACGGTCATTATTATCTGTTGAAGGATTTATAATGCCATAAGTCCTTTCATATTCTCCAAGGCGATTGCCAAGATAGCGTTCCAACTGGTCTTTCTCCATGTGTTTGCCCGATGCCATGCTAAATCTCAGCACGGGATATTCCGTCCATTCTTTCTCCACAGTCTCTATAAAAAGTCCCTTGAACAAGTCCTTACGTCCCTCGAAATAAGCTTGGAGTGTAGATACAAGCAACGACTTGCCGAACCGCCTTGGACGGCTCAGGAAGATATAGTTGCTGAGGTGTATCATATTCCAGATACACTCAGTCTTGTCGATATACAGCATATCATTCTCTCTGATTTTCTCAAAGGTCTGTATGCCCACAGGCAGTCGCTTCAAAGTCTTCTTTTCCATATTTCTTGCGTTTTATGGCGGCAAAGTTAGAAAAAAATATCGAATTATCAAAAAGAATGGCAGAAAAAGTATAAATAATCTCCATCACTCTTAATCTTCTGTTTTATTGGCTGAATATGTGAATGTAGTTATAAAAAATGTAAAATGCTTGCGGGGGTGGGGAATTATTGGTAACTTTGCGGGCGAGTATGGGAGGAATGGAATTGGAGACTTTTTTAGAAAGTATTGATTGTTAACTTTTAGATAGATTTAATTATGAACATTAAAAAACATTTGGGCTGGATAATTCCGGCAATAATAGTAGTGATAATAATATTCTGGGGCATCGGCGGTTATAACGGAATGGTGTCTCTGGATGAGGGCGTACAGAATAAATGGGCTGACGTGGAGACACAGTATCAGCGCAGGGCCGACCTCATTCCTAATCTCGTAAACACCGTGAAAGGATATGCCGCTCACGAGAGCCAGACACTCGAGAACGTGGTGAAGGCGCGTAGCGAAGCATCGTCGGTGAAGGTTGACCCACAGAATATCACACCAGAGAAACTTGCTGAGTATCAGAAGGCTCAGTCGGGCGTGTCTTCGGCTTTAGGCAGGCTGATGGTGATAGTGGAGAAATATCCAGACCTGAAGGCAAACCAGAACTTCCTTGAGTTGCAGTCGCAACTGGAAGGAACAGAAAACCGCATCAACACAGCCCGTCGCGACTTTAACGAAGCCGCTAAAGGCTTTAACACTGAGATACGCCGTTTCCCGAAGAATATCCTTGCAGGTATGTTTGGATTTGAGAAAAAGGCTTATTTCGAGGCTGAAAAAGGTGCTGAAAAGGCTCCTGAAGTACAGTTCTAATAATAAATGAGAAGTGAGCAGTGAGGAGTGAGGGATGAGAAAAAACATGTTTCGACTTATAATGTGGGTCGTGATGCTTTTGGCAACTGCCATGGCCACGGCGAAGAGCTACACGGTGGAGGATGTGCCCAACGTGCAGCTCAAAGACTCGCGCCAGCGCGTCAGCGACCCTGAGAATTTGCTCGGAATTGCCGCCCGTGACTCCATAAACTTGATGTTGGCAAGGCTGAAACAGACCACGGGCATTGAGGTGGCGGTGGTAATGCTGCCGTCGATAGGCGAGGCCGACTTCGTGGAGTTTGGTACTAAACTGCTACGCACATGGGGCATAGGCGGAAAGAAGACCAATTCCGGCATGCTCATTCTTTATGTGGAGGATATTCACAGGATAAGATTTGAAAACGGGTATGGACTGGAAGGTACAATGACCGACGCTCTGAGCAAGCGAATACAGATGCGGTATATGGTGCCTAGGTTTAAGAAAGGTGACCGCGATGGAGGTATGGTGGCGGGAGTGAAGGCCGTGACGGAAGTGCTCGACGGAACAATGAAACCCGAACAGGCCTCCGACGAGGAAGAGGACATTCCGTTTTATGTAGCCATTGGCGTGGTGCTTGCCATCGTGATAATGTTCTTGTTGTTTATTAAATTCGTAGATCGAATGAGCAGACGTTGTCCGCATTGCAAGAAGACGGCGTTGAAGCGTATTTCGACAAATGTGATAAAGAAGGGTAAAAGAACCTATCGCCGCGACACCTTTATTTGCGGAAACTGCGGAAAGGTGGTGACAAAAGACCATGACATCACACCAAACGACAATAATGACATTGCCAACGGCATGATAATTGGCTCTATGCTTGGCGGAGGCCGACGTGGAGGCGGATTCTCGGGTGGAGGCGGTGGATTCTCGGGCGGAAGCTGGGGAGGCGGAAGCTCGGGAGGAGGAGGTGCCAGTTCGGGGTGGTAAAATCATTAACATCCTTAACTTCTCAGAAAAATTTCGATATAAATTATTATAAATATAATAAAGTATGGCAAATATTCCAGATTTTAAGTATGCCCCAATGTTCCAATTGGGCGAAGACAAGACAGAATATCGTCTTCTTTCGAAAGAAGGCGTCTCAACGGGAGAGTTTGAGGGAAAGACAATCCTAAAGGTATCAAAGGAAGCACTGACACTGCTTGCCCAGCAGGCTTTCCACGACGTGGAGTTCATGCTGCGCCGTGAACATAACGAGCAGGTGGCTAAGATTCTTACCGACCCCGAAGCATCTGAGAACGACAAGTATGTGGCACTGCAGTTCCTGCGCAATGCCGAGACAGCATGCAAGGGCATACTGCCTTTCTGTCAAGATACAGGTACTGCTATTATACATGGTGAGAAGGGACAGCGTGTGTGGACTGACTTTGAGGACGAGGAAGCTCTCTCGCTTGGTGTGTATAACACTTACACTCAGGACAACCTCCGCTATTCGCAGAATGCTCCGCTGAACATGTATGACGAGGTGAACACACGTTGCAACCTGCCTGCACAGATAGACATTGAGGCAGTGGAAGGCGATGAATACCGCTTTGTGATGGTGGCAAAGGGTGGTGGTTCTGCCAACAAGACCTATTTCTACCCAATGACCAAGGCCACAATCCAGAATGAAGGCACACTGCTGCCATTCCTCGTGGAGGAGATGAAGCATCTTGGCACCGCTGCTTGTCCGCCATACCATATCGCCTTTGTCATTGGAGGTACTTCGGCAGAGAAAAACCTTCTGACCGTGAAGCTCGCTTCAATAAAGTATTACGACAGTCTGCCTACTACCGGCGACGAGACAGGACGTGCGTTCCGCGACATCGACCTTGAGGAGAAACTGCTGAAGGAGGCTCACAAGATAGGACTTGGTGCTCAGTTTGGCGGAAAATATCTCGCTCACGACATCCGCGTGATTCGTCTGCCACGCCATGGAGCAAGCTGTCCTATAGGTATGGGCGTCAGCTGTTCTGCCGACAGAAATATCAAGGCTAAGATAAACAAAGATGGTATATGGATAGAGAAGATGGACGACTGTCCTACTGAACTTATACCTGAGGAGCTTCGCAATCCTGGCGAGGGCCCGACAGGCATTGAGATAGACCTCGACAAGGGTATTGACGCAGTGCGTGAAGAACTGACAAAGTATCCTGTCAGCACCCGCGTGAACCTCAAGGGAACGATTATCGTGGCACGCGACATTGCACATGCCAAGCTCAAGGCTCGTCTGGATGCAGGTGAGGGTATGCCTCAGTATTTCAAGGATCATCCAATACTTTATGCCGGACCAGCCAAGACTCCTGAGGGTTATCCTTGTGGTTCGATGGGTCCGACCACAGCCAATCGTATGGACCCGTATGTGGATGAGTTCCAGGCTAATGGAGCATCGCTTGTGATGATTGCCAAGGGTAATCGTGGTGACTGCGTGACAGAGGCTTGCAAGAAGCATGGCGGTTTCTATCTCGGCACTATCGGTGGTGTGGCTGCTGTATTGTCGCAGAGCTCTATCAAGAGCATTGAGTGTGTGGAATATCCTGAACTCGGCATGGAAGCTATTTGGAAGATTACCGTAGAGGACTTCCCCGCATTCATACTTGTGGACGACAAGGGCAATGACTTCTTCAAGCAACTAAAGCCTTGCGCTTGTTGCAAGTGATAAGTTTTCCATCCAAAAAAAAAGCTGCATCCAATAAGATGCAGCTTTTTTTGTTTCTTAATAGAACTTGAAGTAGCGGCGGGCGTTGTTGTAGGAGATGTCCTCAACCATGCGTGAGAGAATTTCCTGGTCGTTGGGGAGAAGACCTTTCTCTACGTCGTTGCCGAGAATGTTGCAGAGAAGACGACGGAAATACTCGTGGCGAGGATAGCTCAGGAACGAACGAGAGTCGGTGAGCATACCTACGAAGCGGCTCAGCAGACCGAGAACAGAGAGAGCGTTCATCTGACGGGTCATGCCGTCGAGCTGGTCGTTGAACCACCATCCAGAGCCAAACTGAATCTTTCCTGGCTCGCCACCCTGGAAGTTGCCGAGCATTGTGGCGATGACCTCGTTGGCACATGGGTTAAGAGTATATAATATGGTACGCGTGAGCTTACCCTTCATGTTCAGTTTGTTGAGGAAGCGGCTCATGGCGCGAGCAGTGTTGAACTCGCCTATAGAGTCGAAACCAGTGTCAGGACCGAGTTTCTCGTACATGGCGGTATTGTTGTCGCGAATAGCACCATAGTGGAACTGCTGTGTCCAGTCGGCGTCGGCATCCATCTCAGCCATAACGGTTAGGAAGCAGTTTTTGTACTGACGTATTTCGAATTCGGAGAGTTGCTGTCCGCTCATAGCCTTAGAGAAGATTGTCTCAATCTGCGAGTCGGTATATTCTTCATCGTAGAATTCCTCTATGCCATGGTCAGAGAGTCGGCATCCGTTCTCGTGGAAGAAGTCGTGGCGTTTCTGCAGAGCGTCAACCATCTCCTTGAAGTTTGAAATGCTTACACCAGATACGTTGCTCAGTTGCTCAACATACTGTGGGAACTCTGGCTTTTCGATGTTCATGGCTTTGTCGGGGCGCCATGCTGGAATCATCTTCACCTCGAAGCCACTCTCGCGAGTCTGCTTATGGTAGCGAAGGTCGTCAACAGGGTCGTCGGTGGTGCAGACACATTCTACGTTATAGTGGCGCATGAGACCACGGGCAGAGAACTCCGGCTGCTTCAGCTTTTCGTTACACTCGTCGAAGATTTCGCGGGCTGTCTTTGGAGAGAGCTGCTTGGTGATGCCGAAGGCAGTCTTCAGCTCCAGGTGAGACCAGTGGTAGAGAGGGTTGCGGAAGCAGTAAGTGATAGTCTCCGCCCACTTCTCAAACTTCTCCCAGTCAGAAGTGTCCTTTCCTGTGCAGAAGCGCTCGTCTACACCATTGGTGCGCATTGCACGCCACTTATAGTGGTCGCCGCCCAGCCATAGTTCAGTGATCGACTTGAACTTATGGTCGTTTGCCACCATTTCGGGTATGAGATGGCAGTGGTAGTCGATGATGGGCATCTTTGCCGCATGGTTATGGTACAAATCCTGTGCTACTGATGTTTCGAGCAGAAAATTCTCGTCATTAAATTGTTTCATTTCTGTACTTTTATTTATGTTTTATTGATATTTTGATTAGTGCTGATAATTTTCTTGCAAAAATACGAAAAAAATTTTTCTTTCTCAAACTTTTTACTTATTTTTGCACCTAAAAATTACGTAAACGATGACGTATATGAATAAAGTATTGCTTATCTACACTGGTGGAACGATAGGGATGAATAGGAATCCGCGAACAGGAGCCCTTGAGCCGTTCAATTTCGAGAGCCTTCTGAGCAATGTGCCAGAGCTTCAGCAGGTGTCGACCGAGATTGCCACTTTTCAGTTTAATCCGCCCATCGATAGTAGTGACATGTCGCCTGAGCGATGGGTAGACCTGGCTCATGTTATTACGAACAACTACAATCTCTACGATGGTTTTGTGATTCTTCACGGTACCGACACCATGGCCTATACTGCATCGGCGCTGAGCTATATGCTTGAGAATCTTACCAAGCCCGTAATACTTACCGGCAGCCAGTTGCCGATAGGGCAGGTGAGAACCGACGGGAAGGAGAATGTGATAACGAGTATAGAAATAGCGTCGGCGAAGTATCAAGACGGCAAGGCAATGGTGCCCGAGGTTTGTATATATTTCAACGGACATCTGATGCGCGGCAACCGCACCACGAAGCAGAGTGCCGACAACTTTAACGCCTTTGAGAGTTTCAACTATGGTCATTTGGCTGATGCCGGGGTGAACATCAACTACCACACGAGCCGAATACTCATGCCCGACTATTCGAAGTCGGTGCAGCCAAGGTTTGTGCTCGACCCGAGTGTCATTGTTTTTACAGTGTTCCCAGGTATTCAGGAGGATTTGATACGCCACGTGCTTATGAGTCCGAAGCTACGTTCGATAGTGATGCGTACCTATGGTAGCGGCAACGCTCCGCAATATCCATGGTTGATGAATGCCCTCAAGGAAGCCACTGGCAAGGGTAAGATAATTGTAAACATTTCTCAGTGTATGGCGGGCAGTGTGGAGATGGGACGCTATGACACGGGATACCAGTTGAAGGAGGCTGGAGTGATAAGCGGTCATGACAGTACGGTGGAGAGTGCAGTGACGAAACTGATGTATCTGCAAGGCATTTACAGCGACTGGCATCAGGTGAAAAACTATATGCAGAGAAGTATAAGGGGGGAGATAAGTATTTAAAGAGGGTGGAAGGAGGAGGGTAGAGGGTAGAAGGAGGAGGTTAGAGATAACAGATTGTATATGAAAGCAAGTGAAGTATTAAAAAAGAATATTGAGATACTGTCGAGCCACACAGTGAAGGAAGACAGTTTTGTGCCGGGAAGTCATGCCCCGCTGCCGAATATTGAGACAGTGAAACAGATAATCAGTCTGTGTAAGACAATCATCTTTACAGACTATTTCTATAAAAGGCAGCCGGAGGAACAGATAAGGCAATATTATATAGGTGTGAACGTGGAGTCGTTATACTCTCTGCTGAAAGAGCAGATAGCATGCGGACTGCTGTTCAACAGTGACGAAGACGAACAGCAAGCACCCCAAAAGGCAGTGGAGATGGCATTGTCGTTTATAGACCGTCTGCCTGAGGTGAAACGCATGCTTTATACCGACGTGGAAGCAATGTTTGAAAACGACCCCGCAGCAAACAACTACGGCGAGGTGATATTCTGCTATCCGGTGGTAAACGCCATGACTCACTATCGCATAGCCCATGAGCTGCATGTGCTGGGCATACCTGTGCTCCCGCGCATCATAACAGAGCTGGCCCACTCCAAAACAGGTATTGACATCCATCCTGGAGCCATTATCGGTGAGTATTTCAGTATCGACCATGGTACGGGAGTGGTGATAGGCGAGACAGCCATCATTGGCAACCACGTAACCCTCTACCAAGGAGTGACCCTTGGAGCAAAGAGTTTCAAGTATGACGAGGAAGGACACATGGTGAACTGTCCGCGCCATCCGATAATAGAAGACTATGTAACAGTGTACAGTAACTCCTCAGTGCTCGGACGCATCACTCTCGGACATCACTCCATAGTGGGAGGTAACATCTGGCTTACCCACAGTATTCCTCCTCATACGAAGATACTTCAGAGCAAGGCCATCGACGTGTCTTTTTCTGACGGATTGGGTATCTGATATACACTCATAATACTATTTTTGCAAAGATTTGACCTATTTCGCAACATTTTTGCGCCTTTGATAACAAAATAGTACCATAATCGCAACATTTTAGCATCGTAGTTAGTTAAAAAATGTCTAATTTTGCACAAAGAAAACTAACAATTTTCAGAAAGCAAAAATCAATAATTAATAATAAACATTTACAAACTAACAACAATGTTACTTATGAGTAAATCATCTATTGAAAGATGTGTTAGTCATGCACTCAACACTCTTACAGTTGATCCCGCTCGGAAGACCATGGCAATCGTCATGCTGCTGATGCTGCAGGCGACGGCTTTCTTCGGAGCAGGCAACATTGTGGCAAAGGATATCACAGGACGCGTGACATCCGCTGCCGACAACGAACCGCTCATCGGTGCCACCGTACAGGTGGAAGGTGCGCAAGGCGGCACCATTACCGACTTCGACGGTAATTACACCATCAAGGCCAACGACGGCCAGACTCTCGTGTTCACATATATAGGATATGTGACAAAGAAAGTAAAGGTTAAGGGAAACAAGATTGACGTCACTCTCGAAGAAGACGGAAAGTCGCTCGAGGAAGTCGTGGTAATCGGTTACGGCACGATGAAGAAAAAACTCGTCACCGGCGCCACAACCCAGCTCAAGGGTGACGACATCCAGAAGCTCAACACCACCAACCCCTTGGCAGCAATGCAGGGACAGACTCCAGGTGTGAACATCGTTTCCACATCAGGTCAGCCTGGTGCCTCGATGAGTGTGACTATCCGTGGTCTCGGTACTGTGGGCAACTCTCAGCCCTTATACCTTATTGATGGTATAGGTGGCGACATCACTACCCTTAACCCTGCCGACATCGAGCGTATCGACGTGTTGAAGGATGCTGCCTCTGCCGCCATCTACGGTGCACAAGCTGCCAACGGTGTCGTTCTCGTAACGACAAAGAGCGGTAAGGAAGGATCAAGCAAGATCACCTACGACGGATATGTGGGTTGGCAGACCGTAGGACGCAAGTTCAAGATGCTTAATGCACAGGAGTATATGACTATTATGGATGAGGCTCGGCTGAACAGCGGTCTCTCTCCCGTTGACTGGGCTTCGCTTAATGCGATACACGACGCCAACGGCAACGTGTATGACACCGACTGGATTGACCAGGCTATTGAGGACGGCGCATTGACCACCAGTCACAGTCTTGCCTTCACCGGCGGCTCAAAGACCTCTACCTACGTCATCTCCGGTGGCTATACGGGTCAGGACGGTGTCATCGGTGGTTCGGAGGTAAGCAACTACCGTCGTTTCAACTTCCGCGCCAACTCTGAGCACAAGATGTACGACGGACTCATCACCATAGGTGAGCGCGTGAGCTTCGTTTGGAAGACACAGAGGGGTATGGGTACAGGTAACATCTGGAACAACAACCTCCGCGGCGCATTCTCATCTTCACCCATTCATCCTGTCTTTGACGAGAACGGCGACTATGCAAGCACTGTCAACTCCGACTGGAACGTCAACGACGGCAACCCCTACGGAAACATGATGGTCAATCGCTTCAACCAGAACAAGGGCGGTACTCTCGATGCAAACGTTTATATGCAGATTGAACCTATCAAGAACCTAAAGATCAAGACCGTATATGGCATCAGCTACGGCACTTCAGAATACCGTTCGTTTACTCCTATCTATCAGTTCACTCCTCAGAGTGCCAACACTCTCACCAAGGTGAACCAAAGCAATGGTCACGGCCTGTCGATGGTATGGACAAACACCGCACAGTATGACTTTACCCTGAAGGGCGGTCACGACTTCTCGGCACTCATCGGTTCGGAGTGGTCGCGCTATAACGGTAGCAGCACTGGCGGTTACAACGACGGTCTCATCGCCGGATTCGGTGACTGGGATCACGCGTACCTTAATAATACTAACGGAACCGACAACAAGAATGTGAACGGTGCTCCTTACGACGAGACCCGCGGAATGTCGCTCTTCGCACGCCTTGGATGGTCGTGGAAAGAGCGCTATATGCTCAACGCGACAATACGTGCCGACGAGTCGTCGAAGTTCGCTCCCGGACACCGTTGGGGCTACTTCCCGTCAGTGTCAGCTGGTTGGACAATCTCCGAGGAAGAGTTCATGAAGAGCACTAAGGGCTGGCTCGACTTCCTGAAACTTCGCGCAAGCTGGGGTCAGGTGGGTAACGCCAACATCAACTGCTATCAGTATCTTGCTCCTGTTACAACGAGCAACACCAACTATAACTTCGGAACCCAAGCCGGTCAGAGCGGTTGGTCAACAGGTTCTTATCCATCACGTCTTGCCAACGAGAACGTGAAGTGGGAGACATCAGAGCAGTTTAACGTGGGTATCGACGCACGCTTCATCCAAAGCCGCCTGTCGCTGACTGCCGACTGGTATATCAAGACGACCAAGGACTGGCTCGTACAGGCTCCTGTATTGGCAACTGCCGGAACACAAGGTCCAGTCATCAACGGTGGTGACGTGAAGAACACCGGTATTGAGCTTGGCCTTACATGGAACGACAACATCGGCAAGGACTTCTCTTACAGTGTTGGTGGAAACTTTGCCTACAACCACAACGAGGTGGGCAGCATTCCTACTGAGGACGGAATCATCCACGGTGCCACCAACCAGATTTATTCCAACGCCGAAGAGTTCTACCGTGCCGAGAACGGCCACGCCATAGGTTACTTCTGGGGCTTCAAGACCGCTGGCATCTTCCAGAACCAGCAGGAAATAACCGACTGGATTGCTGCAGGCAACGGCGTGCTGCAGTCGAACGTACAACCTGGCGACGTGAAATATATCGACATCAACCGCGACGGACAGATTAATGCCACCGACAAGGTTGACCTTGGCAACGGTCTGCCCCAATACACTTTCGGCTTCAACCTTACAATGAGTTGCAAGGGCTTCGACCTCAGTGCCAACTTCACCGGTGCTGCCGGATTCCAGATTGCCCAGTCTTATCGCGACCCTAACTCTTCACAGGGCAACTACAGCCGTCAGATTCTCGACCGCTGGACCGGTGAGGGCACAAGCAACAAGATTCCTCGCGTGACTTACGGCGATGTTGGCAACTGGCAGTTCTCCGACCTCTATCTACAGGATGGCGACTACATCCGTCTGCAGAACCTCACCTTGGGCTACGACTTCAAGAAACTTATCTCTTGGAAGGGCATCTCTAAGCTCCGCCTCTACGTTCAGGCCCAGAACCTTCTCACTCTCACGAAGTATGACGGCATGGATCCTGAAATCGGTTCTTACAACGGAACCAACGGCAACAGCTCCGACTCATGGGTATCAGGAGTGGATATGGGTTACTATCCTCATCCCCGCACATTCCTTGTGGGTATGAACGTGGCGTTCTAATCATAGATTAGAAACTTAAGAAATTAAAGTATATAATAATAAAGAATTAAAGTTCTTATGAATACAAAACACATATTTCTATATAGCGCATTGGCTGTGGCAGGTCTGACAATGACATCGTGCTCGATGGATACCGAGTCGATGACAAGTCAGAACGACGAGACAGCTTACCGCAACGCCGAAGCTCTCGACATGGCTCTCGTGGGCTGCTACGACGGTTGGCAGCGCACCATAAGCAGCGAGGAAATCGGCATGTACATGCTGGCTGAGTTTGCCTCCGACCAGGCACATGGAGGTCTTGGTTTCTCGGACGCCAAGAACAATAACGTGCTCGACCAATTTGACATCTCCGTAGCACCATCGTATAACAACCTCTTCAACACCGACTGGATCAACTACTATGCAGCCATTTTCCGTTGCAACAAGGTTATTCAGGCTGAGGAGACTGCCGACTGGGGTGGTGACCTTTCCGCCCGCGGCCGTATCATAGGGCAAGCCCGTGCCTTGCGTGCCATTCTCTACTTCGACCTCGCCCGTATGTTTGGCGACGTGCCTCTCGTTACAGTGCCCACTGAGGAAAATCTTCCGCGCACTGCCGCCTCTGAGGTATATAAGCAGATATTTGAGGACTTGAAATATGCAGCCGCCAACATCCCAGCCGACGCATTCCCATTGTCGGGCCGGGGCGACACCGACGGACGTATAACAAAATATGCCGCCGAGGCTCTGTTGGCTCGCGCGTACCTATATTATACTGGCTACTATGGACAGGAAAATGAAGGTTGCACCAAGCAGGAGGCTATCGACGCGCTCAACGACGTGATTGACAATGGCGGTTATGAGCTTGAGGCAAACTATGCCGACCTCTTTATGCCAGCATGTACTACCGATGGTTCTAACGGTGGTGCTTACGCATGGAACACCACATTCAAGGGGAAGTACTATGATGGCAGTGGATGGGTGAGCGACATCTCCAAGGAGGTTATCCTCAACCTTAAGTTTGCCGCTACTGCCGACTATAACGGCAATGCCGACGGTAACGTGTTCCAGGTGTATCTCGGTCCGCGCAACAAGTGTGCTACAAGCGTGAACATTGCCTCTGGTTGGGGTGCATGCTCAGTGACACAGAAGTTCGTCGATACCTACAAGGAAGACCCACGTTTCAGTGCTTGCGTATGGAGCTGTGCCGATGCCGGTTTCACTGCTGATGTCAACGACTCATACGAATACACTGGTTATTACACCCGCAAGTATGCCCCGATGTGCTTCTCCGACGGTACACGTCAGGAGGTGGGATTCCAGCTTGGCGAGCAGCATATGAACATTACCTACTATCAGGACTGGACAGTGATGCGCTATGCCGACGTGCTTCTGATGCACTCTGAGCTGACAGGCACAAATACTGGTCTGAACATGGTTCACCAGCGTTCATGCCCGGGTGAGTCTCTCTCCTACAGCATCGAGAACATACGCAAGGAGCGTGCCATAGAGTTTGCCTTCGAGGGCATCCACTTCTGGGACCTCATGCGCTACGAGAAGGACGGTGCTTACGCCGGACGTGCCATTGCCGAGGCTCAGGACGGAGCCAAGGTGATCAATGGTGGTGTGGAGACAACTACATCATTCAAGGTAGAAAACTTCACAGCCAAGAAGGGTCTGATGCAGATACCTAATACTCAGATTACTCTTTCGGGTGGTGTTCTTACTCAGAATGCCGGATGGTAATTCTTAATTCTATTGAGAAATTAAAGAATTAAAATAATTAAATATTTAGATATTAAAGTTCATTTCTTATGAAACTGAAAAAGATATATACAATGATGGCAGGAGCCGCAATGATGCTGGCAGCCTGTTCGCCGGACGACTTCAGCTTTGGTGACGCCCAATATTCGAGCGACGACCTGAAATGTCCGGACGCCTATACCGTGACCATCGACGGTAACTACGTGACCCTCGAGTCGAAGCTCAAGGGATGCACACCGTTGTGGGTGACTCCTAACGGTCGCTCTCAAGAACAGAAACTGACCCTCGGCCTGCCGTTTGCCGGCGACTATGAGGTGACTCTCGGTGCCGAGACACGTGCGGGAGTGGTTTATGGTGAACCATATCAGTTCAGCCTCTCACAGAACGACTTCGCACAGCTGAGCGACGAGATGTGGGTTAACCTCGCCGGTGGAGTTGGCAAGACAAAGAAGTGGGTGCCCTGCAACGGCAACTACGGTGTGGGACGTTGCACCGGCCCAGTGATGTATGGCAACCCTGACGACGTGAGGAACGATGGCTCCGGTTCTACCGACCTTATGTTTGGTAGTGCCAACTGGGCACCTAACTGGGACCCTGGCTTCCAGTCATGGCTTATTCCTGCCGACGACCCATACATGAGCTCTTACATGGAGTTCGGTCTTGACGCCAAGAACGGCTGTACGGCAGTTGTGTTCCGCAACGACGCCAATGGCGGTACGATGATGAATGGTAAGTTCAATCTCAACGTGAGCGACAAGACTCATCCCGTCATCTCGTTCAGCGACTGCTACTCATTGCACAATGCGGCTTTCGATGAGGTATGCTCCAACTATACCCAGGACGTGAAGATTATCGAGTGTACACCTTATCTGTTGCAGATTGCCACAATGCGTACCAACTCTGAGGGTCCTTGGTGGCTTATCTGGAACTTCGTGTCGCAAGAGGTTATCGACACCAATGGCGAGTGCATACCAAAGGAGGAGAGCGGACTCATCGAGAAGACTGAGCCTGAGCTGCCTACATTCAGCAACCTCACTACCGACCTGTTCACTACCGAGATTAATGGTGTGACATACGTGGGCAACCAGATGACATTCATCATCAACGACGAGACTCCTTACGACTGGATGTGGTGGAACGGTTCGCCTGCAGTGAGCAAGTGGGAGAACGTTGCCAATGGTGACTACACCACCAACTGGGCACCGGCATGCGGCGACGAGATTGGCGACTTCGAGCTCGTTATCTCCCGCGCTTCCGACGGCTCTTACAACTATGAGTGCGGCGAGAAGTCGGGCAAGGTGACTATTGCTGACGACAAACTTACCTTCGACGAAGAGATTACCATCCTCACAGCAAGCAACGACACACGCACAGTGACCGTGGCCGGTAAGGAGTTCACAGTTCTCGCTTGCGAACCGGGAGAGTCGGTGACTATCGGTGTTCCTTCTTCAAATGACGAGAACGGCAACATTGACTCTTATCTCTGCGCGACCCTCAACTTCAAGAAGATTGAGACAGGAGCAACAGGTCCTACCGTAGTGCCTCTCAACACCAACTACGGTGACGAGGGAATATCATGGACAGAGAACGGATGCGTGCGTCTCGGATTCCACCATTATGGTGATGGCGGTATCGGTATCTTCAAGGATGCAGCAAGCGTGAAACTGAAGAAGAACCAGACTATTAAGGTGACATTCAAGCTCAAGCCTGGAGTCATCACATGGAGCAAGACTCCTAAGTGTGCCCTTATAGACAATAACATTAAGAAGACATGGGAGCCTGGATGCTTCGACCTTGATGATGCAGTGACAGTGAATGTTGACGGCGAGACCACCGTCACACTTACCAACACCACTGGTTCTACACAGAAATTCACTTCCACTTGTCTCGACCTCTCAATCCAGTTTGACGGATTTGGAGAAGGTGACTACACTGATATGTTCGAGAGTGTAACATGTGTCATCGAGTGATATTGTGACTAAGAATTATAAAATGTAAATTCTTAAACAAGAAGATAAAATGAAAAATAAAATATTATATAGTATAATGACCTTCGTCCTCGGCTTATGCTTTACGGCATGTAGCGACGACGTTGAGTATGGTGTAGGCACTACCCCACTGCTCAAGGACGGTTCGGTCGTCACTGGTTCGGCTGACGTCACCGCAACGTCGGCAACCATGAACGGTACTGTTGACGGTCTTGAGGCTCAGTCTTCAAGCGCATACGTCACGGGATTCTATTACGGCACATCGCAGGACAATCTCTCCGAGCGTGTGACAGCCCAGAGCGACGCGACGTTCAGTGCTACAATCTCCGGTATGCCAGGAACAGTTTATTACTATCAGGCATTTGTTAGTTTGCAAAGTAAGGTGACGGTAAAGGGTGAGGTGAAGAGCCTCATTCTTACCGACACCAAGGCTGTCACCGGCGACTACAAGGACTTGACAGCCAACAGTGTGAAACTGTCAGGACAAATCCAGCAGTTGACTGCCGACGCTGAGGTGGGTATCGTTGTGTCGGGTGTTCCTGGCGACGAGCGTGTTCGTGCCGGTGTGCGCATCCCCGGTGTTCTTGGCACTGATTACAGTATTGAGGCTCTCGGTCTCGTTCCTTCCACGACATATTATTATGCTGCTTATCTTGACCTCGGTCAGGGCGTGGTATATGGTGAGACCAAGGAATTCACCACTGCTGCCAAGGAATTTGACGTTGACAACGACCTCGTTGACCTTGGCCTCTCCACCAAGTGGGCAAAGTGCAACATCGGTGCTTCGTCGGAGACTGAACTGGGAGCTCTCGTAGGTTTCGGCGACCTCACTGGTTACAACACCAGCATCAATCCCGAGGACTATGCTTCTGGCGATATATATAAGTCAGCACAGGATATTGCCAACAGGGTTACTGATGGCAAGACCACTATTCCTACTATTGCCGAATATGAGGAACTCTTCCGCTGCTGCAAGGTGGAGTGGATGGAGAAGGAAGGTGTGGCTGGATATCAGTTCACCGGTCCTAACGGCAATTCAATCTTCATGCCCGCTGCCGGTTCACGCACAAAGGGCAACACTGCAGGTGTAGGCACAGAAGGTCGCTATCTCTCAGGCTCTGTCAATGGTTCCGACAGTCAGTTTGCCATGAGCTACCTGTTTAACCAAAACGGCAACGGCCGTTCGACAACACCTGTTTACCAGGCACTCTCCGTACGCCCCGTTTCAGTGGCAAAGAACATACCGTTTGACAAGTCCTTGCTCTGCAAGACATGGGAAATCGACCTTACCCTCGATGGTGAGTATCAAGTATTCCATGGCCCTTCATACTTCTATGGAACTGAAGACTCATGGCGTACAGTGACAAATGGCGAACCTGTCGTAGGCGACTCTTGGTGCTGGGATGCCGACTTTGCCGGCAACTCATGGGCAGTGGGCGGTAGCGCAGCCAACTGTCAGGGCTCTATCACCTTCAACGAGGATGGCACATTAGTTGTCAAGCATGTTGATGCCGACGGCAAGGAAACCGTTGAGGAAGGCACATACACCGTGGACGAGGCAAACAAGACCATCACCCTCGAAGGTGCCAACTGTCTCGCTCCTGCCAACTTTGGTCCTGGATATACAGATGACTTGAAGAACAACATCAAGATACTCTCACTCACCGACAAGTCATTGCAGTTGGGCGTTCTCCGCACCGATCCTTCACAGGGCGCATGTCTGTTGAGTATCAACATGATTCCGCAGTTGGAGAAGTATGGATATAAGGCTACGCTGAATTGCTATGGCCAGAAGCCCGGAGGCGGTGAGCCTTCCGACGCTTGGGCTGGAGCTACAGTGACAGTGGCAGGTGGACAGACAGGTACATACACTGTTACATTCAACACAGCCGAGCCTCGCGCTTACGGACAGGTATATGTTCTTGATATCGAGGGCTTCGCAGCTGCCTATCCCAATGCTTTCGTCAAGATTGACACCCTTAAGGCTGATGGCAAAGTTATTCCATTTGATGCAAACAAGTTCTATTATGGTGACATTGAGAACAATGGCAAGTATCGCGTTGAGATTGCAAACATCTGGGGTTGCGGACATAACGATGGCTGGAATGGATTGAAGGACACTCCGTTCCATCCCGGAGGTGGCGAGACCACCGAGGAGACAGCCCTTGCCTTCAACTCTACCTTCGAGGTGACATTCACCATCGTTTCTCTCGACACCAACCTTGAATTCAATGCAAAGCAGACTGCCGTAGGACTTGAGCCAGGATGGGCTCAGCCGGGCAACTGGGGCAAGGAGAATCCGGGAGCCATAAAGGTAGTGAAGGAAAACTTCCAGTATAAACTCGCTTCAACTTCAGATTTAAGTTTGAATATTGACGTGGATGCTGATTGTGATGGCACAGGTCCTGCCAATGGTGCTGTTTGTCTTGTGGATTTCGTGGACATCCGCAAATACTTCTCTGGATTCTCTGCAGAGTTAAAGTCGGTAGTCAACGACGGAGTGAATGTTCCGTTTGATGCTCCGAAGATTCTCTATGGTGACATTGAGGATAACGGAAATTTCCGTGTTGAACTCCACAATATTTGGGGTAGTGGCACTGCTGCAAACCCTGCATTCGACGGAGCGACAGTGGTGGAAGGCAACAACTGCGTGCTTTCACTCGGCTACCAGAAGTCATGTAAATACACCATCGGCAACTTCTCTACCGAGCTGTTTGCCAAGCCATGGTAATTCTTGAATTATAAATTAAAATTAATATTTAGAAAGTATGAAAAAGATATCATCAATATTCCTGATGCTTTTCGCCATGAGCGCGGTGATGTTGTCAGCTTGCAGCGACAACAGCAATCCTAACCCGCTGGCGGAAAGCGTGGGAACACTCAACATCACTCCCACCGAACTCACGTTCGGTGTGGATGGTGGTGAAGCAATGTTCACCGTTGAGGGCGGTACAGCTTTCACCCGTTCTGAGGCTGACTGGCTCACAGTAACCCGTGTGTCGGGCAACAATAAATCGTCGTCGTTCTCTGTCGTATGCGCAAAGAACACCGGCGAGGAGCGCCAAGGCACTATCCTTGCCAACCTCAACGGAGCATTTTCACGCATCAGCGTTACCCAGTCGGGCAAGATTGTCAAGCCGGAGGAGTCATACACCTTCCGCACCGCAAAGGAGATAGCCAAGGACATGTTCCCGGGCTGGAACCTCGGCAACACTATGGAGGCAACCGGCGACGGACTTGGTGCCGAGACAACATGGCAGAAGACCAAGACCACACAGGCCGTCATCGACTATGTGAAGTCACAAGGCTTCAAGTCTGTACGTATTCCCTGCTCATGGTACATCCACTCCACCAACGGCAAGATTGACGCTGACTGGATGGCACGTGTGAAGGAAGTGGTTGACTACTGCGTCAACGCCGGACTCTACGTGGTGCTCAACGACCACTGGGACAGCGGATGGATAGAGGTGGAAGGCTTCTCAGCCAGCACCTCACAATATAAGCCGGTGAGCGAGGAAATCATTCTCAGCAAGATTGACATGCTGAAGAACCTCTGGACACAGATTTCTACCTATTTCAAGGGCTATGACGAGCACTTGCTCTTTGCCGGCTTGAACGAGCCGTTCCAGGATTACAACCTGTTCAGCACCCGCCACAAGGAGCTCACTCCGATCCTGAACCGCTACAACCAGGCTTTTGTAGATGCAGTGCGTGCCACTGGAGGTAACAACTCTGCCCGCATACTCGTGGTTCAGGCTCCTTCCACCAACATCTCTTCTGCTTGCGACGAGAGCATCGGATTTAAGATGCCGACTGATGCGGCAGACAAGGGCTTGATGGTTGAGGTACACTACTACGACCCGTATGAATTCTGTTTAAAGGCTGACAATGCCACATGGTTCTGGGGTAACGGCAATCATGTGAGCGGAAGTGCCCACAATGCCACTTGGGGTGAGGAGTCTTACACCAAGAGTCAGTTTGAGATGATGCGTAAGAAGTTCTACGACAACGGCGTTCCGGTAATCGTTGGAGAGTGTGGAGTCCAGTGGCGTGAACTGTCAGAAAACCAAACTGAGCACGACGCTTCGGTGAAAGCATGGTGGAAGTGTATCATGGAGAATGCCAAAGACAATGGTATCATACCTATGGTTTGGGATATCAATAGTGCAAACCGCAATGGCGAGTCGGGCATCATGACCATCATCAATCGTTCCAACCTCTCAATCTTCTGCCAACCAGCGTTGGATGGAATAAAAGAGGGAGTAGGGAAGTGAAGAGTGAAGAATGAAGAATGAAGAGTGAAGAATGAAGAGTGAAGAATGAAGAGTGAAGAATGAAGAATGAAGAGTGAAGAATGAAGAATGAAGAATGGCTGCGGGTTTCGCGGCCATTCTTTTTATATTTTTTTCCTTGGTTTTTTTCCTGTTTCATTTTTTTTATGTAATTTTGCACCAAATTTTGCAAAACGATGAAAATAGGATTTGACAACCAGAAATATCAGACTATCCAGTCTGAGCATATAAAGGAGAGAATATCGCAGTTTGACGGAAAGCTTTACCTCGAACTGGGTGGAAAATTGTTTGACGACCATCATGCCAGCCGTGTCTTGCCCGGATTCCAACCTGACAGTAAGCTGAGGATGTTCCAGAAAATCAGCGATAGCATTGAGATTGTCATTGTAATCAGTGCCGCTGACATCGACAAGAACAAAAAGCGCGCCGACCTGGGCATCACTTACGACGAGGACGTGCTGCGACTGAGAAATGAGTTCCAAGGCAGGGGATTCATGGTGGGCTCTGTTGTCATCACACACTATAATGGTCAGCCATCGGCCATCGCCTTCAAACAACGACTTGAACGTGAGGGCATCAAAACCTATTGCCATTACCTCATTGAAGGATATCCGCATAATGTGGCGCTCATAGCCTCTGACGAAGGCTTCGGCAAAAACGACTATGTAGAAACTTCGCGACCGCTGGTTATCATCACCGCACCTGGACCTGGAAGCGGAAAGATGGCAGTGTGCCTCAGTCAGTTATATAATGAAAACAAAAGGGGTGTGAGGGCAGGATATGCCAAGTTTGAGACCTTCCCCGTATGGAACTTGCCACTGAAACACCCGGTGAACATCGCATACGAAGCAGCCACTGCCGACCTCAACGATGTGAACATGATAGACCCGTTCCATCTCGAGGCATACGGAAAGATAGCCATTAACTACAACCGCGACATAGAGATCTTCCCCGTGCTCAACAACCTCTTTGAGGGCATCTATGGCACCAACCCTTATAAGTCGCCTACTGACATGGGTGTAAACATGGTGGGATTCTGTATCAGCGATGATGACGTATGCTGCGAGGCATCGAAAAACGAAATCATACGCCGCTACTACGATGCCACAAACAAAATGGCGAGTGGGGCATGCAACGACGGTGAGATAAACAAGATTCAGATGCTTTTCACTCAGGCAAAGATTTCAACGGCATACCGTCGCACCACAACCGCCGCCAAGGAATGTCTGAAACGTACAGGCCACACCTCGTCGGCCATTGAACTTGAAGACGGAACGATAGTGACAGGACATTCCAGTCCGCTGTTGGGATGCAGTGCCGCATTGCTTCTTAACGTCATGAAACATCTTGCAGGCATCGACCATGAGAAAAAACTCATACCGCAGTCGATGATTGAGCCGATACAGTATACGAAGATAAACTATCTTGGCGGACACAATCCACGCCTTCACACCGACGAAGTGCTTGTGGCCCTGTCGGTACTGTCAGAAAAAGACGAGAACTGCCGCCACGCACTTCAGCAGTTGCCGAAGCTAAGAGGCTGTCAGGTTCATTGTACGGTGATGTTGAGTGAAGTAGACCGAAAGATATTCAAGAAACTCGGTGTAAACCTCACGTGTGAGCCAGTGTTGAAGAAGTGAGATAAAGAGTGATTTCCCATTACTCTCTTCTCTTTTCTAAAAAAACATTAAAAAAACGTCGGGGAGCATTGTTTTACGGAAAAAGAGTTGTAACTTTGCAACCCGAAAAAAGGAAAGGTGCTCGAGTGGTTGAAGAGGCACGCCTGGAAAGCGTGTAACCGGCAAAACCGGTTCGCAGGTTCGAATCCTGTCCTTTCCGCTTTATAATGATTGGTTATCAAATGAAGACATTGATTATCATTTTTCTCGCCGTCGCTCTTGCTTGCCCTTCGGTAAGCGCACAAGCGACGAAGTCTCAATTAAATGTTCCGGTTGCAAATGTTGTAGACACAAATGCCAAGAAGGCTGTTGTGCCTGACTCTGCCGTTTTAGATACCGTAGCTGCAAAAGATGCCGTTTCTGACGATGATTTGGAAGACGGGGCATTGGTGGAGGCAGAAGAAACACCAGGGCTTCACAAACTGTTGAAAACCAAGTTTATTGAAGGTAATGCAGGCTTTATGTCGCTCGTGGCACTTGCATTGGTGCTTGGACTCGCTTTTTGCATTGAGCGTATCATCTATCTCACGCTTTCGGAGATAAACGCAAAGAAGTTTATGGCTGATGTGGACAAACTTATCGGACAGGGAGACATTGAAGGGGCAAAGGAACTGTGTCGCAACACTCGGGGTCCGGTAGCTTCCATCTGTTTCCAGGGACTGTTGAGAATCAAGGAGAAAATTGATGATATCGAAAGGAGCATAGTGTCGTATGGCACTGTTCAGACGGCAAATCTCGAACGTGGATGCACCTGGATAACGCTGTTCATACAGATAGCGCCGTCGTTGGGCTTTCTCGGAACGGTGATAGGCATGGTGATGTCGTTCGACCAAATACAGCAGGCAGGCGACATTAGTGCCACCATTGTGGCATCGGGAATGAAAGTGGCTTTGATAACCACCATATTCGGAATTGTCGTGGCGGTAGTGCTACAGTTGTTCTACAACTTCATCCTTTCAAAGATAGAACATCTCACTTCGCAGATGGAAGAGTCGGCTATTACCTTGCTCGACGCCATAACGAAGTATAAGCAGGAAGGAGGCCGATGATGAAGTGTATGAAGAATCCGACGCGTCTGTCGCATGCTGTTCTTGTGGTGCTTGTAGTGATAACGGTTATTGTTTTTGCCGCCTTTTGGCTTGTAGGTTTCAACATGCCGTTTATGGACGATCCACGGTTTAATGCCCCATTGCTGACCGATGTTGTCATAGCCTTTGTATATTTGATGCTCTTGCTGGCAATTATGGCGGTGGTATTGAATATGTCAGGTTGGGCACGTCGCTTTTTCAAGTAACATGAATAATGAGAGAAATTAAGTTCAGAAGAAAAGATAAAAAGCGTATGCCGGCGTTGAACACAACGTCGACAGCCGATATCTCGTTTATTCTGCTTATCTTCTTTCTTGTCACCACTTCCTTAGACACCGACCGTGGACTGATGCGCCAGATGCCGCAACTGTCGAAAGACGACAATGTGGAAATGGTGAAGGTAGACCCGGAGAATGTTTTTCAGATAGATGTCGACGCGAATGATGTCATTTCTGTAGATGGTAAGGTGACTACCGTGAATGACATTGCCAAAGCTATGGAGAAGTTTGTGGCGGTAGACCCGAAGGTGCATGTAGTGTCAGTGCATGTAGACCGTGAGAGCAGCTACGACACCTATTTCCTTATACAAAACACTATTGTGGACGTGTATGCCACATTGCGCGACCGCTACAGTCAGAAGAGATACGGAAGGCCTTTTGGCAAATGTTCGCGGGAAGAGCAGGAAGAAGTGAGGCAAGTCATACCGCAACGCATTTCTGAGCAAGTGGACGTGGCGGATAGTAATGGGAAAGGAGGCAGGCAATGAGTATGTTCAGACGAAAAGGAAAGACCATGCCAGAGCTCAATACGGCATCGTTGCCCGACCTTATCTTCACCGTATTGTTCTTTTTCCTTATCGTGACCCATCTGCGTCACGACCAGCTGAAAGTGAAGTTTGAGACACCACAAGGTGTAAAGCTTGAGAAGCTGACGAGGAAGTCGCTCACATCATACATCTATGTAGGAAAACCCATAGACAATTTTGGAAATGTGAAAGGTGACGAGACTGTCATCCAGTTGAATGACAAAATCGCCACCATAGAAGATATTTCTTCGTTTATAAAACGTGAACGTAGTGAAGCCTCGGCGGAAGACCTTTCACGTATGATTGTGGACATAAAGGCCGACAAAAACGTGAGGATGGGTACCATAGTAGACATAAAGCTGACGCTTCGCAGGCAAAACGCCTTGACAATTAGGTATTCTGCCCGTGAGAAGGGTGAAGATTAAAGATGCGTTCGGCGTTTGATGTAGTCACCCGTTCCACCTCTTCGGCGCTGGTGTTGTAGCATTCGGCCATCTTTTCCACAACGTATTTCAGATAGCAACTCTCGTTCCTTTTGCCGCGCATGGGGACTGGAGCCATGTAAGGGGCGTCGGTTTCGAGCACTATGCGTTGCAGTGGTATGGAAGGCAGTACGGCAGGCAGGTTTGACTTCTTGAATGTCAGGACGCCTCCTATGCCAAGTGAGAAGCGGTCGAAGGCAAGCAGTTGTTCGGCTTCTTTTTCGTTTCCGGTGAAGCAATGGAACACGCCTCCAGGCAGTTTGTCCTTGTATTTCTTCATTATGCCCACCATCTCGTTTTGTGCCTTTCGGCAGTGTATCATCAGAGGCATCTGTGTTTCCACCGACCATATCACCTGTTGTTCGAAAGCCTCGAGCTGCTGTTGTTCATACTCACGGCTCCAGTAAAAGTCAAGACCTATCTCGCCAATGGCGATATAAGGCTCTCCCAGCATAGGCCTGAGAATGTCTAACTGCTGTTGCCAATCGTCTTTCACCTCTTCAGGGTGCAGTCCAATCATCGGGAAGGCAAACCCCTCAAGTCTTTCTGCAAGAAGAGCCACCTTTTTTGTCGTTTCCACGTCGATGGCAGGCAGCAGCATGCGGCAAACCCCCGCAAGTCTCGCCCTTTCCACCACCAGTTCCAGGTCGTCCTCAAACTCCTCTCCGTCGAGATGGATATGTGTATCAATTATCATTGTTTTAATTTCGTATTTGTTTATTTTTCCCTCTTCATCATGAGGTCGGTGAAGTGCTGGAGCTGCGTTTTCTTTTCGTCAGGTAAGTTTACCTTCTGGAGCGAAAGGCGGGCCTGTTCGAAATAGTCGTTGATTTTCTTTTCACATAGTTCCCTGATTCCTATGTTATTATATATCTCCGTCACGGCATTGATCTTTTCAGCCTTGTCGAAGTGTTCGGCTGAAATCCATTTCTTCAGTTCTGCGGCTTGCTTCTCATCGGCACGCAGCATGGCGTTGATGAGCATATAGGTCTTCTTGTTGGAAGTGATGTCGCCGCCAATGGCCTTTCCGAACACCTTAGGGTCGCCATACACGTCGAGCAGGTCGTCTTGCAGTTGGAATGCCAATCCGAGTTTCTCGCCGAAGTTGTAAAGGTTGGAGGCATCTTCTTCGTCGGCACCGGCAAGTATGGCTCCCATCTTCACGGCACAAGCCAGCAGGACGCTGGTTTTCAGTCTTATCATCTCAATATATTCCTCTTCGGTCACGTCGTTCCGCGTCTCGAAGTCAATGTCATACTGTTGTCCTTCGTCTATCTCGAGCACTGTTTGTGTAAACAAGTCGAGCACAGGCCTGAGTTTCTCTTCCTTGCATCTCGCCACCCTTTGGAAAGCGATGATAAGCATGGTGTCGCCGGAGAGAATGGCAGTGTTGGCGTTCCATTTCTTGTGAACGGTAGGCATTCCACGTCTCACGTCGGCATTGTCCATCAGGTCGTCGTGAAGCAGTGTGAAGTTATGGTAGGTCTCAAGTCCCACGGCAGTCTCCATTATTGTCTCAGGGTCGTCCTTGAACATGTTGTAAGCCAAGAGCATAAGCACGGGCCTTATTCTCTTTCCACCCAATGAGAGCACATATCTGATAGGTTCGTACAGACCTTCAGGCTTTCGGTTAACACTTGTCGACTCGATGTAGTCGTTCACCATTTTTATTAGTTCTTCAGATGTATACATAATGAAAATATTTAATTCAAGATATTTACAAAATCCCCAAAATCCACATTACAACTTAAACACGATAGGAATGCATACCATAGTGCGGCACGGTTGTCCGTTGTCGATGCCAGGTTTCCATTTCGGCATCATTCTCATCACCCGCAATGCCTCCCTGTCGCATGAAGCCTCAAGCGATTTGATAATCTTCAGGTCGGTCATGTCGCCCGACGAGTCGATGATGAACTGCACCATCACCTTTCCTTCTATTTTCTTCCTTTGGGCAGAAGAAGGGTATCTCAGGTTTGCCGTGAGCCATTTCATCATCTCCACTGCCCCACCGGGAAACTGTGGCAGGTCGCTCACTATTCTGAAGTTTTTGTCGTTGTTGTCGAGAGCATTGTCGGCAGGAGCGAGCAGAGGGTCTTTCTCCTCGTCCTTCACTTCATCTTTGGTGTCCTGTGGTATATCGTCGCTTTCCGGCTTTGGCATATCCATTTGTTCCAGTTCATCTGTCTTTTTCTCCACCTTTATTTCATCTGACACCGGCTTTGGCTGTTCCTTTACGGCGAGAGCTATGCGGTCGTCTTCTTTTTTGAATAGTGAGAGGTCGAGTTCTTCCGTCAGTTCCTCGTCTTCCTCGTCGTAAGTTGTTTCTTCCGAAGAGTATTCAAGTATAGCGACGAAAGAGGCGAGAACCACTATGAGCGATAGGAGGAAGAATTTCCACCTGTGAGCGTCAAGGTCAACATTTCTATTTTTCTTTATTTCCATTTTTTATAAAATGCCTTTTTGGGGACTATTTCCCTTCGGAATAGAGCCCATTAACTCCTTTTAACGCCAATAATTCATATTTTCTCGAAATTGGCGGTACAAAAATAGTCTTTATATTTGAAAAAAACATTATCTTTGCAGTCAAAATGTATTAAAATGGTGAAAAAATTAATTTTTACTGCTGTTTTTGCTCTTTTTACATCCATTTTATGGGCCCAGGAAAGCGAAACAGTGTATAATTTCCTACGTCTGCCAGTAAGTGCCCATGTGGCTGCTTTGGGTGGCGACAATATTACCGTCACCGACGACGACGCCACCTTTGCGTTTCATAATCCGGCACTGCTTGCAGGTGTTTCCGACAAGACTATAAACCTCAACTTTATGTCGTATATGGAAGGGGCGAAAACGGCGAGCGCATCGTTTACAAAAGCACTGAAGAAACAAGGCACATGGTTTGTCGGGGCGCAGTTGATGGACTACGGCGACATGAAGCAGACCACGGTGGAGGGTGAAATTATTGGTGACGTTTCCGCAAAGGATATCATGCTTTGCGGTGCTTTCGAGTATCCGTTGGCAAAACGTCTCTTTGGTGGTATCACGGCAAAGTTTGTGAATTCCGACTTGGCAGGATTTCACTCTATGGCAGTGGGTGTAGACCTCGGACTGAACTATTATGACGAGAGTTCCGGATGGTCGGTGTCGGCAGTGGCACGCAATCTGGGCGGTCAGATAAAGGCCTACGAGGACGATTTCGAAAAGATGCCACTCGACCTGCAGGTAGGAGTGACAAAGCGCCTGATGCAGTCGCCGTTGCGTTTCTCCGCCACCCTGACACGCCTTAACGACTGGCACGGAAGGTTTGCAAACCATATAGTGATAGGAGCCGACCTGTTGTTTTCAGACAATCTCTATTTGGCTGCCGGCTATAACTTCCGACGGGCCGACGAGATGAAAATCTCCGACAGTGAAGGAGAGAGCAGTCATGGTGCCGGTCTGTCGTTCGGCGGAGGCATCATGCTTGAGCGATTCAAGCTAAGCGTTGCATACGGCAAGTATCACGTCTCGTCTACCTCGCTCAATGTAAACGTAAGCTATCAGCTATAATACCCACTCTTTTTGAAAAGACTTATAGAAATTATTGATATATGAACAAGATTATCATTGCAATCGACGGACATTCGTCGTGCGGAAAAAGCACAATGGCAAAACAATTGGCGCAACAATTAAACTACATCTATGTTGATACAGGAGCAATGTATCGTTGTGTAACCCTCTATGCCATAAACAATGGCATGTTTTCAGGCAAGTCGCTCGACAGCGACGCCCTTGAGCAGCGCATCGGGGAAGTGAAGATTTCCTTCACACGCGACGAAGCAGGCCAGCTATGCGCCATGCTCAACGGAAAGAACGTGGAGAAGGAGATACGAGGCATGAGTGTCTCAGAGAGGGTCAGCATGGTAGCCAAGCAGCCGTTTGTGAGGAAAATGCTCGTTGAGCAACAGCAGCGCATGGGGCAAGACAAGGGAATAGTGATGGACGGCCGTGATATAGGAACCACCGTTTTTCCAGATGCCGAACTAAAAATTTTTGTCACTGCCTCCGCCGAGGTACGTGCAGAGCGTCGTTATAAGGAACTGCTCGACAAGGGTGAAAATGCAAACTATGAAGACATCCTTGCCAATGTAAAGGAGCGTGATTATATGGATTCCCATCGCGCTGTTTCTCCCCTGCGTATGGCAGACGATGCCGTATTACTCGATAATAGCTATATGACTATTGAGGAACAAAACCAGTGGCTTCTTGCCAAGGTGAACGAAACTCTTTCAAAGGACTGTCCAGATGACTAACATCAACGGCAAATAGAAGCTGATGCGCTATACTTAAATGGTTGGATATAAATGAACCTGGTGGAAATCATACTGAACGTAGTAGATAACCACCAGGTTCAATTCATTTATTTATTAAATCCCACACCTAACTCTCAGTTAGAAGTACACATAGGCACCCATGCAGCTCGTCACTCCGAGAGTAGTTGCTATTGCCGACAGTGCGGCCACAATCAGCTGAAGTATCAGCTTCCAAGTATTTGTTTTATTAGTTGTACTCATAATCGTAAATTTTTAAAGTTTACTTTATTTTACCAAAGAGTTTAAGAGTTTAAGAGTATTTGTATAATGATAGAGGTTGAATGCCAAGGCATTTAGAGCTTATAGAGAGCTGCGCAAAACCTCTTTTCCTCTGTCGCTTGCGACCTACTCCATCAACAATTCCCCTCTTTTTCTCTTTATCTCTTTGGTTTAAATAATACCCTTCATAGGGAATTACCACTTCTTTAAGGTTTACCTTTTAATCTTTAAGGTTTTACCTTTTAAAGTTTACTGCCCGAGGTCGTCGCCACTGCTGTCGCTTCCGCCGGCACCGGCATCCTCACCTCCACTCGGATTCTCAGGGTCCTCTATCACGCCAGAGTCACTGGAGTTCACGCGCTTCACCACCTTTCCGTTGCGGTCGTAGCAGGTGATGCTCACTGCGGTGGTCATCAGTTCCTTCTTCACGTCGCTAGAAGGCACGAAGATGATTTTTCGGGTGGTGATGAGGCTCGACGCCACCATGTTCACGTCCTCCACACTCTTTGCGTTCAGACCGAATCGCATAGTTCCAAGTCCCGGCACCGGCACCGAATGTCCCTCAGTAGCCCACGCCTTAATCACGTCGCCGCAAGCAGAGAACGCGGCTTGGAGAGCACCCTTTTGGATACCCGATCGAAGAGAAGCCTCCTCAATCATCTTGCTCTCAGAGAGAGATGAATACTTTTCTGCGGCCACTT
>NZ_NPJI01000027.1 GCF_002251435.1 Prevotella sp. P2-180
CCGTAGCTTCTGCGTCTATAAGGCGCAGGTCGGTGGAGGTGCCGTCGGAGTGAATCACTTTGGCGTTGCTGAATGCGCCGGAGCCTCCCTCTGATGGTTCTGTCGTGGATTCCTTTGCCACGAAATAGCAGCGTAAGCCTTTCATCTCCACGTCTGAATTAACAGGGTATATCTTGTCGCCGCTGATGACGTAGATGTTCTCACTTTCCGTTACATCGAAAGGAGTTATCATGCGCTTGTTGTATTCACCCTGCATGGTGAGGGTGGTGTTATTTGCGGTTTGGGATGTACCAGTCGGAACGTATGTTTCAGAAGTACAAGTTATCGTCCTGTCCTTAATCTCGTAGATGTTGTCCGAAACATCTTTCGAAGGTTTAATAAGATAAGGTGTGCCGGCTGTAATTTCCGTTGCAGCGCTGAACTTCATGGTGTAGGAATTAGTCTCACTGTTATATTCCAAGTCGCTGAACGTCTCTACCTTAGTGCCGCTGCCGAACAACGAAGAAATCTCATCAGATGTCAATGAATATGGCAGGCAGATGGTGTTCCAATCATCTTTCTTCAATGCACGGCGCATCTTGATATTATAGTTCTTGGCGTTATAT
>NZ_NPJI01000028.1 GCF_002251435.1 Prevotella sp. P2-180
TTAGCGCCTGTATGTATTCTGCCTTATCTTCTTTCAGCACCTTTGTGGGTAATACACCATATTCCATCTGCAGCAGGTTCATCAGCAGCCGGCATGTTCGTCCGTTGCCGTCAGCCCAAGGATGGATGGTGACGAGTTCAAAGTGCGCCCAAAAACTAAGGTCATAGACAGCTGCAATATCTGACGGATCTATCTCACTGCGCCTTCTGTTCAATTCCTCGCAGAATGCCTGTAGCGCCATGGGTACTTTAAGGTACGACATATAAGACCGGCCTCCAATGCCCGCTGTGACATTCAGTTTGCGCAGTTCTCCCTTTGATGCGTCGAAGTCACCGCCGAGTGAATGATATTCGCTTCCTGTGCGGTACATTACCTTTGAAGCAAGAGTAACAAGCCACTCAACGGTAATGGGTTCATGCTTTCGAATCCACTGCATACCATATTCGTATGCCACCTTCAGGTCCAGGTTCATCATCTGCTCTGCCATAGTGCGCTTGCTGCTGGTAATACCTTCATCAAACAGCAGTTGCGCCTCTACTTCTGTCACCGTACTGCCTTCGATGGCTGTAGAGTGCGTGATGATAGAGTACAGATAGAACTTCTCATAGTCTATCTGCTCCGAGATGCCGAGTTCCTTGTGTTGCTTCAGCAGTTTAAGCAATATGTCTTTGTTCTCTTGCGTCATACTTATCATACTTTTATTTGTCCTGTCACTACATCTCTGATGAGCCGCTGCATGTATTGGATTTCATCCTACCTTTTATCGCCATGGCAGAATTTTCAAAACAAGTTTGAACTCTGCCTTTCTTCCATATTCGTAGTATTTATGGTGCAAATATAACAAGAATTATTGGAATTAATTTCATTTACGAAAGATTTCAATGATTTTGTGGTTGTTTTTCTGAAAATGATAAGAAAAATGCAAGTTTGAAGCCCATTTTTTGACACATTATTCATTATTACTCAAGATGAATTTCGCTCGGGACAGGGGACAGGTCCGTGTCCCGATGTTCATAGTCCCGAAAGAGTGAACCAAGTTCTATCCGTTAATTATTTGTAACATTTCCATCCTTTATATTGCAGTTTCAACAAAAAGGATTATCTTTGCCATCAAAAAGCGAGATATGGCAAAATATATTAATCCTTTCACCGACGTCGGTTTCAAGAGAATCTTCGGACAAGAGCTGTCGAAACCGCTGCTGCTCGACTTCCTCAACAGCCTGTTTGAGGGAGAGAAGCGCATCGTAAACCTTACATTCCTCGACAAGGAGCAGCCTGCACTGTTTGAGGAAGACAGGTCGCTGATTTACGACATTTATTGCGAGACCGACGAGGGAGAGAAGATAATAGTTGAGATGCAAAACAAGTCGCAGCCATTCTTCAAGAACAGGAGCATATACTACGTGTCGGAGTCGATAGCCCGCCAGGGCGAGCGGGGTTCGTCATGGAACTATGAGATAGACTCTGTTTATCTTGTGGCTTTCCTTAATTTCAGCCCCCTGGATTTCAAGAAGCAGTTCCGCACTGATGTCGTTCTTGCCGAGAAGGATACAAAGGAGCAGTTCTCCGACAAGTTGCGTATGATATACCTACAGCTCCCTTTGTTCAAGAAAGAGGCGGATGAATGTGAGAATCAAGTAGAACGTTGGATTTATTTATTAAAGAATATGGAAACATTAAACAGATTGCCCTGGGCGGCTCAGAGTGCCGTTTTCAAGAAGCTCGAGAGCATCGCCGACGTTGGCGGCATGACCCGTGCCGAGCGCCTGCAATACGATGAGGCCCTGAAGAAATACCGCGACACCATCAGCGTGTTTGAGGGTGTGCGTATGGAAGGACGCATGGAAGGACGCATGGAGGGACGCATGGAAGGACGCATGGAGGGACGCGAGGAAGGTCTGAAGGAAGGAGCGATTGCAAATGCCCGCAAGATGAAGGCCTATGGTTTGACATTGGAGATGATATCTGATATAACGGGTTTGACAATAGATGAAGTGAAGGGCTTGTAGTGGGACCTCGGTGCCAAACATCAGTTGTCATATAGCTAATATTCTGAAAGACAGGGAGTTGTACTAAGGTTCAGTTATCAAGGATTATTTGATAACTGCCTCTGACGGCAAGAAATACAATGTCGTTTGCTACTCATTGGAGATTTTTGCGGAAACGTAAAAACAAATTGCTCTATGCCGTCACTCACAATACGGCGGCGGAAATCGCGTCTTCACGTGCAGATGCTTCAAAGCCAAATATGGGTCTTACATCATGGAAGGGAACCAAGGTGCTTTCTTTCCAGTCTTCGAGTGTTTTGTCGATATTTCTGCTGATATATTTCATATTGATGCCATATTTTACTGATTATCAGCTGAAAAGATATAAAAAATGTCGAAATCCGACAAATAATTCTCGTGTCACAGGGACAGGTACCTTGGTTCACCATTATAAAACCCTCTATTAGCTCGCAATTATTCCCTTTCGATTCAAAAAACCGTCGAATAATTTGGAGAAAAAAAATAAAAACCGTATTTTTGCAGTATCATTGCTTTTAGATGAAAACAAACGGCAATTAAATGGGACAATATGACAAAGCGTGAAATATCCAAATTGTTTGAAGACAGAAAGATTCGTACCGTATGGGACGATAAGGAAGAGAAGTGGTTCTTCTCTATTGTTGATGTAGTTGGTGTACTTACAGATAGTGCTGACCCCAAACAGTATATAAAAAGAATGAAAAGCAGGGACGAAGGTCTTAAGGCCAACTGGGGTACAATTTGTACCCTGGTTCCGTTGGTCAGCGAAGATGGCAAAAAACATAAGGAGATGACAGCTGACACTACAGGTATCTTCCGCGTTATCCAATCCATACCTTCTCCCAAGGCAGAGCCCATCAAACAATGGATAGCCCATGTGGCAGCAGAGCGCATTGATCAAATGCAAGACCCCGAATTGAGCATCCAGCAAGCAATGATGGACTACAAGCGTCTCGGATACTCTGACAATTGGATCAACCAACGCCTAAAGAGTATTGAGATACGCAAGGACCTGACCGACCAATGGAAGCTTCACAATGTGGAAGAAGGAAGAATAAATAATAGATGTAAGTCCATGCAGTGTTGTAACTTTACTCTCCCCCTAAGTTAGGGGGAGTCCCCCAACTGGAGGAGGGGGGCTGTAATTTCCGCCTTCACCGTTCATCTTTCAATTTTCTGACCTTCAACTTTCAATCTTCCGACCATTATCCTGTAAATTGTCCATATATAATAAAAAAGAACTCGAAAAATTTGGAGGAAACAAATAAAAGCCGTATTTTTGCAGTTGCATTCGCTTGCAGAAGCCCCGAAGAGGGTTAGCGGGTGGGTGCAGCTTATATGAAAAGGGCGTTTACCAAACGCTTGTCTTTTACTGTTCGTAATCTCGCAAATTACTCATAATTGTAAAAGGACAAGACAGCGGTGAATGCCCACGGATGGTATATTGTTGCCAGCCGTGGATTGTTGTATCTATATATGACATTCCACACTATGGTTCGATATATACCTATGCGTGGGCTTCTGCGTTGTCCAATCCTTACAATTAGGGCAATGCGAGAGCCTCGAACAGTGGGATTGGCAACTGGCAAGATTCCCACGCTTTCTTTTTCTTTAGGCTCAATGTCTAATCGGGAACATCAAGGCAACAGGGACATTGCCTACCACATTCAGTAAAAATGTCTGCAACAAAGTATATTTTTTCAGGACATGAGTCGTTTCCTTGCAAGTCTTTATGGCTGAAAAAGGGATACGACTTTGTAGTTGCCGGCAACCAATTCTCTTCGCCACAAGCAGTAATGGAATTGGGTGTGGGCAAAAATATGGTAGCATCAATAAGATACTGGCTTAAAGCATTTAATATTATTGAACCCACAGGAGAAATATCCTGGTTGGGAAAATATCTTTTTGATGAGGAATCTGGAAAAGACAAATACATAGAAGACCTCGGCACCATTTGGATATTACATTTCAACATTATCAATCACCTTGAGGCAACCATCTACAACTGGCTGTTTCGCGGTTTCCAAAGAGAGCGGAAAAGTTTCAGCCGTGACCATGTCATTTCCTACATTAAAAGACGTTTTGCGGAAGACGGCAAGCAAAATGTCTTTAACGCCAACACTATAAAGAAAGACGTAGGCGTATTACTGCAAAACTATTCCTTACCGTCAAAGCCAAAGTCAAACGAAGATTATTCTATTCTGCTGATAGACCTTGACCTGATACGTCAATCAATGGAAACCAAAGAGTATTACTTCAATATTGAAGGCAAAAGAAGTGTAGACAGTGACATATTCCTTTATTCTTTACTCACTGTAAAATGTGAAGACAACACCATCCCCTTTGAATTCATTCAAGAAAAAGTAGGTCTTTCTTTCTGCATGAATGAAATGGAGACAATTCACATGCTTCAAGAACTATCAAAAAAATACGTCAACTATATGCAATACAGTGATGTTGCTGGCATAAGGCAGTTGCAGTTCATTAAGGAATTAAGCATTCAACAAGTATTAGACAATTATTATGGAACATAGATTTAGCCTCTCGGCGAACATTGAAGAAGGATTTGCCAAAGAAACTCGATATATTGTCACTTCAAACGTACAGAAGTCAATGGAGAGTATTCTCGATTCTTATAGGTCGGGAATACACTCTTTTACCATTATAGGTACATACGGAACAGGCAAGTCCAGCTTTCTCCTTGCCTTGGAGTCTGATCTTACTCAAGAAAAGAAAACACCATATTTGTTGACTCCATCCAATCTATCAAATTCTGATGGATTTGAGTTCATGAACATTGTTGGCGATTATGCAGAGCTGTCAACATTGATAAGTAAAAAAATGAACAATGAGGGAAACTATAGCAGTGTGCTTGACGAATTAAAATCATACTATAATAAGGTTCAAAAAAGAAATCACTTCTTGGTAATAGTGATTGATGAATTCGGAAAAGTATTGGAACACGCAGCGAAGAACAATCCGGAGAGAGAGTTATATTTTATGCAGAAACTTGCTGAATTTGTAAATGTGCCGTCTCGAAAAATCCTCCTCCTCACTACCCTTCATCAGAATTTCAGATCATACGCCAAAGGACTAAAAGAAACGCAAAGAAATGAATGGACAAAGGTAAAGGGCAGATTCAAGGAAATCGCCTTTGTGGAGCCTATTGAACAAATATTAAGTTTAGCATCTTGTCAACTTTATGGCGATAAGAATGAAACAGGCAAAGAAGTAGCAAAAAAAATATATGACCTTGCAGTCCACATGGGATATGTGTCTAAAAGTTTCACTATTGATACCGCTCTCAAACTATATCCTATGGATACTATGTCAGCATTGGCCATAACTGCTGCCATTCAAAGGTATGGACAGAATGAGCGTTCATTATTCACATTCCTCTCTACCAAAGGAAGTAACTCAATATCAGAGTTTACTCCCAAGGATAATCTCACATACAACCTGCAACTGGTTTTCGACTATGTGTACTATAACTTTTACAGTTATCTAAAAGAAGCTAACACAGACTCTATGGCATGGAGTTCAATGATGGTGTCGATAGACAGGACTGAAAGTCAGCAGTGGAATACTCGCGAAGAAATGCTTCACGCTGTAAATATTGTAAAGGCATTAGGCCTTCTCAATCTGTTTGGTCCCTCTACATTTACATTGAACAGGGAGAGCCTTTCTACATACGCACAGTATGCGATGGGAATAGACGATGCCTATGGTATTATCAAAAGGCTTGAGACATGCAAGATAATTCGATATGCTGAATACAAAAAGAGGCTAATGTTGTTTGAGGGAACCGACATTAATCTTGAGGAGGAAATAATCAAAGCCGGATTGATTGTTTCCAGACCTACAACATTTATTGAAGAACTTGTCGTATTCTTTAATAAAAGGATATCACCTGTCAAGGCGCATTATTATCAGAAAGGAACTCCAAGGTTTTTTGACTATGAAATAAGGGAAGAAGCTATAGAGATGATACCGTCAGGTGATACCGACGGATATATCCAGCTCATATTCTCAACAAAGAAGAACGCATTGCAAGACCTTATGGAGTTTAGCAAGGAACACGAAGGATCTACAATATATGCGTATTTTAATAATACCGACATAATAGTTGAGCATCTTTACAATATCGACAAGTACGTCTATATTCTCGAACACGTACTCGCAGATGGCGCAGACCGTGTCGCCATCAACGAAATAAAGAAGCTTAAAGAATATGAGGAAGAACAACTAAACAAAACCATCAGTGACAACCTTTTTCAGTATAAAGGGAATGTAATATGGATATACAATGGTCAGAAACAAGAAGTTGCCTCTTTAAGGGATTTCAACAGACTTTTATCAAAGGTATGTGATGAGGTGTATTTCAAAACACCCATAATGAACAACGAATTGTTCAACAAGCATAGATTAAGCAGCACGATATCACAGGCAAAGGCGAAATATCTTGAAGCGATGCTTGTTCATGGAAATGAGGAAGATTGGGGTTTTGAAATAGACAAGTTCCCGCCAGAAAAGACAATATACTTTTCTCTGCTAAAGAATACAGGTCTACATGTCAATGGCTGTTTTACAGACAAGCCATCCAACAACGGCATTTTGTCTTTATGGGAAGCTTCAGAGGAGTTCCTTGAAAAAAGCGTCAGTCAACCGCGCAAAATATCTGAGCTGATCAAGATACTGTCAAACAAGCCATACAAACTTAAACAAGGGTTTATCGATTTCTGGCTACCTACATATCTCTACATCAAAAGACAGGATTATGCTCTATATGACTCATCTAAAGGAGCTTATATGCCAAATGTCAACGAAGAATTTTTCGATCTCCTTCAAAAACATCCTGGAGACTTCTCCGTTAAGGCTTTCGCTGTAGATGGAATAAAACTTGGCTTCTTTAACCAATATAGGAAATTCGTAAATCTTGGCGATGAGTTTAACATACAAAGCGATAAGTTTGTAGAAACCATCAAACCATTTCTCTTCTTTTATAAGAAGTTAAATGCCTATACTCGAAACACAAGGAAATTCGAGCATCAGTCAACAATGCGTTTCCGTGATATATTAGCAACAGCAAAAGACCCGGAAAAGGCATTCTTCGATGACCTTCCTGAGGCACTCGGTTTCAATAAGGAGCGTTTGAAACAAGAGAGTTCAATCGATGAGTATGGTGCTGTTATTCTACGTGCCATAAAGGAATTACGTTCGTGCTACACACGCCTTATAGACAGAATTGAGGAGAGATTAGTTGAAGGAATCGGTCTTGCCTCGTACGATTACAAAGAATACGTGAAGGAGATAAGAGAAAGGCTTGCAAATGTTAAAGTTTACCTGCTTACTGACCGCCTACGCGAGTTCTATCATCATATAATGACAGAATATGACAACAGGGAACTTTGGTATCAGTCTATCTGCTTCACAGCAATAGAATGCAGGTTAGACTCTATTCGTGACGAGCAGGAAGACAGATTAGCCGACGAGCTGATTTTCCTGTTCCGGGAATGCGAAAAATACTCCGACATTTCAAAACATGTCAATAAAGATGGTGACAAGTTTGAGGCCTACTCCTTCGACATGGTAACCAATACAGGTACAAATGTAAAGACACAGACTTACGTTTTGCCTGAGAATGACAAGCAGAAGTCTGATATACTTAAGAAAAAGATTGAGTCTCTTCTATCAGGAGATATCAATATCGATGTTTGCACGCTTCTTTCAATAATAAACGAAAAGATTAAGAGATGAAGGTAAGACACATATTAGGCATTTCGGGAGGCAAGGACAGTGCGGCTCTCGCCATATATCTGAAACAGAAATATCCATATCATAAAATTGAATATTACAATTCAGATACAGGTTGTGAACTGGCGGAAACAGAGATACTGATCAATCGGCTTGAAGCTTACCTCGGCAATGTGGTTCGTCTCAGGGCAGCGGAAGGAAGTCCTGAGCCTACCCCTTTTGAGCATTTCCTTAAAACCATGGGAGGCTTTTTGCCGTCACCACAAGCCAGATGGTGTACGAAGAAGATGAAACTCGATATGTTTGAACAATACGTAGGAGACGATTATGCAGTATCATACGTAGGTATAAGGGGAGACGAAGACAGGGATGGTTACATATCGTCAAAGCCAAACATACAAGCTGTATTCCCATTCCGCAAGAACATTTGGAGTATTGATGTAATCAACAAATTTCTCAACAAAGACAATCATGAGCAAATAGTTGACATATATGAAAGGCTATGTCCTGACGGAATTCTTAAAGAGGAAATAATGGAAACAGTCAAACGGCCTATAACCAAACAGTTCTACTATTCCAAAAAGATGAATAGCCTGCTCGATTATGACATAAAGCTCTTCAACCATGCCGTATTTGAGTTTCTTAAGACAACAGACTATCCGGTAGGAAAGCTAGACACATTCCCATTACTCGACAACACCGACATTCTTGTAAAAGAAGACATATTCCGTCTATTGAGAGAAAGTGGTGTTGGAGTCCCAGCCTATTATGAGGAATTACCTTTCGAGGTTGATGGCAAGACGGGAACATACTGTCGCAGCCGCAGCGGTTGCTATTTCTGCTTTTTCCAGCAGAAGATAGAATGGATATGGCTTCTCGAACAACACCCCGACCTTTATGCCAAGGCTATGACATTTGAGAAAGACGGATATACGTGGAATCAAGGCGAAAGTCTCTCAGAACTGGCCCGACCTGATAGGGTACGGCAGATAAAGCTTGATATCATCAAGCGCCAAGAACAAGCCCAAAAGCAGCAACAAGGCACAACTCTTGTTGATATCCTTGGTGATGATATAATGTGTACTAATTGTTTTATTTAGATTGATTCGTTATGCTGAAGAACAGTGTCTTATGGCCTAAAAGCCGACGATTTAAGTCTAAATCAGAATGGGAGCCTGCCGGTTTCTTTTCTGAGGCATTGTGCAATGCCACTCAGTTTGATTTGAAACTTGGCTTTTTCTCTTCATCTGCAATAAATGTACTGTCTGACGGATTTGCAGCCTTCCTCTATAATGGAGGAAGAATGCGATTAGTCATAAACGACATACTATCTGAAAATGACAAGGAAGCGATTATGACAGGAGAGTCAGATTTGGACTTACCTTTCTTTAACTTACAAGATATTGAGTCTATAAGAAACAGGTTGTCTAATCGCGACAAACATTTCTTTGAGTGTCTATCTTGGCTCATCAGAAACAAACAGATAGAGATAAAAATAATTGCTCCAAAATATGGAAATGGAATCGCTCACTCTAAATGTGGTATTTTCAGCGACGGCTTGAACCGTGTGGCATTTGACGGTTCATGCAATTTCTCACGTTCTGCTCTATTGTCCAACATTGAGAGTATAACGGCTTTCTGCGATTGGGACGGAGAAGGCGATATTTATAAAGTCAATGACATTGCAGAAGATTTTGAGGTAACTTTCCAAGGAAAGGATGAAACGGTGATATATCGTGACACATCAGAAATAGAGACATACATTACGACTAAGTTTGATGAGAAAGAATTATGTGATCTTATTGAAGACGAGAAGCATTTGATTGACAATCGAATGGCAGAAGAAATACCTTCCACGATTAAGGCAATTCTATCGCGAGCTCAAAGCAAAGTGTCATCAATAATTGAAAAAAATAATGTTTCTACAGGCAATATAATTGCAAACGATGCACCTCGTTTCCCTTATTCTGAACCTCGCCCATATCAGAGAAAGGCGTTTGAGAATTGGAAAAGCAATCGTCAAAAGGGTCTTTTTGCTATGGCAACAGGAACAGGCAAAACATTGACCTCCCTAAATTGCCTTTTGAATATATACAATCAGTTGAAGTATTACAAGGCAATCATCCTTGTTCCTACTGTTACGCTGGTCGACCAATGGGAAGAAGAATGTAAAAAATTCAACTTTAAGAATATCACAAAAGTATGTTCTAAGAACCACAAATGGAAATCAGACATAGATGCCATTAAGCTTAAGGAAGATTTAAGTTTCGACAATAGTGAAGTCTCATATATTATTATAGCTACCTATGCCTCTTTTGCCCGTGATACAATATTTCACGACCTGGTTTCTTTCAGCAAGAAAACCTGTAAGCAACTGCTTTTCATTGCAGACGAGGCTCACAATATGGGAGCTGGCAGGATATTGGACAGAATTGAAGGTATAAAATTTCTGCGTCGTATTGGTCTTTCTGCGACTCCTGACAGAAAATATGATGACGTAGGGAATGCAGCAATAAACAAATTTTTCGGATGTGAAAACGGGTATACATTCACTTTCGACATGCGAGAAGCTATAGACAAGGGATACTTGTGTAGATACAAGTATTACCCGCATCTTGTAACTCTCACATCTGAAGAACTTCTTGATTATATAAAAATATCAATACAACTGTCCAAGTTCTTCAATTATGAATCAAATAGTTTCCCCTCTTCAAACGACATCTTGACTCGACTGCTTTTGAAGAGAAAGAGAATCATTCATAAGGCAAGGAATAAAGAAACTGTTTTCAAGTCAATTCTTGAAGAAAGATATAAGGAAAAAGGGAATCTGAAATATACTCTTGTCTATGTCCCTGAGGGAACTCGTACAGATGACGATAATGCTGATGTTTATGACTGCAATGATGAAATTAAAGATGACGACTATACTGACAGTCTTATTGATGTGTATTCTGAAATTGCAAAGAATGTCAGTAATACAACAACTGTAAAAAAGTTCATGTCAGGAATAAAAGACAGAGATGTCATTCTTGAACAATTTGCAAAAGGTGAGATAGAAGTTCTAACCTCTATGAAATGCCTTGATGAAGGAGTCGATGTCCCTCGTAGTGAAATGGCAATATTTTGTGCAAGTACAGGAAATCCACGACAGTTTATTCAACGCCGTGGCAGAATACTAAGAAAGCATGAAGACAAACACATTGCAATAATTCACGACTTGGTTGTCGCTCCTGTTATCGACCCTACATCTGAGAGCTATAATATGGAGCGCAACCTTTTGAAAAACGAGCTTCTCAGAGTGCGAAACTTTGCTACGCTATCAGAAAATTCAGATTACGCTTATAGCGAGTTAGAGGATATATTGAATTATTACGGATTACATTTATTTTAATTATATAGCTTATGATAAATGACGGAAAAATGTTAGAGGCGATTCTATATAATGAACGGCTCATGAAGTTTGGAGATTATTCTCCTGCTGAAGTAGGGAACATATTCGAAGCGCAGCAATCTGATAATGTTGTTATCAGTACTGTAGCAAGAATTGTAAAACGAATCAATGACCTGGACCCTAAGGCAGACAACAAGTCAAAAGAAAGTCTACAGAAGGAACTGTGGAAAGAAATTAACGAATACCTAAAAGGAAAACTATGATTATTAAGGAAATAAGAATAAAGAATTTTAGAAGCTATTACGGTGACAACAACTGTTTTGAGTTTTCTAAAGATGGGCTGACACTCATATTGGGCGACAACGGCGATGGAAAGACCACACTTTTCGAGGCTATCCAATGGCTTTTGGATACAACTGTCGACAGAGGCAGGATTGAACATGTATCGGAAATGCGTAAGTCTAAGCTTGAAATTGGAGAACACGACGAGGTGTCAGTAAGCATCAAGTTTGAGCATGACAATCGTGACATGGAGGTTGAAAAGTCGTTCCAGTTTGAACGTAAGGATACCACTTCATATATTGCAGGAAATGTTTCGTACAGTGGTTATGAAACAAAAGGGGCAGAAAGAGAATCTGTAAGTGGTAAATCTCTAATTAATCGTTGCTACGATGCATTTATCCAAAGGTTCAGCATGTTCAAGGGAGAGTCTGACCTTAAAGTTTTTGATGACAAGACAGCTTTGAAAGTACTTGTAGACAAATTTTCTGATGTTAGAAAATTTGACTTCCTCGTAGACACTGCAAACTTGTTTGAGGAGAATTCGAACAAAGCGTATTTGAAAGAGATCAAATCAGACGAGAAAGTATCTAAAGAAGCAAATGCATTAGACTTCAGAATTACAAAACTTGCAAACGACATACAACAAAAGAAAAGCGATATCAATGACAAACGCGCTTCTATTGAAATTTACGAAACCAAACTTAATCAGTTAGAACAGAATCAAGAGTCTTGTGAAAAATATCAGGACATCCAGAAAAGGCTAGTTCAAAAAGAAAATGATGCGCTAAAGCTTCGCAGTCAAATAGGTATGGTAGATTATAACCATAGTCTGCTTGACCGCCAATGGATATTGTGTGCATTCCCTAACATCTTGAAAGAATTTCAAAACAAATGTTCTTCTTTCAGCAAAGAAAAGAGGAGGCAGGAAAGAGATTTTGACAAACGTAGAGCAGCTGAAAAAGCAAAAATTGAAACAATAAAAGAAATCCAAGGTGCCTTGATTAATGGCGCCACTGAATTGCCATGGTATCTGCCAAATCAAGAGACGATGGAAGATATGTTGCACGATCACATCTGTAAAGTATGCGGTAGAACAGCAGAGGAAGGTACTGATGCTTATAATTTCATGATGAAGAAACTTGAAGACTATAAACGTCATGTGGAAGCAAAAGCTGAGAGGCAACTAAAGGAAAAAGAAATAGATGATGCCGTATTATTTAAAAATACTTACATAGAGCAACTGCATAACCTTAGCGTTTCAATGAGCGGAGAAAATGAAGCACATGTATATTCTATTGCCCGTGAAATAAAGGACAGATTGGATTTGGTTGAATTGTTAAAGAATAGGTTAAGAGAACTTGAAAATAAGATACAAGACATAAAAGATGACAAAGCTCGTTTGTTGATTCAAGTGGGTAATATTCCGGAAAATATGCTTGAGAGCCAATTCCATGATATTAAAGGACTTTTCGAACAGAAAGAAAAAGCTCAGGTTAGACTAACAGACCTCACCAATGAGCTTAATGATTTACAGGCTCAAATGAGTGAGATGAAATCAAAGCTTGAAGAATTAAATCCTGCAAGTTCACAAGTTAGGCTATTTCGTGATGTGCATCATACCCTTGAAGAGATTGCAAAAGCAATTATTAAGGCAAAAGACGATAATCTTGCCAACTTCTTGGCTGATTTGGAAAAAAGGACTAACGTTTATGTAGAAAAACTCAGTGCCAACGATTTCCATGGTGAAGTGAGATTAATTCAGACAGCTAAGGATTCAACAGAGATAAAGTTGTTCAGCTCTAACGGTACAGAGATCAAAAAGCCATCAGGCTCACAAAAAACGGTAATGTACATTTCTGTGCTCTTTGCTATTTCAGACTTTACTCAACAAAAGCGTGAGGAGGATTATCCTTTGATATTTGATGCTGCTACATCTTCATTCGGCGATTCAAAAGAGAAAGACTTCTATAATATTATCAACAATATCAAGAAGCAGTGTATTATCGTGACAAAGGACTTTATAACTGGAGGTAAGGTAAGAACCAAAGATTTGGAAAGTCTTGACTGTCCAATCTATCGCATTAAGAAAGCAGAGGGATTTGATCCTAATAACATGGCTACTATACGTACAATAATTGAAAGAATCAAGTAATATGGAATCACTATTTGAACTTTGGGCGAAAAGAAATCCTGAATGGGAGAAAAAATATCAGGATTCAATATTGAATGTTTTCACAGACTATAGTAAAGGTGTGAACCAATACCAAGAAGTCCGTGGAAAGATATATGGTGCGGGCTATGAGATTTTTATTATAGCGTTCTTCATCGGGTTATATTATAACCAGACAAGACCTTTGGTTGAGGATAAGGCCAAACGAAAGACTTTTGGCCAACCTATAATATATTGGGGAAATATAGAGCAAAGGGGTGGAAGACGTCCATATGGTCAATTGCGTAAATATATTTTTGCAGCATTAATAGCAAGAACTGATATTGACCTAATAGCTCTCGACAAGGAAGATATCACGGCACGCAGCGTTGTCGATGCCATGATGGACAAAATGGAGCAATACGCTAACTTCGGTTTTAACTTCATGCAGGAAAAGCTTGAAGAAGATCCAAACTATTTTTATAAAGAAACTGCCTTTTTAAGGGTCTTTACATCTTTCTTAAACAATAAAAAAGAAGATACAAGTGAAGATGACGATGAACCAGAGAAATTGAAATAATGAATTAAATGGGAAATCTGCAATGATATAAGCAGATTTTCCATTTTTTTATTTGTACATTAATACAATATTTTGTATTTTTGCGCCATAATTCTTTAATATAATGAGTTATGGACAACAGACTGTTATACTATAACTACGACGAGGCATTAAGGTATTTAGAAAATAGACTCTTGAATATGAAACAGGGAAGTCTGAAGAGAAGCCGCCTCAAGATTGTGGCAAAACCTGTGCTTCTGCTCGCAGTATTGAAGGCGATTGACTGTGGCAAGATTACTCGTAATCATATCGAGTATGACGACGTGAAACAGATATATGAAGGTACTTTCCGCAAGTTCTTTATGCAAGCACAGCAAGAAAACCTCACGCCAATGTATTATCCATGGTATTACATGAAGACAGATGAATTCTGTAAACTGGCATGGAAAAACGGAGAGACTACAACGCCTGCCCAAGGAGAGGGATGGATAAAAAACATGTGAGTTATGCATTCCTTAATGATGACTTGTGGGTGATAGCGCAAAATCGGGACTACCGCCATAAGCTCATGGACTTCCTCGTGGAGCACAAGATTGTGGTATACGTGAATAATGACGCAAAGATGGCCGCTGAGGGTCTATCGCTGAAACAGATGCTTATGTTGCTGTTGGCGATATAGGAGAGAGGATTAATGATATCTTTATTACCTTTTTGGGGCTCATTTCATATCTCCAAACTTTTTGTGGGAAAAAGCGAGTCGGTCGGTGACAATTTTGTCATCGGATGAGATGGGAGGGGTGTCGCCGAAACAGATGCTTATGCTGATATCTCAGTTTTCAACTCCTCGTACAAGTCCACAGGGCTTAACTGCCAATAGAGGGTGTCTGCCGTGGCAAGTCTTTTGTAAAGTGTGGAATGATAAATATGGTCGAGGCTTTCTTTGAGAGAAAAACCGTAATCGCTATTTAGATATTCCACCAGCCAGCTGATTTTTCCTGGCAATAACAGGTGGACGTTACTCTGATTTATCTGGAACATGTTGTTTCTCTATTTTTCTTGATTCAAGAAATTGCAGGGCTGTAAGAGCCTTCTCTGTATGGAATAAATATTGGTCAACCAATTTGTAGGTTTTGAGTTCTCTGATGAGTGTGTCGATGCCGATGGCACCTGCCTCATAAAGGCCAAACTGAAGATACACTCTATCATCTGCGACAGGACCATACACAATGTCATAATCGTGGATGAAGTCTTTGTTTGTTCTGTTTGCCATGACAAACTCTGCCCACTCTTCTGTTGGTTCTGGAAACAACAAGCTTTTGAAATCTTCCAGGTAAGTTTCATCAAACTCATACACATTGACGTAACCACAAGTAGTATGTGTTTCCATCATACGCCTTTCCACCCAATCCTCAGCTTGTTTTGCCGAGGTTGTAGTATAGAAACCATTGCCGTAGTCGAGCGTACGGCTTGGTGTAAGTATCTTGGGATGCTCCACCACGACTAAACTTCCGTGATAAACCTTTGTCATTCCTTATTCTTCTTTATAGAAATAAATTCATCTATCTCGGCTATGAGCCATTGTCGCCCTTGGGTATGTAATGGTTCGAAACAATTGCAGAGATAATCTGTCACACCATATTGCGAAAACAAGTCAAGAACATGTTCGCCGGCCATTCCTTTGGCCGCTCCGTATTCTTCGATGCAGAAAGCTACAAAGAGTGCAATATCTTTATCTTTCTTATCCATTGTCAATACCTTTTTATTTATTGTCAGATTATTCAATTTCGGGAGCAAAGTTAACTATAACATTTCATATCTCCAAACTTTTTGTGGGAAAAGCGAGTCGGTCGGTGACAAAATTGTCTTCATACTCTATTAATTTTGATTTTTGAAGTCCATTGTGGAAGTCGCCCGCGTCCCCGGTGAGTGCGTAGCTGGTCACAGGGACAGGTATCTTGGTTCACCATTATAAGACCCTCTATTAGCTCGCAAATATTCCCTTTCGATTCAAAAAACCGTCGAATAATTTGGAGAAAAAAAATAAAAACCGTATTTTTGCAGTATCATTGCTTTTAGACGAAAACAAACGGCAATTAAAATGGGACAATATGACAAAGCGTGAAATATCCAAATTGTTTGAAGACAGAAAGATTCGTACCGTATGGGACGATAAGGAAGAGAAGTGGTACTTCTCTATTGTTGATGTTGTGGCTGTACTTACAGATAGTGAGAATCCACAAACCTATTGGCGAGTATTGAAAAACCGCCTTAAAAAAGAGGGCAATCAAACCGTTACAAATTGTAACGCTTTGAAACTTCGTGCTGCCGATGGCAAGATGCGATTGACAGATGTGGCTGATACTGAGCAACTTTTCCGTTTAATCCAATCCATACCTTCTCCCAAGACAGAACCCATCAAACAATGGATAGCCCATGTGGCAGCAGAGCGTATTGACCAAATGCAAGACCCCGAGCTGAACATCCAGCAAGCAATGATGGACTACAAGCGTCTCGGTTACTCTGACAATTGGATCAACCAACGCCTAAAGAGTATCGAGATACGCAAGGACTTGACAGACCAATGGAAGCTTCACAATGTGGAGGAGGGCATACAGTATGCCACCCTCACCGACATCATTTATCAACATTGGTCAGGCAAAACAGCCAAGGAATACAAGGAATTTAAGGGTTTGAAGAAAGAAAACCTGCGTGACAATATGACCAACGAGGAACTGGTGTTGAACATGCTTGCGGAACTCTCTACGACCAGCATCTCCAAATCCAAGAATCCTCAGACGTTAGAGGATAATATGAAGTGTGCTGCTGATGGCGGCGATGTGGCAAGGGTAGCTCGTGATCAATTGGAGGCCAAGACTGGACGTAATGTTGTTTCCCCGCTGTCGGCAAAGAGGTTTTTTGAAGAGCAGAGGCCTAATAAAGAGTTAGAAGATGGCGAAGAGAAGGAAGAATAAATCGGCGCACCCGACAAGTTGCGTATGATTTTGAAAAAGCAACCATTGCCAAGAGAACAATCCCCAAAATTTCGGACCTTTTTGGGACCTCGGTGCCAAACATCAGTTGTTATATAACTAATATTCTGAAAGACAGGGAGTTGTACTAAAGTTCAGTTATCAAGGATTATTTGATAACTGCCTCTGACGGCAAGAAATACAATGTCGTTTGCTACTCATTGGAGATTTTTGCGGAAACGTAAAAACAAATTGCTCTATGCCGTCACTCACAATACGGCGGCGGAAATCGCGTCTTCAAGTGTAGATGCTTCAAAGCCAAATATGGGTCTTACATCATGGAAGGGGGGCGCGACGGGGCTCGGAAGGAGACGGGAATAGTAGACGTTGTAAAAACTGGTGCGGCTGATGTTCAGCGGGTCACAGGAACCCTATCTCTCAATGTTCAGGAGAGTTGAGAGAGGGCGTAGAGGGGGCAGATGTCCACGTGGCGGATGGCATTGTCATCGTCATGGTCGATGTAATCAAATGAACCGAAGTTCTCCAATGAGCAGCGGACAGCATTGTTGAGGTGTTTCTCGCGCATGAATATCCACAGACTCTTCATGCCGCCCTGTGTGCCAGCCTTTATCTCTATAGGCAATACCTTCATGCTGCGTATCGAGAGATAATCTATCTCAGCAATGCTATTGCCCGTCTTTTCCCAATAAAAGAGTCGTGGCCGCATGACGGGGGCCTTGTATCTGGATATTTCAAGCCCTGCCACCATCTCGGTAATGCTGCCCTTGTTGACAAGGTCCTGAGGGGTGGCGGTCATGATGAGCTTGATGAGGTCGTGGCCCAATTGTCCGTCAAGATGAAGTATCGCAAGCAATAGGCCAGAATCGAGAAAGAGGTATTTTGCGCGTTTTTCGTCGGATTCGGCATCAAGTGGTACTCCGTTGGCGGAGGTGGCCACTACTGGTATAACTAGTCCGGCAAGTGTGAGCAAATTGAGTGCCTCTCGAATCTGAGCACTGCGGTATCCCTCTGAAATACGTGAAAACGTGAGTTTCTGTCCTATCTGATGGCACACTCCGTGAAGGGTGAGTCGGAGCAGTTCGGGATTGACGCGTCTGCCGTATTTGTTGAAGTCATCCTCATAGGTGAGTATGATGTCTTGATGCACTTGTTGGCATTTCAGAAAGTCGGTTGTTTCCCGCCATGTGGCTACGGCCTCGGGCATTCCGCCTACTATCAGGTAGGTGCGAAACAGATTCACCAGTTTGTCGTGAAAGGGGACATCGAGCGGATGTGTGGCTGTTGCCTCACGGCGCATTGCAAGCAGTCCCCCCATATCCATTGCCACAAGAAACTCGTCGAAGGTCATGGGATACATAAAGACACTATGGATTCTGCCTACACCAAATGTAGGAAGACTCTGAAGGGCGAACTCCAACAGTGAGCCTGCTGCTATGACATGAAGCTCGGGATAGTCTTCCTTGAAAAATCTCAATGCCATGATCGCCTCGGGGCATGCCTGTATCTCGTCGAGGAACAAAAGTGTCTGCCCAGGAATAATGGGCACCTGAATATAATTGGATATTTTGCTGGAAATAAGCTTCACGTCGAGGTCGCCCTTGAAAAAGTTGGCTATTGACTTTGCACTTTCAAAGTTTACCTCTGCAAAATACTTGAACTGGGTGCCTAAATGACGTACGGCGGATGATTTGCCCACTTGTCTTGCTCCGCGCAAGAGTAGGGGTTTGTGGGTGGTGCTTTCTTTCCAGTCTTCGAGTGTTTTGTCGATATTTCTGCTGATATATTTCATATTGATGCCATATTTTACTGATTATCAGCTGCAAAGATATAAAAAATGCCGAAATCCGACAAATAATTCTTGAAAAAATGTCGAAATCCGACAAATAATTCTTGAAAAAATGTCGAAATCCGACAAATAATTCTCGGGTCACAGGGACAGGTACCTTGGTTCACCATTATAAAACCCTCTATTATCTCGCAAATATTCCCTTTCGATTCAAAAAACCGTCGAATAATTTGGAGAAAAAAAATAAAATCCGTATTTTTGCAGTATCATTGCTTTTAGATGAAAACAAATGGCAATTAAAATGGGACAATATGACAAAGCGTGAAATATCCAAATTGTTTGAAGACAGAAATATTCGTACCGTATGGGATGATAAGGAAGAGGCGGGACAGGGGACAGGTCAGTGTCCTGCCTCCTCAATTATTTTATAACATTTGAGATTATATTTTTGACTATTCCTGCGGGACAGTGACCTGTCACCTGTCCTTTCCTTCTATTTGCGAAGGATTCAACATGGTGTACGTTCTGTTTCTGTTACCTCCCTTCGCTGCGAGATAGCCAAACTCCGTAAGTTGTCGCAAGTAGCGTTTTGCGGTGGTTGCAGTAAATCCAAACTGCTGAACGATGGTTTCTGTCGTCGTTTCTTCTTTATCGGCCATAAAGACAAGAATGCTGGACAGTTTATCCGCCAAAGAGGGCTTTATCGACCATTTATCGACCATTTCCTTCGCAAAACCATGTTTATCGACCATTTCAGATGCCATATTCTTTATAAATTGGTCGATATCCTGTTTCAGGTGACTGCAATGCAGGCGGCTCATACAATTCAGGAAAATCTCTATGTTTTCTTCTTCTCTTGTGTCGATTAGCGCCTGTATGTATTCTGCCTTATCTTCTTTCAGCACCTTTGTGGGTAATACACCATATTCCATCTGCAGCAGGTTCATCAGCAGCCGGCATGTTCGTCCGTTGCCGTCAGCCCAAGGATGGATTCGGGACAGGGGACAGGTCCGTGTCCCGATGTTCATAGTCCCGAAAGAGTGAACCAAGTTCTATCCGTTAATTATTTGTAACATTTCCATCCTTTATATTGCAGTTTCAACAAAAAGGATTATCTTTGCCATCAAAAAGCGAGATATGGCAAAATATATTAATCCTTTCACCGACGTTGGTTTCAAGAGAATCTTCGGACAAGAGCTGTCGAAACCGCTGCTGCTCGACTTCCTCAACAGCCTGTTTGAGGGAGAGAAGCGCATCGTAAACCTTACATTCCTCGACAAGGAGCAGCCTGCACTGTTTGAGGAAGACAGGTCGCTGATTTACGACATTTATTGCGAGACCGACGAGGGAGAGAAGATAATAGTTGAGATGCAAAACAAGTCGCAGCCATTCTTCAAGAACAGGAGCATATACTACGTGTCGGAGTCGATAGCCCGCCAGGGCGAGCGGGGTTCGTCATGGAACTATGAGATAGACTCTGTTTATCTTGTAGCTTTCCTTAATTTCAGCCCCCTGGATTTCAAGAAACAGTTCCGCACTGATGTCGTTCTTGCCGAGAAGGATACAAAGGAGCAGTTCTCCGATAAGTTGCGTATGATATACCTCCAGCTCCCTTTGTTCAAGAAGGAGGCTGATGAATGTGAGAATCAAGTAGAACGTTGGATTTATTTGTTAAAGAATATGGAAACATTAAACAGATTGCCCTGGGCGGCTCAGAGTGCCGTTTTCAAGAAGCTCGAGAGCATAGCCGATGTAAGCGCTATGACCCGTGCCGAGCGCCTGCAATACGACGAGGCACTGAAGAAATACCGCGACACCATCAGTGTGTTTGAGGGTGCAAGAATGGAAGGACGTGCGGAAGGACGTGCGGAAGGACGTGCGGAAGGACGTGCGGAAGGACGTGCGGAAGGACGTGCGGAAGGACGTGCGGAAGGACGAAAGGACGAGAAAATTGCAAATGCCCGCAAGATGAAGTCCTATGGCTTGGCATTGGAAATGATAGCCGACATAACAGGTTTGACAATAGATGAAGTGAGGGACTTGTAGTTCCTCACCTTTTTATGGGTCGACCTGTCCCTATGACCCTATATCAAAATAACAAAATAATAAATATACTATGAGCATTACAAACGCACAACCTGCACTGATAAGGGCGTTCTTCGCCTCGTTTGCAGAAGGAATACTGTCGGCTGACGCAGAAAAGGAGACGGGGACAGTGGAATTGACACCACAAAGGGTGAAACAGATTATGCTGGAACACTATGAGGAAATATCTAAACACTTCTTCGACATACTTTTCAACCCTCTCGCACTCATTCACTACGACACGGCTGAGGAACTCGTGGCTATACTGAAATCGCCCGAGGTGGCCCCTACCCTCAACTCGCCCGTTGACCTCTTCCGCCATGTATGCCGAACAGAGGAAGCTCATGAGGACATGGTGACAGAATACCGACGGAACTTCGCGTCGCTGCTCGGAGGCAAGGTAATGTCGCTCGACGACTTCTATGCCGGTTTTCCAGACGGGTATCTTAACGACTGCACAGAAGACAAGGTGCGGGAGGTGAAGGCACTGACACAAGTGGTGGTAAGGGCTTTCTTCGCCGGACGAAAGGCGGCAAAGACGATGACGCCTTCGGGCACAAACCAGATATACATATTCAGACTGCTGCTCGACTCCATGCAGACTCTGCTACACCCTGCACCGGTGACAATGGACGACGACACCGACCTCAACACCGCCTTCGCCAAGGTTTGCCGAAACAACGGAAATCTACAGACTATGTTGCAGACTATGCAAGAGACGATGATGGAGTTTAGTTAAAAAGTGCAAAGTAAATCTGTTAAAAAAGTTGCACTTATGCAAATATGAGCGTATAATGTTTGGATATTCTGCAAAAGAATTGTATCTTTGCAATCAGTTGCAGGCTTATCTCTCCTGTGATGACTTGTAGAATATGGGCAGATATATAAATAAAGGTAATAATGCGTTTCGTGATATTGTTAACAGTGATTATGTTGACAAGACATCACTGATACCATTCATTAATTCGACGCTCAACACCGAGCGCCGCTATAGCTGCGTCAGCCGTTGCCGACGTTTCGGCAAGTCGATGGCGGCAAAGATGTTATGCGCATATTACGACAAGTCGTGCGACTCGCGGGAGCTGTTCCGTGGATTGGAAGCTGAAAAGCACAAGTCGTTTGAGAAGTGTCTTAACAAATACCTTGTCATTAGCATTGACATGACCGACTTTACAACAAAATACCGTGGGGAACGGGAAATAGTGAGTCTAATCCAGCATGAAATTATGGATGATATAGTGGAAGTTTTCCCTGATACCAAAATAAAAGAGAGGGATGACCTTATGGACGTCCTCTATAACATAAACGAGAGCACAGGCGACCGCTTTGTGATGATTATAGACGAGTGGGATGCCATACTGCGCGAGATGGGAACTGATGAATACATCACGACATCATACGTTGACCTGCTTCGCCGCCTCTTCAAGGGTTCGGGGTCAAATGACGTCTTTGCCGGAGCATATCTGACAGGCATACTGCCAATAAAGAAATACAATACCGAGTCGGCGTTGAACAATTTCCGCGAATACTCGATGATTTATCCTGGCAGGATAGCCACATCTCTTGGTTTTACACATACAGAGGTTGAGAATCTGTGCAGGCAATATAGTATGGATATCAGAGAGATGGAACGCTGGTATGACGGCTATCGCATAGGAGATGAATCCCATATCTACAATCCGTATTCTGTAATGAGGGCAATAGAGGATAACAGTTATCGAAGCTACTGGACAACAACAGGAGCCTACGACTCTGTCATTACTTATATACAGATGAATTTTGAAGGTCTGAAGGACGATGTTATCCGTATGTTGGCTGGAGAGCACGTAGGTGTTGACACCACAGAGTTCTTGAATGACATGCATATTGTCAGGAGCAAGAATGATGTTCTCACTGTATTGATACATCTCGGCTATTTGGCATACGACCATGACAACCTGGAGTGTTATATCCCTAACAAGGAGGTGGCCGACGAGATGAATAATGCCATCAAGGGCACATCATGGGAGCCTTTGATAAAGACGATACAGAATTCCAAGAACCTTCTCTCTGCTACCATATCGGGCAACGAGCAAGCCGTGGCTCAAGCCATAGACCTTGCCCATGACGAACACACGAGCATCCTCGCCTACAACGACGAGAACTCGCTTGCCTGTGTATTGTCCGTAGCATATATCTGGGCAAAGAACGAGTATGTCATCCATCGTGAGTATGCCACAGGCAAGGGCTATGCCGACCTTGTGATGATACCTCGCCGCAATGTCTCAAAGCCCGCCATTGTCATCGAGTTGAAGTTCAACCACTCTTCCGATACCGCCATCGACCAGATAAAGCGTAAGGAATATCCCGCGAAATTGGCCGAATACACTGGCGAGATATTGCTTGTGGGGATAAACTACGACAAGGAGTCGAAACAGCATACTTGTAAGATAGAACGGTTGAAGTAATCCGTCTTTGCTTGCGGATAGTTAATATTTGGTTATCAGCCTATTGGCCTTACGCTATGGTGACAGATGTTTTTAAAAAAAGGGTGCGGCCACACAAAGTGTAGTCGCACCCTTTTGTTTATCTTATGATGTAGGTAGCACCGTTATCTACTCGTTAAGCAGTGTCTCCAAGCGGGAGTCAAGCACGGCATCCTCGTTCTCGTCAATCTTGCACACGATGTTTCCCTTCTTGTCGATGAGATATTTCGTGGGCAGGTAGTGGATGGCATACTTGTCGGAGATGTCGTTAGTGTGGTCCATGCCCTCCATACCTTTTGAGCGGTCCCACTTAAAGCCACGGAGCACGTGGTGGTAGCCCTCGCCCACGAGTTTGTCCTGCTCCACAGCCTTGTGCCATGCCTCAGGCTTGCTGTCGTCGTCGGACACATAAACGAGGTCGAGACCACGACTATGGTATTTGTCGTAAAGCTCACGCATATGCGGGTTGCTCTTTCGGCAAGGTCCGCACCAGCTTGCCCAAAAATCGAGTATCACCACCTTCCCACGAAGCGAAGAGAGAGTGAACGGTTTGCCATTGATGTCGGTGGCGGTGAAATCGGGAGCCGGACTGCCGGGGCGTACCTTAGCCAGTACTTCAAGTTCTTTTCTTATGTCGTCGGCGGAGTCGCCATATTTCTGCACCTGCGGGTCGAGAGCACCCCATGCCGCCTTGAGGTCGTCGTACGGCATTCGGCTCATGTCCATATAGAGAAACCTTGTGGCGAAATAGGAGTCGGTGTGCTTACGATAGAAATTGCTACAGTATTCAGCATATTGCTTTTGGTAGGGATCCATAAGGTTTATAAGAGAGTCGCGATTGGCAGTTTGGCGAACCTCTTCGTTCAGTTTGCGCAATGGCTTTAGGAACACCTCCATCTCGCTATTGATTGCGTCCAGTTCTTCCTGTAGCTTTCCTCCTGAAATGGAGCAAGCCTCCGGATTGTTGCAGTCGGCAACGACGTTGAGGGCTGTTGGCTCAAGAGCCATTTCCCACATGCACTTGTTGTCATAAGTCAACGGTCCAACAATTAGGCGTGCAGCCACGAAGGGGCGGTCAAGTGTTCCCTTGAACGTAAACTGTCCGTTGGTCACCGTGATACTGTCATTAATCGTCGTGCCCCTGTTTCCAGCAATAAGATAAGCCTTCTTACCCTCAGCGTTTTCAATCTTTCCGCTAACGGTATAGTTGCCCTGTGCGCCTATGGTGAGGGCAACGGCTGATGCAATGAGCATCGTCAAAATTCTTGGTTTCATAATATTGATTTATTGTTTAATTTGCACTATAACCTGGATTTTGGTCACTATCTGTTAATGCGCTGTTATACTTGAATTCGTCTTTTGGTATTGCAAACACGTTGTATTGACGTTCCTTATATACAGGATTAAACTTCAGTGTTATACTTTCAGGGAATCGTAGCATGATGTCGTGCTCAAGACCACACTCATACGAGAGATTTCTGACATCTTCACGGAATATCTGCTCAAGCATAGCCTCAGAGGTAGTGGCAGAATCAACAGCATCGTAATTCTGTATTCCGGACTTTGACAAAATAGTCTTTAGCAATTGTCCTGCCTCGGCAATTTTTCCTGTTCGTGCAAGAGCCTCTGCCTTAATGAGATATATTTCAGAAAGTCGCATCTGATACTGTGTTTCTTCTATGTCGTTAAAAGCCATAATATCAGGGTTGAGATGTTTGCAGATGGCATACATTATTGCAGTGTAGATGTAATATGTTCCATCAGGATTATAACCTATCATTTGTGTTTCCTTTCCACTGAACATCCTGTCTTTTCTTGGATCGCCCTCATAGAGTGCAAGCATATTTTCGGTTGGGAAATACTGTGCTGAGCCACGATAGTAATAAGCCTCATAGACATCACACTGGTTCTCTTTGGGCATAATACCGAAAATCACCTCTTTACTCAACAGTCCTTTCTGGTGGAATATGTCCTCATAGTTGTCCTCAAGCTGATAGGGACTATTCGTAATGATGTCCGTACAGAGATTAGCTGCCTCGTTGAAGTCGCCGGATTGTCCACGCATCATCAACACTCTTGCTTTCAGTCCCTTGGCAAACCACTGTGAGGCATAATGATTGTCGTTAATAGCAGGAGCATTAGCTATGGCGAAGTCGAGGTCGGAAATGATTTGGTCATAAGTATCCTTCACGCTGCTTCGCTTAACGTTAAGATTTGAAGCTGTGCTTTTCTCAAGACGCAGCACAGCGCCGTATGGGCTGCTTATATCCCAAGAATAACACATATATCTTAATATGTTGTAATAGGCCAAAGCCCTCATACAACATGCCTCACCGAGAATTTCCTTTTTCCTATTGCCTTGAAAATAGCTGTCGCTTGCATTGCCAACCTGTTCGATAACTGCATTTGAAGCGTTTACGGTGCTGTAAAAGCTGTTCCAATAATATGATCCGTATCTCTCCAATGAAGCTGCATCATGATTTTCAAACATATAAGCACCTTGATAATAGATAGCCATTCCTGCCAAGTCGGCTGGAAGGGTCTCGTAAAACTCGCTACACCCTGTAGATTTCACGCCATAATAGTCTGTTTTACACATAGCGTATGTGTAGTAAATACCATTTAATGCGGCAATGGCACTCTTTTGGTCAACGACAAGGTTTCCATCCACCTTCGACTGTGATGGCAATGCGTTCAGTTCATCGCTACAGGAAACGGCAGTAGAGCAAAGCACAACCGCAAGGCTTCCCGCCAATATGTTTTTAATTGTTTCTTTCATCTTTATAAAAATTATTATGTTAATGTTAGAATCCGAGGCGAACTCCAAAGGTGAAACTCTTTACAGTTGGATAGGACGAGATATCACGTCCACCGCCGCTAATGGTGTATGGATTGTCTGATACAGCAGGGTCAGGACCGGGATAGCCCGTGATGGTGAACAGGTTACTTGCCGTTGCATAAAGTTGCAGGTTATTGAGTCCAAGAGGCTTAAGCTGCGAGCGGTTGAATGTGTATGCCAACGACAATGTCTGAAGCTTCAAGTACGACGCGTCATAGACGTTAAGGTTGGTGAGGAACATTGTTGAACTGTAGGTACTTAATGGTTTACCTGTGAAATTGTCGACACTGCTTGCCTCAAGAACCCTAACTCCGCGGTTGCTTAGAGAGCTGAAACACATATCGTTAACGTCTTTCTGGTAAATCAAGTCGTTTCCTACGGAGAATGTGAAACAAGCCAATAGCGACCAGTTCTTATAACTGAGCGTATTGGTATAGCCACCATAGAAATCAGGAGTACAATTGCCTATCACGTCCTCATAATAGTAACCTGTTTCATCCAAGGCAAATTTCACAGAACCTATGCCAAGGTCTTGCTGGAAATATTTCCAATATGCGAACTTGCTCTTATATTCAGCCAGTTCTGTCTCATTTTGGATTAATCCTTCGACAACACGACCACATAGAAGACCAAGCGACTCACCCTCGCGAATCAGGCTTGTTCCAAGATTTAATGCTTTTCGATCGGTAGCTGAAGAGAACTGCTCATCGAGAATCTTCAGTACTTTCGACTCGTTGTGTGAGATATTCAAGGCTCCACTCCATTTCCAAGTCTTGTTTCTGATGAAATCGGCATTTATTTCAAATTCAAAACCAGTGTTGCGTACATTGGCGATGTTTGAAATCACGGACGAGAAACCACTACTTGGAGCTGGAGTGATAGCAAGCAAAGCACCATCGGTATTCTTATGATAGTAGGCAATTGTTCCGCTAAGTCTTCCGTTGAAGAAAGAGTAATCAAGACCTAAATCCTTCTGTGTGGTACTTTCCCAACGGATGTCGTCATTGCCAAGTTGGGAAGGATATAACGCACTGTTATTCCCGTAAGCGTCTGGTGAGTAAAGCGTGAGGAACATCCAGTCGGAGATGTTCTGCGTTCCTGTCTTTCCTATGCTGGCACGAAGTTTTATCTCGTCAATCCACTTAACGTCGCGTAGCCATTTTTCTTCCGACAATCTCCAGGCAAACGCACCAGAAGGGAAGAAACCAGTGCGATGCGCCTTTGCAAATTTTGAGGATGTATCGCTACGTCCTGTAAAGGTAAAGAGATAGCGATCAAGAATAGTATAGTTGAACCTGCCGTAGAAGGAGAGCAACGACGATTTCGACAGAGGATTTGAGCCGGAGACAGAAGCTGCTATTGATGCAGAACTAAGGTTATTGAGGAAATTGTCATCTGGATAGCCTTTTCCTGTTGCTGAGAAATAGTCGTTCTTGTCCTGTTCCCATGAATGACCTATTACGGCATTTAGTGAGTGAAAATCGCTAAACTGCTTATTGTAGGTAAGTGTGTTTTCCCAAAAGACGTTCGTTGAGGTGCTCTGCGCTTGTGTGCCCATACCACCGCCATTGTCTTCAGCTCCATAATAACTGGAAGTCAACACATAGCTTGGTATGTAGTTGAGCTGATTATAGTTATTATAATTTACAGATATTGTAGTCTTGAACTTCAGCTCTTTCAGAATGTCGTACTCACCGGCAATTGAGCCTTTGAAACCATATGTTTTGGCGAGATTGGTGCTTGAAGACACTGCAACAGGGTTCTGGAAACCCATATATGCAGAACCCACTCCACCTATGGCAGAATAGTCAGCATAAGATCCATCGGCATTATAAATCGGAAGGATTGGAGGAGCTGAAAGGGCTTGGTAATATATTCCTGAAGACATATTGTTCTTTGAATAGCTAAGATTCAGCTTTACAAAAGTGCGGAACTTGCTTGAGATGTCATTATCCATACTGATATTTCCAGTCAATCGGCGAAAATCGGAACCGATAAGCGTTCCTGTCTGCTGGTTATAGGAAAAAGAAGTGTAGTATCTTGACGACTGGCTGCCACCTGATACGGCGAAGTCGATGTTGTGGGTTGTTCCTGTTCTGAGGACTTCATCAAGCCAATCAGTATTGGCATTGCCAACAGACTTTACTTTTTCAAGAAGTTCGTTGTTGGATGTAATCTTTCGGCCTGCTGAGGCTAGGCTCAAGTCTCCCAAGTCTATATTTTTCTGTAGGTTGGCATTGGCTGTTTTTATTGATGACTCAAGAGCCGAGAGATATTGCTCGCCGTTGAGCACCTTTTCCTTCACAGGTGAGGAAATACCAAGCGAATAGTTGAAACTGAACACAGGTTTTTGGTCGTGTCTTCCGCGTTTGGTCGTTATAATAACCACACCGTTGGCAGCCTTCGAACCATAGATAGCAGTTGCTGAGGCATCTTTCATGATGGTGATTGTCTCGATGTCGTTAATGTTAAGACCTGCAAGACTATTAAGTCCTCGCATAAACGAACCTGATACCGCACCCATGTCCTGTTCTCCATAGTTTGCCCATTCGTTAGGGTCATTTATATCGGTACTTGAGATATAGTTGTTCTCTATCTGGGTTGGAATACCGTCGATGATATACAAAGGATCAACACCACCCGTCAAGGAAGAACCTCCACGAACTCTTATCCTTACTGCACCACCTGGGCTACCATCGGCTTTTGTTACTTGAACACCGGCTGCCTTTCCAGCAAGGGCATCGTCAATGGTAACAGCCGGGGCGTTAATCAGTTCTTCAGGCTTGACCACCGCAACGCTACCTGTAAGATCCTTTCGTTTTGTCGTACCGTAGCCTACTACAACCACATCGTTAAGTATCTTCAAAGAACCTTTCAACTTAATGTTCATATACTCTGAAGCTGCAAGTGACTGTGATTCCATACCAACGTAGGAAACATTAATCTTAATGTTTTTAGGGCTGCAATCGAGGAAGAATTGACCGTTGTTGTCGGTTGTAACACCCATATTGCCGCCAATAACCCTCACTGTAGCGCCAATTATTGGCTCACCTGTTTCTGCGTCCAATACGACACCGCGAATTTTTTTACCCTGAGAGCTTTTCCTGCTTGATTTGCTCACGTTGATTATTTTTCCCTTTACGGAATATTCAAGAGGTTTGTCTTTAAGCAGGTAAGACATAACTTCATAAATTGAAGATTCCGTCACCTCTCCCGTAACGGTGTAACTATCTACATCGCTATAGGCAAACACAAATTTGTAACTTGTTGCCCTTTCAAGTTTTTTAAACACTGAAGGCAAACTTTCATTTTTGAACTTCATGGAAATGCCCTGTGCCATTGTCGTCAGGCAGACGAGGAGCGCGATGAGCATTCCAAAGATTCTTTTCTCTCTCATACTTAAATCTCGTTTTTATGTTTTTAATATTGTGTTTTCACGGTCTTCGACATCGGTTGCAGGCAGGAGTGGTTGTCGCATGCCTGAAAATTGATGGTGAAGCTGACGGTGCCGTTGTCCTTGGCTGTGAACTTCTGCCTGAACACTTGCTCGCCCTCAAAGACAACCGTACCTGTGGAGTTTAGCAGTCGGCCGGCAGGCTTCTGCAGTTCGCCACTGAGTTTTCCGTTGCCCTCGAAGCTTATGTCGTAAGTGTTTTCAATATATGGGTCTTTGTCGGAAACCACGGCATAGATATGGTAGCCGGGATGGATTTTCATCTTCACGACAAGGGTTTTCTCTTCGCCTTCCGACTCAATGGCAGCAGCAAGCTGCACTGGATTGTCGATGGAAGTGGCTTCCTTCACCTGTGTCATGGCGGCAACGTCAGCCTCGTTGTATTTCAACACCGAATAGTCGTTGCCGGGAGTCGTCGGGTCTTGCGAGTTAACCAGCCAAAGCCATCCGCCGCTCTCGGTGAAGAAGAGTTGCTTCTCGTATTTTTTGTACCATGCCCGCCATTCCTTCGGGTTGTCGTAGCGCAGAAGGGTGTAGCGGTGGAGCAGTCGGCGGGCCTTTTCCACGTCCTCACCTTTCTCCCAAAGACTGATGGCACGGTCGAGGAAGCGCTTGTCGTTGTTGGCTATGCCAAGGCTCTTTGCGTCCTCGTCGAGCATGAGGTCGTAACCGTCAAGGGTACCGTAGAAATAAGGAGTGTTCTCTTTGAAATATTTCTCGTAGGCGGCAACGTCGGTGCCAAACTGTGCGAACAATTCTCCTGCCTGTTGCTGTATGAACTGCCCGTAGGTAGGATTTGGCTGCGGGTGTTCCGCCATCATGAGGTATTGCCTGTCAAGGTCGGTAAGTTTCTCGCCTGCCGCCTCCTTGTTCTTCAGGGAGTCTGCCATTTTCTTCATTTGGGCATTGTATTTCTCCATAGAATCCACAAAGCCATTATAAACATCCCTGCCTACACGATATTTCATTTCCGTGGCGCGGGTTCTGGTTGAAATACCTTCATTTAGCTTGCGTGCGATGATATGTTGGCCCGCAAACTTGCTGATATACACCACGGCATTAGCAAACACTGGTTTCGCCTCGTCGGTCATGTCGGCAGGTGAGGCGGCAAAGCCCCAGTGGAACCAGTTGGCGTGGCGACCTATGGTCATGGCATCGTAGCTTTTCGCGCTCTCGCCGCCCGAAATCCATTCGGCTTCCGGTGAATCCTCATATCCCCAAGGACGCACCACCATTCCCACCTTGTAGTATCGGTTTGTCATGTAACCTTTCTTCTGCACTCGCCACATCGGTGTAGTCTCAGGCAGTGTCTGCCCTATCAACGGAGCATACTCCTTCGCTCCCTCTGGTGTAGGGCGGTCGGTAATGGTCAACTTCACCTTGTAAGGACCTTTGAAAATGGGGTGCTCCTTCTTCATGCCGTAGGCGTGGGCATCGAGGCAGAGGCAGTACCAGTCGTTTTTTGTTCCTATGCGTCGGCCTACCGTCTCGCCTGTTTCGGCAATGGTGATGACAGGACGGTCGAAATCGTCGGGGAAGTAGCGGGCATCGATGTTTTTCGTAAAATTGCCGTTGATGGTGATGTTACGACGGGGTTCAATAGGCTTTGGAGTTCCGTCGATGATGGTGACGTCGTAGTCGTACGACATCTTATAGTTGTAATCATTTCCCTTCACTGTTTTTACTGTGGTGAAATACTCGTTGAGGTATTTTTCCCATGCTGCGGTACGCTCGACAATGCTTCTTTCGTTTGCCGCGGTGTCGTAAGCAGCTACGCCAAAGGTTTCGATGTCGGAGTGTCCGCCAACGTAAAGCACTTTCAGATTGGTCTTCTTTACCTGAGCCGTTGCTCCAAGGCACACGACGAATGTCAAGAGCAGAAGTGATAAATGTCTTTTCATATTTCTTATGTTTTGTTGTTTCTTTCTATTATTTTCTACAATCAACCATAACAAAAGGCTACGGAAAATGAAGAAATTATTAGATTTTGGTTGTTTTTTCGTAATAATTGCGTAATTTTGCACCTCAAATAGACTGAATTAGATGAACAGAGAAGAGTTTGAACACACGTTCAGAAGCCTTTACCCACAACTCGTCAGCTACGTCAGGACAATGATTGCCAACGAGGATGAGTGTCACGACATCGTAGGGATGGCGTTTGAGGGCGTGTGGAAAAACCTTGGGAAAATCGACCCCGCATCAGCGAAGAACTATCTCTACAGTTCTGTGAACCACCTCGCCATAAACGTGCTCCGGAAGCAGCAATACCACAGGCAATATATCGACCACTACAAACACATGGCATCTGAAGCGGTGACCGACGACACACTGCGCGAACACGAGGAACGACTGAGTGCGGCGATGAAAGTGGTGGATACGCTGAAAGAACCTACAAGGACTATTCTCGTGAGATGCTACATCGACGGAAAACAATATAAGGAAGTGGCGGAGGAAATGGGTGTCAGCATCAGTATGATAAAGAAACACATAGGTAAAGCACTGAAAATGCTTGCCGATTTTAGACAAAAAATGCTAAAAACGTAGCCTTTACACCATATTAATTGTATAGTATATATAAATGCAAGCTTATTATGGACAACGAAATAAAAGACATTGACACGATAGAGAATCTGAAAGACCTTATGGCACTCGCACAGGCTGCTGATATGAAGGGCAGAAACGACGACGTGGAACAGCGACTGCAACAGTTCTACAGGAAGCAGAAGGCGAAGAAGGCAAAGGCAAGGCTGTGGCGCATCACCATGGCCGCTGCTGCATGTCTTGCCCTGATATTGACTCTCGCGCTCTGGAAAGGTACTGCCGACGACGAAACCCTGATGAAAGAGCAGCAACCAATAGTGTTCAACATCGCAAAGCCCAAGGCAAACATAATGGTGAGGACAGAGAAGGGAAAGAAACTGCAAGCTATACCCAGCAACAATGAAGAACTGCTTGTGGCGAAAGTATTGCCTGAGGAAACTGAGCGTGTGGTTGTTGATGTGCCTCAGGGCGAAAAACTTACAATAGCCCTGCCCGACGGGTCGAAAGTGTATATGCATGCAGGCAGCAGCCTTAAGTTCCCGTCAAGGTTCAGCGATTCGCTACGATTGGTGGAACTGAAGGGAGAGGCTTATTTTGTTGTGACAAAGAATCCTGAAAAGCCTTTCGTTGTGCGCACTGCAACTTTGCAGACAACGGTGCTCGGCACGGAGTTCAACATCGTGGCTGAAGGCACACCCGACGACAACGTATCGTTGGTTTCGGGAAGCGTGAGGGTGGCTGTCGGAAACGAGAGGCGAATTATAAAACCGGGACAGCAGCTCGGGTTCTCAACCGAGGGAAAGCTGACTGTGAAGGAGGTTGACATGACACCATACACATCGTGGCGCGACGGATACATTTATTTCGACAACGTGACACTGAAAGACGCCCTGCTCGACATTGCCAAGGAGTTCAACTGCAACGTGGAATTCCAGCACCAGGAACAGCTCGACACGAAGGTGCATTTCGTGGCAAACCGTTCCGATGGCATAAATGGCGTAGTAGAAGGGCTGAACATGATGAATATAATAAATGTGGAATATAAGGGAAATATGATAGTGGTGTTCTAAGAAAAGTGCTTTTACCACTACGGAGGCTGATTTATTTGTGTTTTCGCGGTGGTTTATGTCTTTTTTCTTTGGGGAACCCAAAAAAAACATTATCTTTGCAACCAAAAAATGTGAACCAAAATAAAAAATTATGGAAAGAACTTGGAGATGGTTTGGCAAGAACGACAAAATAACTCTTGCCATGCTGAAACAAATCGGCGTCGAGGGAATCGTAACAGCATTACACGACGTACCGCTCGGCGAAGTATGGACTCGCGAAAAAATACGCGACCTTCGTGAGTACATTGAATCTTACGGAATGAGATGGTCGGTTGTGGAAAGCTTGCCTGTGGTGGAAACCATAAAGTATGGCGGACCTGACCGTGACCAACAAATTGAGGTTTATAAGACTTCAATGAGAAACCTTGCAGCTGAAGGGGTGAAGTGCATTTGCTACAATTTCATGCCTGTGCTCGACTGGGCACGAACAGACCTCTTGCACGAAAATCCCAACGGCTCGTCAAACCTCTATTTCTCTTATGCCGAATTTGCCTATTTCGACATCTATATTCTAAAGCGTGAAGGGGCAAGGGAAGAGTGGGCTGCCTTCAACCGTTTCCCTGGAAGAAACGTACTGGCAGAAGCTGATGAGCTGGCTAAGGAGATGACACCGGAAAAGGACCACAAACTGGTGGAAAACATAGTGATAAAGACGCAAGGCTTCGTGAGCGGAAACTTCCATGAGGACGACGAGCACCCAATAGAGCTGTTCAGACAGTTCCTCGACCTCTACAAGGACATCGACAAGGACAAACTACGCGAAAACATGAAGTATTTCCTCGAGGCCATCATGCCAGTATGCGAGGAGACTGGCATCAACATATGTGTACACCCAGACGACCCTCCAATCCCTGTGCTCGGTCTGCCACGCATCGTAAACTCTGACGAGGACATAGAATGGTTTCTCAATGCAGTGGACAATCCTCATAACGGACTCACATTCTGCGCCGGTTCATTGTCAGCCGGAATACAAAACGAGGTGGTCGAACTGGCACGCAAGTATGCAAGCCGCACGCATTTTGTACATCTTCGCTCATGCCACATATTCCCCAACGGAGACTTCACAGAGGCGTCTCACCTTGGCGGTCGTGCTGACATCATCGAACTGGCACGCATCTTCGAAAAAGAAAATCCAAACCTTCCAATGCGCGTAGACCATGGCATGACCATGCTTGGCGACGACAACAGGGGATACAATGCCGGATATTCGTTCCTCGGACGAATGTTTGCCCTCGGACAGGTTCAAGGCATACTTGCTACCGTAGACCGTGAATTAGGAATAGAATACAAACAACCTGGATTTTTTGATTGAATATAAAATATGAAAAACTTATTTGATATTAAAGACAATGTAACCGTTATCACTGGCGGTACCGGCGTTCTCGGACGTGCAATAGCTAAGTATCTGGCACTAAATGGTGCAAAAGTAATCATTCTCGGACGCAAGGAAGAGGTAGGACTGCAGGTCGTGGCTGACATCGAGGCTGCTGGCGGACAATGCGAATTCCTTAAGACTGACGTGATGAACCAGGAGGTAGTACAGAAAAACTGCGACTACATAGTTGAGAAATATGGAAGAATTGACACTCTGCTCAATGCGGCTGGAGGCAACATGAAGGGGGCGACCATAGCTCCCGACCAGAATTTCTTCGACCTTGAGGCATCGCAATTCCAAACTGTTCTCAACCTCAACCTCACAGGCACCGTGATACCCACACAGGTATTCCTCAAGCCGATGGTTAAACAAGGAAAGGGATCTATCATCAATTTCTCGTCGATGGCGGCTTTCCGCCCGATGACCCGAGTATGCGGTTATGCTGCTGCAAAAGCCGGCATAAGCAACTTCACGGCATTTATGGCAACTGAGTGTGCTAAAAAATTTGGTGAAGGCATTCGCGTGAACGCTATAGCACCAGGTTTCTTCATCACCGAACAGAATCGCTCTCTTCTCACCAACCCTGACGGCTCGTTTACCCAACGTGGTCAAGACGTGATACGCCAGACTCCTTTCGGACGCATGGGTGAACCTGAGGAGCTCTGCGGCACCATCCACTACCTCATGTCTGACGCTGCAAAGTTTGTGACTGGTACAGTTGCTGTAGTCGACGGCGGATTCAACGCATTTGCAATGTAAAAAAAAGAGGTGGAGAGGAGCGAGATATGATTGGAGGGTGGGTATATCCCTACTCTCCAATCCTAAATCTCCAAATTTCAGCATAGTTATGTTTTGGCCATTATTGTCGTTGCTATACACAATAATTGTCTTGCGATGCAAAATTAAACATAATATTTCAAAGACAAGTGACAATTAGACAATAATGAGTGACAATTAGACAAAAAATGAATTTATGATACATTTTATACACTTGTAAGAAACAAAAACTACAGTTTTCCGGCATCATAAAGCATTTTTACACGAAAATAACTTCTCAACGAACCAAATCCACTGGCATGGGCAATCTCAAGGCGACTGCATTCGGGATGGTCTTGCTGGAAGCGAATGGAATATTCTATACGAAGGGTATTAATGTAGTTGTAGAAGGAATTGAAGCGCTGACGAAAGACTATTGACAGATAAGTACGGTTGGTGCCTACTATCTTTGCAAGGTCATCGCGCTTGAAACGAGGGTCCAAGTACAATTGTCGGCCTTCAACCACGCTACGTATCTGCTGTTCTATCTGATTGGCCAACTCTTCTGTTATCTCAACATTTTCCAAAGGAAATAATCCTATTTCTTCAATTGCGATATCACTACTTACTGACTTTTGCATGTCTTTTTCGATGCTTGTACATGCAGAACGATGGGGATGAAGGATGAAAACGAGAAGTGTAATCCCTACAAAAGACAGGAATAACGAGAAGTAAGCGTATACTGTACGACTATCTGTCAAAAACACAAAAACAGACACTAACCAAAGGGTCAATGGAATAAAGACTACGGATTTAGCAAAACGGACAGGGAAGTCTTCCTCATTGGAATATTCACCATACATATAGTCTTGAATGATGTGCATCAGCTTGGTAGTTACAAGAACGAGGTCGACAAGTACTGCAATGGAGAGAATGAGCGCAACACAGGAAACAATGTCATAATAAGGCCGCAAAACATCTCCTCCGTCACAACCAATGATCCAAAGCGGGGAAAGCAACAATACGGGTAGACCTATCGATAAGGTATAATGGATGATGCGAAGGCGCACATTGATGAAAAAATAATTGCGCAATACAACCGAACCAAAAGAGGGCAAATAGAGAATATAGAAGCAACGGAAGAAAAGCCAAGTGTCGAGACTTTCAAGATGGAAAAGATATGGCACGAGGAAGAGTATTACCAAAAAGTACCAGCAGATTATCTTGCGTGACGGATAAAAATAGTCGGCTTGTTTGTCAAACGGACGACACAAGTGGAAATTACGTACGATACAACAATAAAGTGAGGTGATTATCACTATTAATGTTGAAGAATAATGAAAAAGGGGCAAATATGATTCATTGTCTAATATGTGGGTCATCTTCTTCCTCTCCAAGTTTGTAATAAGACGCTAACAACAACCAAGGCTATGCCTATATAAAAAGAGAGATTCAGTTCACGCGCCTCACCGAAAAACAGGAATGCAAGGATTATTGTATAGCAAGGCTCAAGATTATATGTGAGATTTACAGTAAAGGCTGACAACTGCTTCAATGCCTGTATCTGAAGGAGATACATGCCTATGGTACAGAACAACGCATGGCATAGCATCCACCAGAGATTGGAACCTGTAGGAACGACCATCACGTCCTGTCCGGCAGGAAATATCATTAGATAAAAAGGGATGATAAGGCTCACGACAACTATGCCTCCACTCATTTGATACATCAGCATGGTGCGGGAACGAACGCCTACGCTTACCTTCTTGTTAAAAATGGCATAGAGGGCACACACCGCCGAAGAAACAACTCCAATGGTAATGCCATAACGATAACGGGCATCGAAGGAAAAGATAAAGAGAAGACCTGCTACGGTGATAAGCGAAAGAAGAAGCTCGGCCCAAGAAACCTTACGACGAAATATCACAGGTTCAAAAAGTGCTGTGAAAAAGCCTACCAGAGCAAAGCAGACAACACCAATGGAAACGTTGCTTGCCTTGATGGAACAATAAAACAGCATCCAGTGAAGACCCAAGAGAGCTCCACAACCTGCTATCTGCAGAAACTTCTTCCACCCGACACGTGGCAGACCGGTGAAGACAACAAGTATCATTGATGTGAAAAACATACGATACCAAACGATATCTACCTCGTTAAGCGTTATCAGTTTACCGAAAAGGCCTGTAAAGCCTGCAAGCAACACGCTTAGATGGAGTTGCATGAAGGCCTTACGGGCTGGAGATGTTTCAATGGTCTGCCGTGTTGGTTTCATAATCGGAATAATAAATTTACATATAGCCTAACCAACGCAGGACGTCGTTGAGATTAGCCACAAGCATGAGGACGATTAGGATGGCGAAGCCTACGTATTCGGCCCGTATCATGAACGTCTCACTTGGCTTGCGACGTGTAATAATCTCATAGATGAGGAACAACACGTGGCCTCCGTCAAGAGCTGGGATAGGAAGGAGATTCATGAAAGCAAGCATGATGCTGATGAAGGCGGTCATCTTCCAGAACACGTACCAGTCCCACTCGGCGGGGAACAGGTTGCCTATGGTACCGAAGCCTCCAAGAGACTTTGCCCCTTCTGCAGAGAAGACGTATTTCATGTCGTCGACATAGCCGGTCAACACTCCTATTCCGTATGACACTCCTGCAGGAAGACTTTCGAAGAAACCGTATTCGACGGTCACTGGTTTGTAGAGCATGCCAAGCGAAGGGGTCATGAAACCTGCCGTCAACTCCGGAGTAAGTACAATGGAAAGAGTATCGCGAGACAGTGTCGTTTCACGCTCGACGACAATGGTCGCCTTGCGTACCTTCATGCTGTCGGCAGGTGACTTCGCCAGGGCAATCACGTCGCTGAGACGTCCTATCTGCTCTGTAAACTCGTTGAACGAGCCGATGACGTTGCCGTTAAATGCCACGATGCGGTCACCCTTTGTCATGCCTGCCTTAGAAGCTGGCGATGCGGGGAGTACGGAATCGACCTTGCAAGGAATGAGCGGACGCACAAAAGGCGGGTCGTTCTTCAACATTCCGAGGAGATTGATGTCGCCCGGGAGCTGGATGCGCATGGGCTTGCCGTCGCGAACGATGTCGGCATAGGTAGCCTCGGAGAGCTGACGGTAGAGGTCAGCGCTAAAGTCCTTGAACGCGCCGTTGTCGGTGCCCACAAGAATATCGCCGTCCTTGAATCCGAGCTGCTTTGCCTCAGTGTTGAAGCGCATGCCGTGGGTCATGTCCTTCACGGGAATATAGATGTCGCCCCATGTGAAGAGGATCATGGCATAGATGAACAGGGCGAGAAGGAAGTTGAAAAGCACTCCTCCTATCATGACCAAAAGCCGTTGCCAAGCGGGCTTGGTACGGAACTCCCATGGCTGTGCAGGTTGCTTCATCTGTTCGGTGTCGAAGCTTTCGTCAATCATTCCCGCAATCTTGCAATAGCCGCCAAGGGGCAGCCATCCGACACCATATGTAGTGTCGCTCTTCTTCGGTTTGAACTGAAAGAGATGGAACCATGGGTCAAAAAAGATAAAGAATTTCTCTACTCGTATGCCAAACATCTTGGCAAACATGAAATGGCCTCCCTCGTGAATTAATATTAGTATCGAGATGGCCAACACAAACTGTAACGCTCTTATAAGAAATATTTCCACTGTTGAAAAATAAATATATTAATAATCATAAACAAAGTATCTCTGCTGCAACACGACGCGCCTCACGGTCGGTGGATATATATATGTCGTAATCTGGACTCGGGTCGAACGCAACCTTATTCATAGTGCGCTCAATAGTATCTGCTATCTGAAGGAAGCCACAACGGTCGTCGAGGAATGCACGGTTTACCACTTCATTGGCTGCATTTAGTATACAAGGCATATTGCCTCCCTTCTTTATTGCCTCAAACGACAACGCCAAACAACGGAACTTCTCCAGGTCGGGACGGAAAAACTCTAAAGGATGGGCGAAAAGGTCAAGACGACTGGAAGAAAGCGTCAGACGATCGGGATATGAAAAAGCATATTGGATGGGCAGACGCATATCGGGCACGCCTAACTGAGCTTTCACCGCTCCGTCGGCAAACTGCACCGCACTATGCACAATAGACTGCGGATGAACCAATACCTCAATATTATCGGCCTCAACACCGAAAAGCCATTTTGCCTCGATAACCTCAAAGCCCTTATTAATCATTGTGGCGGAGTCGATGGTGATTTTTGCACCCATATTCCATGTGGGATGGCGAAGGGCATCTGCCTTTGTTACCTGAGAAAGACGGGTGATGTCGAATGTGCGGAAGGGGCCGCCACTGGCAGTCAACAATATCTTCTCTATGTCGTTGCCAGTTTCGCCTGTCAAGCATTGGAATATGGCTGAATGCTCACTATCTACAGGTATAATGGGGGTATGATACTGATGTGCCAACTGACATATCAAGGCTCCTGCCACAACGAGTGTCTCCTTGTTGGCAAGACAAATGGTCTTACCTGCCTTTATGGCATGAATGGTAGGAGAAAGACCAGCAAACCCGACCATGGCAGTGAGAACCATGTCGATGGGTCCTGACTCTACAATCTCGTCGATAGCCTGAGCGCCTGCATATACCTTGATATCAGGTTCTGTAGCCAGCATTTGCCTTAGCCGGTCGTAATGTGCCTCATTGGCTATTACCACTGCGGCAGGTTTAAACTTCAATGCCTGAGCGGCCAGTTCCTCCACCTTGTTGTTGGCAGTGAGGCAATATACCTCATACAAGTCACTATGTTCCTCGATAACCTCAAGGGCTTGAGTGCCAATGGAGCCTGTAGACCCCAAAATGGCTATCTGTTTTCTTCCGTCTGTCATTATTTTCTTTTTTGAATGGTCTATAAATTCAACAATCCATCAGGCAAGTTCATCAACAGACATTGCCTCGAATGGTCTATGTCTACTATCAGTTCGTAGGCCGCAGGCACTAACATACCATTATCAAGGGTCAAAAGCACATTCTCCGTCGACTCGTCAACATCTACTATGCTTCCTACAATATGCTCATTACCATGGTTGTTGACATCACGCAGCTCATAGCCCACTATTTGACTCCAAGTCAACTCTTCATCATCAACAGAGGCAAGACTTCGTGGAAACCATACGTCACAACCTGTCAGTTCTGATGCACGTTCAACTGTGTCGACACCTGAAAACTTCACCAATGCGACCTCGTCACTTCGGAAACGATACTCTTCAAGGAAAAACGGTACCAGTATCCCATCAACTTCCAGTATCAGATAGTCTGCGTCGACACGGTCAAAGACATCGTCACTAAACCGAAAGGCCACCTCGCCCTTCACTCCGTGAGGCTTGCCAATCTTTCCTATTTTGAATACTTCTTCTTGTCTTATCATAAACCTTAGTTTACCCTCTCTATCTTTGCCCCGAGAGCATTTAGGCGAGATTCGATATTCTCATAACCACGGTCGATTTGCTCAATGTTGTCAATGCGACTTTTGCCATTGGCACTCATGGCTGCTATCAGAAGTGCTATACCTGCCCTGATATCGGGACTTGCCATTCTGCCGCCTCTTAGGGTAACTTGGTGGTCGTGACCTACCACAACGGCACGATGAGGGTCGCAAAGAATTATCTGAGCTCCCATATCAATCAGCTTGTCTACAAAGAATAGACGGCTCTCAAACATCTTTTGATGGAACAATACACTGCCACGGGCCTGGGTGGCCACTACTATCAGAACAGACAAAAGGTCTGGGGTAAGCCCTGGCCATGGGGCATCTGACAATGTCATGATCGTACCATCAATAAACGAGTCTATCACATAATGTCTCTGGTGAGGAATGACCAAGTCGTCGCCTTCCACATCTACCCTAACACCTAAACGGCGAAAAGCATCGGGAATGATTCCAAGATTCTGCAACGACACATCCTTGATGCGTATGCCATCGCCAACCATAGCTGCCATTCCTATGAACGACCCCACCTCTATCATATCTGGAAGTATGGTGTGCACGGTGCCATGCAGCGATTTCACTCCTTCTATTACGAGAAGATTGCTGGCTATGCCGCTTATTCGTGCGCCCATGGAATTCAGCATCTTACACAACTGCTGGATATATGGTTCGCATGCCGCATTGTATATCGTGGTGGTGCCTTCTGCCATTACTGCGGCCATAACGATATTGGCTGTTCCTGTTACAGATGCTTCATCAAGCAGCATATAACAACCCTTAAGGCGTTCGGCTCCTATCTCAAAGACGTTTCTGTCGTCAACATGGCGGAATTTGGCTCCTAAATATTTGAAACCTAGAAAATGAGTGTCGAGGCGGCGACGACCTATCTTGTCGCCACCGGGTTTAGCTATGACAGCCTTATGAAAACGGGCGAGAAGCGGACCGAACATTAGTACGCTGCCTCGTAGCGACGAGCACTTCTTTACAAACTCGTCGCTCTGAAGATATCCGAGATCCAACTCGTCTGCCAAAAACGAATACTTGTTTTTCTCTAAACGAGTGACTTTCACTCCCATATCTTTCAGCAAAAGTATAAGATTATTGACATCTCTAATATCGGGAATATTTTCTATCACAACCTCGTCGGAAGTAAGCAATGAGGCACAAATAACCTCAAGAGCTTCGTTTTTGGCTCCCTGAGGTGTAATGGTGCCGCTGAGAGGATGTCCACCTTCTATAATAAATGCTGCCATATTAATATATAAAAAAGGTATGCGAATTGAGTATCTTATTTCTTCTTTTTCTTCTTTGAAGACGTACCGTTTGAATTGTCGACACGTACCTTCTCGAAACGGAACATGTTCAGATCCAACTGTATTACACCATCGGTAAGACGTGCCATGTCGTCGGCCACCTTCTCATCGGCAATAGACCCATGACCCCAAAGGGCAAGGTCGCGCTTCATCTGATTTGCGGTCTTGCTTACCAACTGGTCACGTTCCACTCCCGGTTCCATGGTCTTGAGTTTCTCTAACAATTCTTCTACCAAATGACCATAATGGCGGAAGCGTATAGTGTGGGTTTTGCCCGGGATAGGCATTGGCTCTGGTCGCTCTAACATCTTCTCAGCGTCACTTACGTCGAAGGGCCAGTCTATGTCGAGTTTTTTGCGTCCTATCAGGTAAAGATGATCCCAAAGAGTTTTTTCATATTCTTGCTCTTCAAGATTCTGGGTATTTTTGGTACTCATCATCTTTACAATGGTTTTGGCACACTTCAAACGTTCTGACCTGTCAGGAATCGTAATGGCATAGTCAACCATATTCTGAATCTCACGGCCATACTCCGGCATTACGAGTCCCTCTCGTTGGGTATTATAATCTAATCCTTCTATGTCCATATATTATTCAAGTTTCTGTTTTATATTATATTGGAGTTCAAAGAAACTTCTTCCTTAACTTCCAAAAATTGTTCAAATAAGTTTCTTTGGTTGCTTGGCAACAAAATCCTTGAGATAGAAAGGCACGAAATATGCCACATCTTCAAACTCCTCATTCATCATGTTGCGTTCAGCCAAGGGCATCATCCATTTTGCCAAAGGATGGATGTCGCTGATGAAGCGAGCATTGGGATGACTCAACACGTCGCGACATTTGTCTGAACCATTTCCAAAGAAATATACAGGGCGACTTTCAAGGTAAGGCAAGTATGTCTCACCATCCACTACGTCGGCCTGAGTAGCTCTCACCTCCTTTAAACTGCGGTCGTATAATGCAGCATAAACCTCCATTCGACGCGCATCGAGCATTGGGCAAAGCAAGGCGTTTTCCTCTGAAACCAGTTCGCGAAGCAAAACAGGTACACACATCAACTTCAAGGTATGAACCGACAGAAGCGGAATGGAATGACCATAACAAATGCCCTTAGCCATAGACACTCCTATTCGCAAACCAGTGTAAGAACCAGGACCACAGCTTACAGCAACAGCATCAACAGGAATAGCATGACTATCGGCAAAGGAAAGAGCCTCATCAACATACTTTCCAAGCGTCACGGCATGGTTAGGGCCTTGAAAATCTTCCTTGCTAAAAATACACTGCCCATCTTCACTGACAGCTACTGAACACACATTAGTGCTGGTTTCTATATGTAAAATACACGACATAATTAATGATCATCTTAATATCAATGGGCAAAATTAATGATTTTTCCTCCAAAAAAGACGGATTTATCAGAAATTAACTATATTAATTCAAATAATTTATGTAAGTTTGCACCAAAAAGATACTTCCATGAAACATTTTACTGATTTTTCTGTTCTTACTACAACTTTAAGACAGACTGACAAAAAGAAAATTGTTGCGCTTGCATGCCCTCATGACAGTCATACGCAAAAAGTAATCAACATGGCACTGGACAACGGGATTGCCGAATTTATACTCACGGCGGGAAGACAAGTGGACGAAAACCTGAGCCTTATCATTGAGCGCCATAAGGAACACGTGAAACTGATAGAGTGCGGAAACGACGAGGAGGCGGCAAGAGTGGCGGTGGAAACTGCTAAAGCAAAGAGAGCTGACATCCTGATGAAGGGAACACTCAACACTGACGTTCTCCTTCACGCAGCACTCGACAAACAATCGGGGATACTGAAAAAAGGACGTGTCATGACACACATCGCAATGGCACAAATACAAGGATACAAAAAACTCCTGATGTTTTCTGATGCAGCTGTAATACCTCATCCTACTCTTGAACAGTTTCATGCCATAGTGGGATATACTGCGGAGGCTTGCAGAAGACTGGGCATAGAGACTCCGAGTATTGCACTAACTCATTTTTCGGAAAAGACAAATCCAAAATTTGAACACACAATCAGCTACAAGGAAATAATACGAAGAGCGGGAAATGGGGAATATGGGAATTGTATTGTTGACGGACCTATGGATGTCAAAACGGCCTGCGACACCGAAAGCAGTGAAATAAAAGGTATCATTTCGCCTGTGGCGGGAAATGCTGACGTAATAATATTCCCTAACATCGAAAGCGGAAACACTTTTTATAAAACAATAAGCCTGTTTGCCAACGCTACAACTGCGGGATGGCTGGAAGGCACTGACGTTCCGGTGGTCGTATCATCAAGGGCTGACTCTGTTGAGTCGAAATATTTCAGTTTGGCATTAGCTTGCTTTCTAAGTAATAATGACTATTGACTGTAACATAATCTATATACTATGAAGGTATTAATTATTAATCCTGGTTCTACATCCACAAAGCTTGCAATCTATGAGGACGGCAAACCGATTTGGATGTCTGGTGCTCATCATCCCGCAAAGGAGTTGGCATCTTTCCACCATTCTTCGGAACAATATGTTTACAGAATGGATTTCATAAGGAAAAGACTGTCGGAGTCAAATATTGTGTTTGACTTTGATGCAGTAATTGGGCGAGGCGGATTGCTAAAACCTCTCGAGGGAGGGGTCTATCTTGTTAACGAAAACATGAAAAAAGACCTGAGAAACGCTCCCATGGATCATGCATGCAACCTTGGAGGACTACTCGCGGATGCCATTGCTCAAGAGTGTGGTTGCAAGGCATTCATTGCCGACCCGGTCGTGGTGGATGAAATGGACTGTGTCTCAAGGTATACAGGAATACCTGAAATAAAACGCATATCGGTTTTCCATGCGCTAAACAGTAAAGCATGCTCAAGAAAATATGCTGCTTCCATTGCAAAAAAATATGAGGACCTTAATCTTATCGTGGCTCACATAGGTGGTGGCATATCTGTTAGTGCTCACAAAAGGGGACGCGTTGTGGACGTAAACAATGCATTGAACGGAGAAGGACCTTTCTCTACTGAAAGAGCCGGTACTATTCCTGCCGGACAACTCGTCGACCTCTGCTTCAGTGGAAAATACAGCAAACAACAGATTATGAAACTAATACATGGAAGGGGAGGTATGACGGCTTACTTCGGCAACAACGACATGATAACCATATCATCTATAGCTGAAAATGGCGAAAAGGAGTATGTCAACGTGCTTAATGCAATGATATATACCATTGCTAAACAAATAGGAGCTATGTTTGTTACTCTCGAGGGAAATGTTGACGCCATTATCCTCACTGGCGGTATCGCTCATAGCAAATACTGCATGGCATTACTGGAAAAACGGATTGACTTTTTAGGAAATATTGTCATAATGCCTGGAGAAAACGAAATCGAATCGCTGGCTTACAATGCCTTTGGCGTATTGAAAGGTGAAATACAGACAAAGGAATACATATAGAGAAACATTCACCCTCACTCCTGGCATATTTGCTTAGAATGAGGGTGAATGTCTTCAGTCTTTTGTTTTCAAGTCATTAGATAAATCTAAAAAGAAATCATGGTCTAGTGCAAGTGAAATCTTAAATAATAGATCAACACCTATGTTTTGCCTCCGAAAGAGATTATATACATTCGAACGTTCACAAGGTATTCTTTCTGCCAACCAATTAACACTTTCACCTTTTGATGTTAGCACTTCTTTAATCCTATTTCCTATGTGTAGCATAATATTATTTGTTATAATCGGGCAACAACGCCTTGAAAAGTATTAATCCCAGTTGATTATTTAATCATTTTAAGAATATCGGATACAAAGGTAATAAAAATATAGTAGTTAGCACTACCCCCCCCCCAAATATTTAACATCTTTTATCATTTGACCTTTTTTGACTCAATTCTCAACGCTCCATATCATAAGTAGTTGCTAAAAAAGTAATAAAGTGAACAGAAACAATAAAGGAGACTGCTATACTCCAAAAGAAATGGATTACACAGCCTCCTTAAATATATGCAAGTGTTATAAATTACTCAGCTGCAAGTGTGAAACGCTTGAAGTCAACCACTGTCAGATCCTTGTCGGCAGCCTTCAGATAGTCAGCTACAGAAAGCTTGCTGTCCTGGATAAACTCCTGGTTAAGCAGACAAGACTCCTTGAAGAACTTGTTCAGACGACCCTTGGCGATGTTCTGAATCATTGCCTCTGGGAGGTTTGCTGCCTTCTCTGCTGATACGGTAGCGATAATCTCCTTTGCCTGGGCAACCTGCTCAGCGGTGATCCAGCCCTTACCCATGTTTGACTCCATGTGGTCCTCAGAGTCAACGTGAGCTGGGTTGATGCCTGCCTTCTTCAAAGCAGCCTCAACAGCCTTCTGTACCTGCTCCTGCTTGGTCTTCTCAACAGCTACACGAATCTCCTCGTCAATAACAGACTGAGGAACAGACTCCTGATTGAGGGCTACAGGCTTCATGGCTGCTACCTGCATTGCGATAGCGTGACCCTGCTCCTGAGCAGCCTTGTTGGTCTGAACCATTGTACAGAGAGTGTGCTTGCCCATATGGTCGTAAACCTCTACATTGTCACCTTCGATGAAGTTGTAGCCATCGAGCTCCATCTTCTCACCAGTGATACCAGAACGAGCGACAACAGCGTCCTGTACCTTGGTGCCGTCTGCTATTGTCAGTTCCTTAACCTCGTCGAGGCTCTTAGCCTTTGCTGCAACAGCTGCGTCGAGGATGTCCTGAGTCAGCTTGATGTAGTCAGCACCATTGGCAACGAAGTCAGTCTCACACTTCAAGGCAACGATAGCTGCGAAGCCCTCAACAGCCTTCACGAGCACGCAACCATTAGAAGTCTCACGGTCAGAACGCTTTGCTGCGATAGCCTGACCCTTCTCACGGATGATTTCCATTGCCTTGTTGAAGTCACCCTCACTCTCGGTAAGAGCTTTCTTGACATCAGCGAGTCCTGCACCGGTCATGGTACGGAGTTTCTTGATGTCTTCCATATTTGGTTTGTAAGCCATAATTATCTTTTATAAGAAATTTAAAAATATTACTCTTCAGTTGCTTCTGCGGCAGGAGCGTCCTTGCGTGCCTTACGGGCACTACGCTTCTTGCCCTCAGCAGCCTCATCAGCCTGAGCCTCGGCAGCCTTATCGTCAGCCTTTTCAACCTTACGCTCCTCAATACCCTCGGCTATAGCAGCGCAACATGCGTTAAGGATTACCTCTACGCTGTCCTTTGCATCATCGTTTGCCGGGATGATGAAGTCGATATCCTTAGGATTAGAGTTAGTGTCGACAATTCCAAATACAGGAATACCAAGACGATTGGCCTCCTTCACTGCAATAGACTCCTTGCAAACGTCGATTACGAACAAGGCTGAAGGCAGACGGGTAAGGTCGGCGATAGAACCAAGGTTCTTCTCCAACTTGGCACGCTGACGAGTTACCTGAAGCAACTCACGCTTTGAAAGGTTAGAATAAGTGCCATCGTTCATCAGTTTGTCGATATTCGCCATTTTCTTTACAGCCTTACGAATTGTAGGGAAGTTGGTAAGCATTCCGCCTGGCCAACGCTCGATAACATAAGGCATATTTACGCTAGCAGCTTTTTCAGCTACCACGTCCTTAGTCTGTTTTTTAGTAGCGACGAACAGTATCTTCTTTCCTGATTTTGCAATTTGCTTCAAAGCTTCTGCAGCCTCATCTATCTTAGCAACTGTCTTGTGGAGGTCGATGATGTGAATACCATTACGTTCGGTATAAATATATGGAGCCATTGCTGGATTCCACTTGCGGCGAAGGTGGCCAAAGTGGCAGCCAGCCTGCAGCAGCATATCAAAATTTGTTCTTGACATAATGTCTAAATGTTTTAATTTGTTGTTTACTTTCTTTTTAATTCTTTGTTAGAACCAACCGGCGAGTAGTCCTCTCCCGATTATATCAAGGAGTCTCTCCAGTTTAGATACTAAACGATAGCTGATATTAACGCTTGCTGAACTGGAAGCGACGACGTGCCTTTGGCTGTCCTGGCTTCTTGCGCTCTACAGAACGTGAGTCACGGGTAAGGAAGCCTTGAACCTTAAGTGCCTTCTTGTCCTCTGCGTTAATCTTTACCAATGCGCGAGCGATAGCGAGACGAAGTGCCTGGCTCTGTCCGGTAAAGCCACCACCATCGAGGTTTGCCTTAATATCGTATTTTTCAGCTACCTGAAGCAGTTCAAGGGGCTGCTTTACTACATACTGAAGGATAGCTGATGGGAAAAACTCTGTTATGTCTCTCTTATTGATCGTAATCTTGCCAGTACCTTCGCTGACGTAAACACGTGCTACAGCACTCTTGCGGCGACCAATTGCATTTACTATTTCCATTCTACCTTAATTATTTATACTGGTTAATATCTATTGACTTTGGCTTCTGAGCCTCTTTGTTGTGCTCAGTTCCCTCAAAAACATAGAGGTTGTCCATCAAACTGCGTCCGAGAGGGCCCTTTGGCAGCATGCCCTTTACAGCGTGGCGAATGATCTTGTCAACACCACCTACGCGCTTACGGAGTTCGGCAGGTGTATTAAATCGCTGACCACCAGGATAGCCAGTATAACGAGTGTAAACCTTATCGGTCTCTTTCTTACCAGAGAACACAACCTTAGCTGCGTTGATAATGATTACGTTGTCTCCACAATCAACATGCGGAGTGAAAGTTGGCTTGTACTTTCCGCGAAGGAGCTTGGCAACCTTTGAGCAGAGACGACCAACAATCTGGTCGGTAGCGTCGATAACTACCCACTCTTTCTTAGCTGTTTCCTTGTTTACGGAAATAGTCTTGTAACTTAAAGTGTTCATTTTTAAATTTTAAATTTTACTACTAAAAAACATTTTCTTACTTTTTGGATGCTGATTCACTAACCACTGCGTCCGGCCAAAGGCACAGCTATTAACACAACAATCCGTGGGGCTCTAAGTCTTCCCCTAATAATCGGACTGCAAAGGTACAAACTTTTCACATAATAGAAAAAGAATATACCCTTGCAGTCCTAAATATTTATATTTATTTAACTAAATCAGAAGTAATAAGCGGCAGAAATCTGCCATGCATTAGTTTTTATGTTGGTAATTTCTCGACCTAGGTTGCCACCGGCATAGTCTTCGGTGATGGTATAGCTGTCCTTAGTCTGGATGTTATATGTGAAACCGAGTTCAAGATGTTTCAGCAGGCTGAGTCCTGCACCAAGGTTGATGCTCACATTCATATTCTCCTTCTTGTAAAAGCTGCTGTCCCAAGCGTCGCTGAAGTCGCCCAAGGCGAAACCGAACTGTGGACCTGCGGCAAGATATATGCCGGCAAGACTGCCAAGACCGATATTCCAACGCAGGTTTACAGGAACGTTAATGCTCTTGAACTTCACGTCATTACTTTTCTTACCAACCATATCTTCAATATAGAGAGTTCCCTTGCGCTCATCGTATAGGGCAGCGGCGTCAATGCCAAGGCCAACTATTGGGAGCGTGAACTTCACAGTAGGACCAATAAAGAAGCCATTGTTGTTGTCGGCAGAATAGACATCAGACGACACACTCATTTTCGTAACATTAAGACCTCCCTTGACACCGAATTTAACCTGTGCCATAGAAGGAATGGCTGCCATCATCATAAGCACGACAGCAACCGCAATAATCAGTCTTTTATTTTTCATACCTTTTTTATTTTATTATTCTTCACTCTTCATTCTTCATTCTTCATTTTCAATGTCTTTCCCTTCTTACGGTAACTCTTGCCGCGCCGCTTCCACCAGAAGACGAACTCTTTGGAGTCTTTGCCTTCTTCACCTTGGTGGTCTTTGTCTTGGTGGCAGAGGTCTTTGCCTTCTTCGACTTCATTACCTTAGGGTCGAGCTTCGCTATGCTGTCCAAAGAGTCTTTCTTAGCTTGGTCGCCATAGAGATTTTTCTGGAATGCGGCAAGCTCGTCCTCTATTTTTTTCTGTTCCTTTGCCATTGCCTCGTCGGTAGGACAATACTGTGCAAGAGTCCTGCCAAGGAGGTTATTCGTCTTGTATATCTTGCCCTCATAGCGAGAAAGGGTGAAATAGTCTTCCATACTCATGGTGGTCGCATTGTTTATGCTACTTGCCTGAATAGACTGGCGACTTAGATAGGATGCCACATCGCTATATTTCACCCAAAATAGAGGATATTTCGAAGGCTCTCCACCGAAGTCATCATCACGCACCATGATAGGACAGAAAGCCTGTACCTTACGTCGGAAAGTAGAGTTTGACTCATCAAAATATGCGCTTTCCTTCAGATAATAAAGTTTAACCTCCGCAGACGGGATATCGCTATTATCCACGCGCACTTTCCCGTCTTTCATTTCATAGAAGATATGATAGTTGTCCAATATTGTTTTAATATTCACTTTTGATGAATCATTAAACACTTCACTTCCGTCAAGTCTGTACTCATAAACCGGGATATAGCCAAAAAGAGCCAACTTGAAGACATACGTAAAGAGATTCATCTCTTTGCCTACGGGCTCTACAGGATAATACAATGATGCATTGGCCTCCTTAGTAAGGTCAAGTTCGCGATAAATGTCACGTCGCCATACAACGTTCTCTGGCATTTCAACGGCCGTTGGAAACATCTCCCGAGCTCTCAATGTCATACCACTTGTTGACGTACTTTTTTTCTTTGTGTCGTTCTTACGAGCTTTCGGTTGGGCTATAGCGGCACCGAATGCGAATATGATTGCTATTAAAAGGACTATTCTCTTCATATTGTTCTATCGTTATTCATTATTCATTAGCCGGTCATCAATACTGATTGTCATTTGACAATAACTTCCATTGATGTTGTTAGCTTTCGCTGTATTCCATCAGGTCCTATTGCCGTGACTCTGGATATATAGAATCGTTTGTTACGTTGCAACTTGCGGAATGTATCTTTCTGACGTGCAGAGAAACGAGCCCCTTCACTGACCATAGGTACCGCGTTACCCATATTGTCGAAGAATACCGTCTCAAAACTTAACACCTTAAATCCTATATCCAGGATACCATCATCAATGGCCGCGCCAATGCCCTCAACGGCCATAAGGTTGGCTTTTGACATTGCTCCGCCACGATAACGTGTAGGATTTCCATGTTCATCATTCATGGCAATATATGCGGTAGGATCCGGCAGCTTCCTAACATGGAAAGTAAACTGCCCCATTTGCTGCGCTCTTCCTGTATTGGTAGAAGAAACCGTGATTGTAACATCCTTTCCTACCGAAGATGGACGGGCGATATATTTTCCGGCACCCACTGGCTGAAGCGTTCCTCCTGTCATCGTCGCCTGAACCTTGTTTAATGGCACGCCAGGCACGCTGACGCTTATCGGGTTGTTATAACCAGCATAAAGGACATTCATCAGGTCGGCTGACACTGTTGCAGATGGGTCTACAACAGTATATTTCTGACTAAAGTCACGTCTAATTCTTTCACCGCTTCCGTTTAGCATCTCTATATATCCGGCAAGTGTAAAATCACCCGTACGTCCACAAATGGTCTCAAACAATCCGTCGTTCAACGACATTTTTCTATTACCTATATATATGTCCGGCACTTGGGTAGTGTCAACAGCAGCCATAACTATATGGGCAGAAAATTTGTCGCCTCTTACTATTGTCTGAGCATTTGGTATGACAAATGCCTTGAGAGAATTCACCCTTATATCTTTCATGTCAATATTTGACACGAGTGAATGTAACACCTCTCCTTCTGCATACCTGATGTCAGACTGCAACTTGGACAAGAGAGTGACAGCTCCTGCAACCGGCATGTCTTCAAACATATACTCCTGCCAATTCTTTCCCATCGACAATGCATTTTGGGGCAGTTCTGTAGTAAGATTGCTTGAGATTATCTTGCGCTGAGATTCATCAGATGTCATGGAAAGTATTCGCTCACGGAATGAATTTATAGCTTCATAGAGTTCCTTGCCACGTCCACGCCCTGGACCCAGCATAACTTGGTTAGCAGATTCAAGGTCTTCCTTATTCCTGATATTATGTATATCGGCATCTGCACCATCGGCCTCTTTTGCTATTGCTATCTTCAGTTCCTCTGCAAAATTATACAAGGAGTCGCTCATCATTTTCACTTCCTGAGCTTTTTCATACCATTGTTGTACTTTGGCCGGATTAGACTTCAGTTGTTCCACAAAAGAGTCATATATTCGTTGGTTTTCCTTTGAGGCATTGGCCGTTGTCCGGTTTATACTATCCTCAACAATAGAAAAGCCATTAAGTACCTCTGTTGACACATTAAGTGCCAACATTGCCATCAAGACGACATACATTAGGTTTATCATCTTCTGACGTGGAGATACAGGACGTTTTTTTATTGCCATTTAAATGCAACTTATTTATTGTTCTTAATCCTATTTAGTTTAAAAAACTAGTGAAAACCGGGAATTATGCCCTGACCTTCACCGCTTCTATCATACGCGCATAGATCTTGTTAAGTTCGGCTATCTGTTCCGCCATACGTTTAGACTGTTCGTTAATCTCGTCTATGGTACCCATTTGGGCACTTGCGCTCTTCAGTTGCATCTCATAGACGCGACTAATACCGGTAAGTGTCCTGTTAAGGTTTTCCATCTCTTCAGAATCACGTGTCAAACGCTGGCTTTGGTCTGCGACAGCAGAAAGCATGGTTGTCAAGCGCTTCAATTCTTCTACATAATTGTTTGTCGCCTCTTCCATCTCTTGTGTTGATTCGGCAGATACAGAACCGCCAACAGCCGCAGAACCTCCAACAACCGCAATGCTTTGTTGCATTGGCATTCCTTGTGCTATCGGTTGTACATTGCCTGTAATAATCACCTTACCAGAAGATTCAGACGAGACATTACCCTGAGAAGACATATTCTCATCCACCTCAGTTTCTTTCGCAGCATCTGTTCCTGTGGTTAAATCAAGGCCTATGGTTGTCTTGTCAAAAGGCCGGTCGAAAGCCGACAGAAAGAAAACAAGCACCTCAGTACCCATACCAAGATATAGCATGAGATTTGCTCCCGGAAGGTGGGTAAGTTTGAAAAGCGTACCCAATATCACGACAGAAGCGCCCCAACTGTAGGCGTAATTCAAGAACGTCTGTCCTATGACGCTGTCCATCCATTTCTGTAGACGATAGACAATATTATATTTACTATACTCTGTCATTATTTCTTCGATTTTTTAGATTTCTGACTTGTTGTGTTAGCTAAACTCCTCACACATCTGAAGCCTATATACGAGCGTGGTTGGTTTTGATATTCAAACGACCTCCATGCTGAACGGATATGCGACTCTGGGTCTTTCCACGATCCTCCTCTTACACTTTTTTTCTTCAATCGGTAAGGGTCTTCCTTTGCTGCATTATACTTTAACTGCGGATTTATATCATTCATGGCCTCAACACCAGCTTCAGTATAAATAGTACTGGTCCATTCAGCCACATTTCCTGCCATGTCATAAAGACCATTTGAATTTGCCTGGTATATTCCTGTACGACTGGTTATCAAGTTTCCGTCTTTTGTATAATTACCCCTGTCTGGTTTGAAGTTTGCATAGAAGCAACCATTACCTGTTGACACATCGTTGTTGTCCCACGGAAATTCGTTTTGGTCTTTTCCACGTGCAGCGTATTCCCATTCCGCCTCAGTGGGAAGACGATAGCGCTGCACATATTTTGCAGCAGAGCCTAGGCCTTTCAGCAAATAGTCAGTGCGCCAAGCGCAAAAAGCATTGGCCTGTTCCCAAGTAACTCCTACAACAGGATAATCATTATAGGCTGCATTGCTGAAATAATGGCGCATATACACCTCGTTGTCTGCATTGGGGAAGTCATTCACCCAACATGTGGTGTCGGGATATACATTGACTATATACGTGTTAAGAAAATCCCATGGACCGGTGAGTTGCCTGTTGATAGTCTGCCGTATTATTGTTCCTTCTTCGTCAATATACGCAGTGTCCTTTGAAATCCATATTTCCTCATTAGGATTAACATTAACATCAGTGTTAAGATTGCGTTCTGCCGGATTCATCCTATACTTACGTTTCGCAGCTTCAGCATAATCGTATATCTCATATCGGAAGTTAAGCTGGCTTGCATCAAGCAGTTTTTCACCAGTCACCGGATTTGTAACATACAAACTCTCAAAAGCTCGCAACTCATCCTCATTGGGTTTACGTGGAAGTGGTTTCTTCCAATTCAGATGAGGGGTTACAGGTTCTCCGTTCTTATCTTCCTCTATCTTGTATGTCTCATCGCCACCATAAGCGGGGTCGGCAAGACGTTCCCTAAGTATGGAATCCCTGACATAGTTCACAAACTGTCGGTATTGTGAGTTAGTAACCTCCCGTTCGTCCATCCAGAAGCCTTCAACAGAGATATCCCTTACCGGCGTAGGACGTCCCCATAGGCTGTCAGGTTTGTCAATACCCATATGAAGGTGACCGCGCTTAACCATAACCATCCCGTATGGAGTGGGTTCTGTAAACGCTTTCCCTGACACGCCAGTTACTTCTCCGCCTGAGGCAGACACTGCCTTTCCTCCTAAACAAGAACTGACAATCATCGCCAGAACAAATAGGCAGATTATCGATATATTTTTCCGCATATTATATATTTTCTTATAATTCTCAATAGATACTATAACAACCTGACACTTTTATGCAAGTTCTTTCCTTTCTTGCCAAGATTTACATCTGTCTGATAACCAATAAATATCTCATGTCCTCCATTACCGAGACTTATGGCAGATGTATATGCCTCGTAACTATAGCCAACAGATATTCCATGGAAATTCCCTCCTAACAATATTGTAACAGAGTTATTTGGACTATACGACAATCCGGCGTAAAAGAGTTTATTGTCATTAGAATATGTAAGTCTGCCTCCTATATCAGCCCTGAAGGCCACTCCATCTGTACGACAAAGTGCCGATGGTTGTATAGTTAGAAACGGATTTTTCATTCGAATATTGTATCCAGCCGTAAAATAATATATACTTGAAACATCAAATTCTTGTTTTTCTCCTATTTCAATCTTTGGAGAGTTAAGGTGTTGGGCAGACAATCCTGCATACCATATGTTGTTATAATAGTAAATACCAAATCCCAAATCCACGCTACTTCCATTTACATCTGTCTTGGTAAAAGCGGGGTCATCGGGTGTCTCCAAATCCACTTCAGAACCTTTGAACCCTTCACTTAAAAAGCCTATTTTCAGACCTCCACTAAGAAATCCTCCGAACAACTTATGTCGATACGAATATTGTACCGCCATATTTTTATGGGAAAACAATCCGATATCGTCATTCAACAGAGTTAATCCTATACCATGGGCAGATTGATTCATTTTTATAGGCAAATCTCCACCGGCAAACATCGTTTTCGGACTATTCTCATAACTGGTCAATGACATGGAATAAGCTGCCACCACATTCACCTTGTCTGTCTTGCCCACTGCTGCAGGATTAAACGACGATTCCATAGCCCAATAATGTGAAAAATGCGCATCATATTGTGCCATGACCTCAAGTGAAGCCACGAAAGACAAAAACAATATAATATACCTACGTAAAACCACAATATAGAATTTAAGAATAAAAGGGTCGTCCTATATAAATAGGAGCGGCCCTCTTCTGCTTTCTTTTAGTACTCGTCTTCGTTAAACAGGAAGTCTTCTTTTGTAGGATAATCAGGCCAGATATCTTCTATACTCTCATAAACATCACCCTCATCCTCTATCTCCTGCAAATTCTCTAATACTTCCAATGGAGCGCCCGAACGAATAGCATAATCTATCAATTCGTCTTTGGTTGCAGGCCAGGGCGCATCCTCTAATTTTGATGCTAATTCAAGTGTCCAATACATACTATTATGAGATTATTGTTATTTTTTGAGCGCAAAAGTAATAAATTATTTTTTATTTACAAGGTTTAGACCAAATTTTTTCTGCTTTATTATCAATAATATTTAATTTTTTTGCCAAAACAAAGAAATAATCTGATAATCTGTTCACATATTGAATAATTTCATCGCCAACGATAGAATTTGAGGACAATCCAACAATACATCGTTCTGCCCGACGACAAACGCTACGACAAACATGCGCCATTGCACCAGCATGTCCACCTCCAGGCAGCACGAAACCTAATTTTTCCGGTAATTCGGATAGCATCGTGTCTATCTCCTTTTCGATAAAAACTATTTCATTGGAAGACAATTTGGCAGAGTCGTAGAGGGGCGTAACGTTTTGGTCGGTTGCCAAATGTGCACCTACAACAAATAAGTTCGACTGTATTCGGGTTAAGGTCTCAGTTACCTTGGTATCTGAAACATACACTTGCAGCAAACCTATAAATGAATTAAGTTCATCTATAGCCCCATAGGCATCTAATCTGACATCAGATTTGCTTATTCTAACACCTCCTACAAGACTTGTCAGTCCCTTGTCGCCTGTTTTAGTATATACTTTCGTTATCTTCATAATTGTAGACTAAGTTTATATTGTTTATTATATGGACTATTGGAAAAAGAAACAATTCCAAGAAAGTAAAGATCGAAACAAGCCGTCGCTCTTTTACATTTTGTTATATCGTTCCATAAAGTGGCGTGAATGGTATTAATACCTTCAACCACCAATATTGAGTTATCTGATATATATAATAATAATGTGTCAAGACAAACATCCAAAACATTTGCTGATATTATAACATAATCAGAAATAGCTCTATCCTGAAATGAATCATGAATCAAGGATTTATTACACCCTCTATGTATATATTCTCTGTATATGTGAGTATCACAACCTAATAAAGTAACAATACTTGGTTGTCTCCAATTGGATAATCTAAATAGCAATTCTAAATGTGCTCTGTCGATTTTCGACACTTCTGGAAACATATCCTTTAAATCGTTATACGCATAATAAGGATATCGTTCATTGATAACATATCTGACAAACGAATAATGCGTAGGCGATTGAATACCAAATCCCTTGCTTCGACCAAACCTTGCACATTTAATAAATAGATGGTATAAAAATCTTAAGGACATAATACAGGGATTAATGAAATAAGACAAAAATAGTCCCAAGAATATTGCTATCCTCGGGACTGTTGTTAAAAAGAAGGCGGCCTCCTACTCTCCCACATTGCATTGCAGTACCATCGGCGCAAGCGGGCTTAACTTCTCTGTTCGGAATGGGAAGAGGTGGGCCCCC
>NZ_NPJI01000029.1 GCF_002251435.1 Prevotella sp. P2-180
GAGAGGTCAGACTCCAAGGTTATGTCTATGCACAAAGAGTTGAGTGTGAAGAGCCGTGTGAGGGGAGACTTTCACGCACGGTTCTGTGAGAGGGTGAGGGTGAAACTCCCTCGCTCTACTCGACCTACGACCCTCTTTTTTATATTATTAATTGGAGTTTTGGACGTAATATTCGTCCTGAAAGGTAGGGCGCAATAAGACAAACGTAACTTGAATTGGAAAAATAAAAAGTTGCAAAACGTCTGTCACTGTCACCTTGATTTTTTAAACTCTTGTTTATCAGTGTGCTGACTTTCCGTTGTGGTGACAGACGTTTCGAAAAAGGGGCTAAGACCGCATCGTTATAGGGCTTTTTGGTGACGATGATTATGCTTTTTTTGCCCTTTTTCTTGCATTTCCGCTGTTTTTGGGGACTATTTTCAAGGAAAAAGACTCTATAACCTATGGAAAATAAGGAATATCAGAAACGCATTACTGCAGTGTTCCGAAAGTATGGCTATGACAAAGACAATCTTTTCGACGAATACGTCCTTGGTTATTAATCCGCAAGGAACGCAGTTGAGACGGCCGTTCCATAACTGTTGAGACGGCTGTTCCATAATTGTTGAGACGGCTGTTCCATAACTGTGGAACACTCGTGACCATAATTATGGAACGGTTGTCTCATACAGTATGGAACAACCGTGATATTGACTATGGAACAAGTGTCCCATTCCTTTCCTATGTTATTGTACAACCGCAAACGTAATTGGTTGACTTGCGAAGTCCGGGTGCTTCCTACTATGTGAATGGCATCAAGGAAAGGTGACAGAGGAAATCGTCTGTCACCTTTCTGTCACTACATCAAACTACTGTATATCAAGTTATTATACCGATATGGTGACAGATGACAGATAAAACAAAACATTTCACGCAATAAAAGAGTTTCGGAAGTTACTTTCTCGTTTATTGCTATCGTATTTCTTGACAAGCCCCTGAAGAGGTCAGTAGAAAGGAGATCGCACAATAGTGAGAAAATGACAGTAGTGCCAATAGAAGTTACATGATAAGGTATTTCATTTACTGATAATTCCAAGTTTTTGCCTTAAGGCATTGTTATTTTGAAAAAATATAGTAACTTTGCATCAGGAATAAACAAATAACAACTTAACGGCGTGATATGCAGATAAAAACGAAGGCGATAGTGCTTCATTCATTCAAGTATAACGACAATCGTATTATAGTCGATTTCTACACTCTCGACTGCGGAAGATTGTCGGTTGCCGTTACTGTGTCGAACAGCAGGAAGGCGAAGTTTCGAAAGACACTGTTCTCACCGCTCACACTATTAAATATTGAGGTCGATGTGCGCCAGCGGGCTGGACTGCAGAAACTCATCGACGCTTCCATTCTCTGCCCCATGTCGTCCATTCCATTCCAACCGGAGAAGACGGCAATAGCCCTCTTCGTGGCGGAGTTTCTGTCCCATGCCCTGAAGGGCGAGCAGGCAAACATGCCTCTTTTCGACTATATTGCTGACGGAATACAGTTTCTCGACCTTGCCGACGACGGCTTTGCAAACTTCCATATCGTATTCCTGCTTCGCCTGCCTCTCTTCCTTGGCTTTATGCCAAATCTCGACGACTACACCGAAGGCGACATCTTCGACCTTCGCGGCAGCACCTTCGTCAGCGTTGTTCCTTCCCACAAGGACTTCCTCAACGTGAGCGAGTCGGCACTGATAGGAACAATGATGCGAATGAATTTCCGCACCATGCGTCTCTTTCGTCTCTCCCATGCCGACCGCAACAGGCTTCTCGACATCATTGTAGTCTATTTCCGTTGCCATCTTCCCGACTTCCCCGACCTCAATTCCCTTCCGGTGCTACGGGAGTTGTATAGAGTTTAGGACTCAACTTTAGTATTTAAAGAAGTTTCTTTTTCACTCTGTCAGGTTGCGTTTGACAAATTCTGACGGGGGCATTCCGAACTCTTCTTTGAAACACTGCCGGAAATAGGCTGGTGTGCTGTAGCCAAGGCGGAAGGCTATTTCAGAGATGCTCAGCTTGCCTTGGATGAGCATTTCTTCTGCCTGTTTCATTTTCACCTTGTTGATAAACTCGTTTGGTCCCATTCCCGTCAGCGATTTCATCTTGCGGTAGAGCGACGAAGTGCTCATGTTCATCTCGCCGGCGATGAAGGAAATGTCGAGACGACCCGACGACAGGTTGTCGCTGATGATGGTGGCGACCTGACGAATGAACGAGTTTTCGTTCTCCTGCAGGTATTCCTGCGCCAGTCGCCGTTTCTCCTCGTTTTCGTCGCGCGCTTCCTTTTCCGCAAGTTTGTCGCGTGCCTCCCGTTCGGCGTTGATGTAGAACTGCAGCTTTTCTTGGTTAAGAGCCATCTCGTGCTGCTGTTTTGCTGCCTTCATGCGGTATTCGTGGCGGCGAATCATGCGTCGGCGATAGACAATGAAATTATATGCCACGATGGCTATGAGCAGGACAACATAGATTGTCACAGCCCACCATGACCGCCACAAGGGTGGCGCCACCGTGATGTGCAATGTGGCTGTCTGCTTGCTCCATTCACCGCCCTTCAGTCGGCATCGCACCTCAAGTGTGTAGCTGCCCGGTGAGAGGTTGCGGAAAGTCACCTGGCTTCCGGCAGTGACATCAAACCAGTGGGCGCCCAGTTCGCGAAGCCTGTAAGAGTATGCCACCTCGCTTTCCAAGGCGAAGTCGCGGGTGTTGAAACCTATGGAAAAGGTGTTTTGCGTGTAGTCGAGACTTACCTCTGTGGTGTTGACTATAGGAATCATGATGTCTTTCGTGGAGACGCCGCCTGCCGACACCGATGTCTCGCCGTAGATGGTCAGCGAGGTGAACTGAAGCAACAGGTCGGGATGAGGTTTGGTAATGTCGATGGGGTTGAATTTGCATATTCCGCCATTATATCCGAAATAGAGATTTCCGTTGCCGTCGGTGGTCACGGCACCGTTGCTGAACTCTCCGTAGCCGATGTAGTCGTTGTTCGGGAAGTTCATCACGCGGCGTGTCTTGTAGTCGATGTATGCCAGTCCCTTGTTGGTGCTTAGCCAGAGCAGTTGGTTGCTGTCGATGGCTATTGCCCTTATTTGTTGGTTTACAAGTCCGTCACGTTTGGTGAATGTGGTGGTTTTTCCGTTGTCGAACACCACGAGTCCTGCCGACGTCGCCACTGCCATGATGCCTCGTCCCACATGCAGGATGTGGTTGATGGCATTTGAGCAGAATCCGTTGTTGGTATGGTAGTTTTTTATCCGTTTCATCGCTGGCGAGAGAATGGACAGTCCTTGTCCGAAGGTGCCAATCCAGTAGTTGCCCTGACTGTCCCGCGAGATGCTGTGTACGTTGTCTTCCCCGATGCCGGAGTTGCGTGTGTCGTAGTGGCGTGTGAGTTGTCCCTCCTTGTCAATCACATATATTCCCGACCCTGTGCCTATGAGCATGTTGCCGTTGATGTCCTCGAAGAAGCAGCGCACATCGGCGTGTGTGTTTCCGTTTTGCGGTTCGAGTTTTATTGCCCTGAACTGCAGCGTGTTCTCGTCAGCCATGGCGACCCATCCTCCATAGCTTCCAAACCACAGTTTTCCGTCAGAACTTCTGTATGCGGTGTCGAAGGTGTTGTCGGAAGTGCCGAGTTGTTCGGTGCTCAGTGTTGCCTTGCGTTGTCCGTTCTCAATCATCACCACTCCACCTCCGTCCATTGCCGCCCAAAGCCTGTTGTGGCTGTCGAAACAGAGTCCGAGAACAGTCTTGTCGGTAAGGCTTCTTGTGTTTGACACATTGGGGTCGAAGGGGAAAGTGCTGAACATCGACGGACGGTGGCTGATGAAGTTCAGTCCTCCGCTCCATGTGCCGAGCCAGATGTTGCCGTATCTGTCTTTGAAGATGCTGCGTACTGAAGGTGACGAGAGGTCTTCCGACCGATACCAATAGCCTATGTGTTCAATCTTTGGGTGCAGGAGATTTTGGGTGTCGATGACATACACTCCGCACAGTTCCACCGCCACCCACATCTGCCTGTCAATATATGCGAGAGTGGAGATATTGCCCGATTTCAACGGTGTGGGCACGTCGTCGATGGCGTCGAACCGAAGCAGTCTGTTCTCTTGCGGGTAATATACGGCGAGTCCGTTGTTGGTGGCTGTCCACACCCGACCGTCGTCGTCAATCACTATTTTGTTCACTCCTGCCCCTGGCAGGCATTTGTCGCCATCACCTTTCTTAATATTAACAGCGTGTCGCGATCCGATGTCGATGATGCTCATTCCCTTGCTATTATGTCCCACATAGAGGTGTCCGTGGCTATCGTCGGCAATGCTCCAGACGCGGTTTTCGGGCAGTCCGCTCACGGTGGCGGTGTTGAAATGCCTGCAACTGCCGGTAGTCTTGTCAAGAAGTTCCACTCCTTGCCAAAAGGTGCTTACCCATATCTTGGTGCTGTCGGCAGTCGGGGCTATTGACGTTATGTCGTTGGTGGCAATGCTGTTAGGGTCTTTGGGATTGTGGCGATAGTAGGTGAGTTTTCCGCTTTCCACATTGTATGAAGCCAGTCCGTCGCGTTGTGCCCCAATCCACACGAGCGGTTCCTTGGCATCGGAAAAGACCACGTTGAGTGCCACGCCTTTGGTGCTATCGCGGTTGCTGTTGACATAGAAAGTGCGGAAATTGCTTCCGTCCAACGACGAGAGTCCCTCTTCGGTGGCGAACCAAAGGAATCCATGCTTGTCTTGGGTGATGCCGTTGACATAGTTGCTCGAAAGCCCGTCGCGTATATCAAATTTCTGTATGTTCCTTTGTGCCCTGCTTTTGATGCAGAACAGTGAGATGAGAATGATGGTTAGGTATTTCATAATGCGTACTGCTTGTTTCTTCTGCAAAGATAACAAAAGAAACGAAAAAACAACACATTATGGGGTAAAAATCTTGCATTTGAACGAAAAACCATTCTATTTGCACGATTTTTATACCATTATGAATTAAAAACAATAATAATTTTGCAGCCGAATCAAACGACAATGGACCAAATTTGGAAATAATGACTAACAATAATAATAATAATTAAAAACAATGAGAAAATCGAATCATTCCCTATTGGCGGCATTGCTTGCCATGACAGCTGTGACTTTTGCCACGAGCTGTAGTGATGACGACAACTTCAGCGATGTTGACGGTAAGGCTCCTACCATTGCGTTGGAGACCGACCACATACAGACTGAGGCTGGACGACAGTTTACCATTGCGGGTCAGGTGAAGGATGCCGACGGTATTCGCAGCATCCGACTCCAGAACAGCGACATGCTGCTCGACAAGACCATCAATCTGCTTGAACTTTATGGCGACTCGCTTATCTACGACTATAAGCTCGCCTATAAGTACACCTCTAAGAAAGACTGGACCGACAGCAGTTCATTTCCTGTAAACATAACAGTGGAGGACATTGGCGGACGCACCACTTCTGCCACACTTACTGTTAGTGCCGACGGCGACTTTACAAATCCGGAGTTTGCCGTTGCACCGTCGGGTGAGCTGACAGTGCTGGTGCAGAATCCTAAGCTGACTCTCGGTTTCACCGTGAAGGACAACAAACGGCTGGATTATGTCCAGGTGGAATGTCCTGCACTGGGCATCAACGACCGCATCGACGCTGCAGGACAGGCTGAGATGCAGATAAAGAAGGTTTATGACGTGCCGAGCGAGAAGCAGAGCTGCCTGCTTACGGTGACAGCCTACGACAAGTTTAACAATAAGGTGATGGCTCAGAGCACAGTGAACGTTGACGAGATGCCGGACTTCGAGAAGATGTATCTTGCCGACGTGGAATCTGCCAAGGACCTCACAAGCGACGTCTATGGCGTGCCAATGGTTATTGACCATACAGGACCATACGAATACACCGCACACTACTACAACCAGAAGGCAGGCACTAAGGTGCGCTTCATACCACAGATGACCGACTTTGAGCCAATCTGCTTCGGTGTTGACCCAAGCGACAACAGTGTGCTCATCAACGACGCGTCTTCCGCCCTCGGCATTGAGCTTAACGAGGTAGCCTACTACGAGATAAAGCTGAACATCGTGACCGGCGCATATAGCGTGAAGACCTACGAGCCGACAACAGAGAAGATGACCCTCGACGGTTCCACCACTATCGACTTCGGCGACGGTTCAGGCGCGCAACCGGCACAGATTTGTCTTGCGGGAGGTGGTCTGCCAGGCACTCCAAGCTGGACAACCAACCAGAACAACGACGCCTTCATCTTGAGTCAGGACGCCGCAAACAAGTATCTGCTCTACCGCGAGTGCGAACTTGAGGCAGGCACCGAGATAGAATATACCATTAGCCAGACACACTGGTGGGGCTGGTGGCCAGAGCCATATTGGCGCTTCGACGGTTCGGAGTTCAACGAGAAGAACGTGAAGAACGGTGGTGAAAACATGAAAAAGAGCAAGGTGCCGGCAACAGGCAAGTACCGCATAGAGTTTGACTACCACCTGCTCCGGTCAAGAATCATTCCGGTGAAGTAACACATTTTCATAATTAACAAAAACGCTAAGAACGTATGAAAAGATATATTTTGACATTCGTTGTCGCTTTGTTAGCGCTGATAGCCAATGCGCAAAAAGTGACAGTAACGGGACAGGTGACATCGTCGCTCGACAAGGAGCCACTCATTGGCGTCACCGTGTTGATAAAAGGTACTGGAACAGGTGCAGTGACCGACTTCGACGGCAACTATACCATCCAGGCGGAGAAAAACTCCACATTGGTATTCTCAATGATTGGCTACAAGACCAAGGAATACAAGGTGGGAACAACAAACACCACGTTCAACGTGGCTCTCGACGACACGAGCAACGACCTCAACGAGGTGGTGGTAATCGGTTACGGTGTAGCAAAGAAAGGCGACCTAACCAGTTCCATCTCTGCCATCAAGGGCGACAAGCTCGACAAGATGTCAACAGGTAACGTGATGAGCGCGTTGCAGGGACAGGTGAACGGTGTGCAGGTGTCAACGGCAGGTGGTCCGGGATCATCGCCACGCGTCATCATCCGTGGTATCTCAACAGTGAACGGCAGCGACCCTCTCTACGTTGTTGACGGAATGCCGGTGGGCACCAACATCAACTTCCTCAACCAGAACGACATCGAGAGCATGCAGGTGCTGAAGGACGCGTCGGCGTCTGCCATCTACGGTACACGAGCCTCCAATGGTGTGGTTCTCATCACCACAAAGAAGGGCGCACTGGGCGCGACAAAGTTCACCGCCTCGGTAAGTGTAGGTTTCCAGACTCTCGCAAAGCCTGAGATAGCGTCGGCAGAGGAATATGAAAAGGTGTATAACGCACGCTACACCAACGACGGACAGAAGTCGCCATTCACCAATGGAGGCGCAAAGACCGACTGGTGGGACGAGTGTCTCAACAGCGTGGCACTGCAGCAGAACTACAACTTCGGTTTCTCAGGAGGCAACGACAAGTTGCTCTACTCAGCCAACATCGGCTACTACCGCCAGGAATCACAGTATAAGGTGGGCGAATGGCAGAAACTCTCGGCACGCTTCTCAATGGAGTATAAGTTCAACAACATTGTGAAGGCAGGTATCGACATGACACCGCGCTACGAGCAGTGGGCAGACACCCCAAGCCTTATGGGAGCAATGATGTCGATGGACCCGACAACGCCTATCATGCGTCCTGAGAGCGAGTGGACAAGCAACCCATACAGCAACTACGCCCGTTCGGCAAACAACCAGGAGTGGAACCCAGTGGCAAACATGTACCGCATGGACACCAACTCTGACGAGTACGGACTCCTTGCCACACCATTCATCAGCATCACCCCGATAGAAGGTCTTACCTTCCGTTCGCAGTTTGGCATCAACGCACACTTCCGCATGTCAGACGTCTTTACGCCAAACTTCTTCATCGACAACCTTGAGCAGGTGGAGAAGAACAAGGCAGAGCGCAAAATGGATAACTGGGTTGACTGGAACTGGACAAACACACTGACCTACATGAAGCAGTTCAACAAGAAGCACAACCTCAACGTTATGGCAGGCTACACCATGGAACGCTTCCAGTACTACTATCTGAACGGTTCGCGCGAGCTTATCCCGTCGAATGTTGAGGACATGCGCTACGTCAGCGCCGGTACGGACAACATGCAGGTTTCGGGCTCAAACACCTACTCTTCGCTGATCTCATATCTCGGACGTGTGATGTACAACTACGACGAGCGTTACTATCTCACTGCATCAATCCGTGTGGATGGTTCGTCGAAGTTCCCTACAGGCAACAAATACGCAACCTTCCCTGCTGTCAGCCTTGCATGGCGCATCACAGGCGAGGAATTCATGAAGAAGCAGAACGTGGTTGACGACCTCAAGCTCCGTCTCGGTTGGGGTAAGGTGGGTAACCAGAACATCGACAACTCAGCCTACGTTAGCTCCATCGGCACCATGCGCTACGTGTTCGGCAACCAGATTGGCATCGGTTCGCAAATAAGCTCCATCGGCAACAGCGGCATACAGTGGGAGACCGTTGAGGACTACAACGTGGGTCTCGACATGGCATTCCTCGGCAGCCGCCTGCGCGTCACCGCAGACTGGTTTATGAAGAAGAGCCACGACATGCTCCTGAAGAAAGACAACCTGCTGATTCTCGGCTACCCGATGTGGAACGGACAGATGTGGGAGAACATCGGTGAGATGAAGGCAACTGGTTGGGAACTCGGCATCAACTGGAACGACCGTGCCGGCGACTTCAACTACGGTGTGGGCGTGAACCTCTCTTCCGTAAAGAACAAGGCAGTGACACTCAACGGTGACTACATCTACACCGGATCTCACAGCGGCGACTACATCATCCGCAACGAGGCAGGCGAGCTGCTCAGCCAGTTCTATGGCTACACCGTTGACGGCATCTTCCAGAACGAGACAGAGGTGAACTCATACACAAGCCAGTATGGCGACCTGATGCAGCCAAACGCCAAGCCAGGCGACTTCCGCTACAAAGACCTCAACCAGGACGGCACCATCGACGAGAAGGACAAGTCGTATATCGGCAATCCGTTCCCAGACCTCATGGTGGGTGTTAACCTCAACGCCTCATGGAAGAACTTCGACATCCTCGCCAACTTCTACGGCACCATAGGCAACGACATCTACAACCTGAACAAGGACCGCTACTTCGGCACCAACGGACAGAACGTGATAGCAGGCACCTACGACAAGGCATGGCGTCCGGACAACACCAACACCGACGTGCCACGCCTCTCGGTGAACGATGCCAACGGCAACCACAACAAGCCATCGACATTCTTCGTGGAGGACGGCAGCTACATGCGTCTGAAACTCTTGCAGATAGGTTACACCCTGCCAAAGAAGGTGTTCAACGACAAGCTGACGATGCGTCTCTCGCTTTCGGCACAGAACCTCTTCACCATCAGCGGATACTCAGGCATGGACCCGGAAACAGCTTCCATGGGTGGAGCCACAGAGTCGGGTATCGACTGGACAGGCTATCCTAACCCACGCACATTCCTGCTTGGTGTGAACTTGAATTTCTAATGAACGAATAACATATAAAGAAGAAATTTATGAAGAACTCAATATTGAAACTGACCATTGTGGCAGGTCTGGGAATGACAATGTCAAGCTGCTCCGACTTCCTCAACGAGCCGATACTCGGACAGCAGGACTTGACAAACTATTTCGCCACTGAAGAAGAGTGTGAGAAACACATCACTGGTTGCTACTCCTACTTAGGATGCGACGACTGGTGGCAGATATACAAGCACTACAACTCGATGAACATCTGCACCGACGACCAGTGGATGGGCAACACCACACAGGATCCGGGCGACTATCTTCACCTGGCACACTACACAGGAAACACAGTGAGTGCAGGAAACGCCGTGCAGAACTTCTGGCAGTATCGCTACAAGGGAATACTGCAGTGCAACATCGCTATAGAGAAGATTCCTAACGTGCAGTTCAACGACGAGAAACTGAAGAACCGTCTCGTAGGAGAGGCAAAGTTTATGCGTGCCTTCGAATATTTCGAACTCGCCTACAACTTCGGCGGACTGCCATTGGTAACAGGAATGCTTATGCCGGCGGAGGTTCAGGGCATAGAGCGCGCCTCGCTTGCCGACACCTACGCCCAGATAGAGCAAGACCTGAAGGACGCCATAGAGGTGCTGCCGCTCCGCTCACAGTATTCTGATTCCGACATGGGACGCATCACCAAGGGTGCCGCCCAGGGAATGCTCGGAAAGGTTTATCTCGCACAGGGGAAATATGCCGAGGCTGCCACAGTGCTGAAGGCTGTGATAGACAGCAAGGAGTATCGCCTGCTCGACGATTTCTCTAAGGTGTGGAACATGGATTACAACAACAGCGAGGAGAGCCTGTTTGAGTTCCAGACAATGTACAGCGCAAGCTACAACCTCGGAGAACGCTGGTCGGTGATATGCGGATCACGTGACGACAACGGATGGTCGTGGGGATTGCCTACAAGCAACCTGGAGAAGGCGTTCAAGGATGCCGGCGACGATGTGCGCCTGCGTTACACCATACTCCACGACGGACAAACCGACGTGCCCGGCGACCCGACATGGAACGAAGACAATCCTTACGTCATCTCTGCCAGCAAGCACAAGAGCCAGCGTTGCAACATGAAGCTCTTCATTCCTGTTGAGAAACGTCCGTCGCCATACGACGCACCGAAGATTCCTCTCAACATCCGCATCCTGCGCTATGCCGACGTGCTGCTGATGTATGCCGAGGCTTGCAACGAACAGGGCAACGACGCACAGGCACGCGAGGCACTCAACCAGGTGCGCGACCGCGTAAACCTCGACCCGGTGACCTCAAGCGGCAAGACACTACGTGACGCCATCCGCTTGGAGCGTCGTCTTGAACTCGCCTTCGAGCCTGGAATCCGCCTCTTCGACCTCCGTCGTTGGAAGGACGACAACGGCAAGCTCGCAATACAGAACGTCATGGGTCCTAACGGTTCGTTTGTGAAGTACAACCTTGAGGAGTCGGAGGACGAGTGTGAGCGAAACAACCAAAACGAGAACTCCAACAAGGGCTACACCTTCAAGGAGGGACGCGACGAGTTGTTCCCAATTCCTAACTCGGAGATAACCATGTCCAACGGATCTATAAAGCAGAACCCTGGTTATTAAACATCATACAACTCAGTTATTAGCATAAATTGATTAGGTAGTAGATTGTATTTCAGGATAACACTTTTCAACAAATAACTTGTCAACTCGTCAACTTGTCAACTCGTCAACAAAAAAAAATATGAATAAACGAATAATAACAATCCTAACCATACTGATTACGGCGGTGGGTGCAGGCGCACAGACACTCCTCGCCGACTTTGAGGACGGAACCATAGGCACAAGCCTGAAGATAAACAAGGACTACACGGGAGGTTTGTTCAGCAAGAAACCTGCCGTGATGGACAATCCGAAGAAGGACAACGTCAACCCTTCGAACAAATGTCTTGGCGCAATAAACGTAGCCGATGCCGACTGGTACAAGAACTTCCTCATACTGGAATTCACCACGCCTTTCGTAGTGGATGACTCCAACCGCATACTCACGCTGAAGGCCTACAGAAGCATTCAGCCAAAGGAAATGCGCATAGCGGTGAATGGCTACGAGGACGACAACGAGGTGTATCGTGGCATGCTCAAGGAGGACGGGAAATGGGAGACAATAACCATCGACCTCGCCGAGAAATACTACGACCGACGCGTGGAGAAAATCTATATCGTCTTGAGCTGTAACTGGAGCGACCCACGAAAAGGATGGGGCGAGGCGACATACTGCTTCGACGACATCGCGCTCTCAAATGGCGGCGAGATGCCCGTACAGGTGGTGAGCATCGATGCCACAACAAAACTGCAGACAATGAAAGACTTCGGCGCGAGCGACTGCTGGACAGCCGACTTCGTGGGAAAATATTTCAGCCAGGAGGCGAAGGCTAACGCCGCACGATGGCTTTTCAGCCGTGAGATGGACTCTGAGGGCAATCCCGAAGGCATAGGACTCTCGTGCTGGAGGGTGAACATCGGAGCTGGCAGCGCAACACAAGGAGAGGCAAGCAACATCGAAGACGAGACACGACGCGCGGAGTGTTTCCAAAACGCCGACGGCAGCTATGACTGGACACGACAGGCAGGACAGCAATATTTCATGGACGAGGCAAAACGCTACGGCGTGGAAAATTACGTATTGTTTTCTAACTCAGCACCAATATACTACACAAAGAACGGAAAGGCTAACGCCAACGGAAGCTCCATAAGCTGTAACCTGAAGGACGACTGCTACGACGACTTTGCCGACTTCCTCGTCGCCACTGCCTCACACTTCAAGAACGAAGGCTATAACGTGACATACATCGACCCCGTGAACGAGCCGCAGTTTGACTGGAAGGACGGTCAGGAAGGATCGCCATGGGAAAACCAGAATATAGCGAAACTTGCCAAGGAACTGGACAAGAGCATGGCTGCGCACAACATGGGAACAACACGTGTGCTCATTCCAGAGGCCTCATCGCTCGATTGTCTCTATGGTGGCAGCGGCAGGGCAACAAACCAGATATTCAGTTTCTTCAACACGTCGAGCGCAAACTATATCGGCAACCTTACATATATAGATAAGGTGGTGGCAGGACACAGCTACTGGACCTACTCCACCGACAGCGACCTGAAGACCGTGCGCCAAAAGACAGCCGAGGCGGCACAGGAGGCAGGCATCGACGTGATGCAGACAGAATGGTCAATGCTTGGCGATGCGCCAAAAACATCCACAGGCTTCCCGTCAAGCTACGATGCAGCCACAAAAATGGACATGGCTCTATTCATGGCAAAGGTGATATATGCCGATATTGCAATAGGCAACATGACGGCTTGGTCGTACTGGACAGCAATGGCACAGGAACGATGGAGCCAGAAAAACCGCTTCTATCTCATTCGCCTAAACTCTCTCGACGACACTGGCGACGAGAGCTACGCCGACCTTAAAAACGGCGGAAAGACAACAGCCGACAAGAATCTCTGGGCATTGGGCAACTACAGCCGCTTCGTGCGTCCGGGCTATCAGCGTGTGGCTGTGGATGGTGCCGACGACCTTACAGGACTTATGTCAACCGCCTATCTATCGCCCGACGGCAAGCAGATGGTTGTGGTGATGGTGAACATGAGCCGTGCCCGCCGCACTGCCAACCTCTCGATAACAGGCTTCGAGGCAAAGGACTTCAAGAAATATGTCACCGACAAGGACCACGACCTGAGCCTCGACAGCAGCGACAACGCCGTTAGCTCCATAGCCATTCCAAGCCGTTCGGTGACAACAGTGGTGATAAATGCCGACGGATCTTCCGACATTGAGGGCATAACCATTGTTGATAAAGAGCAACAACCCTCGCGCACCTACAACCTGAAAGGAATGGAAGTGAAGAACAATGGAAAGGGAATAGTAATAATGAACGGAAAGAAAGTAATAATCAATAATTGATTTTTATGAAAACACATCTGACGATATGCCTGACATTGGCTATGGGTTGCAATGCCGCCCTTGCAGAAGGTGAATTGAAAGCAACAATACAGACTGACAAACCACAGCAAAAGGTGCTGCACTTCGGAGCGTCAGACGCATGGAGCATGCAGTTCATAGGCAACTGGGACGAAAAGGAACAGGAGAAGGTTGCCGACTGGCTCTTCTCTACCGACAACGACAAGGACGGCAACCCACGCGGCATAGGACTTTCGGTTTGGAGGTTCAACCTCGGCGCGGGAAGTGCCGAACAGGGCGACGAGGCGCAGATAAACTTCTCGACAAGAACGGAGTGTCTGATGCGTCCCGACGGGACATTCGACTGGACAAAACAGGCAGCACAGCGCAAATTCCTGAAAATGGCAAAGGAAAGAGGAGTGCCACGCATATTGGCTTTCCTCAACTCGCCACCAGTATATTTCACACAAAACGGACTTGCCACAAACACCGGACGTGGAGGAACATACAACCTGCGTGACGACAGCTACGAGAAGTTTGCACGCTTCATGGCAGACGCCGTTCGGGGCATTGAAGAGCACGACGGCGTACACATCGACTATCTCTGCCCGGTGAACGAACCCGACGGACACTGGAACTGGACAGGTCCCAAGCAGGAAGGCACTCCAGCCACCAACAGGGAGATAGCACGCATAATACGCGCCACGGGCAAGGAGATGAAGAGACAGAAACTCACCACACAGGTGATGGCTGACGAGTCGAGCGACCTCCGCTGCCTGCTCGGCACCCATGAGACAGCATGGGACCGCGGCTACAGCCTATACTCGTTCTTCACCAAAGACAGCACCGACACTTATATCGGTGCCACACCTAACGTGCCACGCCTGATGCTTGCGCACAGCTATTGGACAAACACTCCCGTTCCTTATATGAAGGAGATACGCCTTAAACTGCGCGAAGAGATGCAGCGCATGGGAGTAGGATTCTGGCAGACGGAAATCTGCATCATGGGCAACGACGAGGAGATAGGCGGTGGACACGAGTACGACTTCTCGATGAAGACAGCTCTCTATGTGGCACGCGTCATACACCACGACCTTGTGTATGCCAATGCCGAAAGCTGGTCGTGGTGGAGAGCCGTGGGAGGAAACTACCGCGACGGACTGCTCCGCGCCTATAGCGACGAGAAGCACACCACGGGCTATGTGATCGACTCCAAACTGCTGTGGTCGCTTGGCAACTACAGCCGTTTCGTGCGTCCTGAGGCAGTGCGCCACGATGTTGTCACCTCCATGGCGGAAGACCCTTACGGAGTGATGTGCTCGGCTTTCCGCAATGCCGACGGCAGATGGGTTGCCGTGGTCATAAACTACGGCGAACAGCAACGTGACTTCAGCCTTTCCACGAGCGACGGCAAGGCACGCCGATGGACGATGTACCGCACGTCGGACATCTCGTCGGAAAGTCTCAGTAAAATAGGCACGGCTGAAGGCAAAACAAGGCTCGCCCCACGATCCATAACAACATTTGTTGAGGAAATGTAATGGCGTTTATTAAAATTTTTGTACTTTCGCACAGTGATAATAAACATTGCTCAAAAAAATACAACTTATTATGAACAAAATCCTAAAGACACTCTGCCTTGCCGCACTCATGGCGACAGCAACCACCACGGCACAAGCAGTCGAGGCGCAACACACGTTTGAGGTGGGCAAGGGCAGTTTCATGCTCGACGGCAAACCTTTTGTGGTTAAGGCAGCCGAGGTACACTATCCACGTATTCCTCGCCCATACTGGGAGCATCGCATAAAGATGTGCAAGGCTCTTGGCATGAACACCCTCTGTCTCTACGTGTTCTGGAACATCCACGAGCAGCGCGAGGGAGAATACGATTTCACAGGACAGAACGACGTGGCGGAATTCTGCCGACTGGCACAGAAAAACGGTATGTTCGTGATTGTGCGTCCCGGTCCTTATGTGTGTGCAGAATGGGAGATGGGAGGACTGCCTTGGTGGCTGCTGAAGAAGAAAGACATCAAGCTGCGTGAGCGCGACCCGTACTTCATGGAGCGCGTGCGCCTGTTTGAGAAAGAGGTGGGAAAACAGCTGTCTTCACTCACAGTGGAGAATGGAGGTCCGATAATAATGGTGCAGGTGGAAAACGAATACGGTTCTTACGGCATCGACAAACCCTACGTTTCCAAAATCCGTGACATCGTCAAGCAGTCTGGCTTCGACAAGGTAGCTCTGTTCCAGTGCGACTGGTCGAGCAACTTCATCAATAATGGACTCGACGACCTCACATGGACAATGAACTTCGGCACTGGAGCCAACATAGACGAGCAGTTCCGCCGCCTGAAACAACTGCGTCCTGAGGCGCCTCTGATGTGTTCAGAGTTCTGGAGCGGATGGTTCGACAAGTGGGGAGCACGCCACGAGACACGTCCTGCCGACGACATGGTGGCAGGCATCGACGAGATGCTCTCAAAAGGCATCAGTTTCTCACTCTATATGACCCACGGCGGAACATCGTTCGGCCATTGGGCTGGAGCCAACAGTCCCGGTTTCGCACCCGACGTGACAAGCTACGACTACGACGCACCTATCAACGAGTGGGGATTGCCTACAGGGAAATATTGGATTCTGCGCCAAACAATGGCAAAATATAACGACGGCAAGAAGCTGCCTTCCGTTCCGAAAGCCCCTATGGGCATTGTTGCCATACCGCAGTTTGAACTCACCGACTATGCACCGCTCTATGCCGGCATCAGCAAGACGGAAGAAAGCCGTAATGTAAAGACAATGGAGGAACTCGACATGGGTTGGGGTTCAATGGTGTATCAGACAACACTGCCTGCCATAGCAGCAAACACCGTCCTGAACATCAACGATGCGCACGACTTTGCACAGGTGTATGTCGATGGCAAATATGTGGGCAAGATAGACCGCGTGAAGAACGAGAAAAGCCTTCTTTTGCCTGCTTCGGCTAAGGGCGCAAAGCTGACCATTGTGATAGAGGCGATGGGAAGAATAAACTTCGGACGTGCCATAAAGGACTTTAAGGGCATCACGCAGAGCGTCACACTGACATCGGAGGTTGACGGACACGAACAAATCATCGACCTGAAAAACTGGACCATAGCCACCTTGCCCGACGACTACGCAACGGCACAGGAAGCCCTCCAGAACAAATCCGTCAACTCAAATCTCTCCACTCTCACATCCCAGTCGGGCTACTATCGTGGCACATTCAACCTGAAGAAAGTGGGCGACACCTTCCTTAATACGGAGGCTTTCGGCAAGGGACAGGTTTATGTAAACGGTCATGCCATAGGACGTTTCTGGAGCATTGGCCCTCAGCAGACACTCTATGTGCCGGGATGCTGGCTGAAGAAGGGAAAGAACGAGGTGGTGGTGCTCGATGTGGTTGGACCAAAGGGCAAGCCAACAATGTTCGGACAGACGACACCTGAACTGGACAAGCTGAACCTTGAGAAGAGCAACAAACACAACAATCCGGGCGACCGTCCCGACCTCAATTCCGCCACTCCCGTAGCCCAAGGCACGTTTGCGGCAGGAAACGGTTGGCAGACAGTGAAGTTCGGTGCTGTGGCAAAGGGACGTTATGTGGCAATAGAATGTCGATCCACCCACGCCGCCGACCAGGCTGCCATAGCTGAAATCTATGTAAAGGGCACCGACGGCAATCGTCTGAGCCGTGAGCCATGGACAGTGAAATACGCCGACAGCGAGAACGAAATGGGCAACCACACCGGCGACAAGGTGTTTGACCTCCAGGAGTCAACCTATTGGCAAACACAGCGCGGCAGCGACTTCCCGCATCTGCTTGTCATCGACCTTGGCAGCGAGCAACAAATGACAGCTCTCGACTACCTGCCACGAGCAGAGCAAGGTGCACCTGGAAACGTGAAGGAGTATCAGGTGTATATCTATTGATAAGGAGTTAAGGAGTTTAAGGAGTTAAGACATATGATAAGGAGTTAAGGGCGGATCCTTAACTCCTTTTTGTTTGTTGCAGTTTAGCGCTTGGACTATCAACTTGTCAAGAACAATTAATTTGATTTTCTCAGACCCATTCTTGCCTCTACGACATTAATGACATAGTCGCCGAGCTTTTCGCATTCGCTTACGATGTCCATATACATGGTTCCGATAGCGTAAGAGTATTCGTGGTCGTTTACGTCGTTGATGTTTTCCGTACGTAGCTGATTGCGGTAGTTGTTGATCTCGTTCTCGATGTTGAAAGAGCGGTTGATGTCGAAGTTGTCCTTTCGTCCAAGCAGCAGGACATTCATCTGAGTCAGCGAGTCGTCGGTAAGCTCCATCATCTGATGCAAGTGTTCGTACTGGCTTTCTGTAAAGTCTTCCTTGCCAGCTGCCTTTCTGTTTATGGTTCGTGCAATGTTGTAGCAGCTGTCGCCGATGCTTTCCAATTCAGAAATCTCGCGTAGCATAGAGCGTATCTTTGCCTTTGTGTCGTCAGAAAGGTGTGCGTCGCTCACGCCGTCGAGATATTTTGCAATCTCTATCTCCATGTTGTCTGTAATGCTTTCATACTTTTCTATGCGTGAGAACAGCTTGTTGAAGGCAGAGGAGTCGGTGGTGCCGAGCAGTTCGCGTACGAAATTGTACATCTTGTGAACTCGTTCGGCAAAGAGCTGTATTTCCTTCTGGGCTTCCAATACCGAGAGCTCCGGAGTCTTCATGATGGTGTTGCCACCGATATACTGAAGGCGGAACTCCTCTTCGTCTTCTTGGGTCTTTGGCTTTATGATCCGGCATACCAGTTTCTCTATTTGTGGAATAAACCAGATGAGCACAAACGTGTTGGTCACGTTGAAGGCTGTGTGGAATGCCGCAAGTACGATAGGAAGACGCGTTGCCAACTGTTGTGGAGTGAGGCTGTGGTCGTCAGGATTATAGTCAACAAACTGGCATACCGTATTGACAAACGGGTAGAACAAGCATAGAACCCAGATGACACCGATAACGTTGAACACCAAGTGGGCCAATGCCGCGCGTCGTGCCTGTGCGTTGGCACCGAGGGCAGCAAGGTTGGCAGTGGCGGTGGTTCCGATGTTCTCGCCCATGACGAGTGCAATGCCAAGATAAATAGGCAGCACACCTGTGGAGCATAGGAGAATGGTGATGGCCATTACGGCAGCCGACGACTGTACGATGCAAGTTATCAAGGTGCCAATGAGCAGGAAGATGATGATGGTGAGATGGCTGCCAGTGTCGAAGGAACTGAAAAATTCAATTACTGCGGGATTATGTTCAAGATCGAGTTCTTTTCCGGCACCGCTGAGTAGTACAAGCGAGAAAAACAAGAAAGCTATACCAAAAAGGAAGTCGCCGATATATCGTTTGCTTTTTGAGTAGATTAGCATGATGCCTAAGAAGAAGGCGGGGAAGATGACTGTCGTAAGGTCTACATTGAATCCTAAACTCATGATCCAGGCAGTGAGAGTGGTTCCGATGTTTGCTCCCATAATGACAGAGATGGCTTGTGCAAGGGTTAGCAGTCCGGCGTTGACAAACGAAACGGTCATCACCGTGGTGGCTGAAGATGACTGCACGGAGCAGGTTACGAACATACCGGTCAGCATGCCAGTGAACCGGTTTTTGGTCATTGTCGCGAGAATGTGGCGAAGGTGCGAGCCAGCCATTTTCTGCAATGCCTCACTCATCACTTTCATACCATAGATCAACAGTGCGAGTGATCCGATAATCTTAAAAAAAATCCAAATCGACATATTTTTACTTAATTTAGTTATGCTTTCTTTGATATGTCATTTTTTTTACGTAATTTTACAGCCGTAAACCCATAAAAAAGACATAGAAATGAAACAAGAGTTACAAATCCGTTGCAAAAATAATAAAAAAACGGAAAATATCAGCATCGGAAGCTCACTTTCTGAGATTTTTGATGAAATTAATTTGAAAATGGACTTCGGACCTGTCAGTGCAAAGGTAAATAACAAGGTGGAAGGACTGAATTATCGTGTTTACCATAACAAAGACGTGGAGTTTCTCGACTTGTATTCATCATCGGGTATGAGAGCCTATACGCGTACATTATTTTTTATATTATGCAAAGCAGCCAACGATATATTCAAAAATGTCGGTATGGTGATTGACATTCCTGTGTCGAATGGATACTACTGCGACTTGCAGCTGGGAAGACCCTTGGCTGAAGATGAGGTGAAAGCCATAAAGGAAAGGATGCAGCAGGTGATTGACGCTGCAATGCCTATAAGAAGAAGAGAATGTACGACTGAAGAAGCTGTAAGAGTGTTTAACGAGGTAGGCGACAAGGAAAAGGTGAAACTGCTCAGCAGCACTGGAAGGCTGTACACCGTTTATTACGACCTCGATGGATACAAGGACTATTATTATGGCACACTGCTCACCAACACCTCGCAGATTCATCTCTTCGACCTTGTGAAGTATTATGATGGCATGCTACTGCGTATTCCACTGAGTAGCGACCCATCGAAACTTGGAGAACTGATACGTCAGGACAAGCTATTCGAAATATTTACCGAACACCATAAATGGCAGGACATCATCGGAATACGCACTATAGGCGACCTGAACAAGGTGGTGGACGATGGAAATGCCATGGGACTGATAAACGTGGCTGAGGCATTACAAGAAAAAAAGATTTCTCACATCGCTGAAATGATTGCAGAAAGGAAAAACGTCAGGGTGGTGCTTATAGCTGGACCTTCGTCGAGCGGAAAGACTACCACATGCAAGAGACTGTCGATACAGTTGATAGTGAACGGACTGAAACCAGTGGGAATATCTCTCGACGACTATTTCGTTGACCGCGAAAAGACTCCACGCGACGAAAATGGAAATATGGACTACGAGCATGTAGAAGCACTGAACATTCCTTTGCTTAACCAACAACTCAACGCTCTGATGGCAGGAGAAGAAGTGGAACTGCCGAAATATAACTTCCAGACCGGAAAGAGCGAGAAGAGCGGGCGAAAGCTGAGACTGAAGGGTAACGAGGTGCTTGTGGTGGAGGGCATTCACGCTCTTAACCCGATGCTCACGGCTCAGATACCCGAAGAGAGCAAGTTCCGCGTTTATGCCTCTGCGCTAACCACCATACTGCTCGACAACCATAATTATGTCCCAACCACCGACAACCGTTTGCTTCGCCGCATAATACGCGACTACAAGTATCGTGGTGTAAGCGCACAGGAAACCATCCGCCGTTGGCCTTCGGTAAGGGCTGGTGAAAACAAGTGGATATTCCCGTTCCAGGAGAATGCAGACGTGATGTTCAACACTGCCATGCTGTTTGAACTTGGAGTGATAAAGAGTCAGGCAGAGCCGCTGCTCGAACTGGTGCCGGAAGACTGTGATGAATACAGCGAGGCATATCGCCTGTTGAAATTCCTGAGATATATCCGTCCGATACCCAACCGACAAGTGCCTCCATCATCTTTATTGAGAGAGTTTCTCGGCGGAAGCTCGTTCAAGTATTGATGTCAGTTCCTCGACAGTGGTTGCCCTTAGCATGGCAATTCTTGTATCGCGGAAGTTTGGAATGCCTTTGAATATGGGGGTTGCGGCAAGGTGGCGGCGTGTGTGTAGAATGCCACGATATTCGTCGATGCGTTCAACGTTGATGCGCAGTTGTTCTTTCAGCACCTCCAGTTTCCATTGTGTGTCCATTATAGGGTCAGGGTCGCGGCCTTCAAGATAGTCGCGTATCTCTTTGAAAATCCAAGGCCGTCCGAATGTGGCGCGGCCTATCATCACTGCATCAACTCCATATTCGTCGAACGCACGTTTGGTGTCTTCGGGCGAACAGATGTCGCCATTGCCTATTATGGGTATGGAGATTCGCGGATTACGTTTCACCTCGGCTATCGGATTCCAGTCTGCAACACCTGTATACATCTGCGAACGGGTCCTGCCATGAATTGTTAGGGCGGATATTCCGCAGTCTTGAAGTTGTTCGGCGAGAGTTGGTATTATGATGTTGTCTTGTGTCCAGCCTAATCGGGTTTTTACCGTTACGGGCAGTTTAACGGCTTTCACCACTTCTCGTGTAATGTTGAGCAAGAGTGGGATATTCTGCAGCATGCCGGCGCCAGCCCCTTTTCCAGCTACTTTTTTCACGGGGCATCCGAAATTGATGTCGATAATGTCCGGTTTTGCCTCTTCCACAATCTTTGCCGCTTCCACCATGTCTTCCACGCTGCGTCCATAAATTTGTATTCCCACCGGACGTTCTTCTTCGCTTATGGTCAGTTTGTTGATAGTAGATTTCACCGACCTAACCAAAGCCTCTGCGCTCACAAACTCTGTGTATACCATTGAAGCACCATAGCGTTTGCAAAGCAGTCGGAATCCAATGTCGGTCACGTCTTCCATTGGAGCCAGGAACACTGGTTTCTGTCCAAATTCGATATTGCCTATTTTCATGTTTTTACAATAGTTCTTTTACACCTTATATATATAAATAGATGAATCTTATTTTATCAAATGATAATTACCGCCAGCCATTGGTCTTACAATGCCGTTCATTTCCATTTCGAAGAGAAGTTGGTTTAGCTTGCCAATGGTAAATCCTGTCTTAATCATAAGAATGTTAAGCTGAAGGTCGCCAAATTTTTCGAGAGTATTGGCTATGGTTTGTTGTTCGTCTGTCAGTTCAGGGAAGAGCGAAAGCTCAATGCCTCTTGATTTTGCCTCTTCAAGGATTTTATCGTTTTCCCATCCCATTGACAAGACGAAGTCTTCTGCCGAAAGCAATAGGCTGGCTTGGTTGTCGTGTATGAGTGAGTTGCATCCTTGAGAGTAGTGGTCGCTGGTTCTTCCAGGCACTGCAAACACATCTCTACCGTAGTCTTGCGATATTCTTGCCGTGATGAGTCCTCCTCCATGTTTTGCTGATTCGACGAGTATGCAAGCATCAGAAATGCCAGCCACTATTCTGTTTCGTCGTATGAAGTTTTGCTTGTCAATTCTAGTGTTCGACATATATTCTGTCAGCAGCCCTCCTTGTTCAATCATTTTTGTAGCCGTTTCCCTGTGCATGGAAGGATATAAGGTGTCGAGTCCGTGTGCGAGCACTCCCACGGTGTTGAATCCATTGTCGAGGGCATACTTGTGAGCGTTGATGTCTACACCGTATGCCAGTCCGCTGACGATGAGCACTTCAGGGCATAGCTTTTTCAGGTCGGAAATGAACCTGCATATCACGTCAGAGCCGTAGTTGGTGCAGTGGCGAGTGCCTATAATGTTTATTACGTGATGGCAGTTGAGATTGGCGTTGCCTTTGTAATACAGTACTACAGGAGCGTCTGGACATTCGTTTAGTCGTTGCGGATAGTCGTTGTCGCCATAGCAGAGTATGGAGATATTGTTTTTCTGACAGAATTCCATTTCGCTTTTAGCGTAGGCTATTGCGTCGTTCCAGTTGCCGCCGATAATGTCTTTTAGTCTTTTTGAAGATTCGGGCAATAACTCTTCAAGATGATCACGTGTTTCATACACTGTCTTTCCGCTGCCGGTTTGTTGTATAATCCGTAGCAGTACGTCAGGACTGATATATCCCAATTTTGTGAGTGCAATGGTGTAGAGAATATCGTCGTTGCTCATAAGTGAGTGTTGTTGAGTTGTTTATTGCAGCAATGCCCTGTCGTAGTCTTCGCTTGCCGCCAGTTTTCCGTTAACAAGACAAACGATGACTATTTCCCCTTGGAAACAAAGTTTTTCGTCGCTTGCTCTGTATATGTCTTGTAAGAATACATATTTCAGTCCTTCTTTTCTTATGGCGAGTCGTGATATGAACTCATCGTCGCATTGCAGTGGAGTTTTGAATCTCAGGTTCATTTTCGCCACCACGGCGTCGACACCTTTCCTGTGCATCTCAGCAAAGCTAAGCCCTCTTTCCTTTATGAAGAGGTGGCGTGTATGTTCTGCATAATGCAGATAGTTGGCATTGTTTACTATACCTTCGATGTCGCACTCATAGTCGCGAACCATCATTCTTGTTTCAAATATATATTTCATGTTTTTACTGGTTTTGTTGTAAATTATGACCTTCTACCCTCTTCAAATACTCATACCCAATTCTGCATCTCAGACATTCCCTTTTGTCGCAGTATTCCTTTTTCAGTTGTATCAGGGCTTGTGTGTCGCCGGCGTTTGTCACTTCCAGTCCACATTCTCTCCACATTCTTATTATATGGTTGTTTTCAGCTTTCAGTTGGTCGAGTATGTCGAAGGCCCGTTCGCAAAGAAGCTCGTTTTGGATGTGTCTGCCGTAGGCAAAAAGCATCGGCACGGCGGTGTTGATGAGTAGCAGGTTGATGGAGAAAGGTGACATGCTTTTGCTGTTTTGTAGACTCTCTGCGCCGAAAATGTAATGATTGCCCCAATATGGAGTGACATGTGTGGCAAACAGAGATGCCATCTCTTGTGCAGTCTTGCATTCCACAAGTCGGCTCAGCGACATACGCCTTTCGTAGTATAGAGTGGCGAGTTGTGATATTCTTATGTGGGGAAAGTTCTGGGGACGAAGTCGTAGAAACTTCCACATCTTGAAGTCGATGGGCGTGAGCTTGAACTTATGCGCCAGATAGCGGTATTCGTTGGCCATCTTCGTGTAGTAGCTGTCGTTGATGGCGTTTTGCTGATGTTTCTTAGGCACTGAGTTGATGTCGAGAAGTCCTGCCTGACCCATGAACATCGTCTCTACCTGAAACAAGTCGTCGCGGTGATGAGCCACGCAGTTCAGTTGAAGATTGGTGGCCCACTGCTCGAATGCGTCGCCATTGATGCCGAAGCCGTAGTTGCGTGCCAAGGTAACAAAAAGTGCGTCCTCCCACGAGCCGTTGAGCCTTTCTACACGTCGTCTGATAGATTCGGTTTTCTGCTCCAGTCGTTCGGTTTCCAAACACGACATCCATGAGTGTATCGTGAGTTTGGTGAGAGAAGGCACTATCTTGTAGCATGGCGGATAGCAGTCGGTCTTCATCAGTATGGAATAGTTGTCGGTCACATGTTGTGGAACGGTCAGCATCAGCTGCGGCAGAGTCTCGCCTTTTGAGTTTCTTACCTCGCAGTCTATACATTCCGCCACATGTAGCACCACATTGTCGTATGCCGGGTTTTGGTCGTGACCGTGTAGATACCAGTCTTTCGACTTGTCGTGTATCTCGACGTTTCCCACCCATGTCTGGCCGTCAATTTTCACCTTGGCATTGAAGAAATCAGGTCCTGCGTTCCTGTTGTGGAGTCCAGGATCGATAATCTCTACGAGTCGTCCGTCTGTTGTGGTGAGTTCTCCAAGAGGCGTCATCTTGTGTTTCCACACATAGTGCAACAATTGTTCCATGTTTTTTCCAAATTAGTATAGGAATAGTCCTTAATCTGCAACAAAAGTAATCAAAAAAAATGCAAAAAACGCATATAAAGTGTTTTTGTTCTGATTTTTTAACTGAAAACCAATTGATTATGCACAAAATTCAGTAACTTTGCACAAAATTTTAATAAGAACAATATGAAAATAGCATTAATAGGTTACGGAAAGATGGGTAAAATGATAGAAGAAATAGCCATCAGCCGTGGACATGAGATTGTAAGTATCATAGATATCGACAACCAGGAAGACTTCGACAGTCCTGCTTTCGCATCTGCCGATGTGGCTATAGAATTCACTGCTCCGCATGTGGCCTATGGCAACTATTTGCGCGCCTTCAGCCACAATGTAAAAGTGGTCAGCGGGTCTACTGGTTGGATGGACGACCATAAAGCCGACGTGGAGCGCCTTTGTCGCGAGCAGGGGCAGACATTGTTTTGGGCGTCAAACTTCTCTATCGGTGTAGCCATCTTCTCGGCTGCTAACCGTTATCTTGCAAAAATCATGAACCAGTTTCCACAGTATGATGTGGAGATGGAAGAGGTTCACCACATACATAAACTCGACGCGCCAAGCGGCACAGCCATCACGCTTGCCGAGGAGATAGTGGCCGAGATAGACCGAAAGGATGGCTGGACCAAAGGCACGCTGCTTGCTCCCGACGGCACCCTCTCTGGGGAAAGGAATGCCGATGCCGATAAGTTGCGCATCGACTCCATCCGACGCGACGAGGTGCCTGGAATACACACCATAAAATACGACTCGGAAGCAGACTGCATCACCATTACCCACGATGCACACTCACGCAAAGGCTTTGCCCTCGGAGCCGTTCTTGCTGCTGAATATACCAAAGACCATAGCGGTCTGCTCACAATCAGTGACATGTTTAAGTTTTAGGCAATGGAAGATTTAAAGAAGAGAAAACTGAATATGAAAGTGCAATGGGCTAAGTTTGCCGTTGTACTCGCACTGTATATAGCATTCCTCGTTTGGGTGAAAAGCTGGTTGGGAGTAGTGGTCATACCTTTTATATATGACATCTACATCACAAAGAAGATAAAATGGCAATGGTGGAAAGAAGCGGAAAAACCAGTGAAGTTTGTCATGTCGTGGGTCGACGCACTCGTCTTCGCCCTCGTGGCAGTGTATTTCATCAACCTGTTTTTCTTCCAAAACTATGTCATTCCTTCGAGTTCGCTCGAGAAGTCGCTGCTCACAGGCGACTACCTCTTTGTAAGTAAGGTGAGCTACGGACCACGCATTCCAGAGACACCGCTCACCATGCCCCTCACACAACACACACTGCCTGTGGTGGAGTGTAAGTCATACATCGAGTGGCCCCATTGGGACTATCGCCGCGTGAAAGGACTTGGTAAGGTGGAGCTGAACGACATCGTGGTATTTAACTATCCTGCTGGCGACACCCTCTGCTCTGCACCACAATACCAAAGCTACGACTACTACGGCATGTGCTACAGCATAGGCTATCAACTTTATCCACAACGGCCTAATCCAGACTCACTGTCTGCCAACGACCGTATAAAGTATTTCAACACCTTGTATGAGACAGGACGAGAGGAACTGCGACGCAACGAGGCAGAGTACGGAAAAATAATCACCCGCCCCACCGACCGTCGTGAGAACTATGTGAAACGATGTGTGGGACTGCCAGGACAGACCTTGCAGATAAAAAACCGCATTGTCTATCTCGATGGAAAGGCAAACAAGGAACCGGAAGAAGTGCAGTACACATATTATGTAAAGTTGAAACAGCACATACCGGATGAAATGCTGAAAGACCTTGGCATATCCATGGAAGACCTCGTGAGCCTTAACACAGCAGGCTACATGCCACTTACAAAAAGGGCGGTGGCTACTCTCTCAAAAAGAAAAGACCTTGTGGAAAGCATACGGATTAACACCGACGCTTCAGAACACGACATCTATCCTCTTAATGGTAACATGCACTGGACGCGTGACAACTATGGACCGATATGGATTCCGGCAAAGGGAAAGAGTATCAACTTGACACTCGACAATATTGCAGTATACGAACGACCGATAAAAGTATACGAACATAACGACCTGCAAATAAAGGAAGGAAAGATATACATCAATGGAAAAGAAGCTGACAGCTACACTTTCAAGATGGACTACTACTGGATGATGGGAGACAACCGGCATAACTCAGCAGACTCCCGATACTGGGGATTCGTGCCTGAAGACCATGTGGTGGGAAAACCAATCTTCATCTGGTGGTCAAGCGATCCCGACCGAAGCGGATTCGGAGGTATACGCTGGCAACGGCTCTTCAGGTTTGTAGACAACATAAAGTAACGGGAGAACAACTGAAGATGTGAAAAAATATGCAGTCGCCATAATATTAGCTTCCGTGGCTCTCTTTGCCTTCAGGGCTTTGGTGTTGACAATATACACCATAGAGGGCAACGCTCTTGAACCAATGTTTAAGAGCGGCGACCGAATTATGGTTAACCGGTGGAGCTACGGCCTCAGAGCCGGAGAAATAAACGGCATATTCGGATATGGGCGACTGGGGGCATCGATGCCGGAGAAAGGCGACATCATTGCTTTCGACAATAATGTCCCTAATCCTAATGGTGTGTTCGTGGGAGTAGTAAAGGCACTTCCTGGTGACACTCTTAACACAAAAGAAGGTCCTTTCCTCGTACCTGGTGAGGTGACGTGCGACAAGCAGAACTACTACGTGGTGGAAATGGGAAAGAAACACTCACTATGCACCATTCCCGAGTCAAGCATAATTGGCAGGGTGGTGCTGATAGTTTACAACCACGACGATTCGCTCCCGTTCTACACTGGTTTCGACAAGACACGCCGTTGTCTGTTGCCGCAATAAACATAAACAACAATGAATCTTCTCTCAACAACATATTTCGGCCCGGTGCAATGGTATCAGAAACTCAACAGCGGCGACATCACCCTTATTGAGGCACATGAAAACTACTGCAAGCAAACCTACAGAAACAGATGTGTCATTGCTACTGCAAATGGCACTCAGTCGCTTACCGTACCAGTGGAACGGCCAACGAATGTCGACCTCAACCGCTGTCCCGTTCGCGATATACGCATAAGCGATCATGGTCGTTGGAGACAGCTACATTGGAATGCACTGCAAAGCGCATACAGCGAGTCGCCCTTCTTTGAGTATTATGCTGACGACCTGCATCCCTTTTTTGAGAGCCGCTACGATTTTCTCTTCGACTTCAACATGGAAATATGCCGTAAGGTGTGCGAGCTACTTGACCTTCGTCCTGACTTGTGCCTCACCGACCAATACCTGAAACGCGACATGTTGCCTGAGACAACGGTGGACTATCGTGAAGCTATAGTGCCCAAACACCCTTTGCCTGACAGTAGCTTCCAGCCTCGACAGTATTATCAAGTGTTTGCATCACGGACAGGATTCCAACCCAATCTCAGTATTCTCGACTTGCTGTTTAATATGGGACCAGAAGGCATCTTTTTCCTGTAGATATAGGACAACCCATTTACTCATATTAACTCATGAACAACAACGGCATAAAAGAATTAAGTCTTAGACTGACACAGGTGGCACATGACCACACCGACTTCATCGACGGCGACGTGCTTCTGGTCGACAGGTTGAATCGCGCCTTAATGCCAACAAGCCCCCACAGACTCACATTCATCCTCGTCGCCTTGTGTACAAAGGGAGAATGTCGTTTCACTATTGATACACAACAATTTACAATAAAGAAGAACGATCTCGTAATCATCTCCGACCGCCACATCGTCGACAGTTTCTCAGCCACCGATGATGCCGATGGACTTGTGATGATGCTTTCCGTAAACTTCTTTTACGAGATAGTGCGAAACGTGAGCGATGTATCTACACTCTTTTGTTTCTCAAGAAGCCATCCTGTGGTGTCGCTGGAAGACAGGGAAGTGGAGCTGTTCAGCAGCTACTTCTACTTTCTGAAGGAAAAAATAGGCGATCCAGCCAACAAGTTCCGCCGCAACATCGTAGGCACATTGATATTGGTAATGTTCTACGACCTTAGCAATGTGATACTAAGGGTGCAGGAAGAAACGCATAATAAGAAGCAAACCCGAGCTGAATCCATTTTCACTAAGTTTATACGTCTTGTCGAACTTCATTTTCGTCATGAGCGTAAGGTGGGATGGTATGCTTTGCAACTTGGCATTACGCCAAAATATCTTTCCGAAACAGTAAAAAGCGTCAGCAGTCGTACTCCCAACGAGTGGATAGACAGTTATGTCACACTCGAGTTGAGAGTGATGCTGAAAACGTCGACAAAGAGTATAAAGGAGATATCCGACGAGATGCACTTCCCCAACCAGTCGTTTCTCGGAAAATTCTTCCGCGAACATGTTGGAGTCACTCCCACTGCCTATAGGAAGAAATAAGGTTATTCCGACTTTTGAGATGTGTCGAGATCGCTAATTTGAGCACATTCTTCAAGCATTTTATACCATTCTTCGCCAAAACGTCTAACGAGAGGATCCTTCAGAAACTTATATATCGGGATATCAAGCTCTCTGCCTTTCTTCACAGCCTCCTTGCACACATCCCATCGATGATAGTTAAGGCCTACAAGACCATTTTTCAGATGCACCTCGCGAATAGGGTATAGGGCGCAGCTTATGGGCTTGCAAAACTTCGTCTTTCCAGCACGGTAAGCCTTTTCAAGAGCACAGAAGCAACACCCGTTTTCATGACAGGTGAACACGCAGTCTTTGCCGCCTACGATGCTTGTAACCAGGTCGCCTTCCTGGTCAGTGTAAGCCACGCCTTGTCTGTCGATGATAGTTTGTGCCGATGCATTAAGGCTGTCCCACACAGAATCTATGGCATCCTCTATGGCAGCCACCTCGTCAAGAGTGACAGGTGCACCTGCATCGCCCTCAACACAACATTCACCTTTGCATGCGTCGAGGTCGCAGCAAAACTTCTCCGTTATTATTTCTGTGCTGATGAGTACGTTGTCAATTTGAAAAAACATATTCCTAAATCATTATTTTCTTATCTCATTTGCTCAACTATTCACATTACCACTCTATTTCCTCAATCCCCCACTGTCTCAAATACGCATTAGCGAGCGAGAAATGGTGGTTGCCAAACCATCCTCCCCTATTAGCCGACAGGGGTGAAGGATGAACCGACTGAAGCACTAGATGTCGCGATTGGTCAATTAGTTTCGCTTTGCTTCTGGCATATCCGCCCCACAAGATGAAAACCAAGTGTTCGCGCTGGTCGCTGAGAGCCTTTATGGCAGCGTCTGTAAACGTCTCCCATCCCCTGCGTTGGTGGCTTGCAGCCTGATGAGCCCTTACGGTGAGCGTGGCGTTCAGCAGAAGCACACCCTGCTTCTCCCAACGGGTAAGGTCGCCACTGGTAGGCATTGGCTTACCCAAGTCGTCGCATATCTCCTTGAAGATATTGACAAGCGAAGGAGGAAACGGAACACCCTCGTTTACAGAGAAACTCAATCCGTGAGCTTGTCCAGGTTCGTGATACGGGTCTTGTCCGATTATCACCACTTTCACCTTGTCGAACGGACAAAGGTTGAATGCGTTGAAAATCTGATGTCCTGGAGGAAAACACGTGTTTGTGGCGTACTCCTTTTTCACAAAGTCGACAAGTTCTGTGAAGTACTGCTTGGAGAACTCATTTTGAAGCAATTTTTGCCACGAGCTTTCAATTTTTACATTCATTATTTCACTTTAATATAATTTTTTATGCAAAAATACTCTTTTTCCTCCTTTTCTGCAAATGATTTTGCCAAAACTTACTTTTTTTAACGTCATAATGCCCCAATAGCTCAGAAAAAATACGTATCTTTGCCGCAAACTAAAATATACGACAACAACAAAACCGCAGTAAAGGATGAAAAAATCAATATTGGCATTCATGTATGCCGCCGTAACATCACTCATAATATCTTCGTGTTCTGCCGACTATTTCAACGAAGAAAGATACGAAGATCTTATCAAGGATGTGTTCCCTGTGTCTGGTTTCGACACCAATCACTCATGGAACCTCATGCAGACTGTAAACGCTATTGTAGACCTCAACGCATCGCCGGAGGGTGAGTATGCCGTAGACATATACGACGGCAATCCCATGTCTAACACGACCAGAAAACTGGCCACAGGTATTGTAAAAGGCACAACCGTGTTTAAATTCAGTATGCCAAAAGACGTAAATCCCTCTACGCTATATGTCGTGGCATATAAAGGCAAGACGGTAGTTGTCGACGGTACATTCCCCTTTGTCAACAGTACACTGACTGTCAAGTCGAAGGCTGGTGACGAAAAGGAGGTCAACACAGTGCAGACTGCCATGAGTCAGGAATTCACCTACTGCTTTGAAGAGACATATCCTGAAGGTGGAGACTTCGATTTCAACGATGTCGTAATGGGCGTATCGATGAGAAAATCTCCCAAAATAGTCAACGACAGTGCAAACATTGTTGATATCGATGTGAGATTGAGGGCAGTGGGAGCTGTAAAAGGCCTGGCCGCTTCTATGCATATCAATGGCGTCACCCCCGACGATATAGCACCGTATTTCACTATGCCAGTGAAAGGATGGAACTACTACATTTATCCAAGCATAAGTCTTTCTGACCCTAAGGGCAAGGTAGGGACTACTCACTATGGCGATGTGTGTATCGACCTGTTCAACGATGCTCACTATGCTATCAGCGGAGGATTACTCGACCAGACAGGAACACAGGTGCCAAGAGTGTTTTTCAATACCAAGACTGACTCCCTCGGCCTTGACTGGCTGTCAGTGACACCCACTATCACCACCTACAGGCTGAAGTTCAATGATGTGGAAAAGTTTAACTCAATAACTATCGAGGACCTTGACATATTCATTATATCCTCATACAATGGAAACAACTTCGAAATACATACCCCAGGATATATCAAGGAACGTTCCAAATACGACTATCCAGTAAACAATATCAACGTGCCATGGGCACTGGTCATACCGGCAATATTCCGCTATCCATACGAAGGAGTGGAGATAGGGCGATACGATGCGGATTACGACAGCTATGAAGGCGCATACCAACTACAAAAATATTCGTTTGTAGAATGGGCACGCAACAGAAACAACCTCAATGCACAAAAATGGTATCGCTATCCAACAGAGGAAAGGGTCTATCCGGAAAACTGACATCACCCCAACCTATACTAATACCTGTTAACTTAAGATAAATGCTGAAAGACAGTTCTTCATTCATACCATATAACGCTACTACTGTAAAGAATTCAACCGTATACACTACCTATTGCCAACTGTCCAGACAACAATTAGCTGACGGAAAGGTGATAATGGTCAAGCGCCTGCGACCGGAATATCTCGACAACGAGAAGTTGCGCTCATGTCTCGCAAAAGAATACGAGATAGGACGCAGAGTGTCTGCCAAAACACATTATGTGGTGAAATACAACAACTTTGTCAGCAACGACGAGGAGGTAGAGCTGATAATGGACTTCGTGGATGGCGACACCCTCGACAAATTCGTGGAGGAACATCCAGATTACTTTCGCAACAAAGCTAACCTTTGTAGGTTTCTCCTTCAGTTGCTTGAAGGAATTAGGTCTATTCACCATGCTAACGCCGTTCATCTCGACATCAAGCCCTCCAATCTGATGATGACACATGTCAATCGCGATGTCTGCATTATCGACCTTGGATTCTGTCATGCCGACTCTTGGCCAGGACTGTTAGGCACTACTGCCGATTTTGCGGCTCCCGAACTGCTTGCTCATAACTACGACATCGACGCAAGAACCGATATCTATGCCATAGGAAAAATACTGCTTTATATCGAGCAACAACTGCAGGTTACCTTTAGAGGCTATAGACTGCCCAAAAACCTTCAGGGTTTTGTACAGCGATGCATAAGGCAAAACAAGCAGGAACGATGGAACTCAGTGGATGAAGCGCTCGGCTTTATGGACAGTAGTAGAAAAAAACTCGTAAAATGGCGTATTGCCGCCGTGACTGCGTCAACAGCTCTCTTGGTGCTGACAGTATTGTTCTGCTTGCGCAATATCTCAGAAGACCCAAAACTATTTGTAGGCGAAAACAATATCGTCTACGAAGTGCTGTCAGAAGATTCTGCAATATGCCAAGTGGTAGGAAGCGACTCTACACAGATATTTAAGCATATCTACATTCGCTCAAGCGTGTCTCACAACAACAAACAATACACAGTGACAGGCATAGCCGACAACGCCTTCAAATACAACGGCCTTGAGTCGCTCAGCCTTCCGCAGACCCTTCAGACCATTGGCAACAACGCCTTTTTAGGCTGTCAGAAACTTCAGTTTGTCGATATTCCCGACTGCGTGACCACTATAGGCTCTCAATCCTTCTGGCTATGCCGCAGTATGTCGAGTCTTCGCTTGCCTTCTGGCATCAAAGAAATACCCTCTGGGGCATTCAGCTTTACCAATATGGAGAATGTGGTGGTGCCTGAAGGAGTGACCACCATCGGTTGCGATGCCTTCGCTGCCAACGAGCGACTTGTCAACGTCAGTCTTCCAAAGTCGTTGCAATCGCTGGAACGTGGAGTGTTTTGGAAATGTAAGGCTCTGAAAACCATTACAATTCCTGAAAATGTAAGAGAAATAGGCATTCTCGCCTTCTACGATTGCACATCGCTTACCGACATCTACAACCTTTCGCCTGTTCCGCAGAATGTGAGCAAGATATTCAGTCCCGACATGCATGTCACTGTCCACGTTCCCCGTGGCAGTGCCGAACTATATCGCAAGCATTATGTGTGGAAATCAACGACTATAGTAGAGAAAACCTATTGATTATGGACAAGAACTCACCCACATGTCAATACTTCTCGTGCTGCATGTTATTGTATTCCTCAAACAGTTTTAGGCACTCTTCGCGACCAATTTCTTCCATATAGTCGCCGAGTTTGTCGCGACCGCCGAAAATCTCGTTAAATTTGCCGTCGCGGAATCCTATGATGCTATTGTCTTCAATAGTGCAGCCATAGTAAATCTTACTGATATTTGCCCACATGCAGGCACATAGGCACATGTGGCACGGTTCGCCAGTGGTGTATAATTCGCATCCTGAGAGGTCGAAAGTTTTGAGATTCTTGCCAGCATCGCGTATGGCAGCCACCTCTCCATGACATGTCGGATCGTTGTGAGACAGCACACAGTTGTGTCCGCGTCCTACAATCTTCCCGTTTTTCACAATCACAGATCCAAAAGGTCCGCCATGTCCCGCACGAATGCCCTCACGAGCCTCAGCAATAGCTATGCGCATAAGTTCCATTCTGCCAAGTGTGTCTGAAGAAACAACGTCGGCACCTGACGATGGCTCTTTCTTATTCTGAGAATGTGCGGAAAGTGAGAAAGATACAAAGGAAATCATAATAATAAATATCTTAAATTATCTCATATTTGCTTTTTCAAAAAAGACAGGGATGGAACATCTCTGCTTCCATCCCCGATTAGTATTATTCCTCCATCAACTTACGGTAGCGGCCTTTCTTAATTTCCTCATTGCCGAGGCGGCGGGCCTTGTTTATCTCATAGTCGGAGTAGCTGCCTTCGAAGTAGAACACTTCGCCGTTGCCTTCAAAGGCAAGGATGTGAGTACAGATGCGGTCGAGGAACCAACGGTCGTGGCTGATCACTACCGCACAGCCAGCAAAGGCTTCAAGACCTTCCTCAAGGGCGCGGAGCGTATTGACGTCGATGTCGTTGGTTGGCTCGTCGAGAAGCAACACGTTGCCTTCCTGCTTCAGGGCAAGGGCTAACTGAAGGCGGTTGCGCTCACCGCCTGAGAGCACACTACACTGCTTGCTTTGGTCGGTGCCGGAGAAGTTGAAGCGGGAGATATAGGCACGAGCATTGACGTCGCGACCTCCCATACGTATGGTCTCGTTGCCTTGGGAAATGACTTCGTAGACTGTCTTTGAAGGGTCGATATCCTTATGCTGCTGATCTACGTAGGCCAGTTTCACTGTTTCACCCACCTCGAACGATCCGCCGTCGGCTTTCTCCAATCCCATGATGAGACGGAAGAGTGTGGTCTTGCCGGCTCCGTTTGGACCGATTACTCCTACTATGCCGTTGGGCGGGAGCGTGAAGTTCAGGTCGTTGAACAGCACTTTTTCGCCAAATGCCTTTTTTACGTGCTGAGCCTCTATCACCTTGTTGCCAAGACGAGGTCCGTTGGGTATGAATATCTCGAGTTTCTCCTCACGCTCTTTCTGCTCCTGGTTGAGCATCTGCTCGTAGCTGTTTAGACGAGCCTTGCCCTTTGCCTGTCGTGCTTTTGGAGCCATGCGCACCCATTCCAGCTCTCTTTCGAGTGTCTTCCTGCGTTTGGATGCCGACTTCTCTTCCTGTTCCATGCGTTTGGTCTTTTGGTCGAGCCACGAAGAGTAGTTGCCTTTCCATGGGATGCCTTCTCCGCGGTCGAGCTCGAGAATCCATTCGCTCACGTCGTCGAGGAAGTATCTGTCGTGGGTGACGGCAATCACAGTGCCCTCATACTGCTGTAGGTGCTGTTCGAGCCAGTCGATGCTTTCGGCGTCGAGGTGGTTTGTAGGTTCGTCGAGCAGCAGCACGTCAGGCTTTTGCAGCAGAAGGCGGCAGAGAGCCACGCGGCGACGTTCACCTCCTGAGAGGTTTGTCACTGGCCAATCGCCAGCAGGGCATCGCAGTGCGTCCATGGCGCGTTCAAGCTTTGAGTCGATGTTCCATGCGTCGGTAGAGTCGATGATGTCTTGCACTTCAGCCTGTCGTTGCATAAGCTTGTCCATCTTGTCTGGGTCGCCATAGTATTCCTCAAGGCCAAACTTTTGGTTGATGTCTTCGTATTCGGCAAGAGCGTCGTAGATATGCTGCACACCTTCCATCACGTTTTCCTTCACGGTTTTTGTCTCGTCGAGTGGAGGGTCTTGCGGCAGGTATCCCACGGTGTAGCCAGGGCTCCATACCACTTCGCCTTGAGTGGGCTGTTCAAGTCCGGCAATGATTTTCATCAGTGTAGACTTTCCGGCGCCGTTAAGACCGATGATACCTATTTTTGCTCCGTAGAAGAACGAGAGGTAGATGTTCTTCAGGATTTGCTTTTGATTTTGTGGGATGATTTTCGATACTCCCACCATTGAAAAAATTACTTTCTTGTCGTCTACTGTTGCCATATTTTTATATTATTTATAATTCAAACTTTCCGCTTACGTGAAGCATAGAGAGGAAGTATACCATGCCTTCATAGTAGCGGTATTTGCCTGTTGGGGGCTCTGCGTCCCACAGGCGTTGTACTATCTCGCGTGCCAGACATTGATGTTCTGGGGTGGAGTGGGCGAGTGCGAATGCTGCCACGGCGTTAGCTCCTGCCATGCCTCGTGAGTAGTCGCCAAAGGCTTTCTTGCCGTCAAGAGTGAAATGGGCGTGCTTATAGCCGTCGGCTTTGAAGGTTGCTAACAGTCGAGCCATCGTCTCTGTCTGGCGTTTCTTGTCTTTGCCGCAGAGGTAGTAGTCCATTCCTACGTTCATGGCGCAGCGTATTGCGTCGTACATATATATAGATGTGTCGTAAGCTGCGTGTGGCCATCGGTAGGCTGTTCCGTCGTAGTTGCTGTAGTCAGGATAGAGGCCTGTGACGGGGTCGGCAGAGTCTATGAGATGGTTTCGTGCCGCCTTGGCTGCCTTTTTCCAAAACTTACGGTCTTTCTCTGCCACCTTCGCCCAATAGTCGAGGAAGGCAGGCAGTTGGTATGAGGGGTCTGTGAAGCCATGCCCGGCATGGTCTGGCACGAAAGTGACGAGGCAGTTGTCGCGATTGTAGAGGTTGTATACGCCGGTTTTTGTGCCGTCGTTGTCCATAGTTCGCTGTAGTATCTCGTTAGCCTCTTTTGCATATCGTGGCTCGTTCCATTTTTTTGCCGCCACAAACAATGCGGTGGCGTAGTATATCTCGCCGTCGGAGGCGTTGCTGCCTCCAAACTTTGTGCCGTCGGTGTGGCATTGCCAGCAGAAGAATCCGTCCCATGGCGATTCTTTTGGGTAAGCCATGTGTCGTTTCGACCATTCCCAGAGTTTGTCAAACTCCTCCCTGTGTCCCAGTTGTACGCTAATCATCATACCGTATGACATGCCTTCTGTGCGCACGTCGTTGCTACCAGTATCCATTACGAATGCCAGACCGTCTGGTGAGTTGTAGTACACAGTTTTCTGTCCGTCGGCTTCATATAGGCTCAAGTCACCAGGAGTGAAGAAGTGCCCCCAGATGTTTTCAATTTTTCTGTCCACTTCCGCGTCGGTTTTCCCAAGCAGAGTCTTGAACAGATTTTCAGCGTTGGCGGTTGTTGTTGTAGCCGCCATAATTGCAAGTGTCAGCAATGTTTTTTTCATATCAACAATAATAATTTGGTAATAGTAACTTTGCAAAGTTACGTAAATAATGTCAAATAACAATGAAAAACCCATATTTTTTGACTTTTATTTTGTTCTTCCCCCAATAATCATTACCTTTGTAGGCAGAAAATTGCAATTTTTTAAAATATGAACATCAGAAAGCTATTATCTGCGACTGCCATCGTGGCAGTTGCACTTGCCTTTGCGGCATGCCAAGAGAAGAAGTTTCATGTGGAGGGTTCTATTGCCAATGCGAAGGACTCTACGCTCTATTTCGAGAATATGAGTCTTCAGGGACCTGTTACGGTCGACTCTGTGAAGCTCGACGAGGATGGGGCGTTCAGTTTTTCAGACAAATGTCCTGAGGCTCCCGAGTTCTATCGCCTGCGTATTGCAGGGCAGATAATCAATGTGTCAATAGACTCTACAGAGACAGTGAGCGTGAAGGCTTCCATGCCCGATATGGCAAAAAACTACCAGGTGAGTGGTTCGGAGCAGTGTGCAAAGATCCGTACTCTTGCGCTGAAGCAGATTGAACTTCAAAACCGAGCTATCGCCATTGAGCGCGACATGACCATTGGCACTCAGGCTGCCGCAGACAGCATTAACAAGTTAATGAATGCATATAAAGAGGAGGTAAAGCGCGACTTCATATTCCAAGAGCCGAAGGCGGCATCGTCATATTTTGCCTTGTTTCAGGCCATAGGACCGTACTTGCTTTTCAACCCGCGTACAAACAAGGCCGACATAAAGGTGTTTGCTGCCGTTGCCACCAGTTGGGACACTTTCTATCCAGGGGCTGAACGTGGTGAGAACCTGCACAACATTGCCATTGAGGGAATGAAGAATGAGCGTATCGTGGCGGCTGAGCAGAATGCCACGATCGACGCAAGCAAGGTGACGGAAGCTGGCATCATTGACATAAAGTTGCGCGACAACAAGGGAGTGGAGCGTTCGCTGACGGCACTGAAGGGAAAGGTGGTATTGCTCGATTTCCACGTGTTTGCCATGGAGGAGTCGCCAAAGCGCATACTCATGCTTCGCGAACTATATAACAAATATCATGCTCAAGGTTTTGAAATCTATCAGGTATCGCTTGATACCGACGAGCATTTCTGGAAGCAGCAGACTTCGGCTCTGCCGTGGATCAGTGTTATCGATCCGTCGAGTGTGAATTCCCAGACTCTTGTGCTTTACAATGTTCAGTCAGTGCCCGACTTTTTCATCATCGACCGCACCAACACGCTTGTGAAGCGTGCCTCTGGTGTAAAGGACCTGGATGCGGAAATTGGAGCGCTGATGTGATTTCCTCATTTAATTACCAACCTCGTAAGTAGCTCGGGATCAAATATATCTTGGGCTACTTTTTGTATTTGACTGGCTGTGAGAGCGTCGATACGTTTGAAGAGGGAGGTGATGTCTTTCTCACGACCATAGTGGAGAAAGCACCGGCCGAAATCGATGGCAAAGCTCTCTCGGTTGTCGCACGCTACGGCTATCTGTCCCTTAATCTGCCGCTTGGCGGCATTCAGTTGGGTCGTGGTCAGTGGCTTGTCTATCACACGCTGTAACTCTTTCGTCACCAGTCTTTCGCACTTTTCCACGTCGTGAGGGTCACAACCGAAATATACGCACCACACGCCCGTGTCGCTATAGCTTGTCATAGAGCTTTCCACGGTGTAGACAAGGCCATTGCGTTCGCGAAGCGACATGTTTAGACGTGCGTTCATGGCTGGCCCGCCGAGAATGTTGTTGAGCAGATATAGAGCCATACGTCGGTCGTCGTGAACGCTATAGGCGCGGTTGCCTATCATCACGTGGGCTTGATGTGTGCCTTTGGTTATCACTCTTTTCTGCATGCGATAAGGAGGCAGGGTAGAGGATGTGGATGTAAGACCCATTACGGGTTGCGAACCAGGCAAATCCCTTGTTGCACGTTTCAGGAGGTTAACAAGACGTCTGAAGTCTACATCGCCGTAAGCGAAGAATACGGCATTCTCCGGCTTGTAGTATCTGCTTGTGAATGCCTTTGCCGTTTCTGTCGTGTATTTTCTCAGCTTGCTTGCTTCTCCGAGCACGTTGTGCCCTAAGGGATGTCCCTCGAAGAGCATGTTCTCAAATATGTCGTAGATGAGTTCTGCCGGCGAGTCGTTATAGCTCTCTATTTCGTCGCATATCACCTCAATCTCCTTGTCGATTTCTGCTTGTGGATAGAGACTGTGGAAAACGATGTCAGACAGCAGGTCTACGGCCTTTGCCGTATGGTCTTTGAGTATGGCGGAATAATATACGGTGTCTTCCTTGTTGGTGAAGGCATTTATGTCTCCTCCGAATGTTTCAAGGCCATTGATGATGTGCCATGCGCGCCTGCGTTCTGTACCTTTGAATGTAGTGTGTTCGCAAAAATGGGCCACGCCCTCTTCTCCATCAAGTTCGTTGCGTGTTCCGGCATTGATGCCGAAACCGCAATAAACCACTGGTGAAGAGGATGGTAAGTGGATGATGCGCAGCCCGTTAGATAATGTTGCAGTGTTGTATTCCACTTTTTTACTCCTCTGTTATAGCTTTAGCCATGCTTCGTCCGAGTTCTTCGCATTGCTTGTAAGTCTCTTCGTTGAGGCTTTGGCAGATGTCTACGGGTGTGCCCACTGGTGTGAAATGCAGTCGTGTGTCGTTCCATTCCTGTATTTTTGCAACAGCCTTGCTTGCCCAACCATAGCTGCCAAACCATCCGAGATAGTGGTTTTTGATATCCTTGTTTGACAGTTCTGCCAGCAGCACGTCCATCTCGTGGTAAAGCCCGGCGTTGTAGGTTGGTGCCCCAACGATGAGTGCGTTGTATCGGAACACGTCGCGTATGATGTAAGAATGGTGGGTTTTCGACACGTTATACATCACGATGTTCTTTACTCCAGCCTCTGATGCTGCGCGAGCGATGACTTCAGCTGCACGTTCGGTGTTGCCATACATAGTGCCGTAGCAAATCACCAGTCCCGGTTCGGTTTTGTAAAGCGACATGGAGTTGTAGAGGTCTATCACTTTGCTGATGTGTTCGTGCCATACTGGTCCGTGTGTAGAACAGATGTAGTCGAGTTTCACATTGGCAAGTTTCTTTAGCGCGTTTTGAACAGGCGTGCCGTACTTTCCCACAATGTTTGAGTAGTAGCGTACCATCTCGAGCCAGAATGTGTCGCAATTGATTTGCGAGTCGATAATACCTCCGTTGAGAGCTCCGAAGCATCCGAAGGCGTCGCCAGAGAATAGTACGTTTGATGTGGTGTCGAGTGTTACCATTGTCTCGGGCCAGTGCACCATAGGTGTGAGTACAAACTGCAGTGTGTGTTGTCCGAGGCAGAGCGTGTCGCCGTTTTTCACTTCGAGCGTGTTCTTGTCTATGCCGTAGAAGCCTTTCATCATGCAGAAGGTCTTTTTGTTGCCCACGATGGTGATGTCGGGATAGTACTTGCGTATGAGTTCTATTGCTCCGCTATGGTCGGGTTCCATATGGTTTATTACGAGATAGTCAATCTTTCGGTCGCCAATTACTTCCTGAATATTTTTGATGTAGGGAATAAAGAAATCAACCTCAACAGTGTCTATGAGACAGATTTTCTCATCGTCGATGATGTAAGAGTTGTATGACACTCCGTTTGGCAATGGCCAAAGACCCTCAAACAGGTTTTTGTTGCGGTCGTTTACGCCAACATAATGAATCTTGTTTGTAATTTCCATCTTTGTTGTATTTATTTTGTATTGTCTTTATATCTTGCATTAAGTTTCTATTGTGTTCAGCTCCTTACACCTTCTATATAGTTATAAATGCTTTTGCAGCATTCGCCGGCAAATTGTTGAGCCGAGGCGATGAGCTTGTCCCAAAGTGCCTCTGGCATACCGTAGGCAATCTGTTGCTTTGTAACATTGTTTTTGATCATTCCGTATACTAAGCCTGCGTTGAAGTTGTCGCCTGCTCCAATGGTGCTTACTGTTTCCATCCTTTCCACCAGATAACTCTTGCTTATGCCGTTGGCTCTAAGTTCCACAGACTTTGCTCCTTGTGTGAGAATGAAGTTGCGTGTGTAGAAAGAGATGTCGTTACGGTATATCTTGTCGGCATCGCTATGTCCGAATAGCACCTCGAAGTCGTCTACGCTGCCACGCACAATGTCGCAGTATTCAAGATTCTCAAGCAAGTTGGCTCTGATTTTTATAACGTCGTTGCGGTGGGAGGCACGGTAGTTTACGTCGTAGTAGATTATGGCGCCATGGCTTTTTGCATAGTCGAGAAAAGCGGCTACCTGACTTCGTATAACCGGATTGACTGCATAGAAGGAGCCGAACATAACAATGTCGTCATTGTTGATTTCCGGATAAGAGAAATCAAGATTGTCGTGAGGGTGATCTTTATAAAAGATGTATTCAGCATCGTTGTTGTCGTCAAGGAATGCCAGTGATAATGGCGACTTGCTGTCTTTGTGTACGCAGACGTTAGATGCGTCTACTCCATTTTCCTCTAAGAAACTTATGATGCGGCGGCCTATCCGGTCGTTGCCGGTTTCGCTTATGAATGTAGTTTTCACGCCAGAGCGTCCCAGTGATATCAGTCCGTTGAACACGGAACCGCCAGGTACCGCATTTATTGGTGTGTCGCCTTTGAAAATAATGTCGAGAACTGTTTCTCCTATACCAATTACTTTGCGCATTTGTCGTATATATACTATTTATGTGTGCAAAATTACACATTATTATATATTTGTAGTTACCCTGTTGTTTTTTTTTGTGGATACGAAAGGCTTATTTAACGCAATTTAACCTTACTTCCTCCAAATTCGTAGCCACTTTGATATGTTCTCTCCATTGTCCTCTTATCATCCCCTTTTCGGTAAGGTCGTCAAGCATGGCTATCATGCTATCCCAAAAACCATTGATATTATAAAGCACCAAAGGCTTGTTGTGGTAGCCTATGGTGGCAGACGCCACAACGGTGAATATTTCATCGAGAGTGCCAATTCCTCCAGGCAGGGCGACAAACACGTCGCTCTGCAGCATTAGAAGCTGCTTGCGGTCGGTAAGGTCGGAACATGGTATATGCACATCGAGCCATGAGCTCACTTTTCCGCGTTCTTCCACCTTTGTAGGCACCACACCTATGGTCATGCCCTTATTGGATTTTGCGGCTTTTGACACACATTCCATCAATCCCATATTGCATCCGCCGAACACGATGACGTGTCCGTTCTGTGCTGCCCACTGTCCTAGCTCTTCTGTTCTTTTGAAGTACTCTGCATCGATATTGTCGTTTGCAGAACAAAAAATACCTATTTTCATGCTGCAAAAGTAATAAAAAAGATAACAAAAATGCCAAATAATAGCATAATTAACATTTTGTTCCCCAAAATTCACAATAATTTGCTTGTCGTTTAAAAAAAAATGACTAACTTTGCAGCGTCATTTTGATAACAGTTCATTGAAAAGTAGAAATTAAGTATTACCTCTTTGGAGGTTTACGATTATGTAGTAATTAAAGGTTACATTGGTTTAGATTTTTTTGGTAAGCAGAAAGAATTAGTGATTTAAGGTTAGTTATTTTAGGTAATGAACTAAGCCCTCGTCGTGAGACGGGGGCTTATTTTTTTTTCGGCTTTTTAATAGCTCTTGAGACGATAACGCTTGAACAGAAGTGTCTGTACTATTCCTCTTGCCACGAGGTAGAATGTCAGGGCAAGCCAAAGAGCATGGTTTTCAAGCATGGGGAACAGTAGCGTGTATGTGGCGAAAAATACTATTGCTCCTGCAAATGTAGAGGCAAGCATGCCTCGCGTGGCTGTCATGCCAATATAAAGTCCGTCCCAATAGAATGCTCCCATGCCAGATAGGGGAATGGCTACTGCCCAAAGCATATACTCTTTTGATGCCGACACCACATCAGGCTCGTCGGTAAGAAGGCGGAGGAATGGCCTGCCGCCAAAGAGATATACTAAGGTGTATAATGCCGTAAGCAGCAATGCCCAGACGAAGAGTCTTCTTACTATGTCGTCGAATGCCCTTACATTTCCTGCGCCATAGTATTTTCCGCCTATGGCTTCACCTGCATAGGCAAATCCGTCCATTACGTATGAATAAAGTGTGAAAAGTTGAAAAAGTAGCGTATTCACCGATAATATCACTGCTCCCTGCTTAGCTCCGGCAGCAGTGAAAAACAGGTTTACAGCCACAAGAAACACAGTGCGAAGGAATATGTCGCGGTTAACCGTAAAAAATCTCATCATGGCTTTTGTGTCTCTCATGGCTTTTACAGATATGTATCGCATCAGTCTGCCGTATCTGTTGCAAAGCATTACTAAAGCTAAGGCAAATCCAGCATACTGTGCCACAAGGGTGCCTATGGCCACACCTTCCACTTTCATACCGAAAACGCTTACGAGAGTTATGCTTGCAGCGATGTTTATAATGTTCTGTACTATAGAGATGACCATGGGAGTGCGAGTGTTCTGCATGCCTATATACCAACCAGTCAGACTGTAAAGGCCTAATACAGCCGGTGCTCCCCAAATGCAGATGTCGAAATATGCGCTTGTGTATGCCTTGATGTCATCAGTGGGTTGCATGGCTGCCATGGCTGCAAACTTTACAACGGGCTGAGCTAAAACGAATAGTATGCCCACGCCCACTCCCAACGCCATTGCGCGGACGAGCATGTCTACTGCCTCGTCGAGCCTTCTACGACCGTATGCCTGCGAGGTCATGCCGCTGGTGCCCATCCTCAGAAATCCGAATATCCAGTATATCACATTGAATATCATGCTGCCCACTGCTATTGCACCAATATATGCCGCACTTCCCATGTGTCCCACGATAGTCACGTCAACAAGCCCTAACAGTGGCACTGTGATGTTTGATACTATCGATGGAATGGCGATTTTCAGTATGTCTTTGTCCTTTTCGCTCATTTCTCTTGATTCTATTGTTTGTGCAAAGGTACATATAATATTTGGTAAAACAAAAAAATATTGCCTTTGACTTCATTATTCTGATAATTATTATTATCTTTGCAGAAAATTTGTTACTTACATTATTAATATGAGATATTCAACAATGTTTCTATCTGTTTTGATTAGTATGGCCACTTCTTTCGTTTCATGTACAATGGAAGACAATGGCAGTGGTAAAGAAACCTCGTGTCCAGAGCTTGTAGCATGGACAGCGGGAGCAACAGTGACTGACGATGAAATCGCTGATTTTGGTATTCAGCGATGCTTTGTGAGTGAACTTATTTCCGACAGCGTGTTTCAGGTGATGAAGGGTAAGTCTTATAAGGATAATTGTACCGTTCCACGTGGCGACCTAAGATACGTAAAGGTGCTTCACCGCAACCTGAAAGGCGAGAACGTGCTTGGCGAACTGGTCTGCAATAAGGAGATAGCTTCCGATTTGCTCGACATCTTCCGTGAGCTTTACGATGCCCGCTATCCGATAGAACGCATGGTGCTGATAGACAATTACAATGCAGAGGACGACCCATCGATGATTGCCAACAACTCCTCCTGCTTCAATTTCCGTTTTGTTGCCGGCACCACAACGCTCTCAAACCACAGTATGGGCAAGGCCATCGACATCAATCCGCTCTATAATCCTTACGTGAAAAAGCGCGCAGACGGTAGTTATTATGTCAGTCCTGAAGAAGGTCGTCCCTACGCCGACAGGTCCAAGAATTTTGACTATAAGATAGATCACAACGACCTTTGCTACAAACTATTCAAAAAGCATGGTTTCACTTGGGGTGGCGACTGGATAAGCCTAAAAGACTACCAGCATTTTGAGAAGTAGTGCGAATTATCATTTGCTTCGGAGCGTAGGGCAATAGCCATTTCCAGTTCCGCGTTCGTAAAGAAGTACAACCTTCCATCTGCCAGTTCGGCTGTATCTGCCATAAAGGGTCTTGTTGAAAAGGATTTCGTCACCCACGAAAAGAATGAATACTACGTCTATGACCTTTTCTTCCAGCTATGGATAGAAAAATGTTATTTAGGATAGATTATTGAAGTTCATATTGTATAATCATTGTGTTTTCATGATATAATTGAAAGGTGCAGCCTCAGCAATCGGGGCTGCACCTTATAAGTTTTAGTAGTTCATACCCACAATCCATAGGGGCAGTTTCTTGCCTACGGGATATTCCATATCATCAGCAAGGATATATGAGTCGGGAATATCGGCAATTTGATCGAACGATTTCTTACTGCCGCCCACTTCCAGTATCACTTTCCCGTCAATTCTGAAGTCACCCTCATCCTTGGAGTACTCCACTGTGTGGTTGACGCTCAGTTGGTTAACCACAAAACATTCCCTTATAGTACCTGTTACAAGGCGGCTCGATAAAGCATAAAGCATATTGGTGTTGTGAATGAATATCTTGTCGGGTTTCTGCATCTTTGTCACCGACTTGTTGTCGGAATAAACAAGATGCAGCAATTCTGCCCGCTGCATGGCATTCAGATAATTCACTACAGTATTCTTGTTTATTTCAAGATAAGAAGCTAGTTTTGATATGTTCACCTCATAAGGCAGATTATCAGCCAGAAAAAGCAACATTGCCTTCAGTTTTCGTGTGAATGCAGGGTCAACTCCGCAGAATGTGGTAATTTCCTGGTCGATGATAAAATTGGCCACATTCTCTATCCTGCTGTAATATTCCGTTTCCACACCATCATAGAATGGATAATACCCTACCCTAAGATACTCTTCAAACATTTTCACAGGTCGGCATTTCGCATTTACTTCAGCACATATATTGTCTGCATTGCCGAGTATCTCTTCAAGTGAATATTTGGGTAATTGTATCCCTTTGTAGAAATGAAGGAATTCCCTGAAAGACAGCCCTTCCATCGTATATGACAACACCCTGCGCGAGAGGTCCGCATCAGCATTTAGGATCTGAATAAGCGACGAACCGGTGAAAGTGATTCTCAACTGCGGATAAAGGTCTATGATTTCCTTTATCTCAATGCTCCACTTGGGATATTTATGTACTTCATCCAGAAAGAGGTGCTCACCTCCCATTAGTGCAAACCGCTCGGCAAGTTCCAAAAGCGTGTGTGTAGTGAAATACATACTGTCAACAACGCAATACAGCGCCTTGCCGGCCGTCGTGCCGTAAGTCTTGCGAATATACTGGCGCATAAGTGTTGTTTTGCCCACTCCACGCGATCCTTTGATGGCTACGAGTTGGCGTTCCCAATTTATATCATTTATTATTTCCCTTATGATATCCATCTTCACCTGGGAAATAAACATTTGGTGCTTTCTGAACAGTGTTTCCATATATGCCAATGATTAAAATTCTTTTCGCTGCAAAAGTATAGAAACTTGCCGAGATAACCAAAAATAATCTCAAAAAGCTTATTGGAATAAGCGATTTTTAACCAAAACCGCTTATTCTGATAAGCAACGTAATTTATTTTTATCCATTGCTTCGGAGCGTATGGCAAAAGCCAAAAGCATTTTGATTCTTTTTTCCATAAATCTCTCTCTAAATTATTATTTTTCAAAAATCGCTGCAAAAATATACTAAATTAATATAATGTTTATACACGTATTTGCACAATGAATAATTTATGATTATCTTTGCAATATATATAGCACCTAAGAATACAAAATAATACAACTTATCGCAATGAAGACATTCAATACAACAGGTAAATGCATACCGTCACTTCATTATATGGTTGACATTAGTCATCAGGTGGAGGCTGCGGCTCAATTAGTGCGTGGCGGCAATTATTTCTGCATTAATCGTGGGCGTCAGTTTGGTAAGACCACCACTCTGTCTGTATTGAAGAACAAGCTCGACAATGAGGGATACTCGGTGTTCTCCCTAAGTTTTGAGGGACTTGACGACGAGGTTTTCTCTTCTCTTTCGCGTCTGTTGTATGTTTCCATGTATATGATGCAGTCATGCGTCGAATGGGGTAATGTGCATAATCTTTCCGAAGAGTCTGCAGCTGTGCTCAGGGAATTTAAGGACAGTGATTCGGGAGAACTGTCATCCATGAAATATTCCAAACTAATCGGTACATTGTGTATGACGAGCAAAGTTGTTGTTTTTATTGATGAGGTTGACTATGCCGGCAATCATCAGGAGTTTGTACAATTCCTCGGTTTATTAAGGGAAAACTTTCTCAATCGCGACAATCGTCCCGCATATCAGTCGGTAGTGCTTGCGGGGGTGTATGATGTGAAGAACCTTAAGCTCAAACTGCGTCCGGACGACCAGCATATGTATAATTCTCCATGGAATATCGCAGTGCCTTTTGACACCGACATGTGCTTGCCTGCACAAGGTATAGCCGATATGCTCAGTGAGTATATGTCCGACCACAAACTGCAATTTGACAATATCTCAGTGGCGCGCATGATATTTGACTATACCTCGGGTTATCCATTCTTGGTAAGTCGCATTTGCCAGATTATCGACACCTGTAATTATTCATGGGATAAGGATGGCGTACTTCGGGCGACTCATGATCTGCTTGTAGAGCGCAACACCTTGTTCGACGACATGGTGAAGAAACTAAATGAATATCCACAGCTTAAGGATTTACTCAAGGCTATACTCTTTGAGGGCAAGAAACGCTCATTCTATACCGACGAAAAATACCTGCAGATAGGTGTGATGTTCAACTTCATAAAGAATGATTATGGTAATGTAGCCATTGTTTGCCGACTGGTAGAGACAAGGTTATACAATCTGTTTATAGGAGAGAATGAGACTGCACGTATATTTGATATGGGACAACAAGACAAAAACAGTTTCATATGTGACGGACATATCGACATGCGCTTATTGCTTGAACGTTTCTGTTGGCATTTCAATGAGATATACAATCCCGAGAAGGATGAGGAATTCCTTGAGCGTAATGGCAGGATGATTTTCCTCACATACCTTCGCCCGATAATTAATGGTGTCGGCAACTATTATTGCGAGGCGCAGACGCGTGATATGACACGCACCGATGTAATAATTGACTATCTTGGAAAACAGTATGTCGTTGAATTGAAGATATGGCGTGGCAATGCTTATAATGAGCGAGGAGAAAAACAACTGAGTGATTATCTGGATTATTATAACCTTAACACAGGTTATATGATTAGCTTCTGTTTCAACAAGAATAAAAAGTCAGGCATTAATGAGGTTGTCATTGGTGACAAAATAATCATAGAAGCAATTGTATAGTAGGTATAATTATTAGTGTTTTCAGACATTAACCCCAAAGGTGCAGCCCCGGCAATCGGGGCTGCACCTTAATTTATTATACTCAACTTTCGCTTCTAACAATCTCCCTTACTTCCGAAACTTAAACATGTCAACTATATCTTATTCATTCTGATAGCTCGTTGGCTTTCGACTTCCAATAGAAGCCTGCTTCGCTATAACTCTACACTCTACATTAATTGAAGATAAACGATTTGTTTTCAGATAGTTACAGAATGTAGAGCTGAGAGGCACTCTACATTCGCTAACCTGTTGATTGTCAGCACGAAATTGCCAAATGATGTAGAGTGTAGGGTTGTAGCGGAGCAGGCTTATATACGAGCGAACAGAAACTTCAATAAGCAACAAGCAAGATGACTTCGGCCACTCTGTCACAGTTATGACAGTCGGCTGCCACAGTTATGACAGGCAACTGTCGTAAGGTGACAGTCGGTGTAACATAAGGCTACGTCGATTGGTTTGAGTGCTATAATCCGCAAGAACAATTAAATATCATTTAAATTTCCCTGATGATATCCATCTCCACTTGGGAAATAAACATTTGGTTCTTTTAAACAGTATTTCCATAAAACCGCTTATTCTAATAAGCAATATATGTAACGACTGAATAATCAATCAAAGAAATATGGCTAAAAACACAAAAAAGTGCTTGAAATATTTGGAGGGAAATTGTATAATTACTATCTTCGCACCCGATAATCTTGTTTTGGTGTATAAAAGCCATATACGATAATTGTGTTTTGGTGTATATATACTACATACAATAATCTTGTTTTGGTGTATATATAATATGAAACGTAAGATTTACAACCAGTTACTGGAATGGAAGCAAACATCACAAGCCGTCATAACATTTGTCCAGTCGAAGTGAAATCAACGCAAAGATACACCACTTCCTCACTAAACAAATTCTGCAGGAAGTTTGACACATATCTGCATACACCATACATCATTCATAGTGGTGACCTAAAGGTGGAGGGAAACACATTGTTCATTCCGCTTTATATGACACCGCTCTTATAATCATCATGATTTCCTGATGTAATAGAAAGGTGCAGCCTCGACAATCGGGGCTGCACCTTTTGCATTTTGTTTTATTAAATTGTCGTATTGATTACGGAATAGTGATAAATAATAATAATAATTAATGTTAATCCCTTGGAATTTTTCACTAAATGACTTATCTTTGCATTCCATAAAATATGGAACATAAAATATGGAACGACTGAATAATCCATTCGTCATCTATGGATACAAAGGTGCCGAATACTTCTGCGACAGGCAGAAGGAGACCGAGACAATAATGAGGGCTCTGCACAATGAACGCAACGTTGCGCTCATATCTCCGCGACGCATAGGCAAGACGGGGCTTATTCATCATGCTTTTGCCCAAATTACCAATGAACATCCAGATATAAGATGTTTTTATATGGATATCAATGCAACGCGTAACCTTCAACAGTTTGTTGAACTATTCGCCAAGACTGTTATTGGTAAACTGGATACCCCATCACAATCTGTCTTGCGAAAGATAACAACACTCTTTTCATCGTATAAGCCAGTGTTGTCAATTGATGAACTGACAGGGATGCCCTCATTTTCAATAACAGTTTCTAATGATCAAAAAGAGGAGTCGCTAAAGCATGTGCTTGATTATCTCAAAGATTCTGACAAGAGGATATATGTGGCAATAGATGAATTCCAACAAATATCAGAATATCCTGAAAAGAATGTTGAGGCATTGCTTCGTTCACACATACAATTCATTCCCAATGTGGTTTTTGTATTTGCAGGAAGCAAGCAACATATTATGGCAGAGATGTTTACTTCTGCCAAACGTCCTTTCTATCAAAGTTCTCAGATGCTTTCACTTTCACCTATTGACAAAAAGGTGTATTGTGAATTTGCCAATAACCTGATGGAGAAGAAATGTATGAAGTTAAGCGAGGATGTATTTGGATATGTTTATGACGTAGTTGATGGTCAGACATGGTATGTTCAGCATATACTAAATCGTTTATATGATATTGGTGGGGAGATTGACATTCGGCATGTGAATGATACTATAATGACATCGGTAATGGAGCAAGAGGTGGCATTTCTGAATTATTACGAGTCGCTCACATATAATCAGTCGCAATTGCTGCTTGCTATAGCAAGAGACAAGGCAGTGGAGTCGGTATTATCTCAAGATTTCATCCATCGTCATGGCTTACCAGCCTCAAGCAGTGTAAGCCTAGCCCTAAAGGCATTGATTGAAAGGGAGTTCGTATATAAATTCGATGGAAAGTATATTGTTTACGACCGATTCTTCGCAATTTGGCTAAGAAATTTGTGAAATTAAAGGTGCAGCCCCGGCAATCGGGGCTGCACCTTAATTTATTATACTCAACTTTCGCTTCTAACAATCTCCCTTACTTACGAAACTTAAACTTGTCAACTATAGCTTATTCATTCTGATAGCTCGTTGGCTTTCGGCTTCCAATAGAAGCCTGCTTCGCTATAACCCTACACCCTACATTAATTGAAGATAAACGATTTGTTTTCAGATAGTTACAGAATGTAGGGTGCCTCCTGACCCTTCATTCACCCTACATTCGCCCTACATTATTGCTTTTTCGGCGCTTTTTCGGCTTGATGTAGGGTGAATGTAGGGATGATGTAGGGCTGAGAGGTACCCTACATTCACTAACCTGTTGATTGTCAGCACGAAATTGCCAAATGATGTAGGGTGTAGGGTTGTAGCGGAGCTGGCTTATATACGAGCGAACAGAAACTTCAATAAGCAACAAGCAAGATGACTTCGGCCACTCTGTCACGGTTATGACAGTCGGCTGCCACAGTTATGACAGGCAACTGTCGTAAGGTGACAGTCGGTGTAACATAAGGCTACGTCGATTGGTTTGAGTGCTATAATCCGCAAGAACAATTAAGAGTGAATAGCCAAGAGTTATGATTACTCTTCTTTCATGGCGCAATTAGACAAAATAAACTTAACGTTTTTAACTTCCTAAAGTTGAATCTGCGGTTGAATCCGCGCGCTTATATAATCATTGTGTTTTCCTAATATAATAGAAAGGTGCAGCCTCGGTAATCGGGGCTGCACCTTAATTATATAATAGAATGAGGGAGACTACGTTTATTGGGCCATAACCTTGCGAACATTGTTTCCTTGTTTGAGGATGACAATATTGCGTGATGAGGGTGAAGAAAGGCGTTGGCCGGAGAGATTGAAGTATGAAGTAGAAGATTTCAACATATCATCCACTGTCACTTGGGATATACCTGATGTCACAGGCTCCTTGTCAATCGTGACCTTTCCGTCAGCCACCACTAAGTGTAGATAATTATTCATCTTGCCACCTTCAACCCTTGGCTCTACAAAATCGCCATTATATTTAAAAAACATCTTTACGATATATTCACCATCTTGAATATCAGAAGGCAACGAACAAACAAAAGCCAAATTTTGACGATAATAATAAGGCTCTAGAGTGATATAGAAATTACCCTTTTGTATTTTCTGTATAAAGTTGCCATTGTTGTCGTATAATCCAATGCCGTATGACCATTTGGCTGATATGGGATTAAAGTTGAAGATCTTTCCTACAGTGATATTAAAACTTTCATATCCAGTGCCGCTGCTTGCCAACTCAGTTGCATCCGTCTCAATGGGGGCTATAGCTGGCAAAGGCAGATAGTCGCCATCAATTCCGTCGTTGTTGGGAACAATACCATAAATAGCTGTCTGGCTATCCGTGAAGGCATAAGCTCCTGGATCAAGGCGGAAGATGTCGTAGTAGCCGTCATCATTGCCTCCCCAACCCCAGTTTACATGCACACGGTCTTTTTCGTCATATCCTGAAATGACAAATGCATGTCCTGCAGCATCCTGGCCTCCTCCTTTGGGTGAAGATGCACTATAATAAATGGGACGACCATCTACTATCTCCTGCTTCATTTTCACTAACCATTCCTCCTTAGACGAATAATAATCAGGACTGTCATACACCAAAGTGGTATGCTTATATCCAAAGAAATTGAACAATGCCAAAGGTACATTTTCATTAAATGCGCTACTTCCATTCTTGGAATAATTCATTTTCAAAGCTATTCCACAGTCGAACAGCAACTTTGCCACGGCATCTGCAGCTTCCTCGTCTTCTTTAAGTTCTTTCGTGGTGTTTTTCATCAAGTCCCATCTGTATTCACTCTTTGAGAAATCCACGCTTATGGCTTTACCATTGTATGTGGTAAATGATGCTCCCGTTCCTACATTAGGCCATTTGTGATAGTTCATGATTTGGCCCATAGCCACAGCCACACAACCCGCCGGACAATCATCGGGACAATACTTGTTGTAGGGGGCAGGCTGGTTCCATTGTGTCTTCACAATAGGTTCTACTTCGGCAGGAAGATCGCTTGAGCGAGTAGCTGAGTAATCACTTGCTACGGCAATGCCATTTCTGATATCCTCAACATATTGCGAATAAGAATCAAGAAAAAGTTTGAGTGCATCAGGCATTGACTGACTGTCAATGTGCCCTGTGGCTGAATAACCTATTATCTCTGGCAATTCGTCCTCTGCTGCCACTATGGCAAATCCCTTGCCGTCGGTGGAATTGAATATGTAATACCCCGCTTCACTAACTACCGACCTTGTTGATACGTATGGATTGCATATCATCACGTCTGTGTTGATATGTCGTTTACTTGTCAGAAAGTCAATAGCGATTTTCTTTGCCTTCTCTTCATTGATGGTTATGGCTGAAGCTGCCGAAGCTATCAAGAAGAATGATAACAGTAATAAAATCCCTTTTCTCATAATACAGATGATATTTATGATGGTTATTAGAAACAAACAAGAGGAATGGCTACTAATGCCATCCCTCTTGCCTTAAGATAATATTTTTGGTGGCACTCTAATTGTTATTAGAATCCCAACTCTGAAGCCAAATCATAGCCAGGGAATGCGAGGTAGAGGTTGTGAATACCAAAACCACCTAAACCTCCTACATACCAATACGGGGCGATTGTCAAGTATTGAATATTTCCCTCATCATCGTATGTTGCCACACTCTGGGCATCGTCTCCTGCAAAATCCGGACTAAGTTGTGATGGAAGGTGACCGAGGATGTCAATACCGGTATCCTGATATGAAGTGTTTATGCACAATGGAGTATCCCATGTTACATATCCATCCTTGGATACCTTAAATACGAAATAGTCCTTGTATGTACCAAGTGCACTGCCTGATGATGTTACGACATCATCGGTGTATAAACTCTTCACACGATAGTATTCTGGCTTGTCATCTCTCTGCTGGATTTCTATTTCATCCCAGAAACCATACCAGAAGTCATCAATCCACTGTCCTGTGCCAATACTGTTCCACTTCACGCGCACAGCCTTGAAGGTAAATGATTTCCTTGTAGAAGACTTATAAGGATTAACCACTTCCTCGTCAAGGGCAACCTCGAATGAATAGGTCTTGCCAACCTCTGCATTGTTGAATGTAGCCTTAACATTAGCCTCCTTGGCACCTGCTGCAAAATCAACAGTTGCGGGCACAACAAACACATCGTCGGTGTTGCTGAGCACTGTCAGGTTGTAGCTGGCAGCTGCATCAGCCTTTTCGCGGGTAACGGTGAATGTTACCTCTGTTGGATCGGCTGGGTCGAGCTCAAGAGACTGTCCCGACTCCTCTGCCACGAATGAAACGGCAGGACAATCGGCACTAACGGGCTCACCAGGAGTGTAGTCATTGTCATCGTCGCTACATGAACTCATTGCAAAGCCCAGCATTGAGATGCCTGCAAGCATAAATATCTTATTCAGTTTCATATATTTCTTTTATTATATTAATAATGTTATCACTAATTAGTCGGTTACACCATCGCGCAGATTTGGGTTCTGACCTGCTACAGGCAGCGAACCTTCAGTGTTGTCCACGATAGCCGAATTGTTGTCTTTCTCCGACTGTGGGAAGCGCATGTTCAACCAACCATCGTCAGCGGCGATATTAAACTGGAATGCATCTGCATAGTTGGTGGTGTTAGGACCATGGAAACGAACGATAGGCTTGTTAAGACGGCGGGCGTCGCTGACAGCGAAACCTTCACCCCAAAGCTCAACACGACGCTGGAACCAAATCTCGTCACGAAGTGTGCGTCCGGAAGGAATAGTGTAGTTGGGGTCACGATATGTCTTCACAAAGTTTGTGAGGATTTCCTTTGCCTTAGCCTCGTTGCCGCTGATGGCATAACCCTCAGCCTGGATAAGAATCATCTCCTCAACACGCATCAAGGGCCAGTCATTGTTATTCAATGTAGAACCAACGCCCGACTTCATGCCGAACTTAATGTTTGTATAAGGAGGAAGTTCTACCTTTGAACCATCGTCCAATACTAGGTTTGCAATCTCGTCACCTTTGGCAGTACCCCATGTGAGGTCAGCCCAGTTGGGAGAATGGAGGTTCTCGTCAATCCACCATCCCTTGCGCACGTCAGTTGCAGGAATCTTATCCCACAGAAGCTTGTTGATCATTGCAGTAGTACCGCAGGCAGCTCCATAGCCATCGCCGCACAATGAAGAAAGCCATGATGGAGCAGTGGCATATGGGAAGTAGTTGGCCTGATCATCGGTAATGTCGATAGCCCAAATCCAGTTGTGCTCTTCCATATCACAGAATGTAGGAACGCTAACCTCTGCGATAGATGCAGGCTCATAGCCCTGCATAGCCTTCTCGGCATCAGCGGCAGCCTCGGCACCCTTACCCATTGCGAGATAAGCGCGGGCACGCAGACCGTAAGCAACATTGGCATTCACGTATGCCTTGGAAGAACGTGTCTCGTCGAGATGGTCGATAGCCCATGTGAGGTCTTCAACTATTACATTATAAACTTGCTCAACAGTGGCGCGAGGGTTGTTTGTCACGTCAACCGTGTCGCTAAGCACAGGCACGCAAGGCTTGTCCTTGCTTGTCTCATAGCTGCCCTGGAAATAAGGAGCCAACGACAGATAGCTGTATGCCCTGAGAGTCTTTGCCTGAGCCTTCATGTTGATGAGGCTTGCATCCTCGGTATCCTCGGGTATAGTGGCAAGAATGTCTTTCACCATACCGATGAGAGTGTAAGGAGTCACATAGCGGATGTAAGGATTGGCGTAGCTGGGAGTACGTGATGAGTATTCACAAGCTGCAGAGAACCAGTTATATCCGTTGTCGGCACCAATCATGTCGGCACCCTCGAAATCCTGTGACAATGCCATCATAATAAAACCGAAATCGTCGGCACGTTGACTTGAGAAACGGGTTTCATAGTTCTGTGCAGGATTACCCATAAAGGTGAACATACCATTGAATGTAGCCTCTACACGGGTAGGAATGGCATTGACGATATCCTGAGACTGTTCCTTACTGAAGGCACCGCCACTATATATCTGTTCGTCGATGTCGGAGCAAGATGCAAGCATCAATCCTCCGAGCACCATTGTTGAAATTTTATATATCTTCATATTCATTTCTGTATTTTTGCGATGTTAACCAATTAGAAATTGAGGCTGATACCTGCTGTGATGGCACGTGTACCACTATAGCTACCTGATGCCTTACCCGAACCAGAAGTCATACCACCGATACCATAGTTGTAACGTGGGTCAAGACCCTTGCGCTTGGTGAGCAGGAAGAGGTTCTCGCCTGATACATATATACGTACGTTGGTAAGCTGCAGAGGAGAGATAATACTCTTGGGCAGTGTGTATCCAAGTGTCAGGTTGTTCAGACACAGATAGTTAGAGCTTGTGAGGAAGCGATCCTGAGGTGACTGTGACTCAATTCCTGGGTCATCAGCAGCAGCAGTGCTCAGACGTGGAACATCGCTGTTGGGGTTCTCAGGACTCCATGCGTTGAGAAGATCCTTGTGCATGGCATTACCCTGGCTCTGACCATTGTGCATCAACGTCTGGTATGTACCGTCGTAGATCTTACCTCCAAGCTGGAATGAGAACTGTGCTGCCAAGTCAAATCCGTAGGCGTTGAATGTAGTACCGAAACCACCATAGAAGTCTGGCAGAGTTGTGCCACAGTCATACTTAGTGGCCTTTGTGATGTCCTTAGTGGTTGTAGTCTCAGTGTGGTCGTAGTTGGCATCCTTGACAGAAGCTACCTCCTTGCCATCCTTGCCGATAAATGTATCCTTGTACCAAGTAGCCTTACCGTCGGTCTTGTCAACTCCGGCATACTTGTAGAGATATGCCTGATAAACAGTACCGCCTACCTTGATGATGCTGGTAGAATACTTCATTCCGTCCTCTGCGATTGAGGGATCGAGCTCTGTAATCTTGTTCTTGTTGTGTGTTACGTTGAAGTTTACGTCCCAGTTGATGTCACGACTGCGGATGATAGTTCCGTTCAATGTCAACTCAATACCTTGGTTACGCATAGAACCAACATTCACAGGATAAGAGCTTACTACCGAACCAGATGAAAGAGGAAGGTCCTTGAAGTAGAGCATATCAGAAGAGTTGCGGGTGTAGTACTCGAGAGTACCTGACAAACGGCTCTTGAACAATTCGAAGTCAATACCGAAGTTCCAAGACTTGATCTTCTCCCATGTAAGGTCAGGATTACCCATCTGAACCATTGTCACACCGTATGACTTGGTGTCCTCGTTGTACGTAGCTGAATACATGTCAGCATAAGCGTGACGTTTGTATGAGATACTTGAAAGGTTGTCATTACCTGTTAGACCGTAGCTCACCTTGAGCTTCAACTGGTCAATCCACTTCACATTCTCAAGGAAATTTTCCTTGTTCATCTGCCAAGCAACACCGAATGAACCGAAGTTACCCCAACGCTTGCCAGGAGCAAACACTGAAGATGCGTCACGACGATAAGATACTGTTGCGAAATACTTGTCATCATAGTCATACTGTACACGACCGAGGAAACCCTCTGTCATATAATCATCAGTATATGAAGACAATGACTTCTGAGAAGTACCGGCAGCATTTGACAACTCACCTACAAACGGGTTGTAGAGGTGGTCGTTGTAACCATAGTGATATTGCTCCTTGTAATTGTACTGCTCGTAACCTGCAAGAATAGCAATGTCATGCTTGCCGAATGCCTTGGCATAGTTGGCAAGATACTGCTGGTTGGTAGTGAAATAGCGGTAGGATGTAATTGCAACAGCTCCGTCAACGGAAGAACCTCCACCGAATGTGCTCTGAAGGTTACTGCGGCGGTTGGTTATGTTAGAAACACTGAAGTTTGCAGTAAGGTTAAGACCGTCGATGGGAGTCAGAACGGCTGCCCACTGACCTGTGAACACATCCTGGTATATCTTGTTCTGGTTGTATTCGTTGTCACGAACAGCATTACCTACAACTGCAGGACGCTTCTGGTTGGTCTGGTTGGAGTCATATACAATGCGGCCCTTGTCGGTCTTGATTGTTCCGTCGGCATTACGTACATAAAGAGGATAGATAGGAGCCATCATATTGCAGATGTAGAACACGTTGCCCGAGCTTGCCCATTCGTCTATAATGGCGGCCTTCTGGCTGTCGGTGTGAGTGAATCCGAGGTTAGTTGTGAACTTAATCCATGGCTTAGCCTGATACTCCACGTTTGTACGACCTGTATAACGGTTGTAGTCTGAGTTGTTTACGATACCACCATCGTTCAGATAACCAACGCTGGCAAAATAGCGCAGACGGTCGGAACTTCCTGATACAGAGAGGTTATACTCCTGACGGAATGAGTTGTGGAATGTCTCGTCATACCAGTTGTCGGCTGTATAGAAATATTCACCATCGCTATATCCCATCTTTGCGTTGGGGTTGAGCTTGAAGTTGGTACCGATGAGATTCTCTCCTTCAGGCACAGTGTAGATGTTGTAACCAAGACCACCGTTAGCCCCATTGAAGAGGTTGGCGTTGGCAAATGCGTATGCCTCCTCCATTGTCGAACCATTGTAGTACTTAGAGTTGAACATCGCACGATAATGTGTCTCGTAGTACTGAGCAGGATCGTCGATTACATCATACTGAGGAACAAGGCGTGAGTTAGAACCCCATTTAGCGTCGAAGGTAACCTGTGCATCCTGTCCGGCCTTTGCCTTCTTGGTTGTGATGATGACAACACCATTGGCACCACGTGCACCGTAGATGGCACTTGCCGAGGCATCCTTCAACACAGAGATTGACTCGATATCCTGAGGGTTGATGTTGGCAATTCCAGCCTCATAAGGTGCACCATCTACAATATAAAGAGGTGCAGAGCTTGCGCTCAGCGAACCGATACCACGAATACGGATAGTCGGGGCAGAACCAGGCTCGCCTGAAGATGTGGTTGCCTGAATACCAGCCACCTTACCTACAAGAGCACTTGTACCTGTTGAGCTAACATGGTTAGTAATGTCTGTCGTTTTGATTTCTGCTGCAGAACCTGTAAAAGCAGACTTTTTTGATGTACCATAAGCAACAACGATGATTTCGTCGAGCTTTTCGGCATCACTCTTAAGGATGATGCGCATGTTGGCGCGTGCACTTACCTCAATAGGTTCCATACCAATATATGAAACACTGAGGGTGTTCTTGCCTTTTGGGCAAGTGATGCTGAACTTACCGTTCGAGTCAGTTACGGTACCCGCATTGGTACCCACCACTTTAACAGTCGCACCGATTACTGGCTGTCCGTCCTCGTCGGAGATGACAGTACCCTTAACCTGCGTCTGTGCCACTGCCATTCCCACGCAAAGGAACAGAGTGGCAAAAAGCATTTTGATTCTTTTTTCCATAAAATCTCTCTCTTTTGACTTAAAAAAAATAAAATTCGGCGCAAATTTATACTAAATAAATTTAATAGCCAAACAATTTTATAAGAAAATGCAAAAAATAGTGCATTTCTTGTCATATTTCTACTATTTTCCATGAATTGACTCCATTTTTTTACACTTTTCGGGCACAAAGTAACAAATTTCAAATGATAGAAGAAAACAAAAATTTATAAAACGCGTGCGTGCGCGCGTAAGCGAAAGTGAATGGGTATTGTTATGGTATGTGGATAGCAGTAGTGTATGTTTGATAACAGTTGTTATAAAGTAATCACTATAGCCATCATAATTATGTTAGGGCAGGCTTTTGTTTTATATTCCGCACTGCGGTATGTACATTCCCCACTGCGGAACATATATTCCCCACTGCGGAATGTACATACCGCAGTGGGGAACATAACACAAACAGGGGCTTCACTTTAATTAATAATAGCCTTTGTGATAAATACAGAGTAGCCTTAGTGAAATAATCAGTTCAATCTGTTCAGTACATACAACAACAGTCATTCCTTTGTGCCAAGTCGATCTAATATCTGTTTCTGCATTTCCATTATAGCCTTTTGGTTCTTGAGTATCTGCTTTCGTTCGAAATCCTCTTGTTGTCGCTTTTTTCGTCCAAACACCTTGTCAGAAGCCTTCGAGATAGTCTTGTCTGACTCAATCTCGCGTATATAAGTGTCGATATACTCAGAATTGCGCCCCATAAGTGTTGCCAGTTCGGATATATTGGCTTTCGGGTCGCGCAGATAAAGAGTGGCAAAGGTGTGACGGCACGAATAATAGCTTGTGTTTTTGATGTCGATGGGATAGCGCTTCAGTTGGGTTTTGTTGAGCTTGCGCCACCATTGTTTCAGTTTGCGGCTTAGATCACAGTTGAGCCTGTTCACCTTATTATATATAAAAAACTCATCGTCACCAAAAGTGTCCATCAACGGCAATATGTGAACTTGCCCATTGTTGACAGCAGCCTCATGGACGAGTGTGAAGAGTCGGTAACGATTGGTGTGACTGTCGGGAATAATAATCTTCACCCCTTTCCCCGTTTTGCGTCGATTGGTCTCTATGACATACATAGTCTCGCCGGATACCTTGCGGGATGTCACCTGCTCCACCTTCAGCGAGAGCACATCCACAAGTGCAAGCCCCTGAAGATAATAACCAAGCATAAAGCACATGCGGAAGAAGGCATCGCTCTTGGTGTCGGTGAGCATGGCTCGTTGCCATTCGCCGTTCTTCCCTGAATCAAATGAATGCCAGAAGTCATTTTCACATACTGACATCTGATAATCCGTAAGAGCCTGATGATGATGATGGCGGTTGAGGCGACATCGAGTATCGACTAAATTGCACGGATTGACGTTGATTAAATACTGTTTATCGGCAAAATTGAACAGTGACTTAATTATGCAATACACCACATAGCCTGAGTTTCCGGAGTACTTTTCACCGAGCCATTTAACAAAGTTTAGTAGCATCTTTGCGTCAATTTCATCGATAAACACAGAGTCTGTGCCGACAAACTCTATAAAAAGCCTAAAAGCATAGTCATATAATTTTGATGTGCTCACTCTTCTCTGACGATATTTCATAAATTCGTCATAAACATAACCGATAGAGAATCTAACACTATCAGTCTTAGTAGGAATTCTACCTTTTTCTTCCATAATTATTAGTATTAGTTGTAAACATATTTCAAAGTTAAAAATATATGCCATACAAATATACTAATAAGTGACTGATATATTGGATGTTATAGTTATATTTATTTAGTATAAATTTGCGCCGAATTTTATTTTTTTTAAGTCAAAAGAGAGAGATTTTATGGAAAAAAGAATCAAAATGCTTTTTGCCACTCTGTTCCTTTGCATGGGAATGGCAGTGGCACAGACGCAGGTAACAGGTACCGTCATCTCTGACGAGGACGGCGAACCGGTTATCGGTGCGACGATTTTAGTGGTCGGTACTAATGTCGGAACTGTTACCGACACAAATGGAAAGTTCAAGATTGCCTGCCCGGAAGGCAAGAGTGTTCTTAGCATTTCGTTCGTTGGCATGGAGCCTATTGAGGTCAGTGCTCGCGCTAACATGCGCATCATCCTCAAGAGCGATTCAAAGGACCTCGACGAAATCGTGGTTGTTGCATACGGTACTGCGAAGAAGCAATCAATCACAGGTGCAGTATCATCAATTGATGCGAAGGACATCGAGAAACGTATCACGACATCGGTTACAGGCGCACTCGAAGGTTCTGCGCCAGGTGTTCAAGTAAACAACACTTACGGCGAGCCAGGCTCAGAACCGATAATCCGTATTCGTGGTATTGGCTCCATCAACGGCTCAAACACACCTCTTTATGTTGTTGACGGTGTAATATACAGCGGAAACATCTCAGACCTTAACCCCAACGACATACAGAGTATTTCTGTGTTGAAGGACGCTGCCAGTGCAGCACTTTATGGTAACCGTGCCGCAGCTGGTGTGGTTATTATCACAACAAAGGCTGGACGTTCTTCCGCAAACTCACAGATCAGCCTGAAAATCAATCAAGGTTTCTACGGCAGAGGTATAAAAGAGTATAGCCGTCTTGGTGTGACCGACTGGATGGAAAGTTCATGGAAAGCAATGAAAAACTATGCCATGACCGGTTCTCTCGCCCTTGATGAGGCTGCAGCCGCTCAGTATGCCACAGAGCACCTTGCCACTGATGTCATACAGAACAACATCTTCGACAAAGATGCAACTGAGCTATTCGACAATGGTGGAAAACTTATTGCAAACGTAAAGCCAGGTTATTCAGACCTTGACTGGGAGGACAACATCGAACGTACTGGCAGCCGTCAGGAATATAATCTTGACGGAAATTACACAAGCGATAAGCTCAGCGTATATTCTTCTTTGGGTTATCTGAAGGAAAACGGTTATGTAGTGGGCAGTGACTATGAGCGCTACACAGGAAGAATAAACAGTTCTTACACACCTAATAAGTGGATTACATCTGGTCTAAACATCAACGCAACGATTTCCAAGCGCCACTTTAATGACAGTGCCACAGGTTCATACTACTCAAACCCATTCTATGTGGCACGTTATATGGCTCCTGTGTATCCTTACTATATGCATAATGCAGACGGCAGCATACAGAAAGACGAATTTGGTGAGCCTGTTTGGGATACCACATCCCCATATCTTGACAACCGTAATATTGCATACGAGCTTCGCAAGGATAAGGATGAGTCGAGACGTAACGTAATTGATGCCACTGCATTCGCGACAATCAACTTGCCTTATGATTTTTCACTGACAGTTAAGGGCAACATGGCTCACAGGACAAACAACCGCACTAGCTATAACAACCCTGAAATTGGTGATGGAGCGACAAACAACGGACGTTTGACAGCCTATAGTTATGAGTATAGCAACTATACGATGCAGGAACTCCTTAATTGGGGTCATGATTACGGTTTGCACCATGTTGACGCACTTCTTGGTCATGAGAATTACAAATATGAGAGTAAAGCCACTTACGGAATGAACACAAACATGGCTGTTGACGACATCTTCGTAATGTCGAACTTCCTGACCAACTCTTATTTCCAGGGTTATGACAACGAATATGCCACAGAGTCATATATGGCACGTGCTCGCTACAACTTTGACCAAAAGTATTTCTTCGATGCCTCTTGGCGTCGTGATGGTTCCTCACGTTTCCACAAGGACAACCGCTGGGGTAACTTCTTCTCCGTTGGTGCAAGTTGGAATGCCAAGAAAGAGAATTTCCTGAAAGACGTCAAATGGATTGACCAGGCTCGCTTGCGTGCCTCATACGGTGAAGTAGGTAACGATGCAGGCGTGAGCTATTATGCTTATCAAGCCTTATACTACATTGACAAGAACGGTGGCAACCCTGCTCTTATGAAACAAAGTCTTGCTGCAAATGACATTAAATGGGAGACAACACAAACATTTGACATTGCCCTGGAAGGCCGTCTGTTTGACAGACTAAATTTCTCTATCGGATATTTTGACAAGCGCTCAAAAGACCTCCTTTTCGCTGTACGCCTACCACTGTCAGCCGGCTCGTTCGCATACAATGAGTATGACTACAATATGACCATCTATAAGAATATTGGTACTATCAGCAACCGAGGTTTCGAGATAGCGCTCGACTATGATATCTTCAAAGGAAAGAACTTCAGTTGGAACGTAGGAGCAGACGCCACATTCCTCAAGAACAAGATTATAACACTTCCTAATGGTGACAATATCCTGTCAGGATTGCATAATTACACAGAAGGCCGTTCTCTTTATGACTTCTACACCTATCACTTCGAAGGAGTTGACCAATTGACAGGTAACTCTCTCTACACCTTGGACCCTGAAAAGGAAGAGAGTGCTGCCGCTGCTGGCGAGTTAGTTGAAATTAACGGTAAGAAATATACAACAGACACGGCTTACGGACTTCGTGATTTCCACGAGACTGCTCTTCCTACTGTTTACGGCTCGTTCCACACTAATTTGACATGGAAGGGTCTGTCTGCTAACATTCTTTTCACATATAGCTTAGGAGGAAAGGTTTACGATGCGTCATACCAGTCGCTGATGTCAACCAATGCAATGTCAAGCGGTTCTGCCCTTCATGAGGACGTGCTGAATTCATGGAACGGCGTTCCCTCAGGTATTACGGAAACATCAGCAAATAGAATTGACACAAACGGAATCCCTGCGCTCAGCTATGACCGTAGCAGTTACAACAACAACAACTCTGACCGTTGGCTGACCAATGCATCTTACCTTGTATGTAAGAATATCAGCCTTTCCTACTCTCTTCCAAAATCGCTTGTTAGCGGTTGGAACTGTGGTATAACAGGTATTGCCATCAACGCAGGAGTAGAAAACCTCTTCACCTTAACGGCACGTCGCGGTATGAACCCACAGTTTAATTTCACTGGTGGCTCAGACGATACTTATGTGACCTCAAGAGTGTTTAACTTCGGAGTTACATTTAATTTCTAATAGTATAAAACAATAGAAAGAAAAGATTATGAAGACAAAAAACATATTGATTGCAGGATTGGTTGCCTCAACCGCTTTGGCAATGACGTCATGCGGTAGCGACTATCTTGAGACAAGCCCCTCTGAGTCGGTATCAACAGGACAGGCTGTCGGTTCAACGACCAACGCATACAAGGCGCTCAACGGAATAGCCAAGACCATGTCAACACAACAGTACGCATGGTCGCAGGGTTGCGCAGGCGAAGACCGCATCATATCTATTTATGAGAACTATCCAAGCCAGGACTATATCTACAACTATTATGCCGCAGGATGGGGACCAATTATGAATATACAGTATAACACGCGTAACAACACGGCATACGCAGCATATCCATGGTATTACTATTATACTATAATCGGTCAGGCAAACTCCATTATCTGCAACATCGACAATGCCACAGGCCCTGAATCGGAGAAGAATTTCGACAAGGCTTCAGCATTGACTTACCGTGCCTACGGATATGAGAAACTGCTACACTACTATTGCCCACGTTGGAAGGAGTCTGGTAATGGTTCTGCGGAAGGACTTCCACTTCGTGTAGATGAATCAACAGGTGACCTTGCACCTTCCACAATGGCAGAGGTATATCAGCAGATATACAAGGACTGTGAGGATGCAATAGCATTATTCCAGTCAAGTGACTTTAATCGCAGCAGTTCGGAAATTTGGATTGCCAACGAGAATGTAGCCCATGCGGTTTATGCCCGTGCAGCCCTAACTCGCGAGGACTATTCTACAGCACTTGCACAGGCAAAACTTGCACGTCAGGGTTATCCTCTGATGAGTAATGCGGAATATCAGTCAGGATTCTGCAAACCTACATCGGAATGGATTTTCGGTAGCTATGGCGACGCGACCGAGAACCTTTGGTACTGGAGCTATGGTACACAGTATTCGTGCAATGGTTACTATGCAAACAACACTCCCTGCGGCGGTGGAGCCATGTATAAGGGATTGTATGACCAGATTCCAAACAACGATGCACGCAAAGCTTTGTTCATTACGGAAGACAAATTCCCGGAATTTGACATTTACGACAAAGCCAACGTAAACCAAACCTATGCATCTGTCGTCTATGGAAACGATATGTGGAATGCCGTTTATTCATATATCAACCGGTTGTGGGCGTCGTCTGGTGCAAGCAGTATGGCTATGCCTTATCAGGCAGGAAACTTCTACCTTGGCGGTCAGATGAAATTCTACGTGTTCGACACTCCTGGAGTTGGCTACTTACCGTTCATTCGATCTTCTGAAATGGTTCTTATTGAAGCAGAAGCCAACTATTTCCTTGGCAACGCCTCTGCGGCACAGGCTTCGCTCGTAGAGCTTAATGCTACATCTGGACGCAACCCAGAATACACCTGTACACTTACAGGAGATGCTCTTTGGAATGAGATTATGAATTATCGTTGCTTTGAACTCTGGGGAGAAGGTTTTGGTTATAGCGACTACAAGCGTTGGGGTCGTGCCATAAGCCGCAAAACTCTCGCAAATGGTGGAAATGCTCATGCTGCAATTGCTATTGACATTCCTGCCTCAGCAAGCAACAGTTGGGTTTGGGCAGTACCACAGTACGAAACGGACTACAACAAGGGCTATTCTACAGGCAACGAGACAATGGAATAATAACAATAAGATTACTATTAAATAAAAAAGGTGCAGCCCCGATTGCCGAGGCTGCACCTTTTATATATCTTGACCCAATATCAAGGTAATTTTGCGCGAAATGGTATTTTTTATACCTCGCGGATTCAACTAGCAAGTGCAATATTTAGTATCCTTCATGCATAAATAATGTTAATCTCTTGGTTTCCACGAATTATTTCGTTATATTTGCACCTAATTTTCGAAATAACTTATAAGGAGAAAAGAAAATGAAATATTATGGTGCCAACCCAATGACAGACAAGTGATTGAGATTGATGACTCGCTATTGTCGGGTAATCCAAATATGGAATATATCATGCATCGACTGGTTTCAGCGGCAGCCGATCCCGAAGTAAGACAGAACATGAATGTTGAAGACGAGTTTTTCTCTGCCATTGAGGAAAGAGATACTGCAGTTATGTTTCGCGACAAGAGAATAGAAGAACAAAATAGAATTATTGCACAACAGGACAATTTAATAGAGCAGAAGGACAACTTGTTGGAGCAGAAGGAGATTGCTTTACAGGCTACAGTCAAGGCCTTAAAGGCAGCGGGCCTTCCTGTTGAGAAAATAGCGATGATAACAGGTCTTGAGGTAGTTTACATAAACTCTTTATAAATTAAGGTGGATTATATTAGAACCCATCTAAAGGGTTTTCTAAAAAAAATGTTTTTGACTAATTAGAATAATTGTTGAAATATGGTATTAAGCAGAATGTTTATTACGAGGTCTTTCGTATTGCTGGCATCAGTCCTTATGGCAACATCCAATGTATTTGCAAAATACAGGACTAATGCTGAAATGAAAAGAATTGCGGGACAGGTGCTCCTGCAAAATATTGACAAGGCGAAGCCAATGGGACGCACCATGGAACTCGAACTTGTTAAAACCAACGACCAGCTCGCTGTGTTCAATGCCGATGGCTATGGCTTTGTGGTTGTAAACCGCAACGACAATGGTCGCGACGTGTTGGCATACTCCTCGACGAACTACATGGAGAACAACATGCCAGCTGGATTCAGGTGGTGGCTCGACGCAACAGTGGAAGCACTTGCCAACGGATATACACGTGACTTTCAGGCTGATGTGTTAAAGGCAAACGCAACGGTAGAAAACTTCATTACTACAAATTGGAACCAATATGCCCCTTACAACGACAAATGCCCGGAAGTAAAGGGAGACTCTCGTAAAGTAAAGGCTCCAACTGGATGTACTGCAACATCCATGGCCCAGATACTTAATTATTATAAGTATCCTGCTAAGGGCAAAGGTAAGGGTGGATATTATTATGTAAATAGTGATGGTCATGGCACCGACACTGTAGAGGTTGAAGCTCCCATAGACGGCGTATACCAATATGATGTACTGAAGGACACATATACATCAGACGAAACCGAAAAAGATGCCATTTCAACCTTAATGTTTGATTGTGGCAAGTCTGCATATATGACTTATACCGCTAAAGAAAGCGGTTCAACGTATTATTGGGCAGTAAGAGGCATTGCCAACAATTTCCAGTATGACCCTTACGCACTTGAACTATACGAAAGAGTTTTTTTTGACGACGCAGAGTGGTATGATAAAGTTAAACGCGAATTAATCGATAAAAGGCCTGTAATGTATGCCGCATTGACAAAGAAAAATGGAGGTCACTCGTTTCTGTTTACTGGAATAAATACGGAAGGACTTGTATGGGTGAATTGGGGATGGTCAGGACTTTCTGACGGATGGTATGCCATCGACCAGCTAAAGCCGGATGCAAATTTGGATTTCTGTGTTTCACATCAGATGATAATCGGATTCAAACCGCAACCTGAACCAGATAAAGATGAAGAGAACAAGTCTTTTTGGGGTTTTAGCGAGGAAGAGAATTTTGCCATCCGGCGTGCAAATAAGGATGCAAAGATACAGCAATTTGTTTTATATAATTTTTGCTGGAGGGATTTCAACGGACGTTTCTATCTGGTAATTGAAAACCTGGATACAAACAAAGCGTATAGTGTATTCTTCTCTGAAACAAAAGAAAATGGAGTGGATAATTCCATACAACAGTATTATGGCTTGCGCTTTATACCGGGAAATACCATAAAGCAGTACTATAATAAAGCTACGTCTGAAACCATTCCGGCAGGAAACTATAGAGTCTCAATACAGACCCAATCATACGGAGAGAGCAATCTCCAGCCCGTACGTCGCTCGTCTAACAAGTCTCCGTATTCATGGTTCACTGTAGATGACAGCGGCAATTTCGAGGTAAGTAACGATCCGCCTTCGACAGGAATAAATGAAGTTATGGTTGACAGACAATATTCTGGAGCCTCATACACTCTTAAAGGCATAAAGATTAACTCTGATACGCCGATAATGTCGAAAGGACTGTTTATCAGAGAAAACAAAATATACGCAAAATAAATATCCTGTGCCCCTTGGACAATATACCCTGAAAGGTGAATGCATTTGACATATTTCACCTTTTCAGGGCTTTTTTGTGTAAAAACGTAAGCTTCCCAGCCGAGGGAAGCGCATTTTTTTTTCTTTCTAAGAGGTAAAAAATAGTCGAAAAGTTTGGTCGTTTAATGGAAAACACGTAATTTTGCAGCCATTAATACTTTGTATAATGGTTCTAAACTATATCTGGGTCGCATTCTTTGTAATCGCATTTATCATAGCGGTTGTAAAACTATTGTTCATGGGGGATTTTGAGGTGTTTCCCGCTATGATGGACTCAACGTTCGCATCCTCGAAAACAGCCTTTGAGATTTCTCTTGGACTTACAGGAGTACTCTCGCTTTGGCTTGGGATAATGAAAATTGGAGAAAAGGGTGGGGTGGTCAATGTATTGGCAAGACTCCTAAGCCCAATCTTCGTAAGGCTTTTCCCCAATATTCCCAAAGGTCATCCTGTAACAGGAAGTATATTCATGAACATTGCCGCAAACATGCTCGGTCTTGACAATGCTGCCACGCCTCTTGGATTAAAGGCGATGGAACAACTACAGGAACTGAACACGAAAAAGGACACGGCATCAAATCCCATGATTATGTTTCTTGTGCTCAATACGAGCGGTCTGACTCTTATACCGGTAAGCATTATGGTATACAGGGCTCAGATGGGTGCTGCACAGCCTACTGATATTTTCGTGCCTATATTGCTTGCCACTTTTTTTTCTACCTTGTCTGGTATTGTGATAACAAGTCTTTTCCAACGCATAAACCTCTTTAATCGCACTATATTGTTTACGCTTGGAGGGGCATGTGTGGCAGTGGCCGGCATAATTTGGGCGTTCAGCCAGATGGACAAATCTCAGGTGGATATAGTAAGCACTACAGTAGCAAACATACTGTTGATGCTGATTATCATAGGGTTTATTCTGTCGGGAGTTAGGCATAAGATAAATGTCTACGATGCCTTCATTGAAGGAGCGAAAGATGGTTTTCAGACAGCAGTGAGAATTATTCCGTATCTTGTGGCTATTCTTGTTGGCATTGGGGTCTTTCGGGCTTCAGGTGCAATGGATATGCTGATTGAAGGAATAAAATGGTCGGTGTCGGCTGTTGGTGGTGATACGGAGTTTGTGGGTGCCTTGCCTACTGCATTGATGAAACCCTTGTCTGGAAGCGGCGCAAGGGGGATGATGGTTGATGCCATGACGACATACGGGGCCGATTCTTTTGTAGGTCGGTTGAGCTGTGTGTTCCAAGGCTCTACCGATACCACTTTTTACATACTGGCAGTATATTTTGGCAGTGTTGGCATTAGGTATACCAGGCATGCCGTGGCTTGCGGATTGCTTGCCGACCTTGCCGGAATAATAGCCGCAGTTGCAATTTGTTATATGTTCTTTTAAGTATATATCTCGATTATGGCAGGTTTGAAATCATTGGCCAAGGAAACGGCTATTTATGGATTGAGCAGTATAGTGGGACGTTTTCTTAACTATCTGCTCGTACCGCTTTATACAGCGAAGATTTCCGCTGAAAGCGGTGGTTATGGTGTCATAACCAACATGTATGCCTATACGGCACTAATGCTAGTGCTTTTGACGTTTGGAATGGAAACCACCTTTTTCCGTTTTTCCAATAAAGAGGGAGAGGACCCTTCGAAGGTCTTTTCAGCTACGCTTACTGCGGTGGGGACTGTAGCTATGGTCTTCGTCTGTCTCGTCTTTGCATTCATCACTCCGTTGTCTTCTGCCATGGGGTATGCCTCTCATCCTTCTTTTGTGTGGGTTATGGCGGTTACGGTGGCGATAGACGCTTTCCAGTGCATACCATTCGCTTATCTTAGATATAAGAAAAGGGCGGTGAAATTTGCCGTTTTGAAACTTTTGTTCATTGTCATGAACATAATGCTCAATCTCGTTTATTTCGTGGTGCTGCCTTCTCTTTATAAATCGTATCCCGATATTGTCGGAAATATATATAGTACAACCGTGGGGCCAGGCTATGCTTTCTATATAAACCTCTTTTGTACGGCTTCCATCACATTCTGTTTCTATAAGGAACTGAAGACTTTCCGTCTTTCCTTCGACAGAAAGATGCTCGGACGAATGCTTAGCTACAGCTGGCCGATTCTGGTGTTGGGAATTGCAGGAATACTAAATCAGACCGCAGACAAGATACTCTTTCCCTATATATATAAAGGAGGTGATGCCCATGAACAACTTGGCATATATGGAGCCGCATCGAAGATAGCCATGATAATGGCCATGATAACCCAGGCCTTCCGTTACGCCTATGAGCCGTTTGTGTTTGGAAAGTCTAAAGACAAAGACAACAAGGAAACATACTCGTTGGCTATGAAGTATTTTTTAATCTTCACATTGTTGGCTTTCCTTGTAGTGGTAGGATATCTCGACGTGTTGAAACACTTGATAGGCAGTGACTATTGGGAGGGGCTGAAAGTGGTACCCATAGTGATGGCGGCAGAGATAATGATGGGAGTGTATTTCAACCTGTCGTTCTGGTATAAACTGATAGACAAGACTATATGGGGAGCATGGTTCTCTGGTGCGGGATGCCTTGTCCTTATAGTCATCAATGTGGTGTTTGTTCCACAATATGGATATATGGCATGTGCATGGGCTGGTTTCGCGGGATACGCTACTGCAATGTTGTTCAGCTATCTTGTAGGACAGAAGTACTATCCTATAGACTATCATCTTGGACATATCGCAAAATACATTGTGTTGGCTGTTGTGGTATTTGCCATGATAACATATGTAAACTCATCGTTAGACACATTGCCAGCAGTTGCCATTAACACAGTACTAATAGCGTTTTACGTCCTTTTCATCGTGAAAAATGATTTTCCCGTGTCTGCAATTTTAAAGAAAATAAAGAAATAAATATATAAGTAATATGAAAAAGACTTCAATCATTTTAGCAACAATGCTTGCCGCCACTCCTGTTATGGCCGATGAAGGCATGTGGACTCTTTACGACTTGCCTAAGGCTGCTTTTGAGCAGATGCAGTCAGAAGGCTTTACTATGCCTTACGCTGACCTCTACCAGTCTGACAATGCAATAAAGAATTGTGTGGTAAACTTTTCCGGATATTGCTCCGGTGTGGTAGTTTCGCCAGACGGACTAGTGTTTACTAACCACCATTGTGGTTTCGAGGCCATACGCTCCCATTCAACAGTTGAGCATGACTATATGCTAAATGGCTTCTATGCAAAAAGCTTTGAGGAAGAACTGCCAAATGAGAATATGTTTGTCAGCTTTATGGTTGAACAGAAGGACGTGACCGATTATCTCGACAAAAAAGGCATTAACAAGATTTTGCCATCGCAGCAACGCCATTTCTTGGATTCTATCGAAAATGTAATGTCGAAGGAAGTGAAAGCCAAGGATTCAACATTGAGACTTGAGATTAAGCCTTTCTTTGAGGGCAACAAGTATTATGCCACAACATATCGCGATTTCACCGACCTAAGACTGGTATTTACCATTCCTAAGTCAATGGGAAAGTTCGGAGGTGAAACCGACAACTGGATGTGGCCACGCCAGACATGTGACTATTCCGTATTCCGTATTTATGCAGACCCTAAAACTAACGGACCTGCGAAATACAGTAAAGATAATGTGCCCTATAAGCCAAAGCATTGGGCACCCGTTTCACTAAAGGGATATAAAGATGGCGACTTTGCAATGACCATAGGTTTTCCTGGCAGTACAAGCCGATATATATCATCTTTTGGCATTCGTGAACGTCGTGACGCTCGTAACGCGCCAATGGCACAAGTGAGAGGAGTAAAACAAGATGTGATGATACGTCACATGCGTGCTAATGAGGCTGTACGTATTAAGTATGACACTAAATTTGCACAAAGTTCAAACTACTGGAAGAATTCTTTGGGAATGAACAAATGTATCGATTCTACCGGACTGATAAGACAAAAGGCTGAATTTGAAAAACGTATTAGACAATATCAGGATACTACAGGATTCCTAAAAGGAAAACTCGATTTTGCCAAGATGGAGCAGATGTATGACAAGCGTTTGGAATATGCTAAGGCGGCAATGTATTTCCGTGAGACTTTCATTCGTACTAACGAACTTGCTTCCCGTGCATTGAAATATCATAATGGAATGCAAGTCGAAGGTCCTGCAGGCAAACCAAAGAAACAGTATGTTGTGTTTAAGGACAATAGCAACGAATGGGACGAGGCTCTCGATAAGGAAGTTTATGCAGTGCTATTGAAAAACTATCGCGAGCATGTATCAGCTGATTTTCTTCCGGATTTCTATAAAACCATCGATGAGAAGTTTGCCGGCGATTGCGCTGCCTATGTCAACTATGTTTGGGACAAGAGCCTTTTGATGAAGAGTGGTACGAAATTGTTTATCAATAAGGGTGCTGTGAAAAAAGACCTTGGAATTGCCATGGGACTTGATATAACAGAAATGATGTCGAAATTGGCAGTACCTATGCAGGATTTAAACGATTCCATCGCAATTCAGGAACGCTATTTGTGTGCTGCAAAGATAAGAATGGAAGAAGACCTGCCACATTATAGCGATGCAAACTTTACAATGAGACTAAGCTATGGCCAGGTTGGAGGATACGATCTTGGTGGTACTCCATCAGGATATTACACCACGGCAGAAAGTATTGTTGAAAAAATGAAGAAGAGCGACTCGGTTATCGAATATTATGCTGAGCCCATAATGCATGAACTAATGGGGGCTGCTGATTTCGGGAAATATACTGATGAGACAACAGGAAAACTGCAGCTTTGCTTCCTTACTAACAATGACATTACTGGTGGCAACAGTGGCTCGCCGATGTTTAACGGCAAAGGCGAACTTATTGGTCTTGCCTTCGACGGCAATTGGGACAGCCTTTCAAGCGACATCTTCTTCGACAAGAAACTTGCACGCTGCATTGGTGTAGACATCCGGTATGTTTTATATCTTATGGACAAGTGGGGACATGCCGACCGCTTGATTAAAGAGATAGGAGCAAAATAACAATATATATTTATTTCCGCAGGATGGAAAAGAAACTCCATCCTGCGGCTTTTTAACCTAAACCTAAATAAAAAACAAGCTATGAAAAGAGTATTATCCCTATCGTTGATTTTGTTGGTGTCGTTAGTAGTATTTGCTCAGTCATCGCGAATTTCTCTCGATGGATTGTGGCATTTCGCGCTTGATCCAGATTCCGTAGGACGTGAAAAAGGCTATGCCACAACCCAACTTACAGAAACCGTAATGTTGCCAGGTACAACAGACACCAATAAGAAAGGAATAAAGAATAATAACCAAAGCGAAACAACACATCTTACAAGACATTTTTCCTATTTCGGAAAAGCATGGTATCAGAGAAAAGTGAATATACCCACGGCATGGAAGAAGCAGCAGATAATGCTTTTCCTCGAAAGAACAAAGCCGACAATACTATTTATTGACGGTAAGGAAGTGGGAAGATGCGATGATATCTCAGTTCCTCAGGTTTATGATCTTACAGGTAAACTCACTTCCGGAATTCATACAATAACTCTTATGGTGGACAATGGAAACAGTGTGCCGAAGCAGTTGCTTGGAAGTTCTCATGCTTATACAGAGGACACCCAAACAAACTGGAATGGTATTATCGGAAAAATGTATCTTGAGGCATCAGAATCTCCTGTGGTTATCAGAAGCATAAAAACTCATACTATAGCATCAGAAAACAAAGTCCATGTTGAATTGACTATGTCTGGTAATCAAAAACAGAAGTTCGTTGTAAAATCAACAGTGTGCGGGAAGAATGCTATTTGTCCTCCTGTGGAACATGATGGTTATTCCAAAAAGGTAGTGAATGCTGACGGAACAATCACTCTGACATATACTGTTGAATTGGGTAAAAAGGCGATGAAATGGAGTGAATGGACACCAAACAATCTTTATACTTTGAAAGTGACAGTTGAGGCCAGCGGTAAGACTTGTGAGAAGGAAACAGTTTTTGGACTCTGTGACTTTAGGGCAAAAGAACATCATTTCACTGTAAACGGCAGGACTACTTTCCTCCGCGGCAAACACGATGCCTGTGTTTTCCCGACTACCGGACATGTAGCAATGGATTACGACGATTGGTATCGCTATCTGTCTATCTGCCGTCAATACGGCATTAACCATGTACGTTTTCATTCATGGTGTCCACCTGAAGCATGTTTCGATGCCGCCGATGAATTAGGCATTTATCTTCAGCCAGAACTACCTATCTGGGGTGGCTTTGACGAAAAAGACCTTTGGCTAACCAATTATCTGCGTGACGAGGGCAGAAAGATTATCGCTGCATACGGCAATCATCCTTCATTTGTCATGATGGGTCTTGGCAATGAATTGTGGGGTAGCACAGAACTAATGGCAGATTATGTAACTGATTTCCGAAGTCGTGATGATATTGGATATGGTTGTCGCCGTCTCTATACCTTTGGCTCAAATATGTATTTGGGATATAAAGGAGTGCTCGATGGAATGGATTATTTTACAACTTGTCGCATAGGTGGAGAAGCCTGGGGCGATTATAACACTCATGTACGTGGTTCTTTCTCATTCTGCGATGCCTTTGATGGCGGCCTTGTTAATCATGAATATCCAAATACTACCACCAATTTCGAAAAGGCAATCAATGGCACATCAGTACCCATTATAAGTCATGAAACAGGCCAGTTTCAGACATATCCTGATTTTGATGAAATAGATAAATACCGAGGTGTGTTATTCCCATATAATATGATGATTTTCAGAGATCGCCTTATGAAGGCTGGAATGGCCAGTCAGGCAAAGGATTTTCACACCGCTTCTGGTAAATGGTCTGTAGAATTGTACAAAGCAGACATAGAGATGGACCTACGAACAAAGAATATGGCAGGTTTCCAGCTTTTGGATATACAAGACTATCCGGGCCAAGGCTCTGCTTATGTAGGCATCTTGGATGCTTTTATGGATTCAAAGGATTTGGTAACACCAAGTCGTTGGCGAGAGTGGTGTAATGATGTGGTTCCTTTGGCTGAACTACCCCGCTTTACCTATTCTGAAGGTGATACCATAAGATGGAACACTCTTGTCGCAAGTTATACTGCAAATGAGGATGTATTAAAAGGAAAACCGATAAAATGGGAGATTTTTGATGCAGAAAGGACATTGAAAGCTCATGGAAGTGAAGTGTTGAGCTATACAGGTAATGGTGTCAGTCACGTTTCTTCCAATACATTTGTTGCAGCTCTTTCTGATTCAAATAAACCAGAACAATTAACCTTAGTTCTCTCAATAGACGGAACAGAGTATAAAAATACATATTCTTTATGGGTTTACCCTGCTGACACTGTTTCTGTATCCAATATTACCAAGAACATAATTACCACCGATACACTTTCTCCACACATATTAAAACAACTACAAGACGGAGCTAAGGTGTTGTTTATGCCTCGAAAGTCCATGTATGCTAACCAAACTGTAGGAGGGCTTGTTCAGACCGATTACTGGAATTATCGTATGTTCAAGACAATAAGCGAGAACAATAAAAAACCAGTCTCTCCCGGCACGTTAGGATTGCTTGTCAACGATTTGTCTCATCCTATCTTCATTAATTTCCCGACACAGATGCATAGCAATTGGCAATGGGCATCAATAGTACATGAAAGCCGTCCTCTTATTATGGACACTATGCGTGAAGGATATCGTCCTTTAGTACAAGTTATTGACAATGTAGAGCGTAATCACCGCCTTGGACTATTATTTGAGTTTATGGTAGGAAAAGGTAAGATTGTCGTGTGTATGAGCGACCTTAGTAAACAACAACAATATCCAGAGTGTAAGCAACTCTATAATTCGATACTTCAATATATGAATAGCGACCGGTTCGTTCCTAAGGATACTCTTCCAGCTTCTTCGTTACAATCACTTTTTGAGTCGGAACATAGTAGCAGGAAAGTTCAAGAATTGCGAAATATTTCGTATGATTAACGGTTATTGTTGCTTTATTGTTACATTTTTGTTGTTTTTTGTATTTTTCTGTGGCAAAAATTTTATTTATTCAGATAAATGTTATACTTTTGCACAGAATTGAAAAATTGAGTGAATGGAAACGATCAATAAGGAAACCATAAACATCGACAAAATCCTGCAAGACAAGATGGGCGGCAAGGCAAAGTTCGTACCGCGCCCTCTTGTTTCATGGCTAAAGAAAATACTCCATCAGGATGAGGTGAACAGATATCTTTGGGAAAGCAGACATCTTTCAGGTACTGAATGGTTGGAAGAGTGCGTAAGGTATCTTGACATGAGTATAGAGCTTGTTGGGGAGGAAAATCTTCCTGACAAGAATGATGGAAAACTATATACTTTTGTTAGTAATCATCCGCTCGGAGGGGAAGATGGTGTTGCATTAGGAGCAATTATTGGCCGTCGTTATGACGGTCGTTTCCGTTATCTCGTAAACGATATACTGATGAATCTGCCAGGTTTGGCTCCTGTGTGTATACCTATAAACAAGACTGGAAACCAGAGCCGTAATTTCCCCGCAATGGTAGAGGCTGGTTTTAAGAGTGATAATCACATGCTAATGTTTCCTGCAGGCATATGCTCGAGGCGCCGTGATAATGAAATAAGAGACATTGAATGGAAGAAGACTTTTATCACAAAAAGTGTAGAGTACCAGCGCGATATTGTGCCAATTCATTTTGGAGGGCAGAATTCAGATTTCTTCTATCGCTTGGCAAACTTTTCCGACAAGTATGTGAAGAAAGTGAATATCGCAATGCTCTTCCTTGTGGATGAAATGTATAAAAATGCACATAAGCACTTTAGGGTAGCTTTTGGAAAACCTATTCCATGGCAAACCTTTGACAAGAGCCGGACGCCGGCACAGTGGGCACAGTATGTTCAAGACATAGTATATAAACTATAGAAAAAACGAATTTTCAACTCCAAAGCAAATAGAAATGGAACAAGAGATTATCAAACCGGTGGATAAGGAACTGTTAAAAAAAGAACTTACTCCCGAACGCCAACTCCGAATGACTAATAAAAGCCATAACGAGATCTATATTGTTGATGTACATAATGCACCAAATGTCTTACAAGAAATAGGTAGACTCAGGGAAATCGTCTTTCGTGAGGCTGGCGGTGGTACAGGTAAGCCTGTAGATCTTGATGAGTTTGACACTTGTGAGAACTGTTACAAACAATTGATAGTTTGGAATCCGGAAGAAGAGGAAATCATTGGTGGTTATAGATATCTTTTGGGAAGTGATGTAGAGTTTGACTCCAATGGCCAGCCTATTCTTGCCACAAGCCACATGTTTTATTTCTCCGAAAAGTTTATTAAGGACTATCTGCCTTGGACCATTGAACTAGGAAGAAGCTTTGTGTCGTTGGAGTACCAGAATACTAATAAAAATGGTTCAAAGAGCCTCTTTGCTCTTGATAATCTATGGGACGGCCTTGGTGCTTTGACTGTTATCCAGCCTGATGTGAAATATTTCTTCGGAAAGATGACAATGTATCCTTCTTATATCCGTAAGGGACGCGATATGATACTTTATTTCCTCAAGAAGCATTTTGATGACAAGGAAAGGCTTATTGTACCGATGAAACCGCTGGTTATTGAGGCTGACCCTAATGATTTAGAGAAGCTGTTCTGTGAGGAATCATTTAAGGAAGACTATCGTATACTGAACCGTGAGATACGCAAGCTTGGATATAATATTCCACCTCTTGTGAATGCATACATGAGTCTTAGTCCTACAATGAAACTTTTCGGTACGGCGATAAACTATGGCTTTGGCGATGTGGAAGAAACTGGTATCCTGATTGCGGTCGACGAGATTCTTGAGCAGAAACGTGTGCGGCATATTGACTCTTTTATCAAGGAACATCCAGAGGCCTTAAAGATAACAAGCGGGGCAAATAAGGTAATTTATAAGGATAAAAGTGAATAGAGGGGTCAGACAATAGGTAGACTTATGCCGTTGATCTTCTGATATACGTCAAGGGCATAAACATCAGTCATGCCGCTGATGTAGTCGATTACGGCCATCACCCTTGTCTCAAGGTCTGGTGAGTCAATTTCGTATTGGTTGCTCACTCGGCAAATGAGTTGTTTGGACAGGAAACGGTCAGGGTGCACCACTGCCTCAATCATTTGTTCCATCAGTGTGTTCATAATCTTATAACCAGCCAGTTCAACGTCAAGCACGGGCTTGCTGTGGTATATTTTTTTCCACGACATGTCCATGCATTGTTTGTATGCTTCTCTCTGTCGTGGATTGATAGCATCTATCAGTGAGCCTTGGAAAGTTCCGCTTAGAATGGACTCCTCGTTGTTGATAAATGCCTGGGCACACTCTTGCTCCAATATGCCAATTGCGCAGGCTCTCATGTAAACAATCTGCTCGTTAAGGTCGGTTATGTTCTCGTCAATAATCCTTTTTTCTATTCCATCTTGTGTCTTTTCGTCAAAGAACGACAGCAATAGTCTCTTGGTTTCTTCGTATGATAATATTTTCAGCTTATGAGAGTCTTCAATGTCCATTATCTCATAGCAAATGTCATCGGCAGCTTCTACAAGGTAAACCAGCGGATGTCGTGAGTATTTTAGTGGTTCTCCTTCTTCCGACAATCTGATTAGTCCAATGTCGTCCGCAATGCGCTTGAAAAGGTCCTTTTCAGAATTGAAAAAACCGAATTTGCCCTTCCCGCCTGAATATGCCGAAGAGTATGGATATTTTACTATAGCTGCCAATGTAGAGTAGGTCATTACGAAACCACCTTGCCTACGGCCCTTGTAACGATGTGCCAATAGGCGGAATGCGTTGGCGTTTCCTTCAAAATGTGTGATGTCGTTCCATAAATCCTCGCTCACCATGTCTTTGAGGAAGTTACCGGCTCCTTCGGTAAAGAAAGTCTGGATAGCTTTCTCACCGGAATGTCCGAAAGGGGGATTGCCCATATCATGGGCAAGACATGCAGTAGCCACTATCTGCCCTATCTCTTCAAATAAAGTTCCCCGCAGTTCCGGATGTTTCCGTGTGATGGCTCGTGCCACGTCACACCCTAACGACATTCCCACGCTTGCCACCTCTAAGCTGTGTGTCAACCTATTGTGGACGAAGATGCTTCCCGGCAGGGGGAATACTTGGGTCTTGTTCTGAAGACGTCTGAATGGGGCGGAAAAAATCAGACGGTCGTAGTCTCTTTTAAACTCCGTCCGCTCGTCTTGGCGTTGTGGATGGAAATGCTCCTGTCCAAGCCTTTTATTCGTAATAAGTTGCTTCCAATTCATCATACAAGTGCAAAAGTAGCTTTTTTTTATTAAAAAAACCACTTTTTATGAACAAAAATTATGTTTTTTGGATTTAAATAACTAAATTTGCGCCATTATAAGCGAATACTTAGAAAAAAGATGCATTATAATCATGGAAATTAAAGTTATAAACAAGGGCCGGCAGCCATTACCCGAATACGCCACTCCACTCAGTGCCGGATTGGATCTGAGGGCGAATATAAATGTGCCTGTCACTTTGCATCCAATGGAACGCAGGCTAATAGGGACAGGGCTATATATGGCTCTTCCTCCAGGGTTTGAGGCTCAAGTGAGGCCGCGTAGCGGATTGGCACTAAAACATGGTATCACAGTGCTTAACACCCCTGGCACTATTGATGCTGACTATCGGGGCGAGATAAAGGTTCTATTGGTAAATTTGTCAAACGAGCCTTTTGTCATCAACGAAGGCGAGAGAATAGCTCAAATGGTAGTGGCAAAACATGAACAAGCTGACTTTACACTTGTCTCGGAACTCGATGAGACTGAGCGTGGTGATGGCGGATATGGACATACAGGTGTGAAATAATGTTCTGCCAAAGTGTTACATGTATCAGACAATGTCAATAAATATATAAATTGAACTTTAGATTGTTTTTCATTCCATCGTATAGAAACATCGCGCTTGGAGCGATTGTGGTTCTTGCAGGTCTAAAAATGCTTGCAGGCGATATGTCATATGCTTACGTGCAAAAGACAGATAACGAATGCGTCATGGGTATGGGTCCAGATACTACTGCCATATATGACAGGTTGTTCCTTGACGCCGTCTTGGCACGCCAGAAAGGAAACGACACCGAGGCATTTGAACTGTTTAGGAGTTGTACGGAAATAAACCCGAAGGCAGCGGAAGCCCAATTCTATCTTGCGCAGTATTATCTGAATCTTAACGACAAGGTCAAAGCAATGGCTTGTTTCAGGAATGCCGCGACATTAGAACCCGATAATAGCACCTTCACAGAGACTTTGGCAAAGATGTATGTCTCGTCGGCACATTACAAGGATGCAATAGATGTATATGAGAAACTGTTTGCGGCCGACGACTCACGTATAGATGTGCTCGACATGTTGTTCAGACTCTACCAGATAGAAAATAATCTTGATATGGCATTGCAGACACTTGAACGCATGGAAGTGCTCGAAGATAAGAATGAGCAGCTCACACTCGCAAAAATTGAGATACTTACATCACAAGGCAAGAAAGAGATCGCTATCTCTGAGACAAAACAGCTCGCAGAGCGTTATCCTGGCGACCTGAACTATAAGGGACTATATGGCGACATACTATTACAGAACGACGAGGATGAGGCCGCCTTGAAGGTGTTTAACGAAATCCTTACAGAAGAACCCAACAATAATAGGGCTCAATTGTCGCTAAGGTCATATTTCATGAAGCATCAAGCATTGGAAAAGGCTGACAGCATGACAATGCGCATATTGTTAAACAAGAACACTTCGGCGGAAGATCGTGAATATATGTTGCGACAACTCATATCCGAGGAAGGCAATGGCAATGTTGACAGCATTAAGATACTGGCTTCGTTTAACGCCATACAGCAGTCGGAATGCCGCTCGCCTGAAACGGGATTGTTACAGGCGGCATATATGTCGATGAAAAATATGGCAAAAGATTCAGTCGCAAGGGTGCTTGAGGACGTTCTCGCCATTGCTCCCGATAATGCCTCCGCCAGCTTGCAACTCATAGGACAGGCTTGGGAAGCTGACGACATGGACCGCGTGCTGAAACTTGCTACCAGTTCAAGCCAGTATAATCCAGAAGAGATGGCGTTTTACTATTTTGAAGGTATGGCGCTGTTTAGGAAAGATGACAATGACGGAGCATTGAATGCGTTTCGCAAGGGCGTCTCGGTGATAACAGATAAAAGCAATCCCGATATAGTGTCAGATTTCTACTCTGTCATGGGTGACCTTTATTACCAAAAAGGCATGCAACATGAGGCATACGCTGCATATGATTCCTGTCTGCAGTGGAAACCGGATAATATGGGTTGTCTTAACAACTATGCCTATTACCTTAGCGAGACAGGCGGTGACCTTGAGAAAGCTGAGGCCATGAGCTACAAGACAGTGAAGGCTGAACCCAAAAATGCCACATACCTTGATACCTATGCATGGGTGCTCTTCGGCTTAGGGCGTTACACGGAAGCAAAGGTGTATATAGAACAAGCTCTTCAGAACGATACGGAATCATCAAGTCATGTGCTCTTCGAACATGCCGGCGATATATGTATACATGCCGGATATACAGATAAGGCTCTGGAATACTGGAAAGAGGCTTTGAAACTAAATCCAGGTGACAAAACATTACATAAAAAGATAAAACATAAAAAATATTTTAGACAATGAGAATCTCCAGCTTCTTAAAGGTAGCCGTTGTGGCTATGCCGATGGCGCTCGCGTCATGTAAATCAACCAAGAACGTTGTGACAGAACCAAAACCTGTCACACAGGAAATGTTGCAGACAAAGGAAATACTGCAAAAAGTTAATGAGAACTCGCAGAATTCAAAGTTTATCACTTCTAAAATCAGATTCCAGGTGCAGATAGGTAATCAAGACCTTTCGCTTACAGGTAACCTTAAGATGAAACGAGACGATGTCATTCGTCTGCAGCTTATGGCTTTCGGATTTGTGGAGGCTGCGCGATTGGAATTCACCAAGGACTATGTGCTTCTCATGGACCGTATCAACAAACAATATCTGAGAGCTTCTTACGAACAGGTAGACTTCCTGCGCAACAGCGGACTGAATTTCTATTCGCTTCAGGCCTTGTTCTGGAACGAACTCTTCCAACCAGGTCAGGCACAACTTAACAACGAACTTCTCGAGAAGTTCCAGACAAATATTGGCGGCGACGATGTCATCATTTCCATGGGAGAGGGCAACATGAACTATAAGTGGCTTGCAAACCAGAGCGATGGCAAAATACGTATGGCAAATATTCTCTACAAGGATAGGATACATGGAAATAGCCAGCTCAACTGGGACTATTCAGATTTCAAGACATTTGATGTCAAGTCATTCCCGATGGAAAATAAAATAATCTTCACCTCTAACAACAAAGAAGTGAAGATAAACATGACATTAAACTATGTAGGCACAGACTCTGATTGGGAAACAAGAACATCGATATCAAGCAAATATAAGGAAGTTTCAGTCGATGACATCCTACGACGCCTTATGTCACTTTGATGTATCAGACCTGAATTAAGAAGATGAGAAAATTTCACATATTCTTGATATTGTTTGCGCTGGTGATTGCATCGCCGGCGCAAACCAGGAAAACCACGTCGTCTAAGAAGACACAAACAACATCGCAAAAGAAAGCAACATCTCAAAAGAAAACAACATCACGAAAGAAAACTTCGTCAAAGAAAACATCAAAGAAAAGCTCTGCCGATGACGTGGCAACTCCTTCTATCAAGGGACTCAAAAACGAGCGCGAACAGATAAAAAAGCAGATTGCAGCACAAAAGCAAAAGCTACGCAACAACGAGCGTGATGTAAAAAAGCGTTTGCAGAATCTTATGGTCATCAATACCGAGATAGCTGACAAACGAAAAACCATCGACACCATACGCCGCGACATAAATATACTCGATGGAAACATTGGAGTACTTGGAGATCAGCTTGTGCAACTTGAAAAGGAACTTAACGACCGTAAGACTAAGTTTGTGAAGTCAATGCGTTATATGCATCGTAATCGTTCCGTGCAGAACCAGCTGATGTTTATCTTTTCAGCAAAGAATTTCTCGCAGATGTACCGACGTATGAGGTTCATGCGCGAGTATGCCTCATACCAGCGCGTACAGGGCGAGATGGTTAAGGCCAAACAAGCCGAGCTTACAAAGAAGCAACAGGAACTGGCTTCTGCGAAGAAAGAGAAAAACACCTTATTATATAAAGGTGAGCAGGAACGTCGCACATTGGAGTCAAAACAGGAAGAACAACAAAGTGTGGTGACTTCGTTGCAGAAGGAACAGAAAACCATCAAGGGCATTATAGACAAACAGATGCAGCGCGATAAAGCCTTAAACGCTGAGATAGACCGACTTGTAGCTATTGAGGTGGAGAAAGCCCGTCAGCGTGCCATTGCAGAGGCAAAACGCAAGGCTGAAGCTGCCCGAAAGGCGGCTGAGGCGGAAAGGAAACGTAAGGAGGAGGAATTGGCACGCAAAAAGGCTGCCGCTGAGGCCGCAGCGCGGGAAAACGCACGCCGAATAGCACTGGCAAAGGAACGTGAAGAGAGACTGAAACGTGAGGCTGAGGCTGCATCGAAGAAAACCGAAGAGGAAAGAAAACTCGCCGAGGATGCTGCACGGGAGGCTAAACGTGTCCGAGAGGAGACTGAACGCAGGGCTGCGGAAGATGAAAGGCGACATGAACGCGAAGTAGCTGAGGCAAAGAAGGCAAAGGAAGAAGCTCCAAAGATGACCATGGCCTCAGAAGATTTGCGTATCAGTGGTAGCTTTGAAAGCAACCGCGGACGTCTGCCCATGCCTGTTGCAGGTAATTATCGTATAGTGAGCCATTTCGGACAATATAATGTCGATGGACTTAAAAACGTGCGTCTTGACAATAAGGGTATCAACATCCTTGGTTCGCCGGGGGCCGTTGTGAGAAGCATATATGATGGTGAGGTAAGTGCAGTGTTCAGTCTTGGAGGTACAACGGGTGTCATGGTACGACACGGAAGTTATATCTCTGTATATTGCAACCTAGGGTCAGTGAGTGTAAGAAAGGGACAAAAAGTGTCAACACGTCAAGCTCTTGGTACCGTAGGGCGTGATAATATACTCCAGTTCCAGCTTCGTCGTGAACGCTCAAAACTCAATCCTGAGTCGTGGCTTGGAAGATAACTCCTTTATCCCCTTAATATTTCTACATATTTGTATATGGCGTCAGATATCTCGCTCAGGCAGATGTATTCCTCGGCAGTATGAGAGCGAGAGGAGTTGCCTGGGCCGAGTTTCATCGATAGCCATGGCATAAGGGCTTGGTCGCTGAGCGTGGGCGAACCAAATGGTTTCATGCCCATTTCGAGACATTTCTGTACAAGCGGATGATCGATGGGTATTGATGACGATGACAGGCGGAACGAACGTGCCTTCAGCTCGCTCTTCAGATGTTTTTGCAGATAGGCAAACAGAAACTCGTTTCGGTAGCGCTCGTTGGTGCGCACATCGATGGTGAACTCACATGTGTCGGGTATCACGTTGTGTTGTGTACCAGCGTGTGCAACCGTTACTGTCATTTTGGTGTCGCCCAAAAGCGGACTCTTATTACGAAATTTGTGGTTTCTTATCCATTCTATGTCGTCTATTGCAATATATATGGCGTTCAAACCCTCGTTACGAGCCGCATGTCCCGACTTGCCATGAGCCACTGCGTCTATCACCATCAGTCCTTTCTCCGCAATGGCGGGTTGCATAGACGTTGGTTCTCCAACTATAGCCACGTCAATCTTCGGCAGCAAGGGAATAACCCTACTTATGCCGTCTTTCCCCGACACTTCTTCCTCTGCCGAAGCCAAGTATACAAGGTTGTATGGTGAGTTCAGGTCTTTCAAGATCCTGAAAGCCTGGAGAAGCGAGACGAGCCCGCCACCACAGTCGTTGCTACCCAAACCAAATAGCTTATCATCCTCTATTGCAGGTGTGAATGGGTCGTGCTGCCATGATGAAGCTGGTTTCACGGTGTCTATATGTGCATTGAGAAGCAGTGTGGGCTTGTTGTTGTCAAAGGGTTCGTGCATGCTCCAGATGTTGTTACCCTCACGATGAGTCGTAAGCCCCTTTCCTATCATGAATGCCTCAAGCTTGTCAGCAGCCTTTGCCTCTTCACGACTTATTGAAGGTATAGTAATAAGCTCCTTAAGCAGTCCTACCGCTTCGGAAACCATAATTTCTATTGTTGGATAATTGTCCTCTGTCATATTTATAAATAGGTTTGTCTGTTTATTTGCTGCAAAAATAGTAAAAATAGTGGAGAATATGTAATTTTTCGACTATTTTCTTTGCGTTTTGCCATAAATAATGTACTTTTGCATCAATTAAAACAATATAGTGATGAAAATAAACAGTCATCTTTCGGTATTGGTCCACGACCAAGCCAAAAATTACGGCGACCGTGAAGCCCTTATTTATCAAGACTTCGGAAGCGAGCAGTGGAAAAGTCACTCTTGGAACGATTTCTCACACAATGTCAAGGTAGTGTCAAACGCAATGCTAAACATTGGTGTGAGAGTACAGGAAAATATTGGAGTTTTTTCACAAAATTGTCCACAGTACCTTTTCTGTGATTATGGTGCGTGGGGAATACGTGCCGTTACTATACCATTCTATGCCACTAGCAGCGAGCAGCAAATACAGTATATCATAAACGACTCGAAGATACGTTTTCTCTTCGTTGGCGAGCAGGAACAGTATGAAAAGGCCCATAGGGTACTCGCTCTATGTCCAACACTTCAGCGCATTATCGTCTTTGACAAGAATGTGAAACTTAAACCCCTTGACCCTAATACATTGTATTTTGACGATTTTTTTAAACTTGGAGAAGGGTTACCGCGTCAGAGTGAAGTTGAACAGAGATGTAAGGAAGCAACGTTTGACGACATTGCCAACATCCTTTACACCAGTGGAACCACAGGCGAGAGTAAAGGAGTAATACTTACAGTTGGGCAGTATCATGCTGCCTTGGAGGCAAATCAGAAATGTGTTAATGTGAATGAAGATGACCGTGTGCTTAATTTCCTTCCCTTTGCGCATATTTTCGAAAAGGCATGGGCCGTGCTTTCTGTTACTGTCGGTGCGCGTCTGATTGTCAATAACGACCCGAAACGTGTACAACAATCTATGCGCGAAACCAATCCGACTTGTATGTCCGCAGTGCCACGTTTCTGGGAAAAAGTGTATGCGGGAGTGAATGAGAAGATTGAAAAGGCAGGCTCGTTGCAAAAAAGAATATTCAAGAATGCACTTGCTGTTGGCCGTAAATACAATATAGAGTACCTTAGCCACGGCAAGCGCCCACCATTGCCTTTGAGGTTGAAATATGACGTGATAAACAAAATACTTTTCGCTAAGGTTCGAAAGGAGTTGGGACTTATCCATCCTAATATTTTCCCTACGGCAGGAGCCGCAATATCCAGTCACGTGGAGGAATTTGTACATTCCATCGGCATAAACATGATATCAGGATATGGTCTTACAGAGAGTCTTGCCACCGTGTCGTGTAACCATCTTGACAAACCATATTCCGTAGGTTCTGTGGGATATGTTATCGACGGACTCGACGTTAAGATTTCTGAAGACGGGGAGGTGCTGCTTAAAGGCCCCACCATCTTCAAGGGATATTACAACCGAGAGGATATCACTGCCGCCTCTTTTACTCCTGACGGGTATTTCAAGACGGGCGATGCCGGTTACATGAAGAAAGGCGAACTCTTCCTTACGGAACGTATTAAAGACCTTTTCAAGACTTCAAATGGAAAGTACATTGCACCACAGATGATTGAGACAAGGCTGATGGTTGACAAATTTATTGATCAGATTGCCGTCATTGCCGACGAAAGGAAGTTTGTTTCCGCGCTCATTGTGCCAGAATACAGGATTCTTGAGGAATGGGCAAATGCCAATGGTATAGAATATGCTTCAATGGCAGAACTGTGTTCAGACAAGCGTGTGATAGACATGCTTAAGGAACGTATTGACACTCTTCAGCAACAGTTGGCTTATTATGAGCAGGTGAAGAAGTTTACACTGCTGCCTGAACCGTTTTCTATGGAAAAAGGTGAACTTACCAACACCCTGAAACTCAAGCGGCGTGTGGTAAACGAGCACTATAGGAAAGAGATAGACCGAATGTACGAGGAATGATTATTTTTACAAACAACCATCCAATAGTATTATAGCATAATGATTACACAAGATCAATTGAAAGATGTCGTGGAGCGCACAGAGTCGCTCTATAGGTATCTCGAGATAGACAAGAAGAAGATAGAATTTGAAGAAGAAGACCTTCGCACCCAAGCTCCCGATTTCTGGGACGACCCGAAACGCGCCGAGGAACAGATGAAGAAGGTAAAAACAATAAAAAAGTGGCTTGACGGCTATAAGGAGGTGAAGACTCTTGCCGACGAGCTTGAGTTGGCCTTTGACTTCTATAAGGACGAGATGGTCACTGAGGAAGAGGTAGATGAAGACTACCAAAAAGCTATCAAGGCCATTGAGGATCTTGAACTCATGAACATGTTGAGGCAGAAGGAAGACCCGATGGACTGTGTGATGAAAATCAACAGCGGAGCTGGAGGTACCGAGAGTCAGGACTGGGCTTCGATGCTTATGCGTATGTATCAGCGTTGGGCTGAGGCTCATGGGCATAAGGTCACTATTAGCAACCTTCAGGATGGTGATGAGGCTGGCATCAAGAGTGTCACTATGGAGATTGAGGGTGGTGAATATGCATACGGTTATCTGAAGAGTGAGAATGGTGTTCACCGTTTGGTGCGTGTTTCACCATTCAATGCGCAAGGTAAGCGAATGACAAGCTTTGCCAGCGTGTTCGTCTCGCCACTTGTTGACGATACTATCGAGGTGTATGTCGACCCGTCAAAGGTGAGCTGGGACTTGTTCCGAAGTGGAGGAGCTGGCGGACAGAACGTAAACAAGGTGGAAACTGGTGTGAGACTCAGGTATCAATATGTTGATCCCGATACTGGTGAGGAAGAAGAGATTCTCATCGAGAACACAGAGAGTCGCAAACAGCTTGAAAACCGAAACAACGCCATGCGACTGCTGAAGTCACAGCTCTACGATCGAGCTATGAAGAAACGTCTTGAGGCACAGGCGAAGATTGAGGCTGGAAAGAAAAAGATAGAGTGGGGTAGTCAGATACGTAGTTACGTGTTTGACGACCGAAGGGTGAAAGACCACCGTACCAATTACCAGACCACAGATGTCGATGGCGTTATGGATGGTAAGATAGATGGTTTCATCAAGGCTTATCTTATGGAGTTCCCAGTTAATGAAGAAGAGTAAGTATACATCATTAGACATTAGAATAATAATAACTTAAAACTTAATATCATTATGAGCAAGAACAAAAAAGATCAGGCACGCCGTGCTGCTTATCAGGCACGACAGGAAAAGGAAGGCAAGAGGGTTGTAAACTGGATCTTTGGAATCCTCGTGGCACTCGCATTGTGCTTTATTGCCTATTCCGTTTATATTGTAATGTAACAAGATGAGCGGACTCGAAATCGAAAGAAAATTTCTCGTCGCCAACGATAGTTATAAGTCGTTGGCGACTTCGTCTGCACACATCAAGCAGGGATACATCTGTAGTGAGCGTGGTAGGACGGTGCGTGTGAGGCTTCGCGACAGCAAAGCCTTTCTCACCATCAAGGGACCTTCTCTCGATGGTGGGCTTAGCCGTTATGAGTTTGAAAAGGAAATCACTCCCGACGAGGCAGAACATCTCTTTCTCCTTTGCGAGCGAGGCATTATAGATAAGCGTCGATACCTTGTGCCCTCAGGGCCGCATATGTTTGAAGTGGACGAGTTCTATGGCGACAATGCGGGTCTTGTGGTTGCTGAAGTGGAGTTGTCGTCTGTCGATGAAACCTTCGAAAAACCCAGTTTCATCGGGAAAGAAGTGACTGGCGACCGCAGATATTACAATTCCCAACTCTCACAACGGCCGTATGTAATGTGGAGAGAGGAGTGAGAAATGTGTTGGGGGAAACTTAAATTTTTCCTCGGTTGTATGAGTATACGAAACCGATAATGGCAGCAAGGGCCACTCCTAAACTGTTGGCGGCAAGGTCAAGCCAGTCTCCGCTACGGCAGCCACCTGTACAGTATTCCTGTAGTAACTCAATTATTCCGCTTGTAACTATTGGGGCTGCAATGGCCATGATTGCCATTTTCTTCATGTCAACCTTTGTGTGATTTATAAGATATTCTACCCAAATTACTATGCCAGTAAATCCATACATCACGATGTGTGTCCACTTGTCAATGAATGGAATATCTCCCATTGGAGTCTCAGGGACGTTCATAAATGAAAGAAAAAATATCATAGCCCAACAAGCTAATGAAACTGGGTATTTCCTTGGGCTAAAACTTAAAAATCTTACAAATTGTATCTGTTTTTGCATATTTCTTTATGTTTTGAGTGCAAAATTAAGAAATTATTTATACTTTTGCAAGCAAATTAAAGAAAAATATTAATGGCACAGTTAGAAAGAGCAAATTTTGGAAGCAAATTAGGTATTATACTTGCAACGGCGGGTTCAGCGGTTGGCCTTGGCAATGTATGGCGTTTCCCATATATGGCAGGTGAGAATGGAGGAGCCGTGTTTATCATTCTTTATGTCATTTGTGTATTGTTGCTTGGTCTTCCATGTATGATAAGTGAATTTATTATCGGTCGGCATGCAAGGTCAAATACTGCGCGGGCATATAGAAAGATGTCTAATGGGGGACCTTGGACTGTTATTGGATATCTAAGTGTTCTGACCGGCTTTCTGATTACGGGCTATTATGCTGTAGTGTCCGGATGGTGTCTTCAGTATATCTATGCATCTTTATTAGGTCGTCTTCATGGTGATCCACAATATATAAGGCAGTATTTTTCCACATTTTCCACCGATGCTTGGAAACCTGTTCTTTGGACAGTGATCATTCTTGTCATGACACATGTAATCGTTCGCCACGGCATTCGAGATGGTATAGAACGTGCCTCGAAAATGCTCATGCCTACGCTGTTTATCCTTCTCCTTGTCATTGTGGTGGCCTCATGTCTTTTGCCAGGTGCTGGAGCAGGCATCGAGTTTCTTTTCAACCCCGATTTCTCCAAGCTTACTCCCGACGTGTTTCTTGGAGCCCTTGGTCAGTCATTCTATTCCCTTAGCATTGGTATGGGTTGCATTTGCACTTTTGCTTCGTACTACAGTCGACATACCAATCTTTCCAATACTGCCATTCAGATAGGCATCATTGATTCTGTTGTGGCAGTGCTTGCCGGTTTGATGATATTTCCGGCAGCTTTCAGTGTTGGCGTAAGTCCCGACTCGGGTCCTTCGCTCATCTTTATCACTCTTCCCAATGTTTTCAACCAGGCATTTTCTACCATGCCCATAGTGGGATATGTTGTGGCATTAATGTTCTATTCGCTGCTGTCTTTGGCAGCTCTTACTTCGCTCATCTCCCTACATGAAGTAAGCACAGCTTTTTTTCAGGAGGAGCTACATGTCACCCGTAACATGGCGGCTCTTATTGTTACCGTGAGTTGTTGTCTGATGGGCACTTTCTGTTCTCTGTCACTTGGTGGCGTGGAGAGTCTTTCGTTTCTCGGAAAGACGTTGTTTGATATTTTCGATTTTGTTACCGGACAGGTGTTTCTTCCATTGTGTGGTTTCTTCACATGTCTGTTTGTAGGCTGGTTTATGCCTCATAAGGTGGTTAGGGACGAGTTCACCAACAATGGCACACTTCGCGGACGTTTCTTTTCCGTATATTTGTTTTTCATAAAATATGTTTGTCCGTTGTTCATTCTCTTAATCTTTATGCACCAGTTTGGGGTGATATGAGTGAGGAGTGAGAATAGTAAAAGTATATATTATGCGCGATAGTTTTGGTTCAAAAATTGGTCTTGTCTTGGCTACGGCTGGTTCTGCTGTCGGTCTTGGCAATGTGTGGCGTTTCCCGTTTATGGCTGGTCAGAATGGTGGTGCCGCATTTATTATCATCTATATTTTTTTCATTGTCATACTCGGTGTGCCTGGTATGGTGAGCGAATTTATTGTGGGGCGTCATGCAGGAACCAATGCCGCTCGTGCTTATTCTCGTCTGTCAACTGGTCGTCAGTGGAAACATGTAGGAGTTATGGGCATTGTCACTTCTACCATCATTTTGGGTTTCTATGCTGTAGTGGCAGGTTGGTGTCTCAATTACCTCTTTGTATCCATTGGAGGTGATATAGGGGGCGATGCGTCGTCAGTTAGGCAGTATTTCGTTCAGTTCTCTTCAAGTCCTGTTAGTCCAGTCCTGTGGGGATTGACGTTTATAGTCCTCACCCATCTTGTAATTGTTCGTGGCATACGCAGTGGCATTGAGAAGTTCTCAAAGCTGATGATGCCTACAATGTTTGTTCTCTTGATTGTACTTGTGGTAGCCTCTTGCATGCTTCCAGGCTCTATGAAAGGAGTGACGTTTCTTCTCAACCCCAACTTCTCTAAGGTTGACGGTCATGTGTTCCTTGCCGCCCTTGGTCAGGCATTTTTTTCACTTAGTCTTGGTACAGCATGCCTTTGTACCTATTCATCATATTTCAGCCGTAGCACCAATCTTGTCCGTTCAGCTGTTCAGATAGCATTCATTGATACATTGGTTGCCATTCTTGCCGGTCTGATGATATTTCCAGCCGCATTTAGTGTGGGTATTAATCCTGACTCTGGCCCGTCGCTCATTTTCATCACCCTTCCTTGTGTGTTTCATGAAGCCTTTGCCGGCATGCCGGTTTTAGGTTATGTCACGTCAATCTTGTTTTATGCGCTATTGTCGTTGGCTGCTCTTACGTCCACCATTTCCATGCATGAGATAGGTACTGCCTTTTTTCATGAGGAATTGAATAAGTCGAGAAAGACAGCGGCATGCTATGTGTCTGCCTTAGCCGCCGTCATCTGCATCGTCAGTTCTTTTTCGGTGGGTTATATGCCAGGATTGCAATTGTTTGGGATGAGTATGATGGACTGTTTTGATAAGCTTACCGCCCAACTGCTTCTGCCTTTGGGCGGTTTCCTCACTTGCATATATATAGGTTGGTTTGCCTCCTTCCCTCGTGTATACGAAGAGTTCACCAACGATTCCACCGTCAACCGTTCTCTTTTCCGTGTATATCTCTTCCTTGTTCGCTATGTCTGTCCTACATTCATTTTAGCCATTTTTCTCGACCAGTTTGGGCTGTTGTGAGAGGGTTGAAGGAAGAGATATCACTTAATGAGGGAAAGTTGAGTTTGTTATCAAAACAGCAGGGGCAGGTATTCTGTGAGGTATATTCTCCAGTTGCGCCAGATGTGTCCGCCGTCGTTCTCGTAGTAAGTGAAGGGATAGTTTTTCTCTGTGAGCTTTTTCCTGAAATCAACGTTGTCCTTGTAAAGGAAGTCGGTATTGCCAATGCCAATCCAGAAGAGATGTGGCTTTGAGGCGAAGAGGTTGGCAAGTTTCTTGTCGAGGTCGTTATAGATATACTCGTTTTCGCCGCCTGACTGCTGTTTGCCTATGGCAGCCGAGAAAAGTCCGACATATCCGAAAGTATTTGGATTGTTTATAGATATGTAAAGTGAGTGGAACCCTCCCATTGATAGTCCGGCAATGGCACGATGGTCTCTGTCGGCAAGAGTGCGGTAGCGTGAGTCTACAAATTTCACTACGTCGGGGAATGATACCTCGAATGAGCCTTCCATGGTCTTTGGAAGTCCTAAAGCGGGGACGATGAATCCTTCTGACGTCTGGCCGGGAGCTGCCTCTTGAGATATGTTTCCGTTTGTCATTACCACAATCATTGGCTTGGCCTTCCCCTGTGCTATGAGGTTGTCGAGAATCTGCGATGCCCTTCCAAGGTCCATCCATGCCTCTTCGTCGCCACCAATGCCGTGAAGCAGGTATAATACAGGATATTTCTCCATGCTTGTTTCATATCCGGCTGGAGTATATATTGTCATGCGTCGTGTCAGTCCAGCCTTCTTGTCTTCATACCACACTTTCGACACGGTCCCGTGGTTTACTTTGTTCACCTTGTAAAGTTCAGCCCTTTCGCCTCCCACTATAAAGATGTTTGAGATATTGGCAATGTCGCGCACGGTGTAAACGTTTAGCCTGTCGTTCACTGTTGCTCCGTCCACCAGCATGTTGTATGTATACAGTTCAGGCTTCAGTGGAGTGGCTGTAGTGAAAGTCCATACTCCGTCGGCTCCTTTTACGAGGTCAGCCGTTCCTGGTGCGTCATATTTGCCCATTGGCGTGTCGATGGTCTTGGTGGGCAGGAAATCGCCTGTTATTTGTACTTTCTGTGCCTCAGGAGCCACACATCTGAATGTCACGGTATTGTCTTTGTTGATTTCCGGCGATACCGGCATTTTCCCTCCAAACAGGGCCTGCTGTGCCATGGCGTTAGTACCCGCGATGCACAGTGCGATTAATACATGATAAAGTTTTCTCATAAAAGTGTCATTTGGTTCTGTTGTTCAATAATTTTTGTTTATTCCGCGCAAAGATAGTGAAAATACACAAAATACGCAACCTTGTGTAACACAACCTTGTGTATTTTGTGTATTTTTAACGTAGTCGGTAGTTTATCTTTAAATAATGTAGAGTGTAGAGTCCTAACGACATCTGTCTGAAATCTATAAATAAATGAGAGAAGAATGCCTACAGCTTTCCTTCTTCGTGGTAGGAGTAGTATCGGCCGTCGGTGATGATGAGATGGTCGAGGAAGAAGATGCGCATGAGCTTTGAGGCTTCTTTTATGCGTTGGGTTAGACGGTCGTCGTCGCCGCTGGGACGCGGATTGTTGCTCGGATGGTTGTGACAAAGGGCAAGTACAGTGGCATTGGAAAGCAGTGCTTGCTTCATGATTACACGCACGTCGACGGCTGTCTCGCTTATTCCTCCGTGGGAGATGCGCAATTTCTTTATGAGCCGGAAGTTCTGGTTCATGAGCAGAATCCAGGCTTCCTCCACGTCGAGGTCCTGCATGATCGGATGCATGTGCTCGTAGATGGCCATGGCAGAGCTTAGGTCTGGACGTTCTTCCGCCTTTTCCAGTTGCCGGCGCTTGCCAAACTCGCAGGCTGCAAGTATGGTAATGGCCTTTGCTGGTCCCACGCCTTTGTATTCACACAATTCGGCAATGGTTTTCTTTCCGAGTGTGTTTAGGTTGTTGTTGCAGTCGCCTAACAGGCGTTTCATAAGTGCCACTGCACTTTCCTCTTGCGATCCGGAGCCAATGAGGATGGCGAGCAATTCTGCGTTGCTGAGGGCTTCTGCCCCCAGGCGTTCGAGTTTTTCCCGGGGCATGTCAGCCTCATCCCAGTCTTTTATGGTAAGTCGTCTTTCCATGTGTCTGTCTTATAATTATTCGTAGAACGACTTTTCGAAAGCCTGGAATATGTCTTTTTTCAGCACACAGCGTTTCCACCATGCCTCTATGAATCCAAATCCGTAGCCCATAAGTTGCACGAAGGCTGCTCCAATGGAGATGAATCCGATGGGCAGTGAGCGGTTTATTATGGCGGAGTGGGTGAAGATGAGCAGTGAGTAAAGTATGATGGGGGCTAACGATGCAATCACGAACCAGTACCAAGAGTAGAAGTGTTCGGGATTGCCGTATACCATCATGATTCGTCCGAAGCATGCCATAAGGAATAGTAGGATGACTCCTACGGTGAATACCATTGGCAGCATATGTACCAGCTTTAGAGAGTCGGGGTATAGCTTATAAAGGTTTATTCTCGCTATTCCGCTGTTGTACACCTGTCGGAAGAACTTCTTCATGTCGGTGCGTCTTTTGTGCCACACCCATGCATCGGGAAACAGGCGGCAGTGGTATCCGGCCTTGAATATACGTATAGAGAAGTCTATGTCTTCTCCGAATCGCATTTTCGAGAATCCTCCGAGGCGGAGGTATACATCACGTCTGATGCCCATGTTGAACGAGCGCGGATAGAATTTGTCGAGTTTCTTTTTGCCTCCCCTAATGCCGCCGGTGGTGAAAAAGCTCGTCATGGAGTAGTTGATGGCTTTTTGCGTTTCGCTGAATGACTCGTGAGCCTGGTCTGGTCCTCCGAAAGCGTCGCAAGGTTTTTTGCGCAGCTCGTCGTCCACGGCCTTCAAGTAGTTTTCAGGCAGTACCACATCGGAGTCGAGTACAATGAGGTATTCTCCCTTTGCCCGTTCTGCTCCATAGTTTCTGCTTTGTCCAGGTCCAGAGTTTTTCTTTGCAAAATATTTTAGGTCGAGTTTCCCGTGATATTTATCACATACGTCTTTGCATGTTTTTTCCGAGCCGTCTTCCACGACCACTACCTCAAAGTCTCTCACTGTCTGCTGGCAGAGGCTCTCAAGTAGCTCGTCGACTTCGTCGGGACGGTTGAATACAGGGACAATGATGGAGTAGGTCATAGTATATAAATGAAGAATGAAGAATGAAGAATGAAGAGTGAAGAATGGGCTACGCACAGTCTGCGTTTATCTTATTCTTCACTCTTCATTCTTCATTTTTCATTTTTAATATTTTATTCCTTTACTCTTTGGAGATAGCTTCCGTCACGAGTGTCAACCTGAATGAGGTCGCCTTCGTTGATGAAGAGAGGAACGCGTATTTCAACACCTGTTTCCAGTGTGGCAGGCTTTGTGGCATTGGTAGCGGTGTCACCTTTCAGTCCTGGTTCGCTATGTGTAACGCGGAGGTAAGTTTTTACAGGCATTTCTGCATAGAGGATAGTGCCGTCGGTGGTATCGGTTACAACTTCCACGATGTCGCTTTCCTTCATGAACTCGTGTCCGATAACGAGGTCGTTGGCAATAGGAATCTGCTCAAAAGTCTCCTGATTCATGAAGATACGTCCTGTAGCATCCTCATAGAGATACTGGTATGGGCGACGCTCAATGATTACATCTTCCAGTTTGAATCCAACCTGGAATGTACGGTCGAGTACGCGTCCGTCGGTCACGTTCTTCAGTTTGGTGTTCATTACGGTGTTACCTTTACCTGGCTTTCTGTGCTGGAAATCGATGCAAACCCAGATGCCGCCATCCATACGGATTGCTGTTCCTTTCTTAATGTCTTGTGAATTAATCATATACTTTATATAACTATTATATTTTGAATTTACGGTCCAAAATTACGCATTTTTTGCGTTTTCGGGTGCAAAGTTACTGATTTTCTCGAAAAAAACATAAAAGTTTTAGCTAAAATTCATTTATTTCTTGGTTATTTCGAAAATTATGAGTACTTTTGCAGCCCAAAAGGATAGAAATAACAAAAAATTAAATAGTTTATAGCAATGAAAAGAACATTTCAGCCACACAACAGAAGAAGAGTGAACAAGCACGGCTTCCGCGAGAGAATGGCTACAAAGAACGGACGTCGAGTATTGGCTTCTCGTCGTGCCAAGGGCCGTAAGAAGTTAACCGTTTCTGACGAGCATCACGGAAAGTAATTTCCCTTTATCCGTCAGAGCTACTGACGTTGAATCGAAAAAAAAGGCGAGGAGCGATCCCCGCCTTCTTTTTTTATTGCCATATCCAGAGGCTCAAGTCGCTCCACGCTCCTCACTCGCCGCTCCTCTCTCCACATTTCTCACTACTCTCTCATCTATAAATATAATAAGGTGTAAAGTTGCTATGAATAAACAGAGCGTAACACTTCAAGCGACTTCAATTCGGGAAAATCTGGTAGGTGGAGGCGATAGTATGCTACGAGAACATCAAGGAGTCTGTTGCGCTGAGAGCGTGTGAGATGAAAGAGGTGCATGGTGCGGTAGTTCATTCTCATCATGGTACTTACTATTGCCGATTCTCTGATGTCGAGGAAATCGTGGTGGGGAGGAATGGTATTGACGAACGTGCTGCCTATGAGGTCGAAGAAGCAGCCTTCGGTATAATGGTCAAGGTTGGGCATGAAGCCTAAGAACAGCGTTAGTCGCAGCAAGAACACTATATGGAAATTGGCAACGTTATTGTCGGTAAGGTCAAACCATTTTATGCTGTCAGAAATGAAATTGAAGAGAGAGGCATTGTCTTGTTCTCCTTTTAAGGCATGATAGAGGAAATCGGAAATAAACAATGCGACGGTAGCTTTCTCAGGCCTGAACGGTATGGAAGTGAAAGCGTAAGACATGGAAGCCTCCCTCAGTTTCTGTAGCCCCTGTCGCTGTTTCATGTCGGCTTCGATGTCAAGCAGTGTGAGCGGTGTGAAAATACTTTTCGGAAATTTCGATTTTTTTCCTGTAGAAACGTTTACCGCCACTGCCATCCTTCCCATGTCGAGTGTGAAGAGGTCGACAATGAGACGGTTGTCGGTGTACTTAAACGAATTCAGCACCACTGCCTTTGTCTTTATTAGCATAACGATTTATCTTGGTTTTTGCTGCAAAGATAGGTAAAAAACGACATTTTAGAGCAGCGTAAGCAGAAAAATAAGATAAAAAATGAATTTTTTCGAGAAAATATTTGGAGGAATGAAATAAAAGCCGTAACTTTGCACCCGCAAAACGAGACACGGTCCCTTCGTCTATCGGTTAGGACGAGAGATTTTCATTCTCTAAAGAGGAGTTCGACTCTCCTAGGGACTACAAAATAAAAAAAGAATAAATAACAAGATGGCAAATCACAAATCATCAATTAAGAGAATCCGTCAGGACAAGAAGAGGACTCTGCATAACAAGTATTATGCAAAGACGATGCGCAACGCCGTTCGCAAGTTGCGTGCTATCACAGACAAGGAAGAGGCTGTGAAGTTGTATCCGAGTGTACAGAAGATGTTGGACAAGTTGTCTAAGACAAACATCATCCACAAGAACAAGGCAGCGAACATCAAGTCAAGCCTTGCTTTGCACATCAACAAGCTGGGATAATCAAAACTACAACAAGAATACAAGACAGGTTGCTTTCAATTGAAGGCAACCTGTTTTTGTATGTCGTGACATTAACTCATTTTTATAAAAAAAGACCTTAAATATTTCTCTATTTCAGAATTTTATTGTAACTTTGCGCAATAATTTTGACTAACATTAAAATGGCAGAAGACATAATCAAAGAAAGCAATTATTCCGCGAGTAATATACAGGTGCTCGAGGGACTTGAGGCCGTGCGAAAGCGCCCGGCGATGTATATCGGAGACATCAGCGAGAAGGGTCTGCACCATCTTGTAAATGAAACCGTAGACAACTCTATCGACGAGGCAATGGCTGGATATTGCACACATATCGAAGTGACCATAAACCAGGACGAGTCGATTACCGTACAGGACAACGGACGAGGAATACCAGTGGACGAACACGAAAAGCTTCACAAGTCGGCATTGGAGGTCGTCATGACTGTATTGCATGCCGGAGGAAAGTTCGACAAAGGATCCTATAAAGTCAGCGGCGGATTGCATGGAGTTGGCGTGAGTTGCGTCAACGCTCTTTCTTCCCGCATGATGTCCCAAGTGTTCCGCGACGGAAAAATATACCAGCAGGAATATGAGAAGGGAAAGCCGCTATATCCAGTGAAGATTGTTGGAGAGACAGAACTCAGAGGAACAAGGCAGCAGTTTTGGCCTGACCCAACTGTGTTCACCACCACTACATACAAATACGATATCATAGCAAAGCGTATGCGTGAATTGGCATATCTGAACGCAGGTATAACCATCACGCTTACCGACCTTCGTCCCGACGAAGAGGGTAATACAAGGCAGGAAGTGTTCCATGCCAAGGACGGACTGAAAGAATTTGTGCGCTATGTCGACCGTCATCGCACACACCTCTTCGACGATGTCATATATCTCAAGACCGAGAAACAAGGAGTGCCCATCGAAGTGGCGGTGATGTACAACACCGACTACAGCGAGAATATCCACTCATACGTAAACAACATCAACACCATAGAGGGCGGAACTCATCTTGTAGGCTTCCGTATGGCGCTCACCCGTACGTTGAAGAAATATGCCGATGCCGATCCTGTAATATCAAAGCAGATAGAGAAGGCAAAAATAGAGATTGCAGGAGAAGATTTCCGCGAAGGACTGACTGCTGTAATATCCATTAAGGTGGCTGAGCCACAGTTTGAGGGTCAGACAAAGACAAAGCTCGGCAACTCGGAGGTGACAGGAGCCGTGCAGCAGGCAGTGGGAGAGGCTCTCACATACTATCTAGAAGAACACCCGAAAGAAGCAAAGCAGATTTGCGACAAGGTGATTTTGGCTGCCACTGCGCGTATTGCTGCACGCAAAGCAAGGGAAAGCGTGCAGAGAAAGAATCCAATGACGGGAGGCGGACTGCCAGGAAAACTTGCCGACTGCTCAAACAAGGACCCCAAAGAATGCGAGATTTTCCTCGTGGAGGGAGACTCTGCCGGTGGCTCGGCAAAACAGGGACGCGACCGATACACGCAGGCTATACTACCTCTGCGCGGAAAGATTCTCAATGTTGAGAAGGTGATGTGGCATAAGGTGTTTGAAAGTGAGTCGGTGATGAACATCATACAGAGCATTGGCGTAAGGTTCGGTGTTGAAGGTGAAGGCGACAAGGAAGCCAACATTGACAAGCTGCGTTACGACAAGATAATAATCATGACCGACGCCGATGTCGATGGCTCACACATCGACACGCTCATCATGACACTCTTTTACCGCTTCATGCCAAAAGTCATACAGGAGGGGCATCTATATATCGCCACACCTCCGCTCTACCTCTGCACATATAAGAATCAGGCAAAGGAATACTGCTATACAGACCAGCAGCGTCAAGCCTTCCTCGACAAATGGGGTAATGGAGTAGAAGATGGCAAGACCATTCACACACAGCGATACAAAGGTCTTGGAGAGATGAATCCAGAGCAACTCTGGGAAACCACAATGAATCCACAGACACGACTCCTCAAGCAGGTGACAATAGAAAATGCTGCGGAAGCAGACGAGATATTCTCTATGCTCATGGGCGACGATGTCGAGCCACGAAGAGAGTTTATAGAGAAGAACGCAACATACGCTAATATTGATGCGTAGAAGACTAAGGAGTGAGGAAAGAGGAGTGGGGAGAGAGAAGTGAGATTTTCCTCACATCTCTTTCCCCCTTTATCTTCAAAAAGATCCCTATCACTAACAAAACATAACATTTTATGAAACAGATTACACTTTTGCTGACATTGCTTCTTGGCATAAATGCCACCGCGCAGAATCTACCCTTGAAACTTTGGTATGACAGCCCTGCTGAGTTTTTTGAAGAGTCGTTGCCTATTGGTAACGGAAAGATAGGGGCTCTCATTTATGGCGGCGTAGACGAAAACGTCATTTACCTTAACGATATCACAATGTGGACAGGAAAACCTGTAAACAGAAACGATGACGCAGGAGCTTCAAAATGGATTCCTGAAATAAGAAAAGCTCTATTCAATGAAGACTATGCGCTTGCTGACTCACTGCAGCTGAATGTGCAAGGACATAACTCCCAGTTCTACCAACCGCTGCTCACTATGCTCATCGAAGACCTCAACTGTAGGGCAAACAGGACAGAGCCGGTGGTTAAGGCTACTGACTACTATCGTGAGTTAGATCTTAATCAAGCCATTTGCCGCGACCGCTATGAAAAAGACGGAGTGACATATGAGCGTGAATACTTCGCCTCCCATCCAGATCGTCTCATAGCCATAAGACTAAAGTCAAGCGTTCCGGGGAAGCTGAATTTCAGAGTGTCGCTCACAGGACAAACTCCACACAAGGCAAAAGCATCTTCACAACAAATCACAGTCACCGGTCATGCCACTGGCGACGAGATGCATTCCATACACTTCTGCTCAATACTGAAGGCAGCCGCTCAAGGGGGAAACGTGCATGCCGCCGACTCCACCATAACCATTACCGGAGCCAACACCGCAACATTGTATTTTGTAAACCAAACAAGTTTCAACGGGAGCCGCAACCATCCAGTGAAACAAGGAGCCGACTATCTGGCAAATGCTGCCGACGACGCATGGCATCTCGTGAACTTCACCTACGAACAATTGCGCAACCGCCATTTGGCTGACTATTGTGAGCTTTTCAGTCGCTTCAGACTCAAACTTGGCAATCCGTCCTACGATGAAAACCGTACTACAGCCAAGCAACTGCTGGACTATACTGACAATAAAGGAGGCAATCCGTATCTTGAGACTCTCTATACTCAATATGGCAGATACCTGCTGATATGTAGTTCACGAACCCCATCCGTTCCAGCCAATCTTCAAGGTCTTTGGACACCACACCTCTACTCACCATGGCGAGGCAACTATACAGTGAACATCAACCTCGAGGAGAACTACTGGCCCGCAGAAGTGTCAAACTTGCCAGAGATGACCATGCCACTCGACGGATTCATCAAGGCTCTTGCCGAAAACGGGAAGTACACTGCACTGAACTATTATGGCATAACACAAGGATGGTGTTCAAGCCACAATAGTGACATTTGGGCAATGACAAACCCCGTGGGAGAGAAAAACGAGAAGCCGGAATGGGCTAACTGGAATATGGGAGGAGCATGGCTCGTAAATGCCCTGTGGGACCACTATCAGTATACCCAGGACAAAGAATACCTCAAGGAAGTGGCATATCCACTAATGCGAGGAGCCGCAGAGTTTTGCATCGCATGGCTCATAGAAAACCCAAAGCAACCTGGAGAACTGATTACGGCACCTTCGACATCGCCCGAAAATGAATATAAAACCACAGAAGGCTATCACGGAATGACATGTTATGGAGGTACTGCCGACCTTGCCATCATGCGGGAACTATTCAAGAACACCATCGCCGCGGCAGAAGTGCTTGGCATTGACGCTGACTTCAGTAATAAGCTCGAAGAGACCACGGCCAAGTTGCATCCATATACCATTGGAAGCCGCGGAAATCTTCAGGAGTGGTATTATGACTGGGAGGATTGGGACTGGCAGCACCGCCATCAGTCACACCTTATTGGACTTTATCCAGGAACCCACATTACCGCAGCAAATCCAGAGCTAATGGCAGCATGCCAGAAGTCGCTTGAGATTAAGGGCGACTACACCACAGGATGGAGCACCGGATGGCGCATTAATCTTTGGGCAAGGCTTGGAAAGGCAGAACAGGCATACCACATATTCCAGAAACTCCTCACCTATGTTAGTCCAGATAAATACAATGGCACCGACCGCCGACGCTCAGGAGGCACATATCCCAACCTCTTTGATGCACATCCACCATTCCAGATTGACGGAAACTTTGGTGGCACTGCCGGTGTGTGCGAGATGCTGCTTCAGGGCGACGGCAACACCATCACGCTGCTTCCAGCACTGCCACAACAGTGGAATGAGGGCGAAGTGAGCGGAATACGTGCTCGTGGAGGACATGAGATAAGCATGGTATGGAGTGGAGGTAAGGTCACTCAGCTCTCGATAAAGTCGGTTAATGACGGAAAGCTTGTCGTTAACTTCAACGGAGAGTCGAAGACCATAAAGACGAAGGGAGGACAGAAGGTAGTGATACTATGATAAAGACTTTCATCATAGCATTTCTCACATTATTATTTACAACATCGGCAAGAGCCACCGGATGGTCACACCAATGGATCAATGCCGGCGATTCTTGCCGAGAGTCTCAGATATGGTTTGTGAAGTTGCTCAGTCTGCAGAAAATAGTGAGTCGGGCGTTTGTTGATGCAGCAAGCAATGGAAGAATCCAAATATATGCCAATGGCTATAACGTTACGACAAGTGTGCTATCTCCTTATCACGACACCGACAAGACACTTGGAAGCTTGCATTGCGAAGTCACTCCATTCATTACCGATACCATTTGCCACCTGAAGGTGTGGTATTCACCCTTTCTCGCCGACTATCCAGATAGACAACTTTCGCTAACCATCTATGGCACCTACACCGATGGTACCACCTTCGCATTTGCCTGCGACGACTCATGGTCGTGGACGTCAGTAGATGCCACCACTTCCATTAACACCACCGAAACAGAGACCATAGCCCCCATAGACATGTCGTTGCTTTATACCGACTTGCCCATGCCCCAGCTTCTTCCAGTCGCCATAAACCATACAAGAGATGCCATATCCCATTTTGAGCCTCAATACATACGCCACATCCACCAGTGCCAGCTAGTAGATTCCACAGCCACCTCGCTCACCTATCTTGCCCCAAGGCCTTTTAAGGGTTGGACAAGGGTTACGATGCGCGGAATGAGACGTGGAGTCACTGTTTCGATTGATGGACTTAACTACATTTGTAGCGGAAATACCGACGAACAGGCATGTAGAAGGTTTACCATACAACGAGATAAAAAGCAGACAGTGAAGATACTGTCGACAAGCGGAATAAGTAAGAGTAATATCATGTCAGTAGAGGCCATAGAGATATGGTGAGAAGAAATAATGTATACAAAAAAGCGGCGGCAAGTGAGTTTATCTCGCTTGCCGCCGTTTGGTCGGGATGAGGCGACTCGAACGCCCGACCCCTACGTCCCGAACGTAGTGCGCTACCAACTGCGCTACATCCCGCCATTTTTTCAATGCGGCTGCAAAGGTACACAATTTTTTTGAAACTCGTGCATGATTTGCGAAAAAAAAACTCTTTCTTTGCAATTTAGTTCTTCTTTACCTTTCTTTCATATACTCATAGAAGCGTATGAAGATGGTATAGTAAGAAGGAAACGATCAAAGCAGTTCTGGCAGTTGAAAGAGTTTTATGCCATTGCTGCCTTTAATTAGGATGAAATAGCCAGAAGGCTTATTTGCTTCCAAGGCTGCTTTCACCTCTTCGATGTCGTTAAATTTTCTGAACCGACAGTTTGTCTTCTTAAACTCCTCTCCCACAAGCCATACATTGTCAAGGCCAGACTCAGAAAGGAAGTCGGCTATCTTTTGGTGTTCCACGGCGCTGGATTCCCCAAGTTCCCTCATGTCGCCCAATATAGCCATCTTGGGAGACACTTCCATGTCGCGGAAGTTTTTCAGTGCCGCCATCATGCTTGTAGGGTTAGCGTTATATGCATCCACAATGAGGTGGTTGCAGGCTGTCTCTGTAAGTTGCGAGCGGTTATTGCTTGGTGTGTAGCTGGAGAGGGCGGTGTCAATCTGTTCAGGTGTCACACCAAATTCAAGTCCGATACATGCCGCAGCAAGCATGTTCATGATATTGTAGCTGCCAATGAGATGAGTTTGCACCACATGCCATTCGTTGCCATCGGTCCACCTGAATTTTAGAAGCGGAGCGCACGACACAACCTGTCCCCTTACCTTAAGCCTATGGTTTTCGACAGTGCCGTATTCCACAAGCTCCAATCCTGTGGCTATGTCCATAAGATGCCGGTTGCCAGCGTCAATAAATACCTTTGAGTTTTTGTTCTCACGCAAGAAGTCGTACAACTCTCCTTTTGTGCTTACCACTCCCTCAAACGAACCGAAGCCTTGAAGGTGAGCCATTCCCACATTAGTGATTATCCCATATTGAGGCTCCACAATGTCCACGAGCGTCTTTATGTCCCCAGGATGACTTGCGCCCATTTCCACTACTGCAATCTCATGCTCTTTACTCAGTCTGAACAATGTTTTAGGCACCCCCACGTCGTTGTTGAAGTTACCTTGGGTAAACAGCACGTTATACCTTTGTGACAGTACAGCCGAAACGAGTTCCTTTGTGGTAGTCTTTCCGTTGGTGCCGGTAATACCAATCACTGGAATGTTAAATCGTCTTCTATGCTCTCTTGCCAATAGTTGGAATGTTTTCAGGCAGTTATCAACAAGGATGTAGCGTTTGTCGCCTTCCACGTAATATTCCTTTTCGTCAACCACAACGAAGGCGCATCCTTTTTCAATAGCCGCCGCCGCAAATTTGTTTCCATCGAACGATTCTCCCTTCAGCGCGATAAATATGGAGCCCTTTGGACAGTCGCGGCTATCAGTTGTAATCACAGGATGGCTTTTGTAAATATCATAAAGTTCTGTAATCTCCATTTTTTTTCTTCAAATTTTCTGCAAAGGTAGCTCAAATAGTGATAAGAACAAAACAAAATGCCTTTAAAAAATCCAAAAACTATCATATTTATTTGGTTCTTTGCATAACTTGTACTACATTTGCATACAATTAAACATTAATCGAATTTATGTATCAAACAATAAATGTCAATGGCCGCTTGATAGACCTTTCCACCCCTCATGTGATGGGTATTCTGAATGTCACTCCCGACTCATTTTATGCAGGCAGTCGTAAGCAGACGGAGAAAGAAATAGCAGAACGTACAAATCAGATTATTTCCGAGGGAGGCACAATGATAGACATCGGCGCCTTTTCAACACGCCCTGGCGCACCGCAGGTGAGTGAGTCTGAAGAGATGGAGAGGTTGCGTCGTGGCTTGCAGATAGTACGTCGCGAACAGCCTGACGCAGTGTTGTCGGTAGACACCTTCCGTCCCGATGTGGCTCGTATGGCTGTTGAGGAATATGGCGTTGGCATGGTCAACGATGTGTCGGAAGGAGGCATAACAGGAGTTGTCAATACTCCTTTGGAGCAGGACGAAGGGCCTTATCCCTCCATATTCCGCATGGTGGCACGTCTTGGCGTTCCATACATTCTTATGTCTGTAAAGAACAATCTTGAAGCCATGATACCCGCTTTTGCCAAGGAAGTCAATCAACTGCATGAGTTAGGGGTGAAAGACATAATCCTCGACCCGGGATTTGGTTTTGGAAAGAGCTTAGACGAAAACTATGCCCTTCTTGCAAAAATGGAACAGTTGCAGTCGCTCGACTTGCCTTTGCTGGTAGGTGTGTCTCGCAAGTCGATGATATTCAGGCTTCTTGACACCGATCCTTCAGGTTCGCTCAACGGGACATCTGTAATACATACGATAGCGGTAGAGAAGGGAGCCAACATTCTTCGTGTACACGACGTGAAGGAAGCTGTGGAAGTAGTGAAAATAGTAAACAAGATAATGTAGGTATGTTTTTCGAATTTGGATTGAAGGATATCATAGATATAGTCCTGGTAGCATTGATGCTGTTCTATATTTACCGGCTTATGAAAGAGTCGAGTTCGCTCAACGTCTTCATAGGCATCATGATGTTTGTGGTGCTTTGGCTTTTTGTGTCTGAGATATTGGAGATGCGACTGTTGGGTAGCATCATGGACCAGCTGGTGAGTGTAGGAGTTATAGGTTTGATAGTGTTGTTTCAAGAAGACATACGCAAGTTCCTCTTCAATCTAGGCGCGCATCAGCGCATGAAGGTGTTTATGGAGATTTTTTCCAATAGCAAGGATAAGAAGAAGACTCACGACAAGGAATCAATAGTGCCGATTGTGTTGGCCTGTATGAATATGTCGAAGAAGAAGGTAGGTGCCTTGATAGTCATAGAGCGTCTTTCACCCCTTGACGAAATAGTGAAGACAGGCGACCTGATAGATGCGAATATCAACCAGCGTCTGATAGAAAACATCTTTTTCAAGAACTCTCCACTTCACGATGGCGCGATGATAATAGCTCAGAAACGCATCAAGGCTGCCGGATGTATACTTCCGGTGTCTCACGACATGAACATACCAAAGGAACTTGGCTTGCGTCATCGTGCCGCAATGGGCATGTCGCAGGATAGCGACTCTGTGGTGATAGTGGTGTCAGAAGAAACTGGCTCTATCTCGGTGGCGATTAAGGGGCAGTTCCAGCTTCGCTTGTCGGCAGAGAAATTGGAGAGTATACTTACCAAGGAACTAAACTGACCTCTGTATGTCTACAATGAAGAAGTTTGAGGAGATAGACTATGTGCGCAGCGTGTTGATGGCTATAGTGATATTGGTTCACATAGTCAATTTCGGTACGCTTTATCCTATGTTCAAACAAAGCATGTTCACTTTCTTCATGCCTGCTTTTCTCATTATCACGGGTTATCTTGTCAACATAGAGAAGTCTGTCGGTGGGTTTTTGAAATATTTCCTTCGTCTTGTCTTGCCTTACGTTATCATGGTGACGTCGTTTTCTGTCCTGTCGGTTTTCTTGCCGGTGAGAGATGGTCTCACTTCGCTATCGCTCGAGGCAGTGTGCGAGAGGGTGTTTGTAAGGTCTATCGGTCCTTATTGGTTTTTTTATGATATGATAGTGTGTGGTACGGCTTATTACGTTGTTTTTCGTCTTTTCCCGTCCCTTTCTAAAGTGTCTCGTCTGTCGCTATTTGCTTTTTCCCTTTATTTGCTTGCTTTTTTTCTGCCTCTTCTCACTCCTGCTGACGCTACGTTATTTTTCATGGGGGCAGTACTGCGTCAGAATGAAGTGTCCTTTGTAAAGGCTTTTCCGGCTTCTGTCTTCTCCTTGTTGCCATTTCTTGTGTTAATATTTCAGCCTGAGCTGTGGCATAAGTGGATATGTCTTGTCTTGCCGTTTTTTGCGGTGTCGTTTTTGTTGTGGTGTCATGGCAAGACGCCTGAGCGGTTTCGTGTGGTGATGTGCTACTTTGGCCGCAACACTCTTCCGGTTTATATCTTCCATCCCATATTTACCATGATGTCAAAATTCTATCTTCCATTGTTTTCCTTCGACAGAAGTGGAATCGTTCATGCCGTGGTGACTATAGTTGTATGTTTTGTAGGAAGCATAATGATAGCAAAAACTCTCGACAAGTCCGGTCTGTCGAGAGTATTTGGGGTAGTGAAGCTGTTAAGATAACAGTATTGAGTTTTATTATTTACGAAAGCTTGATGTCAAGAGTAGTAGCTAGGCCGCCTTCGCTTGTCTCTTTGTAAAGAGAAGGAATGTCGTGACCAGTCTGTTTCATCACGTTTATCACCTTGTCGTAAGACACACGGTGGATTCCGTCGGAGAACGAAGCGTAGATATTGCTGTCGAGTGCACGAGCAGCGGCGAAAGCGTTACGTTCGATACAAGGTATTTGTACCAGTCCGCAAACGGGGTCGCAAGTCATACCCAAGTGATGTTCGAGTCCCATTTCGGCAGCATATTCAATTTGCGACGGACTACCACCAAAAAGTTGGCACGCTGCAGCCGAAGCCATGGCGCAGGCCACTCCCACCTCTCCTTGGCATCCCACATCGGCACCCGATATTGAAGCGTTAGTCTTGGCCACATTGCCCACGATGCCCGCTGTAGCTATTGCATGTATTATCTTTTCGTCGCTGAAATGATGTCCGCGTGAGAGATGGTAGAGCACCGCAGGCAGCACACCACACGAACCACATGTGGGAGCAGTGACAATAATGCCTCCCGAGGCATTCTCTTCGCTCACGGCAAGGGCATAGCTATATACAAGACCTCTGGTTTGCAGATTGCGCTGATATCCCGATGCCTTGACGTAGTAAGTGCTGGCCTTTCTTGAAAGGTTCAGAGGTCCAGGAAGTCGTCCTTCGGTGTTGATGCCACGTTCCACCGCATCCTGCATGGCCTTCCACACCTTCATCAGGTAGTCCCAAATATCAGGCCCTTCTGTTATGTCCACATATTCCCAGTAGTTTCTTCCGTTGTCGTAGCACCATTTCATTATCTCCGTCATGGTGTTCATGTCATAAACGTCGTGCTCCACATGGTTGCCTGCGTCTTTCCCTTCCGAGAGAGCACCGCCGCCAACGCTATATACGGTCCATTCCTCCATTGTCTTGCCCTCCTCATCTTTCGAAACGAAGCGCATGCCGTTAGGGTGAAAAGGAAGGAATATTGTTGGTTCCCACAATAAATTCACCTTTGCCACTGGCGATAGAATATCGAGAATGGCACTATCTGTCTGGTGACCTTTACCTGTCGCTGCAAGACTGCCGTAAAGTGTCACTTCAAATTCTTTTGCTTTTTTATTCCGTTCGAGGAAAATCTTTGCTGCCATTTGTGGGCCCATGGTATGGCTGCTCGATGGCCCTTTTCCTATTCTGAATAATTCTTTTAATGATTTCATAACTTATGTCCAGTGTGAGAATATGGTCATCATCTTGTCTACTCTTCCTTAAACACCAATGACAGTTGAGTGTCGCCCAAGAGGTTGAAAGTGCGTCGGTGGTAGGGAGTGGCTCCATGTGTTTTTATGGCCTCGCGATGCTTCTTTGTAGGATATCCCTTATTTCCTTTCCAGTCATATTGAGGGTATTCTGCATCAAGTTGGCGCATGTAGTCGTCGCGGTATGTCTTGGCAAGAATGCTAGCGGCTGCTATCGACAGATATTTCCCGTCGCCTTTCACTATGGTGGAGTAGGGTATGTCGCGATAAGGTTTGAAGCGGTTGCCGTCTACAATCACTGCCTCGGGCCTCACCTTAAGTTGGTCGAGGGCTCTGTGCATTGCAAGAATGGAAGCGTTGAGAATATTCACTTTGTCAATCTCCTCTGGAGTGACAATACCTACTGCCCATGCCACGGCCTCTTTTTGGATAACCTCTCTCAATGCATATCTGCTTTTTTCAGAGAGTTGTTTAGAGTCGTTGAGAAGTTCGTTGTGATAGCCTGGAGGCAATATCACTGCCGCAGCGAAGACACTGCCAGCAAGACATCCTCGTCCCGCTTCGTCGCATCCCGCTTCGGTCATTCCCTCGTAGAAACAGTTTTTCAGCATAACCTTCTTTTCTAAAACATTTTCACCACTCTCTCTATGCCGTTGGCCAGCACGTCAATCTCCTCCTTTGTGTTGTATAAGGCAAATGAAGCCCTTACTGTGCCTTGTATGCCGAGGCGATCCATCAGCGGTTGTGCGCAATGGTGACCAGTCCTGACGGCGATGCCAAGTCTGTCGAGTAGTGTGCCCATGTCGAGATGGTGGATGTTTCCCACGAGAAACGACACCACGGCATCTTTACCCTTCACAGTGCCAAACAGTCTCATTCCGTCGATAGCTTCCAGTCTTTTCATACAGTATTCCGTAAGCTCCTGCTCGTGGCGAGAGATGTTGTCGATGCCGATGTTCTCAATATATTTTATGGCCGTTGCCAGTCCGTGTGTAGCCACATAGTCAGGTGTGCCAGCCTCAAACTTGAATGGCAGGCGCTCGAAAGTGGTTTTTTCGAAGCTCACACTTTCAATCATTTCGCCACCACCCTGATAAGGAGGCAGTTTGTCGAGCCACTGTTCCTTTCCATATAGCACACCGATGCCAGTAGGTCCATACATCTTATGTCCGCTGAACACAAAAAAGTCGCAGTCGATGTCTTGTACGTCTACACGGAAGTGAGGTGTCGACTGAGCTCCGTCAATCATGGCAGGCACGCCATGGTCGTGAGCAATTTTCACGATCTGTTTCACTGGGTTGACCGTGCCAAGCACGTTGCTCACATGAGCAACACTAACCAATTTTGTGTGCTCGTTGAACATTTTCTCGTATTCCTTAATGTCTAGTTTCCCCGTTTCGTCCATAGGGATAACCCTTATGGCAATGCCCTTTTTTGCCGCCTGCAGTTGCCAAGGCACTATGTTGGAGTGGTGTTCCATAACCGACACAATCACCTCGTCGCCCTCCTTCATCATCTCCTCTGTAAACGATGCAGCCACGAGGTTGAGACCCTCGGTTGTGCCTCTGGTGAAGATGATTTCCGATGTCGATGGTGCGTTGATGAATCTTCTCACTGTTTCTCTAGCCTCCTCATGTAGGTCGGTAGCCTGTTGTGAGAGATAATGCACACCTCGGTGAACGTTGGCGTTGACGTTGAGATATTCCTCTCTCATGGCGTCGAGCACACACAAAGGCTTTTGTGTAGTGGCTGCATTGTCGAGATATACCAGCGGTTTGTTGTACACCATTCTCGACAAAATTGGAAAATCTTCCCTTATCTTTTGAATATCAAACATGAGTCATAAATTATCTATAACACATAAAACTACCCAAACCTACTTACATAGCTTGCAACCCTCACACTTGCTGAGTTCACCTCTGAACCTTTTCTCCACGAGATGGTGCAGGCGGTCGCGTAGAGGTTCGAGCTTTATTGTGTCGATCACCTCATTGACGAATGCGAATTCCAACAACAGCTTAGCTTCTTTTTCCGATATTCCCCTTTGTCTCATGTAGAACATGGCAGCGTCGTTGAGTTGTCCCACAGTAGAGCCGTGGCTGCATTTCACGTCGTCGGCATAAATCTCCAGCATGGGTTGAGTATACATGCGAGCTTCTCGTGTAGCACAGATGTTCTGGTTGCGTTCTTCGGAAGTGGTCTTTTGAGCTCCCTGACGCACGAGCACCTTTCCTGCGAAAGCTCCAATAGCCTTTCCATCGAGCACGTATTTGTACAGTTCCTTGCTGTCGCAGTGTGGAGCGATATGCTCGATGAGTGTGTTGTTGTCCACCACTTGGTTCTTGTCGGCAATGGCACATCCGTTCAGCACACACTCTGCCCCTTCGCCACTTAGCAACAGGTCTGTACGGTTTCTTGTCACTCCATTATGCAGGGTGATGATGTTATGATTCACTCTGCTATTAGCTTTTTGGTCGATATACAAGTTGCTCACCCTTACGTTTTTCTCGTGTGTCTCTTCCATGCAGTAGAGGTCGAGCGAAGCGTTTTCTTCCACGAATGCCTCAATCACCTGTGTAGCGAGGAAGTGTCGGTCGTCGGCGGCATGGTCGCAGAAGAGCAGTTTTATTTCAGCCCCTTTTTCTACGACGATGAGAACACGCCTGTTAACCATTAGGTCGACATCCGACCTAAGAATGTTTATCACCTGCACAGCCCGTTCTACCCTAACGTTTTTCGGTACATATACGAGCAGACCATCTTGAGCGAGCATAGTGTTCAGGGCTGTGATGCCATCGTCGGATGTTTTAGCTAGTTTTGCATAATACATTCCGACGAGTTCCGGATTATTTTCGGCAACCTCTTTTAGCGACCCTATTATCACACCCTCCGGCAGTTGCGCCTTTGGTGAGTTTTTGGCGTAGAAAGCGTCGTTTACAACGAAATAAAGCGACGTGCTGAGGTTAGGCACATCGCATCTGAATGCGTTGTAAGGGTTGACAGGAATGTCGAGTCGTTTAAGGTTCAAGCCATAGTCAGGTTCGAAGAGTTTCTTCATGTCGGTATACTTATATCTCTCTATTTTTTTCGATGGAATACCGAGTCTTTTGAAATCTTCGAAAGCAATGTCTCTCGCATTGTTCATCACGTCTGCGCTATGTTCCCTAATCAAAGGTCGACACTGTTCGTATAGTTCAATATATTGATTTTTCATTTAAAACAATCTTCCACTATTCATTTAAAGCGCTTTCTGCCTTTATCCAATCATAACCTCTTTCCTGTATTTCCTTGGCAAGTTCAGGACCGGCAGTCTTCACTATGCGTCCTTTGTATAGCACGTGTACGACGTCTGGCTTTATCATGTCGAGAAGTCGGTCGTAGTGTGTGATGACTATGGTGCTGGTGTCAGGCATGTGTAGCTTGTTCACACCTTCTGCCACAATTCTCATGGCGTCGACGTCGAGTCCTGAGTCGGTTTCGTCAAGAATAGCCAGTTTCGGTTCGAGCATTGCCATTTGGAAAATTTCGTTTCTTTTTTTCTCTCCGCCGCTGAATCCCTCGTTCACCGACCTGTTAGCGAGTTTGGAGTCGAGTTCTACGATAGCTCTTTTTTGTTTCATGAGTTTTAGGAACTCGGCAGCAGGCAGAGGTTCTTTACCTTGATACTTCCGTTTTTCGTTTATGGCGGCTCTCATGAAGTTGGTCATCGACACCCCAGGTATCTCCACTGGATATTGGAAAGAGAGGAAGAGGCCTTCGTGAGCTCTCTCTTCGGGTTTCATGTCGAGCAAGTTTTTCCCGTTGAAGAAAGCGGTGCCGGCAGTCACTTCATAAAGAGGGTTTCCGACGAGCACAGCCGAGAGAGTAGACTTTCCCGAGCCGTTAGGTCCCATGATGGCATGAGTTTCGCCGTCACGAATTGTGAGGTTGATACCTCTTAGTATTTCTTTGTCGCCTATTTTGGCGCATAAATCTCTTACTTCTAACATTTTTTTTTAATTTATTTATTCAAGTTTCGCATGGGCTCAACTCCTGTCTCCATACTCCTCAACCTACAGTTCCCTCTAACGACACGTTCAAGAGTTTCTGTGCTTCTACGGCAAACTCCATCGGCAGTTTGTTGAGCACCTCTTTTGCGTATCCGTTTACAATCAGTCCTACAGCCTGTTCTGTTGGTATGCCACGTTGGTTGCAGTAGAAGAGTTGGTCTTCGCTTATTTTGCTTGTTGTGGCCTCGTGTTCCACTATGGCCGTGTCGTTGTGTATGTCCATGTATGGGAAGGTGTGGGCGCCGCAAAGGCTGCCCAAGAGCAGTGAGTCGCACGACGAGTAATTTCGTGCGTTGTCGGCATTGGCTGTAGCTCTCACCAGTCCTCTGTATGAGTTTTGGCTGTGTCCTGCCGATATTCCCTTTGAGATGATGGTGCTTTTGGTGTTTTTACCCATGTGTATCATCTTCGTTCCCGTGTCAGCTTCTTGGTAGTTGTTGGTCACTGCCACACTGTAAAATTCTGCTTGTGAATAGTCGCCGCGAAGCACACACGACGGATATTTCCATGTGATGGCAGATCCAGTTTCAACTTGGGTCCACGAGAGTTTGCTGTTATTTCCTCTGAGGTCGCCTCTCTTGGTAACGAGGTTCAGCACACCACCGTTTCCGTTCTCGTCGCCAGGATACCAGTTTTGCACTGTAGAGTATTTCACTTCCGCGTTGTTCATCACCACAATCTCCACAATAGCGGCGTGTAGTTGGTTCTCGTCTCTCATGGGAGCGGTACATCCCTCGAGATACGACACGTAAGCATCGTCGTCGGCAATGATGAGTGTTCTTTCAAACTGTCCAGTGTTTCGGGCGTTGATTCGGAAGTAGCTGCTCAGTTCCATTGGGCATCTGACACCCTTAGGAATATAAACGAACGAGCCGTCGCTGAACACTGCGCTGTTTAGGGCAGCGAAGAAGTTGTCGGTGTATGGCACCACAGTTCCGAGATATTGCCTCACGATATCGGGATGGTCTTTTATGGCATCTCCAATAGAGCAGAAAATGATACCTTTTTCGGCGAGTTTTTCCTTGAATGTAGTTTTAACCGACACAGAGTCCATGATTGCATCCACAGCCACTCCGCTCAGAGCGAGTCTTTCCTCGAGAGGAATGCCTAACTTGTCGAATGTTTTCATGAGTTCAGGGTCGATATCCCTTTTCTCCTGCTTTTTCTTCATGGCCATAGGGTCAGCATAGTACGAAATAGCCTGATAGTCAATAGGGGGCACATTGACGTGTCCCCATTTAGGTTCCTCCATTTTTGTCCAATGTCGGAAAGCTTTCAGACGGAAATCGAGCATCCATTCCGGCTCATCTTTCTTTTGTGATATGAGCCTTACGACGTCCTCGTTCAGTCCTTTTTCTATTATTTCAGTATGAACGTCGGTGGTGAAGCCATATTCATATTTCTGCTCCGCCACTCGACGTACAAAAGCATTTTTTTCAGTCATTTTTCAAATTACAACTTTTGCTCCACTTCAATTTCAGTGAAGGTCTCAATGATGTCACCTTGCTGTATGTCGTTGAAGTTGACGAGAGAGATACCGCATTCAAAGTTGGCAGCCACCTCTTTCACGTCGTCCTTGTATCTCTTTAGAGCGTTGATGTCGCCTGTGTGAACCACGATACCGTCTCGTATGAGGCGGGCTTTGTCTGTGCGGTGAACCTTTCCTTCGGTGACGAAAGCACCAGCCACCGTACCGACCTTTGAGATTTTGTATACTTCCCGCACCTCGACTTGACCAGTAGCCACCTCTTTCTTGACTTTTTCGAGCATGCCTTCCATGGCAGAGTGTATGTCGTCGATGGCGTCGTAGATTACGGAGTAGGTATTGATTTCCACACCCTCACGTTCAGCCAGTCTCTTTGCCTCCACGGAAGGTCTCACTTGGAATCCCACAATCATACCCTTTGCCGTTGATGCGAGCATCACGTCGTTTTCTGATATCTGTCCTACTGCTTTGAGTATCACGTTCACCTGCACTTTTTCTGTAGACATCTTGATGAACGAGTCTGACAGGGCTTCCACCGAACCTTGGGTGTCGGCTTTTACCACAAGGTTGAGTTCGTGGAACTCTCCGAGAGCCACTCTGTGGGCTATTTCCTCGAGAGAGAGTGTGGTGGCTGTACGTAGGCTCTGTTCTCGCTGCAGTTGAGTACGCTTGTTGGCAATTTCTTTTGCCTCCTGTTCAGTGTCCATGATATGGAAGGAGTCACCTGCCTGAGGAGCTCCGTTGAGTCCGAGTATGGTAGCTGGTTCTGACGGCAAAGCCTTTTCGATGCGCTGATTTCTCTCGTTGAACATTGCCTTGATGCGTCCATGGCTTGTACCTGCTATCACGATGTCGCCCACTTTCAGCGTACCGTTAGAAACGAGCACCGTTGAGACGTATCCGCGACCTTTGTCGAGCGACGATTCTATGACAGAACCGGTAGCTTTTCTGTTAGGATTAGCTTTGAGGTCCAGCATTTCAGCTTCGAGTAGCACCTTTTCGAGCAGTTCTTGCACGCCGATGCCCTTTTTGGCTGATATTTCCTGACACTGGTACTTTCCGCCCCATTCCTCCACGAGAAGGTTCATGTTAGCCAAGTCCTCACGTATTTTGTCAGGGTTAGCCCCCGGCTTGTCAATTTTGTTGATGGCAAACACCATAGGCACGTTGGCGGCTTGAGCGTGAGCGATGGCCTCTTTGGTGGTTGGCATGACGCTATCGTCGGCTGCGATGATGATGATGGCGATGTCGGTCACCTGTGCTCCTCGGGCACGCATGGCGGTGAATGCCTCGTGACCTGGAGTGTCAAGGAAGGTGATCTGTCGTCCGTCGCCAAGAGTCACGTTGTATGCACCGATATGCTGAGTGATGCCTCCAGCCTCGCCTGCTATGACGTTAGATTTTCTGATATGGTCGAGCAGCGATGTCTTTCCATGGTCGACATGACCCATAACTGTGACGATTGGAGCTCTGGGCACGAGGTCGTTTTCGTCGTCGACTTCTTCGCTGACAGCCTCGCTCACTTCCGCGCTTACATATTCAGTCTTGAATCCGAACTCGTCAGCCACGATGTTGATGGTTTCAGCGTCGAGTCTCTGGTTGATAGACACCATGATGCCGATGCTCATGCAAGTGCCGATGACTTGGTTTACCGGCACGTTCATCATGGTAGCCAGTTCGCTTACGGTCACAAACTCTGTGAGTTTCAGGGTTTTGCTTTCAGCAGCCTGTTCCATCAGCTCTTCGTTGAGACGCTCTTGCACGGCTTCACGTTTCTCCCTTCTGTATTTTGCACCCTTTTTGTTTTGGTTTTTATTGGTGAGACGTGCAAGTGTTTCCTTTACCTGGCGTGCCACATCTTCCTCGTTTACCTCAATAGGCTTTTGAGGCTTGTTTTTGGCTTTGTTCTTGTTTTTGCCTCCGCCTCCTTGCTGGTTGTTGGCATTACCTTGGTTGTTGGCGTTGCCTTGGTTGTTGCCACCTCTATTTTTTTTCTTTTTGTTCGACCCGCCTTGGTTAGCTGCAGCTTCTATGTCAACTCTCTCATTATTGATGCGCACTCTTTTCTTTCTTTCGCCATTGTGGATGGCTTTTTCCTCTCTTTCCTTTCTTCTTTCCTCTTTGGTTTTTTTCTTTGGTCTTGTGCTTTGGTTGAGAGCGTCAAGGTCGATTTTTCCGAGCACGTTCACCTTAGGAGCAAGTTTTTTCTCGCTTCTGAGTGTGAATATTTTGTTGTCGTTTCTCGCCTCTTGAGTCTGTTTGTTTTGACTATTATCGATAGAAGCCGCTGATTTTCCGTTTTGTCGGTTCTGATTTGAGTTCTGATTGGAATTATTGTCCACTTTGGTATTTTTTTGGTTGGATTGCGAATTGCCCATGTCGTTTTGCATCGCATCCTTTCCGTTCTGATTTATCTTTTCGCTTTTGACGTTTTCGTTGCTTTCTATTGCCTTTTGTTTTGTCTCGGGCAATATTATATTATTATTGTCTGTCGTCATTTCGGTTTCGGCCTTTTTGACATTGTCAATGTTGTCGGCCTTTTCCGTAGAGTTTGAATCTGAGGCTTTTGGTGCGTTTTTTTCGTTGTTGGCAGTATTGTCGTTATTCTGCTTGTTGATGTTAATTTGTTGAGATTTGTCCACCTCGTTGCGCTCAGTCGTATTCCCCTTGTTAAGGCTTTCGGCAGTAGTCTTAATTTCGGGTTTTGTCTCAATAGCATCAGATGAGGCCTTGGCAGGCTTGCCAATGCTATCAAGGTCGATTTTTCCGAGAGGAGTGTACTTCTGCACTTTTTTGACTAGGTCGTCTGCTTTGGTGTTAGAAATTTTCTTCTCGGCTTTTCTTTCCTTTCCTTTTTTAGCAAGCTTCTCAGCCTCATTCTTAATGTCCTTGTCGCCTTTGAATTGGCTGACGAGGGCATTATACTGCTCATCTGAAATCTTGGTAGAGAGGTTAGCGTCTTCTGCTATCTCTCCCAGACTTTTCTTGTTTCTCAGGAAATCAACTGCCGTTTGAAGTCCTATATTCAATTCTGTTAAAACTTTATTTAATCTGATGCCCACGATAATTTATTTTTTTAGTTTCGCATGTGCTCAACTTTGTGGAGTTTTTACGTTTTCTCCCTTTCTAAGGTTGAGTTATAATGCATATTGAAAATAATGAATACTATATTTTTGTCTCGCATGTGCTCATGCTTTGTGTGAGTTCAACACGCTTACTGTTCGAACTCAGCTTTGAGCACTCCGAGAACCTGGTCAACGGTTTCTTCCTCGAGGTCGGCCTTTTCGATAAGCATTTCGCGTGGAGCGTTTATCACAGCTTTTGCAGTGTCGAGTCCGATAGCTTTGATAGCATCAATTACCCACTGGTCGATTTCGTCGGAGAATTCGTCGAGGTAGATATCTTCGTCGGCTTCGTTTTCGCCCACTACGCGGAACACGTCGATGGTATATTCTGTCAGCATGCTGGCAAGCTTGATGTTCATACCGCCACGTCCGATGGCTAACGACACTTGGTCGGGCTGCAGGTAAACCTCAGCTTTTTTGTTTGCTTGGTCTACTGTGATGCTGGTTACGGTGGCTGGTGCGAGAGCACGTTGTATGTAGAGCTGAATATTGTTTGAGAAGTTTATCACGTCGATATTCTCGTTGCATAGTTCTTTTACTATGCCAGCCACACGGCTTCCCTTTACTCCAACGCAAGCTCCCACGGGGTCGATGCGGTCATCGTAGCTTTCCACTGCCACTTTAGCTCTGTCTCCGGGCATACGGGCCACACCTCGTATAGAGATCATTCCTTCGCTCACCTCAGGCACTTCGGCTTCCAGCATTCTTTCGAGGAATTTTGGTGATGTTCTGCTGAGAATGATTCTTGGGTTGTTGTTATCGTTGTCTACTCTGAGCACCACGGCCTTAACAGTTTCACCTTTTCTGTAGTTGTCGCGCGAGATTTGCTCGTTTTTCGGCAGGTGTAGCTCGTTGCCCTCGTCGTCGATGAGCAGTACCTCTTTTTTCCATATTTGGTAAACTTCTGCGCTGACCACAGTTCCCACTTTGTCTTTATATTTGTTGTAGAGAGCGTCGTGTTCGAGTTCGAGTATTTTCGAAGCCAATGTTTGTCTGAGGTTAAGGATGGCACGACGTCCGAACTTGCTGAAGTTCACCTCTTCGCTCACTTCCTCTCCGATCTCGTAGTCGGGAGCTATTTTCTGTGCATCGGTGAGTGAGATTTGCTTGTTTTCGTCAGCCACTTCGCCGTCAGCCACAACAATTCTGTTGCGGTGAATCTCGAAGTCGCCCTTGTCGGGATTGACAATGACGTCGAAGTTTGCGTCGCTGCCGAATATTTTCGCAATCACGTTGCGGAAGCTTTCTTCGAGCACGCTGACGAGAGTGGTTCGGTCGATGTTCTTTGTCTCCTTAAATTCCTGGAAGGTTTCGATCATGCTCGGTCCCTTCTCTTCTGTTTTTGCTGCCATAGCTGATTACTTGAAACTTAATAAGTATTTTGTATATTTTATATTATTCATGTTGTAAGTCTTGTCTACTTCCACCTTCACTGGACGTTTTTTCCCTTCCACCTTTTGTTTTTCTGTAATGGTAATGGAGAAACAGTCGCCGTCAACGTCTTTCAGTACTCCTTGTACTTTTTTCCCTTCGTTGTCGAGCACTTCCACTTGTTTTCCTATGTGGTTGATGTATTGTTGTGCTACTTTAAATGGTTGCCCGATGCCAGCCGACCCTACTTCGAGTTCATAGTCGCCTATATTCTCTCCCAGTCGCTCTTGCAATAACCGGCTGAGGTCGGCGCAGTCTTCAATCCATACGCCGTCGGCATGGTCGATTTCCACCACTATACGGTCGTCGTTAGTAAACATCACGTCGACGAGGAAGTAATCATTACCTGTCAACCATTCATCTACAATTGTCTTAACTTCTTTTTTCTCTATCATATCTATATTAAAAAACTGTGTCCCTTGCATGCTTTACCAAGGCGTGCTGCAGGGTAATAAAACAAGAATGAGGAGCTTTCTCTGAAGCCCCTCATTCCACTGAACGGTGCAAAGGTACGGAAAAAATCTGAAATTCTCGCTACAAAGCTAAGAATTAACCTTTTCGTTAATGTTATTTAACTAAAGAGTGGAGAGTAGAGTGATTTCTCACTGTTCACTCTTTGCTACTTTCTCCAGCACGCTTTTGTATTCTTCCTCATTTTCGAGCAGTCTCACGGCTTCTTTGAGTTGTTTGTCGTGATACATTATGTTTTCTATAGCTCCGGCTTCATAATAGTAAGCGGCCACTATGTCTTGTTCAATCATTTCTTTCAGAGTGGCTTTCTCTTTTTCTATATCCCGGGCCACGTTGTGTTTCAGCTTTTTCCTTAGGGCTTCGAATTCTTCTTTCGCGTCTTGGTAGTAACCCTCAAACCGTGCCAACTTCTCCAGTTGGTCGAGTGCCTTGTCACTTTCGGGGTCGTAGTTGAAACCGCTGCTCACCACTCTCTGTTTGAAGTCTTCGAAGTCGGCGTCGGAGAGTCTGAATTCCTTTGGCGGAGCTATCGAGTCGTGTTTTGCCACATAGTCGGCCACATAGTCAAACATCACCTCCATGGAGTCTAGCCGGTCGATATAGAAAGCGATGTTGGGCAAGGTGTCGGGTTTCACCTCCACGTCTGGTTTTATGCCTCCTCCGTCGCGCACCTCGCGTCGGTTTTTAGTGTAGAATACTCTGGTGAGGCTATCGGGTATGCTTTCTTTATATCCGCCTCCGCTGTGCTTGTAGTTTACGGCCTGTATGCATCTGCCGCTTGGAATGAAATATTTTCCTGTGGTGAGTTTCAGGCTTCCGTTGTATGGCATGTCGATGGTGGCTTGTACCAAACCTTTACCATACGTGCGCGTACCTAATATTATCGCTCTGTCGAGGTCCTGTAGTGCACCGCAGGTTATTTCGCTCGAGCTGGCTGTCATGCCGCTCACCAGCACCACTATGGGCATCAGTGTGTCTACAGGTTCGAGCCTTGTCATATAGTCGTGGTTAGCTTGCGGCAGCTTGCCTTTCTGCTTTATGATGAGAGTTTCTTTCGGTACCCATAGGTTGATGATGTCTACAGCCTCTTGCACCGACCCGCCTCCGTTTTCCCTAAGGTCGAACACGAGATTTTTTGCGCCTTTGTTTTTCAGGTCAATAAATGCCTTTCTCACGTTTCTTGCGCAACCGTCGGTGTATGACCTGAAGTTGATGTATCCCGTGTTGTCTCCAATCATTCCATAGTAAGGGATGTCGGCTTCCTTAATGTTTTGCCTTGTGATTTTCAGTTTTAAGGTTTTACCTGTTGATGGTCGTTTTACTTTCAGTACAAACGAAGTTCCGGCAGTGCCTCTGAGGTGTTCGCTCACGTATTTTGTGTCTTTCCCCCTCATGTCCAGATTGTCGATGCTGAGTATTATGTCGCCCTTCTTCAGTCCTGCCAAGTCGGCAGGCATTCCTTTGTACGGTTGGTCAATCACGGTAGCCTTCAGTCTTTGGTGCCATCTTATAATCGAACCAATACCGGCATACTTGCCTGTGATCATGAGTTTGAGGTCTTTGGTTTTTTCCTCCGGATAGTATTCTGTGTAAGGGTCGAGACTGTTGAGCATGGCCTTAATGCCGTTGCCAATCACCTCCTGTGGGTTGAGCGTGTCGACATACATTAAGTCGAGTCCCTTGTAAATATTGTTAAACACGTCGAGGTTTTTCGCCACCTCGAAATTATGGTTTTTCACCTCTTGCGCATTCAAGCAAGCCGTTGTGGCCAAAAAGAATAGCAGAGCCGCTAATGATTTCTTCATATCTACAGACATTATTATTTTTGGTTGCAAAATTACAGTATTATATGGGAAAAGCACAATAAATTGCCATAAAAATAAAAAAAATAGGGCTTTTCGGCCATTTTTTTTGAAAAACGTTTGGTGGTTTCGAAATTTCGTCGTACCTTTGCAGCGCAAATCAGAAATGATGCGCATACTGCTTCAGTAGCTCAGTTGGTTAGAGCACATGACTGTTAATCATGGGGTCGTTGGTTCAAGCCCATCCTGAAGCGCTTTTTTTAGGCTGCATGCGGCAGTCTTTTTTTAACATCACTGCTTCAGTAGCTCAGTTGGTTAGAGCACATGACTGTTAATCATGGGGTCGTTGGTTCAAGCCCATCCTGAAGCGCAGAAGAGTTCGTCGGTCATTGGCTTTAGCCTTTACCGACGATTTTTTTGTTATGCGGTAAAAACACTTATCCGTGCAAAGTAAACTTTTCCAGAAATAGACACTCAAGCAAATCGCGCTCCTCATTCTTTAAATATTTTACCCGAAAAGGTATGAATCTGCGCAAGAATTTACGTAAACTTTTAGGTTAAAAATGTTAAATTTATAATATTGTTTTATTATTTAGCTTCACTGCTGTCCCGTTTAGAAATCATCGTTGTCCAAAAGGCTGGGATATAGCTCTTCGTCACTCTTTTCTTTTGGGACAGTTTTGATAAACAATTCATTTAATGGGGTCTTATCCGTAAGGAATAAACCGACGTTTTTTGAGATAGTATGTAATGATTGATCTATATGCATTACCTTTTTTGCATAAGCCAAAAGCAGATATGTGCATATGGCAATCCAAATTTGCATGTATATGGCATTCTCGGAAGTACCATAGAATGATTTTATGTGAAGATGCTGCTTGATCCATTTGTTGGTATTATGTGAAGCTTCTCATAATACCAACCGTCAGTTGAAGACCGATCTGAACCTGCGTCCGATACATCACAAGAAGGACGACCGGTCTGATGCCCTACTCTTTCTCGGCCTGCTTTCATACTGGATAGTCAACACCATACGATACAAACTCAAGCAAACCGGAGAGACATGCTTTTGGACGGAGATTGTCCGAAGGCTATCCACGCAGAAGGCTGTCACCACGGAAGCCACCAATGCCCTTGGAGAGGAGGTCTACATGAGGCTTTGCAGCGAGCCGAACAAATCCGCGGATGATATTTATGAACGACTAAAGTACAAAAAGATGCCATTCAGAAAAATCAGAATCGAGAAAAGTTTGTAGTACACAGCGCCGCAAATGAAAATCGCAAAGTACAGGAGAGCAGGAAAAACGGATAAGCAAATGTCAAACTTGGGTTAATAGGCGAAGTCCACGATTTGTTGGGACATTCAGTAAATGAGGATGGTACATACCCAATGATAAACACTGGTGTAACATCCGATAATGGCAAGACTGTACAAACAATCACAGTTCCTGCTGATTTCAATCTGGCATCAGACGACATGGGAGGATTTAGCATTAAGGTGACTATTCCAGAATCAGAAGAGTTGGGTGGTCAAGCTATAAGAATTTACGGTCCGGATTCAGGCACGGCACCTCAGATGTTCTTGCTTGAGGGTACATGGCAATGGCCTAAGGAGAGGCAAAACATAGAGGTTGCATATCCTGATTTCGCTAAATGGAATGCCGACCATAACTATTTAGACTGGGTGAAGAATTCTAAGTCAGAACTTATTTGGCAGTAAGATAACAGAAAAATAGTAAATAAGAAGATGCCTTCTACCTCCATATTGCAGGAGGATAGAAGGCATCTTCTATATGATTGATTGTGAAGTCAGACGAAGGAGTTCCTGTAATGGCCACTATGTCAAAACGTATGTTCAAGGATATCCGGTGGAGTCGAATATAAGCGTTTGCCGCTTTTGACAATGACAGCATCTTGAGAGCGTCGACTGTCTGCTCTGGATCCATAAAGAGATTGTTGCGGCGGGTCCTGACTTCAACTATCACAAGAGTGTCGTCTTGCTGCATGATAAGGTCGAGGTCGCGATGGCCTTGGTGCCAGTTTCTGTCCAACAGGCGGTAGCCTTGGTCTAAAAGATAGGCCAGAGCCACGTCTTCTCCCCATTTCCCAAGGTCGTTGTGTTCTGCCATAACGACATCCTCCTTTTTTATAAGCTTTCGAGCATTCGCTTGATGACCACAGTGGCAGATATCTCGCGATTGGCTGCCTCGGGGATGACGAGAGAGTTAGGGCTCTCGATGACATCGTCGGTGACGATGAGGCCACGACGCACAGGGAGACAGTGCATGAACTTGCCGTTGTTGGTGACAGACATATGGGCTGAGTCGATGGTCCACGACATGTCCTTGCTGAGAATCTTGCCGTAGTCAGATTTGTTGGTGACACCAGGGCAGCTCCAGTTTTTGGCGTACACGAAATCTGCTCCTTCGAGAGCCTTCATCTGGTCGTACTCTACACGAGCGTTGCCCACAAACTTTGGATCGAGCTCATAGCCCTCAGGATGAGTGACCACAAAATCCACATTGGCGGCATTCATCCACTCGGCAAACGAGTTGGGCACGGCCTGTGGAAGGGCGCGACAGTGAGGTGCCCACGAGAGCACCACCTTAGGACGACCCACAGGGCTATGCTCAGAGATGGTGATGAGGTCGGCAAAGGCCTGGAGTGGATGGACAGTGGCCGACTCCATGGCAAAGACGGGACGACCGCTATACTTGATAAACTGCTGGATGACGGTCTCGGCATAGTCGTAGTCGCGGTCGGTGAGGCCTGCGAAAGAGCGCACACCTATGAGGTCGCAATAGCAGCCCATGACAGGAATAGCCTCCAGCAGATGCTCGCTTTTGTCGCCGTCCATGATCACACCACGTTCAGTCTCGAGCTTCCAGGCTCCAGCGTTGACGTCGAGTACGATGACATTCATGCCAAGGTTCATTGCCGCCTTTTGTGTGGAAAGGCGTGTGCGCAATGAGTTGTTGAAGAACACCATCATGAGTGTCTTGTTCTTACCGAGGTTCTGATACTTGAACCTGTCGTTCTTTATCTCTTTTGCCTCGGCAAGTGCCATCCTAAGGTCACCGAGGTCATGTACATTCATAAATGTTTTCATATTCTTTTTATTTATTGGGGGGAGTTATTATTCCCTTACTTGTCCTTCTCCTTCTATCAGCCATTTGTAGGTGGTGATTTCTTCGAGTCCCATAGGACCGCGTGGGCCGAGCTTTTGTGTGCTGATACCAATTTCTGCTCCAAGTCCGAACTGAGCTCCGTCGGTGAAGCTCGTCGGAACATTCCAATACACACAGGCAGCATCAACAAGTTGCTGAAAGCGGCGGGCGTTGGACTCGTCCTGAGTGATTATACACTCGCTGTGGCCTGAACCATAACGAGTTATGTGGGCTATAGCCTCGTCGAGAGAGTCGACCACCTTTACAGACATCTTGTAGTCCATAAATTCAGTGCCCCAAGCAGATTCTTCCTCGTATATTTCCACACCTTTAGCTTTCACAGGCTCAAGAAGTTTCGGAAGGTCGGAAAGTCGTGAACGATGGATGATTAGACAGTCGAGGGCGTTGCATACGCTGACACGACGAGTCTTGGCATTGTCGATGATGCGCGCTCCCATCTCTACATCGCCATACTCGTCGAAATAGGCATGAACCACACCAGCACCAGTCTCTATAACTGGCACCTTGGCATTGTCGCGCACAAAGTCGATGAGCTTACGACCGCCACGAGGTATACACACGTCGACATAGCCCACTGCATTTAGCATGGCTGCGGTGGCATCGTGTGTAGCAGGCAGAAGGGTAACAACATCTGGAGAGACACCATATTGATGGAGTATCTCGTGGATGAGAGCCACCTCTTCGCGATTGCTCTCGTCGGCGTCCTTGCCGCCTTTCAGCACACAAGCGTTGCCACTCTTGAAGCAGAGTGAGAAGACGTCGAACGTGACGTTCGGCCGTGCTTCATAAATCATTCCTATCACGCCAAATGGCACGCTGACACGTTTCAAACGCAAGCCGTTTGGCAAGACAGTCTCACGAAGCACACGACCGAGTGGAGATGGCAACGAGGCCACATTGCGCATGTCTGACGCTATGCCGTCAAGACGTGATGAGGTGAGCTGAAGTCGGTCGTAGAGTGGATTGGAGTGCTCCATACGAGCCAAGTCGCGTGAATTGGCAGACAGGATGCGCTCCTTCTGAGAAATGATGGCCGTAGCCACGGCAAGAAGAATCTCGTTGCGGCGGTCGTCGGAAATGGCGGCAAGAGTTCGGCTTGCCGCCTTAGTGTTTTCAAACAGTTGTTTCATACTTCAAACTCCGTATGTGGTGTATTGTCTTTGTTTGTTATTAAGTCGGCAAGTATGTTTTCGCGCTCTCCATTGGCTATGATCACCTTGATGCCCGATTGTTGCACACGTATGGCTGTGGTGTATTTCGACACCATGCCACCACGGCCTGCAGAGCTCTTGGTGGTCTGGATATACTCGCTAAGGTCGCGTCCTAAGGCCACACTGGGGATGAGGCGCGACTGAGGGTCGGCAGGATTGCCTGTATATATGCCGTCAATATTGCTCAGCAGAATGAGCATGTCGGCGTGCATCATCTGTGCTATGAGACCAGAAAGCTCGTCGTTGTCGGTGAACATCAGTTCGGTGACGCTGACAGTGTCGTTTTCGTTTACTACAGGAATGACATCATTTTCAAGCATTACCCGCATGCAAGCACGCTGGTTGTCAAACTGCTCTCCAGGTTCAAAATTCTCCTTCATGGTGAGTATCTGTCCCACATGCATGTTGTGCTCGCGGAAGAGGTCGTAGTACAGACCTATGAGTTTCACCTGTCCGAGAGCGGAGAAGAGCTGACGTTGCTCTACTGTGTCGAGGTCATGGCTGACCTGCAGTTCCCGTCGTCCGCAAGCCACGGCTCCTGAGGAAACGAGAATTACCTCATGATGCTGCTGCTTTAGCCAAGCTATCTGGTCGATGATGGCAGACATTCGGGTGATGTCGAGATGTCCGTCGCTTCTTGTGAGCACATTGCTGCCCACCTTTACAACTATTCTCATTTCTTATTGTCTTTTTCTCTTATTTCCACGCGTCGAATCTTGCCGCTGATGGTCTTAGGGAGTTCGTCGACAAACTCGATGATGCGTGGATACTTATATGGTGCGGTGACATGCTTCACATGATTTTGCAGTTCTTTCACAAGTTCGTCACCCGCCTTTCTTTTCCAGTCGTTGTGTAGCACTATAGTGGCCTTTACCACCATGCCTCGTATCTCGTCGGGCACGCCGGTGATGGCACATTCCACCACGGCAGGATGGGTCATGAGAGCACTTTCCACCTCAAAGGGTCCGATGCGGTAGCCGCTGGACTTGATGACATCGTCTATGCGGCCTTCAAACCAATAATAGCCATCCTCGTCGCGCCATGCCACATCGCCTGTGTGGTAAAGACCGTCGTGCCATACGTTTTGGGTCAGTTCCTCGTCGCGATAGTAATACTTGAAGAGTCCGACTGGCTTGTCGGCTCCAGCACGCACCACTATCTCACCCTTCTCACCGTCTTCGCAAGGTGTGCCATCAGGCTTGATAAGGTCGATGTCGTATTGTGGGTTGGGAAGCCCCATCGACCCAGGCTTAGGCTTTGTCCATGGCATGGTGCCAAGAGTCATGGTCGTCTCGGTCTGTCCAAAGCCTTCCATAAGCGATATGCCAGTGAGCTGCTTGAACTTGTCAAATACCGCGGGATTGAGGGCCTCGCCAGCTGTGCAGCAGTAGCGGAGGGAAGAGAGATCGTAGTTGGAAAAGTCTTCGTGGATGAGAAAACGATAGACCGTGGGAGGTGCGCAGAAGGAGGTGATGCGATAACGCTCTATCTGACGCAGAATCTTGTCGGCGGTGAACTTCTCATGGTCGAACACAAAAACGGCGGCACCTGCAAACCATTGTCCGTAGAACTTGCCCCATACGGCCTTTCCCCAACCAGTGTCGGCCACGGTGAGATGTATGCTGTCGGAGCTGAGGTTGTGCCAATAAACGCCAGTGGTGAGATGTCCCATGGCGTAGAGGAAGTCGTGAGCAACCATCTTCGGTTCGCCGCTGGTGCCAGAGGTGAAATACATAAGCATCGTGTCGCTATTGTCGTTTTTCTCCGGACGGACAAAAGCAGGAGCGTCGTTCCATTCCTTGTGCCAGTCGTGGAAGCCTTCAGCCTGTTTAGGACCTATGCTGACAAGAGTCTGTAGTGTAGGGCTTTCAGCCTTGGAGCCTACAACCTGCTGCATGATATATTCCTCACCTGCGCAGATGATGGCCTTCACGCCAGCACGATTGTTGCGATAGACGATGTCGTGCGTGGTGAGCATGTGAGTGGCAGGGATTGCCACAGCACCTATCTTGTGAAGTGCGAGCATGGCGATCCAGAACTCATACCTACGCTTTAGTATGAGCATCACCATGTCCCCACGGCCGATGCCGAGGCTCATAAAGTAAGCGGCAGCGCGATCGCTCTGTTCCTTGATGTCGCGAAAGGAGAAACGAATGCATTCGCCGTCGTCGTTGGTCCACAGAAGAGCCAGTTTGTCGGGGGCTTCCTCTGCCCAACAGTCCATCACGTCGTAGGCGAAGTTAAAGTGGTCGGGGATAATAAACTCCAGATGCTTTTTATAGTCCTCCTGCGAGGTAAATGATGTCTGTTTTAGGAATCTTTCTATCATGATGTTGGATATGGTTCTGGTTAGAAGATGATGGCAAGAAACTGGACTGCCTTGTCGCCTATGGCTTTCATGCCATGAGGTTGTGTGGCGTCGAAATAGATGCTGTCGCCCTCGTTGAGCGTGAGTGTCTTTTTTCCTATGGTCAGAAGGAGAGAACCAGAGGTGACATAGTTGAACTCCTGCCCTTGATGAGAGTTTAGGTGAATGGGCGCGTCGGCAGCACTTGGCTCGACGGTGACTAAGAAGGGGTCGGCAGAGCGTCCGCGGAAACCGCTGGCAAGGCTTTGGTACTTATACGCCTTGCGACGCTCCACGCTCATTCCTTGACCCTTTCGGGTGAGGAAATAATGGCTCAAGTGAGGTTCTTCACCAAAGAGCAGCACGTCGAGTGCGATACCATACTTCTTAGATATTTTTTGTAGACTACTGATGGAGAGTTCGCCTTCCCCATCTTCCATTTTTAGATACGTGTCGATGTCTAAATCACATAATTGCGCAACGTCCTCGGCTTTAATGTCGAGTACGTCGCGCAGTCCACGGAGTCGTTCTCCAATTTGTTGAATAGCGTCGTGCATAATTGTTAGCCCCCCTTTACTCCCACTGTCGGGGATGGCCTAACGGGGCATCGGGCACAATAAGTAAAAATCGGCTTAAACAATATTTAAAGTGCTGCCTTCAGACCCCTAATGACGGCGCTGGTGAATCCAGCATGCTCCATCTCGTTGAGTCCTCGGATGGTCACACCGCCTGGGGTAGTGACTTTGTCGATGGCAGCTTCGGGATGCTCGCCGGTGGCCTGTAGCAGTTCCACGGCTCCCTTTACTGTCTGCAGCACGATGTTCTTGGCGTCGTCGGCCTTGAATCCTATCTCCACACCACCTTCAGAGGCTGCACGCATGTAGCGCATGGCATAGGCTATGCCACAGGAGGCAAGTGTAGTACCGGCGGCGAGATGTTTTTCGTCAGTGATAATCACCTCGCCCATGCTGCCGTACAACTCGCTGATCAGTTTCGTGTGTTCTGGCTTTGCATTGGCTGGTACGATGAATGTCATGGAGCTGAGGAGAGCGATGGCTATGTTGGGGATGACGAGGAAGAAGGGTATCAGATCCTCGCCGTCCTTGGCGAGCCATTCCTTAATCTGACCAGAGGACACTCCGGCAGCCACTACTACGAGAATCTGTTTCTTGTAGTTAAGCGATGGCTTGATGCCTTCGAGCACGTCTTTTACGAGCCATGGCTTAACCACAACGTTGACGATGTCTGACGACTCGGCGGCTATGTTGTTGTCGGTGGTAATGCTGGCTCCAGTTTCTGCAAATTGGTCGATTACCTTCTGTGAAGGGTCGGCGATGGTGATGTCGGAGTTTTTGGAAAAATCTCCTTTTAGCAGTCCTTGGACGATAGCACCGCCCATGGCTCCTGCGCCAATAACTGAAACTTTCATTGTCTAAATTGTTGATAAAATGTGTTTGAGTCTTTCTATGAACGTGTCGGCCATCTCCTTGCTGAAGCAAAGTGGCGGCAACAGTCTGAGGATGTTTGTGGATGCGCATCCCGTAAAGATGTGGTCGGTGAAGAGAAGGTGGGAGCGCACGTCCTTATGAGGAATGTCGAGTTCGATGCCTATCATGAGTCCGCGACCGCGAACATCTACGATATGCTTTTCTGTCTGCTGAAGTTCCTTAAGTTTATCAAGAAGATAATCTCCCACTTCGCGTGCATTCTCCACGAGATTCTCCTTCTCAATCACGTCGAGCACAGCAAGTGCTGCGGTACATGCAAGATGGTTGCCGCCAAAGGTAGTGCCGAGTTGTCCGTATTCCGGTTTGAAGTCGGGGGAGATGAGCACTGCTCCCATGGGGAATCCGTTTCCAATGCCCTTGGCGCATGTGATGATATCTGGACGGATGTCGAGCCACTGGTGGGCGAAGAACTTGCCGCTACGTCCGTAGCCGCATTGTATCTCGTCGCAGATAAGTATTGCTCCGTATTTCTTGCAAAGAGCCTGCAGTCCTTGTGCAAACTCCTTAGATGCCATACGGATGCCTCCCACTCCTTGTATGCACTCGATGATGCAAGCGCATACATCGCCCTTGGCGAGTTCAGTCTCCCATGCCTCAAGTTCGTTAAGAGGCAGGTAGGTTACATGGCCGCCGTTGTTGATTGGAGCGATGATTTTGGGATTGTTGGTTACTTCGACAGCCAGCGAAGTGCGTCCGTGGAACGCTTTCACGGCAGAGAGCACACGTTTGCGTCCGTTGGTGAACGAAGCCAGCTTCAGTGCGTTCTCATTGGCCTCGGCGCCACTGTTGATAAGAAACAGCTGATAGTCGTCGTATCCGCATGCTTTACCGAGACGCTCGGCAAGAAGCTGTTGCAACTTGTTGACCACTGAATTGGAGTAGAAGCCAAGTAAGTTGAGTTGTTGGGTCATCATCTCCACGTAGTGAGGATGGCAGTGGCCAATGCTGATAACGGCATGTCCGCCATAAAGGTCGAGATATTCCTGCCCCTTGTCGTCCCATACATTACAGCCCTTACCTTTAACTATGTTTATGTCGAATAAAGGATATACGTCGAATAATTTCATTTTTAATACCAATTAAAATGCAGAAGCCTTGAGGTTTAGTCCTGCAGCCTCGTCGAGTCCAAACATGATGTTCATATTTTGCACAGCCTGTCCAACGGCTCCTTTCAGAAGGTTGTCGATGGTGGAGGTGACAAGAAGTTTGTCGCCATACTTGTCGCAATGTACAAGAGCCTTGTTGGTGTTGACCACCTGTTTCATGTCGATAGGTTTGTCGACATAGTGAGTGAATCGGGCGTTTTTGTAGAATGCCTTGTATCCCTCTACGATTTCCTCTATCGGTTTTTGGGTTTTTACTACCGATGTGGCAAAGATGCCGCGGGCGAAGTCGCCACGGTATGGTATGAAGTCGATGGCGGCATCAAGACGTCCTTGCACTTGGGTGAGGCTTTGCCTTATTTCAGGAACATGCTGATGGGTGAATGCCTTGTAGATGCTCATATTGTTGTTGCGCCATGAGAAATGAGTGGTGGCTGAGGGTTTCTGGCCTGCTCCGGTGCTACCGGTGATGGCGTTGACAGCCACGTCGTCTGTGAGGATTCCCATGTTTGCGGCGGGGAGAAGTCCCAGTTGTATGCAGGTGGCGAAGCATCCTGGATTAGCCACATGCTGCGCCTTTTCTATTCTTTCTTTGTTGATTTCGGGGAGTCCGTATACATAGTCGTTGCCGGGAGCTGCCAGACGAAAGTCTTGTGCGAGGTCGATAATCTTTACATTTCCTGGTATGGAATGCTCTTTAAGGAATGCCTCGCTCTTGCCATGTCCGAAGCAGAAGAACACGACATCCACTTTGTCGAAAGGCATCTCCGACGTAAAGCAGAGGTCGGTGTCGCCATAGAGTCCTTCGTGTACTTCTGCCACGTGGTTGCCGGCATTGCTTTCGGAATTGGCAAACACAATGTCAGCCTCAGGGTGATTAAGCAGCAGGCGTATCAGTTCACCGCCAGTATAGCCTGCTGCACCTAAAATACCTACTTTTACCATATTTTTTTCTATAATCCTTTCTTCGGTGCAAGAATCCACAAGAGAATATAAAGCAACAAGCCAGTGCCCCAACCAATGATCAGTGCAACGAAGATAAGTCTCAGGATGAGTGAATCGATACCGAAATATTCGGCGAGACCACCACATACGCCACCGATTTTCTTGTCGGTTTCTGACAAATAAAATTTCTTGTTCATAATTGTTATGTATTAAAGGTTATCTCTCATTCGGATGTATGCCATAATAAACTCTCAGCGGAGTGCTCGACACCTTGATAAAGCCCTTTGCCTCATCTGCTGTCCATCCTGTCTGTGTCTCGCCATATTCGCCAAGCTTCGACTTAGTGAGGTCGTTGTCGGAGTCGATGCCCACTGTCTCGAAACCGTAGGGACGGAGCTTGAGTATTGCCGTTCCTGTCACGTTGCGCTGCGAAGAAGTCAGCATTGCCTCGATGTCCGGCATCACCGGCTCAAGATACTGGCTCTCGTGGAGGAACATGCCGTACCAGTTGGCAACCTGGTCCTTCCAATACTGCTGCCACTTGCTCAGAGTAGACTTCTCTAACAGACGATGGGCTTCGATGATAAGCTTCGGAGCGGCTGCCTCAAACCCTACACGCCCCTTGATACCAATGATGGTGTCGCCCACGTTAGCGTCGCGGCCGATGGCGTAAGAAGCACCAATCTCCTCAATTTTCTGAATGGCGGCAACCTTGTCGTCGAATGTTTCGTCGTTGACTGCCACTATCTCGCCCTTGTCGAATGTGATTTTCAGTACAGCCTCTTGTTCCTTGGCGGTGACATGCTTTAGATAAGCCTCCTCGGGCAGACCTTGTGTTGGGTCGAGCAGTTCGCCACCGCAGATACTTGTGCCCCAAATGCCTACGTTGTATGAGTACTTCAGCTTGGTGAAGTCGGCGAAGAAGCCATGGTCGTTGAGGTAGTCAACCTCTTCCTTGCGGGTCAGTTTGTGGTCGCGTGTAAGTGTGATTATCTCCACTCCCGGAGCCATGACGAGGAAAGTCATGTCGAAACGTATCTGGTCGTTGCCGGCACCGGTAGAACCGTGTGCTATGGCATCGGCTCCAATCTCCTTGGCGTAGCGTGCAATAGCGATGGCTTGGAAGATGCGTTCTGACGACACAGAGATAGGATAGCAGTTGTTTCGAAGGACGTTGCCGAAAATCATGTATTTCAGCGACTTTTCGTAATACTCGTGAGTGACGTCGAGTGTCACATACTGTACTGCGCCGAGCTTATAGGCGTTTTCCTCGTTCTTCTCCAACTGTTCTGCGCTGAATCCACCAGTGTTGGCGCAAGCTGCATAAACGTCATAACCTTCCTCCTTCAGTTTCATTACTGTGTAGGAGGTATCCAATCCGCCAGAAAAGGCTACTACTACTTTCTTATTCATGTTTTATATAAATATTATATTTAAATTTCGAATTAGTTTTGCCAAACGATTATTTTTCCAATTCTCGTATACGGTCCAGCACATCCTGTGGGATTTTTGCTGGCAGATGCTCTTCAGGGTCGTAGAGCATGGCAGTGCAGATGCAGTATTTGCGATCGGTGCGGTGCAGCACATCGACATTGATGCAACCCTCGCATCCACGCCAGAAAGCCTCGTCATCTGTAAGATCAGCGAAGGTGACAGGTTGATAGCCCAATTGAGTGTTCATGGTCATTACGGCCGCTCCGCTGGTGAGAGAGAAAATTTTGGCATGTGGCCATCTTGTTCTTGCCAGAGTGAACGTCATGTCCTTGATTTTCTTAGCAATGCCAAGATGACGATAGTTTGGATGTACAATGAGTCCCGAGGTGGTGACATATTGTTTGTTGCCCCACGTCTCGATATAGCTAAATCCGGCGAAGTTCTCGCCTTCAAGTGCAATCACAGCCTTTGCCTCTTTCATCTTTGTGGCAAGGTATTCATGAGTTCGCTTTGCGATACCGGTGCCTCGCACTTTTGCGGCATCGGCGATGGTCTGTAAGATGGTGTCGACATATTTCTCATGTGAAGGGTCGGCTACCAAAATTCTAATTTCTTCCACTTTTATATATTATATATTTAAGTTTCGCATGTGCTTAACTTCCCTTACTTGTGATCGAAAGTCACCTCTCTACTTACACCATATTCGGCACCACCTTGCTCAATGCAGCCACCACGTCGTGTTCGGAGGAATTTTCCGTACATACTATAAGAATGGTGTCGTCGCCCGCTATTGTACCTAAGATATATGGTATGTTGCTGGCATCGATGTTATAAGCAATGCTGCTTGCGTATCCAGGTCGTGTTTTTATCACACCAATATTTCCTGAGAAATTGATAGATAAGAATCCCGGAACCTGCATCATCTCTTTCACTTGTGCAGGGCTGCTCACCCTTTTATACATTGCCACGTTTGGCAACACATAGACATAGTTTCCGCCCATGCTTGCCGCCTTGGCGACCTTCAGCTGCTTAAGGTCGCGGCTAAGAGTAGCCTGTGTGAGTTTGAATCCCTCTTCCTGCAAAGCAGCTAGAAGCTCTTCCTGACTTCCCATTTCCCTGCTTGAAATTATCATTCTCAAGGTTTCAAGCCTGTCCTTCTTTATCCTCATTATTGAATGTTTATACAAATTTGAGCGCAAAGGTATACATATTTATGCAAAACGCCAAATAAAATTCCACTTTTTTTTGTTTTAACCATAAAAAATAGCCATTTACTATCAAAAGGTGGAAAAATCAATTAAAGCATGACAGTCTATTATAAAAAGTAGACTGTCATGCCCTAAATAGTTATTATGAAAAATGTGGTTTATTTTAGGTGTTTAAACCAACAATTTTTTCACGATTTCCGATATTGTCTTTCCGTCTGCTTTACCGGCGAGCTGCTTGCTTGCAATACCCATCACCTTTCCCATCTCTTTGATAGAAGAGGCTCCGGTTTGTGAAATAATGTCTTTTACTGCATTTTCAATTTCTTCGGAGCTCATGGGCTTTGGAAGGTAGCTCTCTATGACGGCAACCTGTGCCAGTTCTGCCTCGGCAAGGTCTTCTCTGTTTTGTCCTTTGTAAAGGGCAGCAGAGTCGTTACCTTGTTTTGCCAGTTTCTGAAGTATTTTCAATGCGGCTGCATCGTCGAGAGTGTCGTTGGCCCCTGGAGCCGTTTTAGCTTCGATAAACACTTTTTTTATGTTGCGAAGTGCTTCAAGACGCACTTTGTCTTTTGCCTTCATGGCAGCAACTATGTCTTTGCTTACTTGATCGAATAACATGTTCTATATTTTTTTATTGAAATTTGTAACTTGCTCAAGTTTGTGTGGAGTGTAAAACTCCAATGAGTTCCGTTGAACTATACAATGATTCCTTTTTTTATAAAAACTTTATGGTTCCTGGAGTGGAGTCTTTGGCTTCCTCAACCACTGGTTCTGGCTTTATGACCTGAATGTTTGACAAACTGTTGATGCTTTCCAGTATCTCTTTTGTCCTCTTATAGGTAGGAGTGTCTTCAACCTTGGCAATGACATTGTCGTTGTCGAGGTCTTCAGGATGGAAGAGGTAGATGTGTGGTCTACGCTTATATTTCTTGTTGTTGCCTTCTGTGCCATAATATTGGTTTCGTCGTTCTTGACGCTCGGCAGCCCTTTCCTGTTCCTCCGCAATGCGGTTAGCCTCTTCCTGAGTGTGGCGCTTGATATGCCCGTGCATTCCGTCCACGTTTTCTATGCCGAATCCTGTGGCGAGAATGGTGACCTTCACCTTTTTACCTAATTCCGGGTCTGTAGCGATACCCCATTTTATCTCGAAGTCGCCAAACTTCGCCATGAAGTCGTTGACATCGTTCATCTCCTCCATGAGCAGTCCGTCCTTGCTGTCCTTGTTGCCGCAGAAGGAGATGTTGAGAAGAATCTTTTTCGACTTAAACACATTGTTGTCGTTGAGCAACGGCGAGTTAAGGGCGTCGTCGATAGCCTTCTTTACACGTCCTTCCCCTTCACCGTATCCAGTAGACATGATTGCTACACCACCATCCTTGAGAACGGTTTTCACGTCGTTGAAGTCGAGGTTGATGAGTCCATGAACCGTAATGATTTCAGCTATACTTTTTGCTGCTATGCTCAGTGTGTCGTCAGCCTTTCCGAATGCGTCGAGCACAGTGAGCTCTGGATAGATCTCACGCAAACGCTCGTTGTTGATGACGAGCAAAGCATCTACATTTTTCGACATTTGTTCAACACCATCGAGAGCCTGGTCTATTTTTCTGTCGCCCTCGAAACGGAATGGAATTGTCACGATGCCCACGGTGAGAATGTCCATTTCCTTCGACACCCTTGCTATGACCGGAGCAGCGCCAGTGCCAGTACCACCTCCCATACCAGCCGTAATGAATGTCATTCGCGTTCCGTCGTTAAGCATTTTCCTGATGTCGTCGATACTTTCCTCAGCAGCCACTCTTGCACGTTCAGGCTTATTACCTGCTCCAAGACCCTCTTTGCCAAGCTGCAAGTGAACAGGCACAGGCGAGTCGTTAAGAGCTTGCGCGTCTGTGTTGCACAACACGAATGTCACGTCGTGGATTCCCTCTCGGTACATGTGGTTAACGGCGTTTCCACCACCTCCACCGACGCCGATGACCTTAATGATGCTATGTTCTTTCTCTGGTGACCCAAAGTCGACCAATGGTATATTGTTGTCTGCCATCTTAATTTTCTTAATGTTTATAAAGTTCTAAAACTGTTGCTCATCTGTCCTCTGAGTATGTTGAGTTTTGGTTTATTCATCGGTAGTGATTTCCTTCACCACCTTTTTAAGCCATCTCATACCCTTGTTTAGAGGGCTGTTGAGTTTTCTCTCTTCTTCTCTTTTCTTTTTCTCCTCTTCTTCGATACGTTTTCTTTCAAGTTCTTCCTCTTCTTTCCTTCGTTCCTCTTCCTCGCGTTTTCTTTGCGCTTCCTCTTCAGCCTTCCGCTTCTCAGCTTCGGTAGGAACCACTCCTGGGCGTTTGGCGGTATCAGCGCGCTGTCCGAGAGCTATAGGGCCGTTGAGCGAGGCAGTATTGTTGCTGTCGAAGAGGTTTGTAGGGTCTACTTCCACTCCAGCGCAATTCTGGTCTCCTTTTATGAGTAGACCCAATATTGTGTTCATCATTCCGTTTTTTGCATTGATGTCTGCATTATTGGACTTAACGGTGTGGTTGACGAATTTAGCCACACGAATTTTGTCGAGATGCGTATAGTTGTAGAAAGCTTTTTCTATGTTTTTGAAATTTGAGCCTCCACCAGTGAGTATGATACCTCCGAGGAGTAGCTTTTCGTAGTAGTCAGAAGGTATCTGGTTCCACACGTTTTCTATTATTTCTTCCAGCCTTCCTTCTACTATTTCGATAAACTTCCTGCTGTCTACGCTTCGGTCAGCATCAATAGGCAGTTTGAGATTGTTGTCGATGTCAGCGTTGTCGGTATATGCGCAACCATATTTCAGTTTCATCTTCTCCGCGTCGCTTTCCTCAATCTGCAGGGAAGCGATATCCTTTGTGATGTTTCGGCTTCCGAGTGGAATGACGGCGAGATGGCGCAGTACATTCTTGTTGTAGACACTCACTGTGGTGGTGTCGGCACCGATATCGACGAGAGCACATCCCGACCTTTTTTCAGTTTCAGTAAGCACACTGTCGGCTAATGCGATAGGTGAGATAAACATTTGTGCGACATTCACTCCAGCATTTTCAAAACACTTGTTGAGGTTCTTGTAGAAGGTGTATCTCTGGAGAATATTCAAGAAATTACCCTCCAGTCTTGAGCATTGTATACCTACGGGGTCGCTCTGATATTGTGAGTCAATCTTATACTCCTGTATGGCCACATCAAGGATTTCCTGATCAGGATACTTCACCATGTTGTTGGCATCCATAAGGTCGATGACCATTTGTTCTGTAACCTTAGTGTCAACAGGCAGGTCTTTTGTAATTACATTTCTTACACTTCTTATAGATTGCCCACCAACACCAACATAGACCTTTGTGATCTCTGTCTTGAGTTGATTAGTCAGCTTCTTGACTATATTCGATATGCAAAGAGCCGTTTTGTCGATATTATAGGCGACTCCCTTACGAATGAACGATGACGACTCCTCCTTAACCACGGCCAGCACATTGATGCTTCCGTCGAGGTTCTTCTGTCCTGCGATGCCTGTCACCTTAGATGAACCAAGCTCGATTGCTACAATAAATTCCTTTGTTGCCATCTTTATATTGTACTATTGTTATGTTGTTTTTTCTTGCAAATTATCTGGTTGTCGAATGCGATGTTTATATAAGAATACTTATTCCACCCTGCCTGACTCAATCCGTACTTATAGAATTTCATCAGTCTGTTGAGCTTGGCTCCTACGTCAACAGGTTCTCCGAGATATACGATGTGGTCGCCAACCCTTGGTACCATTTCTAAAGTTCCGTCGGGCAAGACATTTATCTGTACCACTTGATTTTGCCAGAACTTGTCAGAGAGTATGGTGTTTCCCACCTTTGTCAGCACTTTCTGTGCATACTGTCTGCTGATGTTGCCTGTAGCGACCACGATATTGGTACAGTACTTCACGTTAGGCATAATGCCTCCGTTGTTGTCGATGTAATAGTCGTCGCCGTTGTTTGCCTTTATCCTGATTATTGGCATCCTCTGAGTCAGTTTGATGCAGATATGTCCGCTTTGGGTCTTATAGCACTGTGCCTCATTAACGAACGGGCTTTTGACGAGAGTCTCTTCAATTTCCCTTATGTCGACCGTATTCATAGGTTTAGCCAGAGGGTAGAGATGATTTCTCTCCAGTATGCCTTTTATCTCATCAACGTTCAGGAATCCGTCGACCACGCCATCCGTTATGTCAATCTTCACTTTATTGCATATGGCATTTGCCCCTTCAGGCTTGTTGAAGGATGTAACGGCAAAAAGCAGGTAAACTGCCAAGATGACATCGAGTACGATAATGACGATTTTCTTCCAATTCATTGATGCTGATTCGTTTCCACCATTCAGGGGATGTTATATATTCTTTTTCAGTATATTCTCTATCTCAGGCACATAGTTGTCGAGGTCTCCTGCCCCAAGGACAATAAGCACTTGGAAATCTTTGGACTTCACAAAGTCAAGCACCTCTTCTTTTTTGATCATCTTCTTTTCCACCCCTTCGCGCAAGTTGTCGTAGATGAGCTTGGAGGTTACTCCCTCAATAGGCTTTTCTCGAGCAGGATAGATGTCGCAAAGCACCACCTCATCGAGCAGACTGAGACTGCTTGCGAAATCCTTGTAGAAGTCTCGAGTGCGAGTGTACAAGTGTGGTTGGAATATTGCAGTTATCTTTTTATCGCGATATAGTTCCCTTATGCTTCTTGCGCTTTGGAAAATTTCTTGGGGATGATGTGCATAATCGCTAAGGAACACCAGCTTGTCTGTCTTTATCTTAAAGTCAAACCTTCGTTCCACGCCGCTATAAGTCTCCATTGCCTGTCGAAGTTCGTCGGCAGTACATCCTGCCAATTGTGCCATTGCCATTGCAGCCACACCATTTTCGATATTAATAGGCACAGGTTGTCCTAATCTCACATTCTTCACATTTTCTATCGGAGAAACGAAGTCGAATGTTATCTCTCCGTTCTCGATGATGATGTTTTCGGCATGGAAGTCACCTTCGTCAAGACTGTATTCATATCTTTCGACACCCTCCTGCAGTTCGTCCTTCATCTCCAGATTCTTGTGTATGATTAGTGCGCCTCCAGGTTGTATGAGAGAAGAATAGTGTCTGAAACTCTCTAGGTATGCCTCTTTTGTGCCATAGATGTCGAGATGGTCTGGGTCTGTGGCTGTAATGACGCTAATCCATGGTCTCAACCAATGGAAAGAGCGGTCAAATTCGTCTGCTTCTATCACCACATAGTCGCTTTTGCTAAGTATATAGTTGGTGCCGTAGTTCTTTGAGATGCCACCAAGGAAGGCATTGCAGTCTACGTGGCTTTGGTGAAGAAGATGGGCGCACATGGTTGATGTTGTTGTCTTGCCATGTGTTCCTGCCACACACAGTCCCTTGTGGGCTCGTGTAAGTGTTCCGAGAACCTGTGCGCGTTTTTCTATCTCGAAATTGTTTTCTTGGAAGAAGCAAAGCTCTTTATGTTCTGCCGGTATAGCTGGAGTATACACAACAAGACAAGACGTTTTGTCCTTACATCCATCAGGTATGAGGTCGATATTTTCCTCATAGTGGATGCTCATGCCTTCTTTCTCTAACTGTCTTGTCAGTGGTGTCGCTGTTTTGTCATATCCAGCCACAACCAGACCTTTTCCGAGGAAATATCTGGCAATGGCACTCATCCCGATGCCTCCAGCACCGATGAAGTAGACTGATTTTATATCTTTTAGTTCCACGTTCGTAAATTGAATTAATTATTTTTTCCCTTCTTCAGCCAATTTCAACACCTCGTCGGCAATGATGTTTGCAGAGTCCGGAAGTGCAAGTTTCTTAATGTTCATGCTCAGGCTTTCGAGCTTTTCTTTGCTGTTCACGGTTTCCAAAGCGAGGTCTACAAGTTCATCTGGAGCTTGCGCATCCTTCATTATCATGGCAGCCTGCTTGTTAACCAGAGACATCGCGTTTTTTGTCTGATGGTCTTCTGCCACGTTTGGTGAAGGCACAAGGACCACAGGCTTGCCTATGAGGCAGAATTCAGAGATGCTGCTTGCACCTGCCCTGCTGATAATGAGGTCTGCTGCCTTGTATGCTGTCCCCATGTCGCTGATAAAGTCAGTGACAACGAGGTTTTTCACTGGTTCTGCATTCTCCAGCTGAGCCTTTATTTTTGCGCTATAGAATTTTCCCGTTTGCCATATTATCTGTACTTCCGACTTCCTTATAACGTCGAGTCTTCTTAATATGCTCTCGTTGACCGTTCTTGCTCCGAGACTTCCACCCACGAAGAGTATGGTTTTCTTTTTCGGGTCGAGACCGAATGAAGTGACAGCCTCTTCGCGCGACATTTTCGTCTCGATAAGGTTTTGTCTTACAGGATTACCTGTAATCATTATCTTGTCAGCAGGGAAGAATCGTTCCATTCCCTCGTATGCCACACAAATCTTTCTCGCCTTCGATGCAAGATGCTTGTTAGTTACTCCGGCATAAGAATTCTGTTCTTGTATGAGACAAGGTATTCCCATCTTTGCGGCAGCGTCGAGGGTTGCACCGCTTGCATATCCTCCAACACCAACGGCCACATCAGGTTTGAAGTCCTTCACTATAGACTTCACCATGCGAATGCTTTTCAAATAGTCTAAAGCCACTCCGATATTTTTTGGCGACCATAGCGGACGTATTAGTCCTCTCACCGGCAGTCCCTTTATGTCATAACCAGCCGCTGGCACCCTTTGCATTTCCATCCTTCCTTCAGCGCCTACAAACAAGATCTGCGCCTCTGGTCTCTTTGCCTTTATTGCATTTGCAATAGAGACAGCGGGGAAGATATGTCCTCCCGTTCCTCCTCCGCTTATTATGATTCTAATACTGTCACTCATTTTTCTCATTTTTTATAAGACCGCAAAGATACATTTTTTTGGCCTTATTCAACCATTATTTCCAGTTTTTTTCTTTTTTTTCTTTAAATGCTTGATATTATTGAGCTTTTCGGAGCGTTTTTCATAACCATTTCTTGGTTATAATCATCTGCAGCCACTTCTTTCGTCTTTCTTTTTGCTGACCTACTTATGCTCAAAATCATTCCTATGTAGACACAGTTGATTACTGTCGATGTGCCACCTTTGCTGATGAGCGGAAGTGGCTGTCCTGTTACAGGCACAAGACCAACGGCCACCATCATGTTGAACACAGCCTGAATGACAAGCAGCAAAGCAAGTCCCATGACGAGGAATGCCGGGAAATTGTTTTCGCACCTGTTTGCTATCCTTGCCGCCCTGAAGAGCAGTACGATATACAAGAACACTACAATAGTAGCACCCACGATGCCCATCTCCTCAATGATGATGGCATATATGAAGTCGGAGAAGGCCTGTGACAAGAAATCCCTCTCAACCGAATTTCCAGGCCCCTTTCCTATAATATTGCTTGAGACGATGGCGATATTTGCATGAGCCACCTGTGCGTCTTTGTCAAGGTCGTAGTCCTTGGGCGCTATCGGTTTATTGTCGAGAAACTTCTTGATTCTTTTCTTCCATGTACCGAAACGTTGCAGCTTCATGGGTTGTGACTCGACCTTCTCTACATCATTCTTTTGAATCTCTTCTGTCTTGGTAAGATTGGGATTATCAGTAGTTTCGTCTTTGCCAAAGAGCATAATGCTTCCAACGAACAAGGACACGGCGATAGTCACAACTCCGAGCAATTTCCCCAGTTGCACCATTGGCACTCGTCCTAAGATCATCATGAGATAGATGACGAGACAGAGCAATGCTGCTGTGGAGAGGTTCTCCTTACCTATAAGAATCGACATGGGAATCAGCAGGATCAATATGAACCTGAAGGCGTTTTTATCTGTTGTGCCATGTTCGTTCTGCATGGCACTCAGTATCTGAGCTGATGCCAGAACCATTGTGCCCTTCGCTATTTCAGAAGGTTGGAATGTCAAGGCTCCCAAACCTACTACTCTGTTGGCTCCATTTATTGTCTCACCAGCAAAAAGCACCCAGAGAAGTGTGAAAAATGAAAGGCATATCAGTATCGGTGTAAATAGCTTGAAATACCTGCATGGAACGTTTAATGTGAGTATGGCTACAAACAGTCCCAAAAAGATAGTCATCGAGTGCTTTATAATAGGCATTATATAATTGTTGCTTCCATAGGTCAAGTTGCTGGAGGCACTGAACACCTCGACGATGCTTATCATGCAAAGCATGAAAAACACCATCCACACCACTTTGTCGCCTTTGAAGAGATTGCCTATTTTGCGTTTCATTGTTTACTTCCTTGTTTTATTGTTATAAAGCTCTGACCAAAGTCTTGAACTGCTCTCCTCGGTCTTCCATGTTCTTGAACAGGTCGAAGCTGGCGCAGCATGGGCTAAGTAGTACCGTTTCACCAGTTTTCGCCATCTTGTAGCAAGCCTCTACGCAATCTTTCATGGAGTGTGTGTCACACACAGGGATTCCGAATCCGTCGAAGAAGTTATGCAGCTTTGTGTTGTCTGCCCCGAGATAAACCAGACCAGAGCATTTCTCCTTCACCAAGTCGGCAATGGCATTATAGTCGTTGCCCTTATCCTTTCCTCCTATGATGAGTATCACTTTTGTATTCATGCTTTCCAATGCATACCAGCAAGCGTCTACGTTTGTAGCCTTAGAGTCGTTTACATAGTGTACTCCCTTTATAGTGGCCACCTTTTCCAGTCGATGCTCCACACCGGGGAAGTCGCTCAGACTTTTTCTTATCACCTCTTTTTTAATTCCAGAGATGTCTGAGGCGATGCCAGCCGCAAGACTGTTATAGATATTATGCTTTCCTGTGAGGCTCATTTCTTCCTGCTCCATGTTGAATGGCATTGGAGTTTCTATTTTGTATTCACCTTCTTCAATGTATCCTATCGAGCCTTTTTCTTTCAGTTCAGAGAAAGGATAGCATACAGCCTTGATATCGTATTTTTCCAGTTCGCGCTTTATTATTGGGTCGTCGTTCCAGTAAATGAACGCGTCCTTTTCTGTCTGATTCTGTATGATACGCATCTTTGCGTCTACATAGTTCTGCATGCAGTTGTCGTATCGGTCAAGATGATCTGGGGTGATGTTCAGCAGTATAGCGATGTCGGCACGGAAATCGTACATATTGTCGAGTTGGAACGAACTGAGCTCGATGATATAGTACTCGTGTGGTTCTTCAGCCACTTGCAAGGCCAGTGACTTACCGATGTTTCCTGCCAGTCCAGCGTCGTAGCCAGCTTCTTTGAATATATGATATATGAGCGACGTGGTCGTTGTCTTTCCGTTACTTCCTGTGATGCATATCATCTTTGCGTCGGTATAACGTCCTGCGAACTCTATCTCGCTGATGATATGTATACCCTTATCCTTTATCTTGCATATCATCGGCGCTGTGTCTGGTATACCAGGACTTTTTATTATCTCGTCGGCATTGAGTATTTTCTCTTCAGTATGCTTTCCTTCTTCCCACTCGATGTTGTGTGTCTCGAGCAGTGTCTTGTATTTGTCCTTTATTGTCGACATGTCTGACACAAACACGTCGAATCCCTGTTTCTTTGCCAGTACTGCTGCACCGGCACCGCTCTCAGCGGCTCCTAATATAACTATTCTTTTCATCTTTCTTTTATCTAATCTTCAATGTAATGATTGTCAATGCGGCCAAAATGATGGTCGTAATCCAGAATCTTATTGTGATTTTTGATTCATGGAACGGACGGTGTGGCCATTTTTTCAATATGTATGTACTTGTAGAGTCGAGCTGAGAGTCGAGCTTTCTGAAGTTGTCGTGTATTGGAGTGGCACGAAACACTCTTACCCTTCGTCCGTTTCTTTTTTGTATCTTAAACCACTGCGTTTGAATTATCACACTGAGGCTTTCCACGAAGAAAATACCGCATAGTATTGGCAGCATCAGCTCTTTGTGTATGATGATGGCACACACACCGATGATGCCTCCGATGGTAAGCGAACCAGTGTCGCCCATAAACACCTGAGCTGGATAGGCGTTATACCAAAGGAATCCTATCATGGCACCTACGAAAGCACATGAGAAGACCACAAGTTCCTCTGTTCCTGGTATATACATTATATTTAGATAAGAGGCATATTCTATATGACTCGACACATACGCCAAAATACCTAAAGCCACACCAATGACTGCTGAGTTTCCTGCACACATCCCGTCCATTCCGTCGTTGAGATTTGCTCCGTTAGACACGGCAGTGACTACTATTATGGTCATAAGCACGAAAAGTATCCATCCTGCCTCTTCCTTGTATTTCCCGCAGAACGACATTATCTTCGAATAGTCGAGATTGTGGTTCTTGATGAATGGAATCGTAGTTTGCAAAGACTTTTCAGCCTTGCTCTTGTGTTTCACCACAAGTTCCTGATTTTGTCTTTCCACAGAGATGTTTTCCCTTATTACGGCGTCAGGACTGAAGTATATCACCAGTCCTACGATGAGGCCTATCGACACCTGTCCCACAATTTTATATTTGCCTTTCAGTCCTTCCTTGTTGCGACGGAATATCTTAATATAGTCATCGAGAAATCCCAAGAATCCCAACCACAAGGTTGTGACAATCATGAGAATAAGATAAATATTTCTCATTCTTCCGAGAAGAATGACTGGCACGAGAATGGCTACGATGATGATGATGCCGCCCATGGTTGGCACTCCTTTCTTCTCAACGCCAAACGGGTCGATGCTTGCGTCGCGCTGCACCTCAGAGATGTTTCTTCTCTTCATGTATTTGATAAACTTTTCTCCAAACCATGCCGAGATGACTAGCGAGAGTATCAGGGCGAGAAGCGACCTGAAGGAGATGTATGACCATATATGGGCTCCGGTAATTCCAAACTGGTCAAGGAATCTAAACAGATAGTATAACATTTGCCTTTACCTTTTATTTGTGTTTATTGTGCGAATATTTTCCTCACTTCTTCCCTGTCGTCGAAATGATGTTTCACTCCCTTTACGTCCTGATAATCCTCATGGCCTTTTCCGGCAATGAGTATCACGTCACCCTTTTGGGCAAGCATACATGCTGTTTTGATGGCTTCTCTTCTGTCAACAATGCTTATTACCTTCTTCAGTTGCTGAGGGGTAAGTCCGGCGAGCATGTCGTTGATTATGTCCTGTGGCTCTTCGAATCGAGGGTTGTCGCTTGTGATTATCACCTTGTCGCTCTGCCTTACCGCTTCCTGTGCCATCAGAGGTCGCTTGCCCTTGTCTCTGTTTCCTCCAGCACCACAGACCGTGATTACATGTCCTTTGCCATCTAACACTTCATGTATGGCGTTCAGCACATTCTCCAGTGCATCCGGAGTGTGCGCGTAGTCAACGATGGCCGTATATCCATCTTTCGAGCGTATTGGTTCAAGACGTCCGCTCACACTCTTCAATGTGCTCATTATCACCAGGATATCCTCCGGAGACTTTCCTAACATCACTGCGGCACCATATACAGCGAGCAGGTTGCTGACATTAAACTTTCCAATGAACTGCACTCCTACCTCATGGGAGTTGATGTCCAGATACATGCCTTCGAAGTGGCATTCTATGATTCGGGCCTTGAAGTCTGCCATAGTTCGTATAGAATAAGTCTTCACCTTAGCCTTGGTGTTCTGAACCATCACCATTCCATTCTTGTCGTCGGCGTTAGTTATGGCGAATGCGTCTTTTGGCAGCATGTCGAAGAACGCCTTCTTTGCGTCGCGGTAGTTTTCGAATGTCTTGTGATAGTCGAGATGGTCGCGGGTGAGATTTGTAAACAATCCACCCGCAAATTTCAGTCCTCCAATGCGTTTCTGTGCAATGGCATGGCTCGAACATTCCATAAATGCATATTCGCAACCAGCCTCCACCATTTTTGCAAGCATTCTGTTCAGCTCAATGGGGTCAGGAGTGGTATGACTGGCTGGTATCGCTTCTTCTTCGATATAGTTGCATACGGTAGACAATAGTCCGCAACGATGTCCGAACTTTCGGAACATATTATATAATAATGTGGCGATGGTAGTTTTTCCATTTGTTCCAGTCACGCCCACGAGTTTTAGTTTAGAAGTAGGGTCTCCGTAGTACATGGTGGCAACGGGGCCAACGGCCTCCTCTGTCGATTCAACGACAACATAAGTCACGTTGTCGTTTAGATTTTCGGGCAATTGTTCGCAGAGTATTGCATCTGCTCCCAAGTCTATCGCCTTTTGAATAAACGAATGTCCGTCCACCTGTGTGCCTCTGATAGCGACAAAGAGGTGTCCGTTCTCTATGCGGCGTGAGTCAATGTTCACTCCTGTTATCTCGACATCATTATTTCCTACGATGTCGAGAATCTTCACTTTGCTTAGAATTTCGTTCAGTTTCATATTATGCTCCTTTTTTTTACTAATTCATTGTCAATATGCATATCTGTCCACGCTTTACCACGGTTCCAGGTTCTATGCTTTGTCCCACTACTTTTCCGCAGCCATTGATGGTGGTCTTCAATCCTCTGCTTTCAAGCATGAATACGGCGTCTCTTGCTCCCATGCCTTTCACGTCAGGCACGATGTTAGAGTATGTCTTTACATGTTTCAGCAGAACTTCCTTTGGATGTTCTTGAGTCTTTCCCCATATAGGATTCCCATTTGAATAACTGCCGCTCCACTGTGCGTTGTTTTTTATTCCAAGTCTGTCCAGCACGTAAGAAGCCGCAAGCAAGTTCCCGTTTTTTACGTTCGGTATAAATACAGAAGATGTGTCTCTTGCGTCTTCCACACTGAGTTTGAGATGTCTTGCCATCACTCCTTCTGCCACATGATGGAACACCACTCCACTCATACCACCTCCAGATGCAGGCAGTCCTGACTTTTGTATACATACGATGCAGCTGTACATCGGGTTGTCGGCGGGGAAGTATCCTGCAAAGCTAAGCAGGTAGTGAGTCACTCCAGTTTTGTATCCTCCTGCACCCTGAGATACCTGAGCCGTACCTGTTTTTCCAGCCACCTTAAACGATTTCGACCCAGCCTTTTTCCCGAGACCTTGGCTCACTACGTGTTCCAATATTGTTTGCATCTCCTTCAGAGTCTTTGGCTTGCAGATGCTGTTTTTTATTACCTCAGGTTGAAATTCCTTCACCACCTCTCCGTTTTTCATCACCTGTTTCACAAACCGTGGTTTCATCATCTTTCCGTTGTTTGCAATAGCGTTGTAGAAAGTCACGGTAGAGATGGGTGGTATCTGTGTTTCATATCCTATGCTCATCCATGCCAGTGCCGTTTTGCTCCAGTTTACATACTGTCCTCTAGAGTTTTTCTTTGGCATGCGAATTCTAGGAGGTGTAGAGCCTGCAATTGGCAGATGCAGGTCGCTGGCCAGTCCTATTCTTCTTATTCCCTCAACAAACTTCTCGGGGTTGTTGTGGTAGTGGTCGTCGATTATTCGGCTTACACCTATGTTAGAGCTCACCTCAAGCGAGCGTGGAAGTGAAATGACCTGATAGCCACCTCTTCTCCAATTATGGTCTTTCATGTCTCTTCCATACATTTTCCAGATGCCACATCCCGTGTCTACTTTGTAAGTAGTGTCCACCACTCCGTCGTCGAGAGCCACCATGATGGAGGCTGTTTTGAATACAGACCCTGGTTCAAGCAGATTGCTGACAGCAAGATTCTTGATTTCCCTATACTCACCGTCGGCACATTTGGTCATGTTCACCATGGCCTTTATGTCTCCTGTAGGTACATCCATGACAATCACCACTCCCGCATCGCCATTCACCTGTGGGTCTTTCAGTTCCTCAATGAGAGCCCTTTCTGCCAAGTCCTGTATACCCACGTCGATTGTGGTGACGATGTCGCAGCCATCAATAGGCGGTGTGACTGGAATGTTCATCCAGTGGTTTAGCACCTTGCGTCGATGTGTCAGACCGTTGGTGCCTCTTAGTATGGAGTCGTATGTCAGTTCGAGTCCGCACCTTGCAGTATCCTTTGCTCCATACATGTCGCCTACGGTGCGTTGTGCTAACGAACCGAAAGGTCTTCGTCGGGCGTTGAACTCTTCATAGTTGAATCCTCCTTTGTATTTTGAAAGGTTGAACACTGGAAGTTTTTTTACCTCTGTAAACGTGTTGTAGTCCACTCGTTTAGGCCAGATAGCCCAATATCTGGACTTTTTCTTTCGTCCCTTTTCCAGATGCTGTCTAAACTCCTTTGCACTTTTCGAAGGAAATATCTTGTTGAGTCCCATGCATATGCTGTCGAGTTTTACTTCCCAAAGCGAGTCTTTCTCCTCACCACCAGCCACGAAGTCCATATACATTTTAAACTCCGGCAGACTGCTGGCCATGAGCTGCCCGTCGCAGCTTAGGATGTTGCCTCTGTTTGGTCTGACGTCCACACTATCTCTTTTAAGCCTTGACGCCACTTCTTCCCAATAATCCTTTTTAGCCGTCATGATATACATGGCCTTTCCTATGATGGCAACTCCAAGCAGAGTCAGTACCACGGCAATGGCGAAATATCGCGGCATCACCTTATCATTGTCAAACTTACTCATTGTCTGGAATATTTATTATATAAGGCGGTTGTTCTGACACTTTTAGCAAGCTGTCCTTGTTGCTCTTTAGTAATTCGAGCACATGGCTTTCCCTGCATCGTTCAGTGAGAGTGCTTGAGCTCGACAGTGCCTTATATTTTGCATCCTTCAGCCTAACCTCGAGTTTGTCGATGGTTATCATGTCTTGCTGGCATTGGTATCTGAATGCAATATATATGATGGCGAAAAATACTATTATTGTAATTGTCAGCAATTGCTTTCTCAACACTTCAGCATAGAGGATATCGCCTCCAAGTATTGTTCTCAGGGTCATCGATGATGCAGGAATCTCGTCTTCCTCGCTTACGCTTTGTCGCAGTCGCTCGAAAGCCGACGTTTTTTCTGCAGCATCCTCCTTTATGTTGTTTTTATCAGCCTTGCCTTTGTTGTTGACTTCAGCTTCCTTTATATCATTCTTTTTTTCGTTCATATCACACTTCCGATAATTATCAGTTGAGTTTTTCTGCCACTCTCAGTTTTGCGCTTCTGCTTCTTGGGTTTTCCTCTTGCTCTTGTGCCGTTGGCACTATTGGTTTTCCTTGCAGTTGTTTCATTTGCGATGTCGACCTTCCATAGAAATCTTTTTCCGTTCGTCCCTCAGCGTTTCCTGTCTTCATCACGTTTTTCACCATACGGTCTTCAAGCGAGTGATATGTGATTACCGAGAGTCTTCCTCCTGGCTTTAGCAGTTCCACGGCTGCGGCAAGCATTTCCTTCAGAGCTTCCATTTCCTTGTTTACTTCTATTCTCAATGCTTGGAATAGCTTTGCGAGGTCTTTCTTCTGCCTGTCTTTCGGCATCAGTGGTTCTACTATTTCAAGTAGGTCTGATGTCGTCATTATTGGTTTTGCAACTCTCGCCTTTACCACAACCGAAGCTATTTTCCGTGCGTTCTTTAATTCTCCGTAGATGTAGAAAATGTCGGCAAGTTTTTCTTCTTCGTATTTGTTCAGCACGTCGGCGGCTGTTTGTCCCGCTCGTTTGTTCATCCTCATGTCCACTGGTGCATCGAATCGGAACGAGAATCCACGTGTTTCGTCATCGAAATGGTGGCTCGACACTCCTAAGTCGGCAAGCAGCCCGTCAATATGTTCAATGCCGTAATATCTCATCCAGTTTTTCAGATACCTGAAATTGCTTCTTACGAATGTAAACCTGTCGTCGTCCACAATATTGTTTTCCGCATCGGCATCTTGGTCGAAACTGAACAGTCGTGCCTTTGTGTCAAGTCTTGAGAGTATTTCGCGGCTATGGCCACCTCCGCCGAATGTCACGTCGACATACACTCCTCCTTCTTTGATGTCAAGTCCGTCAACACTTTCCTTCAGCAGTACTGGTTTGTGATATACAAAATCTCTTTCTTCTGTCATTGTCACTCCTCCATCTCCTTTTGGTCGTTTTCCTTTGTTTGTCTTTTGTCTTCAGCCATAAGGCTCTCAATGGCGTAGCTGAAGGTGTTGTCGTCCAGAAATGCTGTTGGCTCTTCTGGCTTAGGCCATATCTCAATGGTGTCGCCCATGCCTATAAATATTACATTCTGGTCAATATTTACCGACTGCATGCATCGCTTTGGCAACAGTATTCTTCCGCTTGCGTCGAGCTGAACTATTTCGGCTTCAGCAACAAACTGCCTAAACACCTGCTGGTGGGCCTTGTTCCAGCGGTTGAGTTTGTTTCTAAGCGTTTCCATTTGGTTATTCCATACATCGTCTGTGTAAAGTACAAGACAGTCGCTGAACACGTCTTTGCGCAACACGAGTTTATCCGCAGTAGAACCTTGAAGTTCCTTGCGGAAAGTAGCAGGAAGGAACACACGTCCCTTGCTGTCGAGTTTTGCTTCTGTCTTACCTATAAAACGCATGTGTACACCTTTTATATATTGAATTCGCTTGCAAAGATAATCATTTTCCCCCACATTTCCCCACTTTTCCCCACTTTTTTTTGTTATTTCTTAAAGCGTATAAAAAAAACAAATCGCAAAGTCCTTATTTACAAGCACTTTGCGAAATGTTAAAAATATCATAACCCTACTTCTTCCTTGGTTTTCTCATAGCCCATCCTTCTTCGCTGAAGTCAGGTTCGTCGTCCTTGAACTTTACATTGTTGTTCTTAAAGAACTGGCGCCAGTCGCCATTATCGTTGTTAACCTTTCGACCGTGACCTTTCTCGTCGGCATCGTTACAACGAACTTCTCGTCCTTTGTACACTGTTCCGTCGAGAGCTTTCATTACCTTGGCGGCGTCTTTTTCAGGCACTTCTATATACGAGAATTTGTCAAGAAGGTCTATGTGTCCCACGTCTTGCCTTCCTTTCACATGCTTGTTGATATACTGCATGACCTCCCCAGGATAGAATCCGTCATTCTTTCCAAGGTTGATAAACAGTCGTTTGTAGCCCTTTTCTGCCTTTTTTTTGCCACGCTTAGTCTGTCCCTTATCGCCTCTTTGTGAGTTTCTGTCATTTCTCTTTGTTTTACGCTCCTCCCTTGCCCGTCTTGATGTAGGTTTCTCTATTTCAGGAGCGTCGGCATAGTATGCAAGAAACTTTCCGAACTCCATACTTACAATTTTCTTTATGAGGTCGCCTTTGTCCATGAATTCGAAATAGCGGTTTATGTCCTTCATAAACGGGTCTATCTCCTCGTCGTTCACGTCGGTTTTCACAATCTGGTCCATCACCTTGTAGAGTTGCTTTTTGCAGATCTCCTTTGGCGATGGAATATCCCCTTCTACAAAGGCCTTCCCTATCTCCTTTTCTATGGCCCTCATCTTGTGTTTTTCACGTGTGTGTATGATGGATATCGACGTACCTTTCTTACCTGCTCGTCCAGTGCGTCCGCTACGGTGGGTGTAACTCTCTATGTCGTCAGGCAGTCCGAAGTTTATCACATGTGTGAGGTCATCCACATCAAGTCCTCTTGCAGCCACGTCTGTAGCTACGAGGAGCTGAGTGAGATGCTGTCTGAACTTCTGCATTGTAAGGTCTCTCTGCTGCTGGCTTAGGTCTCCGTGTAAGCTTTCCGCATTGTATCCGTCGTGAATGAGTTTGTCGGCAATCTCCTGCGTGTCGAGTTTAGTACGACAGAAGATGATGCCGAAAATCTTTGGGTTGAAATCCACTATACGTTTCAGTGCAAGATACTTGTCTTTGGCATTTACGAGATAGTAGATATGGTTTACGTTTTCAGCACCCTCGTTTCTGCTACCCACTATAATCTCCTTATATTCATTCAGATAGCTCTTTGCTATTTTCTCTATTTCCTTGCTCATGGTTGCCGAGAAAAGTAGCGTGTTTCGTTCTTCTGGCAGATCTTCGAATATTTCGTTTATACTGTCGGCAAAGCCCATATTGAGCATTTCGTCAGCCTCGTCGAGCACCACGTTGTTCACGTTTTCCAACTTTGCTTTTCCTCTGTGCATCAGGTCGATAAGTCTTCCAGGGGTAGCTACAATTATCTGTGCTCCATGCCTAAGAGCGTGAATTTGGTTTTCGATCGATGTACCTCCGTAAACTGCTACGATATTTACACCCTTCATGTATTTCGAGAAGTCTTTCAAGTCGTCTGCAATTTGTAGGCACAACTCTCTTGTTGGACTAAGCACCAAAGCCTGTGTGTCCTTGTTTTTAGGATTGATCTTTTGTAGCACAGGTATTCCGAATGCAGCTGTTTTTCCTGTTCCGGTCTGTGCTAATGCAATAACGTCGTTACGGCTTCCAAGTAAATAGGGTATTACTTCCTCTTGTACAGGCATTGGGGTTTCAAATCCCAATTCCTCGATGGCTCGGCGAATCTCTTCGCTTACACCCAATTCTTCAAATGTCTTCAAATTAAAAATATCAAAATTACGTAATGGGGGAGGGGATTTTTTCAGGAGTTAAAGGGGGCTTTTAGGAGTTAAGGAGTTCAGGGGTTAAGACAATAGTTATGAGCGCAAAGTATTCTTGGCTTGGACATTTGTCTTAACTCCTAAACTCCATATCTCCTTTACTGCTAACAATTCTTTCTACTTATTATCACAGATCAAGTTCTCACCAGTCATGTCAGCCGGTTGCTCAAGTCCCATGATGTGGAGTATAGATGGAGCCACGTCGGCAAGGCGTCCGTTCTTTACTGTTGCCGAGTTGTTGTCGGTCACGTATATGAATGGAACTGGATTGAGAGAGTGGGCAGTGTTTGGAGTGCCGTCTTCATTGATGGCATTGTCGGCATTACCATGGTCGGCAATGATGATTGCCTCATAATCGTTTGCCTTTGCAGCCTCTATTACGTCGCGTACGCAGTTGTCCACTGCATGTACGGCCTTGGCTATTGCATTGTATACTCCAGTGTGTCCTACCATGTCGCCATTTGCGAAGTTTACCACGATGAAGTCATACTCCTGGGTGTTGATGGCACCAACGAGCTTGTCTTTCACCTCGTATGCCGACATCTCAGGTTTGAGGTCGTATGTAGCCACCTTTGGAGAAGGAACGAGGATTCTGTCTTCGCCTTCGAATGGAGCCTCTCGTCCGCCGTTGAAGAAGAATGTCACGTGAGCGTATTTTTCAGTCTCTGCTGTGTGAAGCTGTTTTTTACCCTTTGAACTGAGATATTCGCCGAGGGTGTTCCCCACGTTCTCTTTGGGGAAGAGAATGTTCACTCCGGTGAACGAAGCGTCGTATGGAGTCATGCAGTAGTATTGCAGCCCAGGAATGGTCTTCATGCCTTCCTCTGGCATGTCTTGCTGTGTGAGCACCTGTGTGAGCTCTTTTGCACGGTCGTTTCGGAAGTTGATGAATATAACGACGTCGCCTTCTTGTATCGTACCGTCAATATTTGCGTTGTTGATAGGCTTGATAAACTCGTCGGTCACACCTTCCTCGTAGCTTTCCTCCATTGCCTTCACCATACATTCTGCTTGTTTTCCCTTTCCTTCTACTAGCAGGTCGTAAGCCTCTTTTACACGGTTCCAACGCTTGTCGCGGTCCATGGCATAGAATCGTCCTATGATAGATGCAATGTGAGCGTCGTTTTTCTCACACACCTCGGCGAGCTGCTTGATGAATCCTACACCGCTCTTTGGGTCGGTGTCGCGTCCGTCCATAAAGCAGTGTACGAAGGTTTGTGTCAGTCCATACTCTTTGCCTATTTCCACAAGCTTAAAGAGGTGGTCGAGAGATGAGTGTACACCTCCGTCTGAGGTAAGTCCCATGAGGTGAAGTCGTTTGCCGTTCTCCTTTGCATAGCCGTAAGCTGCCTTTATTCCAGGGTTGTCCATTATTGAGCCGTCTTTGCAAGCTCGGTTGATTTTTACGAGGTCCTGATAAACCACTCGTCCTGCTCCGATATTGAGGTGTCCTACTTCAGAGTTTCCCATCTGACCGTCGGGCAGACCCACGTTTTCGCCTGATGCCTGAAGTTCAGAGTGAGAGCTGATAGCTGTAAGATAGTCAAGATAAGGTGTTGGTGTATTGTAGATCACGTCACCATTTCCGTGTTTTCCGATTCCCCATCCATCGAGAATCATGAGTAATGCTTTTTTTGCCATAATTTGCTTATATATTTATTAATGTACTTATTCCGACTGCAAAGTTACAGTAAAAAGTGGTAATATCCAAAGAAAAAAATCACATTTTAATAAAAAAAAGCAGATGAAATACCAACTATTCCAAATATTTTCATTACTTTTGCAAATTGTAAAGTGGAGTTGACAAAACTACCATCTCATAAAGCCAGAAACAAATTTCAGAACTACATAAAAAACAACTATGAATTTAGTAGAAAAAATCATTGAACGCGCTAAGAGCAACAAACAGCGCATCGTGCTTCCGGAAGCTACCGAGGAGCGCACATTGAGAGCTGCCGACCGCGTGTTGGCAGATGACGTGGCAGACCTTATACTCATTGGTAATCCAGATGAGATTCATTCGCTGGCAAAGCAGTGGGGCCTGACAAATATCGACAAGGCAACACTTATCGATCCAGAAAACAATCCAAAGTCGGAGGAGTATGCCCAACTGCTCACCGAGCTTCGCAAGAAGAAAGGAATGACGATTGAGAAGGCTCGCGAACTGGTGAAGAATCCTCTCTACCTCGGATGTATGATTATCAAGACTGAAGGTGCCGACGGTCAGATAAGCGGTGCTCTGAGCACCACGGGCGACACACTCCGTCCTGCCCTACAGATTATCAAGTGTGCTCCTGGCATCTCTTGTGTTAGCGGTGCCATGCTTCTTATCACCGACAAACCTCAATATGGTGAGGAAGGTATACTTGTGATGGGCGACGTAGCCGTAACACCAATGCCTGATGCAAGTCAGCTGGCTCAGATTGCAGTCTGCACAGCTCAGACTGCCAAGAGTGTGGCTGGATTTGAGGAGCCGCGTGTGGCAATGCTGAGTTTCTCCACGAAGGGTAGCGCAAGCCACGAGGTGGTTGACAAGGTTGTTGAGGCCACTCGCTTGGCAAAGGAAATGGATCCTGAACTGCAGATTGACGGTGAGCTTCAGGCTGACGCTTCTCTCGTGCCCTCCGTGGGCGAGAAGAAGGCTCCTGGTAGTAAGATTGCCGGTCGTGCTAACGTACTGGTTGTGCCATGTCTCGAAGTGGGCAACATCTCTTACAAGCTCGTTGAACGTCTTGGAGGTGCCACAGCCCTCGGTCCTATCCTTCAAGGAATAGCTCGTCCGGTAAACGACCTGAGCCGCGGATGCTCTGTCGATGACATATACAAGATGGTGGCCATCACTGCTTGTCAGGCAATGGATGCAAAGAAATAGAATAAATGAAGAGTGAAGAATGAAGAATGAAGAATAATAAGTGAAGAATGAAGAATAGGAACTCATCTTTTATGCTATGAACGATAGAAAATATAATTACAAGAGGGAAGAATCTCCACTCCACATCAAAAGTTATGATTTTGCAGTGAGGATTGTGAAAATGTTCCTGCATTTATCAGACAACGATTGGCGACTTGCCTCAATATATAATCAGATATTACGTTCTGGCACTTCTATCTCCGCTAATGTTCATGAATCAGAATTCGCTCAAAGCCCCCAGGATTTTGCTTCAAAGCTAACCATTGCATTGAAAGAGGCTAATGAGACTATCAACTGGCTAAATCTTCTAAAGGATACAGGATACTTGTCAGAAACTCAATTTGACAGTATGGCTAAAGATTGCAGCGAAATCATCGCCTTGTTGGTCTCTTCCATAAAAACAATAAAAAAGAATACAATAAACAATAATAAAAAAATGAATGTGGAATGAAGAATGAAGAATGGCTGGTTTCACCTCAGCATAGCTCGAGCTCGGCTCTGCCTTCGGTTCGCGCAGCCATTCTTCATTCTTCATTCTTCATTCTTCATTTTAAACCGCAATGAAAATATTAGTTTTAAACTGTGGAAGCTCATCTATTAAGTATGCGCTCTACAACATGGATACCAAGGAAGTGATGACTTCCGGAGGTGCAGAGAGAGTGGGTCTCGACGGTGCTTTCGTCAAAGTGAAAATGGCTAACGGGGAAAAGAAGCAGATAATGCACGATATCCCTGAGCATACAGAAGGTGTGAAGTTTATCTTCTCACTGCTCACCGACCCTGAAATCGGAGTAATCAAAGACCTGAAGGAAATAGACGCAGTGGGACACCGCATGGTTCATGGCGGAGAGAAGTTCAACAAGAGCGTACTGCTTAATGAAGAAGTACTCAAGGTGTTTGAGGAGTGCAGCGACCTAGCTCCACTACACAACCCCGCAAACCTCAAGGGCGTGAACGCCGTGTCGGAACTCATGCCTGGACTGCCTCAGGTAGGCGTGTTCGACACTGCTTTCCACCAGACTATGCCCGACTATGCCTACATGTATGCTGTGCCATACGAACTGTATGAGAAGTATGCCATACGCCGCTACGGATTCCACGGCACCAGCCACCGCTATGTGGCACAGCGCGTGTGCGATTTCCTCGGTGTTAACCCCGAAGACAAGAAAATCATTACCTGCCACATTGGCAATGGTGCTTCCATCGCTGCCGTGGACGGCGGAAAGTGTGTTGACACCTCAATGGGTCTCACACCGCTGGAAGGCGTGATGATGGGTACTCGTTCGGGCGACATCGACGGCGGTGCAGTGGCATTCCTCCAGAAGAAGCTCAACCTCGATGCCGACGGCATCTCCGACCTGCTCAACAAGAAGAGCGGCGTGCTCGGCATCACTGAGCTATCTTCCGACATGCGCGAAGTGGAGGCTGCCTGCGAGAAGGGCGAGCCAAAGGCTGTGCTGGCCATGCAGATGTACAACTACCGCATAAAGAAGTACATCGGCGCATACGCTGCCGCCATGGGTGGTGTAGACATCATCGTGTTCACAGCTGGTGTGGGCGAGAATCAGTGGAGCACACGTCAGGAATCGTGCGAGGGTCTAGAATTCCTCGGTGTTAAAATCGACAAGGAACTCAACAAGGGCTTGCGTGGCGTAGAGAAAGTCATATCCACTCCAGACTCCAAGGTCACCGTGTGCATCATCCCTACCGATGAGGAATTGATGATCGCCACCGACACCATGAACCTTCTTTAATTACCTCATAAGAAAATGCCCCCTCTCCCATGCCAATTTTACTCTTGGGAGAGGGGGATTTTTTGCGACCGAAGTATTAATGTTGGTGTCTGACCTCCCCGCCAACGATAGAAAAGACTTCGTTCTTTGCTTTAGAAGTGGTCTTAAGCGTTATTTGCTTGAGGATTTTATGATCATCTCTTTTGTTTTTTTGGGTAGCTTTTTCACTACAAGGTCGTAGCTGTGGCGTATAAGCGACTGGATGAGGGAGTCGGGTAAGGTGCCGTAGAGGTTGAGCTGGTTCCAGTGTTTTTTGTTCATGTGCCATGCAGGTGTGATTTCTGCATGCGATTCACGGAGTTCCACGGCATAGTCGGGGTCGCATTTGAGTACAAACCACTCAGTGTTGTCAAGGTCAATCATGGCAAATATCTTGTCGGCTACACGAAAGGCAAGGGTGGTCTCGTCAAATGGGAAGTATTCTGAGGTGGCAGGAAGCGACAGGCAATAGTCGCGGATGGATTCTATGTTCATTGATTTTTATGGATTTTATAATTCTATGGTGAAACGGGCACCGGCATTATAGTTGGTGTCGAGTGACACTCGGGCGCCGATACGCTTGGCTATGGCTCTTGAAAGCGTGAGACCAAGACCTACGCCGGGGGTGAAGCTGTCGAGCTTGTAGAAACGTTCAAAGATGGTTTCCGCCTTGTCTGTCGGTACACCACGGCCTGTATCGGTCACGCTGAATACTCCGCCTGACGAAGCGGGGGAGAAGGCAACTTTGACGAAGCCTGAGTCGGTGTTCTTTATGGCGTTGTCGACAAGGCATGAAAGGATTCTTACTATAGCGTCGTGGTTTGACGTAATGACAATGTTGTCGTCCACGGTCTCATAGATGAGTTGTACACCTGGCTTTGCCTCGGCATGGAGCTCCATTACGGATGTGAAGATGGAGTTTACCGTGATGTCGCTTGTGGGAAGCCTGCTTTTGTCGGATTCGTATTCGGATATCTCTATGAGGTCGTTGAGCATCTTTGTCATGTGGCGGGTCTGGTCGACGATGATGTCGTTGAATTCCTTCTTCTGGCTGTCCTCAACCTTGACATTCGGGTCTGTGAGCAGCTGTACGAAACCTGATATTTGGTTGAGTGGGGTTCTTATTTCGTGCGACATGTTTCGGATGAATGAAGTCTTCATGTCGGAGGAATTGTCTTTCTTCTTGTTTGCAAGTTTATTCCAGTGCATATACTCGCTTGGAGTGAGTCCATAATGACTTTCAAAGAGCCTTGTGAATGTCTTTTCGTCCTTGAAGCCACATCGTTTGGCCACTTCCTCAATGCTGTTGCAGTCATCTCTCTTGAGCATATTTACAGACTGGTTCATGCTTATTTCCTTTACGAAGTTGTCGGTGTTGCCGTCGGTGATGTTGTTGGGTCTAAGTTTCGAGAGTTCGTCCTGTTGCTCAACGAGTTGTGATATTGTGGCCACTGCAGCCTTGCTTCTTCTGTTTATTTTCTTGTTGTAGTATATCATTAAGGCGATAGTTACGGCAGCAATTATCAGAAGGCCTATGAAGGCGTACATTATCAGCTTTTGTCGAGCGAGTAGCCTGTCCTGGTCGGCGAGTTTTAGGTCTTTTTCCTGTGTTTCGTATATCTTTGCCAACTGCATCACATCGTTTTCCTGTGTACGCTTGTCGATGGAGTCCCTGATGGTTAACATGGCCTCTGCCGTAAGTCGTGCCATTCGCTCGTTTCCCATGGCTTTGTATGCCTCGAACTCATTTACAAGTATGTTGGTGAGATATTCTGAGGTAATGGAGTCTTGCATTTGCACTCTGATTCTTTCGCGCATGGCTTGCGTTGTCTTTAGCAATTGGGAGTACTGTTTTGAGGTGAGATAGTGTGTGACGAGATTTATTTTCCCCGTCTCGCTCTTTCCAATATTTGTCTTTTCAAACTCTTTCTTATATTTCTCGGCAGACTTGATATCCCCTACCTTGTCATATATATTCATTATTATGGCATAGATAGATGCTTTTCTTGTGTCCATGTAATATTCAGGAAGCAAACCGCTTTTTTCCACTTTTTCCATTCGTCTTGTCATTTCGTGAATGTGTGGTATGGCATCACTTGCCTTTCCTTCCTTCAGCATCATCTCCAATATGGTGGCAAAACTGAATATCACTTCGTCGGCGGTATACATGTCCGGATTTTCATCAAAGATTTTTTCTGAGTTTTCCGTTGCCTTCCACATCATTTCGTAGCCTGCTTTCGGGTTACCGATTTTCACAGTGTTACGTCCGACGCAGTGCATCATTTTGTTCTCTAATTGGCGATTTCCTCGCTTTCTTGCCTCATCTGTTGCCTTCTTTGCGTAATTAAGGCTGCTGGAATAGCGGCTTTCCTTGTAATCCAACTCTGCCAGCATGCGCAAGGCGTCGCAATAGTCTTCTTTGTTTTTCTTCTTGAAATCAGGGTTGTTGACAGCTCTTAGGCAATGGAAACGTGATAGGCGGCGTTGGCTCAGTACATTGTGGTAAATAGCCATACGGATGTAGTCGGCATTGTATGATTCCATTTCCTTTCTTGTCTCCATAGTGTCGAGTATACGCAGTGCGAGGTTTGGTTGCTTTGTATGTATCTGTACTATGTATTTTCTTGTGTGTGTACTGTCGCTGCTTGTCTCTTCGCTTGTTTGCTTGCCGTTACATCCCATGGTGAGTGCTGCCGCCAATGTTATTGACAACGTAAGGAGGATTTGTCGGATGTCTATATTTCGTTTTACAGGTTGCATATTTTATGTTTTTGGCTTAGGTGTAACAGGCGTTTTTATGGCAGGCTTTCTCCTTCTATGTATTCGCTCATGAAGATGTGATTTCCGTCGAATACTACGTATGAGAACTGGGTAATCCAGTCGCCGAGTATCATGAGGCGGGCTTTCTTGGTGAGCTGCAGGTCTACTTCGATATGTCGGTGTCCATAAATGAAATAGTCAACGTTGGAATGATATTGTATGTATTTCTTTGTGAATAGTACGAGGTGCTCGCGCGACTCACCCATGTATGCCGGTTCTTCGTTGTTTTTCCTTTTTAGCCTGCTATGCTTTGCCCATGTCATTCCGAGCCACTGGCTCCAGCGGGGATGTATTGCAGAGAACATGATTTGACAGAAGCGATTATGGAACAGGGCACGCAGGAGTTTGAATTTCTTGTCTGGGTCGCCAAGTCCGTCGCCATGGGCGAGGAAGAACACTTTGCCGTAGATCTCGGTGGTGAGCGGCTTTTTGTGGAGTATCACACCGCACTCCTGCTCAAGGTAGTTGTAGGCCCAGATATCGTGGTTGCCGGTGAAATAGTGTATCTCGACACCCAGGTCTGTGAGTTCTGATAGTTTGCCGAGAAAGCGTGTGTAACCCCGTGGCACGACATATTTATATTCGTACCAGAAGTCGAACATGTCGCCGAGGAGATATATTGCGGCAGCCTTGTGCTTGATGCTGTCGAGGAAGCGCACCAGTCGGCGCTCGTGCATGCGGCTATGGTCGATGGCGAGTGAGCCAAGGTGTGCGTCGGAGAGAAAATAAACGTTTTTCATAAGCGTTGGGATAGGGCTTATTCGAAACCGAGTTCCACACGAGCCTCTTCTGTCATCATGCTCTGGTCCCATGTGGGTTCGAAGACAAGGTTTACAGTGGCGCTTTTGACGCCTTCAAGACTATCGACCTTTTGCCTGACGTCCTCGAGGATAAAGTCAGCTGCGGGGCACGATGGAGCTGTGAAGGTCATGTCGAGCTCCACGTCGCCGCTGTCCTTTACGTCGACCTTATATATGAGGCCGAGGTCGTAGATGTTTACGGGTATTTCTGGGTCGTAGACAGTTTTGAGCACGTCTACTATACGTTCTTCTATCTTTGTTTTTTCTTCAGCTGTCATAATGTGTAATTATTTCTTGCTTGCAAATTTACGTATAATAGTCGTAACTTCCAAATTTTTCTGTCTTTTTTTGTAGTTTTTTATTTTAAGTTTATCCTGAACCCGAAGTTTAAACTAAAGTTCCATGGTTTGTCCTTGTAGATATTCTCTACTGAGGAGTGATTGTCGAAATGGTGGGTGACACCAGGCTCAAGATATAGTCCGACATACGGCGTAATATTGTATTCTACTCCCGCTGCGGCCTGAGTCGACCACTGCAGGCGTTTCTCTGTCACGCTATTGTCGTCGTTGTCGTTTCCTGTGATACTGAGGCTACGTTTGCCTTTTAAGAGTTTCTCTGCAGTGACTCCTGCTGAGACGTATAGTGCGAGATGATTGCTTTGCCAAACTGTATAGTTGGCGGTGAGCGGTATGCCGATGTAGTGGAGCTTTTGGTCGCCTAATGTTTCTGCTTGTCCTTCAACTGTGTATGTGGAGTGGAGGTAGCTGTAGTTAACTCCCGTGGTGATGCTCCAACGTGGACTGATGTTACATCGGAAGTTCACGCCGAGGCGTATTGGCATGTCGTGGTTGTATTTTACATCGGGTGTGGCTTTCTGTAAGAAGAGTGGATAGACGGCGCCTTCTATTTGTGGTTCGCCGTTGTCATATACGGGTGCTGAGCTCATTGCATAGTTGTGCATTACAGTCATTCCCTTGTTTGCCTTATCGGCATAGGCAAGTAGGCCTTGTGCATGGATGTCTGCCTGAAAGCCTGGTGAGCGTGTTTTCTTTTTTTTGTTATCACTCAAGTTCGCCGTTTGTGCGAACAGATCGTAGTTTTTGCTGTTGGAATTATTTTTCCTTGCTATTGTTTTCTTTTCCTGTGGTTTGTCAACAAGATGTGTTTCTTCTTGCTTGTTCTCTACTGTTTCCACTTTTGTGGCGATTGCTATGTGGTCCTCGTGTTTAGCCTGGATAACTTGAGGAGTTTTAACGGCTTGAGGCGTTTTTATGGGTTTATGTGTTTGGGTAGTTTGAAGTGTTGGAGAAGACAGTCTGACAGAGGTAGTGAGAGGAACTGCTTCGTCATGTGATGTTTCTTGTATCATCTTGTCGAACAGGAATTTGCCTCCACTAATGGCTATCAGTGCTACAGCAGCTGCTGCAACAATACGTTTTGTCCACAGGTGTGTAGTGGAAGGTCTTGATATGGCAGCTCTTTTTTCTAGCAGACTGTCGATTTCAGACCACGACAGTTCTGGGGCAGGTTTTTCAAATCCTTCCATCTTCTGTTTTATTTGTTTTGAAAATTTGTCTGTCATGATCAGTTGTGGTTTTTATTACGTTTATAATTTTCAATTTGTTTTGCTAAGATGTTTTTTGCCCTGAAGAACTGGGAGGCAGAAGTGTCGGCCTTTATTCCGAGTAGGGCAGCTATCTCCTTGTGGCTTTTGCCCTCTATGGCAAAGAGGTTTAACACGGTGCGGTAGCCGTCAGGCAATTGGCTGATCAAGCGATGTATTACCTCGGCTGGGACGTCGCTGATGTCTGGCTCTTCATTATCAGCCAATGACAAGTTGCCGAGGTCTTTGTCGGCAAAAGTGTCGTGAAACCGTTTCTGTGACTTGACGAAATTGAGAGCCTGGTTCACGACGATTCTCGTGGCCCAAGCTCTCAGTGAGCCTTCCCCCTTGTATGTGAAGTTGTCGATGTTTTGAATGATGTTGACCATTGCGTCTTGCATAAGGTCTTTCACATCATCGTCGTTGTTTACATATCTCGAACAAGCAGCAGCGAGGAGCCCTCCATATTGGGCATAGAAGTGGCGCATCGCCCGGTTATCGCCCTTGCGAATGCCTTTTGCAATGTCTTCTTCACTGTGTTGTCCGAATATGTTCATCACTCGTTTCTCGGTATGTATTTAAATGTTTGTGATTTGTCGCCAGAGAACGATTTCCATTTTATTTTAATGTCGCGTGGTGTTCTGTCGATGTCTTTCTCAAGGTCAAGATAGAACGATACCATACCATCGCCCGGTGTTCCACTGATGATTCCGTTTGCATCGTGGTGGAACTGGAAAGTGGCGAGTCCGTCTTCGTCAGCTACTCTCACGAGGTTTACGCGGTGCTGGCTGCCTTGAGTCCAGTTGGTGCGGAAGCGTATGTTCATATAACCGTCTTCAGCTAATGTCTCGAGCGGGCTTTTCACTATTTCCACAGGGTCGTTACCGTAGGCCTTGTTGTTCGCCTCTACAGACTCAAGATTTGGGGCGAGCTGCATAGTGAGAATTGTGTCGATGCGTGTGACGGTGATGGAGTTGATCGTTGCTGCCAACGAGGGTTCTGAGTCGAACTTGAAGTAGATGTATGCCCTGTATTCCTTTTTGTTGTCGTAAGGGAACTTCTTGATGTTCGAACAGGTGACTATACTTGAGTCGCTGAGCTGGATGAACCATTCGTGATTTCCAATGGCTGTGGGTTTCAGTGTAACCACACCATAGCTCGTGTCCGTATCGATGCAGAGGTAGTTGTCGTCGTCGTCGAGACAAGACTGGAATGTGAGAGCTACTGTTGTGAGTGCCATCATGGCAAAGATGAATGTCTTTATTCTTTTCATGTTTTTCTCCTTTTGTTTTTATTGTTTACGTCAATAAAATAACGAGAATGTTGGAATCTTGCATGAAAGGCACAAAAAAAATGTTAATTCAATCCGTCCTCATCATTCCTCTTTTACAAATCCTTCCTTCTTTGCTGTCTTGAATAACTGACGTACATCTGAGGCTGAGAAGGGAAGAGGGGCGGAGCCGAGTTCTGGTGCATTGAACGATTTCAGGCAGTTGTCGTAGAAGTATGGTGACTGCTGTGGGAGCACAAAAGGTTTATGAGCCTTGCCTGAGTGGTCAACATAGCAGAAGTATGGCTTGCCATAGAGTCCGTCGTCGCGCTTGCTGGCAAATACAAACCATCGGCTATTTGACGACCAACTATGGTATGTGTCTGACATGTTGCTGTTTACTATTTTCAGACTGTCAACTTTCATGCTCTGAAGGTCAAGCATACGGAGGTCTGACTCACGATGCCATATAGGGAATGTGCCGTAGTCTTGAATCGTGTAAAGCAGATGTTTCCCATCAGGCGACACACGTGGATGACACACTGATGTCCCAGCTTCCTGTAGTGTATCTACTTTTGTGCCGAACGATGATGAGTCTGCATCGAAGCTGATGCGGCAAAGGTTGTATTGCAGGCTTTTTATGGCTGTCTCGGCATCGGGTATTGTTGACGACTTGATGAAAGGATTCCTGGCAGTACAGAAGTATATGTCTCGTCCGTCTGGCGAGAAAGTTGGGAAGGTTTCCAGTGAGGAGGAGTCGCATAACTCAGAACATGAAAAAATGGTATGGTCGACTATGTCTGCCACATACACGTCTGACTCAGTGTCGAACACCTCAAGGCGTTTGCTTCCTGCCGCATGGAATGCGGGAATAATCTTGTTGGCGGAGAACACAATGTGTCTGCCGTCGGGATGGAAAGAGAAGTATACGCTGCTAGAGGGCATGTCTTCTGTTTTTATGTCGAGCAATGAAAGTTCACCATTACGATTAAGTACGGCACCACCTCCCTCGCCACGTACGTACATCATAGAAAGGTTTGCGTTGTGATGGCTGTAAGTATGGCAGTTCATGCACCGGTTTCCGACATGCTCATAGTCGCAGAAGTTTGTAGTGGAAAAATCTTCCACACACCGCTGTTGCAGCTGAAGATTGTTGAACACCTCATAGTCTGGTTCTATGAGGCGGTATGTGAGGAATGGATCGATGCTGTCTGGCACAATAGTCCATTTGAAAGGCTTATACTCTAACCATTCGTTTTCTTGTCCTACGTGCACATTTACTGTAACCGTCTTCCCGCAGTATCGTGTAAGCATCCTGTGCCATTCGTCGAGATCGAATGTCACTCCGTTGCCGCTGTTGTCCGCCATTAGTTCACCTTCTACATACACCCTCACGTCTTTGGCAAGGTCGTTGCGCACGAGAAAGTTCAATGGTGCGATGTTAACTGGGATTGTTACGTCGGAATAGTCGGGGTAGATGGGTGCGTCGCAGTCAACAGCCACCTCCACCCTGTTGTCGCAGCCTGTGAGCAGCATCAAAGCTGCTATGATATTAAATAGATTCTTCATTTTTCACTCTTCATTCTTCATTCTTCACTCTTCATTCTTCATTTTATACAGTTCCCGATACATGGGTTCTACAGGTTGTCCGTATTGCGGGATATAGTATTTGTTTATGTCGTTTATGAACATATCCCGTGCACCTACTAAATAGTCGGTGCAGAGAAGGTAGTCGAGGGCCATGCGGTTTCTAGGGTTTGATTTGAGTAGGTTTTCGAGTATGTCGCGGCAGTTGGTACCTACTCGTATTGTGTCGTGCTTTATGGCATAACGTTTTAAGTCGGCCAATTTTGGATTGAGTTTGCCTGGACGATTTGCTGTCGCCCATTTCCTGTATGCGATGGTCTTATCCAGAAGACGGAGGTATTTCATGGCGGCAGGATGGTCGCCGGCCACGAGGTTGGCTTCTGCAAGCCGCTTTATCATCCTTACATTACGGTTGTTGTGGGAGAATACACACGAGAGTAATGCCTCACGCTCTGCAAGTGTCATGTCGCCTAGTGCGAAATACAGTTCGCCTACCATCTTTATCTCGATATTAGTGGATTTTGGTCCTATCTGATATAGTGTACCGAGATTGACGGGGTTGACACTGCGTAGCGTGTGTGCCAGTTCGCCGCGTTTAGCCTTTACGAGATAGTAATAGAACGATGCTTCTTCCGTTGGCTTTGGCATGCTCTTCACCTTTTCTATAAGTTCATCGTAGCGTCCGAAATAATAGAGGTTTTCTATTTCGAGATAGTCTTTAAGGTCTTGTTGCGGACGGCTGAATGAACCTACTCCAGGATATGTGTCGGTTAAGCAAACTAACACAATGCCTGTAACAATGAATATTAAAGCATGTATCACAGAACAGCATCTATTACCGGCTTTTCTTATTGACAACATAATTTCCGATATGGTTACGAGCGCAACGAAAGCGACAATGCCAAAACTGAACATCCATAGGCAGGTAACGCCTAATAACGCTATGGAGACGATGCGGAAAACGAGCGGTCGGTTAAGAACAAGTCCATGGATGAGGAAGACGAGGATGCCGCCTTGTACACATAGCATCGACGAGAGACGGAAGTCGTGGTTGAAGTTGAACGAAGTCTCTGCTGCCATTATGGCAATGGATATTGTCAGTGCCACCCAACGATTGACCCTTGAAAGACGGAGGGAGGCAAAAGTGGTAAGGCCAAGTAATAGAATGAGCACAGCGAGGATGGCTGCCCCTGCATACATATAGTAGAAATACTGCGTGACGTAATCGCCTGCAAGACATGCTGCCCATGCCGGTTTATCGAAGTATGTGGATACATAGTCGGCCGACAGAAGAAACAACTGGTTTTGCTCCTTGTAGTAGAAGGAGTAGGGATATGAGAACTGGAAGAAAGCCCATACTTGAATAGTTACAAGTACAATTATGTATGGAATGAATCTCTGTAATTTCGCGTTCATAAGCTAAAGATGTTAGTTTGGGATATATTCTATTACCCCTTTCCATTCGTCGTCGGCCGTAATGGTGATGTTAACCTGCTGACTGTTGCCACCTTCCGAACCATCAAACAATGCCAGGGAGCATTGTGTGATGATGCCGGTCTCGATACCAACATCGCTCAATATGCGTTCGGCTATAACATTGTCTGCGTCGTCGAGTGCCGAAATGGTGATTTTCAGTTTGTCGTCGCCAGTGTTGTGTGGGAATGTGAATATTTCATAAGTCTTTTGGGTAGGATTGACATCACGATATTCCGTCTGCCTACTGTTTACGCTTCCGGCCTTTGTCGTTGCGTCAAAGCTTGACGAACCTCCGGTGTAGTAAAACTTCAGGCGTGTCACTTCTTTGGGTATGTCGTCGGTAATGTTCAGTTGAAACATTGCAACATTTCTCACTGCTTTGGCGTTTATAGTAAGTGGTTCTTCTCCTATTTCAATTTCCTCGCTGTAGACAAAAGTGTCGCTCACCTTTCCAGAGAAATTTATTTTCTGAATGTCGGTGGTCGTGGCGTTGGATGCAGTGGAATGTCCCACAATGAGCAGTGTATAAGTGCCGGGCAGGATTTTTACCGCAATGCTTCCGAAACCATTATCGCCAGCCGACTGTGATATTGATTTTAAGCGTTCGCCATCTTTATATAGTGCAAAGCTGATTTTCGTACATAGCTCGCTTAATGGCCTTTGTGCCCTTGACAAAGGAGCTTGGCTTGAAAGCGAGGTGTTTACAAAGAGGTTTGCATCTGGCTCAAACGAGTTGCTGTCCAACGGATATTTCTCGCAAGAGATAATGAGCAATAGAGATAAAATTGGAAATATGACCTTTTTCATGACTGTTACCGTACTTTTGTTTCTGTTCTTTTTTCAGATAGTATTGATGCTCCCACCTCACGATTGTCTATTTCAACAGGAGCTGAGGTGAAGTCGGGTGTGTTGAAAGAATATATCGACGAGGTGTAGTAGTCCATAGGATTTTTTTGTGGCAGGAGGAAAGCCTTGGTGGCCTGTCCTTTTTCGTCGACGCATGAGAGGTATAGATGAGAGTAGAGGCCGTCGATGCGTCGGCTGGTGAATACAAACCAGTGTGAACCAATGCTCCAGTTATGGAAACTGTCAGCATCGCTACTGTTGGCCTCCTTCAACGGCCATGACTTCATGGTGTTGAGGTCAAGCAGGTAGAGGTCGCTCTCCTTGTGCCAGATGGAGAAATAGCCATAATCCATCTTGGTGAACATAATGTAACGACCATCGTAGGAAGGTCGTGGCCAGGTGACGCTCTTGCCCTCGCTCACGGCATTGTATATGGTGTCCGCCTTTTCGCCATAGCGGCCGGTGGCAGGGTCGAAGGCTATGCGGCAGAGATTGTATTTCTGGTCCTTATAGTAAAGGGGATAGTCTTGTTGTAGGGATGTAATGTAGTACAGGGTGCGCCCGTCAGCCGAGAATACCGGCGAGTTTTCGGAATATAGTTTCGTGGAAAGCAGCGTGTCGACAATCAGTTCGTGTTTCTCTACGTCATATACGAAGATATCGGATGACAGGTCGAACACTTCCACCCTCTCGTCCTTCACCATGTGGAATCCTTGGCGAGTCATGTTGGTTGAGAAGGTGCAGTACTTGCCCGATGGATGCCAATAGGGATAGACCATGGAGCCTTTTATGGAGTCGTTCTTGGCTTTTAGTATTTCTGTCTTCTGACCTGTCTTGAAGAGAGTGCCGCCGTGGTCGCCACGAATGTGGAACACATAGTTGTCGGGATTTGTCTTGCAGGATGTATGACAGTTTACACACATGCCGGGCACTTGTGTGTTTTCTATTAGAGCTCTTTCGTCGAAGTTGTCGAGTCGTCGCTCATAGAGTCCCATCTTGCTGTATACTTCATAGCCAGGGGCTATCCGTCGGTAGGTGAGGGCATAGTCGGGCATGTCGTATTGGCTCACGGTCATGGTGAAATCATTATATCTCAACCATTGTCCTCCTTTTTTCACACATACGCTGAATGTCAGTTTCCCGCCTTTGTTTTGTGATACGATAGAGTGCCATTCGTCTATGTCGAAGTCAGCATAGTCGTCTTGTACATGCATCTCTCCTCCATTGCTCCCTCGCACAGTAACGTCAATTTTCTCGATATTGTCGTCTACACAGAAGTTCATCGGAGCTATGTTTTCCGGTATGGTCACTCCGATGTAGTCGGGAAATATCTTAGGCAGCTGGTCTTGTCTTGCGGCGTTGTCTACAGATTCAGTGCATGCAGATAGCAAAATCAATGCCGATATTAGAATATATGATAAATGTTTCATGTCTGATAATTTTTTTATTTCAAGAAATATCTCCAAACTGGAGAGAATTTATATCTCTCCACTTGAGCCTGCGGCAGTTTACCCTGCTGGGCATAGGCGAGTGCCAAGGCCTCTTCGCACGTCTTCGAACTGTATTTGGTAATCGACTTCACGTAGGAGAAATATTGCATGAAGGTGTTAAGGTCTTTATTGAGAAGGGGGTACATCAGCAGGTATTGTATGGCCACGACATTCTTCTTGTCATGCATGACGAGTTGTCCGAAGATCTTGTCTATTTCCTTGTCGCTGAAGAGGAAATCATCAGTGAGCCTTACCTTGCGAAGGTAGCTGTACATAGGATGACTGTCTATGAGTTTGGGGTTGTGTATCATCTCCATGCGCTTGTCTGCCCATTTTTTGTAGAAGATGGTTTTTTGCAGGGCTTTAAGGTATTTCTCCGCTGCCTTGTATTGACCATTGATGATATTGGTTTCTGCCAGCCTTTTGAACACTCGTCCGCTCTTGTTGTAGTTTGGTATGGATTCCATGGCCTCAAAGGCATAACGTTGGGCTGTGTTGACAAGGCCGAGCATGAAGTAGGCATCGCCAGTGACGAGTATGGTATTGAAGTTGCGTTCAAACTCGGGCAAGAGTCCTTCAGGACCATGCTGATAGAAGTCGAAACAGCGGTCGGTAAGCTCTCCTGTCATGGCCAAGGCGAGGTTTGTGGCGCAGACACTCATAGGCAAGTCGGGACTTTTTTGTTCTGCCTTAGCCACGATGTCGGTCCAACGCTGCTGGCGCACGAGGCAGTCGTAGTCCATCAGTTCATATTTCTGTGAGTCGATGGCACTTCCTAGAGATGAGGCAACAGCAACCACTATAGCAACAGCCACTGCCTTGGCTATTTTATTGGTCAAGGGTATCATTACACCAGTTAGTATAAGAAGGATAAGTGGTGAGATACACATTATGTGAGTGGGCACTTCGATGGAACGGTAGTAGAAAAGGCCGTGGAAGAACCTCACTGTGGGGTAGGGAAGAAAATATGAACTTGCGGCAATTATTAGAGTGGTGTATACTAAAGAGAATGCAGCCAATGAAAAACCCTCAATATTCCTGTCGCATGTTTTTATTAGTCTTATGCCTGCATAAACGGCAAGCATACCTGTCATCGGACCTGCTATCCAATAGGTTATTGGTATGGCGGGCAAAATATATACAAGCATGGCGTTTCTCGTCTTTGGGGCAATAAGCATGGTGGCTTGCACAATTATGAAGGCTACAATGTAGGCAAGCATGAGGCTCTCGTCGCCCATGATGCGCCATATTAACAATGAAGGCAAAAAGCTTAGCAAGTATGCTGACAAGTCTTCGGCTTTATAGACATTTTTGCGCATCAGCCTCCATGTGAGCTGTTGTGAACCGATGAGCAAAAGGCTTATGACAAGGGCACCGAATACGGGCGTGTTGTAAAACTGGGTAAGAAACTCTGCCATGTATGTAGCTATTCCTCCTGGCAAGGCTATGCGTTCTGAAAGATAATGGTAGTCGAAGAGAAACAGTTGAAACTGTTCCTGATATGCCATCATTGAGGGATAGCCGTAGCGCCAAAAGATGAAGGCAGATAGTCCCATGACGATGGCGAGTGCCCATTTCCACACTGTGGCTTTTGCGATATGATTGTTAGTTGGTTTCGTATTCATCCTATTTCACATTATTATATATATAGCCTATTGTCTTATTCTCACTTAACTCATAAAACTATTGAATTCGCCGTCAAGCAGTAGCTGTCCCATAAAGTAGCTGAGGGCAAGGCGGTTGTCGGTGTTCTGCTGGAAAAGCAGCCCCAACATCTTATGCTTCTCGGGATAGCTATACAAAAAACTGTCCTTGTAACGATAGCGTCGCAACTTTCCCCATGTCTCATGACTGTTCACCTTGGCGTCGTTGAATAGATAAGTCTCGGCTTCTTCCGCCCATGACTTGTAGAAGATGGTATTTTTGAGGATGTTCAGACGTTTCTCTGCTGCCTTATAGTCGCCTTGGTGCCATAACATTAGCAGTGGCAGCAGGAATGTAATAGGGAATGCAGTCCTGTCCCATTTCCTCACTATCGTCCACATTATCCATTGCATTACGGCATACATTATCCCTATGAGCAATGCTCCGAGCCATGGCACATAGTAGAACTGAACGATGAACTCACTGACATAGTCAGCCAATCCTCCAGGCACTGCCATTCGCAGGATGAAATAATCAGTGGTAGTCAGAAACAGTTGATTCTGCTCCTGATAGTTCAGTGCTTCAGGATAGCCCAAGAGCCAGAACAAGAATACCGCGATACCGAATAACGCAGAAAATATCGCTCTAAGATTATTCTTCATTCTTCATTCTTCACTCTTCATTTTTAAAAAAACTCCACTTCTTTTATGCTCCCGTCAGGCATTTTCTTCTTATAAGTCTTCGGAAACTGCTTGAGTAGGAAGTCGCCAAGGCTGGTACCTTTCATGCTCTCGCCCAAGGCATTTGACTCCTTACGATATTCGCGACGTATGCTGTCGAGCTTGGCCTGCATCGTAGCAGCTGTAGCCAAGTCGCCCCTCTTCTCGGCGTTGCGCCCGTCAATCATAAATGGCTGGCACTCCATGTTAAATCTCTCAGTCCTCTCCTTCCATGCCTGCAGTGAGTCGTTTTGCGGGGTTCCCTTGCAAGAGCTGATGCTGTCGATATTCACTACAAGGTCGCCAGGCTCGGTAATAACGAGCAGGTCTTGCACTCCTATACGGAAGTGATAGTCAACACGTATCACTCTCAGGTCACAAGTGTCGGCAGTAAACGCAAATTTCCCGTCTGCTACAACCATCGAGTCAACAGTCTCCATAGTGGCCGGTCGGGTCATCGGCACGAGAAAGATTTTCTTTCCGTTGAACTTAGGGTTAATGGTTCCCATAATATGGCATTTGCCATTTACAATTTTATTCTCTGATTTGCATCCTCCCAATGTTATGGTTGTCAAGGTGATGACACAAGCAAATAATATTTTCTTCATTTAATTCTGTTTAGGTAAAAATTTCTGCAAAGTTACGATTTCTTTTCCAAACCTCCAAATGTTTTTGGGAATTATTGGCAAAAGGCAGAATGAAAAACCCCGCCCGCCTCACGTTAGTGGCAGAAGCAGTGAATACTTGCCCCAAATTCATGACCTTTTTATTCTAAAACACTCTAAAATCTTCACCCGACTATTTCTAGTGTTAAACGCAAAGAAACGCCTTTTTATATGAAGATTGGTTGCACCTATTTCAAGATCTAACGACAGCTGTTGGGACGACCGTTCCACAGTTGGTGATACAACTGTTCCATAACTGTGGAACGACCGTATCATCAGTTATGGAACAGTCGTGATACTACTCGTTTTAGATTCGTCTTGTATTGGGATGATGCCGCGATAACACATTAGAAAATTCCATAAATTGTCGGGTGACAGACAAAATCATCTGTCACCCCATCTGTCACCATACTAAAACATTGTATATTAGATAGATATTAACGAATGGTGACAGGTGACAGATAAAATTAAAAAATTTCACGTATATAGAAGTGATTAAACTAATTCTGCGACGTAATATAATTTGATCAACACAGTCTAAGGTATTCGTATTTATTTACAAAATACGCTTAGATGTTAAAGCGGTTTTAAGGAATTGTTACAATCTTATTTTTAAAAGTGTAAAAATTACACATTTTTAGCAATTTTCATCAAAATACCATAACTAATCAAGTTTTGCATAAAAATATCACATTATTCGCAAAATAGTATTGAAAATAATCAAAATAATATTACTTGATTTGCAAAAATAGCTATATCTTTGCAATGTCGAAACGAATGAAAATACAAAAAAGTGTTTAAACATTCCTAATTGAAACAAACAACTAACAATTAAAAATAAAAATAGCAGACAATATGAAAAAGAACAGTTCATAGCAAACAACAACTACCGTCTGTCGGGTCTGCCAGAAGGTCTACAGACGATGTTTACTCAGTGACAAAAGTCACACCTTATTTATAATAATAAGAACCTAAAGTGAGATTTTCCTCATGTTTGCCGGTCAACCCCGGCTAACCAAATTAAAAAAACCTCAAAGAAAAAGTACTTCAAGTATGGATTTGAATTTCAAAAAATCAGTGATGCTGATGGGCGTATGCTCAGTGCTCGGAGCTGTTCCGACACATGTCTATGCCGATGCCGCCAACTCTCCGTTAGCAGCCATTCAGCAGACAAAGAAAGTGCAGGGTGCCGTAAGTGACGACATGGGTCCGGTAATAGGAGCCACTGTTATGATAAAAGGTGCCGGCGCAAGTAACGGAACGCTTACCGACTTCGATGGTAACTTCTCAATCAATGCCAAACCAGGCCAGACCCTTGTAATAACTTACATCGGTTACAAGACTCAGGAAGTAGTAGTGCCACAGAGCGGCGTTGTGAATGTGAAACTCGTAAGCAACAGTCAGGAACTTGACGAAGTGGTAGTCGTAGGTTATGGTGTTCAGAAGAAGAAGCTCGTCACTGGTGCCACAGTGGAAGTGAAGGGCGAGAACATTCAGAAACTTAACACAACCCAGGCTCTCGGTGCATTGCAGAGCCAGACTCCTGGTGTAAATATTCAGGCCTCATCTGGTCAGCCAGGTGACGGATTTAAGGTTACCATCCGTGGTGCTGGTACCAACGGCAACACAGCACCTCTTTACGTTATTGACGGTGTGTCGGGTGGTGACATCAACAATATCAACCCTGCCGACATCGAGCGTATCGACGTGCTGAAGGATGCTGCCTCTTGTGCCATCTATGGTTCGGCTGCCGCCAACGGTGTTATCCTCGTTACCACAAAGCAGGGCAAAGAAGGTAAGGTACAGGTTTCTTACGACGGATATCTGGGATGGTCAAACATCTATCGCCTGCCGCAGATGCTTACCGCTGGCGAATATATGAAGGTGATGGACCTCGCCAAATACAACTCTGGTGAGACTCCTTACAACTGGAGTCAATTTTTCCAGGGCAATGAGCAGCTTCTCGCCGACTATCAGAGCGGCGCAAACCCCGGTACCAACTGGGTTGAGGCTCTGCGCAATAAGAACGCCGTTACAACAAGCCACTCTCTGAACATCACTGGTGGTTCCGACCTCTCTAAGTTCTCAATGGGTCTTGGCTATCAGTATCAGGATGGTGTATTCGGTGGCGACTATGCAAAGTCTGACTTCCGCCGCTTCACACTGCGTCTGAACTCTGAGCATGTCATCTATCGCAACTCCAAGGGTATGGACGTAATCAAGGTGGGTGAGAACCTCTACTATGGTCACCGCCAGAAGCAGGGTCTTGACGATGGCAACCAGTATGCCAACCAGCTCTCTACCATGCTCCGTGCCAACCCGCTGATACCTATTTATAATAATGATGGCGAATTCTTCGGGTATGACGACCTGAAGAACTCCGGTTTCTTCAACTATACCTCTTACGCTACCAACCCACTCGCATCTTTGGTAAAGAACCAGAGTGCAAACAACAAGAGCGTAAATCACAACCTCGATGTTGTGGGCTATGTTGAAATCCAGCCTATCAAGGGTCTTATCTACCGTGGACAGGTGAGCTACAAGCAAAACACATGGTCATGGCGTAACTTCCTCGGAACATATCACCTCAACGACCAGGGTGACCAGCGCACCAACGAGTCAGCCACAAACCAGATTGGTACTGGATGGAGCTGGGGAACAACAAATACCCTGAACTATAAGTTCGACATTGCCAAGGATAACCACTTCGACGTGCTCGTTGGTACCGAGTATGGCGAGAGCCGTCCTGACTTCGGTTTCGAGATTAGCGCAACTGCTACAAGCGCTATCATTTCCGACTTCGACCACGCTTACATGACACTGATGAAGAACAACACATCAGCCACTGTATCTGGTCTGCCAAGCACCGACTCACGCGGTATGTCATACTTCGGACGTCTGAACTATGACTTCGCCGAGAAGTATATGTTCTCTGCTATCATCCGTGCCGACGGTTCTTCAATGTTCGCTCCTGGCAAGCGTTGGGGTTACTTCCCCTCATTCTCTGCTGGTTGGGTTATCAGCAACGAGAAGTTCATGGAGCCTCTTGCAGGAACTCTCGACTTCTTGAAACTGCGCGCCGGTTGGGGTCAGAATGGTAACAAGAACATCTCAGCATTCCAGTATGAGGCAGCATTCGCTTACGATGCATACAGCAATTACTCATTCGGTAATACCAAGGACACTCCTGTACGTGGTGCGTCTCTCTCTCGTCTTGCCAATGCCGACCTTACTTGGGAGACATCAGAGCAGCTGAACATCGGTATTGACGCACGTTTCTTCTCTGGCAAACTGAGCTTCAACGCCGACTGGTATAAGAAGAAGACCAAGGACCTGCTCGTGGCTGTACCTGTATCACCTACAACAGGTTTCTCTACTCAGCTGAAGAATGCCGGTACTGTTGAAAACACTGGTGTCGAGGTTGCCCTCAACTGGCAGGACCAGATTGGCAAGGACTTCAAGTACAACATCGGTTATAACATCGCATACAACAAGAACGAGGTGACAGAGGTTAACTCTCCACAGAAATACAACAACGGTGGTAGCGACCTGCTCGCACAGGGCACTGGCTACATGGCACGCTTCGAGGAAGGACACCCAATCGGTTACTTCTGGGGCTACAAGACCGACGGCGTTATCCAGAACGCAGAGGATCTCGCTGCTTACACAGCTACTCTGAAGGACGGCGATCCCGCAAACTCTCATCAGGGTTCAAGCCTTAAGGTGGGCGACCTGAAGTTTGTTGACGTAAATGGTGATGGTGTTGTTAATGACGACGACAAGACCGACCTCGGCAATCCTACACCAGACGTGACAATGGGTATCACCCTCGGTGCAAGCTACAAAGGCTTCGACATTAACGTGACTGGTTATGCAGCACTCGGTCAGCAGGTAGCCCGTTCTTATCGTAAGTTCACCGACGGTGAATATGAGAACTTCACGTCTGAAGTTTATTCTTACTGGAACGGTGAGGGCACAAGTAACAGATATCCTCAGCTTGCCAAGATGAACTCAGGTGTAAACTGGCAGTCTATCTCTGACATTTATATCGAGAATGCCGACTACTTCCGTCTGCAGAACCTCACCTTGGGCTATGACTTCAAGACCATTTGGAAGAATTGCCCATTCCAGCAGCTTCGTCTTTACGTGGCAGCACAGAACCTCTTCACCATCACAGGCTACAAGGGTATGGATCCAGAAAACGGTAAGTCTATCGCCTCTGAGTCTTGGGTAACTGGTGTTGACGTAGGTAACTATCCACAGCCACGCACATACATGGTAGGTGTAAACGTTAAATTCTAATTATTAAAAATTGAACGTACAATGAAAAAGATATTTTATATAGCAACAGCCCTTTGCACAATGGGACTTGCATCTTGCGACATCGACAATGTGGAGAACATTGGTGAAATGTCATCCAGCCAGTTCCCTAAGACTGATGCCGACGCAGAGGCTGTACTTGCAGGTGTATATCAGAACCTGAACGAAATACATGCCAATCCTCAGATGTCGTTCCTCTACAATGCCTGCCTGGCCTCTGACGACCAACTTGGTGGTGGCGGTACCAACGACAAACTGATGCAGGCTGAGGACTTGCTCATGAACTATAACGCCGACATGACCAACCAGTTCTATGCCGACCGTTTCAAGGGTATCTCACGTGCCAACACTCTTCTCGAAGTGCTCGAAGGCTCAGAGAGTATGTCTGAGGACGTCAAGAACCAGGCTATCGGTGAGGCTAAGTTCCTCCGCGCCTACTATTACTATGAACTTGCCTCAATGTACGGCAACGTACCTTTGGTAAGAAATGCTGAAGAGGCTGACAACAAGCAGGGTGACGTTAAGGTGCTCTGGGGACAGATTCTTCAGGATCTCCGTGATGCAGCGTCTTCAATGCCTGCTGAGAACAGCCTCAACTCATCTCGCGTTGGTCATGTTGACAAATACACCGCAGAGGCTATGCTCGGACGTGCATGGTTGTTCTACACTGGTATGTATTGCAATGGTACTACTGTGGCAGACATGGTTAGCACAACCTACAATCCTCTTACATCAGTAGAGCTTCCTGACGGAACTACTCTGACAAAGCAGGATGTTATCGGATATATCGACGACTGTGTTAACAATTCCGGTTACTCTCTCGTAGATGACTTCCGTAATATTTGGGCTTACACCAACAAGAAGACCATCAACGACTATCCTTACGTTTCTGGTCAGGGACTCGCTTGGGTGGAAAACGACAATGCTATCAACCCTGAGGCAATGTTCGCCATCAAGTTTAACAAGCAGGCTTCTTGGAACACCACTATCGGATACTCTAACGGCTATGCCCTTCACTTCGGTGTTCGTGGCGGTCAGGACATAAAAAATACATTCCCGTTCGGTCAGGGATGGGGCGCAGGTCCTGTTGCTCCAAACCTCGTGAAGGATTGGCAGGTTGCCGAGCCTAACGACATTCGTCTGAAGGCTACAGTCTGCGACGTCAACGACAAGCAGGAAATGCCAAACTACACACGTGGCGGTTGGGCAGACTTCGTGCAGGAGACCGACTATTATGCTAAGAAGTGGTCGCCTATCGCATGTAAGAACGATGGTACAATCCCTGGCTCTGATGGCAATCCAGCACCTGAATATGCATTCTGCTTCGAGACATGTATGTATGGTATGACAGGCGGTCAGCAGGGTGGTTATGGTAACAACTTCCAGCTCGACAACATCCACGACCTCGTACTTATCCGTTTCGCTGATGTACTGCTGATGCAGTCAGAGTTGAAGGAAGACGTGACTGGTATCAACTTGGTACGTGCCCGTGCCGGACTTAACCCAATCGCAGCCTACTCGCTTAAGGCTCTTCAGGATGAGCGTCGTTGGGAGTTTGCTTGCGAGGGTATCCGCTGGAACGACATCCGCCGTTGGCACATTGCCACTGTTGCACTTGACAAGCAGGAAGGTCAGGACATCTACTACTGTGGCTCGCCAGCAAAGAACGAGGCTGCCAGCCACAACGGAGGCTACAGCATACGTTACAATGCAACTGCCGGATTCCAAAAGATGCCTGACACTCAGGTGGCTCTTGGTACTGTTGTACAGAACGAGGGCTGGACAGCTGCTGACTCTGAATACGGTGGCTGGTAATAACAGATGTATAACCATTTAAAAATTGGAAAAACAATGAAAAAATCAATTATATTCATGATGGCTGCCGTGGGCTTGCTAACAGCCTGCGATCCCTCAAAAGACGACATCAGCATGCCAGGCAGCAGTTTGTCGGAGCAGCAGCTTTCTGACGGTTTCTCATTCAAACAGTATGACGAAACCTACACACAGGAGAAGACGGACGGTAACTACTTTACCTTTACAACATCTCCTTCACGAGTTGTTCGCATCTATCAGAAGGATGCCGAGGGTGTGGAGAACGTTCTCGTATCTGGTGTTGCCAACGGCAAGTTTAAGATTGTACCGAAGCGTGGCAATCCAAACGAACAGACATTCTATGTAGAAACAATGAACTTCGACGGTTCAAAGGTTATTGCAGAAAAGACCTGTAATGTATTTGTACCATCGGAGTTAACACCCGAAATGCGTATCCTCGCTTCTGACGCTTACGGATATAAGGTTTGGGAGTGGGATACTGAGTTACGTGCAGATGGTGCTGTATGGGGTAACCTCGGTTATGCTCCCGGCGAAGACTGGACTAGCGGTATCTGGTGGGGTTCTGACCCTGCAGGTCTTCTGACACAGTTGAACCACTCTGACACTGGCGTTGCTACAGGTGAGGAGGCAGCTGGTGCATATATGGAGTTCTACGACGATGGTAACATAAAGACCTACGACGCTGCTGGCAACCAGATTCGTAGCGGTAAATACTCTGTAGAGGGTTACACAGGCGAGAAGAACGTACCTTCAATTGATGGTTCTGTTGCAAACTGGTCTTATGGTACTCTGAAGACTACAGAAGGTGCAATTCTCTTCCCATTCAAGATAAATGGTGGTGGTGAGAAACCAACATCATTCGAAATTGTCAAACTTGATGCAAGCCATCTCCAGCTTATATATGCAGCTCCTGGCACAGCCGGTTGGGGCGAGGCCACATGGTGGGCATTCAAGAGTTCTTCTGACGCAGAGTGTGCTCTCACCGACTTCGGTACAAAGGCATGGACATGGGATACAGAACTCCGTGGCGGTCCTGTTTGGGGTAACCTTGGATATGCTCCTGGTGAAGACTGGACAAGCGGTATCTGGTGGGGTGCTACTCCAGAGGAACTCACTGGTCAGCTCCAGCACTCTGACACTGGCGTTGCTACAGGCGAGGAAAGCGTAGACGCTTACATGACATTCGACTGGAAAACCGGTACTGTTAAGTCTTACGACGGTGCTGGAAGCGAAATCCGCAGTGGTAAGTTCGAGATTAAGAACTGGCAGATGGGTAAGCGCACCCAGGCTTCTATTGATGGTTCACAGTCAACATGGGCATACGGAACTCTCGTAACAGACCCAGGTTCAATCCTCTTCCCATTCCAGATTAATGGTGGTGGAAACAAGCCTACAGAATTCGAAATCATGAAGGCTACCGACGACCAGCTACAGCTCATCTACGCAGCTCCCGGCACAGGCGGATGGGGTGAAGCCACATGGTGGGCATTCAAGAAAAAGTAAAATTGGTTTTAATAGTTAAATTACTGTTCATCCCCGCTTGCCTCTCCATGAGGCAGGCGGGGATTTATCTAATGTAAAAGTCCTATGAAAGTAGAGAGAAACAAGAATCTGAACCAGTTGCTAGAAAGCAGACACAACGGATTGACAAAGCCTTAATATGTAGATATTCCATAATCAGGAGTTGCCAACGCATTTGACAATGTGTTATACTTATTAGCTTAGATGATTTTGTCGAGTGCATCAAGTTGTTCCTGGGTAGTGGCCCAACTTGTTACAAAACGACAAATTGTGTGGCTTTCGTCAAGTGGCTCGAAGAGGGTGAACTCAACATGCTGGGACAAACGGTGGGCTTCTTCGTTTGACATAACCACAAACTGCTGGTTGGTGGTTGAGTCGAGATGGAACTGATAGCCTTTTCTACGAAACATCTCCTTCATCCTCATCGCCATATCGTTGCCGTGGAGACAGATGTCGAAGTAAAGGTTGTCGGTAAACAGCGCTTCAAACTGGGACCCGTTGAGATGCCCCTTTGCCACTACTGCACCATGCTGTTTCTGGATGCTGAAGAAGTAGCGGTTGGCATTGCCCTTGGGGAAGACAACAGCTTCGCCACAAATAGCACCGCATTTCGTGCCGCCTATGTAGAAAGCGTCGCAATGGTTAGCAAGGAAGGGTAGGGAGATGTCGTTGCCTGGAGCTGTGAGGCCATAGCCAAGGCGAGCACCGTCTATGTAGAGTTTTATCTTGTATTCTTGGCATACTCCGTAGATGTCTGTAAGTTCCTGGGCGGAATACAGTGTGCCAAACTCGGTGGGCTGGGTGATGTAAACCAATCCGGGATAAACGCAATGGCCATTTCGGCAGTCGCTGAAAAACTCGGCGAGATAGTGCTGTAGGTCTGAGGCGCATAGCTTTCCTTGGATGCCATGAAGAGCTATTACCTTGTGTTCTGTAAATTCTATAGCTCCTGCTTCATGTACATTGATGTGGCTAGACTCAACAGATATCACACCTTCATGCTGACAGAGTATGGAATCTATAACCACAGCATTGGCCTGTGTTCCGCCAGTGAGAAAGAACACGTCGGCATCAGGGGCTCCGCATGCCTCGCGTATGAGTGCCTTGGCATGGTCGCTGCACTTGTCGGCACCATAGGGAGCCATTGGCTCCCTGCTGGTGTCGACGAGATGTTGGAGCACAAGTGGATGTGCTCCGTAAGTGTAATCGTTGCCGAATTGAAGTTTGTCCATTTCCTTTGCCTACTCCTCCCAGTTGAGAATAACTTTTCCACACATTCCAGACTCCATGATGTCGAATCCTTTTTGGAATTCGTCGATAGGAAAGTGGTGGGTGATGACCGGTGTGAGGTCAAGTCCAGAGATGAGCATCTGCTCCATCTTGTACCATGTTTCCCACATCTGGCGTCCGTAGATTCCCTTTATGGTAAGTGCCTTAAAGATTATCTCACTCCAATCCACTGTAGTTGTTGGCGGCAGTATGCCGAGCTGTGCAATGTGTGAGCCGTTGTACATGTGGGCAACCATGTCGCGGAAAGCCACTGGCGATCCCGACATTTCTAAGCCAACGTCGAAACCTGAGATGCCGAGTTTTTTCATGGCACCTTCTATTGTCTCTCCCTTGGAGGCGTTGACGGTTAATGTGGCACCCATTTTCCGTGCGATGTCAAGACGGAAGTCGTTCAGGTCTGTGACTATGACGTTCTTCGCTCCCGCAAAGCGTGCTATGGCTGTGGCCATGGTGCCGATGAGGCCTGCTCCCGTGATTAGGACATCTTCGCCTAATAAAGGGAAGGCGAGTGCTGTGTGGGTAGCATTGCCAAATGGGTCCATGATGGCTGCAAGGTCGTCTGAAATCCTATTGTCGAGCTTCACTACGTTAGACTCTGGGATGCTGAGATATTCGGCGAATGCACCATCGCGGTTTACGCCAACACTGATGCTGTTTTCGCAGATGTGGAGCTTGCCACGGCGACAGTTACGGCAGTGGCCGCAAGCTAAATGGCCTTCGCCCGTAACACGGTCGCCTACTTTTATGTTCTTTACGCCAGGCCCTACCTCTGCCACAATGCCTACGTATTCATGGCCTATGGTCATAGGAGTCTTTACTGTTTTCTGGCTCCATTCGTCCCATTTGTAGATATGGAGGTCAGTACCGCAGATGGCTGTCTTCTTTATCTTGATAAGAACATCGTTTACGCCTACTTCCGGTATGGGCACTTCTTCCATCCAGATGCCTTTCTTCGGCTCTTTCTTTACTAATGCTTTCATGTGTATTCTTACTGTTTTTTACTTTATTACTCCTAGTTCTTTTCCTATCTTAGTGAATGCGGTAATACACTTGTCGAGGTGTTCGCGCTCGTGTGCCGCTGATATTTGCACTCTGATGCGAGCCTGGTCTTTTGGCACCACGGGGTAGAAGAATCCAGTTACGTAGATGCCTTCTTCCTGTAGGCGGGCAGCCATTACCTGCGACAGTTTTGCATCGTAGAGCATAACGGCGCAGATGGCCGACTGGGTGGGCTTGATGTCAAACCCTGCGGCAAGCATCTTGTCGCGGAAATAGTCGGTGTTGGCATGGAGCTTGTCCTGAAGCTCGTTGGTCTCGTTCATCATCTGGAACATCTTGATGCCTGCTGCTACTACCATAGGAGGCAGGGAGTTGGAGAACAAGTATGGACGTGAGCGCTGGCGAAGCATATCGATGATTTCTTTCTTACCTGTAGTGAATCCGCCTACGGCACCGCCAAAAGCCTTGCCGAGAGTACCGGTAAGTATCTCAATCTTGCCGCGCAGATTGTGGAGTTCTGTCACACCACGTCCAGTTTTTCCTACGACACCGGCTGAGTGTGACTCGTCTACCATTACCATTGCATCATATTTGTTGGCAAGTTCGTAAATTTTGTCGAGAGGACATACGTTGCCGTCCATAGAGAAGACCCCGTCGGTGACTATGATGCGGAAACGGCATTTCTGTGCGGCTTTCAACTGTTCTTCAAGGTCGGCCATGTCAGCATTGGCGTATCTGAAGCGTTGTGCCTTACATAGTCTGACACCGTCGATAATGGAGGCATGGTTGAGTGCATCAGAAATGATGGCGTCTTCTGGGCCAAGAAGAGGCTCGAACACTCCGCCGTTTGCATCGAAGCATGCTGCATAAAGGATGGTGTCCTCTGTACCGAAAAAGTCGGCAATGGCTTTTTCAAGTTCTTTGTGGCGGTCTTGGGTTCCGCAGATAAAACGCACTGACGACATACCGTAGCCTCTTTCATCCATAGCTTTCTTTGCTGCTTCAATCAAAGCTGGATGGTTGGCTAAACCAAGATAGTTGTTTGCGCAAAAGTTTAACACTGTTTCTCCGCCGACTGTGATTTCTGCACCCTGAGGAGAACAGATGAGTCGCTCGTTTTTGTAAAGTCCTGCCTCTTTTATTGAGGTCAGTTCGTCTGACAAATGTTTTTGGAAATTGTTGTACATGATATTAATATTTATTAATTGATTATTGAGATAATAATAATTGTATTCATGGTTTTTCGGATACTACTCACGTAAATTGTATCCTATGGTTTTGAAACCATCAGAAGATGTGTTGATGCGGATATTTACGCTGTCTGCACCAACAGTATTGAAAATGCTGACAGGAAGCGAGAAATAATATTTCTCGGTGTAATACTCTGGTATGTCTCCCTTGTCATGGAATAGTGTCATGTGAAGTGTGTTCAATGATTTATGGAGCGTGATGGAGTCAGCTACAAGAGTAATTCTGTGTAGTGCTGAGTTCTCGTTTACAGTGCCCACCTTCAGCGTAAAGGCAAAGTTGATGTAGCGTTTGCTATTGCTCGCCCATGACGATTCCAAGCCGATGGGGTCTGTCTTCATGACCTTTATGGAATCTCGCGAGGTGACGCGCAGTTGGTTCATCTGCGAGAGTCCCATGATTTTGGCAGTATTGTTTGCCATCTTGTTATAGTATAGTATGGCCCGATAGGTGCTGTCGGCTGTTTTTGTCCACGACACTTCAATGGGTGTTGAAATGACGAGTGAGTCTCCATTGTCGGTTATAGCATAGTCAATCTTTTTCTCGCTGTTGACATGTGCTTCCACAAAGTCGGCTGTCATATTTGAGTATGTACCCTCGCCTTTGTCGTAGGAATCTTGTTCACAGGAACAAAAGAATGCCATTATTGCTACTATATATATAATAAGGTGGCGCATTACGGAATTATTAATTATGGATTTTCAATGTTCTTCTTGTTGCGTGCCGGATTTGCGTACATTGTAAGCATACGTTCGCGAAGGAAGGGCTTGTCGGGGGTAATGCCTAATTTGTTCAGCATGTCCACAGTTTTTGAAAGTTGTTTTGCAATGTATTGTTCAAAAGTGGCTTTTTCTGATTCTGAATAGCCACCATGTGACGTACCTTCAAGAATGTCGAGGGCTGCGAGGTTGTTTGGGTAGAGACGATAGTTAGAGTGTATACATTTGTCAATGTGTGACGCTACGACCTTGAAGATGTCGCCTTTGGGTGTATCGGCAGGTATTTGTTCAAGATAGTCGTCGATGGCCGGTGCACAATGATAGTGAATAGCTCCCTTGAAGCCCATGATGCCGGTTTGCATGCTTAGGACGTCGTCTTGCTTGCTTTTCTTCCATCCTTCAATGTCACGCTTAAGTTGGAACTCTGCAGCCTTTAGATAGTCGCATGGGTCATATTCATAGCTGATGGACAGTGGAACTATGTGAAGTTGCCTTAGTCTTTCCGTTGCAGAACCTTCGCCTCCCATTGCCATCATCTTCAATATGGCCTCCTGAGTTCGGTCGTCGCTGTCTTTGGCTCGTCCTTCACGTTGTGCAATCCATATATTGTCATTCTTTTCGTTTATCACCAAGTGCATGTATTCCGACATTCGCTTGCTATTGGTCAGCATTTCCCTGATGCCTGCACTACGTAGCACTATGAATGACTTGTTGACTCTTACGAGGTCTTTTATCCATGGGGCTGCAAGGAGATTGTCGCCTATGGCTATTTCGCAAGTGGTCTTGAAACCACTGTCGATAAGCATAACATCGAGCAGAGCAGAGTCGAGCACGATGTCGCGATGGTTGCTGACGAAAGTGTAGCGACGATTGATGTCGATATTTGTGATGTCAATATCGCAGCCTGTACTGGCTTTGGAAAGAAGGTCCTTGAGGAAGGGGTAGCAGAAGGTAACCTGAAAATCAAGGTTTGTCTTGCATTGCTTTAACTTTGCCGACAATGCCTCGAAAGGCACATGTGGAAATACTTTCTCAACAACAGCCTTGAACTGTGGGTCTGCCGTCAGTCGTTCGTATGCCTCAGGCAAGTCTTCTGGACCGTAGGCACGAATATCGTCAAATTCTTTATTCATAATATCTGTTTTTTTTAAGTATTCTCTACCCTCTACCTTCCACCCTCAACCTTCTACTCATCAAAACTGATTCTCCACAATGTCAGTCAACACGTCGCTCATCTTCAATCCTGCAGCCTTTACCTGCTGTGGAATGAAACTGGTGAGGGTCATTCCAGGAGTGGTGTTGATTTCGAGCAGGTTTATCTTGTCTACTTCTTGTCCGTCTTTTCCTTTACCCTTGCTAATAATGTAGTCGATGCGGATAATTCCGTTACAGTGAAGAATGTCGTAGATGTGGCTTGTCAGTTCTGCAACGCGTCTTGCCGTGTCGTCGTTTATACGTGCAGGAGTAATCTCCTTTACTTGACCATTATATTTTGCGTCGTAGTCGAAGAATTCGTTGCTTGTCACCACTTCCGTTGCGGGGAAGACCACCGTTTTTTCGCGAGTCTTGTAGCAACCTATGGATATTTCTGTTCCCTCGATGAACGATTCCACCATTACGTCGCTGCTTTCAAGCATAGCCTTGCGTATGGCAGGAGCAAGTTGGTCTTTGTTCTTTACTTTTGAAACACCAAAGCTGCTTCCGTCTGCTGCCGGTTTTACAAAACACGGCATTCCTATGCGTTCTTCAACTTCGTCGTCGCTAACCACTTCTTCGTAGCCTTTGCGTATGAGCAGACTGTCGGCCACTGTAACACCATAGCCGCGCAGATACTGGTTGAGTACAAACTTGTCGAATGTCATGGCCTCTACAAGCACGCCGCTGGTGGAATATGGAATACCAATAAGTTCGAAATAGCCTTGGAGAATGCCGTTCTCACCAGGAGTCCCGTGTATGGTGATGTATGCGTAGTCGAAGAATGTCTTTTGACCATTATTCATGAACGAGAAGTCGTTAAGGTCTATTCTTGAAGTGGTTCCGTCGCCTAAGTCTACGTTCCAGTCAAGTCCTTTTATTGCAACTATATATACATCGTAACGATCTTTGTCGAAGAATGAGTACAGACCTTGTGCTGATCGGAGTGAAACATCGTGCTCCGAAGAGTCGCCACCGCAGACGATGGCTATTTTCTTTTTCTCTTGTTCCATTGTTGTAATACTTGTTGTGTCTATATAAAGTTTTTTCTTTTATACTTTTATACCTTCTGCGAAGGCGTGTATCGACGCCATTTCTCCAGAAGATTTCCCAGGTCTTCCGGTATGTCTGACGTGAAGTCCATCTGCTTTTTTGTCCTTGGGTGCACAAAACCAAGTGTCTTGGCGTGCAGGGCTTGTCGAGGGCATGTCTTGAAGCCATTGAGGACAAACTGCCGGTAGCTCCCTGTGCGTTCACCGCGGAGTATCTCGGTGCCGCCATAGCGTTCGTCGCTGAACAGTGGATGCCCTATATGTTTCATGTGGGCACGTATCTGATGGGTGCGGCCTGTTTCCAGTATGCATTCAACCAACGTTACATATCCGAAGCGCTCCAATACCTTGTAATGGGTTACTGCCGGCTTGCCTATATCTGAACCCTGGGGAAATACAGCCATGCGAAGCCTGTCTTTAGGGTCGCGGCCGATGTTGCCTTCTATCGTGCCGCTGTCTTCTACAAAATTGCCCCATACAAGGGCATTGTAACTTCTGTGTGTCGTCTTATTGAAAAACTGGACACCTAACGAAGTCTTGGCTTCTGGCGTCTTTGCTATCACAAGAAGGCCGCTTGTGTCTTTGTCTATTCTATGCACAAGGCCTACTTGTGGGTCGTTAGGGTCATATGTCGGTATGTTCCGCATATGCCAGGCTATGGCGTTGACAAGTGTACCATGAAAATTACCACATCCAGGATGAACCACCAGACCCGCCGGCTTGTTGACCACCATCAGGTCGTCGTCCTCATATACTATGTCTAATGGCATTTCCTCAGGCTCTATAGTGGTGTCATAGTGCGGACGGTCGAGCATCAGGGTGACTATGTCGCCTGGACGTACCTTGTAGTTGCTTTTCACGGGTCGGTCGTTGACATGCACGAATCCAGCCTCGGCAGCTTTCTGTATGCGGTTTCGGCTTGAGTGCTGTAATTTCTCGAACATAAACTTGTCGATTCTCACCGGCACCTGACCGCGATCTACCTCAAACCTGAAATGCTCGTAGAGCTGTTGTCCCTCATCGAGCTCGTCGTCGTTGAGTGGTGTGTCAATCTGTGACACTTCGGCGTTGTATTCTGAAGTCATTGCCATTCCTCGTTTCCTTTTGCCTTTTCTTTGTATATTATTCTATTGTTATATTCTCTTCCTTGCCATCGCCTTCTGCCGGTGGAGCCGTCACGTCCTCAAACTCGTCAACGTCGCTGCCATACTCCTCGCCTTCGTATTCCGGTTCGCTTATGTCAATTTCTGCAAATCCGTCGGCATATTTCCCATCACCTATAATGAGAGCCAGTGGATATTCTATTGGAATACGGTCGCCAGTGGAGAGCCGTCGCCCTCGGCATATAACGCCATATACCCAGTCTTTCTCACCATCGACATATTTAGGTGCCAGTAGCTTAAATCCCATTGCCGTTAGTTTAGCAGTAGCCTCACGCACGCTGCTATTGTCGATAATGTCCGGGATAGCGAATGTTGGCGACGACGGCGAGTTAACCGTTACATATATAATATGTCCCGACTTCACGTTTGTGCCCAGACCGGGACTTTGCGCCAGGATGCAATCGGCTGGTAGCCGGCGGTTGTAGCCCGAGTCCGACACCTCAATCCTCAGGCCATTCTGCACGAGCAGATAGTTGGCTTCTGAAAATTTCATGCCCTTGATGTTGGGCACAGGAATGCCTTCGCCGTGGTGGGTATATATTTCCAATCCATACTTTACTCCAAGGCATAGCATCACCACAACTAGAGACATGGCGAGCAGGTTGCCCCAAACATATCGGCTTGTCAACTTGCCGAAGAAATCCTTTGTTTTCATCTTTCACATTTTAGAATGCAAAGGTAATGGAAATAGTAGAAATGACAAAATAAAAACACAAAAAATTACTTAAGGTGGGTTCAAAAAATCTCTTTCCCGGATTTTGGACTGAAAAGAATCCAATAGATGGCAGTACGACAACCCATATTTTTTTTTAGCTCAGCTTTCAGAAGCAAGGGAAGTTAAGGGACTCTTTATACTGAACTGTTTTTGCAAAAATGTCACTCAATGGTGTATAGTGGGCAGTGATGTCGTTATATTTGTTAAAATATCGACAAAACAAGAAAATTTATAGTCAAAATCTTATTCGTTTTATTATTTTTATTACCTTTGCAAGGTCAAAATAATGAGTAATATGTTTAAGGCAATAGTCAGGTTTTCAATTCGTAAGAAACTATTTGTCGCTCTGACGACTTTCTTTCTGCTCCTTGGCGGTATATGGGCGATGCTTACACTGCCTGTGGATGCTGTGCCAGACATCACAAACAATCAGGTTCAGATTGTCACCGTGTCGCCTACACTTGCCCCGCAGGAGGTGGAACAACTCATCACCATGCCTGTGGAAATATCGATGAGCAACATCATGAACGTAACTGAGATTCGGTCGGTGTCGAGATTCGGGCTCTCGCTCGTCACCATTGTGTTCAAGGAAGGTGTGCCCACGCTTGAGGCAAGGCAACTCGTCAATGAGCAGATTCAGGTTGTGGCAGGAGAGATTCCTTCTGAACTGGGCACCCCGGAAATGATGCCTATCACCACCGGTCTTGGAGAGATTTACCAGTATGTGCTTAAGGTTGACGAAAAACACCGCGACGAGTATGATGCCATGGAACTGCGTACTATTCAGGATTGGATTGTGAAACGTCAGCTCTCAGGTATTCCGGGCATTGTGGAAATAAACAGTTTCGGAGGCTATCTTAAGCAATATGAGGTGGCAATAGACCCCGATGCCCTTTCGGCACTACAGATAACCATTGGCGATGTGTTTGAAGCGCTGTCCAACAACAACCAGAACACAGGCGGCAGCTATATTGAGAAGAAGGGTAGGGCTTATTACATCCGGTCGGAGGGTATGATAAGCAAGAAGAAGGACATCGAGAAAATTGTGGTGGCAAACCGTGGCGGAATGCCTGTGCATATCAGCGACATAGGAAAGGTTGACTTTGGTGCTCCAAAACGCTTCGGGGCAATGACTATCGACGGTAAAGGCGAGTGTGTGGGAGGTATTGCCATGATGCTTAAGGGTGCCAATGCCAACGTGGTGACGAAAACCCTTGAGGAGCGTGTGGCGAGGGTGCAGAAGATTCTTCCGGAGGGAATAACCATCGAGCCTTATCTTAACCGTTCGGAATTGGTCAATCGCAACATCTCTACCGTTATATACAACCTCGTCGAGGGAGCGATAATAGTGTTCATCGTGTTGGTGGTCTTTCTCGGAAACGTAAGGGCAGGAGTCATTGTGGCATCGGTAATCCCCTTGGCAATGCTCTTCGGTTTCATACTTATGAGGGTGTTCGGAGTGTCGGCAAACCTGATGAGTCTTGGCGCCATCGACTTTGGTATAGTTGTTGACGGATCGATAGTAATACTTGAGGGCATTCTTGCCCATCTTTATTCAAAGAGGCTGGCAGGACGAAAACTGACCGCCGAGGAAATGTGCGACGAGGTGGAAAAGGGAGCTGCCAAGGTGGTCAAAAGCTCTACATTTGCCGTGCTGATAATACTGATAGTGTTTTTCCCAATACTTACTCTCACTGGCATTGAGGGCAAATATTTCACCCCGATGGCACAGACTCTTGTGTTCTGCATCGTGGGCGCACTGATTCTCTCGCTCACTTATGTGCCGATGATGGCTTCTGCGTTCCTTAAACGGGAAATATCGCTGAAACCCACTTTTGCCGACAGGTTCTTTGCCAAGCTCACGAAAATGTATGACAAGGCGTTGCATTCTTGCATGTCGCATCTGTGGCGGACATTGGGAGCGGCGTTTGCACTGCTTGCCGCATCCCTCCTGTTGTTCACACGACTTGGAGCCGAGTTTATACCAACTCTCGACGAAGGTGATTTTGCCATGCAGATGACTCTTCCTGCGGGCAGTTCGCTGAGCAAGAGCGTGGAGATTTCGCTTGCTGCCGAAAAGGTGCTGAAGGAGAAATTTCCGGAGATAAAACATGTGGTGGCTAAGATAGGTACTGCCGAGGTGCCCACTGATCCGATGTCGGTGGAGGATGCCGACGTGATGATTGTAATGAAGCCTTTTAAGGAGTGGACTTCTGCTTCGAGCCGTGCGGAAATGGTTGAGAAGATGAAGGCGGCATTGGAAAGCGTGGAAGGGGCGGAGTTTAATTTCAGCCAACCTATACAGTTGAGATTCAATGAGTTGATGACCGGTGCAAAGGCTGATATTGCCATAAAGCTTTATGGCGAGGATATGGACGAACTTTACAAGAAGGCAAAGGAAGCTGCAAGATACGTGGAGAAGGTGCCGGGAGCTGCTGATGTCATAGTGGAACAGGCTATGGGACTGCCGCAACTCGTCGTTGACTATGACCGTACGAAAATAGCACGCTATGGCATTGACATAAAGGAACTTAACGACATCATTCGCACAGCTTATGCCGGTGAGACTGCAGGTGTGGTGTTTGAAAATGAGAGAAGGTTTGAACTTGTGGTAAGACTCGACGATGAGAAGGTGAGTGACCTCGACCTCAACCGACTTTATGTCAGGACAAGCAACGGTTCGCAGGTGCCGGTGAGCGAGGTGGCTTCCATTAGTCTTGTCAACGGCCCTTTGCAGATAAACCGCGACGAGACAAAACGAAGGGTAGTGATAGGTGTGAATGTGCGTGATGCTGATATTCAGCAGGTTGTGGCAAAAATTAGTGATACTCTCGACAAGAACGTGAAACTTAAACCTGGATACTATTTTGAATATGGTGGACAGTTTGAAAACCTGCAGAATGCCATACACACCCTGCTTGTTGTCATTCCTATAGCCTTGATGCTTATACTGCTGCTGTTGTTTTTCAATTTCCGGAGTATCACCTATTCCCTTGTGGTGTTCTCCACAGTGCCTCTGTCGCTGATTGGTGGAATAGCTGCATTGTGGCTTCGTGGATTGCCTTTCAGCATATCGGCAGGAGTGGGTTTCATAGCTCTTTTTGGTGTGGCTGTGCTCAACGGAATCCTTATGATTAATCATTTCAACGATATGCAGAGCATAGGGAAATATAAGATGTGTACCGACAGGATTATCTTCAGTGGTTGCGCCCATCTGCTGCGTCCGGTTTTCCTCACAGGCTTAGTGGCGTCGCTTGGCTTCGTGCCCATGGCAGTGGCTCAGTCGGCGGGTGCCGAGGTGCAGCGTCCGCTTGCCACGGTGGTTATCGGAGGCCTTGTGGTCTCTACGGTTTTGACGCTTATCGTCATTCCCGCTTTTTACAGAATAGTTAATTCAATGCCAGTAGTATTAAGAAAAATAGGAGTTAAGAAAAGATGAAAAGATATATCATGACTATGGCTGCGGTTGTCCTGTTGGCAGCATGTAGCGAAAATAAGGCTTCTGGCGATGCACAGCCTGCAACCGAAAATGTTGAAAAGGCTGACTCCGCCGAGGTGAAGGAAAATGTAGACTCGGCTTCTGTTGACGGTGTGACAAGTGCCACAAATGTGGCTAATAGTCCGACTTTCAATGGATTGATGATGGTGTCGCCACAACAGGATGCTACAGTGTCGCTCACCATGGGAGGCAAGGTGCATAGCCTTAGGGTGATGCCTGGACAAGCTGTGGCAAGGGGACAGGTGATTGCCACTATCGACAATCCTGAGTTTATTGATCTGCAGCAGACTTATCTTGAGGCGTCTGCCCAGACGGAATTTCTGGAAAAGGAATATAAACGGCAGGCCTTGCTTGGCGAAAATGATGCGACATCGATGAAAAAAGTACAGCAGAGTAAGGCTGACTACCTCTCGATGCATAGCCGGCTGTCTGCTGCCGCTTCACGACTTAAAACTCTCGGTGTCAGCCCCGCCTCTGTAAGGTCGGGCGGCATTAAACCTTATCTTCCCGTTACTGCGCCCATTTCCGGATATGTCACAAATATGAATGTCAATCTTGGCAAGTATCTCGATGCAGGAGAACCTTTATGCGATGTCATCAACAAGTCGCAACCTCTCATCGTGCTTACGGTGTATGAGAGGGAGCTAAACATGATGACCGTTGGTCGTGGTGTGGAGTTTAGGGTGAACGGAATGGGGAAACAGACTTTCTCTGCCAAAATTGTCTCTATTGAGCAGTCGGTGGATGCAAAGGACTATTCAATAAAGGTTTATGCCAAAGTGACCACGCCAAATAGTGGTTTTAGACCAGGAATGTATGTAAGGGCAAAATTAAAGTAGTTATTACCTTCATTGCCGAGAAGGTTAATAACCATGAGCGGTCGAATGATTGTAGTGTAAAGGAAATATAGCAAAATATATAATAAGGTGTAATACGAATAATAGTCTATTTTACACTTGTCATTTGCAAATAAACGTTAAAGAAATGCATTTTTCTTTTGAAATGTTTGGAGCGTATTGAAAAAGTCCGTACCTTTGCACTCGCTTTTGAGAACAACGCTTCTCTTGAGCGACAGAAAAAGAGTTCTTTGAAAGATTTACATAACAGAGAAGTAGTAGTACAAGAAGCAATTGAGAAATCAATTGGGTAAACGAACCGTCAATTTTATGATTGATAAAGGTTTCTTTAGACTTGATATTATAATGGCGTCCTGAAAACAGTCAGACAATGGTCTCCCTTCCGTCGCATTATATTTGTATACGGTTGGTGATCTAAAGATATTATTTACAATGTAGAGTTTGATCCTGGCTCAGGATGAACGCTAGCTACAGGCTTAACACATGCAAGTCGCGGGGCAGCATGAATTTAGCTTGCTAAATTTGATGGCGACCGGCGCACGGGTGAGTAACGCGTATCCAACCTTCCCCTGTCCACGGGATAGCCCGTCGAAAGGCGGATTAATACCGTATGAGGTCACATGACGGCATCAGAGTGTGACGAAAGGTTTTGCGGACAGGGATGGGGATGCGTCCGATTAGCTAGTTGGCGGGGTAACGGCCCACCAAGGCGACGATCGGTAGGGGTTCTGAGAGGAAGGTCCCCCACATTGGAACTGAGACACGGTCCAAACTCCTACGGGAGGCAGCAGTGAGGAATATTGGTCAATGGGCGAGAGCCTGAACCAGCCAAGTAGCGTGCAGGATGACGGCCCTATGGGTTGTAAACTGCTTTTATGCGGGGATAACGTGCGCCAGG
>NZ_NPJI01000003.1 GCF_002251435.1 Prevotella sp. P2-180
AAAAAAAAAATAGGATGAGGCAGTCGGGTGTATGGCAGGTCAAAGGATGCGTCGAGTTCTTCGGTGGTCATGGGAGGGTATGGAGGGTTTACCACTACGGTTTTCCGTCCCACGTTCTGCAACAGTCTCGATGCATGCATCTTGTTTGATTCCTCTTCTATATGCCTATAGTTCTCAGCCTCAGCCCTTTTGTCTTTCATGCACGTCTCATGACTATTGAGCACAATGTCGGTTGTGCCCATTGCTGTTGGCACGTCATTGCTGTCGGCAAGGTAGACGGTTTGCGGTATGTCGGTGATGTCGCCTATGTTATATCCCTCGTCAAGTCTTTTGCATAGTTCCAATGTAGGTTTCTCTCCCATGCCATATATTATCATGTCGGCATGGCTGTCGCAGAGAATGCAAGGGCGCAGTCGGTCTTGCCAGTAGTCGTAGTGTGTGAGTCGTCGCATGGAAGCCTCTATCCCGCCCAGCACTACAGGCACTTCGGGGTATAGTTGTTTTAGTATCTGCGTATAGACAATTGTGGGATATTCCGGTCGCAAGTCGTGCCTGCCGTCTGGACTGTATGCATCTTCCGACCTTAGGCGTCTGTTGGCTGTGTATTTGTTCACCATAGAGTCCATACATCCTGGTGCCACGCCGAAAAACAGTCTTGGCTTACCCAATTTTTTGAAGTCGCGGAAGTCGCCGTGCCAGTCAGGCTGTGGCACTATAGCCACCCTGTATCCCGCCGCTTCGAGAGTACGTCCAATTACTGCCGCTCCGAACGAAGGGTGGTCTACGTAAGCGTCAGCCGAGAACAAGATGACATCCACCTTGTCCCACTTTCGCAGATCGAGTTCCTTCTTTGTAGTAGGAAGAAAGTCTGTAAGCCTGTATTCCTTCATTCTTCTTCGTTTCCCTTTTCTTCTTCGGTGTTTGATTCTTCGTTTTGGTCCACCCACTTAATGTATAGCAGAATGAGTTGTTGCAGTCCGAATGCCTTCATGTTGGGATGGTAGATGACGTCGAGGCATAGGTCGAGCAGGTCTTTGTCTTTCAGGGTTTCTGTTTCCAGCATGGCCCTGATATTGAGCTTTAGTTTTTCGAGCACTTGTTCGTCCACGAAGCCGTTGCTGTCGATGAGGCCTCTGAACAACTGATGATTTTTAATTGTCTGAAGATGAGCCTCGCTGATTTCGATGCTTCTTGTTCCTGATGGGTTTGATTGTATCTTATACATATTTATATATTAAATTAAAACTTTTCAAATCTTGATTATAACATTTCTCCACCCTCCACCTTCTTCCCTCCACCCTCTCCATATTACTTCAACAGAAAATCGATGAATCCTCTCATGATGGACATTCGCTTCTGATGGTCAACAATACACTCGAAAGGCACGGCTGATGAAATGGTGCGGTAGTCGTTGCCTTGGTATGCCACGGCAGCCGACTGTCCGTCGTTGTAGGCAAGGGTTGCGAAAGCCGGTATGACGGGCGACAGGATGTCGGGAGACGTTGCTGCATAATGTGAGGCGTTGAGTTCGTGATGGAAAGAGAACTCTGTAGAGAGTCCTTTCAGCATACTGGATTTTCCTTGGTATGAGCCGCCAAAGTCGCAGTGAAGCAGTTCGCGTATGGCCTGGCGCTCTTGTTCTGTTTGAGAGTCGCTTGTTATGTAGGCACCTGTCACAAGCAGAGAACCGCCCTTTTGTGTGAAGTATTTCATTATGTTGGCTATCTCTGGCGTGAAGGTCCTGAATGTCTTTCCGTCCAATGAGCGTTGTAGGCCTGCTACGATGTCGACGAGCGATATGTCCGACAGTGTTGCTATTCCTTTTTCAAGAGCTTTTGCCGAACAACTAACAATGGAGTAGTTGCCGGCGTAGCTTATGGCAGAGGCGTGAGTGCGCACATAGTTTCTGTCGTTGCCAGCCACTATCTTTCCTTCCAGTTCGCTGCTGCTGTAGCCGAGAGCTCCTGGTCCTTCTCCTCCTGCGTTCTTGGTATTGAACGATATTTGTGGGCCACACCATCCAGCAGTCTTTCCAAGTGTCACCCCAGGGTCTTCTTCCATGTCGAATCCTTTGCCCAATGGGCGGTTTACTACGGCGGGAGACGACGTGCGGTCAAAGCCGTCAACTATCATTATCTTGTGGCGACTATAGGGATTATACATTGCGCAGAGCACTTGCGTAGGAAAGCTTTTTCCGCCTTTGTTGAGTGCCGCTACTCGAAAGCTGTATAACACTCCAGGTTCCAGTCTGATGCTGTACTCGGGTTGTTGTCCGGTCACAGTGCCGTTATCGAAGTCTGCAGTGCCAGTTGCTGTATATACTACATATTCTGTGGGCTTTGCCGTGGGTTCAAGGTTGTCTTCCACAGGAGTCCACGAGAGGGTCGCCTTACCGTCGTTGTCGAGCGAGATGCTGAAGTTGTCGGGTGTGAGTGGCGATACGGTGTAGTCTTTTCCGTGCATTTTGTTCACGTATTTCAGTATACTCTTGTATATAGACCGTGCCATACAGAATCTGAATTCCGGGTCGAGCCCAAGACACATGTCGTTGAAGTTTTGGTGTGACAGGGTTTCAATAATGGCGCTTGGCACTTCAGGTAGCCGAGTCTCGGAATAGTTCTGGTTGCGTAGCTCGCGTATTGGCCACGCTCCATATTTCTGTCCGAGGTCTCTGCTGAGGTTGTCGAGCAGTGTCTGTGCAAAATCTCTCGAAACGAGTCTGGAGATACCCGCATTCAGTCTTCCGTCATTAAACTGTGTGGTACAGATGCCCATTGAACCAATGAGCGAGGTGTCGTCATTCCTGTATCCTGCGTCGCTGTGTACGGCGAGCGACAGTTCTATGGGCACGTTTCTACCATTTCTTGAAGGCATGTATGGCGACCCTCCTCCAAGAAGGTTTGTCATGTGCGATCTGACGTTGATGTCGTCACTATAGTCGTCGAGTCCTTGTTTGGGGCTATAAACGTCGTATGGCATTCCTGCCCATTGAGCGTAGTATCTGGCCCCTTCCAGACATCGTGGCATTCCACTTGTATTGCCACCCCTTTCAATGTTTCCCATTCCTCCTCCGAATCTGACGGCATCCGCTGTGACCACGCCTTTCCTGTGTTTGCTTTGCGATGTGAGCACCACTCTGTTAAACTCGTCAGATCCTTTATCGAAGTCGAAAGTGCCAAGGTATACCCAAGTGCCTCCACCCATTCTTTGGTTAACCTTGAATGTGGTTTGTTGTCCTTTATGCCATACGGTATAAATAGCGTCGTCGATGCTTTTCTTCACTGTTTGGTAACTTACATATACGGCATACCGTCCCTCTTCAGGAAATGAAGGCTGGTATGATATAATGTTGTATCTCTTCGAACTTCTTGTAGTTTTGCTCATTCGGGCTGTTCCAGCCTCGAAAGGGTTTTCGTTGTCATGGTATATGCCGTCATGGCAGGCAAAGCCGCGAGTATTAGCCGTTTCCCAATGGCCTTTGGCTTCAGCCTCAATATATTCAGTGGGAGAGTTTTGCCTGTCGTTGTCTACAATAACCTCGTTTGTCTGCCAGTCTCTCTCCCTTGGCGTAAAGACCACAGCTCCTGCGTTTTCAAGCATGGGCATGAGATATGGCACTACGATGGTTTGTGTAAACAAGTCTTCGTTGGTGCAGAAGAGGTTTGGCCTTTGCCATTTCCACTTGCCTTTTTTCGCGTCGTAGTATCTTCCGTGGCTAGCCCATAAGGCGATATGTCTGTTGTATAGTCCTTTTGAGATTTTGTAAGGCAAGGAGACGTTTTTCACCCAAGGTTCTCCGTCGTAGTCGATGTTAGCCCACAGACCTTTTTGCCCTTGCGCTTTTGAGCTCAAAGTCGCGAGGACTATACCTATAATAATTATAATATGTCTCATCTTTTATATTCAGTCTCTGTGGAATGTGTGTCGTGTGGTATTTTTAAAGAGCGAAGTTATCCGGATTCTTTCCTTTGAAGTCTTTGTAATAGTCCTTCACTTCTGCCATTTGCTTCTCCACATCTCCATTAGGAATTATTGTTTTCCTGCAAACAATGATTTTTTTCTCGAAGTCGATGCCGTAGAGGAGTATGGGCAGATTAGCCTTTTGCGCAATGAAGTAGAAGCCCTTTTTCCATTCGGGGTTTGCCGACCTCGTGCCTTCAGGAGTCACGGCTAGGTGAAACGTCTTCATGTCTCTTGCTGTTTGTGCGAGGTTGTCGGTCATGCTTGTGTGTTTCGACCTCCATACTGGTATTCCACCGAGTTTTCTCATCATTATTCCCATAGGCCAGAAGAACCATTCCTTTTTCATGAGGAAGTTGCAGCTTATGCTTTCAGCTCCGGCGTATAGTTGTCCGATTATGAAGTCCCAATTGCTGGTATGCGGTGCGATACAGATGATATATTTTTCTGGGTGTGCTTCCGTGATGTCAGTTTTCCATCTCATCTTTTTGTAAAGCATCCAGCGGCAAAACGATTTCCACATTGTCAGTTGAGATTTGTTATTTGGTCGATTACCTCTAATGTGTCGTTGTTGAAGGCTTCGATGAGATTGTTAAAATATGCCTTTGGTTTCATACCTGGCTCTACGTGTGAGATACGCCTGACGTAGTCGTTTCTCATGTTGAGTATATTGTTTATTATAGCCAACACATTATCTTCGGCTGGCTTAGAATCATAAAGAGATACAGCCACGACCTCGGCTGCCAAGTCTGTGCAGATATTATTGATCACGCTTTTCAGTTCTTTTCTTTTTGCCATGATTTTATTGTTAAAAGATTATTGTTTTTGAATTTTCGGAGGTAAAGTTAAGCAAAATATTCGATATAGACCATATTTCATATAAAAAAAATATTAAAAAGTTGTTTTTCGCCCGATTTCTTTCTTATTTTTCGGCAAAAAGTGTTACTTTTGCAGATGAAAACGTATAGACGTTAAACAATTTTATAATTAATACATATATTTTGCTACTTATGGAAAAAAGTGCTTTGCAGATTGCACGCGCAGAATATCAGCCAAAATTGCCAAAGGCTTTGCGTGGTGCATTGAAGGCTGTGGAGGGCGAGCCCACACAGTCAGTTGCAGACCAGGAAGAGGTTCAGAATCTTTTCCCTAATACTTATGGTATGCCGTATCTAAAGTTTGAACCTACAGAGGGCGAGGCAACATCGCTTGCTATCAATGTCGGTGTCATTCTATCTGGTGGACAGGCTCCTGGTGGTCATAATGTCATCTCAGGATTGTTTGACGGCATAAAGAAGCTCAATCCAGAGAACCGTCTCTATGGTTTCATCCTCGGTCCTGGAGGTCTCGTTGACCACAACTATATGGAACTCACTGCCGACATTATCGACGAGTACCGCAACACCGGTGGTTTCGACATCATCGGTTCTGGACGTACAAAGCTTGAGAAGCAGGAGCAGTTCGACAAAGGTCTCGAAATTCTCAAGGCTCTTGATATCAAGGCTCTCGTCATCATAGGTGGCGACGACTCTAACACCAATGCCTGCGTGCTTGCAGAATACTATAAGGCTATCGGTGCCAATGTGCAGGTTATTGGATGTCCGAAGACTATCGACGGCGACCTGAAAAACTCGGAAATCGAGACCTCTTTCGGTTTCGACACCGCTACAAAGGTATACTCTGAGGTAATAGGCAACATCATGCGTGACTGCAACTCTGCCAAGAAATACTGGCATTTCATCAAGCTTATGGGCCGTTCTGCGTCTCATGTCACCCTCGAGTGCGCTCTTCAGACACATCCAAACATTACCCTCATTGGTGAGGAAGTGGAGGCAAAGAACCAGACTCTCGACGATGTTGTGACATACATTGCCGATGCAGTTGCCGACCGTGCCACCCGTGGTATGAACTATGGCGTAGTGCTCGTTCCAGAAGGACTCATCGAGTTTATTCCAGCCATCAAGAAACTCATTGCCGAACTTAATGACATGCTCGCCGCCAACCAAGCCGACTTCGACATGATTGCAGACGACAAGAAGATTGACTACGTGCTTCAGCACCTCTCAGAGGAGAATGCGGCCATCTTCAAGAGCCTTCCTATTTCAGTGTCTCGCCAGCTTGCATTGGAGCGCGACCCACACGGTAACGTACAGGTATCGCTTATCGAGACAGAGCAGCTGTTGGCTGAGATGGTGGGCAAGAAGCTTGCACAGTGGAAGAAGGACGGCCTCTTTAGCGGCAAGTTCTCTACACAGCATCACTTCTTCGGCTACGAAGGCCGTTGTGCTGCACCTTCAAATTTCGACGCCGACTACTGCTATTCTCTCGGTTTCAATGCTTCTATGCTTATTGCTGCAGGAAAGACCGGTTATATGTCGTCGGTGAAGAACACCTCGAAACCTGTTGACGAATGGATTGCCGGTGGTATTCCAATCACTATGATGATGAACATGGAGAAGCGCAACGGTCAGATGAAGCCTGTTATCCGCAAGGCTCTTGTCGAACTCGATGGCAAACCATACAAGTTCTTTGTTGCACATCGTACAAAATGGGCTCGTGAGACAGAGTTCGTATATCCTGGCCCAATCCAGTATTTTGGTCCAGCCGCAGTTTGCGACCAGCCTACCAAGACCCTGATTCTGGAGCAGGCGTAAGATTGTTAATAAGGAATGAGGGATATAGAGGGTAGAAGGCTTTTCCTTCTTCCCTCTACCTCCTTCCTTCTACCTTCTTCCCCCCTCTTTTTTAACGCTCATGCCATCTACCCGTAAGCCCAAGAAACGCACCTATAGCAGTCCTGTACGCAGGAAGAAACCCAATGTACTCATCCGCTTGTTACAGAAACTGCCCGGATGGGCATGGTGGTTTGGCGGCTTTGTAGTGGTGGCTCTCTATGTCTTTTTCTTCTACTATTTCTTCGTATCTCCTTTCGGCTTCAGATGGAGGGCATTGTATGGCGATGTGCCATATCCCGAAGGCTACGAGATACACGGCATTGACATAAGCCATTATCAGGGAAAGATTGACTGGGAGAAATTGCGCAACAACGGTATGATAGAGAAGTGCCCCGTGAGATTTATTATGATTAAGGCAACAGAAGGGGCAAGTAAACTCGACGACAATTTTATCGACAATTTTTATCAGGCGCGCGAGTATGGATTCATACGCGGTGCCTATCATTTCTGGAGTATATATTCATCGGGAAGGGCACAGGCAGAATATTTTATCAAGCAAGTGAAACTCGAACGTGGCGACTTGCCGCCAGTGCTCGACGTGGAACATAAGTCCAAGTCGCAAACCGACGAGGAGTTTAAGGAGAGCGTTCTCACTTGGCTTCGCATCGTTGAAAAAGAATACGGAGTGAAACCAATCATCTACACCTATTATAAATTCAAGCTGAAATATCTTAGCGACCCGGTATTCGACGAGTATCCTTATTGGATAGCACACTATTATGTTGACAAAGTGGAATATAAGGGGAAGTGGAAATTCTGGCAGCATACCGACTGTGGCAGACTGCCAGGTATAAAAGGCTATGTGGACTTCGACATTTACAATGGAAGTTACTACGATCTCAAGCGCCTTACTATAGGTAATGAGGAGTGAAGAAAGAGAGCATAGCCCAGTCGTTGTCGATTTTTTCCTTTATGAATGAAAGACCTAACGATGCAGCCTTTTCTTTTAGGCAGTCGGTATCAGCAGAGTAAAAACCGCTAAGCAACAGTATTCCACCATCCTTCATTTTTTCAGCAAACCTCTCCATATCGTTGAGAATGATGTTGCGATTGATGTTTGCTACTACAATATCAAACTTTTCTTCAACATTGTCAAGCACCTTAGCGTCACCAAGCAGTGGCGTGTATCTTTCATCCACACGGTTTATCACAGCGTTGTGGCGAGTGTTGTCTACACTCCACTCGTCAATATCATATCCCATTGCACGTTCAGCCCCTCGCTTAAGAGCCACTATACCGAGAATGCCCGTTCCGCAGCCGCAGTCGAGTATGCTTTTGCCTGTAAGGTCGGTGTTTGCCAGTTCACCCACAATCATGCGTGTAGTTTCATGAGTTCCGGTGCCAAATGCCAACTTTGCATCTATTTCCACCACAGTCATACTGTCGGTCATGTTTTCTGGCAAGTGTCGTCCGTCGTGTATCACGCATTTGTTTTCCACCACGATAGGCTCAAAGCCCTCCATTTCCCATTGCTCGTTCCAGTCGCGGTATTCCGCTTCCCTTTTGTCGTAAGTGATGGTAACGTGGTCGAAAGGGAAGTCTGCGATTGACTCGATAAGGCATTCCTCGTCGAATAGTTCAGTCTGCACATATCCCTTCAGTCCATTGTCGGTGTCTTCAAAAGTCTCGAAGCCAGCTTCTCCAGCCATGGCAGCCAATATGTCGCGAGCGTCCTGTAAACATTCTCCCGCTCCCTCAATTTTAAATTCTATTTCAAAGTATTTCATACCTTCTGTTTTTTACCTTCCACCTTCTTCCCTCTTTCAAGACACGCTTCCGCAATCTTGCACTTCTCGCAATGTGGCTTTCTTGCCGTGCAGACATATCGCCCATGCAAAAGAATCCAGTGGTGTGCCAATCCCAGTTCCTCTTGAGGAATATATTTCCTCAGTCGTTCTTCCACTTTCCTTGGAGTGTTGTCTGAAGCAGACACGAGCCCTATTCGGTGGCTCACCCTGTATACATGAGTGTCTACAGGCATTGCAGCTTGTCCGAAAGCCACCGACAGCATCACGTTGGCAGTCTTTCTTCCCACTCCTGGCAGCGATGTGAGTTCGTCGAGTGTCGACGGCACTTTTCCGTCAAATCTCTCAACCAGTTGTCGTGCCATTTCAGTCAGATGGGCAGCCTTGGCGTTAGGATACGACACACTTTTCACAAATACAAAGATATCCTCCGCCTCAGCCTTTGCCATAGCCTCGGCAGTGGGATAGTGTCTGAAAAGTTCAGGGGTGACTTGATTAACTCTCTTGTCGGTGCATTGTGCGCTAAGTATCACGGCGACAAGTAGTTGGAACTCGCTACCAAATTCGAGTTCAGTTGTGACGTTAGGCATTTCCTTCCGGAAGTGCTCCAATAAGATTTGGTATCTTTCTTCTCGTTTCATTAGTACGCTCATGGGGAATCGAACCCCAACCAAAGGAACCGGAATCCTTCATTCTATCCATTAAACTATGAGCGCATGTTTTTAAATGCGGCTGCAAAGATACATATAATTTTTTATATCACCAAGTCTTTTGCTTATTTTTCGTAAAAAGAAGTTTCGTTGTATCTTTGCAACCGCCGTCAGTCCACAGGTGTCAGAGTAGCGAGACTGTCATCTTTATGTCCTCCACAGGGCGGTCGTTGCGTCCTGTTGCGACATTCTGTATCTGTTCCACCACGTCGAGACCTTCTTCCACTTCTCCAAACACAGTGTACTGGTTGTCGAGAAACGGAGTGCCGCCAATGGTTGTGTAAGCCTTCACTTGCTCATCGGTCAGCTTTGGCGCTCCCTGTTCAGAGCAGATGGCGTGGGTCTGGGCTATGAGGTCATCTTGCAGCTCTTGTAGCGCAGCCTTGTCGCGATTGCGTCTCAGTTCCATTATTTTGGCCTTGTTTTCAGTCACGAGTTTGTTGAACACAGCCTGTTCTTGCTGCATGGCCATCTGTCGTTCCATCTGTTTCAGTTCGGCAGGTTTGTATGTCTTTCCCCATACGATGTAGAACTGGCTACCACTGCTTTCCCGGTTAGGGTTCACCTCGTCGCCTGTTCTTGCGGCACTCAGTGCGCCACGTTTGTGGAAGAGTTGCGGGTAGACGAATTCCGCAGGAATGGTGTAGTCAGGACCTCCCATGCCGAGGTTCTTTCCTGCTGGAGCTCCTTTAGAGTCAGGGTCACCACCTTGTATCATGAAGTCTTTGATGACACGATGGAACAGGGTTCCGTCGAAATAGCCCTCCTTTGCAAGTTTCACGAAGTTGTCACGATGACGAGGAGTCTCGTCGTATAGGCGAACGATGATGTCGCCGAGCGATGTTTCAATTTTTACTTTCACGTTGATAAATATTTATTTTGATTCTGCATGCAAAGGTAATTCAAATATTTCTTTTATCCAAATTTTCCCCCTTTTTTTTATATCAACAGAACCAATGGTCCACTATATCAGTTACTTCTCGTAACCTACTGGATGATTGATGAGGAGTGTTTTGTTCTCGTCAAGATGCAGTTCCTTGGCGAGAGTCTCCTTGTCCATGGTCATTCTGGGCACGGTAGCAAGACCGAGGGCAGTGCATGCCAGACAAATGTTCTGCGATACGTACCCGGAATCTATTGCTCCCATCACATCTGCGCCTTTGGCACGATCCCCGAATTTTGTACGGTCGCTTACAAGTACGAGACTTACGGGCGCAACGGCAACAGCCTCCTGGCGTCCAGCAACAGCAGAGCGCAAGTCCTTGTCGCTCACCTTCTGTAGCGAGTTGCCATCTGGAACATATAGCCATGCGCCATCCTTGGTGCATACATATACGAGGATGTCCTGCGCATTAATGGCAGAGGGAGCGGTAATCTTCTTTGTGTCGGGACGATTGATGCCGCAGGCGGCCCATAGTAGTTCGGAGAGGTCGGCGTCAGAAACGGCCTTGTCGCTGAAGTCGCGCACGGAGTGACGCTGCTGCAGTGATTCCATAAGAGTCATCTTGGCACTCTTGGTGGGAGTCGGCAATGAGCGTGTGTCATTTGCATTTGCATTTTGGCAACTTGTGGTTGCGATACTTGTTGCAGCCACGACAGCCACTGTCATAATAGACAGGGAAGTGAAAATAAATGTTTTCTTGAAGTTCATATACATAAATCGTTTATTGAGTTTTAACCGCTGCAAATATATACTTTTTTTCCGACTTATCCAAATATTTTGAAGGAAAGAATTATGTTTAAATCATGTTAATTCACCTATAGCAGTGCTAACTCCTGCAATTAATTTGCTTTTTTCTTTATATATACTTGCTTAGTTACAAGAAAAATGAGTATCTTTGTACCCCAAAAAAGAATAGATAATTGTTACTGTTATATTTTACTTAAAATGACAACAACAAGATTTTATAATGTGGCACGCCATGTGATGGCATTGACAGCCGAGGACGACATCTTTGCATTGCTCGACAACTGCCGTCCCTTTGAGGTGGTTCCGTCTGAACCATTGATAAGTATCGTGATACGCGATAAAGCTCCCTTGCCCGATGTGTGGACAGAGGAATGGCGGCAGGAGGAAGAGGGCGACGAGATTGCATGTGGACACGTGGATGGCTATCCGTTGTTCGTGTTCCGCTCGCGTGGCAAAATGGCAGGATGGTTGAAATGTGACAGCGACTATCACAGTGCGACGCTGACATTGGGCGAACTGCCAAAGTTGGCTATAGACAACGCGATGATGATAGTATATGCTCTTGCTACGGCGGAGATGAATACACTGTTGTTTCATGCCTCGGTGGTGTGTCGCGAGGGAAAGGCGTATATGTTTCTTGGTCCGAGCGGAACGGGCAAGAGTACTCACACCCGCTTGTGGCTCAGATATATTGAAGGAAGCCGACTGCTCAACGACGACAATCCTGTGGTGAGGATTGAGAATGATGGCAGAGCGGAAGTGTATGGATCGCCTTGGAGCGGGAAGACTCCGTGCTATGTCAACGAGCATTATCCCCTCGGCTCTATAGTTAGGCTAAAACAGGCTCCATATAATGCCATCCGGCCGATGTCGCCTGTCGAGGCATACGCCACCATGGCGTCGAGCGTATCGGGAAAAAGGTGGGAGAAGAGTATTGCCGACGGACTCCATCGTGCGCTCAACTCACTGACTGCCACTACAAGACTTTGGCAAATGGAATGCCTGCCCGATGAGGCTGCGGCGAAAATGACAAGCGGAACGATATGAATGACAACAAGATAATTGATGAGGCCGTGGCGCTGATGAACGATGGATACAGTGTCACCTTGCCTGTGTCAGGGCGCAGTATGCTGCCCTTTATCATCGGAGGCAGGGAGAGCGTTATTCTCGCTCCTCCTGCAGGACTCAAGCGTGGCATTGTGGCATTGGCATGGGTGGAAAACAGGCGATATGTGCTCCACCGCATCGAAAGAATCGATGGTGACAGGGTGACGCTGATGGGCGACGGCAATCTCGCTGGACGCGAATACTGCTCTGTGGCCGACGTCAAGGCGATTGCCACTCATGTGGTGGATAGCAAGCACCAGCGCCATTATCTGTATTCACATTGGCGAAAGACTGCATCTGCCGTTTGGTGGAAGTTACTGCCGATAAGGAAATACTTGTTGAAATTTGATGTTTCAAATTTCAAATTAAAGAATTAAAGAATTAAAAAATTAAAGAGGCGAGGAAGAATTAAAGGATTAAAGAATTAAAAAATTAAAAGAACTAAGAAGATATGAAGAAGAAAGACGGAATGGTGCTCCGCGAAGTTTGCGGAGAGAAAGTACTGGTGGGTGAGGGACTTGGTGCCGTGGATTTCGGTAGGTTGATAAGTCTCAATGACACTGCGGCATACCTTTGGGAACAACTCGACGGGAATTCGGACATAGACTCCCTGACTCTGGCTTTGTGCAAGGAATACGACGTGGAGACTGAGGTGGCACGACATGACGTTGAGGCCATCTTGGAAGAATGGATCAAGACTGGAGTGGTGGAGAGATGAATTATGCAAGGTGGTTTATAGAAAACACCCGCGGCATAAGACTGAATATCCTTGTTCGCATACTGGCAGGACTGTTGCAGACTGTTCTTGCCCTGCTTGTGGTGTGGCTGAGCAAAATGCTTATTGACGATGTCGCCATGACCGGCACTATAGTCGAGATGGCTATCCAGGCATTGCTGATAGCCGTTGCCGTAGTGGCTGGAGTGGGCATACGCCAAGTAAACCAATACCTTGCCAATAAGTCATTTATAAAAAAAGTGGCGGAACTTCGTCTCTCTCTCTTTTCACGACTATTCAACCGTTGCTTGTTTGAGGACAATGAAATTCATTCGGGTGACGTCACGTCGAGGATGGCTAAGGACATCGATGCGGTGAGCGAGACATTGGCTGTACAACTGCCGCAAGTGGTGGTGATGACGATACAACTTGTAGGCGCATTCCTGCTGATGAGATGGTTTGACAGCCGACTGGCTTGGGCGCTTGTCCTCATCACTCCGCTCGCAATAATATTAGGAAAGTATATTGCCCACCGTCTGAAAAAAATAACTCTCTCGATACGTGAGGATGAGAGCCGAATAATGGCGAAGATACAGGAGAGTGTGGAATTGAATGCAGTGCTGAGAGCATTACAGGGCGAGAGATGGATGCTGGATAGGGTGGGGGAACTGCAAGACAGGCAGACAGTCAACTATATCCGCCGTTCACGGTTTATGGTGTTCAGTAGGTTTGCCCTTGGTTGCACCTTCGGCCTTGGGTATATGCTCGCCTTCGTGTGGGGAGCCTATGGATTGCGCACCGGGGCTATCACCTTCGGAGTGATGACATCCTTCCTTCAACTCGTAGGTCAGATACAGCAACCCATACTCTCATTGCTCGGTTCGTTTCCCTCAATCATCTATAGCACTGCCAGTATCGACAGACTGAAGGAGATGGATCATGGCGAAGGAGAGCAATCTGAAAAGTGTGAAGACATTACGACAAATGACGTGCTTGGAATACGCATGGACAACGTGACATTCCGCTATGCAAAGGGCGACAGGGATGTGGTGAGTCATTTCTCGCATGACTTCCGCCCCGGCACTAAGACAGCCATCCTCGGAACGACAGGAACAGGAAAGACAACGCTCTTCCGACTAATACTCAACTTCATACAACCCGCCAGTGGAGTGGTGGCATTCTACGGTGATGGCTTCACTCATGTGGCAGACAAGAGCACGAGGGCGCATGTGGTGTTTGTGCCACAGGGAAACACGCTGATAAGTGGCACGATACGCAATAACCTGTTGATGGCAAAACCCGACGCATCCGACGAGGAACTGCAGACAGCCCTTTACACGTCGTGTGCCGACTTTGTCTTCGATTTGCCACAGGGGCTCGACACGGTATTGTCGGAACATGGAGGCGGATTGAGTGAGGGGCAGGCACAGCGCATAGCAATAGCGCGCGGACTTCTCCGCCCTGGTGCGGTATTACTGCTCGACGAGATCAGTTCGGCTCTCGACGAGGCCACGGAGCACGAATTGTTCAGTCGCCTTTTCGCTGCTCGTCCCTCTACCACCATGTTGCTTATTACCCACAGAAAAAAAGTGGCGTCCCTCTGTGATGAACGCCTCCCTTTATAATATTGTAATGGCTAATTTATTTTTTATTCGTACATTTGCATGTGAAAACAATAATATTTTTCAATAATAAAAAATACATTTATGAATATGACAAGAACAAGTATTTTCAAGGTTTATGGCAATGGCATCGCCAAAATATTATTAATAGTAGCATTCATGTTATGCATGCAAACTATTAACGCCCAAGAGGATCTCGACGCGAAATATGCCACAGAACTGCCAAAGGTGGGCACTGTAGCTCCCGACTTCACACTTGCCTCACTGGACGGCAACACCATTTCATTGTCCGACTTCAAGGGTAAATATGTCGTGTTGGACTTTTGGGCATCATGGTGTCCCGACTGTATTCGCGATATTCCTGAAATACTATCCCTCTATAATGATTTTTCCGATAAAGGCGTTGTGTTCCTTGGAGTTTCGTTTGATACAGACAAGACCCGCTGGCAGACAACTGTTGAAAAATATGACATCAAGTATCCTCAATGCAGTGAGTTTAAGAAAATGCGAGAGGCGGAAGTGGCTAAACTATATGGCGTGAAATGGATTCCTTCATTGGTGGTAGTAGGACCTGATGGAAAAGTGGCACTGTCCACTGTCATAAGCCAAAAGGTAAAGGCATTACTCTTAGAACGAATAAAATAAAGACCCTGAATATGACATCAAAGACATGATTCATGAATTAACTTGCAACGTACAATTCCACGATACAACAATGAAAAAATATGCAATTGATGTCATCAAGCGTTTCTGCAACGGCATCCCAAAGTTCATACTAAAAGGTAACACTTCTAAGCAAGTGCGTTGAATAAGACCGACACAGATATGACTGTAGTTGCATATCATGGATTTAATTCCGCTCGTGCCTCCCACGACATTGTACTTATCAACGAGCTAACGGCTCGTGGCATTGATGTTAGTGCAATATATAACAATGGAAGAATATCATTCACCAAGAAGGTTGTTCTCGATAAAGAATCCGCAAGACTCATTATCCAAGAATAGCCACAAACAGAAATCACTCACATAAACAATAAGTCCGTATTCACGTCTGCTCTTGTGGATACGGACTTTTCCATTCCTCCAAACGTTTCACCTAATTAATTGCAGATTTACCATGCGAATACCCCGCTGCAGTGGAATCTTAGGAATCAATAATCAATCCAATCCGAGCCTTTGGCTCTTAATCTGTGCAAATCTGTCCCCTGTCCATGTTGCGGGATTGTTTTGTCTGCCAAATTTATTCAACATACACCAAAAACCTCACCTTTTTACCAAAACGAAACAAATATTTTGCATTTTCCTGCCGTTTTACTTGCATATATGAAAAATAAGACGTATTTTTGCCGAAAATAATTAATATGACGGTATGCCAGAAATAAGTAGATTTTACGGAATTATAATATACATGTATATGAGCGAACATAATCCGCCTCATTTTCATGTGTGGTATGAGAACTACAAGGCAATTATCACCATTAAGGATGGAATAATAACCGGGAGTCTTCCCAGACGTGCTTTGAACCTTGTGTATGAGTGGCTTGACATTCATAAGGATGAGCTTCTCGAAAATTGGAACAGGTTGGCTAATTTTGAAACTCCACAGAAGATTGAACCATTAAAATAATGAATCATGAACGAGGTATTGACAATTGAACAGGCTGAATATTCTGGAGGCTATACACTGGTGCTTCTATTCAGCAATGGGGAAAAGCGGGAATTCGACTTCGCGTCTCTCCTCGACAAGGGAGTGTGTAGGAAATTGAGGGACATGGATTATTTTAAGAATTTCAAGATTGATGGCTTTTCGGTGGATTGGAACAACGAAATCGGCTTCGCGCCCGAGTTCTTGTATGAAAACAGTGCGGCATTAGGGAATCAATAATCAATCCAATCCGAGCCTTTGGCTCTTAATCTGTGCAAATCTGTGGTATATAAAAACCTGGTACACTGACTGAAGTGAATGTCCCTATGACCCATTTTTTAAGGTTCACAAACAACACTGCATTTCTCAGGAGTTGCCTCACACAATCCGGCATCCACAAAAAGTCCTTCATACCCAAGGTCCTCATCTAAACTTGGCCAATGTATTCCAGTATATCCAAGTATAAAATCGTCATGTTGAGCTTTTGTCGCATTTTCCAAACGTTTCCATTTAGAAAACGGCGTAATACAAACTATTATCGAAAAGAACAAACTTTTGAGGCATTTTTTATTTGAATGCCAAGTGAAATGCCGAAAGTGACGAACAAGGCAGAAACGACCGAAATCCGCTTCTGTGGCGGATTGCCCCGTAGTAGCGTTGAAGTGTCTGTAATGGACATGGAGCGAAGGAGGTGACACACTCAAGCAACTGGAATTATACAACTCTTAAACAAAGAGGAGGATATGATGAAAGAAGCATATGCACAAAGCATAGAGTGTGAAGAGCCGTGTGAGGGGAGACTTTCACGCACGGTTCTGTGAGAGGGTGAGGGTGAAACTCCCTCGCTCTCCTCGACCTCTGACCCTCTGTCCCTCTGACCCGTTGATTTTTCCTCTCGCAAGCCTTGCGGAAATTTTGTGGTTTGAAATAGATGTTGTAACTTTGTAGCCGAAATAGAAAAAAAAAGGAAAAATGGAAGAAAGTTTGAATATACCTACAATAGATTTTGGTTCCGTTGAGGACAAATCGCTGAGAATTCTTAAAGTGGTTGGAGTGGGAGGCGGCGGATGCAATGCCGTAAGGAACATGTACAACGAGGGTATCGACGGCGTGTCGTTTGCCGTTTGCAATACCGACTCGAAGGTGCTGGCTAACTCGCCAGTGCCTGTGAAACTGCAGCTGGGCGAGGGCTTGGGAGCGGGTGCTAACCCTGAGGTGGGAAGGAGTGAGGCAGAGAGCAACGAGGACGACATAAGACGGTTGCTGAACGACAACACGAAAATGGTGTTCATCACGGCTGGTATGGGTGGAGGCACAGGTACTGGTGCCGCGCCTGTGGTGGCACGTGTGGCAAAAGAACTCGGCATACTTACTGTCGCCATAGTCACGATACCTTTCTATTTCGAAAGAAAAAGGAAAATAATAAAGGCACTGAAAGGCGTGGAGGAGTTGAGGCAGTATGTGGATGCAATGCTCGTGGTGAACAACGAGAGGCTCTGTGACGTGTATTCCGACTCGCAGATTCCACTTAACGATGCGTTGAAGCGTGCCGACGACGTGGTGAAGGAGGCGGTGAAAGGCATATCGGAACTCATTACCCTGCATAGCGACGGCAACATCAATCTCGACTTCCGCGATGTGGAGACAACGACAAAGAATGGCGGCGGAGCGATAATGGCTATGGGTAGGGCAAGTGGCACAAACCGTGTGGAGCAAGCCATAGTGGACGCCCTTGATTCGCCTTTGCTTTGCGGTAACGATGTTGGCAAGGCGAAGAAGATTCTGTTCAACATTTATGCAAGCACAGAACATCCGATATTGGTGAGCGAGATGCGTGAGATTGATGACTTCTTCGACCAACTGGATCCTGACATTGAGGTAATTTGGGGTACGTCGAACGACGACTCCTTAGGCGAGGATGCAAAGGTGACGATACTTGCCACTGGTATAGAAAATGACTTTACCCAAGACGTAGACGGACAGAAAGATGACAGCTACTACGAGGAAATGATTACAAAACTTTATAAGCCCATGAAGCCCCAAAAGGGTAAGGAGGACGAAACAACGGCTGAAACGGAGCAACCGACATTTGTGGTAGATGTGGCTCCTGACCCGGAACCGGCGGTGAAAGAGGTATCCGAAGAATCAGAACATGACAGTAGCATTGAAGGCAGGCCTACATCGGTTTTGGGCAAATGGAAGAAATGGTTGAGGGACAACATGGAAATGTACGAGGAATAGTGATATGGAAGAAAACATTATTTCAGCCGAGGAACTGGCACAAAGGCTTCAAGACATTGTGGCGAGGCTTAAGGCTATGGGACGAAGCGACCTTATACTGCGCTCAATAGGCGGAAGTACACTTGAGGAACTGAAGCTGGAAACGGCAAAGCACACGCTGAGCCGTCTTGTCGTGACCAGTGATTTCCGATTCTTGCTTCCCGACTACGGCAACGTGGAGGTGGATCTTCAGCCTGTGCATAAGGCAGTGTATCTGTTGTTTCTAAACCATCCTGAGGGCATAGAGTTCAAGCGTCTTGCTGACTATAGGGACGAACTCCGGAGATGGTATCGCATGACAGCACGACTGATGGACGGCAAGAAAATGGAAGAGAGCATACAGCATCTTACTAATCCATTGGACAACGCCATCAATGAGAAATGTTCGCGCATAAAACGGGCGTTTATGGAGATTATGGATGATTATTCTGCCCACTACTACATCATCAGCGGTCACTCTCCATTCAATGCAAAGAATTCTGGAAAGGTGTGGTACAAGCGTCTGAAAGTGATTCTTCTACCAAGGCATTTGTTGGAGATGGATAATCAATGATAGAGTTATTTACGTCGGGACAGGGGACAGGTCCGTGTCCCGCCTTATCAATATTTTTTTAAACATTTGTCAAAAGTCAGTGTCGGACAGTTCTGGCGACAAGCAATGCAATAACCTGTCTATGGCATTGTGGCATGCGGCATAGAGGTGGCAGGACAGTGATACAGGCTCGTTGGTGGAACGTGGGAAGCAGAAGTCGGAATGTCAAGGGAAATGCCGAAAGTGACGAACAAGGCAGAAACGTACCGAAGTCCTCTTATGTGGCGGATTGCCCCGTAGTAGCGTTGAAGTGTCTGTAATGGACATGGATCGAAGGGGGTGACACACTCAAGCAGCTGGAATTATACAACTCTTAAACAAAGAGGAGGATATGATGAAAGAAGCATATGCACAAAGCATAGAGTGTGAAGAGCCGTGTGAGGGGAGACTTTCACGCACGGTTATGTGAGAGGGTGAGGGTGAAACTCCCTCGCTCTACTCGACCTATGACCCTTTCGTACCTCTTCTGCTCAAATAAAGAATCATTCGCTGCTTGTCCAGATTTTTGAATGAAAAAACATAGGGAAAAGTTTGGATATGTGGCGGAATTTTTGTAATTTTGCACTGCTTTTTTGAATAAGGAGCCGATGAACGCCGAAGAATATTGCCAAAAACCCTTCACCCTTCACTTTTACGGTGTAAGTTGCTGAGGGACAGGGAAATATCGGAGTGAAGGGTTGCTCCAACCCTTCACCACCCTTCACTACCCTTCACAGGGCTGATTCTCCGGGGCGAATCGATTGTTTAACTTAAAATCTTTAATAATGGAAAAATTTTCAGGAACGTCAGAAATGACAGGAAACCAGATGCTGGTCTTCGAGGTAGAGGCCTATCTGGAAGAGAACTTTGAGTTTCGCAGAAATGTGGTGAGCGGCAAGACCGAATATCGCGCCATAAACTGCGATGAGTGGATAATTTTGACTGAAGAGGCGTTGAACTCCATTGTCCGTGAGGCAAAGAAGCAGGGCATCGGAGACGACAAGTCGCCACGGCAAGACATCAATGAGTATGTCATGTCGAATGCCGTGAAGAGGTACAGTCCCGTTTGCGACTTCCTCGAGACCTTGCCCAAGTGGGACGGACAGAACCACATTGCAGGACTCTTCAACCGCATTCCAGGCATGACAACGGAAACTATGGGCTGGTGTGCCGTGTGGTTTAGGTCAATGGTGGCGCACTGGCTGCAGATGGACAGCCAACACGGCAACGAGACTGTCCCTGTGCTTATCGGAAGGCAAGGTTGCGGCAAGAGCACGTTCGCTCTCCGACTTTTGCCAGAGAGCCTCAG
>NZ_NPJI01000030.1 GCF_002251435.1 Prevotella sp. P2-180
CCATTTTTCTTTACATTTTAAATTATCGTTATGCTTACCTCCTTCTCATCCTCCATCATTCCCATCAACTTTCCAAGAGCATTCCTGCTCCACACGAGTCTGCCCTTAATAAGGTTGTCGCCCACCAAGATGCAGCCTTCCGTGTCCTTAGCACTGTTGCCCGAATGAATTCTTATGCCCTCAAAACCAGGTACACCAACAAGCAATGGTAGGTATTTCCTGAATCTCGGCGACTTAGTCACCACCACCCGGTAAGTGCCTTCCGGCACCGCCGATTTCTTCGGCACTTTCAGTTCGCCACCCTTGTAGTTGCGCCATGTCGGCTCCAGAGTGTCGCAGATTCTCTTCCCCTTCTCGTCCGTCAAACGCCCGATGGTATAATCAGCGCGCCTGGCAATTCTTTTCAGTGTCAGTTTCATGATATCCGCTCTTATTGTTCAATCCAGAATATAGACACCAACCAAAGATCATCGCCTATGGCTTTCACTGCCACCTCGCCGTTCGTCAGCTTCTCCATCATCTCCAACTTGTCATGATCGAGGAAGATATCGCTATCCACGAGCAGTGCACAACCCGACAGCGTGTTGTTGCGGTTCTTACACCATTTTGTGGTGTTTAACACCTCACCCTCCATCATGGTCTTCACCACCTTAGTGATGTCGTTCTCGCACGTCACCGCACCATTGCTGCGAGTCTTCACGTCCTGAGGCATTCTGTCAACGGTATAGCACTCATACTGGTCTTCCAATGTTTGCTGCTTTTGGGGAGCAGCCGAACCCATCTTCTTATTTCTCATGTCTGTAATATTTTAATAATGTAAAACAAATTGATAAATTCAAAAAAAAATAATTCACCGTGAACCATTATCGACTTTCGGCAGTCGGCGATTGCCTATTCGTCTGATTCACGATGCAAAGATAAGGAAAAAAAGAGGTAAGTACGGGCAAAAAAGAAGAGTGTCTTCCGACCGTTTTTCATTTCAAAAACAGTCGGAAGACACTCGTAATTAATTGTAAATCAACGATTTCTATTAACGATTACTTTTGTCGGAAGAAATTGGTTATCTCATCCATTTCTGCAGACAATTCCTTGGTTTGTTTGGCCAATGAAGTAATTTTCTTGCCTTTTATCAGGAAGCAAAAAGGCACGTTTCTCTCAATGTCTGCAAGTCGCAGCGACTTTCGCTCCAAGGGAGTTTCAAAAGTGAGTTGCAACACGGTTCTAAGCTGTTGTTGGGTGCCATGCCAGTTGACAGGTTTAAGATTCTTGGGAGCAACACCTTTTACTCCAAAGAGGAACAGGAAATGCTCAGCATTCGTATTGGCATCAATAAATTTCCTGTCAACAAGAAAAGAGTATATTTCCATTGCCCTTTCCTGCACGAGATATGGCGGCAGGTGAAGCGGTTGCTTTTCATCTACGTAAATGGTGTTGTTCTGCTCGATCACCACTTGCCCAATTGAGTCTGTACCCACTCTCGCCAGTATGTCGTTAAGAAATTGCCTTTTCTGTTCGTCGTTCATTTCTCAATCATTTTGTTGTTTTTCACCTTCCCCGTAAGTTTTCCCTTTTCTCCAAAATTGTTTTGTTCCAACACTACAGTGCCTATTGTAGGCTTTTGGATAAAAGACTCCATTCTCTCGTTAAGGCTTTCCATCAGGGAGTTGATATTTTTCAGATAATCTATAGCCAATGAATCGGGTGAAGAATTCTCAGCCGCAAACTTCTTAAGGCGGCTGTTTGTTTCATCAGAGACAGATATGTTGAGATTAGCCTTTAAAGTATTGAGCATATTGACAATGTTCACCCTTTGGGAAACGTTCTGTGTCTGCGTTGCGTTCATACACTCGTTGGCTATACGTTCAAACACCGCAGGGAGTTCTAGTAGTTTGCGAAGCGTTTCCACGATGCCGATCATTTCCTTATTTTGCTTGTATAGCTTGGCGAGTTCTTCCTGATATGAAACCAGTTCCCACAATCCTGGTGCATCCTTGCTGTGCCGCACCCTATCGCAACGTTGCAATAGGGCCCTTATTGTGGCGTCTGGCGTTTTTCCGCCGAAGGTGGCATACTTCATTGCCCTTTTGTATATGTCTTTTTGGTGCGCCTTGCCTCCAAGGTCTTGCAGCGCCATTATAACCGCTTCTTCTTGCGTCATACTTAATAATTTTTTTAGTGGTGATAGATGGTTGCAAAGGTACAAAAAAAATCCATCTCACCAAAAGTTGAAGATGGATTTTTCCAAGACATCCATCATAGTTGATGGATTTTAACATTTTTATCAATAATTTGTTACAAGAACCTCTCCACTGTCTTTCCTTGAGTTGTCCCAATAGCTTATGTAGTTACTGCTTATCGGGTGGATGTTGTACTTCTTCGCCCACTCGCCGAAAATGTCATTTTTCTTGCCTCGGTAGGTTATGGCATTAGACACAGCAAAGCGCACGCCCATTGCGTCGAGTCTGTCCATTTCCGTTATGAGGTTACACTCACATTCCTCATTCCACATCTTGTTGTATTCGCTTGAACTGATAAGATAAGGAGGGTCGAGATACACCAGGTCGTCCTTCCTGAATTCTATCTCCGCAAGGAAAGCCTTGAAGTCCTGGCTATGCCACTGCGGTTGTTTCCTTTCCGTTTGGGCGAAATAGTCGTTCAGGGCGTTATAGACATTCTCGTTGAAGTCAAGGTTTCCCACCGGCAGATTGAATTCACCCTTCTTGTTGAACCGGATCATGTGGTTGAATCCGTAAATAATCAACAGGTAAAGCAGCATTCCGTCTTTCCTGCCGCCACTGTTGAAGTCGGTTTTCATCCTGTTGTAGGCTTCTCGGTTCACATCCTTGCAGTCGCATGACTTGCCACGCTCTTGCGGTATGCCGAGAAAACTCGAAGTAAGTCCGTATTTCCGAATCAGCGAAAAGACTTCCCTGAAGAAGTCATCCTTCCTGTCGCAATATGAGCTTAACATACTATGAATCTGTATTACGATATGGTTTAAATCGTTGAGCAGAAAGCCGTCTGCATCAACATTCATAAACACTGAGCCTCCGCCCACGAATGGCTCTATGAGCCTGTCGATGTGACTTGGAAAATGTGTCTTGATCTGACACATCAGCTTGCGTTTGTCTCCCACATAAAACAGTGGAGACCGAACTATTCTATCCTTCATCTTTTTACTTCTGTTATAAATAAAACTTCTTTATGATTGTCAATATCCGTCTTTCCTGCATTATAAGCATTATAGTCTTTGGTAAACATCTTGGTAGAGCCACGCAGTTCCATTGTCTGTCGTATCTGCTCCAGAGTCATCTTGTTGTTTGAGGTCATGCTTTTTGCATTGTAGGTGTTGCTATACGACACCACTATATATCTTGCATCGATGGCAGTCACCAAGTCTCTGAACGCCGCCAAGGCATTTCTCGTGCAGTATTGGCTTTTGTTGCCAAGAGTCAATGGTTTTGCCGTGTCTTTGTACAAAAGAGGCTTGTCCCATTTCGCAAGATTTTCAAGCACATGGTATAGGCTGCAATACTGTCGGGAGTTGTATGGCGGGTCGAGATACACTATGTCGCTTTTCACCTTCCTTGCAAGCTCGTTGGCATCCTCCTTGTAAATGCTGACAGTTTGATAGCATTTGGCCATAACAGGGCGCATTTCAAAAGCCTTGTATTCTTTTGTGTTCTTACGATATGCCTCAAACTGCCCCGTGGTGTTGGCTATGCGGTCTGCACTGTATATCAGCGAAGCCAGCAGCACATGATACTCCTTCTCTGTCAGCCCCGGACGTCTTTTCTCTATTTCATCCCTTGCATATCCTATCAGCCTTGCTGCCTCCATGCCAAAATACTTGTTGCCGTAGTTGAGGGAGAAATAATTGTCGTCAATCGAAGCACCATCGATGGAGTTCATCTCCGAGATGAAATCATCGATCAGTCGCTCGTTCCATTCCCCGTTGGCAAGGAATGCCTGGTATATTACATTGTTGCAATACATTAAGTCGTTAACCATCACCTCATCATAGTTTTCCAATGCCTTTTGGCTTATTACTCCAGTGCCTGCGAACAAGTCGAGAAACGAGTGTGCATCGTGTGTCTCATTCCGGATTTTCCAAAAAATCCACTCAGCAATTTTTGCCTTGCATCCAACATACCTCCTGTTTTTCAAGTCAAACTTAGGCGTGTTTTTCATTGCGAAGTCGGGAAATAATTCTCCGACTGAATTTTTTGAGTGTCTTGGCGACGCATCCAGCACCCCAGACGTGTTGCATTTTTTATGCTTCTTTTTTTCCATATTTTTTTGGAGCACATTAGAGCTCTCCGAATGCAAAATTACAGAATAAAAACCGCACAAACAAGCATTTAAAGTACTAAAATACAGCAGTTTAACAAGGATTATTTTTAATGGATTTTTGGTTGTTTTTTTGTTGTTTTTTGTGTATTTATAGTGTTTTTCTATCTTCGTAGATAATGAAAAAAAATACCATCAGCTCCAATTAAGAGCGGATGGTATTATGAGGTTCAGCCTATATACCTAATTGGCATCAAAAGCTTTTCATCTGTTCTTTGATATCTGTGTCTTTAGACTCAATCATAGTTTCCCAGTGTTTTAACACACCCTGTTCATTGTTGTCCAGTTCCTTACTATTCAAACCTTTATTATAGTTTTTCTCAGAGCCAATCTCGCCAAACTTTTCTTTCACATAGTCGTATGGGGCTTTCGAGATTACATGCTTTTTGCATAAGGCGCGCATCAAAAGTCCTGCCTCTATACCTTTTTTCCCAAATATCATCTGATTTATCTGTTCAATCCACAGTTCACGATATTCTGAGTTGCCGTTAATAAGTTTAGAAAAGTCACGGTCACCTTTTTTCAGTCGAGGTCTTCCCCTTTTGCGCTTGACTTTTGCCACCGTTTTTTTCGTCCCCTTCCCTAATATTCCGAGAATAGCCATTCCCGAAAGGAATTTCATCAAAATGTCTCGTGGCAAGAATTTGTAGTATAGCTTCGAAGCAAAAAACTTCACGTTATTTCTTTCACTGTAGAAGTTTCCGGGGAACGCCTCCATCTCTCGTGTCAATCTCTTCTTGTCAAGTGACAGCAACTGTGTTTTGAATTTGCTTCCAGATGCCTGTTTTTTCATGTCCTTTTTCAGTTCACAAAAGGCATTATAATGGGCGCAACTATTGTGAATCGATTGACTTATAGACCTTTGTTCCTCTGCCATGGCTCGTACTTGAGGGTCAGGGTAGTTTTCCAACATTTTCTGGAGTCTTTCACGTTCCTTACCGAATTCGCAAGAGAATACGTAAACGGCACATTCTTTGAAGGTGTTGAAATAATATCTCATATTTTCTTCCGTTGCAACACCTTTTTCCAACAGTTCAAGCATTGTGGCAACAGAATCCTCTGCCTGTTTCATTTTCATTGGTGGGTCAAGTATTATGCCGGTGTATTCCCATTGTCTTAATAATTTTGTTTGCTCGTTTTCTGTCGAATCAGTGTCATCATAGTCTAATTCAACAATCAAAGATTTATAATCAGGATTGATTGCCTTTGGCTTTGCGAGCAATAATTTGTGTTCTGTGCCATTAAGAATGTCGAAGAGTTTTAAATCGTTTTTTTCACTTGCCCTTACATACCCTACAGTCTTGCCATCCATTATTGCCACAACAGCAGTTGAGTCCTTTGGGTTATCCGGTTCCGGCTTCAAAACAATGATTTTCTCCATTAAAGAGTTCAGAAAACCCTCGACTGTCATGTTTCCTTTGTAATGTATGCATCCCACGATACTAATAATCTTTGTTTTCTTTGTCATTTCTTGCTGTTGTCCTTTATTCTTACGTTTAATAATCCTTTCTTTTTACCTTTAATCTCCCTTACCCAAGGCATCATTTCTTCATTAATAACCTTTGGCATTCCATGCGAGCGTATTGAGAACACGAATTTTTGCCAAAGGGAATCTACAAAGTTTGATTCGTCATAGAAGATCCATGTCGTGGTGTCGCAAGGCATGCCTACTGAAAGTATATACCTTGCCGGCGATTCAGAATCCCTGGTACCTGTTCCGCAGAATGCAAAATAGTTTATTAGCGGTTTCAATACTCCTATGTTTGAATTGCCATTCTCGTCGGTGCAGAATGGATTTTCGGGATTATCAGCATTGCAAACATCTTCCTTTCCTCCATTCAGTCTTATGGCCCAGTATCTGCACACTATTCTGTCCAACGGGGCAATAGGCTTATTCAAGGACTTCATAACCCTTAGGATTTTATCCCTGCCGGTTTGGTTGATTATTGTCGGCGGAGCTCCACGGCGCGATTTTATTGATATTCCTATATGGTTTATGAAAACGTCTGCCTTGTCAAATGACGAAGCCTTGCCGGCATTGATGTTCTTGCAAATGTAAACTATTATCTTTGGACTCTGTTTCATCCAGTCAAGGTTGACCTTCGGTACACCATACTCACCATCTTTACTGCCTACAGAATACACCACCTCACTCTTCTCGCCTATTGGTACAGGAAGTTTTTTCTCCCTGCAATCAATAAGGAAGAGTTTTACAAGATACTCATCAAGTTCGCCTTGATTGACTTTCACTTCCTCTATTTCCTCACTGCAAATGGTCTCAAATTGTGTCTTGAAACCTTTTTCGTATGTTGAAGCATCAAACTTCTTTATGCGGACATGCAGGGCTCCCTTATTTCTTCCGTCAAGGTTGTGTGTCCACAATCGTATGTCGGCATTTTCCGGAAGCGTCAGTTTGTCGTCCGAAGGCATACCCTTTTTGTCTCGCATCGAGAAACAAAGATACTTCCAAACTGAATTGAAATAGTTGGAGTTGTCATACAAGTTCCATGTGTTTTCGTCCCAAGGGTCAACGTAGTCGATAATGTTATCTATTTTCTCAACCACGAACCCGCTCTCCCCTGCCTTGTCAAAGTCAAGGGTGTTAAAAGCCATAAATGTAAGCACCTTGCTAAGGTATTCCTTATAATCGAGGAAGGGATTAAGGGAAGAATAGGAATAACAGTCCTCGTTAAACAAGCCAAGTGTTCGGCATGTCCAATAGTCGTTCACCATTGTGTCCAAAGGTTCTATCGATTCGCCAATATGGTTGCAGACTGCTTCATATTTTCTCCTGTGGCTATGGTTGACAAGCGCCCTGTCTGTGTAGTTTAGGCATCTTATGCTGCAATTTTTCCCGTTAAGCGTAATGTCTATCTTGCTTACTATTTTTGAGTTGTCAACACATTTTCTTCTCTCATAGCCTATTGACTCTGCCATTTCTTTTGCGGCGTTGGTGTCACATTCAGACAAGTCAACGTCCATCAAAGAAGCGTTTGAAGCAAGTTCCTTTCCGCGATATTTTACAGAGTAGATGCCGAGCCCCTTGCCTGTCTTTTTATACTCATCACGCAACTGCACCATGCGTAAAACCACAAAGTACAGTTCGTTTTTCAATTTGTAGTCTCTGTGTTTTCCCATTTTGCTCTTATAATTCTTTGTGGACTTTCAATACGTTGAGTAATCGTTCTGCCGTAGCCTGAATAGCAGGCACGGCAACACTGTTGCCGAATTGCTTGTATGCAGATGCGTCTGCGACAACTATCTTGAACGTGTCGGGATAACCTTGCAGCCTTGCCCATTCCCTGGGTGTCATCTTGCGTATGCCATCAGTGTTTACCGTTCCCTTGATGTTAGTGGTTGGAGTAAGATCCGTTTGCCGCTTGTCTATCACAAGGTTTCTCTCACGTCCCATACCGCCGACAACTATTGCATTGGCTATTCCATCGTCGGCAATTATCTCATACCCGAAGCCGTTTCCCTTGGCAGCATGTCTGGCTTTGTGGTTTACGAGGGTCTGGACGTATGTCGTTGACAGATAGTATTTCGCAGGCACAGGTTGTTCCTCCCTCACGTCAATCCACTTCCTCGTCACCTCGTGCTGCTCAGGGTACGAAAACTCTTCCTTGCCAATACCAAGGTCTTTACGGAAGCCTACGATGTATATTCTCTCCCTATGCTGCGGGACACCGAAATACATAGCATTGACAATCTGCGGATCGGGCACCGTGTAGCCCACCTCGTCGAGTGTGTTGAGAATGGTCCTCAGAGTCTTGCCCTTGTCGTGAATGGCAAGTCCCTTCACATTTTCCAAGAAGAAAGCCTTGGGTTGATATCTTCGTAGTATCTCTGCAACATCAAAAAACAGAGTTCCACGAGTCTCCTCAAAACCGAGCCTTCGCCCTGCAAGGGAGAATGCCTGACATGGGAACCCTGCGCAAAGTATGTCAAAGCCCTTCGGGATGTTGCGTTTGGTCTCTTCTTTGGTGATGTCGCCAAATGGAATGTCGCCATAGTTAGCATAATAAGTCCGTCTTGCCTGTTCGTCCCATTCGGAAGAAAACATGCACATTCCTCCAAGGTTCTGAAAAGCCATGCGGAAGCCGCCGATGCCGGCAAAGAGGTCGATGAAGGTGAACTCCGGATTTGCGGGAGCTTGGAACGGCGCTTCGTACAAGTCAGCGAAAAGGTATTGTTGGCGCGCAGTCAGAGGCTCTGAGGCTATGCCCTCGTTGTCTTTGACTTCCTGTTGATTGCCTTCTATGAATCCATACCAAAGATTTAGCAACCCTTCTGCCCTGTCGGCATAGGGTACTGTAACGCCCGACCGTTTCAGCTGCAAATAGTGTGTGACGTATGCAGCCTGGTCAATGAACGGTATGATGTTTCCTTCCTCGTCCAGCGACTCATTTCCATAGACCTCTAACCGGTCTGCCCTTTTCTTGCAGAAGTCGAAGAGTGAGAAGGTTTTTGTTTTTATTGTCATTGGAGTAATTTTTTTGGGGTTTTTATGCAAAGCGATGGTGCTATTGCCAAGCTCACCAGGGCAATTCTGCCCAGATGTAGCTTTCATCTTGCAAAGTTACTCTTTTTCCTTAAAACCACCAAATTTTCCGCCGATTATTTTATTTGCCATCGTCCGAAATGTCGGAAGGACAAAAAAAATCCCGCAGGGCTGATTGCCTTGCGGGACGAGAAAAAAGGGTCATAGGGACAGGTACATAGGTTCACTCTTTCGGGTCGATGAGCCTGTCCCTATGATTCAATTTGCTTTTGCCCAATTTGCCCAACGACCCTTACAACACTTCATAATATAAGATTATTTGATATTTACAAATCACGAATATCCTCCTCGCTGAGTCCCGTCGCCTTCTGTATGTCGGCAATACCCAGACCCATGGATTTCAGATTTAGGGCAATGTTCAATGCCTTTGCCTGCTCTCCTTCTGCACGACCCTGCCTCACGCCACTGCTGTAAAGCGTGTTTTCAGTGCGGATTATGTCCCAGAACTTGTCGTAGCCAAGAAGCTGTTCGGGAGTGTAGGCTGACTCCTCGACAACCGCCATCGCCTTGTTTATCTCAGGAATGTCGAGCAATTCCTGCGGCACGGTCTCCATATAGCCGTCTATCTCGGTGAGGTAGCGCAGCCAAAGGACTTGCATGCGCTTCTCGCCCATGGTGTGAGGAGTGAACTTGGGCAGCTCCACAAACACAAGGTGGAGTCCGTCTATCACCTTTTCGGTATGCTTCTCGTGCACCATGCGGTAGTAGTGATAGTATTCGGGAACGTCCTTCAAGAAGACATCGTTGACGAGATTAAGCGAATACACTGGCTCCAGAAGACTGTAGTCCTCCTTCTTGTCGAGCTGGCGCACGTATGCCTTGGCGGAGTTGAACATCACCCTCTGCATGAACTCCGGCGACCACACCATCTGCATCTCCACGATGAACTGCCTTCCCCGGTTGTCCTTGCATCTCACATCGACGATGCTGAACTTGCGCAGAGGGTTGTCCGGCACCATTTCGGGTGTCAGATACTCCACGCTCTGTATCTCCTCCTCCTTGGTTTGGAAGGGGAGAAGTGCGTTGAGCAGGCTGATTACGAGGTCAGGATGCTCGCCAAACACCCTTTTGAAGGTGAGGTCTGCCTTTGGGTCGAGATAACGTTTTGCCATGATGATCCTTATTTTTTTTTGCAAAGATACATCCTTTTTCTGAAACCACAAAATTTCCGCCGATTATTTTATTTGCCATCGCCCGAAATGTCGGAAGAGCGGGACAGGGGACAGTGACCTGTCCCCTGTACTGCATTAATATTCCGTGTGCAAAATTACAATGAAAAACACATTCCACCAAAAGAAAATCCACTTATTCCATGTTTTTTATGCTTATTTTTCTGACTTATTCCGTTTTTTCAAGCGCAAAAATGCCCACTTATTCCAAAAACGGGTCATGCGGGACAGGAGCGGGACAGGGGAAAACTAAACTTTAGCCAATCAGCTTGTAGCCTAGTCCCCTTACGTTGATTATTCTGACGCGAGGGTCGCGGGAGAGTTTGCGGTGCAGCTTGTGATGAACACATGCGGGACAGTGACCTGTCCCCTGTACTGCCTAGGAACTACCATATACGTGCCCTCGTCTCAGGTGTGAGGTAGAGGATGTTGCCAAACTTCACGTCGAAGAGCTCATACCAACGGTCAATATTCATCACGATACCGTTTATGCGCTCACGAGGGAGTGAATGTTCATCGTTTTCCTTTAGCCAGATTGCGTATGCCGGTGTGTATTTGGCACGCCACTGCTCGGCATAGGCCTGAAACAGCTTACGATCCTGCTTCGTCATTTCCTCTCTGCTGTAGCCCTCGCGCTCGAGTTTTTCCATATACGCCTGCCTGCCAACCAAGAGTCCGCCAAGGTCAGCGGTGTTCTCGCCAAGGGTCTTGGTGCCGTCGGCATACACGTTGGGCAGAGCGTCGGGCATTATCTCGAGCAGGTTGAAACAATCGACCAGTTTCTGCTGCCTTGTGTTAAACTCCATCTTGTCAGCCACGGTCCACCAGTTGCGGTTGTTGCCCATGGCGTCATATTTCGAACCTTCTACATCAAGGGCATGAGTTATCTCGTGACCCAATGTAGAGGAAAATGTAGAATAGTTGAACGCGTCGGAGTAGTCTTTGCTGTAATAGGGTTCCATCAGGTATATTGGCAGTATGGTTATATTGTTGTCAATCGGTTCGTAGGACGCATTGTCAATCATGAGGCTCAGGTCTCCGTATAAAAGCCACATGTTAAATGAGTTATCATCCTCTTCTATTTGCTTGCCTATCAATGATTTCAAACCGTCGAACCAGGCAATTCTTATCTGCATCATATCCTCCACGAGCGACGAGCCTGTGAGTTGTGGCAGTGCCGCATCAACCCATTTGTCGGGAAAGCCGATGTTGAGAATCATCTTGTCGAGTTTCTCCTTCGCCTGTGCCTTTGTAGGCTCGCTCATCCAGTCGAGCGCATCCACTCGCCTCTTCAGCACGTCGATAAACTGTTTGCATATCTCTGTCATCTCAGCCTTTGCCGACTGCAGATCGAGACTGGCTATATAGTCGTGCGACAGGATATAAGCCATCGGAACATCATAAAAATTCTGCATGGCATCATCCATCGTGCCACGAATCCCATACAGCGACTTGTTTTCTTCAAAGTCCTTGTTCGATGCAAAGCAGATGTCTCTCATTATGCATTCGTGTATCCTTTCCTTGATTTCCTGCGGCGACAGTTTCTGCACCTGTTTGTACCAATCCAACACTTCCTCGTCTATCGTAGCATCCGACTCCGGTATGCCGAGCTCGCTGAATATGCAGTCGAGCATAGCGTAGCCAGTAGATCGTGTCTTCATCTTGGCAAGCGGCACGAAGTCGTCGAGACGCTCGGGGTGAGTGCTTAGATAGCGTAGCGAATAAGGGTTCGCCAGCTTTCCCGTTTCGTCATCCGAGTCGTCGCTCTTGCCAAGACAAGCCTTCATCACCCTTGACCTTGGGATGAGAGTGAACTTGAAAAACGGTTGGTAGCCCATCTTCAGGGCTTTTCCTATAGCCCGCCATGCGTCTTCATTAGTCTCAATGCCTTCGGTTATCTGCAGCGCCTTGCCGATGGCAGCGAGTGCCGCATCGGTGGAGTTGTCGATATTTCGGATGTCGTCTTTTATTCTATTCAGGGCAGGAGAATTCATCTTTTTCTTATAATTCTCAATATATTCTTCAGTCTCACAAGCACAGAATCCCCAATAATCATTTCCGTTAAGGTCGTAGTTTTTCCACCAGGTGCCGTTGCAGTACATGAAGAAGTCGTCGCCTGGCGAAACAGTTGTGTCCATGTTTGCGTCGTATGGCCAAGGTTTGGTGTCGATTGCCGATTCCGGCACATTGTCGTCAGAACACGAAGTGGAGATGAATGCGAATAACATTGCCATGCCCAAAGTCAAAAGTATTTTTTTTGTTGTCATAATCAGAATCTTTAAATTTCATGCAAAGTTAGTTTATTTTTTGTTATTACCAAAAAATTTGCAGCAAATTATGTTGAATTGTGTTTAAATAAAGAATAATAGAAAAAATAGAACCATTAAAATAAGAAAGGAGATTTATTATGCTTAAAGTTAAAGATGTTGATTATCTGAATAATTATCGCCTTGCACTTTTATTTAGCGACGGTGTGAGAAAGGAAGTAGATCTGGAACCTTACCTTAATGGTGAAGTGTTTGGACCACTCCGCGACATAAACCTGTTTGTTCAATACGGATTAACCTAGGCTGTCCCCTGTCCCTATCAATGGCAAATTGGGCAAAAGCAAATTGGGCAAATTGCTTTTTTATGTTTCAAGGAGGTTTCAAATTATAAGTATAATAT
>NZ_NPJI01000031.1 GCF_002251435.1 Prevotella sp. P2-180
CCTTAATTCCGCAACACTATTACAAATATAACTTTTTAAGTACCTGAGCAACAAAAAGTTGCTCAGGATTTTGTCATGTCAGATTTTTCACCTATCTTAGTGTTGCAAATCAAAATATATATCAAACCCGACAGACATGGCAAAGGTAGCAATAAAATCTGAGAAACTCTCTCCTTTTGGAGGAATTTTTTCAATAATGGAGCAATTTGACTCCAATCTCTCATCTGTAATCGACTCAACCCTCGGTATGAGATGCAGGCTGTATGGTTATCAATACAGCGAAGTCATCCGTTCGCTTATGAGCGTTTATTTCTGTGGCGGCTCATGCATAGAGGATGTCACCACTCATCTGATGTATCACCTCTCGCTTCATCCGACACTTCGCACATGCAGTGCCGACACGATTCTCAGAGCCATAAAGGAACTGACCCAGGATAACATTTCCTACACATCCGACACTGGCAAGACCTACGACTTCAACACGGCAGACATGCTGAATACACTGCTCCTCAATTGCCTATTGTCCACAGGGCAGCTGAAAGAGGGCGAGGGGTATGACGTTGACTTCGACCACCAGTTCATAGAGGCTGAGAAGTTTGATGCGAAACCCACATACAAGAAGTTTCTCGGGTACCGTCCAGGTGTGGCTGTCATTGGCGACATGATTGTCGGCATAGAGAACAGCGACGGCAACACTAACGTTCGTTTCCACCAGAAGGACACGTTGAGGAGATTCTTTGAGAGGATTGAACAGAAAGGATTGACAGTCAATCGTTTCAGGGCAGATTGCGGATCCTGCTCAGAGGAAATTGTGGAAGAGGTCGGAAAGCATTGCATGACTTTCTATATCCGCGCCAGCCGCTGCGGTTCGCTTTACGATGACATCTTTGCGCTCAGAGGGTGGAAGAGAGAGGAACTGGGCGGCAGTGAGTTTGAACTGAACTCCATTCTTGTTGAGAAATGGAAAGGGAGGGCATACCGTCTTGTAATCCAAAGGCAGAAGCGAATTGACGGTGAGCTTGACCTGTGGGAAGGCGAATACACCTACCGCTGCATCCTTACAAATGACTACGAGTCTTCAGAGAAAGAGATTGTCAAATTCTATAACCTCCGTGGAGGGAAGGAACGCATCTTCGATGAAATGAATAACGGATTCGGCTGGAACAGGCTTCCAAAATCCTTCATGGGAGAAAACACGGTGTTTCTTCTGCTTACGGCACTCATACGCAACTTCTATAAATTCATCATGGCGAGGCTTGACGTGAAGAGGTTCGGACTCAAAGCAACAAGCCGTATCAAGGCGTTTGTCTTCAGGTTCATCTCTGTGCCAGCAAAGTGGATCAGGACATCAAGGCAGTATGTGCTGAATATCTATTCATGCAACAACGCTTATGCTGATGTGTTCCAGAATGACTTTGGGTAACACCGACAACTTATGGTCGTGATTCTGCGTATTGCCTCAAGTCGCGTGGTGGGGTAAGGGGAATTTATGCGTCTTTGTGGCGATTTTTGCTGCGTTGCGCCCTCTTTTGCCGCAGTGCCGCTACCTTTTTGACCTCTGTGTCATCTTATGAGGGCGGTTGCGGATTTGAGG
>NZ_NPJI01000032.1 GCF_002251435.1 Prevotella sp. P2-180
ACCTAGGCTGTCAAGTTTGTTACAGATGATGTACTAAAATCCAACAGCCATTGACATAGTCCTAGCTCTACTGAAACATGGATTTGCAAGGAGTGTCTCCCTTCTCCATTTTGTTATGTCATTGAGTCTGGTAGAAGCCATATTGTCATGCACGTCAAGTCCTTTACATGAACTCAGATTTGCTACTCTCAGATGTGCAGGTACGAGCAATACAAGTGTAGTGAATCCGTTGTTTGGATTAGATGAAAGGCGGCTTTTGGCGTATCCGAAGACAGACTCGATGATGTCAGAGCATATGTTGTGCACGTCATCGTCTGACTCAAGGAGAGATTCCTCCTGTTTGAAGTAGTCCAGCAGCATCTGCCCAAGATTTCTGAGCCGCTCTTCCTGTTGCATGAAGGTGGCATGGATGTAGCGTTTGCACTCGTTGGATGTCTTGCGCGAAAGCCCCTTCTCCTTGATGAGTTCTTCCATGTGGCGGTACCAGTCCATGACATTCTTCATCTCCTCAATAAAGCAGGCCTGCTTCTGGAGGAATCCAAAGGCAGACTTGCCAAGTGGAGGTAGCTTGAAGAAGTTGTGAAGCATGCTGTATGCCCAGTCAATGCGGTCGAAGATATTCATGAATCTGGCATAGGCTCTGCGCTTTGGCGGCATGAGGCATCCGATGGCGGTATGCGAGTACTTGCGCGCAAATCCCAGTTTCTGATTGAATTCGCTCAGCTCCTCCGTATTGGCATAGGTCCTTTCCAGAAACACTCCAAAGGAGTGGCTTATGTCGCGATGGTGCCTGAACTCCATCTCACGGCATGCCCTGCCTATGGTCTTGGCGTTGTCGCTCACGATGTATTCGGGAGCATTCTCTGAAGTAGCCCTCCGTAGTTGTTCCTTAATCATTTCGACATTCCATCCCTTGTCCACCTTCATGCGCACCAGCCAGACATCGTTGTGCGTCAGCGGGTGACCAGGATGGGTTGCCGGAGCCTCAAGCTCCAGGTGCAGTTCCTGTCCGTTCATGTTCACGCTGTTATCTATGATAAGTGCACGGTTCTTCTCTTGCAGAGTGCCTGTAGCCTGGCTCAGCGACAATCCGTACTTCAGTACCCAGTCGAATATGGTCTGATGCGAGGGAGCCTTGCCCGCTATGCCGTCAAAGAGCATGTTGAACACACCGATGACGCTGATGATCTTCCTCGGACTGAGACCGCAATGGCAGAACAAGAGTATGGCTAGTCGAATAGAGAGCTCATCGAAGTGATACCGGGGAATAGCTCTTCGAGCTTCTCCTTCTGCAGTTCGGACAACCCGAGAGGTTTCATGCTCCTGAGCATCTTCTCTTTTTTTTTAGCACTGAGAGGCTTTGCCTTTTCATCCGCTTTCGCGGAAGCAGCAGGCTTAGGGTCCTTGCGTCGCCTGAGTTTTCTTATCTCCGCTTTGTCAGCATCATGCTTCGTCTTAAGCGCCTCATTCTTGGCTTCAAGCTTGGCATTCTTTTCCTGTTCACGTTTCAAGGCCTCTTTCAGAGCCTTAACTTCATCGGTATTTTCTGACTTTTTCATAACTTAATCATGCTTGTAATTTGCTGTAAAGTTACTAAAAATCAGTGAATTATACAAGTTTTTAATGTTAAAAACACGTCACCAAACTGTTAAAAATAAACACGTTAAATTAACACTCTTATCGATAAAAACTATAGTGAAAATGGTACAGGAAAATTCAACAAACTTGACAGCCTAGG
>NZ_NPJI01000033.1 GCF_002251435.1 Prevotella sp. P2-180
GTTTGATATATATTTTGATTTGCAACACTAAGATAGGTGAAAAATCTGACATGACAAAATCCTGAGCAACTTTTTGTTGCTCAGGTACTTAAAAAGTTATATTTGTAATAGTGTTGCGGAATTAAGGTTTATAAAATGGCACATCGTATCTCGTTTGAGCATACCCATTAACTCTCTGTATAGGGAACTTGTCAAATGCGCCAAAATTACATGCCACCAATGAAGGCAGTTTTAAATCAGAAATGATAGCTATCTGTCCATTAATCTTGGCTAGAAATGATTTGGAAAGTCTTATAACCTCACATTCCATCCCATCGATATGGTATTTAATACCTCTAACCTGTCCCTGCTTTGACAAAGACCTGTCTGCTTTATTTACATTTGCGCAGGAGTACAAATCGACAAAGAAGTCAACAACCTCCTTCAACAAAGTGCTCTTACCAATACCATTAATGCCTATAAGTACAGAATACATTGGATCCTCTATATTAGATTCGAATTCACCAACTTTGATCCGTTTCACTTTTCCTATCGGTGACAAAACCAATAGTTCATCTATCCAGAATCCAATTTTTGCATTTTCATATTCGGTCTTCGGAGGGTGAATTGTTGTTGGCAAAACATTGTTCTGTTGTTTGCTTCGTCTGCCAGTATGACCGTACAATTTATCCAAATCAATTTTCCCTACAATTTTTAAAGTAAAATCCGGGTCTTTCTTTTCCCCTTTATATTCATTCTGTGCAGATTCCTCAAGTAAAGCGAGAAAATCAAAGTCATTTTTGCACAACTTTCTTATATTTTCTGCAATTTCATCAGACACTTTTGTGCTTAAATTCACATCTTCCGCATTATAGCCCAATGCCCCAAGAATGCTTTGTAGAGTTTTCAGACCTATATTAGTATCTGAAAGTATCTTGTTAACTCTAATGCTCATTTTATTGATGATAGATTATCGTAATTCTGTAAACCACTAAAGGCGGTACAGGTGACAGAACTCTGTCCCGCAGGAATAGTCAAAAATATAAACTCAAATGTTTTAAAAAATGAGGAGGCGGGACACGGACCTTTCCCCTGTCCCGATTCATTTTATGTGTATTGTTTCTATTTTTCTATAAGAATCCATAAATACGCCATCTCATAAGTCGTCAATAAAGACAACGTTGCCAGTCCTTAATACCAAAATATGGTTGAAGAGAATGAGATTTTTTATATATTCTATGTTGACAGGTCAATTTGTTTTTCAAATTTATGATATTCCTCACAGGTCAATTCACCTAATATTTTTCCAATAGTTTTAGAATATTGAAAATGATTAATACTATCCAGTTTTATCAAAAGTCCTTTTGGTGCAAATGAAAAATAACCATTTTTATCTCTAAAATGAACACTAATTTTATCTACCTTCTCAACAATTCGAGCTTCATTGTTGTAGATAACCACTTCACCTTTTTTGAAACACATATCAATTGCTTTATTGTTGCACTAATTTTTCACTGCGGTGAAAAAAGCTAAAGTCCTGCGGCTTATAACCTTCCACTACAATATTTCACAATTATTTTACGTTTGGATTTCATCCGACCTTTCTCACACTCGACATAACACAAACAAGTTTGGTTCTGTTCTCGTTTAATCGAAACGTTGCTCTAAAAGGTGAAGGGAGATGACGGGATATTTCGAACCTCCCCGTCATTAATCCCCTCCACCACAAATTATCATGCCCAATACTACATTGGACAAGGCGACTGACTTCGTCAAATTCAGGGACCGCATTTCGCTTTTTACTAAAAAGCCGCATCTGGCACAGTATGCAGACGGCAGTATCTATGACTATCGCCTGAAAATTGCTCAGGCTCTGTTATCAATCATCAATCAGCCATCAATTGTAGGCGAGACGAAGCCTATCTTGTTTCTGAGGTGCTTCTTCAATATTAAGAAGTCCTCCCTTCTGAATGCGTTCTTGCTTTACGTGTCATTTCTTATTTGTATATAGATGGTTCAGGTACCTGTCCCCTGGCCCTGCTGACCCTGTTCTCTCCAAATCTCTTCTGCCAGATACTTGTCGCTTCGGCAATGAAGGTCGGCAACTCCTTCTTCGAGAAGGGGCAATAGCGGAGAGTTGTAGAAAATGTCCATGGCATCTTCAAGACTCACGCTGTGCATCTGGCTTATCTCATTGATAATACGAGCATACTTTGCCTCCAAGATTGCATGGTAGGCTTCATCGTGTATAGGTGTCATAGGCGCTGAGAACTTTTGAAGGTTAGACATTCGTTGAGTACCTGCTGTGAGCGGATGCAAATCTGATTGTTTGGCTCTTCGAATATTAGGCGGCGAAGGCATTCTTCCTTTGAAATGTCGCCAGCAAAATACAGGTCAACGGTACGGAAGACTTTATCATTGGCTATACCGCCGATGACTACATCATAGTCACCAACGATTCTTCCTTGACGGCATTCTGTCACGAAGTCGAGCCATGCTTCATCATAACGCTTGAACTCAATGACTTTACATTTGCTGAGGTCATCGGCAAGTTCGTAGGTGTTAAGGAAGGCTTCTTTGCCACGGTTGGTAAAGCGTGCTCCATATTTCACTGCCTGATCCTGCAAGATGGTGACATAGAATCCAGGACCGAAATCGAGGAAAGCTCGGCTATGCGTTGTGTCGGGTGATTCCACGACCATGGTTGATGCGTGATATACTTCCATTATGCCAACACTCCTTTCTCCCTCATGTATTCGGTGAGGTCTTCCATAAGATACTCCTTGCCAAAGGTGTGGAGCACATCGTAGCTTGATACGATGTAGCCAGTCAGAATGCCTGACTGCTTAAGGCGACGATACACCTCAGCGGCACTCATGTTCAATCGGCGTGAGAGATTGCCGATGCAGTATGTTACGAAATCAAGCGGGTCAGGGGACAGGTGCCTGACCCTTCTGTCCATTGACATTATTGCTTTCATATTTATTCCTTTCTTTAATAATCCGCTGCAAAGATAGTGCAAAAAATCGATTTAGCGAAGAAAAAGAGAATAGATTATCTTTTTTGAGCGTAAGATTTTTATTTAAATCGAAGACAAAACAAAATAAAAAAGCGTTTTTTTATTTTTTTTGTTGAGATGCAGCCTATCTTATCAAAATTTACTCAAATAATTCCAATCCACCAAACATTTCCCCAAATTTCTTTGAATAATCATCCATCAAGAACTTGCGTAGCTTGATGAACACCGCTGAAAATATATAATGTGTGAATAATCATCAATCAGAAACTTGCGGTAGCTTGATGAGCTTGCGAAGAACTTGCTTTAGCTTGATGAGCACCTCTAAATATTAACGCTGTGCGAATAATCATTAATCACTAATCATTAACCATTCACCTTCCTCCATCCCAAGTGCCACACCCTAAACACTGGCTCCCAAAGAGCCTCATTAGGATAACTGCTAACGAGTCTCATTACTCGCTTCAATTTCCACACCCCATGTTTCATCATCCCACCTTTTTTCAACGCAGCATCCCGAGTGTCATATTGCCCGAAGTTCCCTCCCTGCATAATCTCAGCCAATAATTTCTTTCCCTCCCTCTCATTCGGATCGCATATATTACAAAGTGATGGAATTGCAAACACTTTATGGAGGACATACATTACGGCAGCTGCAAACTTCCCCATCCCGAAAGACCGCAGAACCGCCATCACCTCCTGAGCAGACATCACCGCCGTTCCAAGCCCCTCGCACCACATACCTTGCGATTGCTGCCCATAACCATTTTCCACACTTTCTCTCCATGCTATCAAAGTAAAGTACATATCGAGAATCTGTCGGAGACCAACACCCTCTTGAAAATAATGTGAGAAAAGATGCGTCATCTGGTATATCACATTGACAGACGGCGTGGGCATGGAGAAACCGTAAGACGTTTTGTTTGCAGCACATCCTTCATAATGCTGGGCAAACCACCTCTGCATTCTCCAGTTTCGTAACGGCGAATGGATATAGCCCGTTCTGAAATGCGCTTCCACCTCCACTCCTTCTATGGCTGGCGCATCCACATGGTGATAAATAGGCCTTGGCTTCTTGTTCGAGCCGCATATCCTATGCTGCAACTTCACATATTCTATCACGGCACTCACACCATGATACTTCACATATTCAACGGTATATTTCCCCGTATGTACTGCAATTTCCAATCCCTCTTTTGGGGGCAAACACCAGATGTCAATATCTCCAGACATCCTCCTCATCTTTAAACCCTCTGGATAGTTCAGTTGGTTTCCTTGCCCCTTCAATATACAAGTCGATAGCCCATCATGCTCATATTGCTCCGTCACTTTCTTGCATAGTCCATTCAGTTGTTCATTCCTTCTTTCAATCTGAACCACCAAGGCATACCACTGCATCCTCAACAGAGGTGGACACACCACGCCCTTGGCGTGCAATCGCTCCACAGCTGTAAATCCGACACCAATCAGAGCATGCTCTTTCAGCAAACGGAAAATATCCTGCCATTCGTTATCTAACAGCTCACGCGATAAACACTCCCTATTGCCAATCGCCACTTGAAGAAACTCAAAGAACAAACGTACCTCCATTCCTTAACCTTTTAACCTAATAACCTTTTAACCTAATAACCCTTTAAACATTTCAACATTTAACCTAATAACCCATTAACCCTTTAAACATTTAACCTAATAACCTTTTAACCCTTTAACCCTTTATACACCTCCATCACTTGCCTCGCAATCTTATCCCAATCATACTTGCCCATGTCATAATCCACCTTCTTCAGCGGCTTGCTTACCACCTCTTTCAGCTTCTCTGCCAACGCCTTAACATCACCACATGGGAAGTAATCCTCCTTCGGCAGACCGACCTCGAGATTGGCAGGAATATCACTCACCACTACCGGCACTTTATAGCTCATCGCTTCAAGCAATGCAATCGGCAAACCCTCATGCGATGAAGGCAGACAATAGCAGCAACAGTTTGTCAACAGCGAGTGCAGCTTGCGACCTTTGATAAATCCTGTTAGCACCACACCATTCTTCCTCGCCATCTCCTTCAGCCCTCGCGAATACTCATCCTCAAAGTCCGTATCACCCGCCAGCACCAGCTTCAACCCTTTAATTTTTTCATTCTTTAATTTTTTAATTTCGGCGAACGCCGAAACTAGGTGGTGCAGGTTCTTCTCTGGCACAAATCGGCACATGCCAAGGATATATTTCCCCTTCTCAATGCCCAACTCCTCAAAGTATTCAGGATAGTCGCATATCTCAGGCGATGGCACACCGTTGTATATCAGATGCACATGCTCCGTACGTCCGTACTTCCTTGCTATGAGGTTCTTAATCACGTCCGATATAACAATCACATCATTGGCAAACATGCATCCCATCCTCTCTCCGAGCTTCAGTATCATCTTCGCCGCCTTGCCCCACTTGTCGCGGTCATAGTCAGGCCCGTGATGTGTAAACACCACCTTCATTCCCAATAGCCTTGCATACGGCACAAGCAGCGCAGGCCCAATCGCATGCACATGCAACACCTCCGCCCCAAGCCTCTTCGCCTTGTTGATAGCACGGAAGGTATGCACTATCGCCTCAAACGACTTCTTTTTCGGTGTGGCTATATCCACAAGCTTCACACCCTTCCATTCCGTCAACCCATCGCTGACATACGAAGCCCGTCGTATCAAAGTCACATCCTCACCCATGGCCGCAATGCGAGGAAACAGCTCCTCGCAATGCGTCTCCACACCACCCATGACATTCGGAATGCCACGGGTACCAGTTACTACTATTTTCATAAATTCACGGTTAATTCACGACAATTTGCGTTCAACAGAAAAACTACTTGATTTCAATTTCCCTGTCAGTCTCCGCCTTTGTAGCCTCATAACCCTGACTTGCCACATCAGCATTCACGATGTCCTCGCCACGTTTGCCCTTCAGCGCCTCTTTTGAGTCTGCAGATAGACCATTATTGATAGTGGCGCACATGTCGCAGGTAGAGCACTTGTCAAGCTCCTCCTTCGTAACTTTGCCATCCCTCAGGTCACGGCAAATCTTGTTCTCAAACATCGAGTACTTCATGCCCAACATAGACTTCAACTTATGACTGATCACCCACGGCAGCACACGATAGATATACTTGTGCATAGCAGGCGACACCGAACCAATCATCCAGCAGTCACGGTCGCAGCAGCGCACCTTCTTGCGCACCTTCTCCGCCTCAGGCGAGTTCCACAACTCATCCCACGACTGGCGGTTCAAGTTACCCATCACCTCCTTGTCCTTCGTACCATTGCAAGGCATCACATCGCCATACGGGTCGATGAAGAACGTGTCAAAACTCATGTCGCAAGGCAACAGTCGTTTCTGTCCATAGATGTAGTTGATAAGACCGTGATTGAAGTAAGCACGAAACCACTTCTTCGGTGAGTTCGACTTCAGCAACTCGTTCACAAGGTTCTCGAAGTTCTTCGCCACCATCGGACGGTCGTGAATGATGTTCTTCGCCTCCACAAAATAGAATGAGTTGTGCAGCGAAGCCGTGGCAAACTCCATCCCCATCTCGTTTGAGATTTCATACAGCGGCACCAAGTCCGGTGCATTCTTGTCCTGCACCGTCATACCGAATCCCACGTCCTTCATGCCCATCTCTCTCAGTTTCTTCAGCGTCGTATATCCACGCTGATAACCGTCGTTCAGACCACGAATCTCGTTGTTCGTCTTTTCCAGTCCTTCGATAGAGATACGAATACCAATCTGCGGAAACTCCTTGCAGAGGTCGATGATGCGGTCAGTGAAGAATCCGTTCGTCGAGATCACGATACGGTCACTCTTCTTATACAGTTCCCTCACCACCTCCTTCAGGTCAGTACGGATAAACGGTTCGCCGCCCGTGATGTTCGTGAAGTACATCTTCGGCAACTTCTTGATAGTTTCCAACGAGATTTCCTCCTCCTGCTTCGAAGGAGCCTTGTAGCGGTTGCACATCGAGCAACGCGCATTACAGCGGTACGTCACGATGACCGTACCATTCAATTTCTTTTCTGCCATATAATAACTAAATTGATTTAAACGTTTAAATTTTTAATGGGTATTCTTTCAACCTTTTTAAATCCCCAAGAGAAAGCCACCGCCCCGGCTATCACCAAAATGCATGTCAACGCATACAAGATGTCACCATCAGCAATGAACCGTTCCAGATGAACCTTCTCAACGACTCTGAACATAACCATGTGACATAGATACACCTCCATCGAAATGCCACTTATAAACCTAACAACCCTATTGTTTAAAATCAAATCCTTTGATCCTAGAGCATAGATTAGCCATGAACCGAAAAGTACCATTTCCGATACAAGAGCCCCGAACCCAGTCTTTCTCACTTCTGGAAATACAAAGAACAGGACAGACAAAACAATACAGAGCGACAAGAACAGATACTGCTTGATTCCCTCCAACTTCAGTTTATCCCTATACAGATAAATCATACCGCCAGCCATAAACAATGGCATCGTGTAGATGATATTCGTCCTACCAATCTTTGGCACAGGAATGTCCACGTTATATGAATGAATCGTACACAACCCAGCAAACACCAGAGCTATGACCAATGAGAACCACCCTCTCCGCTTGCTGTCGAGCATAAAGACAAAGAACGGGAAGAGCAAGTAGAACACAAATACCAAGCCCAAGAACCAGCCAACGCCAATCATCGGAATCTTTACATTCGGTATAAAGTTGAAACACAACGTAAGGTTAGCAAACAAGTTGAACACCTGATCAATGCTCGGAGACATCACCAAGTCTAGCAAACAAAGACATGCGAAGAATGGCAAAATTCTCATATACCTTTTCTTGTAAAAAGCATTTGGAGTAATCGCACCCGTCTTCACCCTTTCGTAGTAACCGCAGCAAAGCGAGAATCCGCTTACCACCATAAACATCAATGTAAAATCTGTAAACCAAGGTATTAAAGTCCCTGTCAGATAATTCTCTGTCGGCTTCACGCCAATGTTAGACAACACGTGCATAAACACAATTCCGATTGCAGCATAAGCCCGCAATCCATCCAATGCGCCATACCTTTCAGAACTGGGGGGGGGTAATATAATTCTTGTTCATAGTATATCTTAAATTCTTAACCTTATAATCTTTCAACCTTTATAATACTTAATAAGTTTCTCATAATACGCCTCACTCGAATACCTCTCAATAGCATTCTTAGCGATAGCGTCATAATCAAACTCATGTTCAAACATCTTCACGATTTTGTCTTTCAAGTCCTCCACATCGCCAGATGTAAACGTCATTCCGTTATCCTCCTTTAACCCAATAACCTTTTAACCCTTTACCCTCCTCTTCAATCAATTCCGGAATACCGCCAATCCTTGCTCCCTTCTCATTAAACATCATTGATCAACAATATTTATCTTAGTAACATCTGATGAATATCGATTCTTTATACGATCTTCAAAAAAATCCTTATTGGGCTTTACATCCTCAATGAGTGAATGCAACTGCGCACCAATTCGAGTGTATGAATAACATGGAATGCTTAAATCTTTTTCGGAAGATATATCAATACGTAGATTACCACAACACAAAGTCGTTTCTACACGCTTGCTTTTATCATCCAAATCGAAAGATGCACTTAAACCGATATTTAGATTTAACAAGCGTAGTTCTTGCATCCAAAGCAGTTCATCATATTTGATTCCATATTCTTCATCGGTTTTATATCCTTGTCTTTTGAAAGGAGCATTAATAGGTATAAACGGATTGCCTCCATCACTATCAATTACTGTAAAACTGGCAAGTTTGAGGAATATCTCTGCATCTCTTTTTAACATATTGCGCATGGTCTCAAGAGCCATAACCGAAATAGAATTAGGCTTATTTAGTTCTCCTGAAAGTATCTTCGACCATAATAATTGCATATCAGAATCTGAAACATACTTAGCGCAATCAATAAACCTATCCATCCAGTCTGGGTCAATTTTCGATTTTGCAACTGCATCCTTATGACGCAAGAAGCCCTGAAAGGCATTTTTCAGTATGGTACCTATGTTTATACGGTGACGCTTTTCGATTTTTGGAGTATCGAGAAAGAAACGACCGATTTCTTCTACTGATTCATAAGCATATTCTACATCTTTTGATTGAATTACTTCTGCAATACTGTCGTCACACTCTATTGATGAATAAAACTCCAGTATTTCCTTAATTGTTTTTTGTAAGCATCCAATCCCTATGGCAATACACCAGAGCCCCAGTGTTTACTGGGGTTTCAAGGATATAAGGATTTTCTGTTTGATTGTATTTTTTTATTTAATTAACACAAAAGCTCTTGAACTATGAGCTCGTAGTCGGACCTGCCGCCTGAAGTCATGCTGAAGAAGCCCTTGAAAAAATCAAGCGCGGTCTTCTTCATCAACTTGCATGTCTCCACGAAAGTAAGGTATGTGGCAGCTACCTTAGCTCCGGACTCGCTGCTGAATCCGCCGAAGTTCTTCCTTAGATTTGTGAATGGCCGGATGGCCCTCTCGCTGGCATTGTTGTCTATTAGAACATTCCCGATGTTCACATATCCGTAAAGCTCCTGCCAATTGTTTGTCATATATTTGAGAGCTTGATGAAGCTTTTCAGAGATGCTTATCTTTTTGCTGTCACTCATCTTCAGCAACTCATTGGCTTTTTGAAGCAGTTGGGAAAGTATCGGGATTGCCTCTAGTTTCCTGGCCCTTACCACTTCTTGTTCTGTTCGGTGGAAGAAGATGTTCTCAAGCTCAACCTTATATAATAGCTTTATGAGATCAATGAACACTCTTGCCATCTCGTCCTTGTAATCACGAAGTGCCGACACAAATATGCGTCGGGCATGAGCCCAGCAGCACACGTGTGTGCATTTCTTCAACTTACTGAAGAAGGCGTAGGCTGCGTATGCATCGGTCATTAGTGTGCCTTTAAAGTCGCCGAGGAACTTCTCTATGGTCTCGCGTTTCCTGTTACCATAGAGATAATAGCAGACCTTTGTGGTCAGATTTACTATCACCCACATATAGCGCTTGACATAATGTACCGTGCCGTCAGCCTCTACTACCTTGACATCAACCCAGGTCTCGTCGCAATATACCACTGTTCCATGTTTGAGAAGTTTCTTCTTTATGTGCTTAAGGCCTCCTTTAAGCTCTTCCGCGCCCCATTTCAGCCAATTAAATATGGTCTGCGGAGCCATATGCATCTTCTCGTTTAGCATCCTGGTCATCTCCCTGCCGCTGGTCATGGCATATTGAAAGCGGTTGACTGCAAGATCGGACAGCAAGGAATGGGTGCAACTTGTATGGGCCACAAGCCTTGGCCTGTCGTAAGAATGCTCATTGGCAAAGATGCATGGACGTGATGACGCATCAGTTGCCTTGGGGATAAAAATCGCGAACTCCTTGCCGTCCTTGTCACGCACCCATGCAGTTTTGTACCTGTCCTGACGGATTACACTAATGCGGTCAAACTGGTCAATAGGGCGGGAGTAGCGAAGGAAGGTAAGACCCATAGCCTTCAATGCGTCCAGGTCGCAGTCATGCTCGACGTAAACATCGGCGTGCATTGTGTTGTAATGATCGGGGCGGTTACTGGTGTCGCGGGGGGCCTTCTCAGCATGAGTCGCAGGAGAGCCGGCGCTCGTTGACTCGGAGGAGGTACTATCGCCTTGAACTGAAGGATTGCCGTTACGCCCCTCGTTCTCTATATAGTCGTTCTCATCCTCATCCTTGGTTCTGCCCTTCGACTTTGAAGTGCCACTTGTGTTCTTCTCGCCTTTATCCCCAAACCTGTGACGGTTGCTGGCGTTCTGCTTGCCCTTGAGATACTTTATCTCAGACTCGAGAACACCTATCTTCTTATTTGCCTTGGACAGGTCATCACGGGCAGCATCGAGATCTTTCTTGGCATCTGCAAGTTCCTGCCCCAACCTTGTGTTGGAGTCTAGCAAGGTAGTCATGCCCTGAAGTAACTCCGCTATCTGTTTTTTGAAATCTTCTCGTTCCATATCTGACAAATTACCCCCACGCCACGAGTCCTCTATAAGGCTCATCGCATACCGGGCTCGCATTATCATGCGCTCTGTATCGTATCGTTCTTTTTCTGCCATAATATGAAACTTTTGCTGTGCAAAGGTAATCATATTTATTGGCACTCGCAAATATATATAATATATTTAACATATTGAATATCAACGTTTTAAGCCACGTATTAACACTAAACAGCAAGGCAATACCCCTCATTGACAAGCCGTCAAACGTCACGTCAAATCCATCGGCAATCGCCATATAGCGCATCTTTGTGTAGTTTACAAATGATTGATAATCAATGTTTTGCATATATAATATAACTTTTCTTTGTAGCTTCAATTAGCAAAGTTTAACAGCTTAAGCTGCAGGTTCAAGGCATTCAAGCTCTCTTACTGGTATCTCTTTTATGACAGGAGTTCCCATCAAGGAAACCAGATACTTCCACTCTAATACATATACAGGCTTATCGACATTAAACCTGAGGCGCACGAAACTGAACCCGCCCTTGAACTTCTGGCTATAGTATAGGCACCTGCCTTTATCATAGCGGATAATCTTGACCAGCTTCTGATTCTTGGACATGAACACGTATGCCGTTCCGTTCTCGGGATTCTCGCCAAGGGAACGAACAACTCCGCTTAACTTGTCATAACCGCCACGCATATCACTGTAGTTGGGGATATACTTGTATTTTGTAGCTCCTGTCAGACCAAACATAACGGTTCGAGTTTTTGAATGAAACTTAACAACTCTGAATAGCTCAGCTTGTGGTGGTCGATTCTCATGCCATTGCTTAGACATATATTTACGTGTGCTACCGTAACTGAATCCTTACGCTCATGTCCTTGCACCATGGTCTTGTCGTTGGAACTTGGAGCAGGACATGATTGTTGATCTTCAACAGGTATCCCGTCAACTACACATTCGACAACATCGGGCAGACGGTAACGTTTCTTGTACCATTTTTCAAATACGTGATATGGAACACCATTTGCCTCGAAATATTGGGAGACTGAGACTCCCTTGTTTACTCCCTCAGTCTGATAACGACCCCATAGGGTCTCAATGTCTTTACTACTTATTGCCATAATACTTAATTATTAAATTACAGCGCAAAGGTAGTGATTAAATTTCATACCACCAAAATAGGGGTTGGATGCTTACTGTTTTTTCTTCCATAATATTGTGCATATTGTATATTTTAATTAACACTAATGTCTTATAGTACAGTCGGTATACTTTCTGTGAATCTCATTTTTGATTTTCCCTTTAAAGGAAATATTTAGACTCAAATTATCCAGAACATCCAATAATTCCTTCAGCAGTTTACACCAATTCTCCTTTTCATTATCAGCCATAGAAGATAAATCATCAGGAACATCCTCCACTTTAACTTGAATGTTCTTTAACTCATCAAGCATCTTTATTTCCTCCTTCATTTCATTATCAATCTTCTTCTGTACGTTCCCTTGCCCCATAAACTCAATCTCCTTAAAGTCGTTCGCCTTGAATATCTGCCAAAAGTTATAGGCAACATTCCCGCCTTTTAATCCTTTGCCTTTGCAAGAAACAATAAATGACTCCATAGATTTTGCGTTACTGAATATCTGATCCCAGAATGGTTCGCATTTTATACTGTTGAAATCAGCGTTTGAAGAAGACCTGCCCAGACGCACAAAGTTTGCAATGTAATAACCTTGATTCTTTTCTATCTCCATTCTCATTGCGCTGGCACAATCGTCATCAAGAAGCACCTTTCCTTGTTCATTCATACTGCCCCTACAACTCGAAAGCATTCGCATCGTCTCATTACAAACAGAATCCTTTTCCAATCTATCAAGAAATGCCTTCTTTAATACCGGCCAAATATCCTTGTCCTTAATCACGTTCTCATCTTCCTTTAAATCTTGCGTCTTATAACGCATATGAAGTTGTTGTAGCAGCTGGAAATCCGGTCCATTGGAAGAATCTTTAATAATGTCCAATAATTGCTTCTCGTATTTGTCCATCTCAAGCTTGTATTTCCTGTCATAACCGTTCAGATTTTCAAGATTCATAACACTGACAAATAGCCAAAAGGCTCTGTTGTTTGGTCTTTTTGAAGCCAAATAAGCAATAATTTTTGCATAACGCAAAAACAAACTGCCATCTGCAAATCCATCCATATCTTTACTGCCCATAAAGTCTATAAGGTCTTCACGTTTCTTGTCGTCCACAATCCATGAGTCTATCATGCTGCAAGCTGCCTCGAAATCCCCATTGAAAATCTTTATCATATCCCTTACTTTCATAGATCCAAACACCTGATTGGCAAAATAATACTCAAAACTGCTCGCATCATATATATGCCGATATGTATTTCCATTGGAAGATTCTTCCTCTGGGAACAATAGTTTGAGAACAGGATAAACGTCGAGGTTGTCAAATTCTTTTTTCAGATATAAGGTTTTATTATTTCCAAACAGACTTCTTGTTTCTGTATATTTTGACTTATGTATCTCATTGAACCTATCTGGATATTTGTATTTTATCAGATGCAAAAGCAAGTATTCTTCAAGAATCACCTCCCCTCTCACATGCTCATAATCGAGCACCATCATGTTGACAAACCGCTTTATATCCCTTATAGTAGGAAGATACGACCTGTACGTATGATAGTTTTGGTTTACGGAGTTATGTATAGCCTGCTTCTCTGCTTCATCCGCATGAAGCATTTTCGTCAGCTTATCCATCAAGAAGTGTGCCAACATATAATAAGGCCTTGTCGGCAAACTGTATTCAATATCGAAGAACTTGTCAACAAAGCAAGCCTCTTCCGTTTGGTATTGGCTCCCCAACGCCTTGTTCACCTGCTCTTTGTCGTAAGCGGTCAAGAATATCAGGTTGTTGAAAGCCGCATTGGAGTCAATGAGTTTCAGCACCTCCATGATTTCCTCTTTCGACAAGCGGTCGAAGTCATCTATCAATACCAAAACCTTCTTATGCAATCTGGAAAAAGTCTCTTTTATATTCCCCCTCAGGCTGGCCTTGTTCCAAATCTTGTAAAAGTTCAGCAGTTTCTCCACGATGCCCCTGTTGTCAATCAACTGCAGCGATGCCATATAGTCCTTCATAACACTGCTGCACCTACTATTGTATTTCGAGAGCAAACTAGCAAGTTCGTTAAAGAAGTCTTCCTGAATTGATTGATACGATTTGCAGTCGCGAGGGTTGAAATAGAGTATGTCAAACTCCTTTTCGCTGATTTTTTTAATAATAAGATTCATAAACGAAGTTTTACCAGCTCCCCATCGTGCCGTGATAGCCAAACTCCACGTCTTCCTTCTTTCAAGATCCTCCAATTCACGGGCTACTTTCTCTGCTTCATCGTGGATTTTCAAAATATCCTCATACGCTTTCTCGATTGGCCAATCCCGAAGAATATGTTGTTCACTACTCTTTGCAGCATTCTTATCTTTCCTTTCCGAGTGCATAAATAACTGTACATTGGCATACACATAAGCACAGACGTATGCCAATAACATAACGACAATCAAATCAACGTATGACACGCAATACAACCATTCCTCATAGTCGTATAGTCCTGAAAAGCGGTAACTCATAATGACAACCGCAATGATAGCCAAAGCCGCTGCAAAAGCCCCACTGTATTGAAACCTATTCTTTGCTTTCTTGCGAATATCAATCGCCACAACCCCCATCATAAGCAACATAATTATGAAACTCAACGGCGATGGCACGAATTCCTCCAAAATTGGTATCACATGATCATCATACCAACATCTCAACATATCCTCGTATGTCGTAAGAACATAAATAGCCGTAAGAAATCCTATCCCATTCCATGCTATATGGATGGAAAAGTGTTTTCTTAGACACATTCTAATGTATCTGAATATCAGTCTTAATTTGGACATCATAAAAGTGTCTTTACATAAGATTATAGACATTACGAATACCCAATTCAGTATTCTATCCCCAATCTATTCATAACCTCTTTCAGCATTGCAACTTTCAAGAAATTTGTATCATATCTTTTAAGTTCTCCATCATTTGCATCATGGAACGAATATTATCAATATTCCCACCGGCAATTCCCGAGAGATATGGCAAACATGTGTCAGAGCAGCAAAAAGATTTGTACTGTTCATCGATTTCATAAATTCGACGCCAATTGTTTACCTCTTCTTGGTAATCATATTCAACACCATCTTTGCGTCCAATACAGCTAAATTGCATTTCAATATCAGACTTGGACAAATTATAGATTTCCGAACTATGCAATACCACAGACACTTGTATGTCGCAGGACACTGACCTGACCCATGTCCCGACTAATCCTCCTTTAAGGCTTGCCTTTTAAAATTTTAATTTTTTAATCTTTAATTTTTAATCCTCCTTTAAGGCTTGCCTTTTAAAATCTTTAATTTTTTAATCTTTAATCTTTTAATTTTTCCTCGTCTTCCCTTATCAATGCCTTGGCATACTCCGACAAAAGGAGGATGGAGTCTTCAAGTGGAATGTGGAGACAGTAGAAATGCATCAGTCGGGAATAGGGTAAAGTACTCTTTATTTTTCCACTTTAGACTAAGTAGAACTCAGCTCGGCTAAGCATTACACCTCTGCTGCCGCAGATTGATGACACAGTCTCCCCGGCATTGTAGCGACGGAAGACAGCAAGGGCTCTCTGCATTACTCTTGCAACGTGCTCGTGATAAATTTTTACCATTTTTTATACTTATTTTATGTTAATAATGTTAAAGTCATTGAAAAATGTCTAACGTCTATGGACATTAGACACTGTCTTTCTCATTCTATTATTTTTTCGTAACTTCGTGCCATAATCAAAACATTAAATTAAATAATTATACTTATGACAAACGAAGTGACATTCTTTTCTTCTCTCACCGACAAAGAGCCGAAGCTCGTGTCGTGGGAACATGTGGCGACGATGATTCGTTCCACACAGTTGCAGAAGCAGTGCGACGACTACCGCAGCCTGCTTAGTATCTATCAGCAAGCCACCGACAAAGGTGACAAGCAACAGGTGCGACAACTCAAGTCGCAACTCGCTCACATCAAGCATCAACTGCCCGCCTTTATGCCTCAGGCTATGGTGGAGGGCGGAAAGGCTGCCGAAAATATCACACGCCTCATGCCTTTCATGATTGTCGATCTCGACCACATTCCCGACGACCTTATGGCGACCACAGAGAAGGTGGTGAAGAACTGCGAGTATGCTCGACTGGCTTACCGCACCGTCTCGGGCCACGGACTGCATGTCATCGTGAAGATGGACGGCGAGGTGACACAAGACAACTTCAAAGACGCTTGGCTCACTGCCAACGAGATGATAAAGAAGCTGACTGGTGTGGACTACGACAATCAGTGCGGCAACATCAACCGCCTCTCGGCACTGGCTTGCGACCCCACCGCCGTCTATCGACCTGTCTCTAAGGCTGTAAAGATAAAGTCTCATAAGCGCAAAGCGCAGAAGACGGGCAAAAGGCCTGCATGCGAAAAGGCAGGTACCACCGCACGAAAGCTCGTCGACAACGAGGGATTTGCTTACGAGGAGGGAGGTCGCAACAACTACGTCTCGCGCGTCATCTACTGGATGAACCGCTTTGGCGTAAATGCAGACAAGACCCTCAAGTGGGCTGAGAAGGAGTTTAAGGATTATGACATCGCCAACGGCCATCCCATAGCGGGCATCGTCAAGGCCGTGTACGACAAGCATACCGACGAACACAACACCTGCCGTCCCGCCGCCTTTGCCGCCGACGGCAACTCGCGCCCTCGCAAATCCACCATCATGGAGGTGGAGGCGTATCTCACCGCCCGCTACACCTTCCGCCGAAACATCCTCTCCCAAGACGTGGAAAACTGCCATTTGATTAGTCAATCTCAACCTTCATCTTTCAATATAATGACCGATGCTGCCGAAAACTCCCTTTGGATAGAGCTGCAGCGTGCCGGTCTCAACACCGACATGCAGACGCTCCACGCCTATCTCACCAGCAACTGCATCGAACAGTACCATCCCGTCAAAAGCTATCTCGATAGTCTGCCGGAATGGGACGGTCACGACCATATCGCCGACCTCCTGGGTATGGTTCACTGCCGCGACTGCACTCCCGAAAAGTTCGACTTCTACGTGCGCCGATGGCTGGTGGCGATGGTGGCTGCCACTATCGACGACGAGGTGGTGAACCATCAAATTTTCGTACTTCTTGGTCCGCAAGGCACGTATAAGACGTCGTTCATGAACAACCTGCTGCCGCCCGAACTGCGACGGTATTTCTGCGTGAAGACCAACTCGCAGCGTATGACCAAGGACGATGCCTTCGCCCTCACCGAGAATATCCTCATCGACATGGAGGAGATTGACAGCATGGGGCGCCAGGAGGTCAACCAGCTTAAGGCGATGGCGTCGCAGCCCTTCGTCAAAGACCGTCCCTTCTACGGGCGCAGCAAGGTGAGGCTGCCCCACAGGGCGTCGTTCTGCGCCACGGGCAACAACCTCCAGTTCCTCACCGACGACACCGGCAACCGTCGCTGGCTCGTCTTTGAAGTCGATCATATCGACAACCCGTGGAAGGCTAACATCAACTATGTCGGCGTATATTCTCAGATCCGTCATCTTCTCGACTCCGGTTTCCGCTACTGGTTCGACTCCGAAGAGATAGCGAAGCTCAACACCCGCAACCGCGCCTATGAGACCCCAAACCTTGCACGCGAACTCATCTCCACCCGCTACCGCAAGCCCGGCGAAAACGAGAAGGCCGTCTATCTCACCGCCTCCGACATCGTCGCCCGCTTCGGCGGTCAGGTACGCCTGTCGCCAGTGCAGGTCGGTAAAGCGCTGCAGGACATGGGCATCGAACAGTATCGTTCGCGCGACGGCCGTTTCTGGAAGCTCTATGAGCGTCCCGCCTCCGACATAGGCAACGTCTTGCCCGATGGTGAAGAACCACCTCAGAAAGACATGCCATTTTAAGTCCAAAGGCGTGACAGGTGTGACACTTGTGACAGATAATATATACATATTACGCGTATAATGAATTAAAGGGTTACTATAT
>NZ_NPJI01000034.1 GCF_002251435.1 Prevotella sp. P2-180
CCCGAGGTCAGGGCGTGAGGGAATGCCTTGACCATGTGGGACCGGAAAACCTGATGCCAGCTTTGTTTACCATAACAGGCACTACAAGCGCATTGGCATCGGAGGTGACGGTGGAGATACATAACAGGGTGCATCCTCTTAACCAGATTGTGGTGAATATTGGAGATGCTGCTTCAAAGAAAAGCCAGATGGACGAAATATTTAACGAACTGGCCTTTGAGTTGGTAGAGGAAAAATGGAGAATTGTGGAGGAGGAAAAGAAATGGAGAATGGAGGCAAAACGAGACCGAAACGCCAAGAAACAGAAAGACAGGCCAAGATTTCCGCTCAGGGTGCAGACGCTCAACACGACCGTGGCCAACCTCGCCGAGAGACTGGAGGACATAGACGGAAAGCGTGCCATCTCGTTTACGCCAGAGATAGACATACCGTTGACAAAGTGGGGAAGGAACGGCACAAACGAGTTTTCAACTATGCTCAGACTCGCCTATGACGGAAGCACTTATGAGCGAGAGGCAAAGAGCCTTGAGGCGGCTAACGTGCATATCAGAAGCCTGCAGTGGACGGTGATAATGTGCGGTCAGCCGGAGTCGCTGTATAAACTGATGTCTGACCTCACCAACGGTCTGCTGTCGAGAACTGCCATTGCGAAAATGCATGACAATACATATGACTTCTATAAGGTCGACCTTCCGTTTACTGACGATGAGAAGCGCAGAATTCATGAGGTGGCCCATCTGATTGGACTGATGAGGGGCAAGATGGTGCTTCCCTTGCTGGAGGAAAAGAGCATAAAGTGGTCGGACAATCTTTGTAAGCATGCCTCCAAAGACGGCAACGATGTGCTTGCACGATGCCGGTTGCGCGACAATGTGATTGCCTACCGCATGACGGTTTGCCTGATGCTGTTTAAGGTGGCTGAGAGGCTGATTAACGAGCATGGATATGAGGGGGCGGAGAAGGCTCTGGTGGAAAATCCTGACATCACAGCCGAGCTGATCGTGGACGAACAGACGCCTGCAATGCTCAAGGTGTATCAAAACATTGCCGACTACATTGTGGACATGGAAATGCTCTTTTTTGGCGACAAGATCAAGGCCAAGTACGAGGACAAGAACTGCCGGGTGTTAGGTGATGAAAGAAAGTACCGCACCAACAACGACACCATCTACGAGTGTCTGCCAAATATTTTTTCGAAAGACCAGCTTGCGCAGCAGTGTAAGATGAACACCGGGGAGGACCCGGCTGAGTCGAAGGTGCGCAGCATGCTGAGGAACTGGAGAAACCAGGGACTGATAAAGGAAAACGGAGGAATGTATCAGAAGAAGAAATATTCCTGATTCAACTTCCTTCACTTATGAAAATTGAGTGATTCCGATAGTTGAGAAAGTAAATGTAAACGGTTATGAATAAGATTGATTTGGATGAAATCAGGGCTACTCCTATTGAGGAGGTTGCAGAAAACCTGGGAATTGGGATAGTGCGCCACATGGCGCTCTGTCCCTTCCACAACGACAAAAACCCAAGTCTGCACTTCGACCTGAAGAAAAACAGATACAAGTGCTTCGCTTGCGGTGCGTCGGGTAATGTGATAGACCTTGTGATGAGGTATAATAATATGGAATTTAAGGAAGCAATAAACTGGATAGGTAACAAGGAGGTGAATACGGCGAAGGACAATGCTTATGAAAAAAAGGAGAGTAGGGAGGAGGCGGTGGATATTGAATATCTTGAGGTGTTGATGAAAAATGTGTGCATAAACGAAGATGCGGCAAGATTCCTGTTTGACGAAAGGAGGATTGACAGTAGGGTAGTGGAGTGGTGTGGACTGTCGAGCGTTTCATCTGACACGCCTTGCTGGCGGTGGGGAAAGGCTTTTTACGACGCGCCGTCGCTGCTTATTCCATACAGGGATGTGGACGGGAAGCTGCTGACTGTGCAGGGAAGGTATCTGGGAAAGGAGAAAAAGCCAAGATTCAAATTTCCGCACGGCTCGCAGGCGGGCATGTATAACAAACAGGTGATTGCGACGCTGAAGAAGGGCGACGAACTATGGATTACGGAAGGGCCGTCGGACTGCTGGGCGATGATGTCGGCGGGAAGAAAGGCGGTGGCGATTCCGTCGGCGACAAGTCTTACAACGGGCGACTTAAGACTGCTGGGCGACGGCCTGCAAAAAGGGGTGTCGCTGCACATGGCTCCAGACAATGACCGACCTGGCATGGAACTCTTCAAAACCCTAAAACGTCATTTCCCGGATTTGCAAGGACATGTGCTGCCAGACGGTGTGAAGGACTTCGGGGAAATGTGGAAGTTGAAAATTGAAATTGGCTGAACAGGTACTTGAAAGATAAGTAAAACTTAAAAAGTATTATATTATTTTGCGATTTCAGATATTTTTTGTATCTTTGCGGCCTAAAAATAAACAGAATAATTAAACAAGATAAAAACAATGGCCAAGAAATTTGCCGAACATAATGGATTGAACTTGACTCAAGTGAATAAACAAATACTTGAGCAATGGAATGATAATGACGTGTTTCATAAGACAATAGACGAGCGAGAGGGATGCCCGCAGTTCGTGTTCTTCGAAGGACCGCCTTCGGCTAACGGACATCCCGGTATCCACCATGTGCTCGCCCGTGCCATAAAGGATACTTTCAACAGGTATAAGACAATGAAAGGATTCCAGGTGAAAAGAAAGGCCGGATGGGACACACACGGACTTCCTGTAGAGCTTGGCGTCGAAAAGGAACTCGGTATCACAAAGGCCGACATCGACAATCGCGACTCAAAAAAATATATCTCCGTAGAGGACTATAACAAAAAATGCAGGGAGAACGTGATGAAATTCACTGCCGAGTGGAGACAGCTCACCGAGGAAATGGGCTATTTCGTTGACCTTGACAACCCCTACATCACATACGACAACAAATATATCGAGACCCTTTGGTGGCTGCTCAAGCAACTTTACGACAAGGGACTGCTCTATAAGGGATATACCATTCAGCCTTATTCTCCCGGCGCAGGCACCGGACTCTCGTCTCACGAGCTCAACCAGCCCGGATGCTACCGCGACGTGAAGGACACTACCGCCACAGCCCTGTTTGAGCTGACCGAACCTAAGGCAGAGTGGGGAGAGTGGGGTAAGGCTTACTTTGCCGCATGGACCACAACGCCATGGACACTGCCTTCAAACACCGCACTCTGTGTGGGACCTTCATATACCTATTGTGTGGTAAAAACCTTCAACCCGTATACCGACGAGAAGATTATGATTATCGTGGCAGAGGACAGGCTTGCTGCATATCTCAAGCCAGAAGGTGCCGAACTGCCTTTGGAGGATTACAAACATGGAGACAAGGTGATTCCATATCAGGTAGTGGCCAGATACAAGGGTGAGGAACTCGTAGGTATGGGCTACAGGCAGCTTATGCCATGGGTGAAACCTTGCATGAAACTCGACAGCCTCGCCGCTGACTATATCAAGAAATACGCTGAAGAGCATCCGGAGAAGGTGTTTGACGGGGAAAACGGTAAGGACAGGTTCGTTGAAATGGAAGGCAAGGCTTTCAGGGTAATACCCGGAGACTATGTCACAACTGACGACGGAACAGGTATCGTTCATATCGCCCCGACGTTCGGCGCCGATGACGCCAAGGTGGCGAAAGATGCCGAAATACCGTCTCTCTTCCTTATAAATAAGAAAGGTGAGACCCGACCGATGGTAGACCTTCAGGGAAAATACTACCTCATGGATGAACTTGACGTGAATTTTGTGGGAAAATGTGTGGATCGTGACGCTTATGCAAAACATGAAGGCGACTACGTGAAAAACGCATATAAGCCGGAATTCAACAAGGACGGAAAATATGACGAGGCGGCTGCGGCAAAGGCTGAAGACCTGAATATCGAGATATGTATGGAGATGAAGCAGGAGGGCACTGCACTGAAGATTGAAAAGCATGTACACAACTATCCTCACTGCTGGCGTACAGACAAGCCTGTGCTCTACTATCCGCTCGACTCTTGGTTCATTCGTTCCACTGCAAAGAAAGAACGCATGTCGGAACTTAACAAGACCATCAACTGGCAGCCGGAATCTACCGGTACAGGACGATTCGGCAACTGGCTTGACAACCTCAACGACTGGAACCTTTCACGCTCAAGATATTGGGGCACACCTCTTCCAATATGGCGCGACGAGGACGGACTGGAGATTTGCATCGGAAGCATGCAGCAGCTGTATGACGAAATAGAAAAGGCAGTGGCTGCCGGTGTGATGACAAGCAACCCGCTGAAGGACAACGGATTCGTGCCTGGCGACTATTCCCAGGAAAACTACGACAGGATAGACCTCCACCGTCCGTATGTAGACAATATCTTCCTCGTGAGCGAGTCTGGCAAGGTAATGAAACGTGAGTCTGACCTCATTGACGTATGGTTTGACTCAGGCTCTATGCCTTACGCACAAATACACTATCCTTTCGAAAACAGTGAATTGATAGACAAGGGAATAGCATATCCGGCAGATTTCATCAACGAGGGAGTAGACCAGACACGTGGATGGTTCTTCACTCTCCATGCCATAGCCACCATGGTGTTCGACTCCGTGGCTTTCAAGAACGTCATTTCGTCTGGACTTGTATTGGACGCCAAAGGAGACAAGATGTCGAAACACAAGGGAAATGTGGTCAATCCTTTCGAACAAATAGAGAAATACGGTGCCGACCCAGTGCGTTTCTACATGATGACCAACTCTGAGCCATGGGACAACCTGAAGTATGACCAGGAAGGTGTGGACGAAGTGAGACGCAAGTTCTTCGGCACATTATACAATACCTATTCGTTCTTCAGCCTCTATGCCAACGTCGACGGTTTTGACTATTCGCAACCAGACGTGCCAATGGCAGAACGCCCGGAGATTGACCGATGGATACTTTCCGTGTTGCATTCGCTGATAAAGGGTGTGGAGCGAGAAATGGACAACTACGACCCAACCCGTGCCGGACGACTGATAGAGAATTTCGTAAACGACGACCTCAGCAACTGGTATGTCAGACTGAACCGCAAACGCTTCTGGGGTAAGGAGATGAGCACCGACAAACTCTCGGCTTACCAGACTTTGTATATATGCCTTGAGACCGTTGCCAAGTTGCTGGCTCCATTCGCTCCGTTCTATGCCGACCAGCTCTACCTTGACCTCACCAAGGCAACAGGCAGGGATAACGTATGCTCCGTTCACCTGGCAACATTCCCGAAGGCCAATGAAGAGATGGTGGATAAAGACCTTGAAGACAGAATGGCAATGGCACAGAAAATCACTTCAATGGCACTTGCACTTCGTCGTAAGGTAAACATCAAAGTGCGCCAACCGCTTCAGGCCATAATGATTCCTGCCGTTGACGACACACAGCGTAAACATATAGAGGCTGTAAAGGACCTGGTGATGAACGAGGTGAATATAAAGGAACTTAAATTCGTTGAAGGTCAGGGAATTCTTGTTAAAAAGGTAAAGTGTAACTTTAGGACCATGGGTAAGAAGTTTGGCAAGATGATGAAGGCTATTGCAGCTGCCATGACTACATTGGAGCAAGAGCAGATTGCCGAACTTGAGCAAAACGGATTTATCAACCTCGACATTGAGGGAAATGCCGTAAAGGTGGAAGCTGCTGACGTTGACATCATCAGCGAGGATATACCAGGATGGCTTGTAAGCAATGAAGGAAACTTGACTGTGGCCATGGAAGTGGAACTTACAGACGAACTCTGTAACGAGGGTATGGCCCGCGAACTCATTAACAGAATTCAGAACTTGCGAAAGGATGGAGGACTGGAAATAACAGACCGCATAAAGGTGACCGTGAGCGATGCTGAACCAGTGAAGAAGGCAGTGGAGAGCTTTGGCGACTATATCAAGACCCAGGTGCTTGCAGACTCAATCTCACTGGCTGCCAACGACGGACAGGAGGTTGACCTCGACGTGGTAAAGGTAAACATAAGCATTGAGAAGTGTTAATCTGATGATTCCCGAACCTCAAAATATATTCAGATATGGAAGAAAAGACACGTTATAGCGACCAAGAACTCGAAGAGTTTAAGGCCATCATTGAAGAGAAGCTAAGACTCGCCAAGCGCGACTATGATGAAATGATGAACACCCTTATGAACAAAAACGGCAATGATGTTGACGACACATCGCCTACATATAAGGTGCTCGAAGAAGGCAGTGCCACGCAGTCAAAGGAGGAGCTCATACAGCTTGCCAGCCGCCAACAAAAGTTTATACAAGGTCTGGAAGCGGCAATGATACGCATTAAGAACAAAACTTATGGCATTGACCGTATAACAGGTAAGCTCATACCAAAGGAACGGCTGAGGGCAGTGCCTCACGCCACCCTGAGTGTTGAGTCAAAGCAGAAACGCAAATGAATCCAATAACAAAGTCAAGGGCCAGAAACTCCCTGATTATTTTGTTGTCAATACTTATTGTAGACCAAGTGTCGAAAATTCTCGTAAAGACTAACATGACACTTCACGAGAGTATAGAGATATTCTCATGGTTCAAGATAATGTTTATTGAAAACAATGGAATGGCATACGGTATGGAGCTCGGAAGCAAACTGCTGCTCTCACTCATGAGGTTTGTGCTAATCGCCATACTCGTACAGTATGTCTTGCGTGAATTGAGAAACAATTCGAGATGGGGATATATAGTATGTCTCGTGATGATTGTGGCCGGAGCCGTGGGAAATATGATCGATGGAATGTTTTATGGGGTAGTGTTTGACGCATCTACTCCATATACAGTATCCACATTCGTGGAACCGGGCGACGGCTATTCTTCCTTTTTGTATGGAAAGGTGGTTGACATGCTTTATTTTCCAATCATCGACACGGTATTGCCAGACTGGGTGCCCTTTTACGGAGGAGAACCGTATGTGTTCTTCAGTCCGGTGTTCAATATTGCCGACTCGTCGATAAGTGTGGCTGTGGCATTGTTGCTGCTGTTTTACAGAAAGGAATGCTCAGAGCTTTCTTTGTCGAGGATTTTCGGTATTGAAGATCGTGAAAATAAGGAAGAAAAGAAAGAACAAAAGTAAGCGTGAAATGACTATCAGACAGGTAAAGGTCTTCTTTTTTACTATTGCCGCAATTGTTGCCGTAGGCTGTAAACCTACAGTTCCAAGCAAATATATCTCACCCGACGAGATGGAAGATGTGCTCTATGACTATTATATGTCACAGGCAATGGCCAACATGGATGCCAAGGACGGCAGGATGGAATATAACCGACGTACATATTTCCTGGCAGTATTGAAAAAGCATGACCTTACCGAGGCTCAGTTCGACTCTTCCATGGTTTACTACTACAGAAGGGCTGACTACCTGAGAAAGATATATGCAAGACTTGAAGACAGAATAAATGCAGAGGCAGAGGGAACTGCCGCCAGCTCACAAAGACGTCGTTTCATCTCAAGCATAGACACGGCCGATATATGGAGAGACAAAAAGGCCTTCATGCTTGTCCCGTCAGTGCCTTACAACAGGTTTGACTTCGAAGTGAAGGCCGACACTTCGTTCCGTAAGGGTGACACCTACCTTTTGTCGTTTGACACAAACTTCATATACCAAAGCGGTTCGAAGGATGCGGTATTGTATCTTGCCGTAAGATACGACAACGACAGTGTGGCTTCATATAGCCAAAATGTGATGTCGTCTGGCTACACACAAATGAGGGTGTTGCCTAACAACGAACATGCCGTAAGGGATTTCAGAGGATTCGTGTACCTTGATAAAGGACGTGATGAGTCTTCTACTCTCAAACTGATGTTTCTCAAAAACATCCAGATGTTGAGAATGAGAAAACCAAAGGACAAAGAGTCTGCTCCAAAAAGGGACTCCACAGAACTAAAACGTCCGAACATACCGGCCAAAGCTCCTGACTCCATATCAAAACTTGAAGGTAATTTGCCTAAGAGACCAAGTGGAATGGACAATGCGGACTTGAAAATCAGAAAGGTTAACGACAACTGAGGATGAGAAAAGTTGCTGCACACAGAGTGGTCGTCGACAAGAAGGCAGTCAGGATGGGAGTGGTGGAAATTGTAGACGGACTGGTGTATACGGTGAGGGAGCTTCACGGCGAGGAGCCACAGACGGAATGGTTGCCGGGTGAAGTCAGTATCGTCGCTGACGAGTACGGAAAAGCCCGCGCATACTACCAAGGTGCTTTATTGACTAATTAAAAACACAATAATATGAATCTGAAAGTACGTTTAACTGCAATGAACTTCCTTGAGTTCGCAGTATGGGGAGCATATCTCACTTCGATGGGAAGGTATCTCGGCGAAATAGGATTAGGAGCAAACATCGGTTTCTTCTATTCCATACAGGGAATCGTGTCGTTGTTTATGCCGGCCATTATCGGCATAGTGGCTGACAGATGGGTCCAGGCACAGAAGATGCTCGGCTATTGCCATCTCATGGCAGGCGGACTGATGGTTGCCTTGGCTTGGTATTGCATGACTAACGCGCAGGCGATAGATACATCTATTGTCTTTTCATTATATTCTTTGTCTGTCGCTTTCTATATGCCCACATTGGCATTGTCTAATTCCGTAGCTTTCAACGCATTGCAAAAAGCCGGTATGGACATGGTAAAGGACTTCCCGCCAATTAGGGTTTTCGGTACTGTTGGCTTTATCATAGCCATGTGGTTTGTAGACATCATGGATTTTGAAGCCAGCCAGATGCAGTTCATGACTTCCGGAGTATTGGGAATCATACTTTTCCTCTATAGCTTCACCCTGCCAAAGTGTGAGGTTAGTAGCGGCAAGGGAAAAAATTCGTTTGCTGAAGCATTCGGACTGAAGGCTTTCTCGTTGTTTAAACAGAAGAAGATGGCATTGTTCTTCCTTTTCTCGATGATGCTTGGTGTGAGTCTTCAGATTACCAATGGTTTTGCCAATCCTTTCATTGCCAGCTTTGCGTCGATGCCTGAATATGCCGATACATTTGGTGTAAGACATACCAACATTTTGTTGTCGCTGTCCCAGATAAGCGAAGCATGCTGCATACTGCTTATTCCTTTCTTCATGAAGAGATTCGGTATTAAGAATGTGATGCTGATAGCTATGATGGCATGGGTGCTGAGATTCGGGCTTTTCGCGCTTGGCAACCCTGGGGATGGTGTGTGGATGTTTGTACTTTCAATGCTTGTATATGGCGTGGCCTTTGATTTCTTCAACATTAGTGGCGCATTCTTCGTTGACATGAATACTGACACAAATATCCGTTCCAGCGCACAAGGACTGTTTATGTTGGTGACTAATGGAATAGGAGCGACAATAGGTACATTGGCGGCACAATGGGTGGTAAACCAATATACCACGACAGAGAGTTTTGGCGACAATTCATTCATCGTAGGCGACTGGTCCACATGCTGGTTTGTCTTCGCAGCCTACTCATTGTTTGTTGCAATATCTTTTGCATTGGTTTTCAAACCTGTAGATCCTAACAAATAACTGCTTTAATATATGAAAGAAATCAGATTTTTCTACGTTCCTGATGCTACTAGCCGGGACGAGATGCCTGAAGAGGAAGCTATGCATGCCTTACGTGTGTTACGACTTAAGTCGGGCGACACAATGATGATTACCGATGGCTGTGGCAATTTCTATGAAGCGGAAATTACCTTGGCTGCCACAAGGCGATGTCTGTACAAAATTCTGCGTACTATGCCACAGACGAAACCTTGGCGTGGCAACATACGATTGGTTGTATCGCCAACGAAAATGATGGAACGGATGGAATGGATGGTGGAAAAGGCTACTGAAATCGGATTCGACAGAGTTTCGTTCCTTAACTGTGACAATTCGGAAAGAAGGGTGGTGAAAACAAAACGGCTTGAAAAAATCGTTGTCGCTGCCATGAAACAAAGCAGAAAGGCCGAAAAACCGATAATTGATGAGATAGAGTCGTTCGACATGTTTATATCGCGACCATGTAATGGAGCAAAATATATTGCACATTGCTATGAGGAGGTTGAAAGAACAGACTTCTTCAATGATCTCATGTCTATCGATAAGGATGAAGAGGTGACCGTCTTGATAGGGCCGGAAGGCGATTTCTCCATGGAAGAAGTGAACAAAGCTATCCAGGCGGGATTCAAGTCTATATCGTTAGGAGACTGTCGGTTGAGGACAGAAACCGCCGCGCTTTCGGCTGTGATGATGGCTAACTTGGCCAAACGAAGATAGTTTTTTTTTTATTTTGTATAAATGAAAGGTTTTTCTGTGTGTCTTAAGTTTAGTATAACTCGTGCGATTCTCGTATTGCTTACTTGTGTTCCATCATGTGCCAACGCTAATGGTATGGACTCTACAAAAGTAGGGGATATGAAGATAAGGGATGTGTTTGCTGCAATGCCCGATTCCGTTATTCCTTATCTCTCCAAGAATAATTGTCTTGACATGATTGACTTTGCCGAGATGAATATGAAGGCTGAAGTCACAAACAAGTTTGACGAAAAATGTGAGATGGTTTCGTTGACAAACAAACATCTCAAAATTAAATTAGCTGACGATGTGGTTGTGGAAATGAGAATCAGGAAAACAGACCAATGTCTGCCTGACTCTTCCAGTTATGTCGTCGATGTGCTGACAACATATGGCCACGCCCCACAGTTGTCTATGCTTTCGATGTATTCTTCGTCGTGGAATGTAATCAAAAAGCCACATCTGCTAAATGGATACGTAAAACAATTAGTGGGCAAAAATCAGTACACTACTGATAAAGAATGGCGCATAATTGAAGATGCTAAGAATAGAATCTTTGTAGTTGGAAACCTGGTAGAAGATGAAAATGCAATATTGTTACAACCATCTATCAATGGACTCACTAAAGAAGAAAAACAGATGATAGAAGGAAAAGTAGAGTTAATGAAATTAAAAATTAACCTTTAATTGTAAAAATATTGTAATTTTTATAATTGATATTTGCATGGTACGGTAATAATTCGTATATTTGCAAAGTGTTTTTCATGGTATTAGATTATTAAGGTTAACTAAAAAGTAACAGATCGTGAGATTAGTCAACTTTTAAAACCCACACTGCATGTAACGATTGTTACTCACGGTGTGGGTTGTTTTTTTGTTTTTTTAATTATTTGTTCCTTATCTCATATAAGGATTGCTGCTTATTTCTTGTCCTATCGTTGTTTTGGGGCCATGTCCAGGAAGAACAATAGTGTCGGGTGGAAGACATTCCTTCAGCTTCTGTAAGCTATTCATTATATCTTTGTAGCTACCTTTCTCGAAGTCTGTCCTGCCTATGCTCATCTTGAAAAGCGTGTCGCCCGAAAAGGCAATGTTTTCTTCCTCGCAATAGAAGAATACAGAACCGGGTGTGTGGCCTGGTGTGGGGATGACGGAGAATCGGTGGGTGCCGAATTCTATTACGTCGGTCTCGTCGAGATACTTTCCTACGGGCGGCATGTCGTATCCCAAATGGTAGTTGCAAAAGTCCAACGCTTGCTTTTCCAGTTTAGCCATGAGGTATTCATCGTCTTTGAATACTTCAGGTTTCACTCCTAATTCATCGTAAATCGTATTGTTGCCAAAACAATGGTCAATGTGGGCATGTGTGGCAATGAGATGCTTAATGGTGATATCGTTTTCTTTGATATAGTCCATTATAGCTTTCCGCTCTTCTGTATAAAAAGCGCCACAGTCGATTATTACACCTTGTTTGGTCTCGTCGCTGACGATGTATGTATTCTCTTGAAATGGATTAACGACAAATCGCTCAATTTTCATATTATATAAGTTTTGAATGTCATCAGTATGGAAGGTATATTACATACTTGTCTTTGAACCAAGGCTCTTCGAACCAATTGGTGATTTCTGTTGTTTCGACAATGTTTCTGTATTTTGAGACCTCACTCTGCAGGTCGCCTCCCTTCAGGCAAATAATGCCGTTAGGCAGTGCGTTGACACCTTTGGGCGAGATGTTCTTCCTTACTATCTTTACAAGGTCGGGTAGGGGCATTACCGCCCTGCTTACCACAAAGTCGTATTTGCCTTTCTCCTCTTCTCCACGCAGATGAGTCGGGAAACAATTCTTCAGTCCGATGGCCTGTGCGACTTCCGTGGCCACCTTAATCTTCTTCCCTGTTCCGTCGATAAGCTTAAACGTACATTCCGGAAACATGATGGCGAGGGGTATGCCAGGAAAGCCGCCTCCAGTACCAAAATCGAGAATCTTGGTTGCTGGCTTGAAATTCAGTGCTTTTGCTATTGCAAGCGAGTGTAGCACATGGTGCTCATACAGATTGTCGATATCTTTTCTGGAGATGACGTTTATTTTTGAGTTCCAGTCGCGATAGAGTTCGTTAAGCATTGAGAACTGTCTTATCTGGCTTTCGCTTAGATTGGGAAAGTACTTAAGCAATTGTTCCATAAAGAAAAGAGGGGTTGTTATACAATCTTGTTGTTCTCAGGAAATACAACAGACGGCTTAAAAGTCTTTGCTTCTTCAAAGTCCATAAGTGCGTATGAAATGATTATGCAAACGTCGCCTACTTGAACCTTTCTTGCGGCAGCTCCGTTGAGGCAAATGCATCCACTGCCCCGTTCGCCTTTTATGATGTATGTCTCAAAACGCTCACCATTGTTGTTGTCCACAATTTGTACTTTCTCTCCGGCTATCATGTTGGCGGCATCCATCAAGTCTTCGTCAATGGTGATGCTGCCCATATAGTTGAGATTGGCTTCTGTCACTGTCACGCAGTGAAGCTTTGATTTTAACACTTCTATCATCATGTCTTAACAGTACTTTATATGATCGATAAGTCTTATCGGGGTTTTTCCGCAATATACTGTAATGCATCCAACGGCATGGTCAGTGTCGCTCCAGGAGTCAATGTCAAGCAATGTGTTGCCGTCGACTATGGAGAAATACTCCACTTCGAGACCTTCAATACTGTTTATCTCGCCAACCACCTTGTCGTGTGTCTCCTTAACAGTATGTTTTTTTGAATATGAAACACTGTCTTTCAGTGCTTTGTAGATATTTGGCGCAATGGCTCTTTCGTCTTTTGAGAGAAGAGTGTTGCGGCTTGAGCGCGCAAGTCCGTCGTTGTCTCTGACAATCTCGCATTCTACAATCTCTACGTCCAGACAAAGATGCTTCACCATAGCTTTTATGACTGCTATCTGTTGCCAGTCTTTTTCTCCAAAATATGCCTTGTCCGGTTTTACAATGTAAAACAATCTGCTTACCACCTGGCAAACTCCATTGAAATGTCCTGGACGGTGAGCACCTTCCATCACGGTAGACACTGGAGGATATTCAAAATGCCTGTTGTCGGGCGTAGGGTACATTTCCTCAACCGAAGGCGCAAACACATAATCGGCTCCGCAGTCCTCCAAAAGTTTGCAGTCGGCTTCAAGGGTGCGGGGGTAGTTTTTCAAGTCGTTCTTGTCGTTGAACTGTGTTGGATTGACAAAAACCGAAACCACAGTTACATCATTCTCCGCAACGCTTCTTCTCACAAGCGAGGCGTGTCCTTCATGCAAAGCACCCATGGTAGGAACGAGTCCCACGTTGTGGCCAGCTTTGCGTTCGTCAAACAGAACATTTTGCAGTTCTGTTATTTTATTAAATACAATCATTTATGTTATACTTTAGTCAACGTTTATTGAAAACGGGTGCAAAATAACAACTTTTTTGTCAAATATCGAAATAATAAACCTAAAATATACAAAAAAGACTGTATTTTTTAGTAAAAACGATAGTTTTTTTTCAGTTTTCGCAAAAAAAGTAGTAACTTTGCAACGTTAAATCAATGAATATGGCAAAAAAAATATTATTCATCAACCAGGAAATATCACCATACGTTCCTGAAAGCGAGATGTCGGCCATGGGTCGACTTGCTCCGCAAAGGGTATTCGAAAAAGGGTTTGAAATCAGAACCTTTATGCCAAAGTGGGGAAACATCAACGAGAGAAGGGGACAACTGCATGAGGTGATCAGACTCTCGGGGATGAATCTTATTATTAACGAAACTGACCATCCGCTCGTTATCAAGGTGGCTTCAATGCCTGCTTGCAGAACACAGGTCTATTTCATAGACAACGACGACTATTTCACCAAACGTCTTATGGGGCTAGACGAGAATAATGTCCCTTATGAAGACAATGGTGAAAGGGCTGTGTTCTTTGCGCGTGGAGTTCTTGAGACAGTAAAGAAACTGAGGTGGATTCCTGATATCATACATTGTCAAGGATGGATGTCGCACATTATTCCAATATACGTAAAGACTGCATATTGCGACGAACCGTCGTTTGCAAACACAAAGGTTGTCACTTCCATTTTCGGAAACCAACTTGAGGGTGTTGTGTGCGACGACTTCCGCGACTGTCTGTCTTTCCGTTCGGCCACTCCAGAACTCATCGCTGGCTATCCGGATGACTTCACCTATTCCGATCTTGCGAAAATGGCAATTGAATATTCTGATGCAGTCGTCGAGGCTACACCTGACGTCAGCCAGGATATGGTAAAGTTTATTGCTGAGAGCGGAAAGCCTCACTTGGCTTATCCTGGTGAAAACTTCGGACAGGCATATGCTGATTTTTACGATACACTGCTTTCGTAAGGTCTGTGGGATAATAAACACACATAAATTATACAAGATGAAAAACAAATGGATTACAATTATTGTCATGGCTTTTTTAGCCATGACATCTTGTGATGACAATACCGACACACTGGGTAACTCTCTTTCAAATGAGGTGGACAAGTTTACTATCATTACAGATACTTTTAACGTCTCCACTCGATCAATTACGGTAGACTCTGTACTCTCCCGTAGTTCATATTCGTATTTAGGGCACGTAAAGGACCCGGAAACAAATACATATGTGACAAGCAATTTTTCTACACAATTCGGTGTAGGAGAACTACTCGTGGATATGAAATTGTTGCCTGAGGCTGACAGTATTGTCAGCAGGGATGCAAACAACAACATCATTGCCGACTCTTGTTTCTTTAACATCTATTTCAATTCTTTGGTTGGTGACACTCTCAACCCAATGAAACTTACCGCAATGGAGTTGGAAAAACCAGTAAAAGAGGGAAGAGACTACTATTCCAATTTCGACCCGGAGAAAAGCGGATATGTGCGTACAGGAACCAATGCCATCGTGAAAAACAAGATGTATACTTTCCAGGGACTCATAGCGTCTGATTCGCTTCGTGCCGTATCCATACCTCTTAACGACAAGTATGTTGACAAGAATGGTGTGGAATACAACAACTTCGGTACGTATCTGTTGAGAAAGTATTACGAAAACAAGGATAACTACAAGAACTCTTATAACTTCGTGAATAATGTGTTCCCGGGATTCTATGTAAAGTCTACAAGTGGAGTGGGTACAATGGGTGAGGTGCTCATCACTGCACTGCAGTTTCATTTCAAGGCATACAGCAACGACTCCATTGTCAAAAGTGGCTTGCGCATAGGTGGTACAGAAGAGGTAATGCAGACAACAAATATCGTAAACGACAAGGAGAGAATGAAATTGCTTGCTTCTGATAATAGTTGTACATATATAAAGAGTCCTGCCGGTATATACACTGAGGTCACCTTGCCGGTGGAAGACATTAAGCTGAATCATGAGAACGATACCATCAGCTCTGCAAAGATTGTCTTCACACGCTATAACAATGACCAAAAGAGCGAATATTCTACACCTAAGTATCTGCTTATGGTACCACGAGACAGTATGTTCACATTCTTTGAAAAAAGAAACCTGCCGGACAATATGACTTCGTATGTCGCTTCCTTTAACTCAAGCAGTAATACATACACTTTCAACAATATTTCCTCATTGGTGAACGACATGTGGGCAAAGCGGGGAAAATCTACAGAATGGAATAAGGTGGTGCTCATCCCTGTTTCTGTATCGATAAACAGTTCGACGGCTTCCTACACTAATGTGTCAAATGCCATGGAACTTACTTCTGCACGATTGGTGGGAGGTTCAAAAAACACTCATCAGCCAGTCAGGATAAGTGTCATTTACAACAAATTCAACAGGTAGGCACATTGTTTTTATGGCGGATAATTTTCTTGAAAAGCATCGGGAGGAATATGAACAACGAAAGGCCCGGTATATGAGCCACGGCAGTCATCTTAGTAAGGAAATAAAGGAAATGATTGCTAAAAAGAAGGCAGAAAACAAAACGACGAGTTGACAACCGGTCAACCCGTCGTTTTTTCGTTTATTGTTCTTCTGACACTTCCTCACTAATGTCAATTAAGGAAAACTTGAAGTCCTTGTCTGAGAGATACTTTACATCGTATCCGTCTTTGGCGTTAGCTTTCACTGTATAATTGTTTTTTAACTTCATATACTTTTTCTCAGCCTTTGCCTTGTCAGTTGAAAAAACCACCATACATGTGCGATGCGGGTCGCTGGTAGTGTTAGTAAGGTAGTCTTTCAATTGTGCCGAGTAAGAATCGCGTTCCAACAAGAATTTTGTCTTGCTGTCTATCCATGCACTGTCAAGTACCTGAATGTCGGTAAAATAGATAACCGGATTCTTAAAAGAAGCAGAAAAACCGAAAATGTATACTTTCGGAGTTTTCTTTGCTTTTGCCTCTGTTTTCATGGTAGATGCTCCGAATAATGTGAGAAGTAATACTACCGAAGAAATAAAACTTTTCATTGTTATGTTGTATTATTTATCCTAAAAATGATTTCAATAATTTACTGTTCGTCGTGTTTCTAAGTCTCCTTATGGCCTTCTCTTTAATTTGACGGACACGCTCGCGTGAAAGGTTGTATTTGGCACCTATTTCTTCCAGTGTCATTTCCGTTCTTCCTATGCCGTAAGAAGCCTCCACTATTTCCCTCTCTCTGTCATTTAGGAGACAGAGCGCCTTTTGGATTTCTTTTCTGAGCGATTCCGTCACGAGATCACTGTCTACAGTAGGTGCATCCTTGTCTTCAAGAACATCAATGAGACTATTGTTGTCACTGTCGGAAAATGGAGCGTCAACAGATACATGCCTGGAGTTTACTTTCATTGCGTCGTCAACTTTCTCTTCAGGTAAGTCGATAAATTCCGCTATTTCTTCTATTGAAGGACGTCGTTCGTTTTCCTGTTCGAATTTTGACAACATTTTGTTTATCTTGTTCATCGACCCCACTTGGTTCAGTGGAAGTCTGACGATTCTGCTTTGTTCAGCGAGGGCTTGCAAAATACTTTGTCTTATCCACCATACGGCATATGATATGAATTTGAATCCTCTTGTCTCGTCAAATTTTTTTGCAGCTCTGATAAGCCCCACGTTGCCTTCGTTTATTAGGTCTGAAAGGCTTAGGCCTTGGTTTTGGTATTGTTTTGCAACCGAAACGACAAACCTGAGGTTGGCTCTTGTCAGTCTTTCCAAGGCTTTTTTGTCGCCATTATGGATTTTCTGTGCGAGTTCCACCTCTTCGTCCACCGTAAGAAGTTCTTCCTTACTGATTTCTTGCAGATATCTTTCCAAGGCTACACTTTCACGGTTTGTTATTGATTTAATGATCTTTAGCTGTCTCATTTTTTTTTGGTTTTATGTTGTTTTCGTGCAATAAAGCGATTATTGTTTGCAAATTTAGGTATTTTCTTCGTAACTGCCAAATAAAATGTGTTATTTTTCAATTTTCATATTGTTTTTTTCTCTTTTGCTAATAATTTGTAATTTTTAGCATTGCTGTAGTGTCATTTTCTTCTGTCATTTATTGTTTCTCCTCCTGAACTCTGAGCAAACAATAGCTGTCGCTATCGAAACGTTGAGACTTTCAGCCGACTTGCCTGGATTGAAATCCGGTATTAAGAGTTTGTGTGTGACACGTTTCCTTATATTTTCGCTTATTCCATTTCCCTCGTTGCCCATCACAATGAGTCCTTTGTCGCTGAGTGGGGTAGTGTATATGTCGTCTCCGTCTAGCAGTGTTCCGTATATAGCCGTGTCGGGAGACAGGCCTGAAATATAATTATCAAGGTCACGGTATGTCACACAAACATTCGACAGACTGCCCATTGTGGCTTGTACCGTTTTAGGGTTGTATGCGTCTGCCGTCAATGGGCTGCATACTATATGCCTAATGCCAAACCAGTCGGCTATTCTTATTATGGTCCCGAGATTGCCTGGGTCTTGCACTCCGTCGAGGGCGATGCACAATTCCTTTGAGGGGTTGGCTGCGTCGTCCTGCTCATCGTCGGGAATCTGTAACAACGCTACCACTTGTTGCGGGTTTTGAAGCAGGCTGACACGTCTTAGCTCGTCCTCGTCCACTGTAATGATTCCTATCGCATTGCTTGTCCATCTGAGAGTGGTCATGATATCTTCCTTCGTGTCGTCACAGTGTTGCCTTTTCCACTCGTCAATGGCGAAAATGGCATGGACGGAATAATGACGAATCATGTCTCCTACCGTTTTCGGACCTTCCGCTACGAATAGCCTCTCGCGCTTCCTGTTTTTCTTCAATTCTAAGGAATGTACGAGTTTTATCATGTTTTTAGTTACCATATTCATGAAAAATTCAAAAAAAGTTTGTAAAAGTGCAGCAAAGTTACACAAAAAGTTTTAACTTTGCAACAAAGTTTTGAAGAATAATGCAAATAAAGGGTATTTTTTATTTTATTACCATACTTCTCGCCGTGTCCTCTTGTTCATCGGTGAAATATGTCGACGATGGTTCTTTGCTTCTTAACAAGGTTGAAGTGAAGGTCGTGGGCAATTACGATGATATTAATGTGGGACAACTGAAATCTTATGTCAGACAGAAAGGAAACTCACGATGGTTCTCGTCCGTCAAGATACCTCTTGCCACCTATTCGCTTTCCGGAAGAGACACTACCCGATGGGTTAACAAAATGTTGCGTTCCATTGGCGAGGCTCCTGTACTGTTCGATTCCATAGGTGCTCAACGTTCTTGCGAGGATCTTAGGCTCGCTCTTCGTAATATGGGGTATATGGATGCCCAGGTTGAGATGACGCCTCGTATGAGAGGGCCGAAAAAGATGGATGCCGTCTACCTTCTCTATCCCGGCGAGCCTTATTATGTAAGGCATTTCAACTATGACATACGCGACTCCATTGTGGCACAAATCATAGCCGACAACACTAAGGGAAAAACATTTATACAGGATGGCATGCGATTTAATGTGAATAGTCTTAATGACGAGCGCAAACGCATCACCGACCTACTCACCGACCGTGGCTACCATAAGTTCCATAAGGATTATATTACATTCAAGGCAGATAGCAGCATAGGCAATAAGACATTCGACCTTAGTTTGATATTGCACCAATATGTAGCCGGAAGAGATTCTTTGTCGCTCCATCCGCGATATATTGTCAATAGTATTAGCTATTCCAGTGGAAATCCTTCTGACAGCTTGATTCACCTGCGCCGAAGCGTACTAGCGGCCAACACGGCAATTAAGGATGGGAACTATTTTTCTTCATCGGCACTTAGGAAGACATATAACCAGTTTGGACGCCTTCAAGCTGTAAAATACACAAACATCAGTTTTGCAGAAAACGAAAACTCACGCCTGCTTGACTGTAATATACAGCTCATCACCAACAAGCCACACTCCATCAGTTTTGAGCCAGAAGGCACCAATACCGCTGGCGACCTGGGAGCGGCTTTCGCAATTACTTATCAGAACAGAAACCTATTCAAGGGCTCAGAAGTGTTTAATCTCCAGCTACGTGGAGCATACGAAGCCATACGCGGACTGGAAGGGTATAAGAATCAGGACTTTATAGAATATAGTGTAGAGAGCAGCTTGTCTTTTCCACGAATCATTGCACCGAAATTCTTGACTAACATCATAGGGAACAGGTATGACGCAAGGTCGGAGGTGTCGGTGATGTACGACCTGCAGAACCGTCCGGAATACCACCGTCGTGTGCTCTCCATGGCATGGAAATACAAATGGTCAAATGAAGGCCATCACGACCGTTATCAGATAGACCTGCTTGACATCAACTATCTTTTCATGCCATGGATATCTGACACATTCCGTAAAGATTATCTTGAAGACGACACTAATCGTAATGCCATTCTACGATACAATTACGAGAATCTTCTTATCATGAAGTGGGGTGTGGGATATAACTATAACAATGGCCGATATGCCATCAAGGCTAATGTTGAAACATCGGGAAACCTGCTCAACCTTTGCTCTGGATTATTGAACTTCGAAAAAAACGAACAAGGACAATACCAGGTGTTCGGAATCGCCTATGCACAGTATGCGAAGGCTGATTTCGATTTCACCAACAACATATCATTTGACTACAACAACCAACTTATATTCCATGTAGGATTTGGCATTGCATATCCCTATGGCAACAGTACCATACTCCCTTTCGAAAAAAGGTATTTCTCGGGAGGCGCTAATAGCGTGAGAGGATGGTCGGTAAGGGAACTTGGCCCCGGAAAGTTCAAGGGTACCGACGGAAATATCGATTTCATCAACCAGACTGGCGACATGAAGCTTGATCTGAATGTTGAATACCGTGCCCACTTGTTTTGGAAAATGAATGGAGCCTTGTTTGTCGACGCTGGAAATATCTGGACCATTCGCAACTATGAAGACCAGCCCGGAGGACAGTTCAAGTTCAGTGAATTCTGGAAACAGATAGCCGTAGGATATGGAATAGGATTTCGCATGAATTTCGACTATTTCATTCTCCGTTTCGATTTAGGTATGAAAGCGGTCAATCCCGCATACGAGATTGATGGCGGTGAGCAGTTTCCACTTGTCAAACCCAAATTTAGTCGTGACTTTACATTCCACTTCGCAGTGGGCCTTCCATTCTGACCTTCCATTTTTTGCTGCTGTCCTGCATAAGCACTATCGTGAATGTCTTTTCTTCCACCATGCGGCCCTTGCTGCATAGGGAGTCGGCAAGGAGAAAGTTATTCGCTGTCACTGTCACCACGGCAGAGTCTTCGAAACATTCACAGTCGTCAACAGTCACCGTGGCTCCCTCTTCCTGCATACGCAGCAGTTCCAGGTCGGCCTCGGTGATGTTCGACGCCTCATACCTCAACCACTTCTTGCTCTGATCGTCCACCATCGTCTGGGCCTTTACAAGGTCGTAATTGAAATACGCGTTTGCAAAATCAATGGCAGTAGTCTCAATTGCCTCGTAAGTCCTGCCTTCTTCACCACATGAAGCAAAGCATACTGCAACAAAAGTGAAAATCGTATAAAAAAAACGTTTTTGCATAGAAAAACACTATTAATTATTAAATTTCTGTGCAAAGTTAACAAAATCATTTGGCAGTAACGCATTTTTTTCTTACTTTTGCACAAAATATTAACTAATAATGCTGAAATTCATTTCTTTTGGGAGTGGTAGTAGCGGAAACAGCTATCTCCTATACACAGATAAAGATGGAATACTTATCGACGCAGGCATTGGAGTGAGAAGCTTGAAAAAGGCGCTCAGGGATTACGGCATCCCCATAACCCGTGTCGGCAATATTCTCATCACCCACGACCATGCCGACCATGTAAAGTCGGTGGGCAGCTTGAGCCGGGAATTTGATATTCCCGTATATTCCACTAAAGAGGTCCATGAGGGAATATTCAAAAATTATTGCGTGGTGAAAAAGATAGAGGGACGCAACGCTCATTGTCTTCGGAAAAGTGAGACAAAACAGATAGGTGAGTTCTCTGTCACACCATTCAATGTACCTCATGACAGCACCGATTGTGTTGGATATTTCATCCAGTCAGAAGATGTCTCTTTCTGTATCGTAACCGACGTTGGGGAGATAACAGACGAGATAAAGACGTATATCTCACAAGCCAACTACCTCGTCATTGAGGCAAACCACGACGAGGAGATGCTAAAGGACGGACCATACCCTGAGCATCTGAAACGTAGGATAATGGGAATACAGGGACATCTCAGCAACAAAAAATGCGGAGAGGCTCTTGTGGAAAACTCTACAGAAAAACTGAAGATGGTTTGGCTTTGCCACCTCAGTGAAGAAAACAACCATCCGGAACTTGCAAGGAAAACCGTTGAGGCTATATTACGCAACAGTGGCATAATAGTCGGAAAGGAATTTGGTCTGGAGGTGTTGAAGCGAAAGACCCCAACTGGAATATTTGATCTGAAATAATGAATATCGACAAGGTATTACAAAAACTGCGCATTGATGAACTGAACGAAATGCAGCAGGCTGCATGCAAGACAATACTCGGAACACAAAGAGATGTAGTCATACTCTCGCCTACGGGTTCCGGCAAAACTCTTGCATACCTTCTGCCTACAGCACATCTCGTAGACGAAAATAGCAACAATGTACAGGTCATCGTCGTCGTACCTGGACGTGAGCTGGCCCTACAGTCCGGCAATGTCCTAAAGTCCATGGCTTGTGGCATACGCTCCGTGAGTTGTTATGGCGGACGTCCGGCAATGGAGGAACACAAAACCTTAAAGCAGGTAATGCCTCAGGTTGTGTTCGGCACACCGGGACGGCTTAACGACCATATACAGAAGGGAAATATCTCTGTCTATAACGTCAGGATGCTCATCATCGACGAGTTCGACAAATGTCTCGAAATGGGATTCCACGACGAGATGTCACGTCTCATTGGCAGATTGCCAGGACTTCGCCGGCGCCTTCTGCTCTCTGCCACCGATGCAGAGGAAATTCCACATTTCGTCAGTCTCTCGTCTGCTTGTCGTCTTGACTTCCTAAACAAGGAAGAACAAGTGCCTGCCCGTGTAACAATATTCGAGGTAAGAAGCCAAATGAAAGACAAGCTACACGAATTGTCGCGACTGCTGCGATCTTTCGGCAGCCAAAGCAGTATCGTTTTCCTCAACTACCGTGAGAGCGTTGAACGCACAGCAGGGTTTCTCTCTTCCGAAGGCTTTGCCGTTTGCCATTTTCATGGAGGCATGGAACAGAAAGAGCGCGAAGACTCACTCTACAAGTTTAGCAATGGCTCTGCAAACATATTCGTGAGCACCGACCTCGCCTCCCGTGGCCTTGACATACCCAATGTCGACAACATCGTCCACTATCATCTTCCACAGGGTGAAGACGGTTATGTACACCGAGTAGGGCGCACTGCCAGATGGAATGCCCACGGCCATACCTTTTTCATTCTTGGTCCGGACGAACACATTCCTGAGTTCATAGAAGGCGATATTGAGCCATTCGACATTCCCGACCAACTTCCACCGCCTTCTGCACCTCGAATGGCCACTATATATATAGGTAAAGGGAAGAAAGACAAGATCAGTAAAGGCGACATATTAGGCTTCCTTTGCAAAAAAGGCGGACTGTCTAACGACGCCATCGGTCGCATAGATGTCAACGACCGTTATGCCTATGTGGCAGTGGCGAGAGAACATGTCGGAGAACTACTCAAAAAAGTATGCGGAGAAAAGATAAAAGGCATAAAAACAGTGATTGAACCTATCAAATAGCAAGAAAAACACAGATATTTGTAAATTTTTGCAAAATTATTTGGTCGTTTCATAAATTTAGTGTAATTTCGCCGTCGCTTTTTGTAAATATGAGCAAGTAACATTCATTAAATAATATTTCTAATAGACAATCAAAATGAAGAAGTACAATTTTAACGCAGGTCCTTCAATGCTTCCACGCGAAGTGATTGAAAACACAGCAAAACAGTGTTTAGACTTTCAAGGTTCTGGTCTTTCCCTGATGGAGATAAGCCACCGTGCAAAGAATTTCCAGCCTGTAGTTGACGAAGCTGTAGCTCTTGTAAAGGAGCTCCTTCAGGTGCCGGAAGGCTATTCCGTGATTTTCCTTGGTGGTGGTGCCTCGCTTGAATTCTGTATGATACCTTACAACTTCCTTATCAACAAGGCTGCATACCTCAATACTGGCGTATGGGCAAAGAAGGCGATGAAGGAAGCCAAGTTGTTTGGCGATGTGGTAGAAGTGGCTTCTTCTGCCGATGCCAATTATACATTTATCCCCAAGGGATGGACATGTCCTTCTGATGTAGACTATCTCCACATCACAACCAACAATACCATCTACGGTACTGAAATCCGTCACGAGCTCGATGTCAACGTCCCAATGATAGCAGACATGTCTTCTGATATCATGAGCCGTCCGGTTGACGTTAGCAAGTACGACTGCATCTATGGAGGTGCACAGAAAAACCTCTCCATGGCAGGTGTCACTATCGTCATCGTTAAGGACGACAAGCTCGGCAAGGCTCCACGTGAGATACCTACAATGCTCGACTATCGCACCCATGTGGACAAAGGCTCAATGTTCAACACTCCTCCAGTAGTACCCATCTACTGCATGCTCGAGAATCTTCGTTGGATAAAGGCCAATGGAGGCGTGGCTGCAATGGACAAACTCGCACATCAGCGTGCTGAGATTGTTTATGGAGAGATAGACCGCAATAAGCTCTTCCGCGGAACTGTGGCTGAGGAAGACCGCTCGCTCATGAACATCTGCTTCGTAATGAACGACGAATACAAAGAACTCGAAAAAGCCTTCCTCGACTTCGCTACTGAGCGTGGCATGGTTGGCATCAAGGGCCACCGCAGTGTTGGAGGTTTCCGAGCTAGCTGCTACAACGCCCAAACTATTGAAGGTGTCAACGCCCTCGTTGAGTGCATGAAGGAATTCGAGGCAAAGAACTAAATTTGGAACAATCTTATGAAAGTATTAGTAGCTACAGAAAAACCATTTGCGGCAGCTGCCGTCAATGGCATAAGAAAAGAAATAGAATCTGCAGGCAATGAACTCGTCCTGCTTGAGAAATATACCGAAAAGTCTCAGCTCCTTGAGGCTGTTGCAGATGCCGACGCGCTGATCATTCGTTCAGACAAAGTTGACGCTGAGGTTCTCGACGCTGCAAAGCAACTGAAGATTGTGGTTCGTGCCGGTGCCGGATATGACAATATCGACCTCGCTGCCGCAACAGCTCATGACGTAGTGGCAGAAAATACTCCAGGCCAGAACTCTAACGCAGTGGCTGAACTTGTGTTCGGTATGCTGGTGTTCGCCGTGCGCAACTTCTTCAACGGCAAGGCTGGCTCAGAACTCATGGGCAAGAAACTTGGTATTCTCGCCTTTGGTAACGTAGGACGCAATGTGGCACGTATAGCTGCTGGCTTCGGTATGGATGTGTATGCTTACGACGCTTTCTGCCCGAAGGAAGCCATAGAAGCTGCAGGCGTAAAGGCTGTCGACAATCAGGACGCACTCTTCGAAACATGTGATGTGGTGTCACTCCATATTCCTGCCACACCGGAAACAAAGCAGAGCATCAACGCTTCTTTGGTTGGCAAGATGAAGAAAGGCGGTGTACTTGTCAATACAGCACGCAAGGAAGTCATCAACGAGCAAGAACTGCTCAAACTGATGGAAGAGCGTACAGACCTTAAGTATGTCACCGACATCAAACCCGATGCCGATGCAGACTTCGCTAAACTCGAAGGCCGCTATTTCAGCACCCCAAAGAAGATGGGTGCCCAGACTGCCGAGGCAAACATCAATGCTGGCATAGCTGCTGCTCGTCAGATCAATGCCTTCTTCAAGGACGGTTGCACAAAGTTCAAGGTAAACTGATATCCCTATGGCGATTGTAAAACCTTTTAAGGGCATACGCCCTCCAAAGCAGTATGTGGAACAGGTGGAGTCGCGTCCTTATGACGTGCTTGAATCCGAAGAAGCACGTGCCGAGGCAGGCAACAACGAGAAAAGCCTTTACCACATCATAAAGCCGGAGATTGACTTCCCGGAAGGTACAAGCGAGTATGACCCGCGCGTATATGAAAAGGCTGCCGAAAACTTCCAAATGTTCCAGGATAAAGGATGGCTCGTGCAAGACGAAAAGGACCACTACTACATCTATGCCCAGACCATGAACGGCAAGACACAGTATGGTCTCGTAGTGGGAGCATATGTCGACGATTATATGACGGGAAAAATCAAAAAACATGAACTCACCCGCCGCGACAAGGAAGAAGACCGCATGAAACACGTGCGTGTCAACAATGCCAATATCGAACCGGTCTTCTTCGCTTATCCCGACAACGAAGTCCTCGACAAGCTCATCATGCGCTATGCATCCACTGAGCCAGAATACGACTTTATTGCACCTGTCGATGGTTTTGGCCATAAGTTTTGGGTAGTCGCTGACGACAATGACATAGCGCTCATAACCGAAGAGTTCGCAAAAATGCCGTCACTCTATATTGCCGACGGACATCACCGTTCCGCAGCCGCCGCACTCGTGGGAGCCGAGAAGGCAAAACTCAATCCCAACCATCGTGGCGACGAGGAGTACAACTATTTTATGGCGGTATGCTTCCAGGCTTCACAACTCACCATCCTCGACTACAACCGTGTGGTAAAAGACCTCAATGGCCTTTCCTCTGAAGAGTTCCTGGCTCGATTGTCTGAAAACTTCATAGTTGAAGACAAGGGCACCGAACTCTACAAACCAGCCGAAATCCATGAGTTCTCGCTCTATCTCGACAACCATTGGTATAGTTTGAAAGCAAAGGAGGGAACCTACGACAACAGCGACCCAATTGGTGTTCTCGACGTCGATATCTCAAGCAGGCTCATTCTAGATGAGATACTCGACATTAAGGACCTCCGTTCGAGCAAGCGTATCGACTTCGTTGGCGGATTGCGTGGATTGTCAGAGCTGAAGCGTCGTGTCGACAGTGGCGAGATGCGTGCCGCCTTGGCACTCTATCCAGTGTCAATGAAGCAGATAATGGACATTGCCGACAGCGGTAAGATAATGCCGCCAAAGGCAACATGGTTTGAACCGAAGCTCCGTTCCGGCCTTGTCATCCATAAACTAGATTAATTTAGCAAAAATTGGATTCGTATAAGACCATATCAGAAAATAGGGTAGGCGAGGGCTACATCACTGAAAAGCGAAGTAAGTTCCTCGCCTTCGCTCATCATGTAGAAAACGTAGAAGATGTGAAACGGCTCGTGGCAGAGTATCGAAAGAAATACTACGATGCCCGACATGTCTGTTGGGCATATATGCTCGGACACGAACGCACCGACTTCCGCGCCAACGACGATGGTGAACCGAGCAGTACTGCCGGCAAGCCAATCCTTGGCCAGATCAACAGTCTTGAGCTCACCAATGTCTTTATTGTAGTCATAAGATATTTTGGAGGAGTGTTGTTAGGTACAAGCGGCCTTATCATAGCTTATCGTGAGGCAGCCGCAGAAGCCCTTGCAGATTCCACAATAGAAACACGTCTCATAGAAGAAGAAATCAGCTATACGTTCACATATCCCATGATGAACGACGTGATGCGAATTGTAAAGGAGATGCAGCCACGCATTGTGTCGCAATCGTTTGACAACACCTGCGAAATACGTCTTGCCATAAGAAAATCGATGGCAGAAGCGTTAAAAACAAAATTATCAAAACTTTCTTTTGAATAATTTTGGTTGTTTCATTTTTTCTTCGTACCTTTGCAGTCGAAAATCAATGGAGAGTTGGCAGAGTGAACGATCGCGCTGGACTCGAAATCCGGTATACCCTTTTCGGGTATCGGGGGTTTGAATCCCTCACTCTCCGCAACAAACGCTGAAAATCAGCAAATTGTAAAACAAACACCCAGTTTTACACCCAAGAATGTAAAGTCGGGTGTTTTTGTTTTATTTAAGATAATACAACCACTACATAATAAAAGAGTAGCGATATTAAAAGAATCCGATGAGAAAAGACTAATATTTATCTATCCATTCAGTTTGATTTTTCAGGACTTTACATCGTCCTGAAAGTATTTGTTATTGTATTCCAACGTCAGGAGTGGATTATAATACAAGTTTTTTGTGTGGATAGAATTTCGTTTTGCTTAATGTACGAAAGTACTTATCTATAAACGCATGAAATATTAGCACAATGAATCATTGGAAATCAACTTTGGCCGTGATAGGAATAGGCCAACTCATATCTATTTTAACAAGTACGATTGTTGGCTTCTCCATTATTTTTTGGATTAGCAACGAATTTAAATCCCCGACAGCTTTATCTCTGGCTATTTTAGCTGGATTTTTACCACAATTTGTATTAGGCTTGTTTGCCGGGGTCTATGTTGACAGATGGAATCGAAAGAAAACGATGTTTTATTCGGACTTGTTCATCGCGTTCTGTACCCTATGTCTTTTTATTGTGATAACCAAGGGTTATAAAGACCTTTCTTTTTTTTATCTATTGACTGCTTGTCGTTCAATAGGCAGTACGTTTCATGCACCTGCTTTACAGGCAAGCATCCCTCTACTGGTTCCCAAGCACCATCTTGTCAGGGTATCAGGTTTGTACCATTCCATTCAATCCTTCAGTGAGGTGATAGCTCCCGTTGTAGGGGCAAGCCTCGTTGTTTGGCTTCCCATACAGTATATTCTGCTCATAGATGTGATCGGAGCTGTTGCTGCTTGTCTGACCTTACTTTGTGTCCAGATTCCTTCTCTTCAAAAAACGAAAGTTCTTCCAGATTTCAAAAAAGAACTGACGGAATGTTGGCATACCTTGCGGCGTACAATGGGCATTTTGCCTTTATTCGTATGCTTTACGCTGGTGACTTTTGTCCTTATGCCTGTTTTTACGTTATTTCCTTTTATGACGCTTCTGCATTTCAACGGAAACATTTTGCAAATGGGAGTTGTGGAAATGGGTTGGGGCTCAGGGGCATTGTTGGGCGGTTTAGTACTTGCCTGTAAGGCTTTGAAAAGCAAGCAAACATTAGTGATGCATACGGCTTATGTGATATTGGGATTGTATCTGATTAGCGCCAGTTATTTACCATCAAGCGCATTTATAGGTTTTGTTTGCCTAACATTTACAGGAGGCATAGCCTATTCCATTTACCATGCGCTTTTCATCGCTATTATTCAGCAGAACTTGGCTTCGGACATGCTTGGACGGACTTTTTCTCTCATCTTTAGTTTGAGTACCTTTCCATCAATGCTGGGTATCGTAGCTTCAGGATATTGGGTGGAAGCATGGGGTATCACATCCGTCTTTATGATCAGCGGATGGGTTATCTTTCTGATTGGAGTGGGTGCAAATTTTATTTCTTCAATCAAGCAGTTGGATAATTACGCATAGTATTATTTATTAAAGAATTATTATATGACAAAGAAAGAACACACTACGATTACAGAGTTATTTCAAGTTTTGGACTTGTTGGAAAGCCTGGACATGCAGTTTTGGTTGGATGGAGGCTGGGGAGTGGATGTCTTGTACGGACAGCAAACCCGCTTGCATAGAGATATTGACATTGATTTTGATGCCAATTATACAGACCAACTCCTTGATCTTTTGCAGGAGAGAGGATATCAAATTGAAACAAATTGGTTGCCCACCCGTATGGAACTGTATAGCAAAGAATTAGGCTATATTGATATCCATCCTTTTGTCTTGAATGCGGACGGCACTTCCAAACAAGCCGACTTGGATGGAGGCTGGTATGAATTTCAACCGGACTATTTTGGAACAGCAGTCTTTGAAGGCAGAAGCATCCCTTGCATTTCTGCAAAAGGGCAACAAGTATTCCATTCGGGCTACGATTTAAGAGAGAAGGATATTCACGATTTATCTATAATTAAACAATGTATAACAACAATGAGCCTAACAATTAGATAAGAACAAGAAAATGACAGAAAAACAAATTGTCTGGTATATCTTACTTACAGAAGTAAAGATAGACAGTGACACCCAGTCTGTCACATCCCTGAGTGTAGCTCCATTGGCAGTCTTGCCGGAATTCCAGCGTAAGGGAATTGGGGGGGATGTTGATTCAGTAAGCCCATCAGAGGGCAGCACTTTTGGGTTACGGCACAGCAGTCGTATTGGGGCATAAAGAGTATTATCCTCGATTTGGCTATCGCAAGGCTATCGATTTAGGAATTGAATTTCCTTTCGAAGTCTCTCATGAATATTGCATGGTGGCTGAATTAATACCTGGAGCTACTGAGAATGTGAAAGGTATGGTTTGTTATCCAACTGACTTTAAATAGTTTAACAAGTAAAATTCATTATATAACTCGGACTGGGTATTTCAATTTCCCAGTCCGTATTCTGATAGTACTTATTCAATTGGAAGATTGTGTTGCTTCAAGAATGAAAGTTTATCCCAATACCCTCTTTGAAAGACGATTTTGTTATCTTTTACATGAAAAAATCCGCATCCACGAAGTCCAAGAGAGTCTTTCCATTCCATGATAGCCCATTCGCCATCTTCAAAAATATTTTCCACCATACAAACCATTTTAGCAGTGGCAAATTCATTCACAAACATTTTGTAGATTGATTCTTTACCTATTATTGGTTCGTTTGCGACTTGATGATTTACTGCATTAGTAGCATACAGCTCTGCTATATGATAAGCATCTGCTTTGTTAAAGCAATCTATCCATTTTTCCAAAACTTCTTTAGGCTTCATTTTTTATAAATTCTTAGGATTTTGATTCTGTAATAAAAACAATCTGTTTGGATGCATAGATACTTGATTTTATTAATAATAGGCTATTCTATATTCTAAATCCTCTGGATTTTTGCTCTCTCTGCACCGAGTTACGTAGATTCTGCTGTAACTTTTCCCATTGTTCCTTAAACCATTGTACTATGGGTTGTCGGTTTATGGTCAGCATAAGCTTACCACTATCCATCGGATGTTTCTCAACCCTAAAAATATCATTCTTGATGTCAAATTTCCACCTGTGTTCTTCGGAATAAATTTTGCCACTACATTGTATGGATTCTTTCTTTGTCAAGAGGTTTTCTATCATGTCTTTGGTAAACCCGATAACAGCGCATAATTTTTCCATTCTCAACATCTCTTTGAACATGGGAAACCATTTGTGGGCTTTTTCAAGCAAGGTGCTCAATCGTGATATTTCCTTGTCTTTGGCTTCAAGTTCTTGATTATGTATTCTTTGAAGATTACGAATTTGTCTGCTATGCTGTTCCTGTATTTGTTGTATCTGAATTTTTAATTCATCAGTAGCTTTGTCCCGTTTGGTAATTTCCTGATGTAGCTGCTCGATGTGATGTTCCAGTTCTTTCAGCTTACCGCTTCCGAAAAGAGAACCTACACCGCTTGCTATGGCGGTAGCAGCATTGGTGGCTGTTTTCTTTAGTTTGTCCGTGCGTATCTCTGCTTTTACCTGTTTGAGTTCCTGTTCGGCAAGGCTTACTTGTTGTTCCTTGTGTCGCTTGGTTTCCTCTATACGTTGCAGTTCGGCTTTCTGCTTCTCAATGATGAAATCATTTCGTTCCAGATGCTCTTTACCTGTGACAGCTTTTGCCTGTCCACGTTCCATCAGGAGAATATCGGAAGCAAGGGTCTGCATGGTTGCCATATCCTCGTCATTGAGCTTTCGGCTCTTTCCAGTTTCATGGTTCATCCAGTCGAATACGACATGAGCATGATAATTTGGTTTGAACCATCTGTTACCGACTTGGAAGCTCTCCTTGTCTTCTGCTTCCGGCTGACCGTTCAGCCAATGCCCTTCGTCTTTATGCAGGAAAATCTGTAGCGGAGTGATGCCCCAGCGTCTTTGGCACTCTTCACCGAATTTGCGTACATCAGCCAGTGTGGTGTCCGGTCTGATAAGCAATACTCCTTCACGGATGGGTGAGCATCCCGCCACCTTGATAATCTTTCCATTCTTTCCCTTGCGTTCCCTTTCCTTTTCCTGCATGGCACGTCCGGTCTTTTCCTTGACCATTTGCTTGATATTGTCATAATGAGTTCGCAGTTCGGGAGTGCCGAAGTCGGGATTTATCCACTGTTCGTTATCGGTGGAAAGTTCGGGAACGACATAGATTCTGGACTCCCCGATATTACGCATATACTCGGCAGTCCTTCGGTTGTGTGCCTCGCTCGATGCGATGTTGCAAGGCTTGATATGTATGCTTGATTTTGTTGCCATAGCTTCTTTCCTTTGTTTACAATTGATTTACTTTGCTCGCTTTCGCAGAGGGGTTCTTAGGGGTAACCCATAAGCGGAGATTGCAAAGAGAGGGTCACTCTTTGCTCGGGGTTCTCAGGGGTGAAACGCCCTGAGTGGGTCATTAGGGCAAAGCCCTAATCCCCTCGGGAGAGCCCACAACTACGAAAGCGAAGCGTGTAGTTATAGTGGGCTATAACTGGAAGCCGTTCTTCTTTTCCGGTGATTGGCTGCGCACCCCTTTGGCGGACTGGAGCTGCCTTTTTCTTTCAATCTGTTTCTGTAAGTATTCGTTCAAGTCCTTGCATCCTCTGTAAATCTGCGAAGCGTCCCGGAGGTACCGCTCTCTGCCGTATTCCATGCGGATTTGCCGGAGTGCTTCCAGTCCTGCATGGTCGTTGTCGAAAAAGCAGTGGATGCGTTCGTAATTGCCCAACGGATAGAGAGCCTTGTTTACATTCGATACGGAGTTCAATACAATGTAGTCCTGCCCGTCCAATTCCGGATAATTTGGGCAGCTCTCTTGTCTCAATGTCAAAAAGGAGAGGTAGTCCATAAATCCCTCGAACACATAACAGGTATTCCTCGCTTTTCCCGACTGCCTGATGTGGGAGATTTCCTTTGGGGCGATGCAGCCCTTGAAATAGCGGTTGCGGATTTCATATCCACACGAACCATTGGGAAAGGCGATGGCAAAGTACCGCTTGCCGTTGTGAGTGAAACGTGCTTCACTACATTCTCTTTTCGCCAGTTTTATGTTAATTCCTCTACCTTGTAAGTAGGCAAGCAGGGCAGTAGATGACAGCGGAACAATCTCCAACTGTTGGAAGCTCGGCTCGGAAGAGTTTTGCTTTCCAAAAGAGAAAGATACCGGGCGCACGTGCGGTGTCTGCTCTGCTATCCGTTTCAAGATGTAAGGTACATGGTCGGTAGCGTACAGGTGTGCAGCCAGTTCTATGATACCACCACCTTTACCCAAACCGAAGTCATACCATTGTTCACGTTCGGTATTTACCTTGAACGAGGCTTCGGCTTCTTCCCTTAACGGTGATTTATACCACAGATTGACACCTTGTTGCTTGACGGGAGAATATCCTAAACTATGCAGATAATCCGCTATTCTGATTTGCTTGGCTGTCTGTATATCCATAAAATGATTGTTTTAGTAGTTGGTGAATTGGTTTATTTTTCTTTTTGCCCGTACCTTTTTAGGAAGTACGGTCTATAATCACTTCACTAAATTCTCGTATATATAGGATACGGTAATAAAGTGAAGTGATTTAGTCCCATTCCCCAAGCACTTCACTATATTCCTAATATATACACCCCGAGAATAAAGTGAAGTGATTGCAGGGAAATGGGCTAATAGTGGAAGTCAGGCATGAATGTGTATTTTCTGCCTGTCTCCTGCACTATCATCCGTTTGTTGCGGAGCATGGTGATGAGCGATACCGCCTTTTTATGGTTCAGCTTTACACCCACTGACATATAGGTCTTGATTAAGGCATCTTCCAGTTCCTTGTAGCCGTATTCCTCTTTCAGCCCGAAAACGGCTTCCAATGCGATACGGTGCTGCTGCTCGGTGATATGCCTGTAAGGGTCGAACTTCTCTTCTTCGGGTCTTCCCGGCTTCTTTGTTTCAGGTTTGTATCCCTCAATGAGTTCGGGAAGGGCTTTGTCGTTGATACGGAATGCGAAAGGCTCAAAGTCCATTGCCCGGATGTGAATGGCTGAAACATGGCTGATGTCACCGTTGCCCTTGTCCTTTTCTACCTGCAATACGGTTTCCGCCTTGTTGTTCAACTCCGTACCAATGTGCCCTCTTGCGTTCTCATCCCCTTTGTTCTGATGCAGTATCGTATGGATATGTATCTGCCTGTCGTCCGTCCACTGCATCAGCTTGGATATGATGCGTGTTGATTCACTGGGGCTGTTGATGTCATACACCATATCCCGTATGCCGTCTATAATTACAAGACCGATTTCGGGTGTATTGTAAATAGCCTGTTCCACAATCCTGATACGCTGCTCAGGCGTGTATTTTCTTAAGGCAAGAAATTCAAGATTCTCATTGTCCCTATCATCTGGCAAACCAGCCATTCGCAAAATGCGCGTCATGACTTTCAGACAATGGTAAGGGCTTTGCTCTGTATCAACATAAAGCACTTTCCGCTTATCTTCAGGCAGTTCAGCCACATACCGCAGCACTGTGCCGTTCTTCAATGCAGCGGCTACGATAGCCGATACATTGAACGTTTTTTTACTTTTGGCTTTGCCGATGGATGCGCTGAAATTACCCAATGTCCCAATGACAGAATCATGTACTTTAAGGATTTCAGGTGCTTTCTCATAACTTTTCGACAGGCTCAAACGTGAGGCTTGCCAAAGGATTATGGCTTCTTCAGCCGATATTTCCTTAGTCTCTTTCATATAGTCCATAGCCATGCCTCCCGTTATTTCCGTCCTCCTGTTTTCTTTCCAGCCAGTTCAAGGGCAAGCTCAACATCCACGATAATCTTACGTCCTATCTGAGTGATTGCCTTGTCAATCTTTCCGCTTTTCTTGATACGGTTGGCGGTGGGTAGGCTGCACCCGAACAGTTTGGCTATGCCCAGTATTCCGTACACATATTTTCTTTCTGTGTCTGTAATGGGCTGTGGCTGCGTTTCCGTTTGACGGGAAGCGTGCTTACTTAGGAATATGAACTCTTCACCTGTCATCTGCCAGACGGGTTTTGATAATAATTCTTGAAGATTTTTCATCGTTCAATCTATTTAGTCGTTTAACAATCAGCCCTGCGCACTGGCTGTTATCTCTGTTCTCGAACGATGCAAAATTAGGTAGGGTTGTAAGTGGTAAGGATGTGGTTGATATAAATGGAATATCTTGTTATTTATCTGAATATCAGATAATAAAAATACCACTCAAAAATTTAATTTGAGTGGTAAAAGTGGTTGTTTCGTAAAATGTCAGGGCATATCACAGATTATCGGAATATACCATCCATTTCTTTGGCAAATTTCCGGTTGCTGTCACTGGGGAAATCGGAAACAGGCTCTTTGTACTTTGACTTGTAGTAGCTTTCCTCAATATCCAATATTTTCAGGATATTCCTCTTCCAATTCTCCCTGTCCTGTTTGGGCAGTTTTTCGCTCATCAGGAATATCAGATAGCAGGTACGTATTTTTTCTCTCGGTCTGATTTGGGGTTTGGTGTCGCTTGGTAGCAGGTTCATGCAGGTATAGAAATCATGTTCGGAAATATTCTCGAACTGTTCTCCCACGCAGGTTACATGAATGAGCGAAAGCAGTTCCATATTGAAATACTCAGTCTGTTTCGTTCCCAGCACTTCTTCCTGTATGTTGGGGGCATTTGGTTCTTGTTCGGCTGGCTCTTCCGGCTCGTTTGTTTCATCAAATACATATTTCGCCAATGTCTCTTTGAGGTGGCAGCCCAGCCGATAGATTTCATTGAAACGGCTTTTTGCATATTGCAGGGCTTTCTCTCTGGTCTGTTTTTGCAGATCGTAGAGTTCGGTCAGCTTGTTTTTTTTCTCCTCGTATTCATCTTTGCACCGTTCATATTCCATTTCCGCACGCTTTTCATCCTCTGCAGTGTGTTCCCGATAACCTATGGAATCGTATCGGTGGTATGCTTCGTTTAGCGGAGCATGGAGCTTGGTCGTCTTGTATTGCTGTTCTTCTATGGCTTCTTTATAGATTTCTGAAACTCGGAAGCAGATATTGTAAACGGTCTGTTCATCCGGCATACATCCTTTCTTGTAATAACTTATGTTTTCGCATACTTCCTTTTTCAGGCTATTCAGAATCAGTGTGTATTGCTCCTGTGGAAGATGAAACACCAGTTCAAGAATGGCTGTTTCAAGAACCGTTACATCATTGTAGTCCAGATAGAACTTGGTAATGAATTTCTGCTTTTCAAAAGAGAAACCTTTATTATCAAACCAGTCTTTATATATTCTGTTCAATTCTCCGTATCGGGGAATCAGCGTTGTAATTACATCTTTCATGGACGCAACTATTTTTGAGTGTTATTGTCTTTGTCAAGGAAAGAGGCCAGTTCTTCTTCCACTTCTTCCACGCTGGGCAACGCTGATTTCAGTTTCTCGGGAATCGCTTTGCTCAATTGGTAATCGCTGATGCCGATGGGCTGGTCATAGCCTGTCAATGCGTATTGTGCCACAACTTCGTCTTTTCCCTTGCATAGCAACAACCCGATAGTCTTGTTGTCATTCTCTCCCCTCAGTTTATCATCCACCACATTGATGTAGAAGTTCAGTTGTCCTGCATACTCCGGTTTGAATGGGGTAGCCTTTAATTCTACCACGATATATGCGTGCAACGGAATGGAATATAGAATCAGGTCGGCAAAGAAATCGCTGTTTCCGACTTGGAAGTGCTTCTGCCGGGCAACGAAGGCAAAACCGTTGCCCATTTCCAACAGGTAGCGGGTAACGTGTTTCACCAGCTGTTCTTCAATATCCCTTTCGTCTGCTTTTTCTTTGGCTCCTGCCAAATCAAAGATGTACGGGTCTTTGAGTAGGTAATTGGCAAGGTCGCTTTGTGGAGCCGGAAGTGTGGTCGTGAAATTGTTTACCTTGTTGTTGCTGATTTATCGGCTATACAAATCACTGTCAATTTGCATTTTCAATACATTGCTGCTCCATCCCATTTCCACAGACTGCTTCATGTACCAGTAGCTTAGACCTAAAGGTAGCGAACTGTCAAGTATAGTCATTTGGCTTGTCCAGTTTATTTTGGCTATAGGAGAGGTCAAGAAAACTTCTTCTATTTCCCTGATTCCCATCCTGTAAATGGCAGACACGGTTTTTCCCACATCTTCAAATTGCGCAGGAACTTCCTGCGTAATTGCTAATAATTGACAATCAATCGATTGCATTTGCGCAGTAAGTTCCTGCGTAAATTGCTTGTCATTCAGTTTTAATACTTCATTGGTCACACTCTGTATGGTTGGGACAGACAGGCTTGCATCTGTTTCTATGAAACTTTGCAACGCTCTTAAAGGATATGCTTTTGCAAACTGGCACATATAGGTAAGGTTACGTTCCGAATAGCCTTTCTTTTCAGGGTAATGCAGTCGGATAGCCTTTGCCAACTGCTTGATGATTTTGCTTCCCCATCCGTGCAGCTGCTGGTGATAAAGGATGTAATTGCCTATCTTCCAGTAATGGAACAGCATTTGTGCATTGGCTGCAACAATCAGCCTTACTTGTGCCTGTTCTATTTCCGAACCGACCGCTTGTATGAATGCATCAAAATTCGTTTTCTCTATGTTGGATTCCTTGTTGCTCATATTGTGATGATAATTTCTACAAATATAGTCATTGGTAACTATCTATGAAACTGTTTGATACTTTTATAGTTGATTAAACTTGTTCATGGCATTTGCCTTAATATCATCCGCTATGTCAATGTAGGGTTTCATAGCTTTGTAGTCGCTGTGTCCCGTCCATTTCATGACCACCTGTGCCGGGATTCCGAGAGCCAGCGCATTGCAGATGAATGTCCTTCTTCCTGCATGGGTACTGAGCAAAGCGTATTTGGGTGTGACTTCATCAATACGTTCATTTCCCTTGTAGTAGGTTTCCCGTACAGGCTCGTTGATTTCTGCCAGTTCGCCCAGCTCTTTCAGGTAATCGTTCATCTTCTGGTTGCTGATGACGGGCAGAGCCATGTAATTCTCGAAATGGATGTCCTTGTATTTGTCCAGTATGGCTTTGCTGTATTTGTTCAGTTCAATCGTCAGGCTGTCGGCAGTCTTGACTGTGGTTATTTCGATGTGGTCGGACTTCACATCGCTTCTTTTCAGATTGCGAACATCCGAATACCGCAAACTCGTAAAGCAGCAGAACAGGAAAACATCACGCACACGTTCCAGGTATTGCTTATCCTTGGGTATCTGGTAGTCTTTCAGCTTGTTCAGTTCATCCCAAGTCAGGAAGATTACTTTTTTCGAGGTGGTTTTCAGTTTCGGTTTGAACGTATCGTATGCAATGTTCTGATGATGTCCTTTCTTGAAGCTCCAGCGCAGGAACCATTTGAGGAATCCCATTTGCTTGCCGATGGTGCTGTTTCTCATATCCTTGGTGTCACGCAGGAAGTTGACGTATTCGTTCAATCCAAACTCGTTGAAATAGTTGAACGTTGCATCCTCCTTGAACTCTTTGAGGTGGTTCCTCACTGCTGCAAATTTTTCATAGGTGGATGCCGTCCAGTTATTCTGGTTACCGCACTCTTTTACAAACTCATCGAACACCTCCCAAAAGCTGACAGGGGCTTCTTCCGGCTGTTCTTCGCTGGTGTCTTTCATTCTCATGTTGAAAGCTTCCTTCAACTGTTGGGTCGTTGGCATGACCTCCTGCACCTCAAATTCCTTGAAAATATTCTGGATTTCGGCATAGTATTTCAGCAAGTCCGTATTGATTTCGGCTGCACTTTGCTTTAGCTTGTTGGTACATCCGTTCTTTACCCGCTGCTTATCTGCATCCCATTTGGCTACGTCAATCCGGTAGCCCGTTGTAAACTCGATGCGTTGGCTGGCAAAGATGACACGCATACGGATGGGTACGTTCTCTACGATTGGCACACCGTTCTTTTTCCGGCTCTCCAATGCAAAAATGATGTTGCGCTTGATATTCATAATTGGGTGCGTTTGAAATTCTACACCCAAATATACACCCAATTATTGAGATAGCAAAAGACATTTAGAAACATTTACTTTTACTCTATATTGTAATTTACACTTGATTATCAGTCGTTTGCAGTTTTATGATATTCTGTGAAAGTATAAGTTCGAGAGCCTCTCTCTCCGCCATTTAATTAAAAGGGAATCTTACGGATTCCCTTTTTTTTGTTATATTACTGCTGGGATAATTGTTATTTGTGCCATAGTTTTCTGTTTTTATTAGTTATCTTTCTTTGTGACTTACCGATGCTCTATCCTTGTGGTAGTACTCCCGCGAGAGTACTCTGGTACTTTGGTTGGAGTACTGCAGTACTCTAGTTAGAGTACTGGTGTAATAACGGGCAGAGTACTGGTATAATAACGGGCAGAGTACTGGTGTAATAACGGGCAGAGTACTGGGTTAATCAAACCAGTTGGTGTTCTCTTCATAACTCTCGAACTTCACATTACTACTGGTTGTATATTCGGCAAAAGTCTTGCATATGAAAAATCAGTTATTGTTTTTTGGCAGAATGGTGAGCATAGCCACAGCCAGAAGAATGAGGAAGGTTCCGCCGAGGCTCATTATGCTCCACGAGTCGCCAAGTATCACGATGCCGATCACCATTGCCGTCAGCGGCTCAAATGCTCCAAGAATGGCCACAATGGTGCTGTCGACAAGACGGAGCGACATAGTGACGCAGATGTTGCTAAGAGCGGTGGGTATCAACCCGAGCAATATTAGGTTTGTCCAGCATGTCGGATTCGTCACAATCTCAATATTGCCTTCCTTCAGGATGGCATATGCGGCAAGTATCAACATTCCGATGAAAAACACATAGAACGTGAGCTTTAGGCTTGGTATACGCTTGAGTCTTAGTCTTGGGACGAAGATTAGATACAAGGCATAGGACAAGCCCGAGAGCAATCCCCAGAAAAGTCCTAATGCCGAGAATGTTCCATCTTCGGTGAATACGCCTGTCATCATCATCACTCCCAGTGTAGCAAAGAGACAGCTAGAAGTGAGTTTCAACGAAAAACGGTCGCCAAGAAATATCAAACCGATGATAGCACACCAGATAGGATCAGTATAAACCAAAGCCGTGGCAATGCCTGAAGACAAGTAGTGGTAGCATTCAAGCGTTGCCAAGGCTGTGCCTATGTAGAATAATGACAATATGGCAATTCTACATAATTCGGAAAGCGAGACTCTCAAGTCTGTCTTTTTCAGCAGCAACATTCCGAGCATAGCCAGTGAGCCAAAGAAAAAGCGATATACCAGAATGCTTACATTGCCCATGCCCGCCGCAATGACGGGAATGGAAAAAAGTGGTATCAAGCCAAAGGAGATGCCTGATATAATGCCATTGATTAAACCAAGGGTTTGTTTGTCCATGATTATTATGATATCCAACTGTTTTGCTGTCTGCACTACACCACTACGAAAGGGCTAAAGATACAACTCGTTTTCTTTTCTTGTGGCACATACTTTTTTCAGGCCTTGTGTAGCCAGGAAGGTCATGACCGCTCCGATGCTTCTTGCCCCCGTTGGGCATGCGGAAACACATCTCATGCAGGAAATGCACTTGGAAGCATCTACTTTTTTAGGATCTGAAAATGGTATGGCGTCTGTTGGACATTGCCTGGCGCAAACACCACACCGATTGCATCCTCGCCTGCCTTTGGGATGAGGCACTTTGCCGCCTTTCTTGTAAGGGCGGTTGCCTGGTATCGCCGGCAAAGTACACACGCTACCTTCAGCCTTGCCCAAGATTTCGGCACCGAAACGACGGAGTGTCTGTTCGTCGACAGCATCAGGCCGGCCATTGCCATATCTCCTGATGATACTGTGTTCGGCTACTGCACCTACTGCAGCAATTACACGGAACCCCATCTCTGATGTCACATCCTGAATTTCAAGCAAAGCATCGTCGTAGGCACGATTGCCGAAGACGGCTACTACAACACATTTCGCCCCATTGGGCTTCACCATACGCAGACGTTCTACAGCCAATGCCGGCACACGTCCTGCAAAGACAGGCATGGAGATGACAGCCAAGTCATCCTTATTTATATTAGGCAACTGAATGTCGGCGGTCTTCACACAGAGATCTGTAACAACACTCTCTTTACCCATACCTTGACATAATATTTCACTCACTCGTCGAGTCCCTCCTGTGGGACTAAATAATATCTGATGTATCTTCATTTCAACATGTTTACTTATCCACTTATTACGCCGCCAGCCTCTCTCATAATAAGGGATGTTGCAGCATATTTCACATAAGCTTTTTTGTTATATCAACACCCCCTGGGATTCACGTTTATCCAAAAGTTGGGGGATTAATCACAAACCATTAATCTCATCCTCGCTAAGCCCGGTTGCCTCCTTTATTTCGCCAACACTCAATCCCATGGCTTTAAGATTGCGGGCAGTTAGTTTTATTCCTTCCGCACGACCTTCCGCACGACCTTCCGCACGTCCTTCCGCACGACCTTCCGCACGTCCTTCCGCACGACCTTCCGCACGACCTTCCGCACGTCCTTCCGCACGACCTTCCGCACGTCCTTCCGCACGACCTTCCGCACGACCTTCCGCAAGCCCTTCCAACTTAGCTGTGCTAAGCACGTCGTTCTGCACCATGATGTCGTCCATGTGGGCATCGTAGGCGCGGCGGTCGGCATCGCTCATTGTCATGTAGAGGAGTTTCTCTCGTGCTTCTTGCAGACCAGGCGTGGAGGTGTCATCCTTTATGCGGTTGTTTTTCAGGTAGTCGAGCCATTCTTCTATCGGGGTTTTGGCAACTTGGTTGAATTCATTTACGCGGATAATGTAATACTCAGGGAACACATTCTCCGGCGCAGTCATTTTTATCTCATTTGCTTCCTTCGTATTCACCTCCAAATTGTCGCCAGTGTGAACGCCGGTGAAAATGGTCTTTCCGTGATATAGATAGTCGCTGCCCTTACCAAGGTCGAAATAAATGATGTTGATGGAATAGACTTTCTTCACATGGTCGTACATATTGCCTATCTGTATGTGCTCTGTAATGGCCTTCGATACACCATAGAGCATACGCTGGAGATAGTACAGCTGCCGCGACAGTTGCACTTCAACTATTATTATCTCTCCCTTGGAGTTCTTTGCCTTGATGTCAACACGGTTGAACTTTGCCTCGCTTGTTTCCTGATTGCCTTCGCTCTCGAGCAGTTCGGTTATAACAATCTTCTCACCAAGAAGCACCGTAACCAATCCTTCCAACACTGCAAAATTTGCCTTGTCGCGCAACATGCGCTTCACCGCCCAGTCAAATCTAATGTATTTGTTCTCTACTTCCATAGCTATGTGTCTATTGTTTTATTTTGCAAAAGTAGGAATAAAAAACGACACTACCAAACTTTTCTTTATTTTATCTATACATTTTATCAGGAAACAACGAAAATTCACGCTAATTATCCGAATACTTAAGAAATCTAACTAACGGGACAGATGTGCCTGTTGCTTCTGTTTTTCTCTGCCTCTGAGTAACTTCTTCATTTTTTTTAATTCCTTCTTGCTTATAAGGATGACTGTACCATGTTTGGGAGAATAATAAGGTTGTGTCTGCGAATCCTGTATCCATTTCCAATTTACGAGGTCGGTACTATGGCAGAACTGGCAGATATGGTCACGGAAACAGTCATAAACCATCCCGATTTGTTTTCTTCCTTATAACAACAGGACCAATAAGACCGGAAGGCAACAATGGAGAGTCTTTGGTGAAGAATTTGAAGCACCCCACTGTCTTCCTGTTTTTTGATGGTCTGACTGTTCCCTGGCGCAACCATTCGGGAATGGCATTCATATACCTGCCTGCCACAGGCTTTCCTGGAGCATAGTCGTATATCAATGGCTCAGACCATTCTATGTCGTCAGGTTCCTTCTCGTCGCCTATCATCCTGTTAGGCCACAGATTTGTCACGTCCACCTCTATGATATTGTCGCCCTCTTTAATTGCCGACTTTATGTCAAGCAGGAAAGGAGATTTCCACATTACGGGGAATTTTGTTCCGTTCACTCTTACGGTTGCCATGTTTTTTATGTCGCCGAGGTCAAGAATGACACGTTGTCGTTTCAGATGCTTGCGTGAAAGCGAAAAGTGGCGCTTATAGGTTGCCGTTCCGGAGAAATACCTTATTTCGTCGTTGTCCGACTTTGTCCATTCAAACAGTTGTTGTTTCTCCAAGTGGGCGGTGTTTGGGAAGGTAATGTCCCATTCACTGTCAAGTTGCATTATTGTTTCTTTTCCTGCATTGTCTGTCAGCAGGGCAGAGAGGGAGTCGTTCACCTCAGTAGGTCTCTCTTCGTTAGAAAGAATCAAGAATCTTGACCCCAAGCCTTCAATTCTCAACAGGGAGTCAGACTCCGACAGAATGTCGGTCTCAAGATTGTAAGGATTCCATATTTCCGCACGACGTCCTTTGGCAATGCCCTTGACATCCATCGTTTCCGTAGCCTGCGTCTCAGTGGGATTGCAAATGAATATTATATCGGTATCGCCGTCAATGCGCCTATAAGTTTTCATGACCTTCATGGAAGGCAGTTGCTCTTGGGCAGGCAATCCTCTCTGCAATAGCGATTGGCAGCGTGCCATATAGTCGAAAAGTGCCCTTGCACCACCAGCCTTCCACCATGTCTGGGTGGGCACAAACTGTGTTCCCCAGATTCCGAACGACATGCCAGGCTCAACATTCCGCCACGGATTGCAAGCACCTGCGTGGAGCATCATCTTGTTTACTCCTGTGCTGAAAGCACGGTCGCATATAGGTTTTAGGGACTGAGGGCTGTCTTGCCAGGCAAACAATGGCCAACAGGTGAATGCTTCTGCTATGAGAAGAGGTTTCTGAAGTGTGCGCATCACCTTCTCGTGTCCTTGCATATCCCTCCATCCCCAATTTGGTTTCACCCAAAATTCCGTTGCCACCAGCGAATGTGGTGTCTGACTGAGTATTTTGTTAATGTCGAGCACTCTGAAAGGTTTTTGGCCTCCAGTGCCATAAGGCTCTATGAGCAACTGCATTCCCGGAGCACTCTGTTCAGCCAACTGTTCCATGTAGCCGTAATAGTTTTCGGCGAAAAGGGATGTGAGCACATCAACAAAATCGTCCTTAAATCGTTTGCTTGCTTCGTTGCTTTCAATAATCCGCTTGCCCACGATACATGGCAGCCATAGCCTTACATCATAACCCTTGCGCTGCTGGAACTCTTCTGGCAACACCTCGCTCCAATCCTGCCCTCCTGCCTCGTAACTGTCTATCTCCAACCGACAGAAAGTCTTTCCAGCATGACGACCTGCAAGATTTAACAGCATCATAGGGTAGCCTTCCCAAAACCGTTTCACGGCTTTCTTGCTTAGTTTGTCACATTCAAGTCCTCTCCCGGATGCCGCCGCCTGCGCCTCATTGGTTTTCCCGTTTGTGGTGTGTCCAAAACGCATCAGCGACCACGCGCCTTCCGAGATTCTCTTTCTAATCTCTCTTGGCAAGGATTTCATCAGTTTTCTTGGCACCTCGAGCGTGTCAGCCCATCTGCCCTTGTCCATTTCGGGCAGATATGATGTGATGTCGATAATATCCTGTTTGCTGACAATGCTATCGGTTGCTACTGCAAGAATGCAAATGTCCCTATAGAAATTATATTTCGCGTCGATCTCCGCACGAGGTAAGCAAATGGTTTTCTTTCCCACAGTAAAAGCAGTTTCGGAAACAACCACTTTCTGCATGGAATATTCCGGGGAGACATCTTTATATGCACTTGACGACCATCCGGGACAATTATGTGTGCCGAAGGACAAGCCCAACCGTTCACACTCGTCCATTGCCCATCTCATCATCTGTTTCCATTTCTCGCTGCCAATGGCGCATGTGGAATCTCCCACTCTTATTTGCTGGTCACCTCCAATTTGGAAATTCTGAACGCCGGACAGACCGGCTTCCTTAAAGGCTTCCAAATCTTTTGTTATGGCTTCCTTGTTTACCAAGCCGTCCATCCACTGCCATATTATCCACGAGCGGTGTTCGTCTTTTGGATTAAGGAAATCATGATACAGTTCGCCTTGTGCAAATGTATTTGTCGCATAAGCAAAAAACAAAGCGACAATAAGAGTGGCATAGTTAAATTTCATAATATAATTTGTTTCATTTTATTTCTGCAAAGATACAACATTCCCACTTTTCACTCTTCATTCTTCACTCTTCACTCAAGAACTCCTTTATCACTCCCATCGACTCCTCAAACTCATGAGGCTTGAAGCCGTGGCCGGCACTGGGGATGACATGCAGGCTGGCAGTCTTGTAGTTCTTAACTGCACGGCGTGAGTCGTCCATCGACATAACAGCATCGGCGTCGCCCTGCACAATCAAAACAGGCTTCTTAAAACGCTTTATGGTCTTGAACACGTCCATGTCGCGAATCTCCAAGAAGAAACGGCGACCTATGGGTACGTCCCACAGAGTGGTAGTATCGGGAATGTCGGACACCTTTGGATAGCGCTGGTTCCAGTTGTCGGGGATGCACAATGCGGGAAAGACCAGCACCAACTTCGTCACATCCTTCGGCAGCGAGGCGGCGGTGAGCGCCGACACGAGTCCGCCCTGGCTCTCGCCGATGAGGACAATGTTGTCGGCGTCGATGTCGGGTTGACTCTTGAAGTATTTTACAATAGCCTCCAGGTCGCTTTGCTCGTCGAGAATCGACATGTTGTGGGTGTTGTTGTCGCTGCGGCTGTTCAGCGAGCCGCATGGGAAGTCGAAGGCGTAGCACTGGTAGCCCATCTTGTTCAGCTCGTTGAAATAGGCGAGCGAGTAGGTGTGGCTGCCGTTGAAGCCGTGGGCAATTATGGCTATGGGCTGTTTCTTGCCCGTGTAGTGCGGCTTGCCGATGATGCCGAAGATGTTGCGGTCGCCGTTCTTTATCCAAAGGGTCTTAAAGTTGTTTGCCTTTTCATCCCGGCCTTTATCGTCTTTCTCTTCCAATGCCACAGCATTGAACATTCCGCTGCCTCCTTCGTCAACAACCTTTTGATTTAGAATCTGATTGCTGACCAGTTTCTCGCTGCCTTGTGCCATGACCATCATTGACATTGCAAAGAGCCCCAATAGGGTAATAATTTTGTTTTTGTTCATCGTTGTTTTTATTGTTTTTAATTATTGAAGTATCGCATTTGCAAAAATACAATAATTATAGCACAAAACAAAGCAAAAAGCCAAAAAATGCATTATTATACCACTTTATTGTTGAATTTGTCCTATATAAAGTCTTCCGTTATTGCAAAATACAAAAATTCCGCCACATATCCAAGCCTCGTCCGCAACAACGCCAACGTATCGTGGAGACGCTTACCACAAATTGAAACGCCAATGAATTGATCGGGCTATCGAAATGAAAAAATCGGTCATCGCGGAGACAATTAATGAGACCATGAAAAAATTAATGTACGGATGATGTAGGGTTAATGTAGGGTTGAGAGGCACCCTACATTCATTAACCATCTGATTATCAGAATGCTGCTACGAAATAATGTAGGGTGTAGGGTGTTTGCGGAGCTGGCTTATACAACACGAAACGAGATGTCTTATGGCAACTGCAAGCCTAATGTCTTAGCCAAGACTGTCACAGTTATGACAGCCGACTGTCGTAGTTATGACAGCCGTCTGTCGTAAGGTGACAGTGCGCCCTTTGGTTAAATGCATTAGAAGAATGAACCGAAAAGTCCTCCATTGACACGCATTTGGGCATCAATGGAAGACTATGGGATAAATGAAATTCTATTGTTCTACTCGATCCTCTATTGGACCACTTTGAAACGTATGCGGAAGGAGTGGGTGGGTTCGTCCCAATTGGTGCCGAGAAGTTCAAAACGTCCTATTTGTGAGGTGGAACGGACATGCTTGCCAATACAGGGGCAGACGTCGTAGTCGCCTATGCGAACTAATCTGATGGTGTCCGAAGCGTCGGCGGGCAGACGGTCGGCTCTTATATCGTCGGGCATGTTATCACGACTGACATATTCGAAGGTTACAGGGAGGTCTGCGGATATTAGCTCGTTCATACGGTCGGCTATCAGCCTCTCTTCCTTCCTGTCGGGTTTGTGGTCGACAATAAAGGTCATCTTGCTCTTCTTGCGCTCTATGTGAGCGTTGTGGGAGCGTTCGCATCCGAACAGCTGTACCATGGTCTGGTTGAGGAGATGCTCGGCGGTATGGGCTGGCGGAAACTCTTCCTTGTTGTGAGTGTTGAATATTTGTTCTTCCATAATTGGTTTTTGATTAGAACGTTATCTTATAGATTGAAACACCGTTAGCGGGTGCTGATGCGGCTATGGCGCCATCTTTAGCCAGATTGAGCTGTGTCTTCTCGCCTGTGAGTAGCTCGGTGGCTGTACGTGGGCCTTCCGGTATGTTGAGATAGTCGAAGGCGTGGGTTGGTAGGTTTATCTTTACTGATGCCGGCTGTGAGTCGAAGTTGGCTAAAACGAGCAGCAGCGTGTTGCTTGTGCTGCGAAGGAATGTGTAGTGACGGTGTGGGTTGAAACTGTCGGACCATGGGTTGGCATACATGAGGTCGAAGCATTTTCCTTCGCTAATCGCCGGTTCGTTTCTTGCTATGCTTATGAGACTTGTATGTATTTGGGCGAGACGGGTCTCTTCGGGCGTGAGCTGGAACTTGGAAGCGCGGCAGAGCGTGTCGATACTCCAATAGTCGAATATGGTGGTGCGTCCGTCGCGACCGCTGAATCCTTCGGCATCCATGCCTTTCTCGCCGTATTCCTCGCCCTCAAAGAGCATAAAGGGGTTGCGGCGGAGTAGGAGCGAGACGGCTAATGCGGGCACTGCCTTGAAAGGACAGCCTGCGAAGTAGTCGCTTGCCACTCGCTGCTCGTCGTGGTTTTCAAGGAAGTAGAGCATTTGGTCGGCTATATCGTCGGTGGCTTGCCAAGCGCCAGTGATGGCTGTCGACGACTGTCCGGAACAGACGATGGAGCGAAGCGTGTCGTACATGCCTACCTTGTCGTAGAGATAGTCAAATCCGCTGGCTATATAGGTGCGGTAGAGTGAGGGATTGTATACCTCTCCGATGATTTTCACTTCCGGGTGTTTTGCCTTGAGCTTGCCGAGAGCCCATGTCCAGAATGCCGACGGCACCATTTCCGCCATGTCGCAGCGGAAGGCATCGACACCCTTAGATGCCCAAAATTCGAGTATGGCAAGCATCTTTGACCAGGTGTCGGGCACGGGATTGAAAAAGCCGATTCCTCCGGCGTAATAGTCGACTCCGTAGTTAAGTTTTATGGTCTCATACCAGTCGTTTCGTCCTGGGCGTGAGTCGAAGTGGTCGTTGCCAGTGGCTTTGGCGGGTTCTTCGTGGTATGGTTCTGTCTCGCCGGAATATAGGTCTAAATAGGGTGAGAACTGTTCTCCTGGACAGTAGTAGAAATTGTTTTGTGGCGAGAAGCCTTGTGTGATATCATCATCGTCGCCAAGGCCATTTACGCCTTCGGGCTGGAATAGCGACTTATACTGTCGTGCCACATGGTTGGGAACGAAGTCGATGACGACCTTCATGCCAGCCTTGTGAGTCCTTGCCACAAGTGCTTCAAATTCTGCCATGCGAGAGTTGATGTCAACGGCGAGGTCGGGGTCGATGTCGTAATAGTCGGATATGGCGTAGGGTGAACCGGCCTGTCCCTTTACCACTGCCGGATGGCACCGTGGTATGCCGTAGGCGGTGTAGTTGGTTTTCGTGGCGTGTCTTATCACTCCAGTATACCACACGTGGGTGATGCCTTTCTGCCTTATGTTGTTGAGTTCTTTGTCTGTAAAGTCATTGAGTTTGCCGCATCCGTTTTCCTCTATTGTCCCGTTAGGCTTACGTGTGAGATTGCGGTTGCCGTAGAGGCGAGGAAGTACTTGGTAGATGATAATTTTTTGCATAGTTTTTAGGGCACTTTTGTTTATTAAAAATAGAGCCCGGCTTTGTGTGTCCGGGCTCAGGTATTGTGGATTAGAATATAATGAATGTCGTGATATGACATTATGATATGCCGCATACGGCTACACTCTTATCGATACGTCCAATCATTCCCTGGAGGGCTTTTCCTGGGCCGCACTCAGTGAAGTCGTCGGCTCCGTCGGCTATCATGTTCTGTACGCAAGAAGTCCAGCGGACGCTGCTTGTGAGCTGTGAGATGAGGTTTTGCTTAATCTCTGCTGGGTCGGTGTGAGGCTTCCCGTCAACATTCTGGTATACAGGACATTTCGGAGCAGAGAATTCGGTGCTTTCTATGGCAGCCTGCAGTTCGTCCTTAGCCGGCTGCATGAGTGGAGAGTGGAATGCTCCTCCTACTTTCAGAGGCAGTGCACGCTTTGCACCTGCTTCTTTCAACTTTTCGCAAGCGGCATTGATGGCTTCTACGCTACCAGAGATGACAAGCTGTCCTGGGCAGTTATAGTTGGCTGGAACGACGATAGGTGTGGTTTGGCTCACTTCTTCACAGATAGCTTCAATTTTGTCGTCGGAAAGTCCTACGATGGCAGCCATTGTTGAAGGTGTCTTCTCGCATGCTTTCTGCATGGCCATGGCACGAGCGTAGACGAGTTTCAGACCGTCTTCGAAGCTGAGAGCGCCAGCTGCGACGAGGGCAGAGAACTCACCGAGTGAGTGGCCTGCAACCATGGATGGCTGAAAGTCGTCGCCCAGACTAATAGCCTTGATGACGCTATGGAGGAAGACTGCGGGTTGTGTTACCTTGGTCTGCTTGAGTTCGTCATCAGTTCCTTCAAACATAATGTCGGTTATCCTGTAGCCAAGTATTTCGTTGGCTTTCTCGAAAAGCTCTTTGGCTTTCGTGTCGTTGTCGTACAGGTCTTTGCCCATACCAGAGAACTGTGCTCCCTGTCCAGGGAAAACAAATGCTTTCATTTTTCTTAATGTTTATGAATTTAAAAATAAGTTACTTTTTTTGTTGTGGAAGTTTTTTTTTACTCCTTTAATTCTTCAGCAGCGGCACGAGGACGCTGAACGTACTGCCTTCGCCTAATACAGACTCAACCATGACATCACCACCGTTTTTCTCTGCAAAGTCTTTGCAGAGCTGGAGGCCGAGACCGCTTCCTTCCTCGTTGTTTGTACCATATGTAGTCTCTCCTTTGTGGAATAGGCCTTCTATGCGGTCGGGGGCGATACCCACACCATGGTCTCTGATACTGATTTTTGCGAAGTCGTCTTTTTTGTCAACAATGATTTCGATGGCGCTGCCTTCTGGTGTGAACTTTATGGCATTGCTGAGGAAGTTTCTGACCACGGTGTTGAGCATGTCTTTGTCGGCACGAACCTTCAGTCCTGCCACATTCTCTTCCATGGTGAGCGCAATTTTCTTTGTTTCGGCTATCATGGTGAAGATACCGTATACGCCTGTCACCACATCGATCACATCGAAGTCCTGGTAAGCCACCTTCAGTCGTCCGGTTTGGCTCTTTGTCCATTTCAACAGGTTGTCGAGCAGGTCGTGGGTTTCCTCGGTCTCCTTGTTAGCTTTGTCGATGAGGTAAAACATCTCAGGTCCGATGGCTTCGGGCGAGACGGTTTGTACTACGAGGTTCAGCACCATACGAATGCTTGCCATAGGCGAGCGCAGGTCGTGGGCGATGACGGAGTACATCTTGTCTCGGTTGTTGATGGTTCTTCTCAGTTCTTCGTTTTGCTGCACGATGATTCTCTTTGCTGCCACGAGCGAGATTTGGTGCATGACACGCATTATGAGCTCTTCCTTGTTGAATGGTTTGGTAAGGAAGTCGTTGGCCCCCACCTGGAAACCATGCACGAGGTCGGCCGGGCTATTGAGTGCTGTAAGGAAGATGATGGGGATATCGGATGTTTCAGGGCTTTTCTTGAGTTCGGTGGCTGTGTCGAATCCGCTTATATCCGGCATCATCACATCGAGCAGTATAAGGTCGGGATGTTCCTTTTTTGCAGTTTCTATACAGCTTGTTCCATTGTTAGCCGTGAGCACCTGGAACTTTTCATTTGTAAGCAAAATCTTCAAGAGCAAGACATTGCTTATCACGTCGTCAACCACAAGTATTCTATATTCACTGCGGTTTATCGTTGATTCAAAATTTTCGCCAAAGTCCATAAGCTAGTATTTGTTACTTTTTCACAGGTGCAAAAATACACCTTTTTTTTCAATCTTGCAACTTTTTTACTAAAAAATGAACAAAAAGGGGATAAGAAACAGTGAACAACGCATAAAAAGCATGCGTTGCCCACTGTTTTTCTGTTTTGTTGTGGTGTTTTTTATTTGTATTCTTCCCAACTCTTGATACCTATACCTTCCTTTCCGACATTGCAGAATGCGTAGATGAAGGCCGATGCCAGGCGGCTGTTGGTGATGAGCGGCACGTTGAGGTCGATGGCGGCACGACGTATCTTGTAGCCGTTGGTGAGCTCGCCGGCAGTGAGGTCTTTCGGGATGTTCACCACCATGTCTATCTCGTGGTTGTGTAGCATTTCGAGGGCCTGTGGCTTGCCGTCTTCTGATGGCCAGTAGACGAGGCTGTTGTCAATGCCGTTGTCGGCGAGATATCGAGAAGTACCTCCAGTGGCGTAGAGCTTATAGCCATGGGCGACGAGCATTCTGGCGGCATCTAGCATTTCTGCCTTTTGCTTTGCGCTTCCTGTGGAGAGGAGTATGTTCTTCTCTGGTATGCGGTGACCCACTGAGAGCATGGCTTTGAGTAGGGCTGTGCTGGTGTCGTCGCCGAGGCAGCCCACCTCGCCTGTGGAAGCCATGTCGACTCCAAGGACGGGGTCGGCCTTTTGCAGTCGGTTGAATGAGAACTGGCTAGCCTTGATGCCTACGTAGTCGAGGTCGAAGAGGCTCTTGTGTGGCTTTTCTACCGGCAGGCCGAGCATGACCTTTGTGGCCAGTTCGATGAGATTTATTTTCAGCACCTTGCTTACGAAGGGGAAAGAGCGTGAGGCCCTGAGGTTGCACTCTATGACCTTGATGTCGTTTTCTTTGGCGAGGAACTGTATGTTGAATGGTCCGCTGATGTGAAGTTCTTGTGCGATTTTCTTGCTCACACGCTTAATGCGGCGCACTGTCTCGCAATAGAGTTTCTGTGGCGGGAACTGTATGGTGGCGTCGCCAGAGTGGACACCGGCAAACTCTATGTGTTCGGAAATGGCATAGGCTATGATTTCGCCATTTTTTGCCACTGCGTCCATCTCCACTTCCTTTGCGTGTTCGATAAACTGGCTTACCACCACAGGGTGGTCTTCGCTCACATTGGCTGCCAAACGCAGAAATTTCTCAAGCTCTTCTTGGTTGGAGCATACGTTCATGGCAGCACCGGAGAGCACGTACGAAGGTCGCACGAGAACAGGGAAGCCAACTTCGTCGATAAACTTGTTGATGTCGTCCATGGAGGTAAGGGCACTCCACGCCGGCTGGTCGATGCCGTTGCGCGAGAGCATCGACGAGAACTGTGCTCTGTCTTCGGCGTTATCGATATCCTTTGCCGATGTGCCGAGTATGGGCACGTTCTGTGCGTCAAGACGCATGGCAAGGTTGTTGGGTATTTGTCCACCGGTGGAGACAATCACTCCGTAGGGGTTTTCGAGTTCGATGATGTCCATGACACGTTCGAAGGTGAGCTCGTCGAAATAGAGGCGGTCGCACATGTCGTAGTCGGTGGACACTGTCTCGGGGTTGTAATTTATCATTACAGAGCGGTAGCCTTCCTTTCTGATGGTGTTAAGGGCCTGTACTCCACACCAGTCGAACTCTACCGATGAACCGATGCGATAGGCACCAGAACCAAGTACGATGATGGAACGCTTGTCGTTTTCAAACTTTATGTCGCTTTCCACCCCAGCATAGGTGACATAGAGGTAATTGGTTTGTGCGGGGTATTCGGCGGCGAGTGTGTCTATCTGTTTCACCACAGGAAGTATGCCGTAGTTTTTTCTTAGGTTTCTCACGAGTAGTCCAGCCTTTGCCATGCTGTTGAGTTCGGTTTCGAGCCCCACGGCGCGGGCTATTTGGAAGTCAGTGAATCCGTATACCTTTGCCTCACGGAGCAATTCGCGGCTGAGGTTGTTGATATTTCCCGCATCCTTCATTCTCTCGTCGATGTCGATGATGTGCTTGAGTTTCTGCAGGAACCACTTGTCGATTTTCGTGAGTTCGTGAATTTGGTCGATGGTGTAGCCCTTGTGCATGGCTTTCGAGATGATGAAGACACGCTTGTCGGTAGGTTCGCGCAGTGCCGCGTCGATGTCTGGAATCTCGAGTTCCTTATTTTCCACAAATCCGTGCATTCCCTGTCCTATCATTCTCAATCCCTTCTGTATGGCTTCCTCGAAGTTTCGTCCTATAGCCATCACTTCTCCCACCGACTTCATTGACGAGCCGAGTTCCTTGTCTACTCCACGGAACTTGGAGAGGTCCCAGCGTGGTATCTTGCACACCACATAGTCGAGGGCGGGTTCGAAGAATGCGCTTGTGGTCTTGGTGACTGAGTTTTTCAGTTCAAAGAGTCCGTAGCCCATGCCGAGTTTGGCAGCCACGAAGGCAAGTGGATATCCGGTGGCTTTTGAGGCGAGTGCGGAAGAGCGGCTAAGGCGTGCGTTGACCTCTATGACGCGGTAGTCTTCGCTTTGTGGGTCGAAGGCATATTGAACATTACATTCGCCCACAATTCCGATGTGTCTTACAATCTTTATCGAGAGTGCCCTAAGCTTATGGTACTCGCTGTTGGTGAGTGTCTGCGAAGGGGCTATGACGATACTCTCGCCGGTATGGATGCCGAGTGGGTCAAAATTTTCCATGTTGCAGACGGTGATGCAATTGTCGTACTTGTCGCGCACTACCTCGTATTCTATTTCTTTCCATCCTTTAAGGCTTTTTTCCACGAGCACCTGAGGGGAGAAGGAGAAGGCTTTTTCTGCGAGTTTGTTGAGTTCCTCTTCGTTGTCGCAGAATCCCGAACCGAGTCCTCCGAGAGCATAAGCGGCACGAAGTATGACTGGATAGCCAAGCGTGGCAGCGGCAGCCCTTGCCTGCTCGATGGTTTCGCAGGCTTCGCTTTTTATAGTCTTTACGTCAATCTCGTTGAGTTTTTCAACGAAGAGTTCACGATCTTCGGTATCCATGATGGCCTGGACGGGAGTACCGAGCACTTTTACCCCGTATTTCTCAAGCACTCCGGAGAGGTAGAGTTCCACACCACAGTTGAGTGCGGTTTGTCCGCCAAAGGCGAGGAGTATACCGTCGGGGCGTTCCTTTGCTATCACTTTCTCAACGAAGTATGGCTGCACTGGAAGGAAGTATATTTGGTCGGCTACACCCTCTGATGTCTGTACGGTAGCGATGTTCGGGTTGATGAGCACTGTTTCTACGCCTTCCTCTCGCAGTGCTTTCAAGGCTTGAGACCCTGAGTAGTCAAACTCACCCGCCTCACCGATTTTCAATGCTCCAGACCCGAGGAGCAGCACTTTTTTTATATTATTGTCTTTCATATTATTTCTTAAATAGTTTTTTCTATGAGTTAAGTACTTATCGCTTACTTTGTTCATAGGGAATTAGGACATCTCCCATAACTCCTTAATTCAGTACTTTAATGAATCTATCGAACATAAACTCAGTGTCAACAGGACCTGAACAGGCCTCTGGGTGGAACTGGCTTGTGAACCATGGATACTGCTTATGGCATACGCCCTCATTGGAACCGTCGTTCATGTTTACGAAGAGTTCGCGCCAGTCGTTGCCGAGTGTCTTGGCATCCACAGCATACCCATGGTTTTGGCTTGTTACATAGCAGCGGTTAGTGCCTACCTCACGCACGGGCTGGTTGTGTGACCTGTGACCGTATTTCAATTTGTAGATGGTAGCTCCTCCTGCCTTGGCCAGCAGTTGGTTTCCCATGCATATGCCGCAAATAGGTTTTCGGCTTAAAGACATTTGTTTGCGTATGATGTTTACTGCGTCTTCACACATGTCGGGGTCGCCAGGTCCGTTGCCGAGGAACAGTCCGTCGAAGTCCATGTCGGTATAGTCGTAGTTCCATGGTACTCTTATCACTTCCACGCCTCTGTTGACGAGACACCTTATAATATTATTTTTGACACCACAGTCCACGAGGACCACTTTTTTTCCGGCTCCCTCGTTATACCTTATAATATCTCTGCAGCTGACGCGGTCAACCCAGTTCACTCCCTCGTATTCAGCCTGTGGGATGTTGTCGGGCTGGTCATCGAACAGGATTTTTCCCATCATCACTCCATGCTCCCTGAGCACCTTGGTAAGCTGACGGGTGTCGATGCCAGTGATGCCAGGCACTTTTTCTCTTTTAAGCCAGTCGGCAAGGCTTTCCACTGCGTTCCAGTGAGAAAACTCTTCGCTATAGTCAGCCACGATGATGGCGGAGGCATATATTTTGTCGCTCTCCATGAATGTGGCCAACGAATTGGCTTCGATGGTGAAAGGCGGCACGCCGTAGTTGCCCACCAGTGGATAAGTAAGAGTCATGAGCTGACCGGCATAAGAAGGGTCGGTAAGACTTTCCGGATAGCCCATCATGGCTGTGTTGAACACTACTTCTCCTGCTACAGGAGCTTCATAGCCGAACGATTTCCCGTGGAATGTCGTTCCGTCCTCGAGGACTAATGTTACTTTTTTCATTATATGTGTAGTGGATTAAAACTTCTGTTGGTATTGATATACTTTTTCTATATAGTTGACAAAAGCCTGGTTTACAAGTTTCATACCGCCTGGGGTGGGGTAGTTGCCTGTGAAATACCAGTCGCCCTTATGGTTTGGTATGGCTTCGTGTAGGCCTTCTATGCTTTGGAACACTATTTCTATTGGTGTGGTCACTCCTGTAGGTCGAAGCATTTCCACCATCTTGTCGTTAAGTTCCTTCACGGAGAATGGTTTATAGAGATTTTTCACGCAGCATTTCATCTGGCTTTTCTCTTTCTTCAGTTCTCGCAGGCAGTTATGGTATGTCTCTTCGATGAGTGAGTGCATGCCTCTTTCCTTGAGCAGTTCGATGCAAGCTCTGAAGGCGATGAACTCTTCCAGGCGTGCCATGTCTATACCGTAATAGTCGGGATAGCGGATTTGTGGCGCTGAGCTGACAAGTACAATCTTTTTTGGATGAAGGCGGTCGAGAATCTTTATGATGCTCTCGCGAAGGGTGGTTCCGCGCACTATGCTATCATCGATAACAACTAGATTGTCGACACGAGGTTGGAGCACTTCATAAGTTATGTCGTAGACGTGTGAAGCGAGGTCGTTGCGTGAGTTGCCCTCGGTGATAAATGTCCTGAGCTTGATATCTTTCCAGGCTATCTTTTCCGATCGGACATATTTGTTGAGAATATTTTTCAGTTCTTCGTGGGTGGGTGTATGGTCGAGGCTTTCTATTTCCTCTATCTTCTGTTCGTTGAGTCTTTCCTTAAACCCTCTGAGCATGCCGTAATATGCCACTTCTGCGGTGTTGGGTATGAAGGAGAAGACGGTATGGTCTATATCGCCTTCCACTGCGTTGAGAATGGGCTTCATGAGCAGCTCGCCGAGTTTTTTCCTTTCCTGATAAATGTCGCGGTCTGATCCGCGGCTGAAGTATATGCGTTCGAACGAGCAGGCCGATTCGCCCCGTTGTGGCAATATCTGTTCTATCTTTGCCTCGCCGTTTTTGTTTACTATGAGGGCGTGGCCGGGCTGTAGTTCCTTGATGTCGTTGCACTCGAGGTCGAAGGTGGTTTGTAATACAGGCCGTTCGCTGGCCAGTACGGCAATCTCGTCATTGATATAATAGAACGCCGGACGTATTCCCCAAGGGTCTCTCATGGAAAACATCTCGCCGCTGCCTGTCAGTCCGCATACCACATATCCACCGTCGAAGTCTGGCATGGTGGTTTTGAGCACGTTGCCCATATTTACATGTTCGTCGATGTAGTCGGTGATGTCAGTGCCGTGCAGTCCCATCTCCTTGGCATCTTCGAAATTGCGTTCCACCTCGCGGTCAAGTCTGTGCCCCATCCATTCGAGCATGATGTAGCTGTCGCTATAGATTCTTGGACATTGTCCCATGGATGTAATCTTGTCGAATATCTCGTCGACGTTAGTCATATTGAAGTTGCCGCAGAGGCAGAGGTTTTTTGCCTTCCAGTTGTTTCTGCGAAGAAATGGGTGTACATATTTCAGTCCGCTTTTTCCTGTAGTGGAGTATCTGAGGTGTCCCATGTAGATTTCTCCGGCAAAAGCCAGGTTTTCCTTTGCATAATTAGGGTCGGAGAGTTGTTCCGGGGTAAGCAAGTTGAAGCCTTTCTGTGCCTCACGGAATATCTCGGTGATGGCGTTGGCACCCTCAGCTTTCTCACGGAACATATATTCGTTGCCAGGAGATGTTCCAAGCTTTACACATGCCATACCCGCTCCTTCCTGTCCTCTGTTGTGTTGTTTCTCCATCATGAGATAGAGTTTGTTCATTCCGTACATCCATGTACCATACTTGTGTTGGTAGTAGTCCAAAGGCTTGAGAAGCCTTATCATTGCCACACCACATTCGTGTTTTAACTGTTCCATTGTTATTTTTGTGTTGCTTGTTTATCCTTATCTTGTCTACTTAGTTGTCGTAATTGTTTTGACCAGGGCTAAAATGGATGTTATTCCACTGTGACAGACTTTGCAAGGTTTCTTGGTTGGTCTACGTCTTTTCCTCTGCAAACGGCTATATGGTATGCCAATAGCTGTAGTGGAATGGTGGCGAGAAGTGGTTCGAGACATTCTATGGTAGCTGGCATTTCTATCACCTCATCGGCAATGCGGCTGATGGTCTCGTCTCCTTTGCTCACAATGGCAATTACCTTACCTTTTCTTGCCTTCACCTCCTGAATGTTGCTGAGCACTTTGTCATACATGGCGTTGTGTGTGGCAATGACCACCACTGGCATGTCAGAGTCGATGAGTGCTATAGGTCCGTGTTTCATTTCCGCGGCGGGGTATCCTTCAGCATGAATGTAGCTTATTTCCTTCAGTTTCAGTGCTCCTTCGAGTGCCACTGGATAGTTATATCCTCTACCGAGGAAGAGGAAGTCGCGTGCGTAGGTGAAAGTACGGCTGAGGTCGGCAATACGCTTATTGAGTTTTAGAAGTTCCTTCATCTTGTTTGGTATCTGATGCAGTTCTTCTACTATTTTGAGATAGTCGGCAGAGGAGATGGTTCCGCGTTCTTTTGCCAGGGCCAGTGCAAGCATGGTAAGTACGGAGACCTGTCCGGTGAAGGCTTTTGTTGAGGCCACACCTATCTCTGGTCCTACATGGATATAGCTACCGGTGTCGGTGGCTCTTGGTATGCTGGAACCTATGGCGTTGCAGATGCCGTAAATGAAGGCTCCGTGTCGTTTGGCAAGTTTTACGGCTGCGAGTGTGTCAGCAGTCTCGCCCGACTGTGATATGGCTATCACCACATCGTCTTTGCATATTACAGGATTCCTGTATCTGAACTCTGAGGCATATTCCACTTCTACTGGTATTCTGCAGAAACTTTCTATCATTTGTTTTCCTATGAGTCCTGCATGCCATGAGGTACCGCAAGCTACGATGACGAAGCGTTTGGCCTGGAGAAGTTGTTTCTTGTAGTCGATCACGGCACTTAGCACCACGTTGTCGGTGTCGATATTCACTCGTCCTCTCATGCAGTTGGTGATACAGTCGGGCTGCTCGAAGATTTCCTTTAGCATGAAATGCGGGTAGCCGCCTTTTTCTATTTGTCCAAGGTTGATGTCGATGGTTTGTATCTCTGGATAGAGTTTGCGGTTTTGAATGTTCACCACCTTGAGGTCGTCGTGGCGTTTGATGACGGCTATGTTTCCGTCTTCAAGATATACTACCTTGTCGGTATATTCCACGATGGGGCTTGCGTCGGAACCAAGGAAATACTCGTCGTCGCCGATGCCTACAACAAGTGGACTTTGGTTTCGAGCTGCAATGATGGTATCTGGGTTGCGATGGTCGAGGATGGCTATGGCGTAAGCGCCTATTACTTCGTTGAGTGCCAGCTGCACGGCTGTGAGCAGGTCGATGTTCTTTTCTTCCTGTATGAACTCTATAAGTTGTACGAGTACTTCCGTATCGGTGTCAGACACGAAAGAGATGCCTTTGGCCTGAAGTCGGCTTCTGAGTTGTGAATAGTTTTCGATTATGCCATTATGGATAATGGCGAGATTTTTCGACTGTGAATAGTGGGGGTGGGCGTTGAGCGACGAGGGTTCGCCATGTGTGGCCCATCGTGTGTGTGCAATACCGATATTTCCGGTGACATTCTTGTCGCTGCAATATTCTACAAGATTGTCAACCTTACCCTTAGTCTTAAAAACGTTAAGGTCGCCGTTATCGTTGATGAGAGCCACTCCTGCGCTGTCGTAGCCTCTGTATTCAAGTCGTCTCAATCCTTTGATGAGAATGGGAAACGCTTCTTTGTTTCCTATATATCCAACAATACCACACATAATTATATACGTCTGAATTTAAAAATTGGTTGCAAATTTACAGTTATTTTTCCATTCATGCAAGAAAAACCTGGATTTTTTCTTTCTTGTTCATAATTTATCTTAGTTGTACTGTAAGCGAGATTGGTAAATGGTCGCTGCATCCCTCTTTGTTATATCGTCTGCCGTAGAACGTGCGGCGTGGTTTTACGCCTCCATAACGGCTATCAAACTCTAAGAGATAGGGATGGTCGTGAAGGGTGAAGGTGTAGGGCTGACTGGCGAGTGAGTGACTGACGAAAATGTGGTCGATGGTTTCCCAATCGCCTTTATATTTGTATGTCCCCTTTGCTCCGTTGGTTCCTTCTGCCCCATGGTCAGTGTCCACCATTCCGTGGTTTATCAGTTCCTTCAGCGGTCGTTCGCTGCTTGTGGCGTTGAAGTCGCCGGCAACGATAATCCTTGCCTCTGGCGATGCCTGGTATAGCGAGTCGATGATATGCGTGAGGGCATAGGAGAATGCCATTCGTCTTGGTTCTGTCTCACTGCCTCCTATTCGGCTTGGTGCGTGGACTACCATAACGTGAAGGGTGTCGCTATTTCCTGTCAGGCCTTTGACATAAAGGATGTCGCGAGGCGGATGGTCGCCGAAGTCGCCTTCCACTCTTATACTTTGTGTGTCAAGTGGTTTGAAGGTGAGTCTTCGGTAAACGAGTGCAACATCAATGCCGCGTTGATCTCTTGAGTCGGTCATCACATAACCATAGTTGCCTCCCTTGAGTGGTGTGAGTCTTGTGAGTCGGTTCATAACGCTGTCGTTTTCCACTTCGCTAAGTGCCATTAGGTCGGGCAGTGTTCCTTCGGGCGAGCATGACATGAGTGCCTTGGCTATGTTGACTGTCTTCTGCCGGTATCGGCTGAAGTTCCATTGGCGAATGCCTTCTGGAGTAAACTCCATGTCGTTTTTCAGTGTGTCGTGCCTGCAGTCAAACAGGTTTTCGCAGTTCATCTCCACTATTGTGAAGAGTGATGCTATGATAGCCAATGTATTCATGTTTATAGTAAATGTTTAGTTGAGTATGAAAGAAAGAAACCACAGAAGCAGTGGGTGACACTGTTGTCTGTGGTTTCATTCTTTGTCTTTTTCATATGTCGAAAATTATCTTATTCTGTCGGCTGCCCTTACGAGTTTTTCATCAGCCCATATTGCCTTGTAGGAGAGGAAATAGAGGGCGATGGCGATAAACGGGGCCCCGCCGCCTATTTCAATCTCGAAGGAGATATTGCCGCCTCCGAGCACTTGGCTAAAGACGGCAAAGACGATATACCACCCGATGACAAGAAACATGTTGAACACGCAAAGCCTCGCCTGTGCCACACGGTTGTGATAGGCGAAGATGCTGTAGATGCCCAATACTGACGAAAGTAGCAGTATGATGAACAGCGGGCATGTGGTAAAGTCTTTTGTTCCCTGTGCGGTATAGAGCCAGAGGTTGTATTCGGTGGCAACTCTCATACCTTCGGCATAGAAAGTACCGATGGGCAGGCAGAGTGTCAGTACCGACAACAACACCGCAAGCAACATATACAGAGTCTGTTTGCGCTGAATCATTACCAGATTAGTTGAAGTTCTGTGAATCTTTCTGCTGGTCGCGCCAGTAAACCTTTTTCTCTACAAACTCTTGTGTTGCGAGCAGCGATGGCTTTGGGAGCTTCTCGTAGTAACGTGAAATCTCTATTTGTTCGCGGTTCTCAAACACCTCTTCGAGGCTGTCGTTGTAAGATGCAAACTCTGCAAGCTTCTTGCTGAGATCTTCCTTAATCTGCATGGAAATCTGGTTGGCGCGCTTAGAGATGATAGCTACGCTCTCGTAGATGTTTCCTGTGTCTTTGCAGAGATCCATGATGTTGCGTGTCACGGTGTTTACCGGAGCCTTTGATTTCTTGTAATCCATTGTCCTTATATATTATATATGATGTTTCTACTCGTGATTAAATATCGCCTGTAATCTTTTTGCATTTCTGAAGATATTTCTCAGCAGTGGCTCGTTCGGCACTTTCTGGGAATTCGTTTATGAAGGCATAGCATTCGTCTTCAGCCTCACGATATCTGTCGATACGCTTTTCTTCCACGCTCTGCTGAGCCAACTCGTACTTGCTCTTCATGATGAGTACGGCGAAATCCTCGCGCATGCTAGTGAACGGATATGTTTTCAGCGTGTTTTCTGAAGTAACGATGCAAGCCTCGTAGTTAGAGCCGCCGTGAATGCAGTTGCCAAAATAATCTCCGAGGGTGTAATACAGCTTGGCTGAGAGATATTCCTTGAGAATGAGCTTGTCTTGCAACTCATAGAGTCGTTTCTGGGCACGCTCCTTGTACGACGATTCCGGGAAATAGTCCATAAACTCCTGATAGGCATTGATGGCTCCTACTGTGGCGGTCTGGTCGAGGCGTGGCTCGGGAGTGGACTGGTAGAGTGACTGCCCTATGTAGAAACATGCCTGTTCTGCAAATATTCCCTTGGGATAAGAAGAGAAATACTTCTTGAATGTGGCTGAGGCACTCTCATAGTCACGGTCGCAGTATTGTGCCATGGCAAGCATGTAAAGACATTCCTGAGCCTTGTCGGTTCCTTTCTGGATGGTGACGAGCTCTTGAAGAAGGACAACGGCCTGATTGAACTTGCCGTTGGCGAAACACTCTTTTGCAAACTCGTACTTGTAATTTATGTCGTTTGACTTATATACACGGTTAAACTCTGCTGCACAACTGCTCAGCAGAGTAGCGCATACAATTAATATGATAAATGCGTACTTTTTCATGTTTTTGTCTTTTGTGTGTGCAAAAGTACTCATTTTCTATTATATTTCAAAGCAAAACATGTTTTTTTTGCAAAAAAATCGGCAAATATAACGTTTATTACGCCGAAAAAGTGTAATTTTGCATTTATGAGTAAATTTATACTGACTTCTAAGTATCATCCCACTGGTGATCAACCTGAGGCAATAAGACAGTTGGTCGAGGGGGTTGAAAGAGGTGACAAGGCACAGGTGCTGCTCGGTGTTACCGGTTCCGGGAAAACCTTTACCGTGGCTAATGTTATTGCAAAGGTTGAAAAACCCACCCTGGTCATCAGCCACAACAAGACATTGGCCGCCCAACTTTACGAGGAGATGAGAGGATTCTTCCCCCAGAATGCCGTGGAATATTATGTTAGCTACTATGACTACTACCAGCCTGAGGCTTACTTGCCGGCAAGCGATACTTATATTGAGAAAGATCTTGCCATAAACGAGGAAATTGACCGTCTCAGACTTAGGGCGGTTTCATCGCTACTGTCTGGTAGGAGAGACGTGGTGGTTATTTCGTCGGTGAGCTGTATTTATGGTATGGGAAGCCCCATCGCTCTTTCCGAAAATGTCATTGAGATTCACTGCGGACAGACACTAGACAGAAACATGCTGTTGAGAAGACTCGTACAGGCTCTATATACAAGAAACGACATGGAGTTGGCCAGGGGTAACTTCAGGGTTAAGGGTGATGTGGTGGACATCGCTCCCGCTTATAGCGAGTCGATAGTGAGAATTTCTTTCTGGGACGACGAAATCGACGCCATCGAGGAACTCGACGCCATGACCATGACAAGATTGGCGAAGTTTGAGGAATACAGAATATTCCCGGCAAACTTGTTTATGACAACTCAAGAACAGACAAATATCGCCATCCGACACATACAAGACGACCTCGTGCAACAAATAGCATATTTCCAAGACCTTGGTGACAATATCAAGGCTGAACGTATTAAGGAGAGAGTGGAATATGACATGGAGATGATAAAGGAACTGGGACACTGCTCGGGTATTGAGAATTATTCCAGATATTTCGACGGAAGACAAGCTGGTGAAAGACCTTATTGCCTGCTCGACTTCTTCCCTGAGGATTTTCTTATGGTAATAGACGAAAGCCATGTCAGCGTGCCACAAATTAATGCCATGTATGGTGGCGACAGGGCAAGAAAGAGAAACCTCGTGGAATACGGATTCAGACTGCCTGCTGCCTTCGACAACAGACCGCTGACTTTTGAGGAATTTAAAAGCATGACCAATCAGGTGATATATGTTTCGGCAACGCCTGCCGATTATGAACTCGCTGAGACAGAAGGGGTAGTGGTGGAACAGGTGATAAGACCTACAGGACTGCTTGACCCGGAAATTGATGTAAGAAAGAGCGAAAACCAAATAGACGACCTTACAGACGAAATCCTCACGAGGTCGAAAAGAGATGAACGTGTACTTGTTACCACACTCACAAAACGTATGGCAGAAGAACTGACAGAATACCTCATGGCACAAGGCATACAGACTGCATATATACATAGCGACGTAGCAACACTCGACCGTGTGAAAATATTGGAAGACCTCAGGGCTGGTGTATACAACGTGCTTGTGGGAGTGAACCTGCTGCGTGAGGGACTTGATCTGCCTGAGGTATCGCTTGTGGCCATACTCGATGCAGACAAAGAGGGCTTCCTTAGAAGCAAAAGAAGTCTGACGCAGACTGCTGGACGTGCCGCAAGAAACGTAAACGGAAAGGTGATCATGTATGCCGACACCATAACAAAAAGCATGCAGGAAACTATTGACGAGACAAACCGCAGAAGAATTAAACAGCTTCATTTCAACGAAGTAAACCATATCGTGCCGAAACAGATAGAGAAAAACTCCAAAAGCCTGCTGCGCAACGAGGCGGGCGCTCAAGATACAAAGGAAACGAAAAAATCATCAGTTTATACCATGTCATCGTATTCAGAACCTCTGGAAGGCACTTTCGCAGCCGACCCAATAATCAAGAAGATGACTCCAGAACAACTTAGAAAGAGCATAGCCAACACTACAAAACTCATGAAAGAGGCTGCAAAAAATCTCGATTTCATACAGGCTGCACAATATAGAGATGAGATAATCAGACTGAACAGCTTGCTGGATGAGAAAAACGGGTAAAAAAGTGTTAATATTTATGCATGGTTACACATATTTAAAAATATATTAGTAACTTTGCCAAATAATTACAAGTATAACAAACGAATAATATGAAAAAAATAGTATTTGCAATTTTGTTCATGATGCCTTTTACGACAATGGCTCAAGACAATACATGGGAACGAATAGAAATCGAAGAGACTGATGAAACAAAAGTCAATCCCGACTTGAAATATCTAGAAGGTGCTGTGCCCATGGTGAACGGAAAGGTGGAATTCTCCACAGTCATTAAGGCGCCTGGAAAAAATAAAGAACAAATTTATGATATAACAAAAAAATATCTCACAAAAATGACCACCGAACCTAACCAGACAGAGTTTAGCAGAGTGGTGATTGACAATCCTGAAAAAGGAGAATTGTGTGGGGCTTTCCAAGAGTGGCTCGTATTCAAAAGTACGTCGCTATCGCTCGACAGAACCCGTTTTTTCTTCAATCTCGTGGCTGAATGCAAAAACGGCGAATTAGAATTGAGAATGATACGCATCCACTATCTCTATGAGGAGGAAAGAGACCCGCAGACTTATAAGGCCGAAGAATGGATTACCGACGAATATGCTCTTAACAAGAAAAAAGACAAACTGCTAAGAATAAGCGGCAAATTCAGAAGAAAAACTATAGATAGAAAGGATTTCATCTTCAATAAGTTCGACAACCTTTTAAATAGTAACAAATGACAAACGATAACTCTAAGAAAATAGATGAACTGGTAGAGACGCAAATGCGCCACAGACGACCGGACGACTTTGACAAAAAAGAGCAGATGATGCTCAGAATAAGAAACGTGCTCAATATCGTTTTCATGATACTCGCTGTGGTTGGGGCAGTGGTATACATTAAGGTTGACCTCGAAACGGGAGGTTGGATTATCGGTACAGCAGTAGTAATCAAAACTGTTGAAGTAGCTTTAAGATTATTCAAGGTTTAAATGAAAAAATTAGCAATATTACTTGTCGCAACTCTTATACATACCTTGGCAATGGCACAGGGGTTCGACCGCATAGATACCAACGGCAACGGGACCTTCACTCCCGACGGTGGCGACAACCGTAATTTCAACAAACACAATAACGACACCACTAAAAACAAAGAAGTGCCTAAGGGTATCAGAGTGTGGACCATAGATAGAAAATTTGGCGACACAATGCCAGCCGTGCCCGACACATTGCATCATCTGTTTATGAACTCCATTTTCAATACCGGAAGGTATGGGGAATATAACACCACTGGTAATAACTATACACCCAGAATCAACCGTATCGTAATTGATAGGCAGATTACAGACCAGTTTGCTTTCGTGCAACCTTATGACTACGTTACCTTCCAACCTGATACTTACCACTTCACCAATACGCTCTCACCACTGACAAACATCAAATATGATAATTGTGGCGACAAAACAAATGGTGAAGATCATATCGATGCAAAATTTGCCGTCAATGCCGACAAAAAACTCGGTTTTGGCTTCGACTTAAACTATTCTTACGCTCGTGGCTACTATAGTAACCAAAGCACTTCGCATTTCGGAGCATTGTTATACGGTTCGTATGATGGTGACAGATACAAAATGCATACCATGTTTTCTACTTACCACAGAAAAGTAGCAGAAAACGGCGGCCTGACCGATGACCAGTATGTTACAAAACCAGACATCTTCGAAGACCGACTTGCGACAAACGAAATGCCTACTATACTACAGCAAAACTGGAACCGAAACAATAGCTTCCATTTCTTTCTTACACACCGCTATAGCGTAGGGTTCTACAGAAAAGTAAAAATGACCGAAGAAGAAATTAAGGCCAAGAAATTTGCTCAACAGTCGAAAATTGACAATGAAGACAAAGACGGGAAAGACAAAAAACTATCTGGACAGAGAAAAATAAAACCCGAGTCTGAGCCTAAAGGTAGACCTGAAGGTGCGGCAATTGCAGGCAACGAACCTGAACAAAACAATACTCTCACAACAGACTCTACAAGAGTGAAAATTGGGTCGAAAGAACAAATGGACAGTCTAATGGCTGCAAAAGCTTTACAGGACTCCATCGACGCAACTATGAAGAAAGAATATGTGCCTGTAACAAGCTTTATTCATACTCTTGACTTCAACAACTACGACCATATCTATCAGGCATATAGCTCGCCTAACGATTACTATATGAATACATATTATGACAAGAATGCTGATAATGTGTATGCCGGCGACTCTATCTATGACCAAACTAAACTCACTCAGGTGAAAAACACTTTCGCTATTGCAATGCTCGAAGGTTTTAACAAGTGGGTCAAGGCAGGGCTGAAAATCTTTGCTTCACATGAACTCAGAAAGTTTACAATGCCTGACATTGTGAAAGCTACAGACGTGGGCGATAACGACATGGTAGTGATGGGAAAATGGAACGAAAACAACATTAGCATCGGTGGACAACTTGTTAAATCGCTTGGCAACACTTTCCACTATAATCTCATGGCGGAAACATGGCTCGCCGGTGAGGATGCAGGACAACTGAAGGTGGACTTCGCCACCGACCTTAACTTCAAACTCTGGGGCGACACGGTCACTCTGGCTGCTAAGGCTCATTTCTATAATCTTCACCCCGTATTCCTGCAACGTCACTATCACTCTAAACACCTTTGGTGGGATAACGACAACCTTGGCAAGGAAACAAGAACAAGAGTGGAAGGCTTGTTCTCTTACAGAAAAACAAACACGAGACTGCGTGTAGCTATTGAGGAAATACAAAACCATACTTACCTCGGCATGAGCTACGATCGTACTACAAACTCACTGACTAACATGAACGTCGAAGTGATGCAGTGCGGAAGCAATATCAATCTCATCACGGCTCAACTGATGCAAGACTTCAGACTGGGACCTCTGAACTGGGAAAACGTGGTGACATGGCAAAACTGTAGCCAAAATGACGTGCTGCCCGTTCCAAGTATCAACATTTTCACCAACTTATACCTAAAGTTTAAAATTGCTGGAGTGCTGGCTTGTGAACTCGGAGCCGATGCAACGTTCTTTACAAAATACTATGCTCCTGACTATAGTCCGCAACTCAGCCAGTTTGCAGTGCAACAAACAGCCGATAGCCGTGTTGAGCTTGGAGGTTATCCTTTTGTAGACATATATGCCAACATGCATTTAAAGCATACACGATTCTTTATCATGTTCAGTCATTTCAATGCAGGAAGTGGTAGCAGAATGCAATTTCTCGCACCTCACTATGCCACAAACAACAGCATAATGAGATTTGGACTTTCATGGAATTTTTTCAATTAACGTGATTTCTTGCAATGACCGCAATCGTCGCAACCATTATGCCCTTTGCCGAAAATTAGTTTTACTATTCGGTAAAGGGCATATGCTATTGATAATGCCACAACTATGGTGGTAATGATATTCTGAACGTCCATATTAATATCTAAAGACATTGTGTCACTAAACAATGTTGATGGTCCAACCGCAAAAGTCAATTTCCTGTTAGCTTGCGGAGAAGCGCCTTGTTGATGGCCTGTATGCGCCTGCCTTGTTTCTCTATGTCCTCGCGTACATTATTTATATTATTAAAGAAGATGGAAAAAGCATTGAGCATCTGGTTGGGCTGTCGCGGATCTTCTGTCTCATCGGGATTGGTGATGATGCGTATGCCTTGCGCTTCTATATGCACGTCGATGTCTGAGCCTGTCATAATCGGATCGCCGTCAAAATGTATTGCCCCAGGCTTGCTGCGATGGATATGAATGCTTTTCGCACGGAAGGTCTTTATCTTTGAGTTCATGTCTAATGTACGGTTCATAAGGTCGATGCTTATCTGTGGAGCGTCGAAGGCAGTAAAAGGCTCCATCACAATCACATCCATCAGACCATCGGTCATGGTGGCCTTCGGTGCTATATACGCATTGTTACCATACTGACTTGCATTGGCGCAAGCTATGAGATAAGCCTTATACTTCTTTGTGCCTGTTTCGTCTTCCACTTCGTAAGTCTCCGGCTTGTATTTCAGTCCCTCACGCAGCACATTTTCTATATATGTGATAGGGCCACGCTTTCCAGCCTCTGCAAATTTCAAGGAGATGAATGCGTCAAATCCCATGCCGCAGGTACAGAAAAACGGCAGATTGTTGATTACGCCATAGTCAAGAGCTTCTATCTTGCAGTTGTTGATAATGTCGATGGCCTTTCTCGGGTCGAGAGGAATACACAAATGTCGTGCAAGCCCATTGCCGGAACCACAAGGTATTATACCCAATGCCGTCTGAGTATGGACTATAGAACGGGCCACCTCGTTGATGGTACCGTCGCCACCCACTGCCACTACAATGTCGGTATTGGCATCCACACATTGTTTTGCTATGTCGGCAGCATGTCCTGGATATTCAGTAAACAACACCTTATGACAGAACTTCTCCTTGTTGAGAGTGCTGTCAATAAGTGCGGGCAACTGCATCTTGCTTTGAGTTCCCGAATGTGGGTTTAAGATGAATACAATACTACTCTTTTTCTTCATATAAGTGCAAAAATAATGTTTTTTGCGCAAAATAATAGTCATTATTGGACTAAAAATACCTAAAAGGTGCATTTTTTTAGAAAAAAGCACATTATTTGGCAAAAAATTAGTAACTTTGCCGCCTAAATTATAAGAAAAAGAATAAGAGACCTTTATAAAATGGGACAATTACAAGAAAGATACAAGAGCTATCGCGAGCCTCAGAAATTCATGGAGGCGGGTGTGTATCCCTATTTCCGCGAGATTACCGGAAAACAAGGAACAGAAGTAGAGATGGGTGGGCATAAGGTGCTGATGTTCGGCTCTAATGCCTATACTGGTCTTACAGGCGACCAGCGCGTAATTGATGCAGCCAAGAAGGCACTCGACCAATATGGTTCGGGATGTGCAGGAAGCCGCTTCCTTAATGGCACACTTGACCTCCATGTCAAGTTGGAAAAGGAATTGGCAGAATTTGAGAGCAAGGATGATGCACTCTGTTTCTCTACAGGCTTTTCGGTTAATGCTGGTGTCATTGCCATGGTTGTAGGACGCAATGACTATGTTATTTGTGACGACCGCGACCATGCAAGTATCGTTGACGGAAGAAGATTGTCTTTCGCCCATCAGTTAAAGTACAAGCATAACGACATGGAGGATCTCGAGAAGATTCTTCAAAAGCTCCCTTATGAGGCTATTAAACTGATTGTTGTTGATGGTGTGTTCTCAATGGAGGGCGACCTTGCCAACCTTCCTGAAATCGTCAAGTTGAAGCATAAATACAATTGCTCGATTATGGTGGACGAGGCCCACGGACTGGGCGTGTTTGGCAGAGAGGGTAGAGGGGTGTGCGACCATTTCGGACTGACTGACGAAGTAGACCTTATAATGGGTACATTCTCGAAGTCGCTCGCAAGTATCGGTGGTTTTATAGCCGGTGATGCCGACACAATCAACTTTTTGCGTCATACATGCCGCACATATATTTTCAGTGCATCAGATACTCCTGCTGCTACTGCGGCTGCGCTTGAGGCATTGCATATCGTGCGCTCGGAGCCTGAAAGAATCGAGGCATTGTGGAAGGTGACAAAGTATGCGCTTAAGCGATTCAAGGAAGAGGGCTTTGAAATAGGCGACACTGAGAGTCCTATCATTCCACTTTATGTAAGAGATGTGGAGAAAACATTCATTGTCACTGCAAGGGCATTTGACAGTGGAGTGTTTATTAATCCGGTGATTCCTCCTGCATGTGCCCCTCAGGATACACTCGTGAGATTCGCTCTTATGGCCACCCATACCGAAGAACAAGTGGAAAGAGGCGTACAAATACTCACTAAGGTATTTAAAGAGCAAAAAATTGTTAAATAATTGCGAAATATTTGCAAGGCTCAGAAAAAGTTCGTACCTTTGCACTCGCAAAACAGAAAGGGCTTCTTTCTGAGACTTGCAAAACGAGGTGTAGCGCAGTTGGTAGCGTTCCTGGTTTGGGACCAGGCTGTCGCAGGTTCGAGTCCTGTCACCTCGACAAAAAGAAGAATCTTTAATGGTTCTTCTTTTTTTTTATCTTTTCTTTTGGTGGTATCAATTATTAGTTGTATCTTTGCATATCAATACCTAAGCAATACATATGAAGATACATATACATAATATATTTGCATACATACTGACAGCACTTCTCATGAACGTTTGTCTGTCGTCGTATGGAAAGACAGACAACAAGTCTTTCCGGATAATCAATGCATCACATGGTCTTGCCGACAATAGTGCACAGACTATTCACTGCACCTATTCAGGACGTATCATTATTACAAGTCTTGGTCATATCAATATCTATGATGGTGGATATTTCGCTTATATACCGGAAAAGAAATCTCAATCGGCATATTACCTCCAGAATTATTTTGGCAATTATCACCTGTATTTCGACAACTGTCATCATCTTTGGCTGAAGGACAAACACAAGGTGAAGTGCGTAGACATGATGACTGAGTCATACCTTGACGACGTAAAACCTTTGTTCTTAAAAGAAAATGTGGAAGGCAACGTCGACGACTTGTTTGTTGACTCTGAAGGTAGGGTGTGGCTTTCTACTGAAGGGCTGATTGTGGCCGAAGCTCGCAAATACCAAATAAGAATCAATCCCGACAAGTCGCTTCAGGATTTAGAAGTGATAGAACATGAATTGTATTTATTCTACGATGATGGCTCGTTGGAAATACATAAGCTGAAAGACGGAACGCTTATCTCTTCAAGCGTGGCTTATGACAGAGAATGCCAGAAAAACTACAACAAGTCCACTGTCATGCTTCGTACATTGAATGGTTTTTTTCAAATACGTAACGGCTCTGGAAAGTCTATTCTTCTGTTCTACAATATCGAAACTAAGTCTTGGACCGAGCTGATGAGACAAGACTATAGTCTTAATAACATGACCATACACAATGAAGTGCTATATATTGCATGCGCTTACGGATACTGGACCTACGATCTTAAATCCAAACAACTCGAACATTTTGATGAAATAACACTTAATGATGGGCGAAAACTTATTACTGACATCAATACGCTTGAGTTTGACCGACAAGGCGGTATGTGGGCTGGCACAGAAAAGCGTGGCGTGCTATATTCAAAACCTCGATTGACTCCTTTCGATACCTACGGATGGGATAATCCAAGGGCCATAGAGTTGTCTGCATTGATGGACAAAATGATTGACTCTTCTGATGATGTGTATGAAAGCGGAGTGTATGCACGGTTTGTCGACAGCAGAGGATGGAGGTGGAAAGGAGAAAGAACCGGACTCTCTTTTGAGAAACCTGGAGACCCAAACACATATGTCGTGCCAAAAACTGTCGGTCTGCTCAACAATATTGCACATTGCATTATTGAAGACAACAATCATAATATTTGGATTGGTACAAGCAACGGCATCGCTGTTATTTTTATCAAAGACGGAAAGGTGAGCCATGCTATCAGCTTTAACGAAAACGACAACGTGCCGATAGAGTCGTTTACAGACGGAAGGTGCTATAAATTGCCTAACGGAAATATCGTTATGCAGTCTATTGACCATGTGGTAGAGTTTCGTCCAAAGACCTTTATTACTGACAACGATAATTTCATCCTCCTTTACCCAAAGTTTGTAAGACTTATGGTAAACGGAAATGTTGTGAATGCCGGCACTAAGGTCGACGGAGAAGTGATTATCAACCAGGCTGTGTCGCGAACAAAACACATCGATCTCGAATATCTTTCGAAAACCATCAACCTGACATTCTCTGCCCTAAACTATTTCAGACCTTTACAGACATATTATCGTGTCAGGGTGCTTGGCACAGAAGATGATAAATGGAAATCATACTCTTACTTCAATTCTGACGGATTGGTTGACTCCAAGGGCTTGTTACACCTTCCTCTTGTAGGACTGGAACCTGGAAAATACACCATAGAGGTTCAGGTTTCGATGTTTCCAGACAAATGGCCCACACCACCATTGCAAATTTCAGTTAACGTCCATCAGCCATGGTGGCAGACCACTGGATTGTATATCATGCTCTTCCTGCTAATAGTTGTTTTGTCGGTGGTCAATTTCATTTCTTATACGAAAAACAACAAGTTGAGAATTAAGTGCAACCTTGGTGAGTTTGAACTCGTAAAACAACTTAACGCCTTCCTAAAACGCAGCGATACATATATCGACGAGATACAAGTGCCAAGCCGTGATGAGTTTTTTGGCGGCAGCGAGGAAATGAATGCGTTGATGAATGAGAAATTTATCAAGGCCCTAATTGAACTGAAACCTTACTTGGAGAAGGGTGATGTAAACCATAAGATTTTAAAGGACGTAAGTGCCAACCAAGGCCTCGACATTCTTGAGTTCTACGACCTCGTATCTGCAAACATCAATAAGAATCCGCGCTTGTATGTTCGTGCGTTGAGACTTAGAAATGGTGCCGAGATGCTTGAAAAGTCTATGAAGAATGTTGACGATATTGCAAGTGATTGTAAGTTTGTGTCTACCAACTTCTTCATCAAATGTTTTAAGGCCCGATATGGTTATACTCCCGACGAATACCGTCGTCATCTGAGTTGACGATAGCCTACCAACTGCCAATATCGTTCGCCCGATGGCTTGTAATATACGTATGCTTGATAGCTGTTTTCTGTCTCATGGAAGTTGCCTTCAGTTGCAAGCAGCTCTTCTTCCCCATCTGTACCTATCGTAAGGTACTGAAATGAATAGTAGCCTTGCTTTTGCAGTATCGATAGGGTATAGCATTTCTGTTCGTCGTCCCATATGGCAACATATTTGTTTTTGTCGGCATGGGTTGTCCATTTCCCGTCTACAACCACGTGTCGGTTTATTTGCCGTTTGGTTGAAAGTCTATAGTTTACATACACATAGTCACTACAGATGTCGTTGTCTATATTGTCGCTGTTTCTTATGTAAAAGGCGCCGTCGGCATCTTCGTCATATATGTAGTTCTGGCGAGGCATGGAGATATATGGGTATGCTTGGTAGTTATGTCCGTCCCAGCTTATTTCTTCTATTCCCATGGTGGTGTGTGATAGAGAGAGCACCTCGTATTTCCTGTATTCGTTGCCTCCGTCGAATATGAGTTTACGGTTGTGTTGCCATGTGAGACTCTCTGGTGTTTTCATGTCGGGCTCGACATTTACGCGCTTCGTTGACTCCCTGTCGTTTTGTGTCACTATTGTATATAGTTGCTCTTCGCTGTTTGTCACTCTCAATCCATTGAAGTTCACTGCCATTGACAGTTGTTGATGACTTTTGTTTACATCGATGTCTGTGTTTGTCCTCATTTCCATTCTCAACGTCATTTTGGGATCGACCATCATAAAGCGAGCCTCAAGGAGACGTTCTCCTGTGTCGTCGTCAGTCACGGTCACAAGATAGTTGCCGCTGAGTTTCAGTTGACATTGTTCGTTGGGTATGCTGAAATGATAATGTGTAAATAAAACCGTAGTGTTTATGGAGTTGGAATAGTTGTCTATCACGTTGTCGTTGAATCCCTCAAGATAGTCGCTTTCAAGCAGTTCGGCGCTAGGGGTCCAGTCGGGGTTGCAGTGGGTAATGTGGTAAGTTAGGCGTCGTGTTTCGTGCGACATCTCGTCAAAGCCTATCCTCACAGTCTGTCCTTTGCCCATAGTGACTACTGTCGGCGATAGGAAGTCGTTGTCTACCATCACCTGTAGCGTATTGATATTGTTGCTATATATAGTTCCGTTGGCTACGCAATACGTTGAAGTCAGGAATGCGGAATTGACTATAGCAAACTTTATGTATTTGTATAATTCTTTCACCATAATTCGTATATAGTTAGTTTCTTCCTTTTCAAACATATGTTATCAAGGTTAAGAAATGATGTCTTATTCGATAAACATTGTCTCGTCCATTTCAGCCAGTGACTTTTTCTTTTTGTTTTCCTTTGCGCCAGCCTTTATCAGATTGCGTGCTGCAGTGATGATGCTTGGTCCGCTTTCCGAAGTGGTGATTTTCAGTTTTCCCATTCTTTTTATGGTTTCATTCATGCTTGCTTCTACATCCATAAACCTGATACCGAAGTCCTGCACCCTTTCCACCACAATGTTTGCGGCATCCATCATAGCCTGCTGGTTGGTGAGCTGTCTCACCTGAGTCCACATCATTTCCAGTACTCTAAGGTTCATATACATAGTTTGCGGTCCAAGTATCAGCACTCCGTCGTCATAAGCTTCACGCCATAGTGTGTCGTCGTTGAGCAATGCGAGGTTGAGTGCTCCTTCAATCGGCACATACATTATTGCGAAGTTCAGGCGGTTGTATCCGTTAGGCAGGTAATTTGTATATTCCTTTTTCGCCAATCGTTTCACTTGCGCTCTTACGCTCATGAGATGCTGACGGAGCCATTCTTTTTTCTGTTCACTGCCATCTTCGGCATTCATATATTTCTCGTATGCAGTGAGTGACATCTTCGAGTCTACCACCACATGGCGATTGTTTGGGAAATGGAGGATGAAGTCGGGGATAAGTCCCTTGCCGTCGTCGCCCTTAGCCTTGCTTCCGGCCTTATCTTTCAGCGTCTCCTGAGTGTCAAACTGCTCACCCTCTTTCAGTTCCATATCTTCGAGCAGTTGTTTGAGCTTCAGTTCGCCGAAGTTGCCCTGCACCTTCACTTCTCCAGTCAGTGCCCTTGTAAGGCGGTCTGCCGTCTCACCCAGTGCAATGCTTTTCTGCATGTTTATCTTAATGGTTTCGTCAAGACGCGCCAACGCTTCATACTGTTGTTTTTTCGAATTGTCGAAAGCCTCCTGCATGTCTTTCAGACTTTTCTGCAGCGGGTCAATAATCTTCGATACCTGTTCACTGTTTCTTTCCCCCAGCTCATCTTGTCTTTTTTTTAGCACTTCCTCCGAGGTGGCCACCATCTGCTGCCTAATCATTGCAAGCTGGTCTTCCACCTGTTTTCTGTTCATCTCCTTTAGCACGTCGAGCTGTCTGCCGTAAGCGTCTTTTATCTCGCTTATCCTTCGTTCCTGCGATGTCTTGCCAATGTAGTAGCCCACATAGGCCATTAAAGCCATACCAGCTACAGCTATTAAAAAAAGTATTGTCATATTCCTGTCTGTTTTTTTTTAGTTTTGCAAATGTAGCAAAAAAGCGACCTGTAACCAAAGAAAAACCTCTGCGTTAAAGTCAATGACTAAAACACAGAGGCCTTTATTTCGTGTATCAACTCGTCGAATAGTCGATGAGTCAACTTACTTCTTATTAATAGCCATGTCTACTGTTACGGCAACGGCTACTGTAGCACCTACCATAGGGTTGTTACCCATACCAAGGAAGCCCATCATCTCAACGTGAGCAGGTACAGAAGAAGAACCGGCAAACTGAGCGTCAGAGTGCATGCGGCCGAGAGTATCGGTCATACCGTATGAAGCTGGACCTGCCGCCATGTTGTCTGGGTGGAGTGTACGACCTGTACCACCACCAGAAGCCACTGAGAAATAAGGCTTTCCTGCGAGCACACGTTCCTTCTTGTAAGTACCGGCTACTGGGTGCTGGAAGCGGGTTGGGTTTGTTGAGTTACCTGTGATAGATACGTCAACATCTTCAAGCCAGTTGATGGCAACACCTTCGCGAACATCATCGGCACCATAGCAGTTTACCTTGGCACGAGGTCCGTCAGAATAAGCTATGCGGTTTACCACCTCTACCTTACCTGTATAGTAGTCAAACTTGGTCTGTACGTATGTGAAACCATTGATACGGCTGATAATCATGGCAGCATCTTTGCCTAATCCGTTGAGGATGCAACGTAGAGGATTCTTACGCACCTTGTTAGCCATCTCTGCAATCTTGATGGCACCCTCAGCGGCAGCGAAAGACTCGTGACCGGCGAGGAAAGCGAAGCACTGTGTATCCTCACGAAGCAGACGTGCAGCGAGGTTACCATGTCCGATACCTACCTTACGGTCATCGGCCACAGAACCAGGAATGCAGAACGACTGAAGACCGATACCGATTGCCTCAGCAGCCTCAGCAGCACTCTTTACACCTTTCTTGATAGCTATTGCAGCACCGCAAACGTAAGCCCACTTGGCATTCTCAAAGCAGATACCCTGAGTGTCCTCACAAATTTTATAAGGATCTACACCTGCGTTTTCGCAAATCTGATTAGCCTCTTCAATATCCTTGATACCGTTTTCGTTAAGAGCGGCGATAACCTGCTTGATACGACGCTCCTGGCTTTCGAATTTCACTTCTCTAATCATATATGTTCCTCCTTATTCTTTACGTGGGTCAATACTCTTAACAACTCCCTGCTCGGCCTTGGTGCGTCCGTAAGAGCCTGTGAACTTCTTCACTGCCTCATTGGCATCCATACCAGCCTTGATGGCTTCCATCATCTTGCCGAGGTGAACATACTCGTAGCCGCAAACCTGGCTGTCCTTGTCGAGGAACATCTTGGTGATGTAACCCTCGGTAAGCTCAAGGTAGCGTGTACCCTTGGCTACTGTGCCATAGAGCGTACCAGTCTGGCTACGCAGACCCTTACCGAGGTCCTCAAGTCCGGCACCGATAACGAGTCCGTCCTCTGAGAAAGCACTCTGTGAACGACCATAGACAATCTGCAGGAACAGTTCACGCATGGCAGTGTTGATGGCATCGCAAACGAGGTCTGTGTTCAGAGCCTCAAGAATGGTCTTGCCAGGAAGGATCTCAGAAGCCATGGCAGCTGAATGTGTCATACCTGTACAACCAATTGTCTCTACAAGACACTCTTGGATGATGCCCTCCTTGATGTTCAGTGAAAGCTTGCAAGCTCCCTGCTGAGGTGCACACCAACCCACACCGTGGGTATAACCAGAGATGTCCTTAATCTCTTTTGCCTGAATCCATTTTCCCTCTTCAGGAATTGGTGCTGGTCCATGGTTTGGACCCTTTGCAACAACGCACATGTTGTTGACTTCGTTAGAATACTGCATATTCTTCTGTGTTTATTTAAAAATGAATAATAAATACTTGCTTTAAAGCACTGCAAAAGTAATATTTTTTTTTGATATAATACCTATTTTTGGGTATCATTTTTAACTCTTTAACGCTTTATAGGTAGAATTTACCTGTTATGGCTTGATAATCCTCTCCTCCTACCACTATTATTTCTTCTCTTAGTCCTCCTGCCTTCCTGCCAAATTCCATCATCACTCGCTTTGGTGGCTTGCCTTCTTTGGTCTTTACATAGCATTGTCTTTGCAAACTAAGTCCATTGAATATTGCTTCAGACTCCATCTTCCCTTTACTGTCTGCCGGTACTATCACCGCCAGTATTCCGTCGTCATAGAGCAATCGGCTTGTCTTGCGGGCTATATCGGCAAAGGTGAGCGTTGTGGTGTGGCGGGCTATGGTGCGGTTAGTGTTTGGACTCTTTAGCGAATCGGTGAAAAACGGCGGGTTGCATACTATCAAGTCATACAGCTCTGTTTCTCCCATATCCTGAAGTGCCATAGCTTGTGAACTTAACCGTTTGCTGAATGGTGACAACCTGAAGTTGTCGCTTGCCTGTTCTGCCGCTTCTGCGTCTATGTCTATGGCTGTGACTATAGCATTTGGAAACCTCTGGGCTATGAACAATGATATCAGTCCTGTGCCAGTGCCTATGTCCAGCACCCTCATGCAGGCATCAGCCTTTCTGCTGCATGCCCATGAGCCTAGCAAAACTCCGTCGGTGCCCACTTTCATGGCACAACGGTCTTGTCTTATGGCAAAATGTCTGAATCTGAATTCGTCTTTACCCATATTGTAACTTTGGTTATCAGTGTTCGGCACCCGTCAAAAATGCCTCTGCCCTTACCAGATCTTCAGGTGTGTCTATGCCTACGGTCTCCACGTCGGTAAGTCCCACTTTTATCCTGTATCCGTTTTCAAGCCATCTCAGCTGTTCGAGGCTTTCCGCCTTTTCCAGTTCGCCTTGCGGCAGTTGTGTCACTTCTTTTAGCACGTTGCGTCGGTAGGCGTATAGTCCTATATGTTTTAGGAAAGGGTAGGAGAAGGGCCATTCTTTTTCATCCTTGCCTCTTACAAATGGAATGATGCTTCTACTGAAATACATGGCATATCCTCTCTTATCGACTACTATCTTCGGCGAGTTCGGGTTGCTTACTGCATCCATGTCGTTGCCGAATGGCTTTCCTAATGTGGCTATCTCTGTCGACGGGTCGTCGAAACAGTCACACACGGTCTTTATCTGAGAAGCCTGAATAAACGGTTCGTCTCCCTGGACGTTGATTACCACGTCAAAGTCGCCGCCTATTTTCTCTATGGCTTCCTCTATGCGGTCGGTACCGCTCTTATGGTCGTTGCGTGTCATCACCGCCTTGCCGCCGAAGTCTTTCACTGCGTTGAATATCCTTTCGTCGTCGGTGGCAACCCATGTCTCTTCTATTATGCCACTCACCTTCTCGTATACCCTCTGTATCACACTTTTACCACAGAGAAGGGCCAACGGCTTGCCGGGAAACCGTGTTGAAGCGTATCTTGCAGGAATTATAGATATAAATTTCATAATCAGATAGTTATTATCGTTAGAATCTAACACTAAACTGTACGTCTGCCATACTGTAGTTGTGGTTTGCGAGACTACGGTCGTTTACCAGCGAATACTCAGTCTGTATCTCAAGGTTTTTACAGAACAGGTAGTTGATACCGGTTTTGTATATGGTCTTTGCCGATGCCCAATCGCCAGCATTTCTATAGAGGTCGTAGCGTGCTTTTGCCCTTAGCTTACCCTTGATGATGGGAGCTACAAAAGCCACGTATACGCCGTCGGCACGGTCGCCAAGACTTTCGTTCAGGTTGCAGTCGATAAGGTCGCTGCTGTTGTTGGCGGTCTTCTTAAATGCTCCGCCTGTGTTGTGTATGTATTCCGAGCGTATCTGCCAGTCGGCATCCTTATATTCTGCTGATATGGCATAGCGGTATCGGCTGACCTTACGTGTGCCTGATGTTTCAACCCCGCCTTCCGTCCATACTCCTGTGCGGGCATAGGATCCGATCCATCCGAATCCGCCAATGCGCATTCCCTTGATGGGCGACACCCAAAAGCCTCCAATGACATCCTTCTGGTTGCCTACATCCTTGCGGTTGATGCCTTGTCCGTTAAACACGCCCACCTCGTAGTGTAGCAGCGTGTGTCCATTGCTATTTGGAAGGAGGTCGCCCGACATTTGCACACCTATATCGCGACCGCTACTTGACTGCTCGCCAGTACGGTCGTTGAATCCAGCCAGTTTGAGCACACTCTGGGCCTGGGAGTTAAATCCGATGTCGATAGGGTTCATGGGGTTTTCGAAAGTAAACGGACGTTTGAATTGTCCAATTTTTATCTTAAACTCCTTATGCTTCAGCCACTCCACGCTCATGTCTACTATTCTAGGCGACTCGCCGTAAGTGCTAGAGTTACCATTCACCTGTCCCTGCAGCTTATACTCAAAGTCGTTGAGAATTCTTCCGGTCATAATCAGGCGTATGAGTCTTATGCTAAATGTGTTAATATTATTGTCGTCTTGAAACGTTGAGTTGTAGTTTCCTATCATATATCCCGAAAACTTCGGTTTGCTCATCACGTCACCAAGTTTAAATTCTTTTTTTGTTTCCTTAGCAGTGGTTTCTGTTTCCTCTGCGGCTTTCATCTGAACAGACATTGCAGCAGCCACGGCAACGATAATATACTTTTTTTTCATTACCCTTTAAGGTCTCAGACCTTTTTTAATTATTTAATTCATTATTCTTTGATTCCAATAGTACAACGTTTTCCACATGTGGTGTGTGTGGAAACATATCCACAGGCTGCACCTTAACCACCTTATATTCAGCATCAAGCAATTGTAAGTCTCGAGCTTGGGTTGAAGGGTTGCAGCTTACATATACAATACGTTTTGGCCTTGCTTTCATTATCACACTTATCACGTCTGGATGCATGCCAGCCCTTGGCGGGTCGGTAATGATTACGTCAGGCCTACCATGCTCAGCAATGAAATCGTCGGTCAGGATGTCCTTCATGTCTCCGGCGAAGAAAGAGGTATTTTCTATTCCGTTCACCTGTGAGTTCACCTTAGCGTCCTCTATAGCCTCAGGCACATACTCAATGCCTATCACCTTTTTTGCCTTGTGTGCCACGAAGTTTGCTATAGTCCCCGTACCAGTATACAGGTCGTAGACGATTTCTTCGCCAGTGAGTTGTGCAAACTCTCGAGCTACTTTGTATAGGAGATAAGCCTGATCGGTATTGGTCTGATAGAAACTTTTTGGACCAACTTTGAATTTCAGGCCTTCCATTGTCTCAAATATGTGGTCGTTACCCTTAAACACCATCACGTCCTGGTCGCCAATGGTGTCGTTGCATTTTTGGTTGTTCACATACATCAGTGCGGTAATCTGCGGAAATCTGTCCGCTACGTGTTGCAAAAGTGCCTTGGCTTTTTGCTCGTCACCCTCCTGGTCGTAGTGAAACTGCACAATCACCATCCATTCACCTGTGTTAGAGTTTCTTATGATGATGTCTCTCAGTAGACCTTTCTGTCCTCTGAGGTCGAAGAAGTTCAGGTTGTTTTCGAAGGCATAGTCTCGTATGGCGTTACGTATCTGATTGTGAGTGTCGTCCATCAGCCAGCATTTTTCTATTGGCAATATCTTGTCGAAAGCCCCAGTGATGTGGAATCCGATGCCGTTCATGTTGTCATATTTAAACCCCGAAGCCACCTGGTCCTTGGTAAGCCATCTTTTGTTGCAGCATCCGAATTCGAGTTTATTTCTATACTCGAAAGTTTTCACCGATCCCATGATAGGCTGAAATTCAGGCAGCTCCACCTTGCCAATTCTTCTCAGTTGGTCATAAATTTGTTTCTTTTTACCCTTCAACTGCTCTTCGTGGGGCAGGTTTTGCCACTTGCAACCGCCACAGACACCGAAGTGCTCACACTTAGGTGTCGCGCGTACATTACTATATTTAATAAAGCGCACCACCTCAGCCTCGCAGTAGCTATGTTTCTTTTTTTTAATTTGTAAGTCAACGATGTCGCCAGGTACTGCAAAAGGCACAAACACTACCATTTCGCCCACTCTTGTCAGTGCCTTCCCTTCAGCCGCCACATCCGTGATAGTGATATTTTCCAGCACTGGAAAAGGTTTCTTTTTTCTGCTCATTTATCTATTTTTTTCAATTTTTCGGTGCAAATATACGAATTATTCTACAAAATTAGATACGAATAATATATTTTTTCAATTTTTTCTTGCAGCATAGCCAAAAAAACCGTATATTTGCAGAAAAAATAAAACTATACATATTTTAAATATACAACAACTAACTTATGAGTGAAAAAAGAGTTTATACCTTCGGTAACGGTAAGGCCGAAGGAAATGCCAAAATGCGTGAAGAACTTGGCGGCAAGGGTGCAAACCTAGCCGAGATGAACCTTATAGGTGTCCCGGTTCCTCCAGGTTTTACAATCACAACCAGCTGCTGTAACGAATATTACGAGGTTGGTCAGGAAAAAATCAAGGAAATACTTCAGGACGAGGTGAACGCTGCCGTAAAGCATACTGAGGAATTGATGAATTCCAAGTTCGGTGACGTGAAGAATCCATTGCTTGTCAGTGTACGTTCTGGTGCCCGTGCCTCTATGCCTGGTATGATGGACACTATCCTTAACCTTGGTCTCAACGACGAGGTTGCTGAGGGATTGGTAGCAAAGACTAACAATCCACACTTCGTTTACGACTCTTATCGCCGCTTCGTACAGATGTATGGCGACGTGGTGCTCGAGATGAAGCCAGTTAACAAGGAAGACATCGACCCGTTCGAGGAAATCATTGAGAGCGTAAAGGCAGAGCGTGGCGTGAAGCTCGACAAGGACCTTTCTGTTGAGGAACTGAAGAAACTCGTCACACTCTTCAAGACAGCCATCAAGGAGCGCACAGGAAAAGACTTCCCCGACGATCCAATCGAGCAGCTTTGGGGCGCTATCTGCGCTGTGTTCCGCAGCTGGATGAACGAGCGTGCAATCCTTTATCGCAAGATGGAGGGTATTCCTGACGAGTGGGGTACTGCCGTGAGCGTTATGGCTATGGTATTCGGCAACATGGGCGAGACATCAGCCACTGGTGTTTGCTTCAGCCGCGACGCCGGTAACGGCGAGAACCTCTTCAACGGTGAGTATCTCGTAAACGCACAGGGCGAGGACGTTGTGGCTGGTATCCGCACACCACAGCAGATTACAAAGATAGGTTCGCAGCGCTGGGCTGAGCGCGCTGGCATCAGCGAAGAGGAGCGTGTAGAGAAATATCCTTCAATGGAAGAGGCAATGCCAGAGATTTACGCACAGCTCAACGACCTGCAGGACAAGCTCGAGAAGCACTACCACGACATGCAGGACATGGAGTTCACCGTACAGGAAGGCAAGCTCTGGTTCCTCCAGACACGTAACGGCAAGCGCACAGGTACTGCCATGGTGAAGATTGCCATCGATCTTCTCCACGAGGGAATGATCGACGAGAAGACTGCCATCATGCGTTGCGAGCCTCAGAAGCTCGACGAGCTGCTTCACCCCGTATTCGACAAGCTCGCCCTGCAGAAGGCAAAGGTCATCACTCAGGGTCTGCCTGCTTCTCCAGGTGCAGCCTGCGGTCAGATTGTGTTCCACGCCGACGACGCACAGGCATGGCACGCCGATGGCCACAAGGTTATCATGGTCCGCATAGAGACTTCACCTGAGGACCTCGCCGGTATGGCTTCTGCCGAGGGTATCTTGACAGCCCGTGGCGGTATGACCTCTCACGCTGCCGTTGTGGCTCGCGGTATGGGCAAGTGCTGCGTGTCAGGTGCTGGTGGCATCAATGTTGACTACAAGGCTAAGACCGTTGAAATAGACGGCGTTGTATATAAGGAAGGCGACTACATCTCGCTGAACGGAACCACAGGTCAGGTTTATGCAGGTGAGGTTCCAACCAAGGCTGCTGAGCTCAGCGGCGACTTCAAGGAGCTTATGGACCTCTGCGACAAATACACCAAGCTGCAGGTTCGCACCAATGCCGACACTCCACACGATGCACAGGTGGCTCGCGCCTTCGGTGCAAAGGGTATCGGTCTTACACGTACTGAGCACATGTTCTTCGAGGACAAGAAGATTGTGGCAATGCGCGAGATGATTCTCTCCGACACTGTTGAGGGTCGTGAGAAGGCACTTGCCAAGTTGTTGCCTTACCAGAAGGCCGACTTCAAGGGCATCCTTGAGGCTATGGATGGCTGTCCGGTTAACATCCGACTGCTCGACCCGCCACTCCACGAGTTCGTACCACACGATCTTGCAGGTCAGCAGGTGATGGCAGACGAGATGGGTGTAGATGTTGCCACCATCCAGCGTCGTGTCGCTTCTCTCGCCGAGAACAACCCAATGCTCGGTCACCGTGGTTGCCGTTTGGGTATCACATTCCCTGAGATTACAGCCATGCAGACTCGCGCCATTCTCTCTGCAGCTTGCGAGCTGAAGAAGGAAGGCAAGGATCCGAAGCCAGAGATCATGGTTCCGCTCATCGGTATCCTCTACGAGCTCAAGCAGCAGAAGGAGATTATCCAGAAGACTGCCAAGGAGGTATTCGCTGAGTATGGCGTTGAGATTGAGTTTGAGATTGGTACAATGATCGAGATTCCTCGTGCAGCCCTCACAGCCGACCGCATCGCCACTGAGGCAGAGTACTTCTCGTTCGGTACCAACGACCTCACACAGATGACCTTCGGTTACTCTCGCGACGACATCGCCAGCTTCCTGCCAGTATATCTCGACAAGAAGATTCTCAAGGTTGACCCATTCCAGGTTCTCGACCAGAAGGGTGTTGGCCAGCTCATCAAGATGGCAGTAGAGAAGGGTCGTGGCGTTCGCCAGAACCTCCGTTGCGGTATCTGCGGTGAGCATGGTGGTGAGCCAAGTTCAGTGAAGTTCTGCGCCAAGATTGGCATGAACTACGCAAGCTGCTCTCCATTCCGCGTGCCTATCGCACGTCTGGCAGCGGCGCAGGCTGCTGTCGAGGAGTAATCCTTAGATACTGAAAATTAATAAGATAAGAGGCAAGTGCTTAACAAACAGGCACTTGTCTCTTTCGTAAATTTTTGAAGGATTGTCAATTAGCAGGTGTATGAAAGGCAATAGATTTTTAGTATTTACAATTTCCGTCTGCTTTGTATTGAGTATTGCCGGTTTTTCTGTCGTGGCTTGTCAAGCCAGTGGAGATTTGGATTTATCCATAAACAGAGACAACATAAGTATTCACGGAATATACGGAAGAGCCATCAATTACAGTGATATAAAAGATGTCAGTTTGAATACCAGTTTGCCGGAAATAAAGTTCCGCTCAAACGGTTTTGCTGCGGGAAGAACAAGATTGGGAAACTTCATCACTAAGGACGATAGACATATAGTGCTATTTACTTATTCCGACACTTGTTTTATTCAAATCACGACCTTGAGCGGAGATACGTTTTATCTAAGCAGGAAGCAACCTGATGAAACGACAGCGACTTTCAGAACATTAAAAAGAATGCTATCCAGTCGTTTATGATGCATTAAATAATAGGCAAGCATCCTTTCTATGGGTGCTTGCCTTTTTTAAAAGATTGATATAAAATCGTCGCATATTATGCGTTATTAACCCAAAATATTTGGTTATTCGACAATATTTTAGTAATTTTGCCGCATAATTTGCGACGATATATATCATATAATGTCGCATTAACATTTTGACTATGTATATACACGAAAGAGATAATTGGACAAACTTTAGATGGAACGACTCGGAGGTATCGCTCCTTCTGGAGGTGGTATGCCGCAAGCAAGGATTGCTTTATGGTAGGTTGAGTTCGCTTGGCTTCGACAGCAAGTTGCGGGCTATGGCAGAGAATTTGACTCACGATGTGGTTTATTCATCAGGGATTGAAGGTATACGCCTGAATGTGGACCAGGTACGTTCTTCCATTGCAAGGAAACTGGGAATCGAAAACGTGAAATATACTGCACCTTCGCACTATGTTGACTCTGTTGTGGGGGTCATGCTTGAAGCAGTACAGCACTATGATATGCCTCTCAGCAAAGAGAAACTATGTGCTTGGCAAGCCGCTTTCTTCCCCTCGGGTTATAGTGAAGGCAGCCAGATAGAGATTGGCAAATACCGAACAAACGAGGAGCATATCGTCAGCGGAATGTTCGGGCGCGAGAAAATCCACTATATTGCTCCTTCGCCTGACCGTGTAGAAGAAGAGATGCACAAGTTCCTCGCTTGGTTTGATGGCGAGGAGCCTGTGAGTAGCGTCATTCGTTCTGCCGTTGCCCATTTCTGGTTTGTGAGCATTCATCCCTTCGAGGATGGCAATGGCAGATTGGCCCGCATTCTTTCAGACATACTTCTGGCTCGTGGAGAGAAGAGTGATTTCCGTTTTTATAATGTCTCGTCACAGATTAACAAAGACAAGAATCACTACTATGACATTCTGGAGCGCATGCAGCATGGCGATGGCGACATTACGGAGTGGTTGGTGTGGTATATGCAGAAATTGGTTGATGCACTTGACGAGGCAGACGCCATCGTCACCACAATACTGAATAAGAGTTTCTTCTGGCAGAAGGCGTCGGCAGTGCCAATGACCGAACGTCAGACCCGGATGCTCAATCTCTTTCTTGAAGGCTATGAAGCAAAGATAACGTCAAAGACATGGGCAACATTGGCAAAGTGCTCGAAGGACACTGCCATACGTGACATTCAGGATCTCGTGGATAAAAACATACTGACAGAAGACATTCCAGGGGCAAAGCGTCCCAGCTACTCCATCGTCTATGACGCTGAGGACTTGACACAATTCTTCACTGATGTAAACATTGTAGAAGAGAACGGCATTCAATATCTCAAAGCAATGTTCAAAGGGAAAAAAACTATTTGCGAAAGAGTTCTGAATCTTGATGCAGAGCGATACCGGAAAAGAGATTTGCCATTAGCCAATCTGCTCAGCAAATACTGCTCGTATATGGTTGCAGGCAATAGAGAATAGCAAAAAAAAAGAAGAGACAACTGTTAAAGACGTTTTATACTCCATTAACAAACAAAGGGCAAGCATCCGCAGAGGGTGCTTGCCTTTGTTTTGTTGACAAGTAAACACGGGGAAAAACCTTGTCACGCTTGTCACGCTGTCACGCTATGCAGCCCGACGCTTGGTTTTCACATAGACATTGCCTATGCTGTCGTACTCAATCTGCGAGCGGCTGCGCCACTTGCGAAGGGTTGCCATTCCGTCTGCCGACCTTCCCTGCAATACCCTCACGCGGCGATATTCGTCGATGGTGAAGGTGTCGGGCAGCAGGTCGTAGAGGCTCACCATACCCTCGCGGAGCGACTTGTTCTCCTTGTCCAGCTCCTCCTCGAAGATGGCTCCGAAGTACTTCATCTTGCACCAAAGGTCGTAGCGGAGCGACCAGCGGACGTAGTCGCCGATGTCTTTCGACCATCGGCATCCGTTCAGGATGTAGAGCACCATGCCCTTGCAGAAGGCTATGACGCAGGCTCGGCGCGAGAGCAGCTCGTAGCCCTCGGAGTCGTACTGCAAAGCGATGTCCTTGCTCTCCACTACCAACTGCTCAATGAGCGCGTTGAGCTGCTGGCACTCGATGAAGCCGTTGGCCCGGTTGAGCAGGTCGATGAAGGGCTTGAGATCGGCGTCGAACTTGTCGTCGTAGATGCCATACTTGGGTATGTCTCCCATTGTCTGCTCCTTCTCTATGCTCGAGACGGAAAGGCGCGAGAGAGTTCCGTCGATGGACGAGTTTTTGAGCAGGGCCTTGGCTACGGAAGGCGTTGACGAGGTGTGGAAGTTGAAGCGCAGCGGAGCCTTGCCGGTCACTGAGTCGGCGCCCACTCGTTCCTGTCCGTGCTCGGCGTTGTCGAAGGCGTTTCTCACCACCACCGACAGCTGCTGTATGCTGCGCTGCGAGGTGACGTTCCTCATCGAGTCGAGCTCGTCTGTCTTGAGGAAGAGGTAGCGGTGGCCGTTTCGGTCGGCGTCGAACATGCGCTGGTTGAAGGCAGCGTTGGTGAGGTCGGAGGTGAGCACCTGTATGCAGATGTCCTCAGGTCGTGGGTCGCGAGCCTTGCTTTTCGACGAGGGGTTCTTGCGCTTCCACTCCATCTCCCTCTCGCGGCTGATGTTGTCGCGTTCGACGATGTCGGCCATCACCTTGTTAATAGGCACGTTGACCGAGCTTTTTCCTGTTGACATTGGTGCAATGAGCAGAGCCATGAGTGTTGCCTCGCGCTCGGTGTTGTCGATGTAGCGGAACTTCACGTCGTGGAGATGGGCTGCAAGTGCGGGGAACACGCCCTCAGCCACGCAAGCCTTGTAAGGCTCAGGCACCTTGCTGGTCAGGAGCTTCAGTGCGGCGGGCAGTTTCTTGGGCATCTCGGGAGGCATCAGTGCAGTGCCTCCGAGATAGTTTTTCAGTTCCTCGTTCTTCAGTGCCTTCATCACCTCCGAGGTGCGTCGGGGCATGGTTTTCCAGCGCTTCTGCAAGGCATTGGTCACCGTTGTGCGCCACTCCTGTTCGGGCAGCGAGTCGTAGCGGGGCACGATGGCGAGCAGTCGGTCGGCGTTATAGTCAACCAGCGGGGCAAGAGCCTGCGACAGTTCGAAGGTGAGGGTGTTTCGGTTGCCAGCCGAAGGCTCCTTGCCGTTGTTGTAGAGGTCGAAGTACTTGTCGATAATCTGTTTCCACGAGAAGCCCAAATAGCCTTCCGAAGCAGAAGGGCTGTCGGTTGAAACGGCGGGGCTGGCGTTTTCGTCAGGGTCTTTTCCCTCAGCGGCTTTCAGTTGGGCAGCGGCTTTCAGCTCGGCTGTCCTTGCCCTCGACTTTTCGAGCAGAGCCTGCACTGCCGAGGGGCTTTCGTCTGTCGGCTCGCCTCCGGTGAAGAGGTCGTCGTCGAGGAAGAGAAGGTCGTCGTCGCTGGCGGTGGTGGTGTAGAACACTCGTGTGATGTCCTTTGCTCCCTTGTCGAACTCCACTCCGATGAGTCGGCTTGCCCACTCGAGGTTCTCCACCTGGCTCATTTCGGTTCTTCGGCGGAACACGACGTGGAATCCCTTCGTGGCAGAACGCTCGAGCATCAGGAGACCGAGCTCGTCCTTCTTTTCGATGACCTTCGCCGGCAGTTCAGCCATCAGCTGGTCGTAGTCGGGACGCATGGGGTCGAAGTCGAGGTCCATGCCCACTGAGTTCGACTGCCTTGTTGCTCCACGCAGCAGTCCTCCCGAGGCGGGCAGACAAGAATAGTTCATCTGCACAAGATCTCTCTTGGCTTCAATGTTGCCATTTCTGGCTTCACTAACGTTGGCAATCTGGTTGCCACTGTTTCTAAGGCGAAGGTACTCTTCGCGGCTTTTCACGAGGTGCATCATCTTGATGCCCATCACTGTGTGTATTCTATATGTACTCATGTTTTTGAAAAATTTTATTTTCCTGCAAACTATTCGCAGGATTCTGCCGCAAAGGTACACTCTTTTTTCTGTTTTTCCTCGTGTGTTTTTATGCTTATAAATATGCCGAAATATGTTTTTGAATATGCTTGTGTTTGATGAATTTTGCTGCTGTTTTATCCCTTATTTTTCGCAACTTAGCGGAATAAATCGCGCAGTTTGTTGCTTACCGACTTTTCTTGCTTCTTCAGTTCAATGCCGCAATATTGGGTTAGGAAGCGGATTAGAGCTGGGGTGTTGGGATTTGCGACCTTCCATTTTTTCTTCACGATGTCAACCACAGCACATGACAACGGATTCTCCGCGCTGGTGTCTAACCCTATTTTCACCTTGTCGCCCAACAAAGCCTTCATTTCCTCTGCCTTTTTGCGACATTCCTCCTCGGTGGTGAAGAGAGTTTCTTCCTTTCTTCCCTTGTAGGCACTCTTCTCGCCGCTGTCCTCCAGTTTCTTCACCAAGGCGATGGCTGCCATCACTCTATATAAATCGGTACGCGCGAGCGCGAGATACCTTATTTGTGCCGCCAACTCCTTCCAGTTTTTGTCTTCAAGCGGAGTGAGCAGGTCGTAGAGACTTGCCATAGTCCTTAGCCACTCTTTCAGTTCACCTGCACATTTCCTCCTTTGAGTGACTTTCATTTTTCCAATCTCACACCCCTTGGAGTGCTCATACCTGTCGAACATCACTGTGTCGTTGAGTGCACTGTCAAGCATAGTGTTGAAAATGGCTTCGCCTGTGTCGCGTGTGGTGTCGGCAGCCTTGCGCTCGGCTTTCTCCGCAAGTTGCTCCAGTTTCTCACCGCCCCATTCTTTCGACTTCGGGTCGGCAACAAGCATCATAAGCGACGTGGCAACATAACTCATTGTCAGTTCCGACTCCCGCGAGAGTGAGCAGCCCAAGCTCTCCACCATGCGCTCGGCGCAATCCATGAACGCCGCTCGAAGTTTAGTAACCTCATTAGAATGGAGGTCACTACATGAGGAAACCTTCATCGAATGAAGGTCACTACATGAGCAACCCTCGACAGAATCGAGGTCTCCACATGAGCAAACCTCCGCCGAATGGAGGTTTGTTCTTTTCACCTCAGCAAGCAGTCGGCGAAACTCGCTTTCCTCGGCGGCAATGCGTCGCTCGTCCAAAGGCATCGACGTGACTATTCTGTCGTTCAGCGGACATGTGTCCATGGAGTAGAGCTTTTCCCAGTGCAGTTCCAGAGGTCCTTCGGTCTCTATCTCCACGAAGTAGGTGACATGGCTTCCGCAGACATAAGTGGCCACCACCTGGTCGTCCTTCATCAGCAGTCGCACGATGTTTTTCTGTGCCGCTTTCACCCATCCGTAGAAGTCGCCCTTCATGTAGGAAATCACTGCCAGCGGGTCGTGTGGATTGTCGTTCTCAGCCATCAGCACCACACGTTCTCCCGTAGAGATGCCTTCGAGAAGCTCTTCTGATTTCTTTGTTGCCTCGTCCTTGGTCAAGCCCTTAAAGACTTTGCTGAAGCGCATGCCCACAATAGGTATTATTATTTTCTCGCTCATAATTCTATGTTTATATTAGGTGGATGCAAAGGTAGTGCAAGTTGAGTGAAATACAAAATAAAAGTCGAAAAACTTTTATTTTTATTTCCGAGACGCAGCCTACCTTATTCAAAGGTAGTGCAAAAGAGTGAAATGTCAAAGGAAAAGTCGAAAACTTTTATTGATAAGTGTGACAGTGTGACAAGCGTGACAACCTTTTTTTCCTATCCACTCTTCCGCATATAATAGTTCTCTTTTATATATATAATATATTATATATATAAAAGAGAAGTAAATATAGTAAGTAAAATTCACAAAGTGACACTCTCGAAAAACCCTTGTCACGCTTGTCACGCTGTCACGCCTCACCCCAGCTCAACCGCTTTCCAACTGAGGAAAATTTGTTGCCTAACTGGCGCGCAAAATTTCCCCGCCTGACGCTTTTCATCCGCTGCCCGCCGCCCATTTGGCGACAAACCGCGGATGTAAAACAAGTTCAAAATGTAGTCGCTAATACAATACGTAGGGTTGTTCCTCTGGGGTTGCGTAGCAGTGGACGTAAGTGTGACAGCGTGACAAGCGTGACAAGGTTTTTTCGCGGGTCTCCTTGTCAACTCGACTATTATTCCATTCGCCCGTATTTCATCTCGTCCCCGTTGGCGTCATACTGCTTGCGCTTGCCCACAGGAGGCTCAGTCAGTGTGATGCGTACCACGGCAGTGCGCGACATGCTCCGCGCCACGGCAGCGTCGAAAGCATCCATGTGGTTGGGCAGGAAACGTTGGCAAATTGCGCGGAGTGCCTCACGCTTTTCGTTGTCGTCGGCAACTATTTCCGCCTTGCCAAATGCAATGGCAGACTTGAATTCCAGTGTGAAACTTCCGTCTTTCGGACCTACCGTAGGCTTGCATTTGCTCACGGCTGTAAGGCATACGCGTGGTTTCTCCCGCAGTATGTCCAACTTCTTTCCCTCTGTGGCACAATGGAAATAAAATGTTTTCTCGTCGGTGCGAGCCAAGGACAGCGGAACGGAATAAGGCATTCCGTCGCCATCTGCCATACTCGCTGTAATATATGGAGCCTTGTCCATCACCTCAAGTGCCCAGTCGGCACCCATCTCTCTGCTTTTCTTTCTCATAAATATTTATTGTTTGTATCTAGGCGGCCTTGAATGGAAGACAGATGTTTGCCAGGTTTTATTTCCTCGAATCACTGGGATATCTTCTTCAGTGATATTCTGTTTCTTTTTCTGTCCACTTCCATCACTCTAACCCTTACATGTTGATGAAGTTTCACCACTTCGTTGGGGTCGCTGACATATCGGTCGGCGAGCTGGGAAATATGGATGAGCCCGTCATGGTGTACGCCAATGTCTACAAACACGCCGAAATTGGTGATGTTTGTGACTATACCAGGTAACTCCATGCCCTCCCTCAAGTCGTCTACGGTATTGATGCCTTCAGCAAAGTCAAACTCCTCAATCTGGTTTCTTGGGTCCAGTCCAGGTTTTTCCAGTTCTTTCATTATGTCATTGAGTGTTGGCATGCCAATGGTTTCGGTGACGTATTTTTTCAGGTCGATGGTTTTCCTCCTTTCCGCGTCTTTCATCAGCTGTAGCACAGTGCAGCCATTGTCTTTTGCCATCTTCTCCACAATCTTGTACGATTCAGGATGTACGGCACTGTTGTCGAGTGGATTGGCTGACTCGGGTATTCTTAGGAATCCTGCACATTGCTGGAAAGCCACAGGACCGAGCCTCGGCACTTTTTTCAATTGGTTACGGTTGGTGAACGGGCCGTTGTCTCGTCGGAAGTCCACGATGTTTTTCGCGAGGGTAGGGCCGAGTCCGCTGACATAGGTTAGCAGATGTTGGCTTGCGGTGTTGAGGTTCACTCCCACGGTGTTTACGCAACTCTCTACAGTCAGGTCGAGCGTCTTCTTCAGCTTCGACTGGTCAACGTCGTGCTGGTATTGTCCCACTCCGATGCTCTTCGGGTCTATCTTCACGAGTTCTGCCAGTGGGTCCATGAGTCGTCTCGCAATGCTCACCGCCCCTCTGACTGTGACATCCTTGTCGGGAAATTCCTCTCTTGCAATTTTCGAAGCAGAATACACCGACGCACCGTCTTCGCTCACCACGAACTGCTTTACATTATGTATGAACTTTATTGACTTTATGAACGCCGAAGTCTCACGGCTTGCAGTGCCGTTGCCTATGGCTATTGCTTCCACTCCATATAGCTCCACCAAGCGTTCCACGGCAGCTGCAGCTTCCCTTGTCTTTGATACAGGCTGATGGGGGAATATTGCCTCGTAGTGGAGCAGGTTGCCTTGCTGGTCGAGACACACCACCTTGCATCCAGTACGAAATCCAGGGTCTACACCCATCACCCTTTTTTGTCCGAGAGGAGCCGACATGAGGAGTTGTCGAAGGTTTTCGGCAAACACCTTTATTGCTTCTTCGTCTGCCTTTTCCTTGCTTCTGGCTGCAAACTCGTTTTCTATTGAAGGTTCTATTAGTCGCTTATAGCTGTCGTCTACTGCTTCCTCCATTAGTCTTGCGCATGGTCCTTTCCCGTTGACGCGGCTTCTGCGGAGTCTGAAGAGGCAGTCGCCGTCGTCGGTTGAGATGGAAATTCGCAATATGCCCTCAGCCTCTCCTCTTTTCATGGCGAGCAAACGGTGTGAAGGGCAGCGTTTGAGAGGTTCTTTCCAGTCGAAATAGTCTCGGTATTTTGCAGCTTCCTCGTTATCTGCCTTTTCCTTCACCACTTTAGAGCAGATGGTGGCTTCGCGTTCGAACGACCTTCTGACAGTTTGGCGTGCCTTTTCGTCTTCGCTCACCATTTCGGCAATGATATATTGAGCACCCTTGATGGCATCGGCAGCCGTTTTCACATCTCCTTTTACAAATCGTTTTGCTGCAGCCATGGGGTCAGATTCTCGTCCGAGACAAATAAGGGTAGCCAGAGGCTCGAGTCCCTGTTCGCGAGCCACTTGAGCCTTGGTTCGACGCTTAGGCTTGTACGGCAGATAGATGTCTTCAAGTATTTCCGCGTCTTCACATTCCCTTATTCTTTTTTCCAGTTCCGGCGTCAGCTTTCCTTGTTCGGTAATGGTTTTGAGGATGGTGGTTTTCCGTGCCTCGAGTTCAGTGAGTTTGTTGTTGAAGTCGCTGATAGCCGCTATCTGTACCTCGTCGAGCGAACCAGTACGTTCCTTTCTGTATCTTGCGATAAAAGGTATTGTACATCCTTCCTTAAGCAGTTCAAGAGTGTTTTCCACGCTCCTTGTCGGCAGTTGCAGCAGATCTGCAATTTTTCTTGTGATATTGTCCATTATTGTTGTAATAGTTATCTGTTTCTAAATACGAGAAGTGGGATTTCTCACTCCTCATTTATTAAGTTAAAGAAGTTAACTCCTTTTATTTAAACAACAGATAGCCCAGCGACGTGAGGAAAGAGCCGCTTCTGAGGAAGAAGCTGGTGGACAGCAGGGTATTGTCGTTAAGTGTCGACTGACCGGCGCGCACTTCATTCGGCACGACATATATCACGTCGTTCTGCTTGAGATAATACACGGGAGATTCAAACAGTTCCTTCTTCCTGATGTCCACCTCGTGCGACACCCTTTGTCCGTTTTCCTCCCTTATCACGTAAATGGCATCCCTTCGTCCCATAATGTTCAGGTCGCCCGCCATTGCCAATCCCTCAAGCAGCGAGATACGGTCTCTTGTGATGGCATATTTTCCCGGTTTCTTCACTTCTCCCACGGCAGAAAAATAAAGGTTGAGGAACTCAACCGTCACTACCAGGTCCTTCACCATTTTCGCTTCAATTATTTTGTTTTTTATTTTCTGCGCCACTTCACTTCTGGTCAGTCCTCCAATCTTTATCCTGCCAATAATAGGGAAGTCAATTTCCCCTTTTGAGTCGAGCGTATATCCCGACACCTCACCTTGGTAGTCGGGCCTTAGTTCTGTATAACCGGCACGATACTGTGAGCGTGAGAGATTGAAGATCGAGGTAATCTCAGCGTCCTTTGTGGTCACAATAATAGAAATCTGGTCTTGCGGCCTCAGTCTTATGTTATTGTCAGCTCCGATGGTCTCGTATGTATTCAGCGGTACATTCTGGAAATACGAAATCTTTTCCGGAGTGTTACATGCGGCCATCAGTGAAGCTGCAAGTACTATAGGCAGTAATTTTTTCATAATCCTTACATTATATATATATTATTGTTTTTTATATTTGCATGAGTTATTCATACACCTCCTCTATGTCGTTCGGCATGCTGACGTCATATTCCGACATCTCGCAAGGGTTATACCCTTCTGGCAGGTCGAAAATGGCGTTTTCGTTATATCCGAGTCTTGGGTCGTTATACACCTTTCTCATGTAGTACGCCCATATAGGCAGAGCCATGGTGGCACCCTGTCCCATCTGCATGGAGTCGAAGTGTATGTCACGGTCGTCTCCTCCAACCCATACACCGCTGACGAGGGTAGGTGTGACACCCATAAACCATGCGTCGCTATTGTTGTTTGTCGTACCGGTTTTGGCAGCTATCTCACCGGTGAAGTTATATCTGAACCTCAGTCTTCCGGCAGTACCGCCATCGACCACTCCTTTCAGCATATACAACATTTTGTGAGCGCTTTCCTCGCTAATCACCTCGTTCATTCTAGGTTGGAATTGTGCTATGATGTTACCTTCGTTGTCCTCAATCTTGGTCACGTAGAGTGGGGCACACCTGATGCCATGGTTAGCAAAAGTCGTGTATGCGCTAACCATTTCCGCCACGGTAAGGTCACAAGGTCCGAGACATAGCGACATTGATGGATGAATGTCCGGGCTGCTGAAGCCATATTCCTTCAGCAGGGTCACGAAGGCCTGCGGGTTAAGCTTGCTCATGAGGTATGCCGTTATCCAGTTGTTTGACTGTGCCAGTCCCCATTTCAGTGTCACCATTTCCCCGTATCTGCGTCTGCTTGAGTTGCGTGGAGTCCAGTTCTGTCCTGCCACCACATATGTCTGCTGTACGTTAGGTGCGAGGTCGCAAGGCGAGAATCCGTTTTCCATTGCAAGAGAATAGAGGAAAGGCTTTATGGTCGAACCCACCTGTCGTCTTCCCTCGGTACACATGTCGTAGTTGAAGTGTATGAAGTTCAATCCTCCCACGTAAGCCTTTACGGCTCCATTAATGGGCGACATGCTCATGAATCCGCACCTGAGGAACGATTTGTAGTATTTTATCGAGTCGATTGGCGTCATGGTGGTGTCCACCTCACCATGATATGTGAAGATGCTCATCTTTGTGGGAGTATGAAACGACTTGTATATCTCGTCGTACGTAGCCCCTTGGCTATTCATGACCCTATATCTCTCGCTTTGTTTCACCGAGCGTCCGAGAATGTCGTTAAACTGCTTAGCTGTCAGTTTTCCTGAGAAAGGAGCGTTTTTCTTTCCTCTGTTTTCCTTGTTGAAAGCAGGTTGTAGGAATTTCACCACGTGCTCGTTGACCGCTTCCTCGGCATATCTCTGCATTCTTGAGTCGATAGTGGTATACACTTTCAGTCCGTCGGTATAAACGTTATAAGGTTCTCCGTTCTTTTTTGTGTTTTTGTTACACCATCCGTATAGAGGGTCGTTATTCCAGTTTATGGAGTCCTGTACATATTTATTTATGTTCCACGAAGGGTAGTTGCTTCTTTCCGGTCTTTTAGCCATGAGATACCTTCTGAGGAAGTCGCGGAAGTAAGCCGCTATTCCGTCTTTGTGGTCAGCCACGTGGAAGTTCAGGTTGAGCGGTCGGGTGGAGTAGGAGTCATACTCAGCCTCGGAGAGGTATCCAGCCTTCATCATTTGTCCGAGCACCACATTTCTTCTTTCCCTGCATCTTTCAGGGTTTCTCACCGGGTTGTAGTACGATGGGTTTTTGCAAAGTCCGATGAGAGTGGCAGCCTCATTAATGTTCAGGTCTTTGGGCTCCTTTCCGAAGTAAGTGTTTGCAGCTGTCTTTATTCCCACGGCGTTGTGTAGGAAGTCGAAATAGTTGAGATACATTGCAATTATCTCGTCTTTGGTATAATTTTTCTCCAGCTGCACGGCGATAACCCATTCTATAGGTTTCTGCATGACACGTTCGGTCACGTTTTCCGCTTTTCCCGAATATAGCTGTTTTGCAAGTTGCTGTGTGATGGTCGACCCTCCTCCAGCGTTTTTCTGTCCGAGGATACCTCTTTTTATTATTGCTCTTCCCAAAGCCTTGAAATCAATGCCCGAATGTTCGTAGAACCTCACGTCTTCCGTAGCCACGAGAGCCTTCACCAAGTGAGGCGAGAGCTGCGAATAGTCAACACAAATACGGTTTTCCTTATTGTAGTTCCATGTGCCCATAAGTTTTCCGTCGGCAGAATACACCTGCGTGGCAAATCTGTTGATAGGGTTTTGCAAGTCCTCAATAGGGGGCATATATCCTATCCATCCTTCGGCGATGGCATAGAATAAGCCAGCGGCCGAAATTACGGCCACGACAAGCATGGTCCATAGCAGATGGACAATTTTTTTATCCATAATTAAGTCACTTTTTTCTTCTAAAAACTGAATATCGACTGCAAAAATACTTGTTTTTATTGATATAACGAAAAAATATTGCGATTTTCTGTAATTTTTGTGCGATAAATGCGAAAATATGTGTACCTTAGCGGTCGAAAAAAACGAATAATCAAATTTTTCTGATGGAAAAACATAATTTTGTGACCATAGCCGACCTCACTCGCGAGAAGATTCTATACATGATTGAGATGGCACAGGAATTTGAGCGGCATCCCAACAGGGAGCTGCTAAAGGGAAAGGTCGTGGCGACGCTCTTTTTTGAGCCTTCTACAAGAACACGACTGAGTTTTGAAACCGCAGCCAACCGCCTTGGCGCACGTGTTATAGGTTTTGCCGACCCCAAAATCACCAGTGGTACCAAGGGAGAAACACTTAAGGATACCATACTCATGGTGTCCAACTATGCCGACGTGATAGTTATGAGGCATTATATCGAAGGAGCTGCGCAGTATGCCAGCGAAGTGGCCCCGGTGCCTATTGTCAATGCCGGCGACGGAGCCCATCAGCATCCTTCGCAGTGTATGCTCGACCTCTATTCCATCTACAAGACTCAGGGAACACTTGAGAATCTCAACATCTATCTTGTGGGCGACCTGAAATACGGGCGCACAGTGCACTCCCTGCTCATGGCCATGCGCCATTTCAATCCCACCTTCCATTTTGTGGCTCCAAAGGAGCTCTCCATGCCCAATGAGTATAAGGTATACTGCAAGGAGCATGGTATCAAATATCAAGAACACACTGCATTCAACGAAAAGGTCATTGCCGATGCCGACATTCTATATATGACACGCGTCCAAAAGGAACGCTTCAGCGACCTGATGGAATACGAGCGGGTGAAAAACATCTATATCCTTCGTGCCGACATGCTTACAAACGCCAAGCCGAACATGAAGGTGCTGCACCCGCTGCCAAGAGTGAACGAGATAGCATACGACGTGGACAACGACCCGCACGCTTATTACATCCAGCAAGCCGGCAACGGCCTCTTCGCCCGCCAGGCTATCTTCTGCGATGTGCTCGGCATCACTCTGGATGAAGTGAGAAACGATAAGAGTATAATAAATTAAGATGACGAGTCAACAAAAATAATATATCTATGGCAAAGAACGAAATTATGGTGACTGCCATTGAGAATGGAACAGTCATCGACCATATACCTGCAGAAAAGACCTACGAAGTGTTGCAGCTTCTTCATCTCAACGAGCTTACGACCCCCGTAACCGTCGGTTGCAATCTTCGCTCAAAGAAGATAGGACGTAAGGGAATCATCAAGGTGGCCGACAAATTCTTCACCGACGAGGAAATATCGCGTCTATCCGTTCTTGCACCCAATGTGGTGTTAAACATCATAAAAGACTATGAAGTGGTGGAAAAGAAAACCGTCACCACTCCAGACCTCTTGCGTGGTATCGTGAAATGCAACAATCCCAAGTGCATCACCAACAACGAACCCATGGACACCCTTTTCCATATTGTCGACAAAGAGAGGGGCACCCTTAAATGCCACTATTGCGAAAAAGAACAGGACATAACCAAGGTTCAGCTCGTCTAAAATCTTGGAAGTAGGGCCTTGTTGAGCAAACGAGAAACTTAAATTTTTTAATTAATAAAATATATTTCAAATGAAAAGAGATCAACAGGTTTTTGACCTTATCGAACGTGAGCATCAGCGCCAGCTCAAAGGCATAGAGCTCATCGCGTCCGAAAATTTTGTTAGCGACCAGGTAATGGAAGCCATGGGCTCATACCTCACCAACAAGTATGCTGAGGGATATCCCGGAAAAAGATACTATGGTGGATGCCAGGTTGTTGACGAAGTAGAACAACTTGCCATTGACCGCGTATGTAAACTCTTTGGTGCTGAATATGCCAACGTGCAGCCACACTCCGGCGCACAGGCTAATGCCGCAGTATTGCTCGCCGTGCTGAAACCAGGCGACACCTTCATGGGACTTAACCTTGCACATGGCGGTCACCTCTCACACGGATCTGCCGTAAACACATCAGGTATCCTCTACAACCCAGTGGGCTACGACCTCAACCCAGAAACAGGACGTGTCGACTATGACGAGATGGAACGTCTCGCACTCGAACACAAGCCAAAGCTCATCATCGGCGGTGGCTCTGCATATAGCCGCGAATGGGATTACAAGCGTATGCGTGAAATTGCCGACAAGGTAGGTGCTCTTCTTATGATAGACATGGCTCATCCAGCAGGACTCATTGCTGCAGGACTTCTCGACAACCCGGTGAAATATGCTCATATCGTCACTTCTACCACACATAAGACACTTCGTGGTCCACGCGGAGGTATCATCCTCATGGGCAAGGACTTTGAAAATCCATGGGGACTGAAGACTCCAAAGGGTGTGACAAAGATGATGAGCCAGCTGATCAACTCGGCCGTATTCCCAGGCCAGCAAGGAGGACCGCTTGAGCATGTCATCGCAGCCAAGGCAGTGGCATTCGGCGAGGCTCTACAACCAGAATTCAAGGAATGGGCAGCACAGGTGAAGAAAAACGCTGCCGTACTTGCCGACGAGCTCGTAAAACGCGGTTTCACCATCGTCAGCGGCGGCACCGACAACCACTCCATGCTTGTCGACCTGCGCTCTAAATATCCCGACCTCACCGGTAAGGTGGCTGAGAACGCACTCGTGGCAGCAGACATCACCGTAAACAAGAACATGGTGCCATTCGACTCTCGTAGCGCATTCCAGACCAGCGGAATCCGTCTTGGTACACCAGCTATCACCACACGCGGTGCCAAAGAAGACCTTATGGTGCTTATTGCAGAACTCATCGAAGAGGTGCTCAACGACCCGGAGAATGAGCAGACAATAGCACGAGTTCGCGCTAAGGTGAACGAGACAATGAAGAATTATCCTCTCTTTGCCTATTAATCCCCACGTGAGGTGACGCAATAGAGCGTCACCTCATGCCCAATTTTCATCCTTAAAAACGACAATGAACAGGAAACATATATATATCATATCAGCACTTATTGCCCTTCTCGCCCTTACTCCCTCAACCACATTCGCCCAGAAAAAAAAGAAAAAGGCTAAGGAGCCGAAACTTACAGAGGCAGAGATACTACGGAATGCAAAACTGGAGGAAATGACATACGCCACACAGAAAATTGTATTCGTAGATAGTACAGTGGTTGACAAGCAACAGCTACATGATTTCTTGAAGATACCATCTGAGACAGGTTCTTTTTGTAAGGCTACCGACATCTCACCCACATGCCAAGGAATGGCTTTCGTCAATGAGATGGGCAACAAGGCATACCTCGTAAACCGCGACTCCATACTATGCTCCTGCGACCTCATTGATGGACAATGGACCGAGCCCGCCAAACTGGAAGGACTTGAAACGCTTGGAGAGAAAGCTGTTTTCGCCAATCCGTTTGTCATGGCCGATGGCACCACGCTCTACTTCGCGGCAAAGAGCGATGAAGGCATTGGAGGATTCGACCTCTACGTCACACGCTACAGTGCTGACTACAATAAGTTCCTGAGTCCGGAAATAGTGGGCACGCCATTCTGTTCCACTTCCAACGATATTCTTTACATTGTCGACGAATACGACCGCATAGCATGGTTTGCCACCGACCGTAACCAGCCCGAAGGCAAAGCATGTATCTACACCTTCATACCAACTGAGCTACGCGAAACCTACGACTCATCAATTGATTATGAACTACTCTCAAGCTATGCCCGAATTGATGCCATCTCAGCCACGTGGGGCGATGGAACAGAGCGGGATAAAGCATTGAAACGCCTTCAGACCGCCATTAGCCGGAGTGAAAACGAGGAGAAAGTATCTGCCTCACGCCTTTCGTTTGTTATCAACGATAATGTGGTCTACCATTCCCCAACACAGTTTCGTGCAGAGGGCAATGCCTCCCGTTTTAACACCCTTTGTGAAATGAAAGAGAAAATCAGTGAATTGACCACCCGACTCGATACCGACCGCAACTACTACGCCAAGGCCAACGAGTCAGACCGGGCCACACTCCGCCAAGAGATACTCTCCCTTGAGACAGAACTGGAAAAACTTCAACAAGAGTCAAACAACTTGGAAAAAGATATACGCAATGCAGAAAACAAAAAAATACTTCGCTGAGTCAGAACTCATCATCAATGAAGATGGCAGTGTCTTCCATCTTCATCTTCGTCCAGAACAGCTTGCTGACCGTGTCATCCTCGTAGGTGACCCAGGCCGTGTAAATCTCGTTGCATCATATTTCTCCAACGTAGAATGTGAAATATCCAACCGTGAGTTCCACACCATAACGGGCACATACTTAAACAAACGCATAACCGTATTGAGTACAGGCATAGGCTGCGACAATATAGACATTGTACTCAACGAACTCGATGCGCTTGCAAATATCGATTTTTCTACGCGCGAGGAACATGAAACTCCACGCAGCTTGACAATCGTCCGCATAGGTACCTGCGGCGGCCTGCAGCCATACACACCCTCTGGCACTTTCATCGCCTCACAGAAGAGCATCGGCTTCGACGGACTTCTCAACTTCTATGCCAGGCGCAATGAGGTGTGTGACCTCAGTCTCGAAGACGCGTTCAAGGCTCATGTCATTTGGAATCCGCAACTTTGTGCACCTTATGTTGTGGACAACGATTCAGACCTGCTACAAAGCATAGCTGCCGACGATATGGTACGTGGTATTACCATATCCTGTGGAGGCTTCTACGGACCTCAAGGACGCGAGCTCAGGCTTCCTCTTGCCGACCCGCATCTCAATGAAAAGATAGTAACGTTTGAACACGAAGGACTCCGCGTTACAAACTTCGAGATGGAGGGAAGTGCAATAGCAGGTCTTGCCAAGCTTATGGGCCATCGTGCCTTAACCTGTTGCATGGTAATAGCCAACAGAAGGGCCAAGAACGTGAAACTCAATTATAATAACACCATCGACGTCCTGATAAAGAAGGTTCTCGAAAGAATTTGAAAAGACATATATGATAGACATAGACAACAACGACACCATCTGCGCCGTGGCAACGGCTGCAGGAGGTGCCATTGGCGTCATCAGGGTTTCCGGACCTGATGCCATCAGTCTTACCGACAGCATCTTCAGTCGAAACTTGCAGGATGCTTCACCCAATACCATCGTTTATGGCAACATTGTTGGCACAAACAATGATATAGTTGATGAGGTACTTGTAAGTATTTTCCGTAAACCTCATTCATACACCGGCGAAGACTCTACAGAGATTTCCTGCCATGGCTCGCGCTATATTCTCTCAAGGGTTATGCAATTGCTCATCAGTGCAGGCTGTCGTCAGGCACAGCCTGGAGAGTTCACCCGTAGGGCATTCTGTAATGGGAAACTTGACCTTAGCCAGGCAGAAGCCGTTGCCGACTTGATAGCCTCTACCAATGAGGCGACCCATCACATTGCCCTCGGACAGTTGCGTGGCAATATTACCAATACCCTTTCCTTGCTTCGCGACCAGCTTCTCAAAATGACCTCTCTGCTTGAACTCGAACTCGACTTCAGCGACCATGAAGAACTGGAGTTTGCCGACCGCTCCCAGCTCCGCCAACTTGCAGAAGAGATAGACAGCCGCATTGTCAAAATGATAAGCTCCTTCGCATCCGGACAGGCAATAAAGAAAGGTGTTCCGGTTGCCATTGTAGGAAAGACAAATGTAGGAAAGAGCACCTTGCTCAATGCCATTCTCGGCGAACAAAGGGCAATAGTGAGCGATGTCCATGGCACCACCCGCGACATCATAGAGGATGCCATCGACATACGTGGTGTAACGTTCAGATTCATCGACACAGCCGGACTACGCACCACAACCGATGAGATAGAACAGATAGGCATAGGGCTGACCTATCGGAAACTCAACGAAGCTACAGTGGTGTTGTGGGTCGTAGATGAGATGCCCACAGCCAGCGAAACAGCTGAAATGACACAACGATGCCGCAACAGCCAGCTAATCGTGGTGAACAACAAGACAGACCGGAAAAATCTTGTCGAAAGTCTAAAGGAAGAATTGAAAGACATTCCCGTTATCGGCATATCTGCTCGTTGTGGAGAAAATATCGACAGCCTTCAAGACATGATTTTCGAAGCCGCCGACATACAGTCAGTCACCGCCAATGATGTAGTAGTCACCTCGTCGCGCCATTATGAGTCGCTGCAGAGAAGCCATGAGAGCATGATGCGCACCATAGAAGGCATAGACCTTGGCATCAGTGCCGATTTACTGAGCGAAGACCTCCGTTCATGTCTTGAATCCATGTCAGAAATCACAGGTCGTGGTATCATTACCTCAAACGAAGTCCTCTCCAACATCTTCTCCCACTTCTGCATCGGTAAGTAGGTTTCCTGCACCTATTTCAAATTCGTCATTCTGTCGGTTTGATGATGACTCTGCGATAAGCGGGCAAGGCGTACTTGCTTTGGTCGTGTACCTCGCAGATGATGTGAATCTCATCGTTTGCAAAAGTTGTTGGCATGTCCACTTTAACTGTCGAAGAAGTGGCATTGCTGACAGTTGCCTTTGCCTGACTGATACCATCCTGCTGCCACCATTTGAAGGTGAGCCCATCACCATCGGGGTCGAATGACGCAGAAGCGTCGAGACTGATGGTCTGCCCAGCTTTTGCCATGATGACGATAGCATCAGTTCCGTTCTCACCATTGACGACAGCTACCGGATTGCGGTTACCCTGTCCCTTCTCAGCCCATTCGATGCGGGCGATGAAGTCGTTAAGTTGTGAAGGATAGAACTGTCTGTAATACGTTTCCGAGATGCTCTTCACAGGCTCCTGCCAACTGGTCCACGCACAGGTTGTCGAGTCCTTGGTCATTGTCCAAATATGAAAACCGCCCCAACCCACCTGCATCGGTTCTTCAGGATTGTGCAGACCATTGGGAATTACGTTCAGAAACGAAGGTGTATCACCCTCCACACCATATTTATAATCAGGATACTGTCTGCCCAAAGTGGCATGTCCCTGAATCTGCGTTCTGATCAGCTGCCAGTAATCCTGTCCGAGACCGCATTGCAACTGCCATGTGCCTTCATCCCACACAAACAGAAGATCTCTGGCAAACTCCCTGCGCATCCACTGATGAGAGCTGTATGCCAGATCCATGCGCATTGCATACACCATATCCTGATCAGTGATGGTGTATAGACGGAGCTTATGCAGAAACGCCTTCAGCTGTTCGGGCGTGCGCGTCTGCTTCACCTTCCAGATCGCCTGAGCCAATGTGTTGGCACCACCCCACGCACAAACCCAGATGGGGCGCTCATCCTTCTCGTCAGCCAGACGGATAATCAGTTCGCTACCCTCGCTGTCGTTGTCGCTGCCAATCACCTTGATGCCAGCCCGTTGACTACCCATCACACTCCGGCTACGAATGTACTCCACACTTGGCCAGTAGCCCATCTTCTGACAACCGTTCTCTTTCTCTAAGCTGAGAAAAGCCATTTGGTCAGATCGTTTCATCAGGTTATGCACATCCGCCCCGTAAGCCTCTACCACCGAATCACGATAGGCAGCGCTCTTCGTGGGATAAGGGTCGCAGTTCCAGCCCGTCGAGGTGATGATACCCTCAATCTCCAGTTGGTCGGCATAGCAAAGCAGATGCACCAGCGACTCCGTATCATCAGGTTCAAGATCCGGTTGTCCGATGTCAGTCAAGATCACCACACGAGGTTTCAGTTGTGCCTGTGCTCCCATTGCCAGGATACAGAGCAGCAGGGAAATAAGCAAATTCTTCATATCATCTAAAAGTCTGCTGATTATTTTATGCCGCAAAAATAACAATTATTTTTCGAATGACATTGGATTTTTTTGCGATTTTAACATTAATTTGCGACAGAGCAACAACGTGCGTTTGTAAGCGTCTCCACGATGGCGTATTGCGTAGTCCAAATTATTGTTTACCTTTGCCTCGTTTTTTTAAAAAGGTAACAAAACATTCGCCACATGATGCCAGCCATGCAAGATATTTGTTTGTCTTGTTATATGCGATTTTTATGGAAATCGCATCGTTTTTCAATAAAAAATCGTACCTTTGCACCGAAATGTCAGATAGACGTGAATACTGAACAATATGAGGTGACGCTGAACAGGAAAGAAATATATGGCATTACCAATAAGCAAAGACGAACTGCTGAGGGCGAAGGCTGGGAATGGTAACTTCCTTGCGACGATGCCCATATCATCAGGCTTTTGTTGACGAGAATGCTTATCTTTTCTCTATTGGACAAACAAAATGTCAATAAGGATTCGTAATTAAAAAAACTCTGGAAATCAGGAACAATAATTGAACGTCGACTACAATAAGATAACTGCAATGGAATACAAAGATAAGGTAGTAATAGTGACAGGCGGTGCGCATGGCATCGGCAAATGTATCTCAGAGGAGTTCCGAAAGAGAGGGGCTTCTGTTGCGGTCATTGATGTGCGTGCGGGCGACCATTTCGTTGGAGACATCTCCCAGAAGAATGTGCTGGAAACCTTTGCCGATGAAATAATTGGCAAGTACGGCAAAGTGGATTACATAGTCAATAATGCCCTTCCTCTGATGAAGGGGCTGGATGAATGTACGTGGGAGGAGTTTCAGTATGCCTTGACAGTCGGGATTACTGCACCTTTCTATCTTGTCAAGCTGCTCGCTCCGTATCTTGCCGAGGGAGCATCGATAGTAAACATATCATCCTCGCGCGACCGCATGAGTCAGCCGCAGACAGAGAGCTACACGGCTGCCAAGGGAGGTATTGCCGCCCTTACCCATGCCCTTGCCGTTACACTTCGGGGCAAGGCAAGGGTCAACTCCATTTCTCCGGGATGGATTGATACGGACTTTAAGGAATACGATGGCGCAGATGCGGTGCAGCAGCCGGCAGGACGTGTTGGCAACCCGATGGACATCGCCAATATGGTGCTGTTCCTCTGCTCCGACAAGGCAGGATTCATCACTGGCGAGAATATCTGCATCGACGGTGGCATGACCCGGCAGATGATTTATCATGGCGATCATGGTTGGACGTTAACCGAGTAAATAACAAGGAATTCATCGGATAAATGGAAGAAATTATCTGTTTTCTCCTTGCCATCAACATTGCCACATTCCTCTTGTACGGCATTGACAAGTACAAGGCAAAGAAAAACAAATGGCGCATATCAGAGGCTACACTGCTGACGATGGCTGCCATAGGTGGCAGTATCGGAGCATGGGCAGGTATGCGACTTTGGCATCATAAGACGATGCACAAGAAATTCAAGTATGGCATACCTGTAATAATCATCATGCAGATTGCCTTGGTGGTATATCTGCTAACAAATTTTGAATGAACAATGAATAAAAGAGAATACGCACAAGCTAATAAAGATTGGCTTGCTAACAAAGCACAGGAAGAGGGAGTGAAACCGCTCCCCAAGGGTATATATTATAAGGTGTTGGCAGAGGGCAAGGCTGACGGAAAGCATCCTACGCCTCGAAACATAGTTACTGCACATTACACAGGCCGAACCATCGACGGCAAGCAGTTTGACAGCAGCCGTGGCGGTGCTCCATTGGCAATACGTCTCTGTGATCTCATTGAAGGTTGGATCATTGCCATGCAGCAGATGTGTGTGGGCGACAAATGGGAGGTCTATATCCCTGCCGAAATGGGTTATGGCAAGTTCTCGCAACCAGGCATCCCTGGGGGCTCCACCCTCGTTTTTGAGATTGAGCTTTTTGGCATTGCGTAAGTAAAGGAAACAGAATATAAACAAGATATGAATAAAGCCAAATGTATAAGATAGAAAAAAATGTTTTTGAATAAATTCGACAGTACAAAAAATGAAAGATAAGATTATTTCATTTATCTGGCAGCACTTTCTGCTTCTCATTTCGCTTTATGTGATGACGCTTGGAGTAGCCGTATGCGTCAGGAGTCAACTTGGTAGCAGCGTGATCTCGACCATACCATACGTTATGGCGAGTGCTGGCGAGTTTATGGACGCAGTACCGGAGTGGACCATCGGTACCTATACCATACTAATGAATGCCGTCTTCGTTGTGGCACAGATACTGATACTAAGAAGAAACTTTGAGTGGGTACAGCTGTTCCAGCTCGTTATCGGATGTTTCTTCGGTATGCTCATTGACTTGAACATGTATCTGACACAGTGGCTCCTGTCCGATACGCTCTGGATTAACGCCTTGGTACAGATTGCCGGTTGTACCATCCTTGGCATCGGCATTGCTATGGAGGTTAAATGTGGTTCCGTAACTATGCCTGGTGAAGGAATTACGATTGCTATCCACAAGGTTACAGGTCTTGAGTTTCCGAAAGCAAAGATAAGAGTTGACACTTCACTCGTCATCCTTGCCGTCATCCTCTGCTTTCTTTTGCTCGGATCTTGGCAATGGCAGATAGTAGGCGTTGGCACACTATTCGCCATGGTTTATGTGGGCATGGTGGTTAGATTTACCGACAAACATATCGGGTGGTTTGACCGCATCCTTGCCTACAAACCAGGATTCCGTCGCTATGTCTATGGGTTGGCTCGCTATATTAAACACTAATAACACATTAAATGATGATATTTGGCTATCTTGAAATTGAACTTGACAATGAGATTTCTGCAACTCATCAAGCTTACAATAGAGACTAACAATGAAAATGAAAGAAATGTGGTTGATATTTGCAATTCTTTCTGCTGTTTTTGCTGCAGCTACATCCATACTGGCAAAGATTGGTATCGAAGGCGTAGATTCCAATCTGGCTACGGCCATCCGCACCATGGTGGTTCTGCTGATGGCATGGGGCATGGTATTCCTGACTCATAGCCAGGGAGGTATCAGCTCCATAACACCAAAGAGTTGGCTATTCCTCATACTTTCTGGTTTTGCAACGGGAGCATCTTTGCTATGCTCCTTCTATGCCTTGAAGATAGGCGAAGTCAACAAGGTTGTACCAATAGATAAGTGTAGTTTGGTACTGACCATACTCTTTGCGGCCTCTTCTTAGGTGAAGCTTTCACATGGAAGACTCTTGTAGGTTCCATACTTCTACTTGCTGGAACATTGATCATAATATTGTAAATAGATTAAGATAATGAAAGCATATACATATATAGATAAAGGCAGGTTTGAATTGATTGACAAGCCCAAGCCTATGATTCAGGAACCTACGGATGCCATAGTTCGTGTGACCATGAGCAGCATCTGCACAAGTGACCTGCATATCAAGCATGGCAGTGTTCCAAGGGCTGTGCCCGGCATCACCGTCGGGCATGAGATGGTGGGTGTAGTGGAAGAACTGGGCAATGAAGTCGGGGGATTCTGTAAAGGCGACCGTGTGACGGTGAACGTGGAAACTTTCTGTGGAGAATGTTTCTACTGCAAGCATGGCTATGTGAACAACTGTACATCGCCACACGGTGGATGGGCACTTGGCTGCCGCATCGATGGCGGTCAGACGGAATATGTTCGTGTACCATTGGCACAGCAGGGACTGAACCATATCCCCGACGGTGTTACAGACGAACAGGCGTTGTTTGTGGGTGACATCCTCGCCACGGGTTTCTGGGCGGCACGTATCAGCGAAATCTCTACAGATGACACTGTGTTGATTATCGGAGCAGGACCTACAGGCATCTGCACTTTGCTTTGCACCATGCTGAAACATCCCAAGCGCATCATTGTCTGTGAGCAATCAGCTGAACGTCGGGCTTTCGTTAAAGCGCATTACGCCGATGTATTGCTGACGACTCCAGATGAATGTTCCGACTTCGTAATGCAGCACAGCGACCATGGAGGTGCTGACCGAGTACTGGAAGTGGCTGGTGGTAAGGACACTTTCCAACTGGCCTGGCAATGTGCTCGTCCCAATGCAATAGTGACTGTTGTTGCCCTTTATGATGAGCCACAGGTACTGCCTCTGCCTCAGATGTACGGCAAGAACCTTACCTTTAAGACGGGAGGTGTGGATGGATGTGATTGCCAGGAAATCCTGCAACTCATCAAGGAGGAAAAGATTGACACCACACCGCTCATCACCCACCGTTTTCCGTTGGAGAGGATAGCTGAAGCCTATGAACTCTTTGAGCAGAAGCGAGATGGAGTGATCAAAATGGCCATAACTCAGTAAACAGATAAAGAGAAGATGAAGTTATATCAAATCATATTCAACCCCACAGAAGGGACTCGACGTGTGAGCAAAATCCTACACTTTCTGCTTCTCACCTTTTTCCTGGCTTACATCCAGACTACAGAGGCGAAAGGTCAATTTCCATGTTTTTCATTTGGGGCAAGCATGATGAATGGGGATTTATATTGCGGTCATCAGGAGAATAGTGTTTTTGCCATGCACAGCGTCATGAAATTTCCACAGGCTTTATACGTAGCAGACTACTTGCACAAGAAAGGTCTGTCACTGAGCGACTCTGTTCTTGTACACAAGGATAGCCTGGACGCTGAGACATGGTCGCCCATGATGTCAAAATTTGAAGGGGCACGTTATTTCACGTTTGCTGAGTTAATAGAATGGTCTTTGCAGCAGAGCGACAATAATGCGTGCGACCTTTTGTTTGCATCATGCGGACAGCCGGATGCAGTAGAGAAATATATCCATACGCTTGGATTCAAAGACATCCATGTGCAACTGACGGAGAAAGAGATGAAAAAGAATCCTCATAGAGCCATAGAAAACTCAGCTACTCCGAAAGAAATGACCAGACTCTTGGAGTGGTTCTATCTTCATAGGAATGACAACAAGAATCTCTCCTTTATCTGGAATACAATGGCAGATTGTAATACTGGTAAGCAACGTATAGCAGCAGTCTTGCCCAAAGGTGGCAAACTGATTCACAAGACTGGTTCTGGCTTTCCTTCTTCTGACGGAAGACAAGACAGAAACGATGTTGGTATCGTTCTTTTGCCCGACGGTTCTCACTTGTCTATTGCCATCTTCTCACCAAAGTCAAAAGAGGAGAAAGAGGTGGCAGAGATTGCAGAACAATGTTTGATGCGCATCCAGGCGGATGAATTCCTACGCAACATGCCGCCGGACCTACAACACAAACAGACATTGGCTATACTCAGGGCTATAGATGGAGATAACAAAGCGTTGATGGCTGTGCGCAATGCCCGGAATGCTCCACCCAAGTATTCTGACCATGTGGAAACAAAGATGATTACCCCAAACATGCGCCTATATGAGCCCAAGGGAAGTCAAGACCAACACCTTCCTGTATTGTTGTATCTGCATGGAGGTGGCTGGACTTTTGGCAGCATCAACAGTTGTGGAAGATTCTGTGATGCCCTGGCTGCATCAGGCAAGATGAGAGTCATCGCTCTTGACTATCGTTTGGCTCCAGAGCATCCTTATCCTGAAGGACTGGACGATTGTATCTCTGCCGTCAATTACATCATCGACCATACTGCAGAGCTGCATATTGATGCCAACCACATCACCATTGGCGGTGACAGTTCGGGAGGTAACCTTGCTTTGGCCACGGCTTTGTCAGAAACATGCCGCGACAAAACAGAATCCTTGCTTCTGTTCTACCCTGTGACAAAGGCTTTTGACGATGGTTCGGAATCATGGCAGCACTATGGTAAAGGCTTTGGTTTGGATGCCGAAATCATGGAAGCTTTCAATCGGGCGTACACCATCAATGCTGACAATCGCTGTTCTGCCATTAGCGTAGGCCTGTGTAGTGATGAAGTGTTGAATATGCTTCCGAGAACCTTGCTCATCGCTGCTGAAAGGGACATTCTGCGCGATCAAGGATTGAATCTTGCAGAAAGGATGTGCGGAAATATACAACGGATAGAATATAAAGGAGCCGTACATCTTTTCATCACAGTTCCCGGCCAGGATACGGCATTTGACAGAGCAGTCAAAGATGCCATTGGATTTATTTGTAACAAATAATAAAACGAAATATTCAGTTATGAGCAAAATTGAAGAACTAAAGCAATTAATGTCTATTGAAGGCTGTAATACAGCACCAGACATCAAACGACATTTCGACCATATAGCAAAATTGTTGTTTGAATGTTTCGTCATTGAGTACGAAGGCTCACTCTATTTATTCAATGATATTGAGTTCTATTATTACAACAAGAACCATCGAGACATTATTACCCATCCACGTATCTCCAAGGCAATGCGATGGTATATAAACGATTTTGGTGGGATTGACTTAAATTTTGAAAGTTCGATAAAAGCCAAAATCATCTCCAATGACAAGAAGAAATCTTCAAAACATTATTTTTTGGATGATAATGCTTCTTTCGGCGGAATTCTTCTACGCAAATTAACGAAGGAAGATGGCAGTGAGATACTGGACGGTCCATGGGCTTGCGCTGAGCTTTTCAGGACTTTCAATGCAGTTAGTGGAGATGGTGATTTCCCTCGCCTGGTTGAACATAACAATGGCAGTGTAGCATATGTATGTGAGAAAAGAAAAAATCTTCGAACGCAGCAGCAAAACATTGAAAAAAAAGTATGTAGCATTATTGGAAAATTTGAGTCATATCCAAAATTTGAACTCCTATGCAACGACTTCGCGATATTCGAGGAGAAAAGATATAGGTATGTTCGTTGTGAAAATCTGATGCATGATTCCGACACTAATGAAGTGTATTTCTCCACATGGCTAAAGGATAAACGTGACGGTCATCCAGAGTTCTATCATAGGCTTATTGACTTGCTGAATGATATTGGAATAACGACAAAAGAGTTACATTACACGGAGGATTACTGGGCTCGTGACTACATGCCCATTCAATTGGGAAAAGAAGAGTTCGTGAAGTATCGTTATTATCCAGATTATCTTGTAAATAGCAACAAACCAGGAGATGCTGACACAATAACAGATTGCACAAAAGTGCTACATGGAATGGGTATAAACTGTCGGAAAACAAACCTTATTATTGATGGTGGTAATATGGTTTGTTGTGGCCCTTATATCGTCATGACTGATAAGGTATATACAGAAAATCATTACGAAAAGGGAGACATGGCGTTCAAGCATAAATTGGAATCAGAACTTGGTCATCCTGTGATAATCATTCCTTGGACTTTACATGGAGATTTCAACTCTGATGATACTGATAAATATGGGCACTCTGATGGTTTTCTCAGGTGGTGTGGAGATAATCGTATTCTAATGGGAAACCATGGTGATGAATATCCAGAAGAAGCAAAAGAGATAAAAGATATTCTGGTAGAATATGGATTCTCTGTCACAGAAATGCGTTTCAACGATATTGTTTCTTCTCCTTGTAAAGAACTTAACTGGGCATATATTAATTTTCTTCAGGTTGGAAAGCATATTGTTATGCCATCCTTCAATATCGAGGAAGACAATATAGCGTATCAGTATGTCAAAAACGCCTTTCCTGATTGTCATATACATCTGTTAGAAATGACGGAAATAGCAAAAGAAGGAGGAGCTTTGCATTGTATTAGTTGGAACATTCAAAGATGAGGACTGAATAAACCCAACAATAATGACCGCACCGAATATTGAATCATCCACACGAGAAGAGCGTTTGGATTACGTCTTGAACGAATGGCGATGTCTGCATAACTGCGAGATATGCGGCAAATGCCATGTTCTTAAAGGTCGAAGCGAAGAATCGCTATATGCCGACTATATAGACGGCAAGCGGTCGTATATGGATATAACATTGGAAATCAGAAGCAACAGATAATGGTGTCACAGAAATACATATATCCATCATTGTTCCCTGAGGAAGAATTGAATGAGAACATTTCTTCTGAGAGGAAAGAATATGACCTGACGAATCTCTTTGAGAGATTGGCAAAGTCAGACTTTCGCAGCCGTTTCCATCTGTCAATGAAAGACAGGGAATATATAATGGAAAAGGGGTTGCCTACGATACGAAATCACGCTGAGGACTTCATAGCAAAAAGACTTGCTCCGGCTGTTATACCGAACGACGGCAAGCAGACTCCTATGCGTGGGCATCCTGTTTTTTTGGCCCAACATGCCACTGGCTGTTGTTGCCGGGGCTGTTTCTTCAAGTGGCATCATATTCCAGCAGGCAGGGCACTGACTAAGGAAGAACAGGAATATGCTGTTGCTGTATTGATGGCATGGATTGAAAAACAGATGAATAAAGGATGAAGATAGAAGAAGCCATAGTATATGTGATGGTGAAGAGAAATGGCGGTATGACTACCGACCAAATTGCTGATGCCATCAATCGCCAAGGGTTGCACCAACGAAAAGACGGTCAGCCTGTGACGAGCAAGCAGGTGTATGCAACGATTTGCCGCTTTCCCGAAATGTTCACAAAAGAAGCAGGCAGGATTATGTTGATGATATAAACGTAATGAGATGACAATAGATACAACCAATATGTGCTCACACCTTAAGAAGAAGCTATTTGAACCTGATGGTGTGTATTATCCGATATGGCAAGCCATGAAGGATGATGAGACCTTGACGGCTGTAGTACGGAGCAGGCAGTTGCACATCTACAGGAATGGGAAGAAGATTCTCGTTCTGGCAGGCAAGGCACAGCCGAAGGTGATACGCGAAGATAAATTGAATGAATTGATAACAATATAATGAATAGAACTATGAAATCATTTGGACAAAAATCGTGGATGCTTCCACAGCCGGTTTTGATTATCGGCACATACGACAAGAACGGCAACCCCAATGCTATGAATGCTGCTTGGGGCGGTCAATGGGACGCTAAAGAGATTATGATTTCCATGGGCGCACATGCCACCACCGAAAACCTGAACGACTGCCCTGATTTTACCGTGGCATTTGCTACAAAGCAGACCATGGTAGCTGCTGACTTCGTGGGCATCGTATCAGCCAAGAACGATGCCGACAAGATGGCGAAAGCAGGTTGGAAATGCGAGAAGTCAGAGAATGTAAACGCACCCGTCTTCACCGACTTTCCGATGACCTTGGAGTGCCGCATCAAGGAAAAGATTGACGAGTCGGAAGAGGGCTATTACATCGTGGCAGAGATAGTCAACATCCTTGTGGATGAGAACTATCTGGCAGAGGACGGCAAGCCCGACATGGAGAAGATGGAACTCATCGTGTTCGACCCGATACATCATGGTTACATCGAACTTGGCAAGACCATCGGAAAGGCATTCTCAGATGGCAAGACTTTGAAATGATGACACTCAGATACATCTTCCATAGCGGATTCCTGCTTGAAACGGCTCGGTGCATCCTGGTATTTGACTACTGGATGGATCCTGCCGATGTCATGAGTGGATACATGAATACATGTAAACATGTGTACGTGTTTTCAAGCCACTTCCATGAGGACCACTTCACGAAAGCAATCCTCAGATGGAAGAATAGCATCCCCAATATTACATACATCCTGTCAAAGGATATACTCAAACGCCGAAGAGCGCAGAAAGAGGATGCCGATGTATGGATGGCCAAAGGAACGGTATGGGAAGATGAGAACCTGAAAGTGACAGCCACGGGCAGCAATGACAGTGGCGTGAGCTGGATTGTTGAGACAGAAGGTAAAACCATCTTTCATGCTGGTGACTTGTGCAACTGGTACGCACGCTTTCTTGTTGACGGCACGCCTGAAGGAGAGGTCTTCAGTGAAGAGTTTGGTCAACACATCAATCCTGTGGCAGAGGAAAAGCGATTCCTTGGTGAACTTAAAGACATCCGAAAGATAACCGACTCGTTTGACCTTGTGATGTTTCCAGTGGACGGACGCATCGGCAACGGCTATACGCTTGGAGGGCGTCAGTTTATCGAACGCTTCAAGGTTGGAATGTTTGTCCCAATGCACTTTGTCATGAGTGGGTTTGAGAGTGCGTGGCGTATGGAGCCTTTCTGCAAAGAAAAGAATGTCCCCTTTTGGTGCATCGGGCACGAAGGAGACAGCATAACAATATAATAATAACACATTAAATCGTTAAAACAATGGACACAAAAGAAAAAGTATTAGCAACAATGAAAGAGGCAGGACAGCCTCTCAACGCAGGTAAAATTGCAGAACTCAGCGGTCTCGACCGCAAAGAGGTAGATGCAGCTATGAAGCAGCTGAAGGCAGAGGGCGCAATCGTCTCTCCTGTTCGTTGCAAATGGGCACCTGCAGAGTGATGGTACAGGACTCGACAACATATTATGTATGGATAGGCGGGTCATGTGACTACGGTCATAAGGAACGTGCTGGTGGTGCTGCCGTTGTGATAGAGCACGACGGTAGCATCATCAGTCGTGATGTCATCAGTGATTTGCATACCACAGAGTTCCGTATGATGCTAACGCTTATGGTTAAAGTAATGAACGAGCTGCCTGACGGTTCTGACATTCTTTTCCTAACCAACGCAGCCTACATCCAGAACTTTGACAAGACACCTACAGCGAAGTCTGCCAATCTAGACCTCATCAGCCAGTGTATCGAGGCGAAAACACGGCATAATTCTGTTAGTGTCAAAATCGTACCATACCACAAAAGTCCATTGCTCATCGAAACACATGACATGGCAACAGAAGCTATGGCAAAGACAAGAAAAGAATACCACCATAGTAGTGGAGGCACAACATAAAGCCGAGGAAGAGGCACAGGCTAAGGAACGAAGGATGCAGGAGACACTGCTTAGTATCAAGAGCAAGTTCGGCAAGAACTCAATACTCCGGGGACTGAACCTTGAAGAAGGGGCTACAGCCATAAAACGCAATAAACAGATAGGAGGACACAAAGCATGATGGATAAATACACCCATATCATTGACTTGCCCCACCACGTATCAAAGGTCAGGCCACAAATGACCATGTACCAACGTGCAGCTCAGTTTGCCCCGTTTGCGGCTCTAACAGGGCATAGTGCAGCGATCAGTGAAACGGCAAGACTGACAGACAAGGTGATAGAACTCTCTGAGAGTGAGTGTCAAGTGCTCAACCAGAAAATCACATTACTTTTAGCGCACCTCGACGGGAAGTTTAGCCACATTTTACCAGTTAAGAATAAAGACTGGTAAAAGTTGGACTAAATAGACAGATTAGTTGGACTAAATAGAAATGCCTATTTCCCTGAAACATCGTATCTTTGCACCCAGATTCAAACATCGTTTAATAAAAACTTAAAGGTAATATGAGAAGTAAGATTGAAGAGTACAATGCAGTAGTAGAAGCTGCAAGGAAGTTCACGAAGAGCGTTGCCGAGGGCAACAGCAATTATGCCGAGTCGTGACTGAATAAGATAGAATATCAAATGATGGTGAACTGCTTTCAGGCAAGAAGCCCCAATTTGCCAAATGGTTGTTCAAGCAAGTTTCAACAGCAGCTATCCATTGCTGACCTACACCACATTCTTCTTATTTACGGAACTTACAGATAGCAGAAGCAACCTCTTTGATAATGGTTTCTGCCTTTCTGATACCATTATCTTTGGCGAGGGTAAGAGCATCTTCAAGGGTTTGACCTTGCAGCTTTCCTTGCATCATAAGGCAGTGCATAGTCTCTGGAAGGAAACCTCCGACATTGAAAATATAGGTCATGTCATATGCTGGCGATAACTGCCAATGACCGTTTTCGTCCATTAGGAATGAAAAGTTCTTATTGTGGTCATCGGTGTTGTTGGCAAGGATGTTGAACACCATCCTGCGAAATACCTCTTCCTGTGTGGATTCAGGAAGTCGCATCTTACGACATACCATCAGCAGTTTCTCGTAGCTGTCTGCTTCGGGGTATAAGGCAGCCAGTGTCTGCATGTGAAGCTTACGTTCCCCATCACGATCGAAACGATGCGTTATGAAGTGATTCTGTCCCTCAACTTCAATAAGTTCACATGGCATCATGTAGATACCAGCAGCTGTAGCCATCTTGTAATAAGCCATTTCAAGTTCAGCAGAAGAACGTGAAGGATCACCAAACTTAAGAATACAGTATTCAAACCCTTTTTGCCCAGCTATCTGTCCGCTTCTTATCTCACCAGTCTTTGGATTTATGGCAATGATGGCTTTAGGTTGTCTGCCACCTGCAGAGGTGCCAACAGCTATCAAGGATTGCATCGTCAAAGACTCATCTGGCATTATCTTTACGTTCTCACGCTCAGTGAATATCTTTTGAGCCAAGTCCGTCAAAGCTTTAAGATTGAGTTGTTCGGACTTCTTAATGCCAGATGATTCAGGGATAAACTCCAATGCTCCCATTCCTCGTTTGCCAATGAAAGAGAGAATTTCAAGAGGAGTGATTTCCTGGTTTCGGATGCCGTTCTGTATTCTCCAACATTCGAAGACTTGATTTCCCCAAGCATCAGGAAGCGAATCAGCAAGAAAAGGAGGCAATTTACGGTAAAGCTTCATTTCCTTATCTCCCATGATAGGACGACGGCTTGCAGGTGACTTGGTAGAAGCAATAAGAGGGAAAGGATCTAGTTCGCCACCGATAACAGCAGGATTGAACTCGAAGTACGAAATTCCTTTCCTGCCATCCCATGACAAACGACCGATTTCCTTGTCCCAGAGCATTATTTTAAGGGAGCTTGTTATCATGATTTCTTATGTCTAATTCGTTGAACCTTCTTTTCTGACTTGATGAGATATGCAGAATCTGGAAGTTCTGGCATCAGTTCGTCTAGAGTATTTATCTGACCGATAGCCTTCATCAGCAAAAGGAACGTACCAAGCGACATATTGCCTGACGTTCCGTTCTCAAACTTGTGAATGGTAGTAATGGTGATACCTGATTGCTCAGAGACATCCTTCTGCGTCATGTTACTACGCAGACGATAATCTTTGAATCTCGCTCCAAGCAGCTTTATCAATTCTGGTATGGAATATTCGTAATAGTCAGCCATAATGTCACACTTTTATTTTATATTTTGCTATAATTTATAGGTTGTTTTATTGTCTATATTGTATTACGCTTATATTTACAGCTGCAAAATTACGCAATATTTTTGAAATAAATGTATAACAAGCAAGGAAAATGTTGGATAAAGAGCAAATTTAGTATGTATGAAACCACGGTCTTTTCCTTGTTCACCTTTAGGAATAATTTTCCTTCAATGAATTTGGTTATTGACTCTCGTACACGTTCTGCTGCACGCTTGGTCTTGCAGAATATCATCGAATCGTCGGCATAGCGTACAAAGGGGTGTCCTCTGCGTGCGAGTTCTTTGTCCAACTCGTTCAGCATGATGTTGCTGAGAAGTGGGCTCAGCGGTCCTCCTTGTGGGGTGCCTTCCTCGCTTGCATGCCATAGTCCTTTGTCTATGACTCCGCTCCGAAGATATTTGTGTATAAGGCTGACTACTCTGCCGTCCTTGATGGTGCGGCTGAGTATCTCTATGAGTTTGCTGTGGCTCACTGTGTCGAAGAAGCGTTCAAGGTCGAGGTCCACTACATACTTGTAGCCTTCATCGACTATCTTCTGCACTTCTCGCAATGCGTCAAGGCAGCCCCTCCTCGGGCGGAAGCCGAAGCTTCGTTTGGAGAATTGGGGCTCATAGATTATTGTCAGTACTTGGTTGATGGCTTGTTGCACCATACGGTCAACCACGGTCGGTATGCCCAACAGGCGCTTCTTGCCATTGTCCTTGGGTATCTCTACCCTTCGGACGGGATTCGGACGGTAGGTACCGTCAAGCAAGGAGCGTAGCAGTTCATCCTTATTAGCCTTGAGCCATGGGAGCAACTGCTCGCATGACATCTTGTCGATACCGCTACAGCCCTTGTTCCTCACTACTTCATCTACACCGACCGTTCCGAATAGCTATCGGGCTTTGGCTTGTTTGGCAGCCTTACCCACGGTCATATGCCTTGTATGAAGTTTCTGTTCGTTAGGCCAGATGTTTGCCGCCGGCTTCCTTCAGATTCCACCTCACGATGGACACCCTTGCCTTGGGCTATGTGATTCCCGCTATTAGGGCTCACTCGGGACTTGCACCCGTTAGACAATGCTCATGCCGAGCGTACCACCAAAAGCCCTCCTTTTCACAAAGGAAGGCTATGGTATTGAAGCGTCTGCTCCAATCAATACGCATATGCATTCTATAGAGATTTTTATGGTTTCTTTCGTTGAATCACCACTACTTTGTCTACTTCCTTAGCACCATAAGATGCTCGCCATTCTTGACAACCGTCATGGACTCTATAGTCAGTGGGGATAGTTGTTCTACCTCTTCCTTCTGAGCCACTTGACCATCAACTATGTAAACAACCTTGGTCACATTATTATCTACTGACTGTTCTTTCTTATTTACATTTTGAGTTGATACGTCCCCTTTCAGCTTGAATGTCACTGGCACTGTAAACTTAACATTTACAGGTTTGCCATTCTGTGTACCTGGTTGCCATTTTGGCATACTGCTGACCACTCTAATAGCCTCGGCGTCCAATTCCTCGCTTACCGAGCGCACCAGTTCCGCGTTAGATATCGAACCATCTTTTCCTACTACAAATGTTACAAGCACCCTACCTTCTACTTTCTTCTCTTCAGCCACTTTAGGATAATGGAGGTTATTGCAAAGATATTTGAACAACGCAGGCATACCACCAGGGAAAGAAGGCATCTTCTCCACTACATCATATACTTTTGCATTATCATTCTGTTTGTCTTGAGGATTGCTCTTCTGCCTGCCTTTATCACTGGTATTCTGATTGGCTTGAGGCTTAACCGTCTTCTTGGACTGTGCATTGGCATCAGTAACATTTATCACACTTAACGACTCAATCGCACTCTCCGTTTCACGCTCAATGTCCATGGTAGTGCGTTCTACCGCAGGACAGGCAAAAGCTACAACCGCACAGGCTGCTACTGGCACCATGACAATTGCCTTCAGGCATTGCCACTTGTTTGTTTTCGTTGTTTTCATCATTTTAATACGTTTTTTTAGTGAATTGTAATTTAAATTGTTTGCCAGCAGAAACGCGCGTTCTCCCACTGACTTTCTTATAAGCAGCATTTGATACTGCTTGGCATCGATTCCTTCGCTTAATACGGTTGCATCAGCCTCATACTCATGGATATCCTGCAACTCGCGCTTCATTAGCCATGCCGCGGGATTATACCATTGGAACATTATCATTGCATTGCAAAGCATAACCTCGTATGAATGACCCAAACGGGCGTGTGCCTTTTCATGCATCACAATCGTTTTACTTCCCATGTCATAATCTTCTCTGTTCATCACAACATATCCAAACCAGGAAAAAGGTGATACTTTGCTATCCACCACAACAATCTTAATACCGTCTTCTTCTCTTATGTAGTCAACCTTGGAGATAAGATTGAAAATGTGGAAAAGAGAAACTATGTTTGACAAAAACATAAAGACTACACCTATAATATATAAAATAAAGAACACTTGCACCAACGATATACTATATGGGGTTGCAAAGTCGTCAATAACTTCACCTTGAAGAATTATTGATTCCACTTCAACAACTCCTTGATTGAGTGTATTGGAATCTGTAAAAGCCAAACCAACAAACGGCAAAATAAAGGACGCCACAATCATCGTCAGTATTAAGTAATGATTGAAACGAAAAAAAGTGTCTCTACTCAAGAGCAACTTATATACCAAGAAAAAGGCTATCTGGCATAACGCGACTTTAATGGAATAAACAAAGAACATACCCATAATCATCCCTCCTCTACTTCCCTAATCAATTCTTTCAGCTCATCAATACTGATTTTCTCATTTTTCACAAGAGCCGATACAGCATTAAGATAAGAACGTCCAAAAAACTTATCAACAACATTCGCCAACGAGCCACCAGAATATTCATCGCGACTGATTGTAGCGAAGTATTGAAAACAACGAGCCGACAAAGCACGATGTGAAAGGAAACCTTTATCTTCTAAAATCTTCACAAGCGTACTTAACGTATTAACATGAGGTTTGGGATCGTCATAATGCGATTGCAACTCACGTATCTGCATATCACCATACGTCCAGTAATGGTGCATGATTTCCTCTTCTTTTGCTGTCAATGTTTTCATAATTGTCTCATTTTTTAATTTCACGATGCAAAGTTACTAAAAGTTTTAGTTATACAACTAATATTCTTAGTTAATTAAACTAAAAACATTAGTTATTTAACATTTTCCCCAAAGTACTAACAGAAAAAAGCCCCGAAAGTATTTCTACTTTCAGGGCTTCGCATGATTAAAAAAGAAGGCGGCTTCCTACTCTCCCGCATTGCATTGCAGTACCATCGGCGTAAGTGGGCTTAACTTCTCTGTTCGGAATGGGAAGAGGTGGGACCCCACCACAATAACCACCTGATGTTTCTTTGCTCACCTCCTAGCTTTACCTTAAGAGGCGGTATGGGTTGACACTCGTCACACGAAACATGTATTACAAAACTCTAACTAAGGATAGCCATAACAACTGAAAGCACGGAGAGAATGTTCTCGCCAGAAAGTTTTCGGGCAATTAGTACAGCTCGGCTTTGACGTCGCCGTCTTTACACCTGCTGCCTATCAACGTCGTAGTCTGCGACGACCCTAAAAGGAGTTCTAATCTTGAGGCTGGCTTCGCACTTAGATGCTTTCACAAGGGTCAGGGTCGAGTAGAGCGAGGGAGTTTCACCCTCACCCTCTCACAGAACCGTGCGTGAAAGTCTCCCCTCATACGGCTCTTCACACTCAACTCTTTGTGCATAGACATAACCTTGGGGTCTGACCTCTCTGCCAATGATATAATAGACTGCGGTCTTTGCTCGCTATCTCTTGCAGCCAACCGAAAGCCTTGACAATGGGCTTGCGATGGAAACGCTTGTATTTCCTGCGTATCCAATAGGCAAGCACCATGTTTAGGTGGTTCATCACTTTGACAAACTCGGTCTTGCCAAACTTGTTATAGTAATTGTACCAACCTCGCACTTGGCTCTCAATCTCTATCCCCCCCTGATGGAGTTTCCAGTCAAGATGCGAATGCAGTTTCCACTCCTTCATCTTCTCATGCAGCTTCTTCACCGATTTCTTGCTGATGGCAGGAAGAAAGTTCGTGAAGCACAGGCCTTGCTTTCGATTCCATGACTTGCGGCATTGGAAAGTATAGCCGAGAAAGTCGAAGGAAGCTTCATTGCCTTCAACCTTCTTCGGAACGTGACCTGCTGAAGAACCATGAGGCAGGGCTGTTTATGAACGATGTGAAGTCGGTGCGGTGGATTATTGTCCACTGCTCGGCTTCGCGCGAGGACCGTGACTACACCGTGGAACAGATGCTGCGCGACCATAAGGCACGTGGCTTCCGCACCATCGGCTACCATTTCTATATCCGCCGCAACGGCGAGGTGACACAACACCGCCATCTGCTTGAGGTGGGTGCCCACTGCCGCCCCTACAACCGTTGCTCCATAGGCATCTGCTACGAGGGCGGCTTATCTTCCGACGGCAAGCCGAAGGACACGCGCACCAAGGAACAGCGTGAGCAGCTACAGGAGATTCTCGTGAAACTCCACCGGCTCTTCCCCGCAGCCCTTATCCGTGGTCATACGGAAATGCCCGGTGCAGTGCCCAAGGCGTGTCCGTGTTTCAATGCCTCGGCGGAGTATCACTGGATTCAGTCAATCGTTTAAGTTTCGCACGTGCTCAACTCTAAGAAGTTAAGGAAGTTAAAGAAGAAGTTTCCTTGAGCGAAGCGAAAAAAGGAAGTTAAAGAAGAAAAAAGAGTCAATCCCCACTACAGCTACTTCTGTGGGTGTGGGAAACTTTAGATATTCAGTTGATATAGCCTTGCAGTCCTTGTCCACTTTGCGGGCACGCTGATGAACTTGAAGACGAAGGCTTTGATGCTGCTGGTTTTCTTTAGTCTCGATTACCGGACCCACAAAACGGGGAAAATGCTCCCTAACGTGAAATATTCCTCCAAAAGGAGTGATTTTCTCAGATTTTATTTGTACCTTTGCCATGCCATTGAAGTTTTTGCTTGTCTTGAAATGCAGCACTAAGGCAAGTGAAAAATCTGACATGGCCAAATCCTGAGCAACAAAAAGTTGCTCAGGTACTTATGAAGAAAGTTAAACTAAAGTGCTGCGGAATTTAGGAAATACTAACGATGAAGAAATTTGTATTCTTTCTTTTCTGCCTCTTGTGCTGCCAGATAATAGCAGCACAGCGCGTATGCTATTCTGATGGCAGCATCACCATAGAGGGCGACCCGATGACGTGGACACTTGCTACCGACGGAACGCAGTATCCGTGGGTCACCAGTCAGTACCAGTGGGGCAAGACCTACTATGAAGCCGACGGAGAAATTGCCGTCAATACAGAACGTCGGCAGGACGGCAGCGACATCGTCGAGACATATACCTTCACAAACACGTCGAAGCGCAAGGTGTCGCTGAAGAACGTCGGCATCTACACGCCGTTTAACGACAACTATCCCGATGCCAAGACCTGCATGACGCAACGCTGCAACGCACATATCAATGCCAACGGACGCGGTGCATGGGTAAACGCTTTGCGGATGAACGGTGTGGGCCCGCACCTTGGACTGATGGTCACCGAGGGCGAAATTACCGACTATGACGTATGGGAGCGCGGACAAAAGAAGGGTATGTCAAACTTCCGTGGCGTCCTTGCCCTTTGTCCGCCTGACATGATGCTGAAGCCCGGCCAGAGCTACCGCCTGACGTGGCGCATCTTTACCCATCAGGGCGGCGACTTCGACCAGCAACTGCTCAGACGAGGCGGCACGGTGGTCAGGAGCGAGAAATATGTCCATGCCGTAGGCGAGACAGCCAAGGTCGATTTCGCCACCAGTAGAGGTACGAAGACGGTCAGACGGAAGATAACGGCAACGGGCGACATAGATATTGAATACAAAGGTACTCACGCCCTTCTGTTAGGCATCAGTGACGAACAAAAGTTGATTGAGAAGCGCATTCGCTTCATCCTCGAACGACAGCAGATGCAGGACAAATCCGACTCTCGCTACGGAGCCTTTATGATTTTCGACAATGAGGGTGACTCGATACTGACCAACGACCAGGGACGCAGCGACCTCAATGAAGGTCGTGAACGCTTGGGAATAGGTATAGCGCTTGCGGCATACGGCCTAATTGAAAAAGAAGAAAGTAGAAATGAGAAATTGCTATCTGCCTTGGAACGCTATGTTAAGTTCGTACGCGAGCGGCTGCAATATCCCGACTATCGGACAAAATCAAACGTCAATGGCGGCAAGAACCGAGGCTACAACTATGCCTGGGTAGCTGACTTCTATTTCCGCATGGCTATGCTGACTGGCGAGGCGCAGTATGCACGTGACGGCTATGCTACTTTGCAGTCGCTCTATCGTCAGTTCGGATATGGCTTCTATTGCATCGACTATCCCGTAACGACAGGTCTGCAGGCATTGCAACAGACGGGACTGACTTTCGAACGCGACATGCTTCTTCAGGACTTCAAAGCCACAGCGGATATTTTCGTAAAGAACGGTCTGAACTTCCCAAGCTTCGAGGTAAACTACGAGCAAAGTATCATCGCTCCTGCTGTGCAGTTCCTATGCGAAGTATATTTAGCGACAAAAGAACAGAAATATCTCAAGGCAGCACAAGGTATGATGCCTGCACTTGGAGCACTCAGCGCACGGCAGCCCAACTACCATCAGCACGAGATAGCCATCCGTCACTGGGACGGATATTGGTTCGGCAAGCGTCAGACCTACGGCGATGTCTATCCCCAATATTGGAGCTGTATCACCGCTGCCGCCTATCACTACTATGCCAAGGCTACGAGCATTCAGGACTATCAACAGCGTGCCGAGAATATTGTGCGTGGTAACCTCTCGCTCTTCCGTGAGGACGGTAGTGCCACCTGTGCTTTCGTCTTCCCTCGCCGTGTCAACGATGAGCCAGCCCATTATGCCGATGCATACGCCAACGACCAGGACTGGGCACTGCTTTTTTACATGTTGGTAAATGAGAAAAATATATAAAGGAATTAACTATAACAAAACAATTATAAAAGTTCCTAAAATCCGCAGATAATTTTTCGAGTGTCTGATTTAGTCCTTGCTTATGACGATTCTGTCTGACTCTGGGCTTAGAAACGCTTGAGCTTGACTTGTATGCAGACACCTTCCCCTTACCCCGTAAGGTCGAGAGGCTTTGACCTAAGCATCAATGAAGAGTGTTAATCTATCCGTGCTCCCAAATTATGTTGTATGGTTTGTTGGAGTAGATGTTGAGTTTGTATTGTCGTGCCGTTCTGATCCACTTGGCAGGGACGGCGATGAATCTGAACAGAAAACTCTTGACTCTGTCTGTGGCCTTGATTCCAAAGAGGACAGCCATAAGCGGCAATGCCACATGTATCGGTAGAAGTTTGCCGCCATGGCGGTTAGGAGCAGGAACACGGTGTTCTGGTTCATAAACGACTTTGGCAGATGTGCCCATCCGAAATCGTTGTTCTGGCGGTCAAATACCTGTTCTGCTGAGCCCCGCTTGTTGTAGTGTTGTATGATCTCCTCGTCGGTCATGTCCCAGTCGTTGGTCAGTATGCAGCGGTATGTATACTCACCGTCGAAGAGGTCAAGTTGCTCGCCATTCTGCTTACGCTGCCGCTGCACGACGAGGCGGCAATGCTTTGCGTCCTCGAAACTCTCGAAGGGGAACGACTGCACGTCGTACTGCTGGAATCCTATCTCCACCGTAGTCCAGCCTGTCTGCCGCTTCACCTTCTCGTACAGACCTGCATACCGCTCGGCACGGATGTAGAACTTGTCAGTATGCTCCATGACCATCTTCACAATGTCTTCGCTATAGGAGCCGCAGTCAGCACGGAAGCTCCTGACATGAATGCCGAACGACCTCATCATCTCGAAGAAACGCCGGTGAGTCTCTGCCTGCATGAAGCGCACGTTCGCGTTGCCGTCACGGTTCTCAAGATAGGCAATCAGCCCGCCGATGGTGAACACGCCGGGGCTGTAGCCGTCAAAGCCCTTGTAGGTCCGCTTGCTGTCATACTTGTCCGCCTCAAGGAACTGGTGGTCGAAGTCCACGTCGTACTCGCCTCCCTCCGCGAGCTGACCTGTGGCCAGCAACAGCTTGATGAGCAGTTGGTTCAGTTTCTCAGCCGTGTTGAAATCATAGACGTTGCCCGTCTTTTCTACCGTGTATGATATGTTCTCCGTTGCCAGTTCTTCTATGCCGCGCAGCACCGTGTCTGCACTTGGAACACGCGTATGCGGACGCTCGGTAAGCACGTCCTTCAGATATAGGTTGAGGTCTTCCATGCAGTCGCCGCCACAGCAGAACACGGAAAAGATCGCACGTATAATCTCGCTGTACTGATAGCCAATCAGAGTGCTGCGAAGTCCTAAGTGTGAGTCTATCACAGAGGACAGAATAGAGTCAAATTTGTCCAAAACGAAAAATATTCCGCCAAAAGCAGTGATTTTCTCAGATCTTTGTTGTACTTTTGCCATGTCATTGATGATTTTGCTTGTCTTGATTTGCAGCACTAAGGTAAGTGAAAAATCTGACATGGCAAAATCCTGAGCAACTTTTTGTTGCTCAGGAACTTATAAAGAAATTTAAACTAAAGTGCTGCGGAATCTAGGTGATAATTCAGTAATGAGAGGACGTGTACACGCAAGAAGGACGTTGAAGGGCTTAGTTGCGGATTTGAGGAAATAATTAATGGTTTATCAAAATGGTAGTATATATATTATTAATGGTAGAATGTTTCTTTGTTTTATGCACTACCTTTGCACTCGTAATCAAAACAAATAACATTATGAAAGAAATTAAAATTGCAGAAAAAGGTGAGAACTTCACCACGGTGAACGTAGGTAAGTTGAATGAAATTAAGGAATATGAGTTGGCTATGGGCAATTTCTCTATCCCGGGAAAGATGTTTGCAGGACATGCACTACAAGCAACAGGTGCAGAATTGTCTTTCCAAAGTCTTGCAGCTGGGCAGGATTATGGCACACGCCATACCCATAAAACCCACGAAGAGCTTTACTTCATTCTTAAAGGTGAAGGCATTTTCGATGTAGATGGCAAACGATTTCCCGTTTCAGAAGGAAGCATCGTGAGAATTGCGCCCAATGGCAAACGTGCTTTCAAGAACACAGGCAGCAGCGAAATGCTCGTGCTTTGCGTACAATATAAGGCAAATTCGTTCTCTGATGATGATGAACCTCTGAAGGATGCTATTATGTTGGAAGTCAATGTTAAACTTTAATAAAAATGAATATCCAGCAAGTAAGAAACGCAACGATAATCGTTGAATATGGGGGAAAGAAAATTCTGATCGACCCCATGTTGGGAAAGAAAGGCTGCATGCCTCCTTTCCCCTTTAGTAGAAATCAACACCTGCGCAACCCACTTCATGAACTACCTTTTCCTGTAGAAGAGATGCTAAAAGGTGTAGATGCGGTATTGCTTACCCATCTGCACGATGACCATATCGATGAGGCGGCCTATGAAATGATACCTAAAGATATGCGATTTTTTGTGCAAGACGAAAACAATCGGCAGGTGGTGATGTCGCATGGATTTAATCATGTGGAAGTTGTCAGCGACAATACAAGGGTTGGGGAAGTGAGCATACAAAAGGCCGAAAGCCAGCATGGTAATTTCATCATGAAGTATCCTGCCGGACATACAGCGGGTTATGTATTCACTCATCCACAAGAAAAGACGCTCTATCACGCCGGAGATACCATCTGGTATGCTGGTGTAAAGCGCAATTTGAAGCGTTTTCGCCCCGAGGTTATCACCCTTAATGCAGGTGGCAATGGCTTTCACTTGGGTGGACGCGTTATTATGAACGATGAAGATGTGGTAAAAGTTGCTGCAGCTGCACCTGATTCAAAGATATTTGTGACGCATCTTGAAGGCGTGAACCATAATAGCGTGACGCATGAAATGGTGAGAAAACGTGCGAAAGTGGCAGGAATTTTAGACCGCGTCTTTATTCCTGAAGACGGTGAAAAGGTAGAGGATTTGTAAAGAATTGAGTCCACTTGAATCTTGACTTTTTCAAGTGGACTCAGTTATTTATAATAGTGTTGCAGAATTAAGTATAAATGAATAGTATTGACATAGAAAATTTCTTAGACAGGAAAGGGATTAAGCCCACTTCCAACCTGACTTTCCAAGCCACTGGCCGTTATAACTCGCGACGTATCACCGCACAGGGCACGCTGGAATCCGATTGGGATGTCGAAGCTGGGGCACGCAAAAATATCGGTTCCTGGGGCATATCGCTTCTCTGCAAGGATATTTTCAACTCAAAAGAGACGAACAATGTCATTTACGGAAACGGCTACACGCGGTCAATCCGCAAATGGTCGGGAGGTCGCACATTACGTCTGTCAGTCACCTATACCTTCGGAAAATCCGACAGTCATGAGCATAATCACCACAACCACATCGACACCGGTGGCTACGGAGAAGAGCATCATCATTAAATTAGGTAAAGTATAATATTATATATATATGATTAAAGCATTGTTTTTTGATATAGACGGGACATTGGTGAGTTTCAGAACTCACAAGATTCCCCAATCAACAGTAGAAGCCATAACTATGGCGAAAAATATGGGCATCAAAGTTTATATATCTACCGGACGTCCCCGCCAGTTGATAGACAATATCAATGAGATTAGTCATTTGGTGGACGGGTATATTACCGTAAACGGTGCTTATTGTTTCGAGGGAGAGGAAATTATATCATTTCATCCGATACCAGAAGCGAATGTACGAAAAGTATTGTCTTTGGCTGATGAAATGAACTTTGCCTGTATGGTGGTTGGCAAGAATGATTTGGTTATGTATCACGACAACGAAAGTGCCGACCGCATTTTCCGGCAAATGCTTAACGTGCACGGACTGAGTGAAGATGTGCCTGTGGAATCTGTCTTAGAGCAATCCGTTCTACAACTCACTCCCGTAATTTCACAGGAGGACGAGGAACTGATTATGCGGAGCCTCCCGGACTGCACGTCATGCAGGTGGCATCCAGACTTTGCGGATGTCACTATGAAAAGTGCGGACAAGGGTATGGGGCTTTCTGTAATCATTGCCCGTCATGGCATCAAAATAGAGGAAACGATGGCTTTCGGAGACGGAGGCAACGACATGTCCATTATCAAGAAAGCAGGTATCGGCGTTGCCATGGGCAACGCCAACGAACCGCTGAAGGATGTCGCTGACTATATCACGGATTCTGTCGATGAAGATGGAATCTATAAGGCATTGAAACGTTGGATATTCCCAAAGCTTGGATGTCTCATATTCTTTATATGGATGTTTCATTTTTACGGTATTTATGTATAGAAGATTGTTCGCAACTTGCAATATACCATTGCGTCACCCAATATTAGGTGATGCAATGGTAGTAGATTTAAATTCCTTCATCGGAGGGGACAATCATTGCCGCAATCTGTTTAACGTTATGGCGATGTCGCCGGGCAATGCTATTGACTTGCCGGCTATTTCCTCCGGGATATACAGCTCATGTGGTAGGTTGAGTGTGATGTAGGTGGCATTTGGTTCATGTTCCACAAGCTGCATCAAAGGTTGTTTGATGATGCGGTTGCGACTTCCGATACCCAGTTCCAAAACTACAAGGCGTTTGCCCGTATATTGCGAGAGAAAGCTATTCACTACGCCCTGCTTGTTGTCGGGCTGTTTCCCTTGAAGCAGATGAGTGAATGTTCCTTCAATCTCCCACACACAGGCGGGGTCAAATCCTGACAACTCAAGATGCATGTCGCCATTGGTGGTAAGGATGAAATGGGGCTTGTCGCCGATTATCGCACGCAGATTGTCCATCACCTGCGAAGGGCGGTAGTCTTTCACCCAATACTCCACCAATCGGCTTAAAAACTCGTGGCGGTCGAATTCCGACGGATAGTTGTGGAAACAGCCGTCGAGAACACTGTGTATGCCAAACCGTTGACGGAAACTTCCGAATTGCGAACGGAACATTTCATTGTCGGCAAAAATGTTGTAGCCTTCGGCTATAGACAGTCCGTTGCTGGCTCCGATAAGTATGGCATCTGCCTGACGCAACGCGTGACAGGCCTTTTCGATAAGTTCTTTCATGGTCAATATATTCTGCTTGGATTGAAAATAGTACTTTGTTCTTCTCGTTTCAAACCATCTGTCGGCTTGCCCAACAAGGATTTCAACGCAAAAGCGATATCCTCGTTCACGGCAAGGCTCTTGCCGGCTATTTCCTTTGGAATGATGGCGTGCTGCGGATTGATCGGTACATAGGTAGCATGAGGCCACTGGTACACCATGTTCATGAAAGGCTCCTTTATGAACATCGGGGTCATCATGCCCACGCCCAATTCCAGAAACAGTGTCTTGCGCTGGGAGTTGGCTTGCAGGAAACTCATATATCGTTGCAGTTCCTTTTTGTAAAAACAGCCTTGCAGGAATTCACGTGACCTGACCCATACATCCATCTCCCCGCCACAGACAGGACAACGGGGAATGTATTCCTTTGGCAGGCAGTCGTTCACCATTTTATCGTTCAGTTCCATGACCATGTCCTTGTTGTAGTAGATAGTATCATGACAGCACTCCTTGCATTGGAAATACCGCCAGTCGCCCTGCAAGCGGGTAATCCGATCCTCCGGGAACACCCTGTAAAATTGTGCGTCTTGATTGGTAGTCACGATGTAATAGTTCTTTCCTTCCAACAGTTCGGCAAGATCGGTGTAGGTTTCGCCTGTTTCGCATTCATACACGTATTTGATGGTGCGAAGTTGCAGCGTCCAGTGTTCACCCTTTGTCATCCGTTGATTATAAAAGCCGTCGAACATGTTCCTGAACCCGTATTTCTCTCTTAACGAACCAGCCAGTTGCCTGAACACATCATCGTCTTGGTAGTAAAACCTGAATCCCGAAGCCGCCGACATACCCGAAGCTCCTCCCACCACAATGGCATCAGCTTCCTCAATCTTGCTCTTTAATACGTCAAGTAGTCTTTCTTTATCCATAACATACTTGATTTTTTAAGAGACAACATCAAAACCAGCATTTCTGACGGCAGACACCACATCTTCCGCGTTATGTTCTCCCTCGACCGTGGCTATACCCGTGGAGAGATTCACGTCCACTTGTTTTACTCCCTTTACCGAACTGATGCTTTTTGCCACTGTTGCCTGACAGTGCGAGCAGTTCATACCCTTGATTGTATATTCCTTTGTCATTGCTGAAACTGTTATATGGTTATGTTTATGCCCTTTAATGAAAGTCACTACCAAAAGGATGACCAAAACGGCAGAGCTTGCCGTGGACAGCAGGCTGAACGCATGCTCTTTTCCTGCCATAGCCTGTGCGTTTCCAATCGTGAACCAGTCGGCAGGAAGTACATAGTCGATTATCAGCCCGAAGGTCATTGCTCCGACCACGATAGATGCCAGATAGATAATAGCCGATTTGCGTCCCATCTCTCGTGAGATGAGCGTGAACGAAGCAAAGTTTGCTGCGGGTCCAGCCATCAGCAATACCAGTGCCGTTCCGGGAGACAGTCCCTTGATCATCAGTGACAAGGCGATGGGAATGGAGCCGGTGGCGCATACATACATGGGAATGGCGATTACCAGTACCGTAACCATCGACAACAAAGGCTTGCTGCCGATGACGGCGAAGAAATCCGCAGGCACATATACCGTTATCAGTGCGGCGATGACAAGACCGGCAACGAGCCAGCCTCCGATGCTTCCTACGAGGTCGATGAACCCATAGCGCAAGGCGTTAAGCAACTTTCGCCCGAATCCCTTGTGCTCTGCTACATTCTCTACATTCGGTTGGCAACAGATACGTACAGCGTTTTTGCGCTCCGACCTTCCGACTGCTATTCCACCGAGCACTGCGGTGACAAGCGCGGCGATAGGACGGATGACGGCGAATGCCGGGCCGAGTAGCGACCATGTCGCGGCAATGCTGTCAAGGCCGGTCTGCGGAGTGGCTACCAAAAAAGAAGTGGATGCCGCACGCGATGCACCATTGCGGCGCATGGAGATGGCTGCAGGCAGCACACCGCAGGAGCATAAAGGCAAGGGAATGCCGACAGCTGCCGATTTCACTACAGAACGCCAGTCTGTTCCTGCCAAATGGCGGGCAAACGTCTTTTGAGGCACAAAGGCGTGCATCAGTCCGGCGATGAAGAATCCCAGCAAGATGTATGGTGACATCTCGTTGAGCATGAACAATAATGAGTTTAATAATTCCATATTCATTGATTTTATTTCTGCCTGCAAAGGTATTGCGTTTTAACCTTTTAGCAGATACCAAAACAGAATCAACTACTACCATATTGATAATCTGGCTATGAAACCCCATTATTCTTGACCTCTTCCATGAACTCCCCGACAGTCGTTCCCGTCTGTTGCTTGAAGAACCGCATCAGGTGATTGGGAGCTGAGAATTGCAATTTATAGGCTATTTCCTTTACGGATAAATCTGAAAAGAGCAAATCGTTCTTTATCTCCTGCAACAGCCTTTGTTTCAAAAGATGCACGGCAGTCACTCCGAATTCGTTTTCCACGGCTTTGTTAAGGGCAATTCTGCTGATGCCCATCATTGAGGCATAATCGTTTACCCGAATGTGTTGACGGATATTTTTCTCCAACAGTTCCTTGTACCTGAAAGCGTAATTGTTAAGCGGAAGGCGCAAGGGCAGGTTGAACATCTTGGCGTAATAGCGGTTCAGCAGCAACAGGAACTCATACAAATAGGCCACAATCATGTGGTAACTGTCAGCGACAGGCGACAATAGTTCCGACTTCATTTTTTGGAGCAGCGTAAGGAAGAACCTCATTTGCTCCGCATCCATACCGAAGCATGGCGGGTTGTCGCTTTGATAGCAATACAGCAACCTGTACATAAAATATTTGTCGGAGATAAAGTTATAGATAAACTCTTCTTGGAATATAAGAAAGGTGTAATCAAGCTCTTCCATCTGCACGTGCCATTCCTGCCGCTTGAACGGAGGGATAATCAGAACGCAGTTGTCGTGCAGTACGATTTTGTCTCCGTCAAGGAACATAAATCCTGATGCCTGGCGGAAAAAATAAAACTCAAAGAAGTCGGTCTTATACCTCTCATGCAGGTTAAACCACCCTTGTCTTTCATTGCTGTCGGCGGTATTGAGCATGAAGTCCACACCGCATGCGCTTTTGGTATATTTCAATAGCGAAATGTGGCTTGCTGTCTTGTAAGGGAAAATCCCCATCTGGTTCTTGTATGTCATTGCGATTTTGTTATTATTGATATTTCACTGGTTGCAAAATTAGCGTATTTATCTGAAATATAGCTGAAGTTTTCGTATTATTTATATCAAACCTTCATTCCGCAACACTTTGATTTAATTTTATTTATAAGTTCCTGAGCAACAAAAAGTTGTTCAGGATTTTGCCATGTCAGATTTTTCACTTATCTTAGTGTTGCAATTCAAAACAAGCGTAAATCGTAACAAGACATGGCAAAGGTACAAATATAATCTGAAAAACTCACACCTTTTGGAGGAATTTTTTCAATCATGGAGCAATTTGACTCCATGCTTTCACCTATTATCGACCAGACACTTGGTCAGAGATGCCGCAGTATCATCGGATACCAGTACAGCGAAATTATTCGTTCTCTGATGAGCGTATACTTCTGTGGCGGTTCAAGGGTGACCTGTCCCCTGTACCGATATCGCCGTTTTTTTTGTTTTCTTAATGATTAATGAACTGTAATAAGAAAAATGCGCTTAATTAACAACTATTAATACTTAATGTAACTACTCAGGTAGGTTTGTCGTACTCCCCCATGCACAACTTCCCTCGTTGCAACCAACGAGAGTAAATCGTTCTTTTACAAAATATGAAGCTGTTTATAATGTCAGCATGCTCGGTTTGAGCTGTGCTATTAATTGCAACTCACGGAACGGAGAAAGATCTTGCTTTTTGGCAGTATCAATGACGGAGTGTATTACTGCATACGTTTCGGCTCCAAGGAACGTACGGAAAAGTCCTGCGACTTTCTGCTTCGTCTTTGCCGGTCTAACTGCCCGTTCACTTGCATTATTGTCATATGGGACATCAGGGTTGTCAAGGAAAGTGAAGATATAGTCCTTTTTACCAGACAATCCCTTCTGCATACCAGCAAACTCCTTGTCATCAGTTCCAAGAGGTCCGTCAAGTAGTTCGTCCAGTCGTTTTTTCAACCCTTCACGGTCTATTTCGTCCCATGCTTTTTCTCTGCGTTGCTTCATTGCGTCTGTTATGAGATTGAGCATGTCCTTGGGCCATTGGTTTTCAGGTTGCAACTCTGTCAGATAAACGAGATTATCTATACCCGTCTCATCTGCGCCAGCTACTGGAGACTTGCCTATCTTTGACTTGATTCTCTCGTAAAGTGCTCTTGCCCGCTTGGTCATCCTTTGCACTATATTGTTGATCGTACCCTCACTCATGTCTATATGGAACATATCATTCATGAGCCTTTTGATACGCTGGTATGATACAGCGTGCTCTTCACAAAGATATACAACCAGGGCCTGTACATTCGGGCCGTAGAATACGTCTCCATTTACACCTTCCGGAAACTCGCTTCATACAGTATGCCCACAATTAGGGCAAACCTTCTCCAATATGGAGTACTGGGTTATGACTGGAGCCGGGAAGTTTATATCTATCATCTGGCGAGTCATCTTCTGAATACCCGAAACATTTGACAAATCTTCACCGCAGTCCGGGCAGTTGTCCAATGGTACCTCTACATAAAAATCAGCTCTCTCTTCCCTTTGCAAAGTACTTCCCTTATGTCCTGGCTGACCTCCTGACTTCTTGCCAGATGGCTCACGCAATGACTTTGTACGCTTTCTCTCCTCGGAGGCTGCAATATCTTCCTTAGACGGAGGTGTGTTGCTGTTGTGGCTATCTTTCTTTGGTTTCTCCAATTTGTCGAGACGAGCCTTAAGTGTGCAGATTTCCGCATTCTGTTTCTTGATTTTTGCAAGATCTTGTCTGTGTTGCGACTCAAGGTATCCATTACGCTTTTTCAACTCCTTATTCTCAGTCTTTATCGGAGCTACTTCATCTTCGAGTTTTGTTAGTCTTCCTAGAATATTTCGCAATGCTTCATCAGCGTCAAGAATAACGTCAGGGTGTACGTTGTTTGTACAAGAATCCTTGCGACTCTTGGCATGTGTTTCGTCATAATATGAGTACGGCAAACCTACCTGAGTAGTTACTTTAAAGATTAAAAAATTAAAAATTTTAAAAGGGTAAACCCTTAAAGATATTATAGATTAAAAGATTAAAATCTTAAAAGCTGAAAGCTTAAAGATTAAGGGGGTTATGACGGGGAGTTAATGAGGTGTTATCTCATAACTTCCAAAAGATAACTTGCCTTTTTCCGTGACAGGCGTGTGAGGTGTGTGGGGTGTGTGGGGTTTATATACTAACATTTTTATAATTTCTATTGAAGCCCTACTATATAGTAACCCTTTAATTCAATTACGCGAAAATAATATATATAATCTTACGCAACCTAACACATCTCACACGCCATGGACCTCAAAACGGCATGCCCTCCTTCGGAATATCTACGTCATCAGGCATGACAGATCCGATGTCAGAGGCTGGTCGCTCAAACAACTTCCAAAACTTGCCATTATGACTACGATAGCTTACAAAACCCATGTCCTGCAGCGCTTTACCGACCTGCACTGGCGACAGGCGTACCTGGCTGCCGAAGCGGGCGACGATGTCGGAGGCGGTGAGATAGACGGCCTTCTCGTTTTCGCCAGGCTTGCGGTAGCGGGTGTTGAGCTTCGCTATCTCTTCGGAGTCGAACCAGTAGCGGAATCCGGAGTCGAGAAGATGACGGATCTGAGAATACACGCCGACATAGTTGATGTTGGCCTTCCACGGGTTGTCGATATGATCGACTTCAAAGACGAGCGAAGGCATCGTCCTTGGTCATACGCTGCGAGTTGGTCTTCACGCAGAAATACCGTCGCAGTTCGGGCGGCAGCAGGTTGTTCATAAACGACGTCTTATACGTGCCTTGCGGACCAAGAAGTACAAAATTTGATGGTTCACCACCTCGTCGTTCTTCTCTGTGCGGCTGATAGCCAGTAAGCGTCTCCACGATGACGTATTGCGTATTCCAAATTAATTGTTTACCTTTGCCGCGTTTTTTTAAAAGGTAACAAAACATTCGCCACATGATGCCAGCCATGCAAGATATTTGTTTGTCTTGTTATATGCGATTTTTATGGAAATCGCATCGTTTCTCAATAAAAAATCGTACCTTTGCACCGAAATGTCAGATACACGTGAATACTGAACAATATGAGGTGACTCTGAACAGGAAAGAAATATATGGCATTACCAATAAACATAGACGAACTGCTGAGGACGAAGGCTGGGTTTTGGCGAAGGACAAAAGTAGAGCTTAGCCAGAGCAGAAGCCAAACTTGTTTGGATTATGCCGAGTCGTGACAGAGGAAGGCGGAGCCAACTATGCGGCAAATGCCATATTCTGAAAGGCAGAAACGAAGAAATGCTCTATGCCGACTATATAGACGGCAAGCGGTCGTATATGGATATAACATTGGAAATAAGAAGCAACAAATGAGTCTATGACAATAAATTGAATGAATTGATAACACAATATGTGGATGAGAAATATCTGGCTGAGGACGGCAAGGCTTTGAACAGCATAACAATATAATAATAACACATTAAATCGTTAAAACAATGGACGCAAAAGAAAAAGTATTAGCAACAATGAAAGAGGCAGGTCAGCCTCTTAACGCAGGTAAAATCGCAGAACTCAGCGGTCTCGACCGCAAAGAGGTAGATTGACAAAGTGGCAGATAATCAGACACATGATGAACAACAAACAATTCATAGAAGATCATAAGGAGGCATTTGGCGAAGGAGCGAATGTGCAGACGTATAGCAGTCAGCGTATCATAGATTTGCCGGTAATTTGCTGAAATTGAAAAGAACTTGAAACATGGCAACAAAATACGGAAAGACATGGTGGGGCGAGCAATGGCTCGGTGCACTAAAGAATATTGATTACAGTAACCGACTACCTCGTGGCGCTTCATACCAGGGCGAAGAACTCACTCCCCTTGTTTATGTGGATGATAACAAATATTACATCGAACTGAAATGCGAGCGCGGAACATGCGCCGTAATTGCTTTTGAATAGATATGACAGTACAAGAATATAGAGATTACATAGCAGCAGGGAACCCTGTCGAGAACGGTAGCGAACCACACCTCTTCATGCACCAGATGGCACAAGAGGCTATTCGCATTACCATGGAGATAAATAATAAGTACCACACGCCAGAGGAGCTTAGAAAGTTGTTCTCCGACCTTTGGGACATTGACGTACCAGAGACATTCGGCATGTTTCCTCCTTTCAATACCGATTGTGGAAAGAATACCCATATCGGTGAGCGGGTATTCATCAATAGCGGTTGTAAGTTCCAGGATCAAGGAGGCATCTTCATTGGCAATGATTGCCTTATAGGACACAATGCAACACTCTGTACTATCAATCACAATCCCGATCCTGAACATCGTGGCGACATGACTTTCAAGCCGATTCGTATTGAAAATAAGGTGTGGCTTGGTGCAAACGTAACCATCTGTCCTGGTGTCACCATCGGTGAAGGAGCCGTTGTTGCAGCAGGAGCAGTTGTAACAAAGGATGTAGAACCAAGAACTGTTGTTGGTGGTGTACCAGCTAAGTTCATAAAAAAAGTTTAGAAAAATGAAAGTAATAGCAATCAACGGAAGTCCCCGTAAGAATTGGAATACAGCCATCATGCTTCAGTCAGCACTTGAAGGAGCAAAGGCAGATGGTGCGGAAACAGAACTCATCAACCTCTATGACTACGAATATAAAGGTTGCGTCAGCTGCTTGTCATGCAAGCGTAAAGGTAGCCAAGCCAATGGGTTGTGCGCGTATAAGGATGCATTGACCACCATCCTCGAAAAGTGCAAGGAGGCAGATGCCCTTATTCTTGGCGCACCCATCTACTTTGGTGACGTGACAGGTATGATGCGTTCGTTCCTTGAGCGTTTCCTCTTCCCAAGCCTTTGCTATCAAGTTGATCCTGCTACAGGAGCGCTGAAGACACTTGCTGCCAAGAAGCCTATCGGTTTCATCTACACCATGAATGCTCCCAATGAATGGGGCGAAACGGCATACGGCCCGATGTGCTACCAAATAGAGGGTTCTCTCGCCGCCATCTATGGTTGTACGGTAAAGTCCCTGAAGGTGTACAACACCTGCCAGGTCAAGAATTATGCCGACTACGACATGGATTATTTCGATGCAGAAGCTAAGCACAAATACCGTGACGAGCACTTCGAGGAAGACAAGCAGAAAGCATTCGAATTAGGCAAGAACATTTTAAATTGAGGCAAAACATGAACGATACTTGTAAACTAACAATGCTCGGCACTGGCAGTGCACTGGTGACGAAATGCTACAATACGTGCTTCACCATCCATACGCCTCAGACGATGCTCTTGGTGGATGCTGGTGGTGGTAACGGCATTCTTGCGCAACTGGAGAAGGCCGAAATCAAGCTCGGCGATGTACACCATGTCTTTATTACTCATGCGCATACGGATCACATCATCGGTGTGCTATGGGTGTTGCGTATCTTTATCCAGTATGCTCTGCGTGGTATGGTGGATAGTCAGTTGCACATCTACGGACATGACAAATCGCTGCTCGTTCTGCGCACTATGATTGAGTTGATGCTGCCTGCGAAGCTTCAGAAGCAGATTGGTACAATCGTATTACTCCATGAGATCAAGGATGGCGACTCTCTCTCCATAGAAGATCTCAACCTCACTAGCTTTGACATTCTCTCCACCAAGGAGAAGCAGTTTGGATTCCTTGCCGTTCTTCCTGACGGCAAGCGTCTGTGTTGTCTTGGTGATGAACCATACAATCCCGCCAACGAGCAATATGCAAAAGATGCCGATTGGTTACTTGCCGAATCCTTCTGTCTGTATGCCCATCGCGACATTTTCAAGCCCTACGAGAAGAGCCATGTGACGGTCAAGGATGCTGCCGAACAAGCAGAAGCATTAGGCGTAAAGAATCTTGTTATCTATCACACCGAGGACAAGAACATCGATCGCCGCAAGGAGCTCTATACTGCAGAAGCAAAGGCGCATTACAATGGCAATGTGTTTGTGCCAGAGGATTTAGAAACAATAATACTATAATAATGAAGCAGACATTTGACTATCTCGAAAACGTAGCCTTTGCTGCTACTGTATGCGATAAAGAAGGTATTGTGCCTTATCAGAATGCTGTAGCTCGTCAGCGTGATGGTGGAGTGATTGGCAAGACTTGGTTTGAAGTGCCAGGAGGAGAACTGAGCGGATTGATAGAACTGGATATTGAGATTCCGGAAACTCATCCTACGTTTAACAGAGATCTTACTACAGACAGTAGAGCCAATCTATAGAAGAGATAGCGGTATTGGTAAAGTCCAATATTGTGTTGGCTGATATAATGATTTCGTTCGGCTCTTGAAAATTAATTTGAAACATGGCAACAAAATACGGAAAGACATGGTGGGGCGAGCAATGGCTCGGTGCACTAAAGAATATTGATTACAGTAACCGATTACCTCGTGGCGCTTCATACGCTCGTAATGGCATGGTGCAGGAGATTAACTTTTCGGGCAACATCATTAGCGCGAAAGTGAAGGGAAGCCGTCGCACACCCTATAGCGAGACCATCAAACTGCCCGAGTTCTCGTCGAAGGATATTGACAAACTCGTCAAACTGATACAGAAACAACCAGTCGTGCTGAGCAAACTCTTCAACCGCCAGTTGGATGAATCGTTGGCAAAGATGGCTGAAGAGGCTGGTATGCCATTGTTCCCCAAGCAATGGAAGGACTTGAAGATGAACTGCTCATGTCCTGACTGGGCTGTGCCTTGCAAACATCTGGCTGCCGTCATCTACAAAACGAGCATGGAGATTGACAACAATCCGTTCCTCGTATTCTCGCTGCATGGCGTTGATCTGATGACAGAGCTGGAGAAGCGTGGCATAACAGCTGCCGACTCCACAGAGATGATGGAGGTGGAGAATACTAGTGCGGTGTATGCCACGACGGAACAGATGCAACTGAGGAATGTGCCCGAACAGATGCCCGACTACACATTGCTCTCTGATCTTACATTGCCGTTGTCCAACCTTCTGCCATCGTCGCCTGCGTTTTGTCATAATGGCGATTTCCAACAAGCCTACCAGAAGGAACTGTTATACATAAGCAAGGTGGCAACAAAGGTGTTGCAGGATAAGCAAAAACTGTTTGAAGGTACAAGCGGCAAGGCTCTGAACAAACGTGACATTGTATCTGTTGACGATATTCGCCTTCCTCTGCTTCAGCAACTGCTCGACATCAACATTGACTTTCTGCGTGACTATGATGATTCTATTGCAGCCCTTCGCAGTGTGCTCATCTGTGCGCTTCAACTGATAGCGCATGGTTGCGTAGTTCCACAGATTTACTATGACCTTGTGATCAGCAAAGGACGTGGACGTGCAAAGGCTAAGGAAGAGAAAGAATACCACATCATATGGCAACCTGCCATGATTGACGAAGCCACCCGCAGCATTATTGGCAGACTGGGGCAGAGCAAGGAACTTGTCAGCAAGATGATAACGTCGGTCGTTCCTATGCTATCGCATGAGAGCAAAGACGAACTGTTCTATGACATGTTCTTCAAAGCTGAGTGTTCGCGCTTCAATGGTATCGGAGAAACGAATACCCCCGGCGGCATACGCTCATGGCTTGACCGATACTTTATGCAGAACAAGCATCAGGTGACGTTCCTTATTGACGAGACGGAAAAAGGCTTTGCCGTGAATGTCAAGGCGGATGACCATCCGCTGGAGGATGTGATGACAAAGAAGGCTTACACTTCAAGCCGGATGGAGATACTGCGTCAGCTTGCCATCCTGTGCGACATCGTTGACGGACTTGACGCTTACATCAACGACAAGGGCAAGAGAAGCATTGAGTTCACGATGCAAACTTTCCCGACATTCCTGCTGCAAGTGATTCCTGCCATGCGACTGCTCGGCGTGAACGTCATCATGCCAAAGGCATTGCAGACACTTATACGTCCACAAATATCGGTAAAACTGAAATCGAAAGGAAAGGACTCAAATGGATTCCTGTCAATGGGCGACCTGCTTGACTTCAACTGGCAGGTAGCTGTGGGCAATGTGTTTCTATCACCCGAAGAATTTGACAGATTGCTCGGTCATGCGAGTGGATTGCTCCGGTTCAAGGAACAATACGTCTATATTGATGAGGCGGGGATGTCGAAACTGCAGAAAGTGCTGAATGCTCCACCAAAGATAAAGCCAGGCGAACTGTTGCAAGCGGCTCTTTGTGGTGAGTATAAGGGAGCACCTGTAGAACTGACCGATGAGGTGCGCGAACTCATAAGACAATTTACATCACAGAGCGTCATACCTCTGCCGGAAAGTATCAATGCACAGTTGCGCCCCTATCAGGAGCGAGGCTTCTCATGGATGTATCGCAATATGAAGATAGGCTTCGGCAGCATCATAGCTGACGACATGGGTCTTGGCAAGACCCTTCAGGTCATTACCCTTTTGGCAAAAATGAAGGAAGAGGGCGCAATGGACAAGAAGCAAGCGCTTGTGGTAGTGCCAACAGGTTTGCTGCACAACTGGCAGTCGGAGGTGAAGCGCTTCGCTCCTCAACTGACCACTGGTGTATATCACGGTACGGCACGTGACCTGAAGGACGATGATTGCAAGAATGCTGACATTATCCTCTCGACATACGGTGTGGTGCGCTCTGACGCCGACATACTGAAGAAACAGAAATGGCAAGTGCTCGTCATAGACGAAGCCCAGAACATCAAGAACAGCGATGCTGCACAGAGCAAGGCTATACGCAGCATCCCAGCCAATTGTCACATCGCCATGAGTGGTACACCGGTGGAGAATCGCTTGTCGGAATTCTGGAGTATCATTGACTTTACAAACAAGGGCTATCTTGGTTCGGCAAAGGACTTCTCCGATACATACGCGAAGCCTATACAGAAGTATGGAGACAGTCGTGTGGCAGAGCGTTTCCGCAAGGTGACAGCTCCGTTCCTGATGCGACGGCTGAAGACGGACAAGAGTATCATCAGCGACCTGCCTGACAAGATAGAACGCAACGAGTTGGCATCGCTTACTCCTGAGCAGGCTGCTCTATACCAAGAGACCGTCAACAAATGTATGGCTGTCATAGAGAACATGGAGGGAGAAGACAGCCAGACTCTTTTCAAGCGTCAGGGACTCATCCTGCAGATGATGCTTGCCTTGAAGCAGATTTGCAATCATCCGACGCAGTATCTCAAGGACAACCGCATGGATGCAACCTTATCGGGAAAGACAGAAATGTTGCTCGATATGCTTCGTAGTATCATTGATGCTGACGAGAAGGTGCTTATCTTCACGCAGTTCCGCGAGATGGGCGATTTGCTCCGGCACTTCATCCGTACCACTCTTGATGAAGAACCGATGTTCTATCATGGTGGATGCTCATTGAAACAACGTCAGGAAATGGTTGACCGTTTCCAGAACAACCGCAACGACCGCATCTTCATACTTTCATTGAAGGCAGCCGGTACTGGCCTCAACCTCACGGCAGCAACTCACGTCATACATTACGACCTCTGGTGGAATCCTGCAGTTGAGGCACAGGCAACCGACCGTGCATATCGTATAGGTCAACACAAGAACGTACAGGTGCATCGCTTTATCACGCAAAACACTTTCGAGGAACGCATTGACGCTATGATACAAGAAAAGAAACATCTTGCTGACCTCACAGTATCTACAGGCGAGAGTTGGATTGGCAAACTTTCAAACAAGGAACTGCACGAAATCTTTGGATAAGCAATGTACTTGGAGAAAGAATTGCTTTATGCCGACGAGATTGAAGACATTCTTTCTTACCGCGTTCTGTGGGAATGGCATAATCCACAGTTTTGAGTCGGGAGTTATGGTGAAAGTTTTTAAAAAACATTAAATATCAATTGATTGTTTGTTTATTGCGATGATAATTATTATCTTTGCAATAAAATAAATGACCAATATGGCAAACAAGATGATAAGCAATCCTTTTGTCGTCGGCAAATATTTAACAGACGAGTATTTCTGTGACCGTATAGAGGAGACTGCATTCCTTCTAAAACAGATAGTAAACGGCAGAAATGTAGCCCTGATTTCTCCAAGAAGAATGGGGAAGACTGAACTCATACACCACTGTATGAGACAATCGGACATCGCCGACAACTATTTTCCGATATTTGTGGATATCTACGCCACTACATCATTGGCGGAATTCGTATATCAGCTTGGCAAGGCCGTATATGAGAAACTTGCACCGAAATCGGAGATATGGAAACAGAGATTCTTCAGTGTTGTCAGCTCACTCCGTATGGGATTCAAACTTGATCCCATGACCGGTGAACCGGGGTTTGACATTGGGCTTGGTGACATAAAGACCCCCCAAACCACTCTCGACGAGATATTCAATTATCTTGAACAGGCTGAAAAGCCGTGCATCGTTGCCATCGACGAATTTCAGCAGATAGGCAATTATGAGGAGAAAAACACTGAGGCCATGCTGCGTACACTCATACAGAGATGCGCCAACACTTCATTCATCTTCGCTGGTAGCAAGCGGCACATGATGGCAAACATGTTCACCTCGCCGTCAAAGCCGTTTTATCAAAGTTCGATAACCATGGGACTCAACCCTATACCATTGGATACTTATTGCCAATTTGCCGCAAGGATGTTCAAACTGGGGGAAAGAAGCATCGAAGAGGATGTTGTAAGGAGTGTTTATGAGGACTATAACGGTTGTACATGGTTTATGCAGATGATGATGAACGAGCTGTTTGCATTGACCCCCATGAGAGAGAAATGCGTGAAGTCTATGCTGCCGCAGGCAAAGCGGGGCATTATCCTGAGTCAGGAGCAAACCTACAAAGAGACGCTCTCGCAAATGGCTCCTCGTCAGAAGATGCTTCTTCAGGCGATAGCGCGCGACAAAGAGGCAAGGAACATCACGAGCCAGGAGTTCATCTCGCGCCATAGTCTTCCATCGGCAAGCTCGGTGCAGTCGGCTGCCAAGGGCCTGCTTTCATCGGACATCATCACCAAGGACGACGATGCATACCGCATCTACGACTATTTCTTCTCCGAATGGTTGGCTAAGGTATATTAGCACTGGCGAAGGAAGGTAAGACTGCCACGCCAAATAAGGGAGCCTTCATCCAAAAATACAGCCTGAAGGCTGCAAGCACGGTAAGCAGTGCTTTGTCTGCACTTATTGACAAGGAACTAGTGTATCGCTCTCCTGACGGATATTCTGTGTATGACCGTTTCTTAGAGATTTGGCTGAGAGAGTTATGATTCTTTCGCATTACCTGTTTACATTTCCAAAGAGCAGGTATTCGTTTTATGTTCCGCAGTGCGGTATCTACGTTCCGCAGTGGGGAATGTACATTCCGCAGTGGTGAACGTACGTTCCGCAATGCGGAATATAAACCAAACACGGTGCAAAGATACATTAAAACAGGGTATTATGCAAACATCTATACGACAATCTTTATACATTTACAACTAAGGAGTATAACTTGGGGGCGCATTCCAATATCGTGCGTATAAAGACGGCATTAGTAGAGAAGGAGCTTATTGAAATCCAGAAAGAAGGTATATTCATTGCCGATCCCGTAATGAGCCAATGGCTGAGATGCCGTTTCTGTTGGGCATAACGGACGAGTTACTAACAATTACGCTAATTACCAAGTTTTCAATGAGTTATATTTCATCGAAGTCACGTTTAAATAAGTGACGTTCAAATGGTAAGAGATTCTCGTTTGGACGCCACTTATTAATATTTTCGATTGTCAATTATATCAATAATCGATTTAATATTGGTTATAAGTTCTTGATTCTCCTCATTTTGAGGCAATTTGTCAGATTTCTCTAAGAACAACCTATAATATTTTATTTCGTTCTCCTTATCTTTCATGCCATTGTACATTTGAGCAATATTATAATATGTTAGGACATGGTCAGGGTTCATTTTCGAGGCATAACAAAAAGCATTACATGCTTTCTCATAATTACGGGTCTCAAAATATGTTTCTCCCAACTTCTTATATAGATGAAACATTGAACAACTGTCCGGTTGCACAATGCTTATTGCTTTTTCTAAATAGGTTGCGCTCTCGAAAGCCAATCCCAACTTTAAGCTGTTGTCAGCCAATAATTTCAAAACCATAAAGTCTTTTCCATTCTTTAATTTGTCTGCTGCGAGTAAATAGCTGTAAGCCTCTTCACGTTTGTCCATTTCGCCATAACAGATACCTAAGATTAAATTTACTTCATAATTATTCCACCCATGCTTATATAATCTAATATAAGAATTTTTCGCTGTTTCATAATCTCCAAGCAGATAACAAGAATATCCATATTGACGCCATACAAATAAATTTAAACTGTCATTATCCAAATATTTTCGCGTAAGAGTCTTTGCAGAAAGAAAATCTCCTTTTTGCATCATATCAGCCGCTACAGATGCTGTAATATCGCCGTCGGACGGGTAATCCTTTAATATTCTTTTACCCCATATATCCACAGAAATAGTATCTTGCAAACGTGAATATGAATAATATATCTGTCTCATATCATCATGTTGAAGGCTATCTTGTGGAACGATACGTAATAGCGAACTGATTTCAGATTTGTAGTCGCCAAGTTTACGATAGCACAGGGCAAGTTTACGAAAGACTCTAAGAGAGTCATCATCACTTATACACTGTTGGTAATATAAAACAGCAGCAGAATAGTCAAAATTAGCGAGAAGACTATCAGCTTTGTTATGACTATTGGCATCCGCTGATACAGACTGCGTTGCAATACTCAAGAAAAATAACAAAAGAAATTTGTTCATTTGAATTATTGTATTATTTTTTTGTTTTACTAAATCGAACGGGTAAAGTATAGCTGATGTCAGTTGCAGTGCCGTCAGCCAGTCGTCCAGGTTCCCATTTTGGACATTTTTCCAGTAAACTAACCACCTGCCTTCCGAAAGATTTCTCCTGAGGTTCAGATATGATTTGAATGTCCTTAATATCACCACCCTTACTTATAGTAAAAGATACTACGACTCTTGCATCTTCAGTTTCGTGACCTTCTGGATACTGTAGATTTTGACCTATCCATAATAGGAATCTTTGGAAATCTTGATTTCCCATAAACTTTGGAGCAATAGCGTCTTTTGAAATTACCTCAACTTCTTCTAAAGAAGTATTTTGAGTGTTTGTATTTTTTTTGTTCAACAACCCCAAAAACACCACAACAATAATCAGACATAACAATGCGAGCAAACTCCATAAAACAAAAGAATGCTTCTTATGAACAAGTTTTGTATGCTGTCCTATCACATAAACACGATCTTCATTTTTTTCTGTAATCATATCTTTATTCGCTTTTTATTTATACTTTCTTCAATAATACTTTTCAGTTCCTTTAAAGCCTCTTTTGAAGCCTTTTGATGTAATTTAATTCTCATTTCATGATCTGACAATACAATTTCTTGTTTTTGAATGTCAATTGAAAATATATATTCACTATTAACGATAAGACTCTTCCCTACCCGAATAAATTTCTGTGACTCTAATCCTAATTGACTTTCAAGAAAAATTTCGAATGAATGCAAATTAAATGAGAATGTATAGGTTGTTCTGTCAATCAATGACACAATAGAGTAGCTTCCATCTGACATAATACAGACCAAACATTCTATTGGGATTTTTATCAATGTATTCGAATTTGAGAGTAAAATATACTTTTTATCCATAATTTTTTATGTTTTGAC
>NZ_NPJI01000035.1 GCF_002251435.1 Prevotella sp. P2-180
TATTTCGACGCCATCCCCGAAGCAAACCCGAAGAAGAACTATTTCTACAACATCAGCATTGATGATCCTTATTCCGACGTGTCGCTGTGGCAGCTGCCAAACATGGCGGTATATGTGCCGAACGAGAAGAAGGACTATATCACCAATGGCTATCTCGACCAGTCGGCTGACTTCCAATACAAACGTTCAGCAGATGCCACGGCTACTGCAGGACAGCTTCGCTACGACCTGACGCAAACCGACAAGGGCTACCACATGATTTGTCTGCCAGGAGTGGTGGAACGAAACGATTTGCCAGATGGCGCAAAGGTGATGATAATAGGAAAGATACAGACGGTTGGCGCACAGGAACAGGTGAACGTGGTGATGGTTGACACCATACCGGCCGGAGTGCCTTGCATGCTCTATGTTCCAACGACAACAGTGACAACAGGAACAACAATACCTCTCGTCATGCGCAGCGGCATAGTATCTACGCCTACAGTCAATGCGACTTACAGCGATTTCAAGGGATCGTTCTCCAAGAATACTAATGTTCCTGTAGGAGCTTGCACAACGGCAATATATAGTGGAGACAACAACACCTTGCCTTGCTTTGTCAGAAATACGGAGACAACAACAGCCGAGCCCTTCACCGCATGGCTCGAAGGAGCAACAGGCGACGTGCAGATAGTTGACTATATATTGCTCGACGAGGAGAACGCGGCGATGACCGTGACGCTCTGTGAATATAACGCCAAGA
>NZ_NPJI01000036.1 GCF_002251435.1 Prevotella sp. P2-180
CTTGTAAAAGGATTAATGATAAGCAACTTTCCACCGATATTGATTCTTTGGAAAGATTCGCTGATAAGTACATGTTGGACTTATATTCCCAAAAAGGGAAGTATTTTGAGGAGAACATCAACCAAGGGCGGCAGTTAGAGAGGCAGGAAAATGCAGTGATGGTCAGAAACGGTGTAATACTTTTCATCATCGTTACAGTACTATTATTGGCGGCTTTAGTGTATGTCTATCTTTCCAAAAGGAAAGCCTTGCATGCGCAAGAGATAAAGTATATGCAAGATCAGTATGAAATGGAACTTGACTCCCAAAGAAAGGAAAAGGAATATTTGGAAAAAGAGCATAATCTATTGCTTGAGTCAAAAAACAAGCAAATAGCTTTGTTGAAAAACGGACTGTTTGAAAGGCTTGAACTTGCCAAAAAGATCAAGGATGCAAAAGGACAGAGCTGTCATATCGTCATTAATGACAATGACTGGAATCAACTGTATTCACTGCTTGAAGGTGGAGAAGAGTACTTCGTAAGCAAACTCAAGGAGAGATATCCAAGTCTAAGTAATGATGAAATACAGATGTGTATGCTTATACGCATTGGACTGTCCAATGAGGATATGGCAAACATATATTGTATCACCGTAAATTCCATGAAACGCAAACTATACAGTTTCAAGGAAAAGATGGGCATTACAGACAAGAACCAATCAGTGAGGAACGTGATTCAGGGATTATAGTGACTTTTATTGATTATAATACCCCGCAAATTGTTTCATTTGTTTTCGATTTTGTTTCATAACCAATAAGAATCTACCTAGCTTTAAATGATAATTTGATAATTAGATAACTGATTATCAGTTGTTTATTTCTTGTTTTAAGAATATATGATTGACTACCTATTTTTCTTGCGTATTATGAGTATTTGATGTAATTTTGCAGCAAAAACAAAAAATAATATGGTTATGAAAACTCTAAAAAAGATTTTATTATGCTTGTTATTACTCATTCCTTTAAATGTGATTGCCGGTAAGGAAATTACATTAAAGGAAACTTATCCCGATATTGGTCCAAGGACTTCCGTTCCCTCTGTTGATGCAACCCTTTATTCCGATTATATCCTATTAGATATTAATAGGTATTACGGAAGTGTTGTGGTTGAGGTAGAGAATGAAGAGACGGGAGAAGTTGCTACGGCGGAGTACTTCGTCAATAGCAGAGACTCTTTCTCCTTTGACATTTCCGACATGCCCGTTGGAGCGTATATTATAAGGATACGTTTTAGTAACGGGGTGGAGTGTTATGGGCAATTCTCTATTGAAGAAGAATAAGTATATTAACAGTATTATTAATAATTTGAATTAAAAAAATGAAAAAGGAAAGTTTATTAGTTAGTGGCTTTATGCTTGCAATGGTTGCTGCTGCAGGTGGTTATCATGTTTTTACTTGCAATTCCTCTATAGAGGAAAAACTGTTGTTGGAGAATGTTGAAGCATTATCACAGAAAGAGTTTGAGTATCCAAATGGTTATCCCTACAGATCAACTTGCAATGTAGCAATAGGAGCAAAAAAAACATGCAAAGTAGAAGTGATTACATGTCAAGGCGGCGGTTCTGGATGCAATAGTAAAAAGTGTCCTGTTCATCCAGTATAGCAGTATTTATAACATCAAAAATCTTTATTGTTTTATAATAATGAAAAACAATATGGTTTTTGATGTTTAAAAATTATGATTATGAGAAACGTATATTTATATTTTATTGGCATTTCTTTAGTGGTCTTTGGATGTAAAGAACGACAATTGAATACCAATGTTTTGTCTGCTATTGATACAATTGTATATCATAAGCCAGTTGATACCTTATGTTCTCAGTATGTTTCCAAGATAACATATTTGCAATTAAAAAATAGTGACAATCATATGTTGCATGATGTCACTAAGATAAAATCGAGCAAAGATAAAATATACATCTTTAGCAAAAAGATGCATAAATTATCCGTATATACAAAAAATGGGGCGTTTGTTTATGAAATAGACCAACAGGGAAAAGGATATAAAGAATATATGGAAACTGCAAATTTCACTATTGACGATAAGTATATATACATATTGGATAATGTGAAGAATCAGGTTGTCCTTTTTGATATGCAAACAGGCCTATTCGTAAAGAAAATAGCTATTCCTTTTATAGCATGGGATATGGAATATTTATGTGATGGTAGATTTCTGTTTACCTGTATCCCAAACAATCCCGCTGGAAAATTATCCAAAAAACAGCCTAATGGAGCTGTTTGGGAAACAGATTCGACATTTAATAAAGTGCAAAGGCTATATTTCCCATATCATGATGATTATTATGAAATGGTTGGTAAGGATGTCTATTTTACCAAATCAGAGGATAAAGTCATATTTCATTCATTTCAAATGCAGGGTTTTTATATGTTCAAAAAAGAAAAATATGCTCCAGAGTATGTTGATTTGACTTTTGATAAGCCATTGCCAATTAATGGAAAAGTAAATTATTCGGAAGTAAGCGAGAATGGATACCAATTTCTTGCAGGAACCCCCGTCGTGCTTAACTCATACATTGTTCTATCTGTTGCGGAAAGTGGATACGACGAGCCTGTATTATATAATCGAATTACAAGGAAAATCAGTAAAAATCCAGAAGTGGACTCATATAACAATATACTATATCCTTTATTCGTTGTTGATAATAAATATGTCTATTATCTCGCAGACTATGATTTTTACAATATGTTAGTGTCCTCAGGTTTTAAGAGGGCTGAGGTAGAAACAGAAACATTGCTTGAAAATGGAGGGGCATGCCTATTGTTCTATGAAATGAAATAGAGGATATGTATCTTAATATATTACCGATAATATTAAATTGTTAGTTGAATGAATTTCATTTATATAATTAATAAAAATAATCAATAGGTATATAACAATGCGAACAACCGGTTTCTTCTGTTTCTTGGCTATTGCCATAATAATGTTGTCTTCTGTCGCAATGGTATCTTGCGACAGAAGACTTGATGATGCCTTGGATATGGCTGGCAGCAACAGGGAGGAACTGGAAAAGGTACTGCGACATTATGAGAAGGATGAAGACACATTGAAATACAGTGCTGCCAAGTTCCTTATTGAGAATATGTCATGCCATTTTTCGTATAGCGGAGAATGTGTCGAGATGCTCGACAAGGCATATCTCGCAATGTCAGAAGAGGCAAAAGAGCTGCGTGACAGTGTGTTCAAGGCAAAGACTGGCAGCATAGACTTCTCGACGAAAAAACTGTCGGTGGATATTCAGTCGATAACATCCGCCCAACTCATATCCGCCATTGATGATGCTTGCGCATTATGGCATAAGGTGAATTGGAGCGGGGAATACAGTTCAGATATATTCTTTGATTACGTCTTGCCATATCGGCTTTTGAATGAGCAACCGGGCGACTGGCGAAAAGCCGTGGAAAAGGAGTTCCCATCCTTGTCTTCCCACTATATCGTAAGCAGGCGTGGGATGAGAGTAGAGGCTGAAGAAGCCGACATCAAAGGATGTAAGATAGAAGATGCAGTGAGCGCATCAAACGGCAAGATGGCGGTGATAAGCCACAATGGAGATTTGCTGGCATTTGAGGTGGAATGTCCTGTTGAGTGTAGGAAAATGATAAACCTTAGATATACGTCAACATGTAAAGGCAATAAAGTCGGCATTAAGGTCAACGGCAAGCTACAGGGCTATATGCCGTTAGCACCCTCACCTTCAATGTTTGTGTTTCAAGACAGCAAAAAAGGGGTGATGTTGCAGCTTCCTCAAGGTAAAAGCAAGATTACCATTGAATATGGCGTTGGTGTCGTTGGAGTGGATTATGCAGATGTATCAACAGTGGAGGAGTATAATCCAAAGGATGTGGAGGATTTTTCTTCACATTATTGTCGTATTAGCAATAGGCAAACCGAGAATGTGGTAAGGTTTGACACACTACAGTCTGCAATACTAAACTTGGTAAAACTGGAAAGTGCAGAAGTTTCAGACAGTTGCTGTATGTTGAGACTCGACTATTTAGGAGAGACATACTGGACGATAAAATCATTCAGGAACGACACTACCAATCTTTGTCTTGAGGTGAGATATTGTCTTACTGACGTTGGTGCGCCTATCGCTCAATATAACTACCTGAACGGCAACCATCAGCGTTGGGCAATACTTCCTGCCGAGAAAGGTTATTATCGGATTATGAACAAGCTCAGCGGCTTGTTCCTTGAATCCACCAAGGGTGAAGACGGAGACGAGATAATGGTTCAGATGCCTTATTCATGCAAAAAATCCCAGATGTGGAAAATAGATAGAATGGGAGACAATCCATACGCTAAGTCCAACTTCAAGGTTGGGGGATGCGTGACTGAGGCTATGCGTGTGTATGAACTTTGCGACCATTTCAGTTTTTTCCCTTATGAGGGCTCCATATCGCCCAAGTTGTCTTCCCTCATTTCGGGAAAGACAGGCAATTGTCGCGAAGAGGCCTCATACATAGTGTCCCTATGCCGCTATCTCGGCATACCTTCAGCCATCGACTTCACCCCGAATTGGGGCAACCGAAGCCAGTCACATTTATGGAGCGTGATAATCAATCCTGACGGCAAAGCCACTCCGTTCTATATGGGTTGTGTCCCTGGTGACACTGCCAATTACTCACATATATACAGAAAACCGAAGGTGTTCCGCCATCGCTTTAGGATTAACAGTCAAATGGCTGCCGACATGAGGGAAGAAAAGGAAGTCCCGCCCCAGTTCGTAGCGCCAGACTTCATTGATGTCACCGATGAGTATATTAAAACGACAGATGTGGAAAGGGCTGTTCCGAAGGAGTTGCAAGGAGAGCGAATAGCATATATATGCGTTTATGATAATCAGACTTGGAAGCCAGTTCACTACGGACGCATTACCAATGGCAAGGTCGTGTTCAAGTCAATGGGTCGCAACATTATGTATATGGCCGGAACATACAAGAAAGGGAAGATATGTCCGTTCGGTGTGCCGTTTATTGTGGACAAGGACGGAAAAACGCGTGATATAAATATCGACATGAGACATCGTGGCGGGATGACGTTATTGAGGAAATACCCTTTCTTCGGCAAGGAGGACTACTTCAATTTCCACATGTCGGGCGGTCGCTTTCAAGGAGCCAATCGTGGGGATTTCTCAGATGCCGTTGAATTGTTCAAGCATGAGGGAATAACAGATGGAAACTGGTGCGAGGTGACAATAGATAACAACAAGCGATTCAAGTATCTTCGTTATATTGGCCCTAATGGATCCCGTTGTAATATCAACGAGTTGGAGTTTTATACAATTAAGGGCACTAAAATCACTGGAAGTGTTATAGGTACAGATGGTGAATCAGGGCATACCAAGGAAACAGTGTTCGACGGTGATATCTTGACAGGCTTCAGTGGAGTCAGTCCCGATGGTCATTGGATCGGTTTGAAGTTGAACAGCCCTGAAGCAGTCTGCAAGATAAGGTATATCCCCCGCAACGACGGCAACTGCATTGAGGTGGGCAATACATACGAACTGATGTACTGGAGTGGTGGCGAATGGGCTTCATTTGGCAAACAGACAGCCCGTAGCAACTCCGTCACATTCAATAATGTTCCCTCGAAAGGCTTATACCTCTTAAGGAATCTTACAAAGGGACACGAGGAGAGAGTGTTTACGTATGAAAATAATCGCCAGATATGGTGGTAATAATATAATTTAATTATTAACATTAAAAGTTTTAAATCATGAAGAAAAAGTTCATGTCATTATCTGTCTTTGCATTATTTGCATTGGCTGCATTCACGACTCATACCATCATAATAAGTTCTAAAAACATTATATATGACTCCAAAATTATTATATCT
>NZ_NPJI01000037.1 GCF_002251435.1 Prevotella sp. P2-180
ACTCAATGACATAACAAAATGGAGAAGGGAGACACTCCTTGCAAATCCATGTTTCAGTAGAGCTAGGACTATGTCAATGGCTGTTGGATTTTAGTACATCATCTGTAACAAACTTGACAGCCTAGGTCTGTCCCTGTCTGATGGTCACTGTTTTTTTACTGCGCGACTTAGATCTTCTTGTGCTCTTCTTCGACGACGAGCTCTTGGATGTGTACATAGGTTGGTCGTCGTTTACCGCCACGAGTGCGCGCTTGTTGAAGAGTTCGTCGGCACGATAGTTGTATACAGAGTCTTCGCGGTCGATAAACTTTCCCACTTCAGTCTGAGGCAGTCTGAGTGGCGAGAGCGCGGTCAGTCCTGGCACTATGTCGCGTCGGTAAGAAGGGTTTAGGGCGCGCAGTTGTTCCAAGTCGATGTTGCATACACTTGCCACTTGTTCGAGATGCACGTTTTTGCTTACCATGATGGTGTCGGTTTTAGCCGGCAGTCTTGTCACCATAGGGCAAATATTGTGTTCACAATAGTAAGTCATGATATAGTTTGCCGCAACGAAAGCTGGCACATATCCACGTGTTTCCTTTGGCAGGTAGGGATAAATCTGCCAATAGTCTCTCACGCCCTTTGAGCGATGTATTGCCTTGTTGATATTGTCAGGACCGCAGTTGTAAGCAGCAATGACCAAGTTCCAGTCGCCATAAATTTTGTAGAGGTCGCTGAGGTAGTGAGCTGCAGCATAAGACGACTTCACGGGGTCGCGACGTTCATCGACGAGCGAGTTGACGTTGAGTCCATATTGTTTGCCTGTGGTGAGCATAAACTGCCATAGTCCTGTGGCACCCACTCTCGACACCGCCTTTGGATTGAGAGCCGACTCGATGACAGGTAGGTATTTCAGTTCGAGGGGCAGTCCGTAAGTCTCCAATGCTTCTTCGAATATGGGCATATAGAAGTTTGAAGCCCCCAGCATATAGCTGACGGAGTGGCGCAGTCGTCCGCTGTATCGGTCGATAAATTTCTGTACCACATCGTTGTATGGAAGTTCTATGACCGAAGGTATGCGTTTTAGTCTTTCGATATACACTTCCTTTTCAAATACGGGGTTTACATCCTTCATTCGGCAGTCGTTGTCTTCTGTAAGATAAGCCTTTGACATATAGTGGTTGAGAAGGCTATCGAGTTCGAATGCCATTGCTTCGGGAAACTCTATCACTTCTTCGTCTCCCTGATTGTCAGTCACTGTAATTTCGTTTTCGTCGTCATAGCCCTCGTCTTCCACCACCTGGGCTTTTATCCCCTGTGATGCGAGGAATAGGGCGACGGCCATAAGTATTGTCTTTTTCTTCATTTATATTTTATTTTTTTGTTTACGGTTTATATGATAAAGGAGTTAAGGAAGTTTCACTCTTCATTCTTCACTCTCCTCAAAACTTCAGTCCGAGATTCACTCCTATTGACGAGCCGTTGAGGATGTTGTTTGACGAGCCATTGTTGATGATGGCCGGCTCCACTTTCAGCGAGAGGTCGTTGGAGATGTCGAACTGCGAGAGTTCGGCGTCTACATACGCGTCGATTACTGAAAGAGCGTAGACGCCAATAAGACAGAAGAAGCTCATGTCGCGCCATCGTCTGTACTTATCCTTTCGGCTTTTGAATATTTTCTTGTATCGCTCCTCATTTGAACTGTCGATGGTGGCACCGAAGTGGAGGAAGCGGTTGTAGCTCTGGGTGTTTGGGTCGGAGTCCATGATGTCGAGATAAGCCTGTGAGTAGTCCTTATACATTGTATTGTTCCAGCTCATGGCATAGAGACATCCCATGAATCCCCCGTAAATGATAGGCAGTTTCCAGTATTTTCTGTTATATATCTGTCCGCCTCCAGGAATAACCAAAGCCATCCATAGAGCCCTTTGCGGGTCGGGCGACCATGTAGCCCAGTCGCGTTTCTGTTTCTTTTGTGTAGCGACGGTATCGTTGAGCAGCAGTGGCATTTTTTTTATTTTATCCAATTGCTTCTCTACAGCCTTGTCGCTGATTCCCATCTGCCTTCTCAGGCTGTCGGTAGCTTCCAATGCAGGCTCAATGTATGATGAGTCTGTTTGGGCCTGTGCCTTAGCGAGAGTTATGATAGCCAGAATGAGTATCATCAGCAGTCGCTGGTGAAAGATAGTCTGATTATGTTGTTTTATTATCAGTTTCATTATTTATTGTAAATACTGTCGATGGCATTCATGATGCGTTCAAGCTCCTCTTCGTTAGCGAATGGAATGCTGATTTTTCCTTTTCCCTTTGGGTTACAAGTCATCTGCACTTGTGTTTGGAAGAGTGATGACAGTCTGTCTTTCAGCATATTGAACTCTTCGGGCAGCTGCACCTTTGAGGCTATGTTTTTCTTTGCGGTCTGCACATCTTCACCGCTATTAAGCATTTTCACCATTTCCTCCACCTTGCGCACTGAATAATGGTTTTTCTGTATTTCCTTAAACAGTTTTATCTGTACGCTTGGCGAGTCGATAGAAAGCAATGCACGGGCATGTCCCATGTCTATCTCATGGTTTTTCAAAGCCATCTGCACTTGTGCCGGTAGTTTAAGCAGGCGCATGTAGTTGGTCACTGCCGCACGGCTTTTTCCCACACGTTCAGAAATTTTCTCCTGTGTCATGCCAGTTGTCTCTGCGAGGTGTTCATAAGCGAGAGCTATCTCAATGGCATTGAGATCTTCACGCTGTATGTTTTCCACGAGGGCCATTTCCATCACATTCTCGTCCTGTACGGTACGGATATATGCCGGCACAGCCGCCAATCCTGCTATTTGCGAGGCACGCCAACGGCGTTCACCTGCAATTATCTGGTATTGTCCGTCTTCTGTCTGTCGAAGAGTGATTGGTTGGATGATGCCCACTTCACGTATGCTTGCTGCGAGTTCCTGAAGTGCATCTTCGTCAAACTCGCGTCTCGGTTGGTTGGGGTTGGGATGGATTTGTTCCAACGGTATCTCGCAAAGGTTTGACGAGCCCTGTGTTCTCACCTCACCAGTATCGATGAGTGCGTCGAGTCCACGACCGTTTCCGATGTCGTCAAGTCCACGTCCGAGAACGTTTCTGTCATATCTTTTATGTACTGCCATTTTTTCGAACTTTAATAATTATTTGGGGAGTAATGTGGGGAGTAATAAAATTCTCCTCAATCCTCATTCTTATTAATTATTTCCTTTGCCAACGAGAGATGGTTTTTGCTTCCTGTAGAGTCTGCGTCGTAAAGTATGACAGGCAGGCCGTGACTTGGGCTTTCGCTGAGTTTCACGTTTCGCTGTATCACCGTTTTGAACACGAGCTCTTGGAAATGGCGTTTCACCTCGTCGTAAATCTGATTGGCGAGGCGAAGGCGTGAGTCGTACATAGTAAGCAAGAAGCCTTCAATCTCAAGTTTCGGATTCAGTTTTGACTTTATGATTTTAATAGTGTTTAGCAGTTTGCTGATACCCTCAAGTGCAAAATACTCACACTGTACTGGGATGATAACCGAGTCGGCTGCCGTAAGCGAATTGACAGTGATGAGTCCGAGAGAAGGACTGCAGTCAATAAGTATGTAATCGTAGTCGTTGCGTATCGGCTGAAGCATGTTTTTCAGCACCTTCTCCCTGTTTTCGAGATGGAGCATTTCTATCTCCGCTCCCACAAGGTCGATATGGCTGGGTATGATATCGAGCCCTTCGATATCGGTAGTATATACTGCATCACGCACATCGGCATGATCGATGATGCATTCATATAGCGAGCAGTCAATCTGCTTGATGTCAACACCTAATCCGCTCGAAGCGTTAGCCTGAGGGTCAGCGTCAACCACGAGCACAGTTTTTTCAAGTGTTGCCAACGACGCTGCTAAGTTAATTGTGGTAGTGGTTTTTCCCACTCCTCCTTTCTGGTTTGCTAATGCGATTATTTTTCCCATTTTTTCTCTTCTAAAATAGTTTCACTGTCCCGTCTTATTTGGGCGGGAACGCATTTTCCGTGCAAAGATACACATTTTTAATGAAAAAATGATTGTTTGAGCCATTTTTTTAGTACTTTTGCAACCGAAAAGTTTGATTTTTATGGAAAATAAGAAACCTTTAATACTTATTTCGAATGATGACGGCTATCATTCAAAGGGTTTGGCTTCACTCATCGATATGGTTGGAGACCTGGGTGAAATACTTGTATGCGCACCGGAATCGGCCAGAAGCGGATACTCTTGCGCATTCTCCGCTACGGAACATCTCAGACTGAAACTGAGAAGAAAACGGGAGGGAGTGGAAATATGGTCGTGCAGCGGTACTCCGGTAGACTGCGTGAAAATTGCACTGTCGCAACTGTGTGCCGAGAGAAAGCCTGACTTGGTTATCGGCGGCATCAACCATGGCGACAACGCGTCGGTCAACAGTCACTACTCGGGCACGATGGGCGTGACACTTGAAGGATGTATGAAGTATATTCCTTCTATTGCATTCTCCATTTGCGACCATAGCGACGATGCTGACTTCACGCCTCTGACTGACATAGTAAAAAAGATAACAAAACGCGTATTGGAAGAAGGACTGCCAAAAGGCGTTTGCCTTAACGTAAACTTCCCTGTGACCGAAAACGGGTTCAAAGGTATCAAGGTATGCAGAATGGCATACGGAACATGGGGCAATGAGGTCGTAAAATGCAATCATCCAAGAGGGTATAACTACTACTGGATGGTGGGCGAATATACCAACGACGAGCCGACAGCTGAAGATACCGACAACTGGGCACTGACCCACGACTACGTGGCCATAACGCCAACCACCATTGATGTCACGGCATACGAAATGATTGAACAAATGAAAAGCTGGAATCTATGAAATACTATCTCATTGTAGGAGAAGCCAGCGGCGACCTTCACGCCTCATGTCTTATGCACAGTCTGAAGGAGAAAGACCATGAAGCTGAATTCCGCTTCTTCGGAGGAGACCTGATGGCGGCTGAAGGAGGCACCATAGTCAGACACTACCGCGAACTGGCATACATGGGCTTTATACCCGTATTGCTACACTTGCCCACTATACTGAAAAACATGAAGATGTGTAAGAGGGACATTGTGGAATGGAGACCCGATGTGGTGATTCTGGTTGACTACCCCGGCTTCAACCTCAAGATAGCAAAATTCCTGAAACAGAAGACAAGCATTCCTGTCTTTTACTATATCTCGCCAAAGATATGGGCATGGAAAGAGTATCGCATAAAAAACATAAAGCGCGATGTAGACCAGCTCTTCTCCATACTTCCCTTTGAAGTGCCGTTCTTCGAAGTGAAACATCACTATCCCATACATTATGTAGGCAACCCAACCGCCGACGAGGTAAGACGGTTCAAGACTTCTTACGACGGACGGTTTCCGACGTTCTCCAAGCCTGTAATAGCCATTCTCGCCGGCTCAAGACTTCATGAGATAAAAGACAATCTCCCAGTGATGCTGAGAGCCACCGACCATCTTGCCGACCGCTTTCAGCTTGTAGTGGCTGGAGCGCCAAGCGTGCCACACGACTATTACCTTCAGTTTTTTGGAAACCGCAAAGTGGAAATAGTCTACGACCAGACCTATCCGTTGCTCATGAACGCTCATGCAGCCCTTGTCACAAGCGGAACGGCAACCCTTGAGACCGCTCTATTCGACGTTCCTCAGGTGGTATGCTACGCAACACCCCTTCCACGGCTCATCTCTGTCCTCCGACGTATCCTTCTAAAGGTGAAATATGTGTCACTTGTCAACCTCATAGCCGACAGCGAAGTGGTGAAAGAGCTTGTGGCCGCCGACTACAGCGAAGAAAACGTACGCCGGGAAATTGACGCAATAATTGCCGACGGTCCACAGCGCAACGCTATGAAGGAAGGCTATGCCGAGGTGTGGCGAAGACTTGGCAAAGAGTCGGCACCCGACAATGCAGCAAGACAAATTGTAAAGTTATTGGAATCGTCAAGTCTTGCATAAATATACTTTTGAATGCAATTTTGGAAGGCTTCGGATAGGCTTCAGGTAGGCTCTGCCTCCACTCTGCCTCCGCTGTGACTCTATACCAAAGTCGGTGTAAGTCTATACCAAAGTCGGTGTGGGTCTACTCAAAACGCCAAAATAGCCAATAATTTCACCGAGTTTGGTATATTTTCAAAACAGAAGCAGGAGTGTGGGTGTCTCACCCATCCATCGCCTAAAAAAGTAAGATATTTCTTAGTTTTTGAGAGTTTTAACACATCTACTTACGATATGTGCCGCTTTTTTACTAACTTTGCTCCCAAAAGTAAAAAAACAACGACTATGAAGAAAAACAGAATATGCGAATTGTTTGGCATTGAGACGCCAATAATACAAGGAGGCATGGTGTGGTGTAGCGGCTGGAGACTTGCTTCGGCAGTGAGCAACGCTGGAGGACTCGGACTCCTCGGAGCCGGATCGATGCACCCGGAAACACTCATCGAACACATAAGAAAAATGAACCTGGCCACCGACAAGCCATGGGGAATAAATATCCCGCTGATGTATCCCGAAATAGGACGACTGATGGACATCATCGTCGGTGAAGGCGTTAAGATCGTCTTCACGTCAGCGGGTTCTCCCAAAAAATATACAAATATGCTGCATGAAGCCGGAATAAAAGTGGCACATGTAGTGTCAAGCAGCAAATTTGCAAAGAAATGCGAGGAAGCGGGAGTGGACGCCGTAGTGGCAGAAGGCTTTGAGGCCGGAGGGCACAACGGACGTGAGGAAACCACCACCATGACACTTATACCACAGGTGAGACAGGCTACAACACTGCCACTGATAGCAGCCGGAGGCATTGGCTCAGGAGCTGCCATGCTTGCAGCGGAAGCACTAGGAGCCGAAGGTGTGCAAATAGGTACTCTCTTCGCATTGGCTAAAGAAAGTTCGGCCTCTGATGCCTTCAAGACAATGTGTACAAGTCTTCAAGAAGGAGACACTATGCTTTGCCTGAAAAAAATATCACCTACAAGACTCGTGAAAAACCAACTTTACACAAGGATTGCTGAAGCTGAGGAGAAAGGGGCTGATGCTGAAGAACTGAGAGAAATACTCGGAAAGGCGGCTTCAAAACGAGGGATATTCGAAGGAGACACCGACGGGGGAGAAATTGAAATAGGGCAGATCGCATCGCAGATAAAGACAATAGACTCTGTGGACGACATCATGGCAAGACTGAAAAAGGAATACGAAGAAACAAAGTATATACTTACAAGATGAGACAAAAAATTGACTGTTTTCTAACTTGCGAAGACACCAACGTCATAAACGACGAGATAAACAAACTGCGCAATAGCCGCACCATACAAAACATATACCTGCTAATGGCAGGAGATAATATCAACAACGACAACGACGAGGCGCCTGAAGGATGTACCATCGTGGAGGTCGACAGGCCTACGAGCTCGGCTACAATAAAAAAGATAGCTGTGCTCGCAACAGCCAAATACTCACTCATACTGACCAAGGCCACTAAACTCAACATAGGGCCTTCAGCTCTCGAAAGAATGCTGAGAGTGGCAAGCGACGCTAACGCCGCTATGGTCTACAGCGACCACTACTCTCTTGAAGGAAAAGAACTGAAACAACATCCTGCCATCGACTACCAGAAAGGCAGCGTCAGAGACGACTTCGACTTCGGGTCGCTCATACTTGTAGACAACGACCTCTTGCACGAATACGCAAGACTACACGAAGACTGCGACATGAAATATGCCGGACTCTACGACTTGCGACTGTTCCTGAGCCGGTCGGGGGAAATTTTCCACCTCAACGAATATCTTTATACAGAAGAGGAAAAAGACTTGAGGAACAGCGGAGCTAAACAGTTTGACTACGTGAACCCCGCAAACAGAGACGTGCAGATCGAAATGGAACAAACCGTAACAAGACATCTCGATGACATCGGAGCTCTCATAGACACCTCAGACTACAAGACCCCTGACTTCAACGAACAAGACTTCGACGTGGAGGCTACTGTGGTGATACCTGTGAAAAACCGCGAAAAAACCATCCGCGACGCAGTGGAAAGCGCCCTAAGCCAAAAGACGGATTTCAAATATAATGTTATCGTGGTGGACAACCACTCCAACGACAACACGGGAATCATACTCGAACAGATAGTGGAAAAAATGAACGGCCAAGGCAGAAACGACGCTCTGATAAGAATAGTGCCGCAACGAAACGACCTCGGCATCGGGGGATGCTGGAACATGGCCATCAACGACAGCCGTTGCGGACGCTTTGCCGTACAACTCGACAGCGACGACCTCTACAGCGGCAACGACACGCTGCAACGCATCGTGGACGCATTCAAGAAAGAAAAGGCGGCCATGATAATTGGATCGTACAGAATGTGCGACTTCGAACTAAACACACTGCCGCCAGGACTCATCGACCACCATGAGTGGACAGAACATAACGGACCGAACAACGCATTGCGCATCAATGGATTAGGTGCTCCACGCGCATTCTTCACACCACTGCTCAGACAAATCCAATTTCCAAATACAAGCTACGGCGAAGACTATGCACTCGGACTCATCTTCTCCCGCCGCTACCGCATAGGACGCATCTATGAAGAACTATACCTCTGCCGACGCTGGGGAGGAAACAGCGACGCTGCACTGAGCATAGAGAAGATTAACGCCAACAACCTATACAAAGACCGACTGCGCACTCTCGAAATTTCTGCCAGACAACAAATGCTTAAGGGAAAAGAGGACATCATGGACGACAGCACTCTGCTGAGATTCTTCAACAGACAGATAGAGACATGGGACGAGGCACGCAACAGATATAAAGACTTGCAAAAGGTGGTGACAAAGGAACTTCAGTATGAAGAACATACACTCACACTGCAGTTCAACCCGGCACGCATCACGTCGACAGGGGCAAAGATTGACCGACAGTCGCTGAAGGAAAGGGCTTGCTTCCTGTGCGAAGCTAACCGTCCAAAGGAGCAGTTCAAGAAATTCTTCGACAACCGATTCGAACTGCTCGTCAACCCATTCCCAATACTGCCCACTCACTTCACCATATCATCTAAACATCATGAGCCACAACGCATCATGGGCAACTTCGACGAGATGATGGCAGTACTTACAGAATACCCTAACCTTATGGTGTTCTACAACGGACCGAAATGCGGTGCCTCGGCACCTGACCACGCCCATTTCCAAGCCGGCACTACCGGAATGCTGCCTCTGCAACAAAGCTGGCAGCGACTGAGCCGTAACCTCACGCCGTTGCTCACCGACGACGACGGGGAAGGCATCTGGCAAGTGAGCGACTACCTATGCTTCGCCATACTATTGAGAAGCAAGGACTCAAAGAAAATGGAGAAATTCTTCGAAAAGACATATAACGTCCTGCCTAAACACGAAGGAGATTCAGAACCGATGATGAATGTCATAGCATGGAAAAAGGACGATGACTTCATAGCCGTGGTGATTCCAAGGGAAAAACATCGCCCTGACTGCTATTACGCCACGGGCGAAAAACAATGTCTCGTTAGTCCCGGAGCACTCGACATGGCAGGACTTATCATCACGCCAAGAGAAGAGGACTACAACAAGCTCTCTGCCGAACAGGCTGTGGAGATACTGAGAGAGGTGGCTATGAATAAAACTGAGGCCGACAACGTAAGAAAACGACTCACATGCCAGTCGCTCTCGACTACAAAGCACAAGACTTATGAAAAAGAACCAGAAGTGAGCGTGGGTATACTCAGCGCACAGGAAATAAGTTTCATGCTCAACGCACCTTACACCGCAAAAGGAGAAAGCATCGTGGGTCAACAGGCAGTGAAATTCTCTGAAGGCGGAATACTTTGGCGCGACAACTTATATCGTGAACTCACCTTCGTGCCGCAGGAAGAAGAGGCCTCCTTCTCACTCGACAACGTAACCATCGGAGTGGACTTCCACTGGCAAAGACAACAGACTCAAACCTTCAACGGCACACTGAGACTCGTGGTGGAGGCCGACAAGATAACAGCTATCAACCAACTACCCGTAGAACAATATCTCGCCAGTGTAATATCAAGCGAGATGAAGTCTACTTCGGCGGCTGAACTGCTCAAGGCTCACGCCGTGATTTCAAGAAGCTGGCTGCTGGCACAGATAGAAAAACGCCACAACCTGAAAGACGGACAAAACAACTTCTTCTCGTTCGTGAAAAAAGACGATGAGATAATAAGATGGTACGACAGGGAAGACCATACCATATTCGACGTCTGTGCCGACGACCACTGCCAACGCTACCAAGGCATCACTGAGGAAGGACGACGGGATGTGATAAACGCCATAAGGGCTACACGAGGACAAGTGCTCGTCTACGGCGACGATATTTGCGACGCACGGTTCAGCAAATGCTGCGGTGGAGCCACCGAAGAGTTCCAGTATTGCTGGGAGAACATGCCAAAGCCTTATCTGCTGGCCATTCGCGACGGACACGGCACACTACCCGACCTCAGAAGTGAGACTGCTGCCACTGAGTGGATAAAGTCTTCGCCCGACTCCTTCTGCAACACCACCGACCGACAAATACTGGCACAGGTACTGAACGACTACGACCAGGAAACACCTGACTTCTACCGGTGGAAAGTGGAATACACTCAAGAAGAACTCCGCAACATCATCAACGAGAAAACAAAAGACAACTTCGGCGACATAATAGACCTCGTGCCTGTGGAACGCGGAAAAAGCGGACGCATCTGCCGACTGAAAATCGTAGGAACAGAAAAAACTCTCATCATCGGCAAGGAGCTCGAAATAAGACGCGCCCTGAGCAAGACACATCTCTATAGCAGCGCATTCGTGGTAGAACAATCAGACCTTGACGCCAACGGCATACCGCAACACTTCACCATCTTCGGAGCTGGTTGGGGACATGGTGTGGGACTATGCCAGATAGGTGCTGCCATGATGAGCGAAAACGGATACGACTACGACTCCATTCTCCTACACTACTACCGGGGAGCAAACATAAAGCGGTTGTATGATTAAGGAGTTAAGGATGTTAAAGATTAACGAAAAAAAGATATTATGAAAAAAAGAAACCCATGGGCATGGGTGCCCAGCATATACTTTGCCGAAGGCATCCCCTATGTTACGGTAATGACTGTTTCACTGATAATGTATAAACGAATGGGACTGTCAAACACCGAAATCACGCTCTACACCTCATGGCTTTACTTGCCCTGGGTGATCAAACCATTCTGGAGCCCGTTTGTAGATATCATAAAGAGTAAACGATGGTGGGTGACCACCATGCAACTGCTCATCGGAGCAGCTCTCGGTGGTGTGGCCTTCACCATTCCCACGACATGGTGGCTACAAGGCTCGCTTTGCTTCTTCTGGCTCATGGCTTTCTCCAGCGCCACCCACGACATTGCAGCTGACGGCTTCTACATGCTCGGACTCAACAGCCACCAGCAGGCTTGGTTTGTGGGCATCAGGTCGACGTTCTATCGCATTGCCACCATCTTCGGACAAGGCATGCTTGTGGCATTGGCTGGCAACTTGGCAGTGATGACACGCAACATCAGATACTCATGGAGCCTTATGTTCTACTTCGTGGCAGGACTGTTTCTCGCCCTATGGCTCTATCACAGCTGGGTGTTGCCAAAACCTAAGGAGGACAGCGACCGAGGAAAGATGGGAGCAAAAAAACTCGTATACGAACTCCTCATTACTATACGCACCTTCTTCTGCAAACCACAGGTATTGGTAGGCATCTGCTTCATGCTCTTCTACCGCATGCCCGAAGGACTGCTCGCCAAAGTGTCGGCTCTATTCCTCGTAGACCATCAGCACAACGGCGGACTCGGACTGTCTGACTCCGAATACGGACTGGCACAAGGCACCGTGGGCATCATCGGACTGACACTCGGTGGAATTCTCGGCGGTATAGCAGCCAGCCGCCACGGACTGAAACGATGGCTCTGGCCCATGGTGATGGCTATAACACTGCCCGACATAGTGTATGTCTATCTCAGCTACGCCATGCCAACCAACCTGTTTGTCATAAGCACTGGCATATTCATCGAGCAGTTTGGCTACGGATTTGGATTCACCGCATACATGCTATACCTTATATATTATAGTCAAGGGGAACACAAGACAAGCCACTATGCTATATGCACGGCGTTCATGGCTCTGTCGATGATGCTTCCAGGACTCGTGGCGGGAGCCCTGCAAGATGCCGTGGGCTACCGCGCCTTCTTCATCATCGTCATGGTTTGCTGCGCAATGACCTATGTTGTGGCAGCCCTACTGAAAATAGACCCTGAATTTGGCAAGAAAACGGCAAAATAGGAAAATCCCTATTCCCATATAGGATATTTCTCTACAAACAATAATACTTTTTCACTAATTTTGCAACCAAATTATTAAACATAAAAAAATATAATTATGAAAAGATTATTTGGAAATATCGGCACGATGATGATGATAATCTTCACGGCCATCACACTGACAAGCTGTGACGAAGACACTGAAATGGCATACGATCTCGACGGAATATGGCAAGGCACCATCTATGGCAACTACTACAACGACCGGTACGGCTACTCTGAAGACTGGGACACCGAGATAAAGTTTGTACAGAACGGCGACTTCTCAAGAGGCGGATGGGGAGAAGAGCGCGACTGGGACTACCGCGGAAGATGCTACACAAACCAGTTTAACTGGAGCGTAAGAAACGGACGCATCTATCTTGACTACGACGACGGCTATCGCATCATCATCGACCGCTACGACCTCTACTCCCGCGGCGGCACATTGAGATTCAAAGGTGTGTTTGAGGATTACGACACTGGAGAGCAACTCGCCAGCTTCGACTTGGTGAAAGTATACGAGTGGGGAGACTACTCAAAGAAGCAGACCTCCAACAACCTCTTTGACACACAAAACGATAGCATAGAGAATAAAAAAGAGTGACAAAATGCCTCTTGCAAGAAAAAAAAACATAAAATAATGGCGTTTTCTTTTGTAAAATCAGCATTATATGCTATCTTTGCAACTTAAAACACATGCAAGATGGAGAATAACGACATAAAAAGGCGACTCATAGGCTTGACCTCACAACAACTGAAAGAGGTGGCGGAAGAAATGGGATTGCCAAAATTCACAGCTTCACAGATAGCCAAATGGCTATACCAGGCAGGCGCGACAAGCATTGACGAGATGACAAACATCTCCAAGGCTGGTCGCGCCCGTTTGAGTGAGCGGTACTGTGTCGGAACAATGCCGCCCATTGACTGCCAACGGTCGGTGGACGGTACAATAAAATATCTCTTCCCTACCGAAAACGGCAAATTCGTGGAAACGGTTTACATACCAGACAACGAACGTGCCACTCTATGCGTGTCGTCACAGGTGGGATGCAAGATGAACTGCCTTTTCTGCCAGACTGGGAAACAGGGATTCGAAGGCAATCTCACTGCTGCCGACATACTCAACCAAATATGCGCACTGCCGGAACGAGACAAGCTGACAAACATCGTGTTCATGGGACAAGGTGAGCCAATGGACAATCTCGACAACGTACTAAAGGCTACAAATATCCTTACAGCTGACTACGGATTCCAATGGAGCCCCAAACGCATCACGGTAAGTAGCGTGGGAATAAAAAACAAACTGAAGAGATTTCTCGACGAAAGCGAATGCCATATCGCTATCAGCATGCACTCACCACTGCCTGAACAAAGACAGAAAATCATGCCGGCTGAAAGACAAATGTCAATAACCGACATCGTGACACTGCTCAAACAGTATGACTTTACACACCAAAGGCGGGCGTCTTTCGAATACATCATGTTTAATGGTGTCAACGACTCGATGATGCACGCAAGGGAGATAGTAAAACTGACAAGCGGACTAGAATGCAGGGTCAACCTCATCAGGTTTCATACCATTCCCAACGTCGACCTGCCTGGGTCTGACATGAAACGTATGGAGTCGTTCCGGGACTATCTTACGGCTCACGGAGTCTTCACCACCATAAGGGCAAGCCGCGGACAAGACATTTTCGCTGCATGCGGACTGTTGTCCACCGCCAAGAAGAATGGCATAGCATAAAAACGTTTCAGGAAAAAGATGGGCAGGATTCTGATATTTCTTATTGCGGCAACCATAATGACCGCATGCGGGAACACCAAGGCTGGCAAGCCCATGAGCGTGGGTGAACCTTACGAGGTGACGGTAATTGCAGAAGACAACAACCTTGCGGCACTAACAAAAAGAATGCTTACAGACACCCGTGAACCTATGCCGCAACCGGAATGTCTATACAACGTAAGGACAATGAAATCAATCAACGACGTGACAAAATTCATGAGAATACTCGTCGTGGTGAGGAAAAACATAACAGAAACAAGGGTAAGATATGAATACGACCCTTACTCGCGGCAACAACTGATGATTCTGATAGACGTGGAGTCAAGCAAAAGACTTAAAGAAGACAGCCTCAACGTGGCACACACACTGCAGAACACCATAGAGCTGTTTGAAATGAAAAATGCCGCACGACAAGCTCATAATAACAGCAACCTTGCGCTGGCAAAGGAGATAGAAAAAACAACGGGATGCCATATCGACATACCCAATGACTTCAAGGCATCGAAAACTGGCAAAAAATTCGTGTGGGTGTCGGACAACGGGACAAAAACAATGTGCAACATCTGTGTCTATACCGTGGACGGCATATACAACTCCACTGAAAACATAATAAGAATAAGAGACAGCGTGATGGCCGAAAACATAAAAGGGGAAAAAGACGGAATGGTCATGACCACCGAACGAAAGGCAGACATCTCCACCAACAACAACGGCCACGCAACAACCATACGAGGACTCTGGCAGATGACTGGCGACGCTATGGGCGGACCATTCATAAGCGTCACAAAAACCGACAGCATACGCCAGCGCACCATAACCGCCGAAGCCTTTATATATGCTCCATCTGAACCAAAGGCGAAGGCAATGAAACGACTCGAAGCCATACTCAACACGCTAAGGGTCGACTGACTTAAAAAGAAACAATGAACATAACAAACGATATATAGAATGGAAGATAAACTGATTCGCGTTGCAATAACGCACGGAGATACCAACGGCATAGGATACGAGATAATACTCAAGACCTTTGCCGACCCTGAGATGTTTGAACTGTGCATCCCTATTGTTTACGGTTCACCAAAGGCTGCCGCCTACCACAAGAAACTTCTCGGACTGCCCACCAACTTCAGCATCATCGACAAGGCAGAAGAGGCAAAACCCGGGCGCCTAAACCTTCTTGCAACCTTCGACGACGAGGTGAAGATTGAAATGGGAACATCGTCGAAAGACGCTGGCGAGGCTGCACTAAAAGCTCTCGACAAAGCCATGACCGACTACAGGTCTGAACTCTACGACGTGCTCGTGACAGCACCCATCAACAAGAACAACATCCAGAGCGACCTCTTCCACTTCCCCGGCCACACTGAGTATATTGAGCACTGCGTGGGCGAAGGAAAGGAAGCACTCATGATTCTTATGAACGGACCGCTGCGCGTGGCTCTTGTCACCACTCACCTGCCTATAAAAAATGTGGCACAGGCCATAACCAAGGAAGCTATCGTAAACAAGGCCACCATACTACACGAAAGCCTCCGACGCGACTTCCGCATCTCATGCCCACGCATTGCCGTACTGGCTCTCAACCCACACGCAGGCGACAATGGTGTAATAGGAACAGAAGAAAACGACATAATCATTCCTGCAATTGAGGAACTTGAAGAAAAGGGAATACAGGCCTTCGGACCATACCCTGCCGACGGATTCTTCGGCAGCGGCGCTTATTCTGGATTCGATGCCGTGCTCGCCATGTACCACGACCAAGGCCTCGCCCCATTCAAAGCTCTCGCATCGGAAGAAGGAGTAAACTATACCGCAGGACTACCCATCGTACGCACATCGCCCGACCACGGCACTGCATACGACATTGCCGGAGCTGGCATTGCCGACCCAATGTCGTTCCGACATGCCATTTTCACCGCCATCGACATCTTCCGCAATAGGGAGAACTATGACGAGCCCTTCCAAAACCCACTGCCAAAACTATTCCACGAAAAACGCGACGAGGGCGAAAAGGCCCGCTTTGCACAACCTCGTCCGAAACCGGCACTAAAGGCTCCTGCAATTCCTGGTCAGGCACAACCGGCTCAACAGGCTCAACAGGCTCAACAGGCACAACAGGCACAAGCTCCACAAGAAGAGGCATAAGCCATGAAGAAGAAATATCAGAACGCCTTCTTCATCTTCGGCATTGCACTGCTCGTACTTATGGTCACACAACTCGACTTCAAGCAGGTGACCGAAGGACTACAAAGGGCAGGGTACTGGTTTGTGGCTGTCATCATACTATGGTTCTTCCTGTACATCTTCAACACTGCAGCCTGGTATGTCATCATACGTAACAATGGCGACAACAGTGGGAAAGTGGGATTTTGGTGGCTATACAAAATCACCGTTAGCGGCTTTGCACTGAACTATGCCACACCAGGAGGCCTGATGGGAGGAGAGCCTTACCGCATCATGTCGCTCGCGCCACGCATAGGCACAGAGAAGGCTTCGTCGTCGGTCATACTTTATGCCATGACACATATCTTCTCCCACTTTTGGTTCTGGCTGTTGTCCGTTGTGCTGTACATAGTCACACAGCACGTCACAACAGTAATGGCCATCATGCTCACAGCCATCACCGCCTTCTGCTCGCTGGCGATATGGTTTTTCCTTAAAGGATACAAAAAAGGCATAGCCACACGATGCATGAATCTGCTAAGCCATTTCCCCATGGTAAAGCGCTGGGCACAGGGCTTTTTCGAGACTCACAAGGAACAGTTGGCCACCATCGACAGCCAGATAGCCGCACTCCACCGCCAGAACCCGAAAGCATTCTTCGGTGCTGTCGCGCTTGAACTCACCTGCCGCATAGTGTCAGCCATGGAGATATGGTTCATCCTGCTGGTCATCATGCCCGACGCCAGCTACATCGACTCGATACTCATACTCGCCTTCACATCACTCTTCGCCAACATGCTGTTCTTCATGCCACTGCAACTCGGCGGACGGGAAGGCGGATTCCTGATGTCGGCAAAGGGACTTACCATGACAGTGAGCGCCGGCATCTTCGTCGCACTGCTTGTACGCATACGCGAACTGATATGGACCGCAATAGGAATGCTACTCATCAAAATTGGCAAGAAATAAGGCTCTTTGGCAAAAAAAACAGCCTTAAATAGACTTTTCCAAACAAAAAAGCAGGTAAATTAAAAAAATATGTGTAACTTTGTGCGCTTATGAAGGATTCGGAATTGCAAGCCATAAAAAAGCGATATAACATCGTAGGCAACTGCGACGCTTTAAACCATGCTCTCGACGTTGCACTACAAGTGGCGCCGACTGACCTCAGCGTGCTCATTGTGGGAGAAAGCGGAGTGGGAAAGGAAATCATACCAAGACTCATTCACGACCAGTCGCCACGACGACGCGAAAAATATTTTGCCATCAACTGTGGCTCTATTCCGGAAGGTACCATCGACAGCGAACTCTTCGGACATATCAAAGGCTCGTTTACAGGAGCAATCAATGACAGCCCAGGATATTTCGGTGCCGCAAACAAAGGCACACTCTTCCTCGACGAGGTGGGAGAACTTCCTCTGTCTACACAAGCTCGCCTGCTACGAGTGCTCGAAACTGGAGAATATATCTCAGTAGGAGCCACCGAGGTAAAAAAAACCGATGTGCGCATCGTGGCCGCCACCAACGTAAACATGGCAAGGGCAATAAGCGAAGGACGCTTCCGAGAAGACCTTTACTACCGTCTCAACTCAATACCCATTCACGTGCCGCCACTGCGAGAAAGAGGCAACGACATTGTGTTGCTCTTCAGACTCTTCGCCATGCAAATGGCAGAGAAATATAAAATGGAACGGGTAGTGCTCGACGACGAGGCCAAAAACGTACTCATGAAATACAAATGGCCCGGCAACGTGAGACAACTGAAAAATATTACAGAGCAAATCTCAATACTCAGCCCCAAAAGGGATATCACTGCCGAAATCATGCGACAGTTCATACCTGAGAATATCGAAAGCACACAACTCACCACCATAGGATCACAAAAGGAAAGCGACCATAGCTTCGAAAGCGAAAGGGAAATACTCTACAAAATTCTTTTCGACCTCAGAAATAATGTCAATGAACTAAAACAGGAACTCGACGTCGTAAAGAAAAAACTGAATATCAACACCGACATGCCGGCAAACATAAACAAGGAACTGCCTACAATGCCGGCTGAAGACGCAGAAGCTGAGGAATATTTCGAGCCACAATATGTCACATCAAAGACTGACAGCAATACAAAACAAAGTCTCAACATAGAAAAAATGAGCAAGGAATATCTGGAACGCGCATTGGAACGCAACAACGGAAACAGAAAAAAAGCTGCCGACGAACTCGGCATCTCTGACCGTACACTATACCGATGGCTAAGACAATTCGGTATAGCCATCGTTGCCATGATTGTCATGATCACTTCATTCACCGCATGCCAGGTTTCATACAAGTTCAATGGAGCAAGCATCGACTATACAAAGACAAAGACAATTCAGATAGCTGACTTCCCCATACGGGCAAGCTATGTCTGGGGACCTATGGCAAGCATCTTCAACAACCAACTGAAAGACCAGTTTGCCAATCATACCAAACTGATACAGGTAAAACGTAACGGCGACCTGAAAATAGAAGGAGAGATAACACGATACGACCAAAGAAACAAATCGGTGTCGAGCGAGGGATACTCTTCCCAAACAGAACTCTCAATGACCGTAAACGTCAGGTTTACAAACAACACCAACCACGCCGAGGACTTCGAGCAGCAATTCACTGCTACCTCTACATACGAGAACACCCAGACACTCAACTCCGTGCAGGAAGAACTCGTCACTCAGATGGTAAAGGAAATAACAGACCAAATATTCAACGCCACCGTCGCAAACTGGTAAAACAACAATGAACATTACAGAGCTGATAAACCATCCCGAAATGATGGACCGCGACACTCTCTACGAGTTGCGGTCGACATTGGCTTTGTACCCATACTTTCAGACAGCACGACTACTAATGCTGCAAAACCTCTTCATACTACACGACCCCTCGTTCGACGAAGAACTGAGAAAGGCTGCCATATACATAGCCGACAGAAAAGTGCTATTCAAACTTGTGGAAGCTGCACACTATTCTATTAAAAGAGGAGTGAAAAGAGAGCAGACAGGAGTGAAAAGTGAGCAGACAGAAGCGAGGAGTGAGGAGAACCGTACAGTTACACTCATCGACAACTTCCTCGACACCATACCCGTAGAACCGGCACCAAAGGAAAAGCGACGTCGACAACCCACACCAGCCGACGCTACCGTAGACTACGTGGCCTACCTTATGGAAGTAGACGAAAGCGAAGACGGCAATACGGAAGAAGAAGAAGGAAAACCCATTATGAAAGGTCAAAATTTGATAGATAATTTCATAGAAAATGACCGAGGGAAAATAGTACTTAGCGACACCGTGGAGTTCACACCCCAATTAGACACCATCGAGGTGGAAAATAACGGAAAACAGGGCGAAGAAGGCTTTTTTACCGAAACTTTAGCCCGAATTTACATAAAACAAGGCAGATATTCCAAAGCATTGGAAATAATTCAGCGATTAAGTTTGATTTATCCAAAAAAAAATGCTTACTTTGCAGATCAAATACGTTTCTTACAGAAATTAATATTAAACAACAATAAAAAATAAAATAAAAATGTACACATTATTTGTAATTTTCATTCTCATCGCAGCACTGCTCATGATTGGCATCGTGCTCATCCAAGAATCAAAGGGAGGAGGCCTCTCTTCGAACTTCGCATCCTACAACCAAATCGGTGGCGTAAGAAAGACTACCGACTTCATCGAGAAGGCTACATGGGGACTTGCAGTAGCCATGGTGGTTTTCAGCGTAGCATGTGCCTACGTGGCTCCACAGGCTGCCGGCGACAACTCTGTAATGGAAAACGTGGAGAACCCTACCACCAATCCTAACAACCTCCCTGGCTTCGGCGCAAGTCAGACTAAAGATGCTGCCGCTCCTGCAACCCAGCAGGCTGCTCCAGCAAAGGAACAAGCTCCTGCTGCTGCTCCCGCAAAGCCTGCAGAACAGCCTAAAAACTAAAAAAATGTGAAAAAGTACGCAATTTATTTGGTTAGTTCAAATAATTTGCGTACCTTTGCACCCGCTAAAGAAAACATAGCGAGAACACGGTGCCCGTAGTTCAGTTGGTTAGAGCGTCAGATTGTGGTTCTGAATGTCGTGGGTTCGAGTCCCACCGGGCACCCAAGAAAAAATTTACTTCTTTATACGTCATATAATAGAACGTATGAAGAAGTTTTTTGTTTATATATTGTTCATAATCAGATACTTACATATAATATAAGACCACCACCATATATGTATATATGGTAATATTATCCAACTATTATCAGCAAACAGTATTTTTACTTTTGCACCTGAAAACCACATTTTAACCGCAAAATCAGCGCAAAATCAGCGCAATTTTAAGGTTTGAACTTTAACACTTTTAATATTAATTACGAATTAAAATCGGCAAATATGGCAACTATAAGCATTGAATACGGAAAACAAAGAGCAAACGGCGGGCGTGCTGTTATGCTAAGAATACGCAGCGGAAAGACAGAAAAACGGATTCCGCTAAACATTATACTTGATAAGTCAGACTACCGAGTATACCCAGATGGTAGGATAAAGATAACCAACGACGAGAAATACTTCCTTATACAAGATAGTTATTCAGACTTTCAAAGAAAGGCAAACGAGATACTTCGAGACTCTATTGGTATAGAAATTAGTGCAAATGACCTTTACGACAGGCTTACAAAACCAAGCGCAAAAGAGGTAGCAACGTATGACTTTTTTGTGTTTGCCGATAGATGGCTATCCCAGGTAGATATTAAAGGCAAAAAGAACTACATAACTATGCTAAATTCGCTATCGTCATATCTTGGCACGAGGCATTTGCCTTTCAGTTCGATTACCTACCAACTCTTAAATGGATTTAGCAATTACTTAAAGGATAAGCCGCGTGCGCAGAGTCTTTATCTTGGAGGCCTAAGACACTTGTATAAGCAGGCGGCTCTATTATACAACACGGATGATCACATAGTACTGTCTCCAAATTTATTTGAAAGATTCAAGACACCTAAGCAAAAGAAGGTCGGACAAAGGGCGATAGAAGCAGACGAGCTTAAGAAATTCTTTGCCCTGATACCAAATTCAGGCCGCGCAGAACTTGCCATTGATTGCTGTCTCCTTTCTTTTTGCCTTATGGGAACAAACTCTGTAGACCTATATAATGCCAAGTACTACAAAGGTGAGATTTTTGCCTACGAACGCACCAAGACGAGGGAAAGGCGAATTGACAAGGCATATATAGAGATAATTGTGGACGATAGGATAAAACCATTGTTTGACAAATATAGGGCAGGAGATCATTCGCACGTGTTTAATTTCTCCGAGAGATATGCAGACGAAACACAATTCAACCGAGCTATCAACATTGGATTAAGAGATTTGCAAAAAAAGTACGGCGGAGAGAAATATCAATTTTACCAATTTCGGCATTCTTGGGCAAGTATTGCTCGTAATAACCTTGGAGCAGATAAAAGTATAATTCACGATGCCCTCAATCATGTTTCAAATGAATATGCCGTTGATGATCTCTATATTAAAAAGGATTTTAGACAAATTAATCAATTAAACTCTAAAGTTATAAGATATTTGTTTGGTAGCGACATGAAATAATTGTATATTTGCAGCGTTTTGTTGAACTTTAAAAAAGGAGGTTATTATGCCAAAATGCAAAGGTGGTGGCAAGAAAAGAAAGTGACTTGCCCATTGGCGGCGGGATTTATTTCCGCCGCTTTTTTGTATTAGGAAATTAACAAACCCCTGCCTATCCTCACGGACAAGCAGGGGACAGCAAAATAACTAAAAAAAACACTATACAAATTACTAACTATACATTTAGCTTGTCCTTGCGATCGAAGCACCATATTGTATATATAATGGTGGCGAGTACAAAAAGGAACGCCCAGCCTCCGAACTGAAGCTTCGCCTTGTCCCATACGGATAGTTCCTTCTCGACCTCCTTTTTTACATAAACAGAGTCGTTCTTTAACCTTCTTAAAGAGTCAACAACACTGCGGTAGTAAGCTACGGAGTCGATGGTCTGTTTTGTCTTTGACATTTCCTTGTTTGTGTCCAGGAAATGCCACCTTTCGGTGCTTATGGCCTTGCCGTTGGCATCTTGTCGGACTACCGTGCAGTCGCGCACTTCTTTGGTTGTGGCTTGTGCGGTAGAGTCTACGATGTAGACAAGGCGATCGAGCCATAAGGTGTCGTGCACTTCTTTGATGAGAGTTTCGGTGCGCACGCTGTCTGTTATGCTTTCTTGGCTCTTGCAGCCCACGAGGGTGAGAGTAAAGCCTATGAGCATCATGCAGAGCAGTATGTATGCCCACCCTTTGTTTGTTCCTTGCTTTTTCATTTTGATACCGATTTGATATAGTCTATAATTCCTTCGACGTGGAGATTGATGATTGCCTCACGTCCTTTGTCGGAGAGCAAAAACTCCACGTCTTGCTTGTTGTCCATGAAGCCACTTTCGGTGAGTACGGCAGCGCAGTCGGTGTCACGGCAGATGGCCAAGTTCTGCGGCCACCATTTCTGACCGGGCTTCGGTGAACGCATCTTTAGGCCTTGCGCTTGTGCGGAATCGAAGAGGTACGAAGCGAGCTGCTTGGACCTTGCACTCGCATTGAGTGACACACATGCTTGCCAACCTCTTGCGTCGCGCCATTTACCATCCGAACCTGCAGCGTTGCAATGGATGGAGACCACAAGTACGTTGGTCTTGCCGAAATGCTTGCAAATGTCGTTTACCCGCTTGCATCTTGTTCCAAGGCTGATGTCTTTTTCCTCTGTGACGAGCTGCTGGGCGTTGTAGTCCATTGTTTTGAGCCGCTTGACTACCTCTGCGGCTATCTCGCGTGCATACTTATATTCTTTAAGCCTTCCATCGGGGGAACCATTGCAGATGGTTTCAATGCCGTGGCCGTTGTCAATCAGGATTATCATATTCTTTATTCTTTGTTTTAATGGTTATACTTGTTTATTTGTCGTTTAGTGCCGTGTCGAGCGCATCGCCAACGTCTTCGCTCTTTTTCTTGGTTAAGGCTACGATGAAGGCCTTTAAGAAGCCAAATATGGACTTTTTCTCGACCTTCACGCCCCGCAGGAAGAAGAAGTGGCCGCAGATGGACATTATCTCGCACACGGCGGCGAGGGCGCAGCCTGCATACGTTCCCCAGACATGAGAGTAGCCGAGCGGGTCGAGGAAGGCCACGCCGATGAAGGTGGAGACGAGCATGAGCACGATGTAGTCGACGAACTTGTTGGAGGTACGACGGAGTGCCCGTGACGAGTGCCACTTGTATAGCTCTTGGGATTTTTTGTCCTTGGCTTTTACGGCTGCCTCGTAGCGTTTGTGGGACTCACCCCAGCCGAAGCGGAAGTCTGCCACGATGAGGATGAGCAGCGTGGCGATGAACCACTTTGCGTCGATAATGAGAGTAAGGATCTCCGAACCGAACAGTAGGAAAGAGAATCCTCGTGCGCCTGTGCCGGCCGAAGGGGCTTGGAGGAAGAGATGGGTGGTTGTCATCGCTGGCCTCCTTTCTTGATTGAGTTTTGTTGTTTCATAATTTTACTGATTATTGATTTTTGATTACTGATTATTGTAGAATTGTGGCGGGTTGTGCCATTGAGCCGTTAGTACGCCGCTTTCTTCGGATATTACCAATGACTTGCCGGTTGTAGTATATTCCGTTTTCTTCATCGTCGTCAAATGATGCGAGTCTTAACGGCAGAATATCGTCGTAGGACTTGGACCAAAGCATCTGTTTGCGGTATTCGTCACGCGAGTAGCGTTTGCGGATTGTGACTGCGTTGAGGTCGGGACGTATCGAGCACTTTTCATGAAACTCTATAGGCAGCCCGCCGAAGATGCGACGCCTGATGTTATAGGTGTCACGGTGGCAGAGAAAGCCCAGATAGCTATTGAGCGATGTCACGTTGTGTTCAAGTTCTGCCACGGTTGCGGATTTCGCAGTGAGATGCACGGCACGTTTTAGTCCCTCGATGGTTCGGTTTGCGATATACAGGCGGCCTGACTTTATGACAGTGCCTGTGAATCGAACTCCGTGGCGATATTCCTGCAAGTAGAATTTGTGCGGGTGGAGCGTTATGCCTATCATCGAGAGATAGTCACGTATCACTGGCATTGCCCGCAGGATTTTTCTCTTGTTGCGTGACACGATGTAGAAATCGTCTACGTAGCGGCCATGATAATTGATTTTGAGCTTACGCTCGAAAAGCCAGTCAAGTTCGGTCAGGAAGAAGTTGGCGAATATCTGGCTGATAAGATTGCCGATGGGCATGCCTCTCGTTCCGTTACCATAACGCAGTGTCTTGTTTTTCGGCAGCTTACTCCATTTCCATTCCGATGAGCGCAGCTCGCAGTTAAGTTCGGGTCGGTGGAGTATGAGCTTGCGTGTAACCCACCGCAGGTCGTCCTTGTCATCGCCGAAGTAGTTTTCGACAATAAACCTGTCTATCGTGTCGGCAAGCAGCAGCTTTGGTATCGACATGAAAAATCCCTTCATGTCGGCGGTCGCCACATAACAGCCTTTGGTGTAGTTTTCGCTACATTCCTTGATGTCCGCAGCGAGCATCCTCACTCCGTAGTCAACACCCTTACCCTTTCGGCAATTGAATGTGCGGGGAGAAAATACCTGCTCCATGAGCGGTTCGAGGCGCAGGCATATCCAATGATGCACAATGCGGTCACGGAAGTCTGCCGCGAATACCTCCCGATACTTCGGACGTGAGACAACAAAGGCGATGGAGACTGATGGCTGATAGGTACGGTTGTTTATCTCGTCGGCGAGTACGACGAGGCTCCGCTCGAAGTCCAACACAAACTTCATTGCGTTATTACTGCCACGCTTACGCGTTATGCAGTCGTAATATGCTTCAAACATTCCTTCGTAACCTACCATAAGCAAATATATTTTTACGTTTTGATAATACTGGAAAATTCTAAAAATCGTCCCCGACTATGCTGAAACTGGCCTAACCCGATTCTGATTGCTCGTCTTGGAATTGTTGTTCTGATTGCCGTTGTTCAGGTTCAGATTCCACGCGTTGCCCGCCGAGTTCTCGGTCTATGTCGTCATTGGCTTGTTTTTAACTCTGAATGAGAGTAGACGACCCATTATCGGAGGAAGATTCCATGCAAGCGTCCGTAGACGCTCGTACACTCTTGATTTTACGCCTTCTCCGAACCGTCATTAACGCCACGGTGTCGCTTGGAGTCGGTGTTCTTCCACGCTGTTATTTGCTTGCCAATCAGTTCCATTCGCCTTGTTATCTCTGCTTGTTGTCCAAGTCCTTGCATAGCCCTTGCCTCAAAGGAGATACGTATCATCGCCTTCAACATCTCGAACGATACAACGAAGTTTTCGAGATGTATCTGTCTTTTCTCCCGCTGCATGTTCGCCAACTGGATATGATTCAGCTGGTCGAGTGCATGCGTTATGATACGTTCGCCAAGCGTGAACTTGTATATCCTCGGCATCTTGTTCACGAGCGGAATCAAATACTTAACGAGGTCGTATGTGTCTCTGTATACTTTGAGTTTATTGGCTATCATTGACTAATTCTGTCTTTTGTTAATGTTTTATGTTTATTATCTCTTATCGCCTTACGGCGAAATGTCAGCCGTTTTTAAGACGGCTGACAAAGAGTTAAAGGGTTAAAGAGTTAAAGCTTTTTGAAATGCTGAAACTGGCCTAACCCGACGCTGATAGCTCGTCTTGGAAAGGTTGCCCTGAAAGCCGTCGTTCAGGAGCAGAACCCACGCGATGCCCGCCGAGCTCTCGGTTGAAGACCAGTATGAGTCACGTTGAAGCAATGTAGCACCTGTAATTTTACCGAGCGCATAGTTGATTTTGTTGAAGTTGGCCAACATAAGCCACATCTCACCAAGAGAGGGCAGCCACCAGCTTCCTGCGGGCAGTCCTTGGTTGTTTGCGTTCATTCGGCTATAGGCGTTACAGAAACCTGGGGCGTAGGTGTCGCCGTCGTTTTTGTAGCTATTGGAGGCGAGTATCTTGGCGGTGTTTGTCTTGCCCGCATAGTCGGTCTTGGCGGTGAGATAGTCGCCTGTCTTAAAGCCGCCACCCTCGCCGCTTACGCTACCCCAATAGAGCTTGCTTGCGGACTCGGTGGGGGCTATGAGCAGTTGTTTGTCGCCGTCGCACACAAGCACGCCAGTGGCGACCTGTCCAGCCGACTGTTGTGCAGGCCAGTCTACAGGGCGATAGAGCACGGGGTAGTTGTCCGCTGTTCGGTGAGTAGCGATGAATACTCCGTCTATCACGGTGTCGTAGGTGACTACGCCGAGTGCCGACTTGAGGGTTGCGAGACTGACTTTCTCTGCCTTGCCTGACGAGTTCATGAGAACGATGTAGTCTGACGACTGTACAGATGTTACGGATGTGAAATCCTTGAATTTTCTTGTTTGTTCTGACATAATTTTATGATTTTAAAATGTTAATATGTTATGTTTTTATTTGTCTGAGGCATCTTGCACATTGCTAGGGTCGGAAGGCCCGTTTTCTATTATGTTCCATATTTGGCCGTAATTCGCATCGTAATATCCATGGAGCTCTGCGAACATTACATGGCCCATTTCCACTTTGGAATAACGTTTAGTAAAACTGCTATTGACGATAAATTTAGCATTACCGCCTTTGCCTCTAAAACGAATACTATTAAAAGTCCTGGTGACAAGTGGGTTGTAAAATGTTATTCTTAGAAATTCACCTTCTTTTATCTCGGGAAGGTTAACGGCGTGTTCTTCACCCAAAGGGCATCCCCTTGTTATATATCCGCAGTTAACAACTCCATCATCGTCTACTCTGTCAGCAATCATCTTTATCGCCCCTATTCTACATGACCCCATGACTGAACACTCATCAAACGTAGACTCCTCCACGACAGCTTTGCGGCAACGAAGAATACCCTTCACGAAATCTATCAGTACGTTCGGGTGGAAATCATTGTTGTTGTCGAAGCTGGGCGTACCGAAATTGCCGTAGTTCTGCGCAACCTTATTTCCTTTAGAGTCGATGGTGTAACCCTGCTGTGAGTACATAAAGTCGCCGTTAAATACCGCCTTGCCGATAAGTCCAAGGCTCGCCATGAGTATTTCGGTATAGACGGCATTATACTTCTCGACCTTCATCCATGTCGTAGGGTTGTCAAGGGCAGCGTCTTTTGCGGGGTCGAGTCCTTGCGTGATACCGCTGCGGCACATCATATAGTAGTAGTCGCCGTACTTTACCATGGGTGACACGACATCAGTTGCTTCGTAGACTACGTTCGAGGCGTAGTTTCCTGCGGGCACAGGCACTCGCTGAATGTTGTTCGGGTCACGGAAACGACACCATGAATACAACTTCCAATCCTTAGCCCCAGGTGCGGTTTCCACATTGCTGCTGTATACGCCAAGGTACTGCCCATCCACCTCGTTAAACGAGCCGAGGTCAAGAAGAGAGACGCGAAGGTCGGTAAGATAACACGTGTAAGGCGTGTATATGTCTATGCGGTTGAGGTTTTTCCCCGCTGGTAACTCCACAATCAAGCCGCTTATCGCCTCATTGCTGGCGGTAGTCGAGGTGAACGAAGAATTACTGAGCGTTATTCCTTCTAATTCACACTTTACGGATATTGGGGCATGCGAAACCTGATTGTTTATCAGATACCCGTCACTTTCGCTCCAGTCTGTCGGCGCAACCATGGAAGCTGATGGTCTGACATAAATCTTGTAACCACTGCCCGCATCGGACGCATAAGTGGTTATGGTTTTTGAAAGCTCGCTGACAGACTTTCCGAACCTGATATGTATATAGCGGTTTGTGCCGACAGCGGAATCTATAAAGCCCGATATGCTATTGATTGCTCGGTGATTGTATTTAGATGGGTCGTATTCGATGTTAGTAGAACTGCTTATGCGCCATACGAGATAGTATTTCGCAACGCCGTTTTCGAAAGCCAAGTCACCCATGTCAGTAACCTTGCCCATGTCCGGGTCAAGGGTGTTGCCGAACATAATGTGTATATACCTTCCGCAGTAGGCTAACACTTGGACTTTCGAGGAGCTGCTGCTTGGCCTTATAAGACCCTCGACGAGCACAGCTTTGTTGGTAGGGTCGATATTGTCAAAAATCAGACTCTTGCCATATGTCCAAACCATCTCACCTCTCTTGTAGTATAGTTGCTCGCCGTTCATAAACCTACGGAACACACCCACGCCCCTTGCGCCCTCGACAATAGTAGAGTCGCCCGCATCGCCCTTTCGGCCTTCCTTTATGACAGGGACGGTTTCTGTATCAAGTGTATATTCCTTATTCATATTAGAGCCAGTCACAGAGCTGCCATAGTAGTAACTCGACAATACAAGTTTAACGCTGTTAGCGGTATTTGACACAATGATGCTCGCGTTAAACCAGACATTGGTGTAATTTTTCCCTCCGTTCAAGCTGTAATAGAGATACAGGTTCTCGTAAGAGGGTTTTTCCTCCGTGACGATTTTAGTTTCGTTGCCCACAATACTAAGCAGTCCGCACGTTATGGTTTTGGATGTCTCAGTAAAATTACCGCTACTGCCACGTGCAAACACCAAGGCGGTGTCGGACGGATTGAGCTGGTATAGCACGGCATCATTACCAGGGGCTCCAGGGTTACCTTTTATACCTTGCTTCTGCGCTACGATGGTAAAGTCGGCTTTATACTGCCTTCCGTTATATTCCACAGTGATGGTTTCCGTTAACGCCCCGTAAGCTCCTAGACTATAAACACCATAACTCACCGTAACAGCCCCATCGGAGTTCGGGTCAGATATATTCACGAAACTATTGCTACTATAGTCGCTTAAGTTATTAGTTGAACTCACCTTTTCTTTTGTAAGCGTGACCCTTTCCGCACCCTTAAACAACGAAACTACCGTAGAGCAAGTTCTTGGCTTTATATTACCATTCTCGTCTGCTGCCACAGCGTCCATCTCATTACTGAGGTCAAGGCGTATAGAATCCTCGCCGTTTGAGCCGTTCTTCAGCGGATAAATGTTGATAGAGTGGACTGTGGTTCCAGACGAGTCCAAAAGATTGCAGATTACTCTCGAAATGACTAACGAGCTTACGACGGAAAGGTCAACCGTCAGTGAATCCGCGCTTGTCAAGCCACTTCCCCTCGGTAAATCTTTCCCATCGACATTTGCTACAATCAAGTAGCTAAGCTTATACCCGCCCCCCGCAACTATCTCACTGCCGTGCGTTATCTTCTTCGAGATTTGAAACGACGTGATAAGCGGAAGTCCTTGCGAGTTTACAGGTATGGCGTTTATGTCAGCCACCACAGCGTAAGACCATGCCGAGTCGCCTTGAGGGCCTTGAGGTCCTTGAGGTCCTTGGATTTTGCCGAAAGACACCCATTTTGGTCCGCTCTTGACCCACAGGGTAAAGTCGGCGGTAGTGTAAGCCCAGTTGTCCTCTACTGTCTGTGCAACCGCCTTAGAGCCATCCCAGAGATAAAGCTTTGCATTCGGGGTGCTGTCAACGAGGTAATATTTGCCCGCAACACGAGTAGCGTTGGCAAAGACAGTTTCGCTGTCAAAATGGGCTTCTGCACTGCCTTTAGGAGTAAACGATGTTCCGTCTTCTCCTTTCACCTTGCTAATCATCCATGCTCCTCGCTTGCCGTTCAGTATCTGACATTCCGCACGCCATTTCATGTCAGCCCATTGCTGCTTGGTGAGGTCGCTGTTTCGGCTCACATCAAACCACCGCTTCATTGTCGCACTGGGCGTTGTCTTTGCTGGCGCAAGATTCCAATCTGCATCTCCTACCGTTTCACTTGGCGCATTAGGGATGCCGTCATAAGGACAAAACTCCACGTCCGATGTACTCGTGTCGGTCATTGGGGCAGGAGCAGACCATGTTGCGCCATCCACCTCAGGATAGAATATTGCCGACGATGCCCACAGTCGGCCATCGCCAGTGGAGGGTATGCCGTCAGACCATCCGCTCGTTGTCGGGTTCGGACTGGAGTAAGAACCGCCCGACGGGGCAGAAGGTGTTTCCACACTGCGTATAAAGGCGGTGGAATATATAGGAGATAGCGTTTCGGTGACATGGGGTGTAAAAGCAGTAGCCTCCTGCCCTTCCTCCAGCTTTAATGCTGCCACACGGAAATACGCACCGCCATTGACAAATTCCTCGGCAAACAAACCCGAATACCCCTTGCCAAAGCTGCGGATATAAAGCGTTGGCGCATGAGCACTCTCGCTATTGCTGACAAGCGCACGAGTCTTGAATGTAATCGTATGAGTGGTTATAGCCCATCCGCACTTGAGGAGTACGCTCATGTCGCCATACGGATATGGCTTTGTCGGAGTTCCGTCGATAATCACACCTGCGCTCGTGTCTATGACACCTGTGGATATGCCCGACACATTGTTTGTCACATACAAGACTACAGGGCACTCGCCAACATCGGTAAATGTGCCGTCACCATGAGTGTCCCTGAGCACACCTCGCACCTTAAACGACAAAGTGTACCATGTGTTTGACTTCAACTTTGACTGCCGACGGCCGCCGCTGTCGAACGTGTATAGCTGCTGCCGCAAGTCCTCCATCTGCCCTGGTTTTGCATATAGCTCGAAAAGATTATATCCATCCATAGCATATACGCCACCAATAGGCTTGTCGTTGCCTATGTAGGAGCTTTCCTTATTCCATGCTCTTGAAGCCTGCCACCATGACATTCGCTGCTCGTTGAATAGCGAGCAATAGAGAAGATTCTCCCGTATGTTCACCTTTTCCTTGTTTACATACACGTCGGCACGTGCGAGCTGTGTGAACACCGAGCCTTTCAGCTCTCCAAAAACAATGGTGAATCGGTCGGGGAAGCCAATGCCCGCCATGCCCCACTCCTTGCCTTCGATGAGCCTGTTGTCGTTCCACTCTATAGTGCCCGACTTGCCAGCGGCATTGGTTGGCTCGTCGGTAAACCCACATCGGCAAACGTAGTCGCTGAGATTGTTCTTGACCTTCTCCCTTGCAGCACCAGTGGCTTTGACAACCTGCCACCTCGCACTGCCGTGGAGCTTGTTGTTCTCAACGTAAACCGAGCCGGCGAGCAGCACAATCTCGTATTGCACCGCCGCCTCTGGTTTTTTGTTATACCGTATGGTAGTTGTTTTAATTGATACTGCGTCCATTTCCGTTTTTGATTGATAATTAAGATGCCTTCACGGCGAATACCGTAAGTGACACATCACCGCCCGCCTGTATACATTGGGCTTCTGTCACGGTATATGAGGTTTGTGGCGTTGTAGCCATCTCTACGGACGTTTCGGTTTGACCGTTGCCGTCCTGGTACTTGTTGAGCGGCACGCCTGAACCATCCTTGACCGAGAAGCAGAACTTATAACCTTCCTGTATCTCAGTTGTGCCTGTGGCGGTTCTGACGGCGAGTTTAGGCTCGTATTTCACGCCCTCTCCGCTACCCTCGTTGATGGTTTCGTCTGGTGGAGTCGGATGCAGGTTTACAACATACTCGTCAGTAGCGTCGTTAACCGAGCGCATATCGCTGCCGAGTAGGGTAGAACCTTGGGAAACCGTACAACGGAACTCTCCGTATGCCGCAATCATGGTGTCGTCCACCTTTAAGGTTTTGGTTTTTTGTCCTTCTATGGTATCCCATCCGCTCTCAGTCGGCACAGCCTTTTCCCATACATACGTAAGGCTTTTGTCAATCATCTCTGTACCAGCTTCAATATCCCAAACTGACGCTACAAGCGATACAGCTCCATTAGTGCCGCGCTCACGAATGGTGAAGCCCTTGGAGTCGCCTGCCTTGATGGTCACGGCATAGCCGTTGCCTGAATATTTCTGCACTGGTATGGTGTATGTCGCCTGTACGGAATCCAACTGAGTGCCATATTGTATCTTACCGACCATCTTAATGTTAACGGAGGTGAAGTCAAAGTCCTTGATAAGGTTTCGCATAAGGCGAATACCATAGACAACGGCACCTGTACCTGTGGAGTTCTTGACGGCTTTGAAGTGTTCGTTCTGTCCGTTGAACATGGTTGTACTCAAACCGTTGCTGTCAAACGCCAGCTTAGTTCCGTTGATGTATACCTCCACGTCAGATGCGAACTTCACCTGTGCCTCTGACGACCTTGACGAAACAACATCAAGGTACAACAGCGGCCTGTTGGTTTCCTCCGCTATCCTCTCAATGTCGATGTATATTTTTCCGAGATTTGACTCCGTACCAGTGTAGTACTGAACGATGTCGCCCATCGGAGATTCGATTTTCGGGACATAAACGCCCGACTTCACATTATACTTGATAACTGTAGAGCCTACTGCTATTGACATGGCTTATTCCTCCCCTTCCGTTATGTTGGTTTCTGTTCCTTGCGTACCCTGCGTGTCAGTGTCACTTGTAATCCTGACTACCACGAAACGTTCGTCTTGTGGCTGTGGCAGCGGGGTATTGGTAATGCCCTTTATCTCGTCCAGCGTTTCCTTGGGAGTAAGCTCTATACCGCCTATATCGGCGAGTATGGCGTTTTTGTTGCCGATATTGCCGAGTCGGCTGAGGTCAGCTACCCAAATGATATACGCTCCGTCTGCCGTCTTGTTGCGGTCTTGTGTAAGACCAAGGTGTTCGGCCACCTTCTTGTTCACTTTAAAGTAGTTCATAGATTTATCCTTTCTTTTAACGTTAAAATACTACAATCTTTCCGTCCGAGTCGACTATTATAGCCCCGTCCGAGTCAACGACGGCTTTCACCCCGCCTTGGTCGAGTTCGTCCCATCCGATGAGCATGCCGTTGCCGTCCGTGATGTACTTTGTCGGTATTTCGGCGGTCTTGCCGTGGGCTATCTCCTGTAGGTTTTCCTCACTCGAATGTCTGTTGGTGCAAGCGTACCACTTGAAGATGAATATCTCTTCAGGATTGCTCACTGTGCCGTTTGTTGTCGTAACCTCTATCGCGGGGTTGATATATGCAACGCTGGAAGGTATATTGGGCGGCACGCCGATTAGCTTGGTGTCGTAGGCTGGCAGTATGCGGGTCTGGCTGATTATGGCGTATGGGGTAGTCGCAGTAATGCTCTTAGATGCCACGTTACCTCCCTCGTCATAGAGTGCATAGCAATAGATGGAGCATCCGTCGCCCATCATTGTGCGGTCGAGCGTAAGGGTTTCATTTGACACTCCAGACACCTCGCAGTCATAGTCAAGTAAACTTGTGCCGACATCCGTATACGCCCCGTCTTCCCGTCTTTTCTTCCACACGAATTTCAGTTTAGCGGCATTAGCCTCCGTTGTCACGCTGCCTATCTTATGCGTAGCCTTAATTACGAGCTTGTCGGGCTGGTTGTTGGTTGTCGAGTCATACTTGAATGGGTCATACTTGCCACTGCCGCCGCCGTCAAGCTGCATGGACTGATGTCCGACCATTCGAGCACAAAACAGTTTCAGCTCTGCCTTTATGGGGTAAATCTGGTTTGTCCTGACGTCAAGATACTTGGCCTCAAGTTCCAGCTTCGTAGCCTTACCGACAGGCACGATGTTCTTGGTAATCGTAATCTTGCCCGCTTCCTTTGTTTTGGCTGACTCGGTATTGGTGACGATAGTCACGCCGTCACTGCCGTTAATAAGCAGCTTACGAGTACCCTCGACATTGAGGTAATAGCAAATATCCGACAGTCCGTCGTTAAGGCTGCCGTTTTGGATAATCATGTCAGGGTCTTGCACTTTTGCGTTAAGCCTCACTACAAGAGGGGTGTCCTTGTCTTCGTAACTGATTTTGTACAATCCTGTTACAGGGTCGTACAACTGCCTTGTAGGTACATCGGTCACAAGACTCGACATAATCCTCAATGGCTTGTGGTTAAAGTCTATTCTCTTCCTTTTCATATTGATTATATTACAGTTATCGTGTCCTCGGCCGTCACTCCGTCCCTCAGAAGGGCAGTGGCCGTAAATTCAAGCATTTGTGGCAGACCGCTGCTGTTGTAGCTAATGTCATCTACCGTAAGGTGCAGCGTCTTGCCCTTCCGCAATAGAGCGTTCCACGCCTCGTCGTCACTCACACGCCAGTTACCCTCGGCATCCTTCGACCTGCGAGTCCAAGACACGTCCGTGTCCAGTATATCGGCGGTCACGTCTTGGTTGTGTATCTGCCCCGTGACAACGAGGTCGGTGCCGTGCGCCGCAAACCAGTCATAGTCAAGCATGCCGCCGTTTTCCACTTCAATGGATATGGTAAAGTCGGGATTACCCTCTATCATAAACCATTCCATAGAGTCGTATCGGGGAGCCCCTGTCGGGCAGTCCTTGATGCAACGCCACTTACACCCACGATACCACACGTCAGATGTCTCGTAAACTCCAGTCTGTGCGTTTATCGCCTCGAAATGGTAAGGCTCTTCGGGGTTCTCCATCCAGTTGCCACGGTCAACGATGGTAGCTTCGGGTTTCCCTTGGTAGTTCATCTTTACCGCGTTTTGGTAAACCAGCGTCTTGACATAGATAGCGTCCCCGTCCTTGTTGATAGGCAGTTTTTGCTCCGGGTCATAGAACCATTCGGGCAGCTCGCCAAGGATAAATCCGTAGTTGCCGATGTCGATAATGGGCTTTGTTACACGGCTAAGACGCAATATCCTGTTGTCGGACGATGAGAAGTACAGGCACGACTGCCTTTTCTCGTCAGCCACATTACCCCATCGGGCAATCTTCATCAACTCGCACGGTGGGAAGTTCCGTCCCGCTGGCGTGTCCTCGTCGGGATAAATTTGGACTACAATCTGGTTGGTGGCCGTGTCTACATCCTTGACGAGCATCCACGACGTGTAATATACACCGCTGCCCGATGCAAGGGTATTGATTATTCCCTTGACAACATTTCCGACAACCTGCGCCGTGAAATACCCCTCCCATTTTTCTTTGAGTTTGAGCCTGTAAAGCCCGTCGCCCAAATCATCCACCGCCTCGATGGTGTCCGCCTCCGTCAGTATCTGGTCGCCTTCGATGGCAGACAGTCTGTTGATGATAAGCTCCATGACTTCGAGGTAAGACCTTACCCTCAGAGACTCAACCTCCGCATTGCCCTTTTCGTCTATCGCCGCTCCAGTACCAGTATACAACCCCGTCACGAACTCCCCAATCTCCACACCCTGCTTGGCCGATATGATGCCTTCAGACACGAGACCTTTGAGAAAGGTGATTATGCCGGCTGCAGTGTCGTTGGAGGTCTTTGAGAGGAAGAGCTTTCGTCCGTAGGTATTGATAAGGGAGCGTACAGAAGATGTATCTAAACCTCCACCGCCTGTTCCACTTGCCGCGTTGAAGATACTGCCCGATGTCGAAGAAGAGATGCTTTGAGTTATTTTCTGTAAAACAGATTGCTCTGAGTCATCATTAAGCCTTATCTCTACTTTCGGCGTAAGTCCTTCTCCTTCCTTTATGGTTACGCTTTCAATAACCATATTGACGAGCGGTAGTTCATCGTCAGCACTATCGGGTATACTGTAAAAGGGGAATGTCATTCCGTCGTACAGTTTCCAATAAACGCTATCCTCAACTCTACCTTCCTTTTCACATAAATCGTAGTCTCTTTGGAGATATATATCGTCAATTGACGGTTCATACTGATACTTCGTCTCACAATTCTTCGCGAGATATTTAGTTGCTTCTACAAGCAACTTGACTTCGGCAGCCTTGACATACATGTCAGGCATCTCGATATTTAAGAGCACATAGTTGTCGCCGGGCTTTATTGGCGTATTTAGACTTGGGTAATATACGCCAACAGAATTGTCGGGGCATCGTTTAAGCATGAGTTTCCAACCCTTATACGTCTTTCCGTCTTTCTCGATTGAGACTTTTTCGGGGTTGTCCATTATCTCAAACTCTCGCGCCACGCAATAACCTGACTTCATTGACAATCGAGGCGTTTCACTTGTTCCAAATGCCGCAACAAAGTCAAAGCCCATATCCTTTACAACGATATGGAAAGGCGAGTTCATAAAAGTAGCGGCACTATCCTCTCTGTCCCAGATAAGAGATGGCTCAAAATCAACGGTTGTATCTGCTGTCTCGTACTTCGACTTGTCAAGATACCAATTGATGCTATATTGGTCGTAAGTGTAATCTAATTCTGTGACTAATATCTGCGCGACTATCTCAACGTCAGACAATGAGGTGAGCCTTATCTCACTAACTTGTTGTGGATCTTCATTCACATCTGGTAATGCGACAAACTCAACCTCCTTATTTTTGGTATCTCTGTTAGAAACCGACAATGCCTTTGACTTGTATTGAGTAACCAGTGTCTTGTTACCGCTAACAACGTCGGTTGCATATACCTTTATTATATATGATACTTTGCATGTTTTTGTTATATTCTCCGACTGATGCCGACCTAGCGAATAAGACACACCAAACCACAGATTCGCATAGGTAAGTATATACTTTCCTGCATATTGGCTGCTCACCTTCATTATAACTCTTTCGGAAGAGCTGTAGCCATCGCCTTTGTACGAGAGAGAGTTTTGTTCTTCAGTGTAAGAAACACTTACATCGGTAACGTTTTTTGTTTCGTTGCTAATGTTACTTTCCGAGATAATTCCGTCACCGATATTGGCGTTATCGTCAACGATGAGAATCTCGTCTATACGTTCATCGTCAAGATAGTTTGGAAAAGCAGATGACCCGGTTGCGCCATCCATATCTTCGCAATTAGCCGCCCTAAGCTCGCCGTAAGTAGCCTCATAGATAGACGGATAAATCTCTTCCAGTTCGGAGTTAGAACCATCCCATCGAGCACTTTCCTCCCTAAGACCCTCTACGGTAGACATGCAATCATCGTTCTTTTCTATAAAAGCGTCATTGGTGTCTCCAAGAACTGAACGCAAGAACGGATATATGGCCTTTCGTTCTGCATTTCTTTTCTCTTTCACCGCGGGTGTCTCAAACGTATCAGGTAATTGAAGGTTGGTCGGAAACATCGACTGAGACAAGTTGTACTTCTTGTTGTAATACCTGTATGGCATATTCTTAGTCGAACCCATCGCTCGCAACCTGGTTACAATCTGTTGGTTTGCGTTTGAGGTGCGCTTTATCTGGAACAGTGCTGTTCCTTGCTGTTCGTCAGATGGATGCCCCTTGCCGTAACCGTAATAAAAATAGTTGCCGTCCGCATCTCCGTTGATTGACCCGAAAGTATATCCGATATATATCGTTCTACCTACTACACAAAAGTTAAGGTCAAAGGTGTTTTTTACCTCTGAGAGTGCCGAAGCTACGGTTGTATTGTCAAAACTAAGCACTTTCTCGTCAGTGTGGGTATTTAATACCATAGTGCCACCTTCCTCGTGCTTGCTTTCTGTGTCTACAAGAACCTTCCATCCGCTTTTCGGATAGGCTCTGTCAAGATTGGCTTGCATTTTTGCCGCTAACGCACAGACTGGCGTAAGAGTCTTACCTAAAGCGGTCGATTCTCCGCAGTAAAGAGAAAACACTGCGCTGCCAGTATAATTAGTTCCGAGTGCCGCCACATAATCTCCTGTCGTTGGCGTAATGTCAAGCATTATGACACGTCCAAGCTCATCTCGTACTGAGTCCATTTTCACAGAGTCATAAACGAAGGCATCTCCTATTTCACCTGGTCTTGCCTTTTGCTTTGCGGAGGGTATGTAATTTAGCGTGTATGTTTGCCCTCTGTAGACGCAGAAGTCCCCAACCTTAAAAGGAATGGGGTTTTCGCTCTGACAAGTGAACGTTATATACTGCTCACCCATCAGCTTTGACATGAACTGCCATTTAGACACTTCACATCTCACTTTCTCAACGTCTTTTTCGAGATATTTTATAACTAAAGTACTTGCTCTCATGGTTCGGCGAAATTAAGTCCTACAATTACGTCTGAGACAACAGATGGGGTTACTTCTGTGGATGGATCTTCTACGACAAACTTGACTTTGAACTTAAAACATTTCTCGTCATCATAGTCAACATCATAGAATAGTTCATCGTTGATGGATTGAACATGCACGTCCTTGCGCCCAATACCCGTGTATTCGTCAAATATAGCGAGTCTCGCACCGATAGCCCCTTCATTTCTTCCATAGAGGAATTTTATAAAGTTATTGATTTTCTCACGCATGCTATCATCCTCGCCTTTGTATATAAACTCTACCTCCATCTCGTAATGAGCCATCGGTATCTTTGTAGGGATGTATACATCCCGCCCATCATTTCCAGGCCAATCCCGTGTCGGAAGTTCCTTTGCTTCGGGCAGAATTTTGAATGGGAAATTGTAGCACAAGATATTAAAATCCCTTACGGTTTCTATCATGCTGCCTTTCTCATACGTTTTTCCGTCAAATTTTAGTTGCTGTATATACGTCCCTTTGATACTCATAATATTTTATTTTGGGGACAAATATATCTATTTGCTTTTGTGCATAACTTTACATGATATAAAACTTAAAGGTTTTGGGATGTATTTTACGTTCAAGGGCTTTGTTATTACCTATTTTTATGTACCTTTGCAGAAAATTTCGGATATGAACGAATTGAACAAAACCCTTAAAGAAGAAGCTATAAACTTGGGCTTGTGCAAACAATGGACGGATATGTGGAATAAAAACTTCTCAGAGCAGGAACTCATCAACTTGTTCTTCGAAGGAATTGATTTCTGCATCTCTAACAGATGGCCGAGCGCAAAGTTTATCAAAGAGAAATTCTCCGTGGACACACTTAGACAGAATAACGTATTAGTGGATGACAAATGGTCGTTGATAAATCCAGTTTACGCGGCATTAATAGGTAACTCTGAATGCACTATTCGTTATAATGGACGTGTTAGCGGAAGAGTTTATGTGATGGAAGGTGTTTCCGTTAAAATATTAGCCAACAACAGATCGTTTGTCATAGTACACTCGTTTGGAAAAACGAATATCGAATGCAAAGCCTCCGATTCGGCAACGATAAAAATTATACATCATTGGGTGAAAAGCGAAGTGAAAAAAAATGGATTCGTAACCGAGCTTGAAGAATTAGATTATTTAAGATGCTAAGAATTTTCAATCATATTTTACCTCTATGAGACTTGTTCGCGAGAATAGGTCTCTTTTTTTTTATCACCTTATCTTTACACTCTCCATGCCATTAGAGAATCGTTCAAGTCTGGTATTCATACCCTCTATCAGGGAATATAAAGCACCGCTCTCGTTTATCAGTGAATAAATAAGGGCAACATTTCTGTCAATGCTACTAAGGTGTCCTTGTATGCCACTGACTTGTTGAATGTAGTTGTTCCAGTAGTCGGATACAAACTGCTCCTGTATTATTCGCATTATAGAAACGTCTTGCCTTAACGCGTTCACATAACCTGCAAGCAAATTACTTGTTTCCTCAGCCGTTCCCTGTATACCATTGCCGAGAGTAGATGAGTTATTGTCATTGAACATAGATAAGCCGGCATCGTTCCAAACTTTCTCCATGGTGTTCATAAACTGCTTGGCAGCTATCATTGTCTTTTCTCCCTCACCTCCAGTACCAAAGAAATCAGCAACTATCGCAGAAACTCTCTGAGCACTTACGACGGGATTGTTAGGGTCAATAACTCCACCAGTAGTAGTGCCATCAGAGTTCTTTTTCCCGAACAAGGATTCCTCAAGGGCAGTAAACATCGGTTCGATAAACTTCAACTGCAACATTTTGTTTGATAGCTGCTGAAGTATCGTCTTAACGGTATCTCGATAAGCTTCGGCCATAGATGTGCCGTTCTCAAAGGCGGTGGCAAGCGCATCGCTTATCTGTTGCGCCCAACTCTTGATGTCTATACTCCATAGCTCTTTCGCGAGATCCTGCGTGAAGTAATATATCTGCTCGTCAAGTTCGGCAATCTTCTTCTTGGTTTCCTCAATGTCGGACTGAGACTTTTTCTTCTTAGTTTCTTGCTTGTTCAGCTGCTCCATATAGTTATCCCTCTCAGCTTTGAGGTTCGCAAGCTCTTGACTGTAACCGCTTCCTTGATTGTTCCGAGTATAATACTCAAACATATCTTTCTGAGCCTTACTGCTAAAACCTTGCCCGAACCATGTACCTGAAAGGAAACCTTTAAGTACCCTTCCTTTCGGGGAATACAAAGAAGCCATGGAACGTCTTATATCTCCGCTGTCGTAACCAAGTTCTCTTTCTCTGAGCGAAACTATCAAAGCGGTGTTATCTGCAATCCTTGTAACCTCTTCACGCAGTTTGACTATCTGTCTTTCAAGCCTATTGTCATGAGCTTGGTTGAAGCCACTTATCAATGAAGTTACCGCTCCTATACCTTCCGCCCCCGCAGTTATGAAATCTCCGTTCTTATATGCTGCAAACGATGATTTCACGTGAGAGGACATGTTACCGATTGCGCCAAGGTAATCTCCTACTGTTGACATCGTATCACTTTCAACACCAAATGAACCAAGCATTTCCTGTAGATAACCAAAGCCTTTGACTGTGCCTTGAATAGAATCATCAACAGCATTAATGACTTTTTCGATTATAGTCATCGTCATATTGAAATTCTTGGCACTTGCTACCATTGACTTGCCGCTATCTATCTTTTCTGTCGCAGCTTTCATGCCTTCTGAATCCCCTGCCGCCTTCGCTTTCTGGTAATCATAAGCACCTTGGTTAATCATATCATTGCCTTGGTTTATCTTTCGCTGCATACGATCATCCATTGAACCACCAAGCAATCCTTTGTTGTACCACTTGGTTGGGTCTTTGGTCTCCATGTCTGACATTATGTTGTTGACTTCGGCTATCTGTTTTGCATAATCAGATGCAGAAATTGCACCTGTTTTCATAGCTTCATTAAGTCTATACTTAATTTCATTAGCCATACTTCTAATCTCAGAGATTGGAGCAGACATCATGTTGTTGAAGAATCTACTATATCCGCTAGATGCTTTTAGAGCTTCCAAATTAGCAGAGGCGGTAGCGCGGTCAATAGCCGTGTACTTTTCCTCAAGAGAAAGTTTGGGATTATTTAATATATTAGCCTTAACTTCTTCAAGTTTATTGACTATTCTCTGTAGTTGAGACGCATAATCCATAGCTTTCTCCATGACGGATTTATATGCTTCTATACCAGATCTTTCAACATCTTTATTAAGCTTTTTCAGTTCCTCAAGGCTTTCGACTATGCCTTTTATCTTTGTATTGTAATCTGCAAGCCTTTGCATGTACGCCGCGTCACTCTCACCATCTATAGGTTTAGGGGACAGTTTTTCACTAAGATAATTCTGAATAGCTTTACTGTCCATATCGTAAACCTTAGAAAAGTCAATGTTAGGCATTACACTCTGTATTTGTCTTTTAAGTTGCTCGGCCTGGAATCTGTTATTTGCGTCCTGCATCGTCAAACCGGATAAACGAGCCGACAACTCTCTATTTCCGGTTGATTCAAGCAAGGATTTGAAATTAGCCCACTTTTCAGACATATCGCTGATGTTTTGCTTCATAGAGGAAGCATATTCCTCGCTCTTCCTTTGCATCTCGTCCCAATCGAAATCAGTTAGCAATGACACTGCCTGACGGAATACTCGCAAAGCCTCCTGTCCGTTATTCTTGGACTTGTCGTTCTTCTGTGCTTGATAACGCTTTAGGGCATCGTCTTTTATCTGTCGCACGTACTTAGCATAGTCGGCAACTTGCTTTACGTCGAAGTCCATTGGCAGCAGTTTGTCGGTTTTCCACTCCTTGAATATATCTTGGTAACGGCTATTCACCTTGTCAAATGCAGTGTCCTTGCCGTACTCCTTACGCCACTTCTCGTACCAGTCATAGGCTTCTTTCATGATGCGTATGCGCTCGTCCCAACGCTTAGCGAACTCATCCTTCCAAGCCTTGCTACCTCCTCCATTCTTTTTACTCTTCGAATCTTCGGGTGGAGTCATGTGATAAGTTTCATACCATTTCAGCGAATCAGCCTTGTCATTAAGGGCTTTGTTATAGGCCTTTATAAGATTGGTATCAGTTGGCGAGAACGGACTCGTGTTTGATATAGGTTTGTGCTGGGGATTCCATTTAGTCGAAAGAAGATTATTCTCCTTGTCAATGACAATTTCTGGTGCTCTCTCACCTACTTTACCTATTATACCAGCTCTTTTCAACGCGTTTCCGTATCTTTCAATATCTTCGAGAGATTTCTTATACTTAGGATCTACCTTTGGTAAATCAGTTCCTATGTCTCCTGTGATACCTACTTCAATCATCCACGTCTTGTTACAGATCGCCTCCAACTGCTTTTTTACCTCGTTGATTTTAGCTACGGCTTCAGCTTGCTCAACATCAAGTTTAATACCGAACTTTTCTTTAGCGAGCGCGACTATCCTGTCACGTACTTCGTCGGTAGAATCAGTAGCCTTGCCCACCATCTCAGCAAGAGCAATGGCAACGGCTTGTCTTTGGGCATCTGTAAGTTTTTTGAAGTCCCAGCCAAGACCTGACAATTTGTCCTTCATAGATTTTATGGCATTGTCAAGATCTTGCTCCATGTCCTTATAGGCAAGTCTTGCTGAGCCGCCTTTCATCATGACTTTATTTAATCCTAATTGCGTGCCAACACCCATTTGATTCCTCATGGCAATTTGAGCGTCTTGGAATTTTTTTGCATCATCAAGGAGCATTTGAAGCATTTGCATATTAGTCATTGCCGGACTTCCCTTTTCTTTCAACTTTTTGTTAGCGGCAGCTACTGCGTCGCCAAACGATTTTACCGACAAGGCAGCTTTCAATCCCTCTTGAGCCGCTTTCTCGTTGTCTGAAATAAAATCAGTGATGCTGTCCTTGTATTCCTTATACGCCTTTGAATAATCATTGATATTCTCGATAAGGTCATCATTAAACCACCCGCCCGTGCTTTCAAGCGAGTAATCCATGACTTCTTTCATATCGTTGTTAATAATTGCATAAGCCTTATGAAGAGTGTTAAGACTCTCTTCAAGGGAGTCGTATTGCGCCCTCAAATTATTAACTACACCTCCATGATCGGCAAAAGCATCATTGAGCATTGTGTTAGGGGTTGCTGAATATTCCTTGATGAATTGCTCGGCATTATCCATCACAGACTTTATACTTGCTTCGTCAAGGGTATCAAATGCGGGCAAATACAGGCGAGTATTTTTATATTTCTCGTAATTATCAGTAAGGTCTGCTTCGTATTTTATTTTCTTACCCTTATCGTCTGTATCTTCTACAGTTCCGACAATACGAGTGCCGTTGTTTGAATTTACAAAACCTTTAATGTTCTTCACGCCCTCGCGACCAACTGTGTTAATGCTTTCCTGGAGTTCTTTGGCCCTTTCCATTTGTTCATTATGCTTAGACCAAAGATATGTAGCCGCCGACACAAAAGTCAATAGCCAAGTCATCGGGTTAGCGGCTAAGGCGAGGAAAGAAGCTTTCAGTCCTGCCATGGCTATTTTTAGCCTTAGTATTCCTGCTTGCCATGCAGAGAGCACCATCGTGCCTCTTATCATTTCAGCGTAGTAACGTTTCTGTGTTATAGTAAGGTTGGACTGGGCAATTGCACAGAATGCTTGTTGTTTTGTCAACTTACCCAAGGCAACGGCACGAGACAACTCTTCAGCAGACAATTTCTTGTTGCTGATTGCGAGTTGAGTAGTCGTGATGATTGCCGAATGTCTTGCTGTGGTATTTGCATTCTCAGCGGCCGTAGCAATTCTATACGACTTAGCAATATTCAAGGTGGCTGCGTCCATTCTTTGAGCCGCCTTCATCGCCTTTAACGTTTGTACCGCATTAGTCCCCAATGCGGAGTTATATGCTATGGCTGCAATTTTAGCTATCCCCCAAGCACTGCCAGTTGTTATCAAGACAGCGCCAATACGCTCCCATTTTTTTGTCAAATCGGTCAAAAAGGAAGCAAGGTCTTTCAATCCACCACCGACAAGATCACTCTCGGCCATCTTACCGTACATAATATCCATTGCATCCTTCAAGTTCTTCCACTTTGACTTGGTTGACTGAGAGATAGCCTCCTGCATATTGTAGAACATACCGCCTTCGTCCGTCAAACCTTTTATGACGGAGATAACGTCCTCGTAGCCTATCTGCTTGTTCGATACTCGCTTACGGATGTCCTGAGTAGATACAAGGCGACCTTCTCTCGCACTGAGCATGTCCGAGAGCTTCTGTAGCATAGGTATGTTGTTCATTGCGAACTGACGGAGAGTGTAACCTGTCAGTGCACCTTCTGCACGGACATGACCGAGAGCCAAAGCCAAACGACCGACGTCTGTTCCTGCGCCAGCGGAAATATCTGCAAGTCGCTTTGTCATATCATACAACTCGTTGTACTGGAAGCCAAAGGCAGACAATTGTTTGGTGTATTGATCGAGTTCAACTACGCCGAACGGAGATTTTACTGCAAGTGACTGTATCTGCTCGAACAACGTGTTGGCTTGTGCGGCATCGCCAAGGATGGATGCGATTGACATACGCTGATTCTCCAACTGACCACCAATCTCTATGATGTTGTTGAGGAATTGCTGCGTTCCGTACAACGACAAGTACTGCTGCGCCATAGACTTCAGATCTGAAAGCACTTGCGACTGCCCCTTTGCGCTTTGGGAAACCTTCTCCATTTCCGCTGCAAGCCGTTGTTCTTGTAGGGTAAGCTCATTAGATGCTTTTGCCGCTTTGTTCTTGCTATTAGCATTACGTTCCAGCTCATTGCTCTGCTGAGTAACTGCCTTGGCTGCGGCTTCTGCGTCTCTGCTTCCTATGATAAAGCCTGGGGTAGACACAATCTCGCTTGTCGTTTTTGACCACCGTACATCATTAGACATTTGGTTGAGTAACTGAACATATATATTCATTATTTTAATAGCATTTTGCAGTTCAGATGTATCAACTCCGAGTTTTGCACCTCTGTCGGCAATTTGTGACCACTTATCTACCTTACGAGTTAAGGCATCGGCTTGTATCGCAGCCTGTCGTTGGCTTTCTGCCCTCTTTTTGTTTCGACTGCCGCTTCCTTAGCCGCCGCAGCCGCTTTCTTATTCGCCTCGGCATTGCTTTTGTCAATGGCTTTCTGAGTCTCCTTGTTCAACTTCTCTTGGGCGACGGTCAATTCCTTTGTGTCTGCGGTCATTCGCTTATACTCGAATTGCTTTGCGCCAAAAAGTTGGGTATCTCCAAGCCTTGTCTTGTCAGTAACAATCTTGTTTATCTCATCGAACATGCCAGATATGCGCTTCTTGGCTGCGTCAAGTTGGTCGGTCGGAAGATTAAGCCCAACTGATATAGCCTTTGCCATATCAATCCTTCCCTCCATCTTGATAATATCCTCCATCATCGCGGTATATCTGCGGAGATTGCGCTCTGCATCGGCTTGCACGGCTATGAGCCTGTTAGCCTCGCCTATCTTTTGGGCAAAGTCACTGCCAAGTAGTCCTGCCGCAAGCGTTGCGTTAGGCTGTGCGTTGACTTTCTTGTACAGAGTATTAATCTCGTAATACAAGTCACGCAATGGCTTAACGTCTAACCTTCCGTTACCGCTCTGTATAGCACCTGTCAGACGTGACATAGCACTTTCCATGTCGATTGACGCGTTCATAACCTTTGTAGCTGCGGCTTGATAGTCATTGGCTTGCTTAACAAAGTCGCTCGTGTTAGACAAAAGGGCTTTGTAGTTTCTCCCGAACACACCACCAAGGTCATTAGCCGCCAACGCAGCCTCGTCATTTTTTAGCTTTAGCAAGCGGTTCTCGTACTTCTGCAAGAATGTCAAGAAATTCTCCATTCCCGACACGTCCATGCCACTGCTCTTGCCTATGGATATTGCTTCAATCATCCTACCGCGGGCTTCTTGCAGACGATACATAGCCTCTTCCACCTTGTCAAGGTTGCGACGGTAGTTTTTAAGCATTTGGTCGCCTGACATATTACTTGCCCCTTCACTAATACTATTGAGCTGGAAGCGTATCTTGCTGATTACCTCGCCAAGTCCAGTCATAAAATTCTTCATGCCCTCGTCCTTGCCGACAGTACCCTGAAACTTGACAAAAGCCTCAGAAAGCTTATTCATGGCAGCTGCGGTATCTTCGATACGCTTCTTGTATGCAGTGAAATTATCATCACTGATAGTCTCCTTCATCTTGTCTATCTGAACAATAAGGTTTCGTATGCTGTTGCTGATAACAGCAGATACCATATTCATCTGATTCTGGACTTCGGTAAGGAAATTTTGTTCACCTCCCATATGAACAAGGGATTTGTACGAGTTCTGAACTATATCCAACTGCTCGTAAAGGCTTTTTGCAAAATCATTTTTGCCAACTTTTTTTTGACTCATAGACTGCGAGAATTGATCCCAAAGAGTCTTAATCTGTGATATATACTCTTTAGTACTCTCTACGCCGACCTTAGGTAAATCAGCCATCGCAGAATTAAAGGCATTGCCGAGTTCCATTACCTGCTTGTAATACGAAGTCATTTTGCCTGTGTTATTAATAAGATGCTCGCTACTCAATCCTTCGGTCAGTTGCTTCATGTACTTCAGTCTGGTAATGAGATTGTTCAAAGATTCTACGTCGGACCATTTATTAGAGCCTACAGACGTATTTTCTTTATTTGCCTTAGCAAGAGCCTCCTTCGCCTTTGTAAGTTCCTCAGTGGCTTTCTTTTCGGCTTCCTCGCTTTCCTTCACCTTTAGGCGGGCAGCTTCGATTTCCTTTGCGCTGGCGGCTTCGTTTGCCTGTATCTTAGCAAGTCTTTCTTTGGCTACGGCAAGTTCTGAGGCTGCGTTAACTTCAACCTCTGTAGCCTTTGATATGGACTCTTTTAGTTCTCCAATTCTTTTGTCGGCATCGTAAGCAGCCCATACGTCTGGTTTCTTTAACGATGGCAGCGCATAATTAGGATTTTCTTTCTCGAACTGCTTCCTTAATTCAACCGCTTTTTCAAGAAGGTTGACGATGTATCTCCAGTACTTGTCTGAATCACCATCAGTGATATTTTGTCTGCCATATTCACGACGATATGCCTTAGCCATTTCGAGCATGTGCTCAAACTCAGACGAACTCGTAGTCCTGAACATTTCCTTTGCCTGGTCTCTTGTTCTACCAAAGACATCACCAAGGGCTTCTGCGCTTTTCCCAATAGCTATGATTTGTTTGTCGAATATGCCAAATCCATCAACATACGAACGATGAACCTCCTGACCTTTGAATAAGTCCAGCAACGGTGAATGCCCAGAGGCTCCGCTACCAAGCATAAATTGACTTTTCACTTCATAGTTCATTCTCTTGAACTTATCAGTATATTTAGCAAAGAAAGCATTAAGGTTGTCCTCTTCGTTTCTAAGGTTAAAATAATTAGTCTTTACCTGCTGCTGATTTTGCTGCTCTGCTATCAAAGAGTTAAGTCTCTTAACCGCCTCTGCGTGCGCATTGGTGGCATCGGCCACGGCTTTCTCTGCCGCAGCACGACTCATAGCCTCAGAAGTACCGCCCGACTGAAGACTCTGTAGTTCTTGCTCTGCGGCTACACGCTTAGCCATAGCTGCATTGTATTCAGCCTCATACTTCCCAATGGTTTTAGAGATAGAACCGATAGCACTATACGGAATAGAACTCGGAGAAGACAACGGCACGTTAGCCTCCACAAAACTTTCCATAGCCGCGCGATACTTCTGCTTTATCGTCCACACCTTATCCGCATAGTCAGATGCACCTTTGTCAAGGACAGACAACTCCTTTTGCCTTTCTTCTAATATTTTTGCAGCGAAAGAACGGTAATTTGAGCGGTATTTTTCAATTTCTGCCGCCGGTATCTGGCCCAATTCTTTAAGGAAGCCTCTCTCTTCTTCAAGACGGCTCTTTATACTCCCAATGACGGTATCTGAAAGAGAACCTTCAGGGGATGAAAGCATGCTTTTTAATTTATTAATACGATCCTTGGTTTCTTTGGGCAAGGAAACAAAGTCCAGCACCTTATTCGCCATGGAAGAATTGGACTGTTGAGCTATAAGATTGTTGAGTTCTGCCTGTGCTTCCTTGCGCAACCTGGTAGTGTTAAGAAGGGCATCTTCAGCATTCTTGACTGCCTTTAACTCATTTGTCATATCCCTTACTTGGCTTGCCGACTGCTTAGCCCCTTCTATTATTTTTGCAAAATCGGGCAGTTGAAGGTTAAAGCCTTCAAAACTCGACTTCAGCATTCTTTGAATGTCAGGAAACCCGTCAAGAGTGACCTTAACCTTTACGTCTTTTAGCTCGTAAAGCTTTCGCTTGATTTCATCGAGCCTTCCCGAAGCCTCGTCCTTTATTTGGACGGCGAATTTTAATGGATCAAAATTACTCATAAGTACTTTTATTTATTATTTAATTGTTTCGCAAAAATAGCAATAATAAGATACGATATATCGTATAGTACACAAAACTAAGCTGTTACAACTAAAAAAAATAGTGAAGAGCGGAAAATCCACCTCCACTATATTGTTTATTTTAAATCCTCGGAGAGAGGAACTTTCTCGCCAGTGGAAAGGAATTTGCTAAGACTCCAACCTCGCTTCTCACGAGCCGCCTTGCGCTTCTTCCATTTCTCCACAGTGGCTATCAACTTTTCTGGGTCAGGCTCGTAGCCTTCATCTCCTGGTTTCTTACCTTCATTCTTGTCCCTCTTCTTATAGGCAGTGAAAGGCTGGTCGTATGCCAACAGCTCTATTTGCGCAATCGTATGCCCACAACGATATTCAAACATCGGGATTCTTATAAGCCCAAAGAGAAAATACCTTGGAGCTACAAGCCACGGCCATCGCTCTGCTGCTGTTCCGAACGCTGCGCCATATCTTGTGCGTGAAGGAAAGCTTCTACTTCCTTCGCTCTCATTGTCATCAGAGTAGCCTTTGCCCCTATCAACAACGTGGTAGCTTGATAGAACTGCATCTGCGGTATTTTTTTTTTACCCAAAAGCAACAACGGCTGCAACTCCGTAAACGAGTAATTCTTAACAAAATAGAACCAACGCCACAAGAACCAATAAAACAACTTGAGCTTAAGCCAGTTGTTAAGGACATACACCGCGGCTATCTTACATGCAAGGCGAGAATCTTCGCATATAGCGTCAAGGGTGTCGTTATCAGGAGACTCGTCCACATACTTCTTGCTCAGCAATATACGAGAGACTTTCTCCATCTGAACTCCATGAAGCCAACGAATCTTGAACTTACGATTCCTAACCTTTACAACGGTAGCGTCATTATCCATGAGGCTTAAATACTCCCTCTGCTCGTCATCAGTGGGTTGTTCTAATATCTGCTCTTCATCCTTTTTCATACAAATTATTTCTTAGGTTAAACAATAAAGGGCAGTGGGCTTCTATTCCCACCGCCCCAAACGGATATTTTAGAATGAAGAAGCGCCGTTACTCAGCAGCAGGCTCCAAAATTCCGAATGCATCTGAGTCTGCACCAGCAACCATGTCACCAGTGAGAACTACACAGAGAGGCTTCTGACTTGCATCGAACATGGTCTGTGCCATAAACTTGCACTTCTTGATATAAAGGAGCTTGTCTTCGGTCTCGTTGAGAACAAGCATTCCAAGGTAAACGGCCTTCTGAGTTGAAGCGAACGCCTTGCCCTTAACGGCATTCTTACCTCCAACAGTGAAGCCGGAAGGAAGCGTGAGGTTAACGTCAACTCCCTCAGTGCCGTACACGGTCTGAAGAATACTTGTCTCATGGCAAGGAATTTCGAGCTTAATCTCTCCATCTCCAGGAGTGAAGGTACAAGTCCAAGCAGCGTTAAGACCCTTGATCTTGAAGCGGTTTACACTTGGTGAACCAGTGTCCCAACTGAATCCACCGTCATCGGAAACAGGGAACTCCTGAAGGCTGTCCTCGGAAATAGTTCCAGTTCCGCCGGTAGTTTTGATACCACCCTTTGCAATGAATACGGAAGATATTCCGCTGAAAACATCGCTCTGATAGTCTTGCTTTTTTTTCATTGTCATAGCGTTGATATTTAATTGTTATTGATGTTGATTATCGTTCGAACATTAAAAGTAACACGTGTCACATTGAATCCGTAATTATCGCTACCCATCATGCTTACAACGGGTCTTGTGAATACAGACACTTTGCCTTTATAGGGTAGCTTCTTGCGAATTTCGTCTGCAAGTTTCGTCTGCAAGTTAATATTCATCGTGCCATCGGGTTTCGCCTTTACGTAAAGGTCTACATACCCATAAGTAGTAAGCGAGAAATCCGAATTACCAGCTGCGAGGTCGTATATCTCGTTCTTAAACTCAATAGACACAAACGAGTTAAGCGAAGTGGTAGTAGTCTTAGGGCGGCCTAAATATACCGCCTCGGCTATTCCATTAAACGCTTGCACTGCGTCTGCATATATCAGATTTATCAACGGTTTGTCGCTCATAGCTAATTTACTTTAATAAATTCAACTGCTGTCCGTTCTACCCAATTTCTTGTTGCAAGTATACCCGTCGTCTGCCTCTCGTTCTCAACAAAACTGGCATATTCTACAGGATAACAAATAACTATGTGAAACAGAGACCTACTCTTGGGTTTGTAACTCGCATAGAAATTGATGGCATCGTCTAAACCCCATCCTTTGTTCGTCTCAATTTCAGGTTTGTAAACACTTGGTGTTCCGCTATAGTCATTGCGAAAAACGTAATGCCTCTTCGCTCTGTACGACATCTTGCGGAATTTGGCTACCCTTACCCTCGTTATCGCGGAGTTCGGAGACATACCAGCGTAAAAAACCTGCCTTGGTTGTCCGTACATATACAAGCCTACGACGATTGAGTTAAGGAGGTTTCCCGTGAAGTTGTGTGAGCCATTAGCTTTCATACGTTCATTAATGGCAGTATTGATGATGGCATCACACCATTGCATCAGCAGGATTTCCGTCCTCTTGAATATCTCCTTCTCTAAGGCTTTTGTCAAAGCGTTGGCTTGCTGCCTAATTTCTGACATACTTCCAGACTATATGAGTTCCAAAGTTACCTGGGGTCTTGTCAAGAACATTGCCAGTTTCAATATAGCCTTTGCGCCACACGGTTATCATATCCCCTTCGGCAGGGGCGGTCTCTTCCGTCCACTCGTCCTGTTTTATAGGCAATGCGAGACCTCTGTAAGAGGTAATCACATCTCCATTGCCCGACACAGTTTCTCGGTTATAAGACCGGCATATTCCCTTGTAAATGATTTTTTCGCTTTGCGCATTACCTTCCTCAGTACCGATATTGTCAGCCATTGGATCGTTATTCAATCCAACATCTTCCATAGGAGCTGAGTTCACGGCGCGAACGATTTTGCACGTGTGAGGAAACCTTGGGTTTATGACATCTGTTTGGTTCATCGTCTTTTGAATGTTCTTACGTTCCTATGCCCTCGACCAACAAAACCCCATTTTGGAGCTATTGATTCAAGAGCCTCGTCGGAAATACCCCATTTTGATAGGAGTTTACGGGCGAGAACAAGGAACTGTTGCAACTGCTGACGAGACCATATCTCATTTCCTTCGGAATGCTCCCAGTCTGCATCTCTATCAGTTACCTTCTGAGATGAAATTGGATTCATGGCTATGCGCTTATAGAGATACGCAACGGTCAAGTCCTTGCCTCTCTCGTCAACCTCTGCAAGGGGTGTTCTCTCCTCGACGTTCGAATCTGCAAGAATACCTCTCATAACCTTATCGGAGATTTTCGAGTTAGGCACTTGGCTTTGCACGTAATCTTCTATTGTGTACGCCTTTACGTCTTCAATTGCTTCTATTTCCTTGTTCTCTTCCATGACACTACGCTACTTTAGAGAGTTGCGGTATAGCAAGTAGCAATACCGATTTCACGAATGTTAGTGAACACTGGGGCTGCGTAGAGTTCGCAGTCAACGATATTCTGGATAGGACGTTCCTCCCAAGTGTTGAGGATAGCGATACGCTGCTCAACAAGTGAGTAGAGGTTGCTTGCGTTCATGCCGCCCTGCTCCATACGATCCTTGTAGATGGAGTTCATACACTTCATCTCGAAAGGAACAATACGGCTTGAGCATGCCACCATGTTGTGCTGGTCGAACGCCGGTGCATCATTGACTGCCTTACCATCCTCTTCGTGCTGAGACTTGAAGTCGATTACATCGAAAGGCCAGATATACATGTCGTTGTGCATCCAGTTGAGCACGTCCTGCTTGTTCACCTTCACATTGTCTGGGTTGTAGTAGTTCTTAGATGCCACAAAGTTAGCCACTACTACTGGATGGCTCAAGAGCATTTCGAGAAGCTTCTTAGACATCTTCCAGTGGTCAACGGTCAGATTAAGAGTGTCGGTCAGATACTCCTGCCAATCCTTTATGTCTTTGATAGGGTCAGCAGTATCGTTTGCAACAATCTTGGAACCGCTCTTAACGAACCAATCCTTGCCGTCGTCTGGGGAAACGAAATGGCTATCCTCGATTGGGAAACGGAAATCGTAAGATGTTCCATCGATAGATACTTCCTTGATGCCTCCGGTCGAAAGAGCCTGCAAGGTCATGTGAGAAAGCTGGTTATGAATACCACCAAGCATGTTAGAGGCATTCTGAACGAAGCAGTCAACGAGACTGAGGCCGAACGCATCTCCAGTGAGGCGAGCTACCTTGCGGAGTTCAAGCATATCGTCTTGATCGATAGTAAAACCATGGCCTATCTTTGGGATAGAGCCTCCGTATGCATTCCAACCTACGGTATTACGCATCGGCTTAGGCGAGTGAGTACCAAGTATAGAAGCACGAACAAGGATAGGTATCTTCTTGTTACCCTGCTTCCACTCGCGGTCATCAGTCGGGCGACCCCACTGTGCGTAACGACGCCAGATTGCAGTGTTGTACTTTTCGTTGGCAGTGTCGAGAATGACACCGAAACTTTCTGCGTTAAGGTAGTTGCGGAGACTACCAATCTGATAAAGAGTGTTTGATCTTGCCATTGTTTACCTCCTTCTTTTACTTACGTTTAGAGAAACGGAAGAAGCAATCATTCTCACGGAGAGCCTTCTTGATGACATCAGGGAGAATAGGAATGCGACGTTCCAATACTGGAGTGCTGTAAACAGCAAATGCACCTTCACCATCGCACGCAAAAGAATCTTCGTCAACGCAGGTGTCATAAGGAGTAAGGGCATTAGGAACGACCTTAACCTTCTTTTCTGCGGTTGCCTCAGATAGAACCTTGCCTACCGATATGCCGGAAGGCATCGTGCTAAGTTTCAATACATCAACGTCTGATGCACTCGAATCGATTTCAGTCACCTTGGCTGAGTCAGAAGCAGCTACGGAAAGGTCAGAGCCGAGGATAATCAGCTCCATGCCCACCTTTGCGCGAGTGCCTTCAAAACCTTTGGCTACTGAAACCTTACTGTTCTCGTTGTCTACTGCCTTAACCTCAAAGAGGTAGAGGGGAGTGATGGTGCGCTTTTCAGCAGACTCATCGCAGTAGACTGGAGTACCGGCAGGGAGCACATTTCCGCTCAAAGGAAGTTCCTTGAGGTTGAAAGTGAAACCGCCGGGAAGCAATGTGGGCTTCGATTCGAAGCATCGAACCACTCCACCCCAACTTTTCGACCATTTGGTCTGATTGTTCATTGTTCCAGATCTCATAACAAATCAAATTTAAAATTACATGAATGATTTCATCAAGTCTTCTTGGTAGGTAGCTTGCTGTTTGGCGTTCTCCTGTTGCTGCTTGATGTATGCCGCTATTTCAGCGGAAACCTCATTGTTGTTACCTGGAGTTGGCTTACCTGCAAGGGGTTTGACACCATCACCGAAATAACGCTTGTAGCGTTCCTCGTAAGCCCTTTCGGCTTCTTTTTTAAGCGACTCTACGTCCAGCGTTTCGCCATAGGTAATGTCCTTGAGGGCATCTTCGATAGTCGGTACGCTAAACGCTCCTTTGCCTTTGAGGTATTCGGACAGAATAGACTTGACGCTTTTGAGTTCTTGCTCGCGTTGGTCTTGCTTGCTTTTCTCGATGAACGAGTTAACGGATGCTGTTAGCTTGCCTATGACTCCATCTTCTTTTGTAAGCCCCGCAAGAGCTTCAGCCACAGCGTTGGCGATTTTCTCGTCGACAGTTTTTGTCTCGTCGGGCTTTGGCTCAGGCTTTGGTGCCGGATTAGTTTTCAGATAATCCTCGATAGCCTTCTTCTTAGCCTCCTCGATTTGTTTCTGTACTTCAGCCTCGTGCTTGGCATTAAACTCTGCCGCATACTTCTCTGTGAAGATTTTGTCATCGTGACGTTTCTGTCCAGCAAACGTTGAAAGGATGTTGACTGGTTGCGTCCACGTGTCATCCGTTATCTTGCTGTCGTCAGCAAAGGCCGGAAGAAACATATCCACAAAAGCACTGAAAGTTTGGTCGCTGATTGCACTTGACTTGTCGTCTCCAAGTTTTGTGCGAAGTTTTTGAATGACAATTTCTTTGTCCATTATGAAAAAATTTAAGCGTTAATAAATTTTCGGCTTCTACCACCGATGTTTACTATCGCAAAAGTATCAAAATGAGAAAAGTGAAAAATATTTGCTATGTAAAAAATGCAAGTTTTATATGCAAAAAACTTATTATAAGCATTTTAAGGCTACTTTTGTGCGAATTAATTTAAAAATTTATGGAAAAATTCTCAGGTTTGTTTACTGAAGCAAGACAACCTATCCTGACTGCGGAATACGTCGAGAAACTACGTGCCGAAAATGAAGGGAAGAAAAAGTCAAATTGCTTCATTGCTCAGAAAGGCGCACAAGAAACAGACCTCCATACAAATGTTGACATTCTCGTTACGGGAGGAAACCGTGGAGGTGGTAAGGCAAATCCAAAGTATACGCCGGTGGCTGTACCTAACGGATTTAAAAAACTTGGCGATCTTGAAATAGGTGATGAGGTATGTACCCCCTATGATGGAATACAAAAGGTGTCGGGTATATACGATCAAGGTTACAACAGGACGTACATGTTTTATTTTGATGATGGTACGTCTGTATCGTGCATGGATAACCATAGATTCCTCGCAAGGATTGGAGACTATGGGAAATTCCAAGTTATGAATGCGAGGGAAATAATGCAAAACTACAAAATCGATGCCAAGCCTCCTTTTTCGCTGAGGAAAAAGGCAGTAGGTTTTGTGGAAATTCCTCTTTGTGGAGAAGTAATTTTCAACGAAGCAATAGATCCCATAGAACTTCCCTTGCACCCTTACATTCTTGGCCTCGCAAGCGGTTCGGGACGAATGTGGTTTTCAAACAAAGGGCTTCTGCTAACAAGGTCAAAATGGGACATCGGATGTCTTGGTGCCTTGGGTTATCGCGCAAAATACAATAGGGATAATGGTTTTTACTACCTTCGCGGCCTTACTTGTGAAAACAGAAGGAAAATTACCCTAAGACGTGTAGAGCAAGATTCCTTTATTCCGGATATGTACATGTACTCGTCCGTACAGTCTCGATGGTGCTACCTTCAAGGTGTATGGAGAGTGTCTGGAAAGATGAAAAACAGACACCCCTATATTGCCCTCCCAAACAAGAAGTATATCCAGCAAATTGCTGAGATGCTTCGTTCACTTGGAGGCTGGGTAAAGATGACCGAGGTAACTGACGACCCTGAAAAAATCGGGTGGTGGCAGTTAGCTATAATAATGCCCGATGACAGGAAATTCTTTGCCAACGAAAAGATAAAGGAAAAAGCTAACGAAAACGCAATCATTCCCAAATCACCCCAATCTGCCAACATCCTCACCAAGAAATTATTGTATATCACCAAGACGTTAAACGTTAATGACTGTAGATGTATTGAGGTTACAGGGAGGGATCATCTATATATGACTAAGGATTACGTTGTTAACCACAACACCGTTACGATGTTGATGAAGCCGATATATGATATTGACAAAAAACATTTTAATGGAATTATCTTTCGAAAAAACAAGGATGACTTCGCAAATATTGAAAATGAAAGTATAAGGTGGTTTGACAAACTCGGAAAATACAACAAGTCAAAAGATGATATGACATGGAATTTTAAGTCTGGGGCAAAATTAAAACTCAGTACTTACGATATGACATATCCTGATTTCGACGTTAAGTACCGAGGCCAACAATTTGCCTATATAGGTATCGACGAGTTGCCGCAGATGCCTTTCGAGTTTTTCAAGTTTATCATGACGTGTAGCCGAAACACTATCGGAGTTCGTTCGCAGATACTTGGTACTTGTAATCCAGACCCGCTGAGCTGGTTGCGCAAATTCTTGGACTGGTGGATAGGCAAAGAAGATACCATTTACTCTGACGGACTTAAACACCCCGAACTAAAAGGATATATTATCCCCGAAAGAGATGGTGTGATACGATACTGTTATATGCCGACAGAATCGGTAGACGATATTGTATGGGGTGATACCCCAGAGGAAGTCTACGACCAGTGCCGAGAAACAATCGACGCTGCTTGGGACGACTCTCTTGAAGAATTTGGATATGACAAAAAAACGTTTGCCATAAAGTCTGTTACATTTGTCAAGGCCGCATTATATGACAACAGGGCTTTGCTTAGAGAAGACCCTGCGTACATAGCAAACCTTCTCAACCAGCCTCTTGATGTAAGGATGAGGGAGTTTGACGGAAACTGGGACGTTATAAAAATTAGCGACGACCTTATCAAGAGCCAACATTTTGATAAGATTTTCCAAAACGCCCAGATGCTTGGAGATAAGGTTAGACGGGCTACATGTGACGTAGCCGGCGATGGTGGCGACAACTGCGTAACGTGGTTTTGGATTGGTTGGCATGTAGTTGACGTATTCGTATGTAGGCGAGACCCTTATTCTACCGCCTCTATCCTAAAGGCCAAGCTATTGGAATGGGGCGTGCTTGAAGAGAATTTCGCCTACGATCTTAATGGTATGGGACAAGTGCTCAAGGGTGCATTCCCGCGAGCCATACCTTTTAACAATCAAGAGGCAGTAGAGAAAAAATTCAAGTATATGTACGACAACGTAAAGTCGCAGTGCGCCTACATGTTCTACGAGGCCACCATTACTGCGGCATGGAGTATGGAGACATCTTTGCTTGAAAGGATGTATATTGTCGGCAAAAGTAAAATGAAGCTCTATGCGATACTACAGCAAGAACGAAAGGCTATCAAAAAAGACGAGAGCAAGGAGGATAGAGGATGGTGTCTCATACATAAGGAAATGATGAAAAACAAGCTGCTTGTAGGACACTCCCCTGACTTCATTGAAGGATTACTTATAAGATGGGTATTTGAACTAAAGAAGCGCACGGTGGAAATTCCCAAATGGTGTAAACCAAATGCCAGGAATGGAAACATTTTAGTAAGAAGAATAGGATTCAAACGTGTTTAAAATGTAATCATAATGGAAAATATCGAAAAATTCAAGGTTGGCGAGCTTCTTGTTAAGAAACCGTTCTTTCGTACTATCTCCACAGGAGTGTACGATCACCCAGTCATATCGGGTAAGTTGAATATGGCTCCCGTACCGAACGACAACGTTGAAAGGAAACTTGTGACACAAGAGGATTTTCTTAGGGAACTTGATCCACTAGGCCATGCCATAAATAACAGGGAATTATTTCCTGATATATGGAGGCAGAATGAAGAAGATGGCAAATGGTACATAGAAGAGATTCCAAGATACGCTATCTCTTACGAACTCATTATTCTCACCAAACACCTCACGCACTTATGTGGAAATGACGTGCGCTTTGAATTATCCGACAAGAAGGTTACTGACGAGACTAACGAAATTTACAATAATTTCGTACTCGGCTGGGCTAACAAGAATATGGAGATAGCATGGTATAAACTATGCAAGTCGGTAAAATCAACTGGAGATGGAGCTATCATAGGGTTCCTCGATAATGGCAAGTTTGGCTGGAAGGTCTTGTCTTTCGCTAATGGAGATATTCTATACCCGCACTACGACAAATATACTGGGAAACTGAAATATTTCGCTCGTAAGTTCTCGGAATATGACGAAACAGGTGTACAGCTAAAAGAGTATGTGGAGGTTTGGGATGATACCAACTACTACAGGTTTGCAAATAACGCAAAAGCAAATAACATAGTAGACAAGGTTAAGAACTTATTTAAAGTATCGGGCTTTGAGCTTGAAGAGTCGCGCAGACATGGATTTGAAATGATACCTGTCGCATATTATAGGGATGATTTCGGACCGTGCTGGACTTTCTCTCAGGAAACTATAGAGAATTACGAGATTGCATTCAGCAACCTTGCGCAGAGCAACCACGACTTTGGACTGCCTATTATGTACCTTAAAGGCGAAGGCTCTGAGGAAGTATCTTCAAGGGATCTCTCCTACGCTTCCAAGATTATGCTACTTCCGACCGATGGAGAAATAGGATTTGTCAACAAACAAGATGCCTCCGCCGCGTACAAAACAGAGATAGACAAGCTGGAGGAACTGATTTACAAGCAGTCATTTGCCGTAAAAACTCCTGAGTTAAAGTCTGGAGACACACCAGGCGTATCTCTGAAAATTATGTATTCTGATGCTTATGAAAAGGCAATGATTGACTCAAACGAGTACGATGAGGTACTTGACACACTTGTGGATATATATTCTTTTGGCTACGGTGTTGAAAGCGGAAATCAGCTTGCGTTCAGGAATACTAATATCCGTCACTACATAGAGCCGTATATCCACAGAAATGAAACTGAACTTACAACCAACCTTAACACCTCGGTTGTTGGAGGTTTCTTATCTAAGCAGACTGCCTCTGAGAAATCTCCTTATGCTACTCCTAACGAATGGGAGCGTATACAACGAGAGAATAAGGAGGAACAGCAGCATGAGCTTCTTCTCCAAGAGGAAAAAGTCAATATCCAAAATGACGCTAACGTGGAGATGCAGGAACAATTGGCTGATATTGAGGTGCAGAAGGAAGAGAAGATTATTCAGGCACAAGAAACTACTACGGCCACAGAAGACAACGGCAAGACAAAACCCAAGGTAAGTCGAAAGAGAAAGTATTCCGTGGCTACCGGACGCGGCGCAGGCAGGCCCAACAAAAGCGGGCGCAAGTACGACGAAAACGGAAATTGGGAAGGTCGGCAGAATTGGGATAACTGGAATAATACGCATTGATTATGTCGGAAGTAACTATAACGCTTGACACAAGGCTTTATCAACCTCCTACGGCGAAAGACATTACGGAAGGAAAGCAGTATGTCCTTAAACGCAATGCCAACGCCAACGAGTTAAAGAAAACCATCGACGGCATTCTAATGAATGCTGTCGGTGAGATTTTCGAGCTTATTTACAAATATCCACAAAAAGGGAAAAACCTCTCATTCAGCGAAAACAAAACGCTGGAAGAAGAGGTGCAGGAAGTCCTTGACGATGCTGAGCAGGAGATATATGAGCTTATACAATCCTATGCCCTTAATTGTACAGAGGATGAGAAATTCAAGAATATGCTCCTTCTTTACATCCTCTCGCTTGGACGCGGTAATAGAAACTTGCGGACTACCCTTCATACATATATGAAACGTTTTATGTACGACATCGAGGCTTTGGCCGCTGCTTACACAAACAAGGGTTATTCGTACACGACTGCTGTTACAAAAGCCAAAACCTCCATACATAGTGTTTACACACAACCGGAAGTAAAGGAGGCATTTTCCGTGCCTGGAATGAAGGCCATATATATTGCAAGCAAAGGAATACACTACGACTTTGAGACCGGCAAAGGAACAAGGGGTATTTCTAACAACGGCATTATAAATGTCATAATGATGGCAGAAGCCACCGTTCACATGGCATGGATGCGTGCTGAAGGGCTGGAGTTTGAACAAAAGGGTGCGGCAGGATATTACCAATTAAGGGGTAGTAACTATCCATGTGCTGCGTGCGATGAGCAAGTAGGCTTCCATAAGGGCATTGAGGGGATATACACCGACCCGCTGGTGCATCTTCACTGCTGCTGCTACAGAATACCTATATATCCACAAAACAATTTTACGAATGGAATTATCAACATCATTTAAAAAAATAGCCAAGCAGTTCGGTGCATCCGAACAACAGCTTTTGATGGCCGACCTGATAGCCATCGGTTACTCGGAAAACGATGCTTTTAACATCGCGCACCCAGAGAACATTACATACACTATACAGCAAAACAACAATTTGCGTCAGAATATAGTGAAGACTCAGAAATTCAGAAGTCTCGTGGCAGAGAGAAAGGATGTCATACGTAACAGGATTGGAGATCCCACCTCTGAAGACATCCAACTGATTGGCACAGACGAGGTGGCGAAAGAAATTCTTCGATCTGCATACGGACAACCTTCTGGCTCAAAAGAAAGAGCCGACCTCATGGCGAAATATCAGGAAATAGTTAAGAAGAATGAGCAGTCTGACGAGAACAAGGAGCAATTCCTTATGTTCTATTTCCCTGTATGCTGCGACAAATGTCCACTAATGACCGAATATAAGGAGAAAAAGAAAGATGAAAGACTGGAAAGGAAACAAGAATAGTATATTCAAATGCCTTGGCGCATCGAATCACACTGAGAAGGAAAGGGAGAAGAACGATTTCTACGCGACATCACCTATGGCCTTGAAAAAACTCATGGATGAAAGCAATGGGTATCAACTTCCATCAGTCGTTTACGAGCCTGCGTGCGGGACTGGCTGTCTCAGCGAAGTTCTTGCCAAAAGCGGGAGGAAAGTGTACTCATACGACATAGTTGATAGAGGCTACGGAGATGGCGTTAGGGATTTTCTCAATACTAAATGTTTGCCCGATGACTGTAAGTGTATCTTAACTAACCCGCCCTATAGCATGGCTATGGAGTTCGTGTTACACTCCTTGAAGCTATTACCTGAAAATGGTATCTGCGCGATGTTCCTCAAAACGACATTTTTAGAGGGCAAGAGACGCTTCGATAAGCTTTTCTCGGTAAATCCTCCACGTTACATATTTCAGTTCGTTCAGCGCGTTCTCTGTGCGAAAAACGGCGATTTTGACGGCATGGTACGAGGGGGGGGGGTCAGCGGTCTCTTACGCTTGGTTTATATGGGAGAAAGGTTATAGGGGCGACCCTGTAGTGAAATGGTTATAAGAAAAATCGGGATGCCTAAAATGACATCCCGATTTTTTATGACTTCAGTTCTTCTTCTGCCGCATCACCCGCGGCATCGGCTTTTGCATCTTCCTCAGTGTACTCGTCATTGGCTTTTTCCATTGCCTTAGCGTCTCTGTGGATAGAATCGAGCCATTTCGCTTTCAAACTGTCCACAAGGCCTTCATACTCCTTGTGGCTCTCACTCTCAGGGTCGAGGACTGACGGATTGACAAAAGCTATGCACGACAAGGTTACTGCTTGTTGCAGGAACACGTCAGGCTGCGTTGAGACTATCTCGATATTCCTGAGTATGTTCAGCACCATCGTGTCGTACTCCGGCTTGTTTTCCTCGATAAGGTCGATAATCACGCGGAACAACGGAGTGTACTCTGTTATGCTGATCCTGAAGTTTTCGTCGACATCACGAATAGACACTGACGCATACGTCCCTGGGTCTACAAACTCGTTGATGACCAACTTGCGGTACAACCTCAAACGGAAATTGCCTAACGCAAATTCCTCTCTGTAGGTTATTCTCTTGAATTTTGTTCTTGGCATTGTTGTTATTTTTTATTTGTCGTTGATTTCTTGCCTCTTGTTGCACGAGGCTTCTTTGCTACTTGCTGCGCCTCTGGTTCCTCGTCAGGGGCAGGCGAGATGGCCTTGCTTTCTTCTTGGCGGGACTCTTCTTCTTTCTTCGAAGCGAAGAACTCACTGAGAGCCTTTGCCTCATCGTCGAAGCCAGCCGCAAGCAATGCAACAAGCCTCTCGTTCTCTGGGAGGGCGTTGATTTCATCTAACCTCGCGGCCCGCTTCGCCTTTTCCTCTGCCAGTCTCTCGTCCCTTTCCTTTGTCAGACGTTCGGCAAGGTCTTTCATCCCCATATCCGTGAACTGCTTCAACGCCTCCTCGTAAGGAAGTGCCGAATATTGATTGTACACTTGCTCTAATTCACTGTCAGGGAATATCACTCCTCCCTTGACACCCGTAGAGCCTGTCCTCACCTGCATGATATCGACGGTGAGCTTCCGTTCTCTTCCAATTCTCATGATTATACTTTTTATGTTTGACAATTATTACTTATGGGAGCCTCGGCAATATGCCACGCGGGATTTGCCGTCAGAGCATCACGAAGTCCTCTACGTCCATATAGTCTATGCCGAAATTCTCAGCACACTTCAAGTCGCTGTCGGAAAAACAACCAGGCTTACCAGAAGCGTCGCCTATCATCATCATCATCGACTTGCTCATAGGGTCGTAGTACTCTTCGTATAAGTCCTCCAGCATGCCGGGGTTCGGCTTGCGACACGGGTGGTTGCTGTCGGACGAAGAGCACCACACCGCCTTGACGTTTACGGAACAGTACTTCTCTATAAATTTGGCAATGCAACACAACTTTGCCACAAAATCCTCCTTGTTGACAAACTTGGGTATGCCAGCCTGGTTGGTTACTATCGCAAGGTGAGTGAAACAACCCAAGTCCTTCACCTTGTCAAGGACATCCTTCCTTATCTGGAAATCGGTAACGTCCTTCGGAAACACGGCCTTGCTTACTGTCTTTATCAGAGTGCCGTCAAGGTCGCAAAACAACACTCTCTTGTTTTCAATGTTTATCATATCTGCTTATTTTAATGATTGTACGTGTGTGTTATCTATTACTTTATGGCAAAAGGTATGTCCTCGTCGCTGTAGATGTCGTAGATGACACCGCCGCTCTTCCTCCTGGACCTGAAACCAAGCTTGCGCATCTCCCGCCCGAAAGAGTTTATCGTGACCGGCTCAATGCCGTTAAGCTCCGCAAACGACTGGTATTTCGTATACAGCACGCCAGACGAGACGTACTTGGGCTTCTCGTCCCACATGCCCGAATACACTCCCTGTCTGTAACCGTTGTCATCACAGAAAAGCTTCACCGACTGGCCGTTCTCTATCTCGTACTCCCTGATGGACTCACTCACGCGGGCGTCAGGCACAAGGACGTAGCCGTCGGCGGCAAGCTTCCTCAGACCCTCCACCACCCAGTTCCTTATGCCAGGCAACTCGGACATCATCTTCGTGACCAACTCCCTGTCGATACACTCGCGGCGCACCCTCGTACTGAAGCTGATGACGATAAGCCTCCTGACAAAGGCAGCGTCCATAGCCCTGTTAGCCGGCATCCTGTTCATGTTGAACACAAAGAAAGGAATGTCAAAGGCGGTCTCCGAATCCTTGCCTATCCTGCGAACCTCCTGGGGCTCGCCAGAACACAGGCTCTTGAACGTGTCCGAACTCTTGGTGATGTCGTCAGCCTGTATCTCGGAACAGTAGTTGAACACCTTGCCGACAATACGACCGATGTTACGCATCCTCAAGTCTACATTGGGAGTGACAAGATGACCCAACGGCATGTACGAGATGTTCTCGGCACCGTACACGGCCTTCACCATCTCAAACACAGTGCTCTTGCCGTTACCGCCACCGCCGACAAGCCACAACGTCTCCTCTATCTTGTGGCTCATGTAACGACGGTCACAACAACCTAAGCCAAGATAACGCTGCAAAACCTCTATGTCACGAGGCTTGAGGATCTTCGACAAAAAAGAACACCACAAAGGACACTTCTCGCCAGGAAGGTACGGATAAGACAATACAGAGGTAATCGGCATACGCTCAGAGAAATCATGCCTCACCGGATTGCTGATGTCGGAGAAATCCCATACGCCATTGTAGAAACCAATGACACAAGGAGACTGCTCCAACGGAGACATCGAAGCTCCATCACGGGCAGCCTGCAAAAGGCGCAACTCACTCTTGACTACATCGCCCTTGGGGACATTCAGACTGACAAGGGCTGAGTTAATAGACGCTTTCAGGAGAACAAAGTCCTTGTCAAACGATACCCAACAACGACCGTCAAAATAGTATACCATACCATGCAGACCACGGAAACAAGCACTCGAAGCACGGGTGACAACATCCCTGTAACCATACAGGCGGTCATCGTAACGAGACTCCTGACGAATACGAGTCATCTCGGACTTGTTGACATGTGACAGCAGCTCGGCACTTACAGCGGCAACAATGCCGTAATTCCTGTCTGATGCACTATTGCTCAATTTCTTAGCCATATACAATAAATAAATAAAAAATCAAATCAATAACTCTAAAATGATGATTATTTATACATTTCATACACTGATGCAAAGGTAATGCCTTTTATTTACAGGCGTTTCGGAGGAATGGTAAAACTTGAAACAATCCTACATAAATAGGATAAAAAGTACACAAAAACATGCGAAATCATACACTAAACATACATTTTGGGGATTTTTCACTACTCCATAAAATACAATAAAAGTGTATAAAAACGACTATTTTCCCATAGGATAATAACAGAAAAATGAAGGATTATGCATGGTACACGAAACGAAAATCGAAAAAATCGAAAAAATAAAAAATTAAAAATTCCAGATGAAAGGTCAATATGGCTTGCCTCAAAATAGTTAAAAGGGGTGTTAGGGGTATGTAATACGTTAATTATCAGTACATTACGTATTGTTATATTATAACAATAATGTAACATTTTTCCGAAAATAGCTTATCAAATCATATCGGTCTGAAGTCCTTTATTTTCTCCGTCTGTCCGTCTTCTTCTCTTCTCTTCCCTTCTGTTTGTCTGTCTTCCCTTCTGTCTGTCCTCTGTCTCCTTCCCTTCTGTTTTCCTCTGTCCTCTTCCGTCTTCCGTCTGTCTTCTCTTGTCTTCCTCTTCTGTCTGCCCTCTGTCCTCTTCTCTTCCCTTCAGGATCTTATTCTTGAGTCTTGAACCTTGTTAGCTTGCTCCAGGTTTTAAGATGTCTTATAGCAGTTTTATTGCTGTGCTGCTTGCCTGCTTTATGCTTCCCTTACATATACAGACACACGTATATATACCTTATATAGACTACTTCAGCGGTGTTTTACGCCCTTTCCCTTGATATATGTCAATAATTAGCCGTAAATATAACTTATATATAACTTTTCTCTTGACATAACATTAATAATGTATTATCTTTGCACTTGAAAACTTATTGGTGGCATGGTTACAAGTTATCTTGATTCCTCACCGTGGTTGCTCTTTGGCTTATTGACACAAAAGGAAGGTAACATTTTCTTTCTGTGTTTTCATCGTGATTGATTGTTTAACCTATTAAATATAAAAATTATGAGTAAGAAAACAAAAGAAATGGCAAATAATATTGATAATATTGTTGCCGCAAATGTTATTGAGAATGCAAAGGCTGTTGGTTCTTCTTCGGATTCCTCGGCTGATTCCTCTGCGGTTCTTCCGTTGGTGGATTCGGTTGTTATATCTGACCAAATAGAAGCGGGGGACACTGAAGCAGTTAAAAAGCGTGATTGCATGGAATTAATCAGAAACAATTACCGTGCACCGGTTCCAACGGCTGCGGTGTTGCTTGGTCGGTTCTTTCGTGCTGGACTGCCGTCCGATAATAAAGAAGTTATAAAATTAGCCTTAGAACTTGATGGCTTGAAACTTGATGATGATTTTGCGGTTGCGTCTTTCGTCTTCGGGCTTTCGGCTCCCGTGGCTTCGGCTGTCTCTCGTGCTGCCAGTGCGTGGTGGCGTGTTGAGGGTGATTTTAAAGTTGCAACGGTGAAAGATGTTGTTAATTTTGCAAACAATAACACTTCGCTTTCGTCTGAGGTGTATTTCTGTAACATTAATCCTGAGTGGCTTTTTATTGATTCTCGTTTGGTTGTGTATTCAGCAACAAATAACAACGGTGAAAAAAATATGCTCTTACCCGGGTGTTATTATACGTTTATCGAAGAGTCAACGGCTAATTATATTCGTGCGGTCGGTTCTGTTGGTGTTTATCTTGATGCTAAACGGCGTGAAATGAACGGCAAAATAAGTAACGTTTTTGCGCTTCGTCCTGCGGTTTCTGGCTACATTAAAAAAATCCTTTTAGCCGGATTTCTTTCTGCTTCTGATATTGCCGATATAGCGCAGGAGGTTGAAAAAGAGATTCAACAAGAAAAAGACGACCAAAAAGCCGTTTTAACTGCTGCGGTGATTCAAAAAGAGTTCGAGTTGACAGAAATACAACGGCTTTATGATGAAACAAGGGCGAAAATATCAAACGACGGTTTGGGCGTTGCTAAATATAAGAAACTACAAAAGTTACTTAACGTTTACAACCAAAAACTTTCAGCCGTTAAGACTTCGCTCTCTGTGGCTCGCTTGGATTTGAAAAAGTTCGAAAAGTGATTGCATTTTCATTTATTAACCGTCCGGGGTTCGTCCTCGGGCGGTTCTCTCTTTCGGTTGTGTCAAAAGTAATTTAGATTTTTCATTTGATTAAATAAAAGCTGCTGGCGGGTGATTCCGTTGGTGGTTGCTTTTATCAGTCTTTCAGTGGTCGTTTTTGGCTGCTGGTTGGCTGGTGCTGCTGGTGCTGCTGGTGCTTCTGCTTCGGCGGTTTCAGCATTCCCGGCGGTTGGGTGTTGTTACAATAACTTTCGTTATTGATTCTGTCCGGCTGCTTTTCTTTGATATATTATTTTTTCTTGGTTTTTTATTTATCGGTTCAAATCTTGATTTGATTTTGGTCTATCTTGATTTGATTTTTTTTCGATAAATATTTTCTTCAAATCAATTTGTTTGCAGTAATAAATTTAGTAGTTTCAAAAATAACTATTTTGCACTACTTAACCGGGCTGTGACAAAAATTTGGAGTTTGACAAAAATTCCGTGAAAAGTTTTTCAAATACTTTTTATACGGCTGTGAATGGCACAGAAGAAAAGGTGTGACAAAGATCCGAGAGGAAAAGAAAAAGAATTATTTGAGAAAATAGTTCGCTTGCAGGACTGTTTTATGTATGACGGACAAACTTATATACATCAAGCTGCAAATAAGTATTGAGTGAAACACTATAAAATATTTTGTTATCAGGTTCAAAAGACCTTTGGCAAACAATTTTTGGTGAAAGTAACAACTTGCTGTCACAATTATAAATCCATAATTGAATTTAGTTAATATTTCTCTCAAAGTAATTATTAGCATTTCGTGTGTGAAGAATGAAATGAGGGAAAATTTTTATAGCTCCACGGTTGTTTGCTCAGCCGTGGAGTTCAAACAAAATATTAACAAAAAACAGATATTATGCGAAAAGAAATTTTAAACATGGTGGAAGACTACGAAATGGGTTTTATTTCACCGATGGAGCTGTTAAATCAGTTCTCTGATTTGTTGTCATACTTTGGCTCAAACAAAGAGCTTGATGACAAAATAAACGGTTTGGTTTTTCCTCTTTCAAATTTCGTAGCAAAGAAATTGAAAGAAGGCGAACATTTCTCTTTTTCAGAATTTAAAAACGATTAAGCAATGGCAAACGATTATTACAATCTTTCAAACGTGATCTTCGAAAGATACGGAATTGAGAAAGGAATAAAAATCCTTTGTCGTGCGAACATTCACAATTTATTGAAAATTTATGGAAACTAAGGAAATTCCTGGAAATCTCTTGCGAAAGTGGGAGATTTCCGCAACAAAGCAAAATCTTTCTCAACAAGAGTTTGTTGAATATATACGCAACAAGCAAAGAGAATATTATGATGTTCAGGAAATGACGACCGTTAAAAAAGAAATGATAGACGGCCAACTGACTGAATATGGAAAACAGAAAGCTCTTGAACATTTCAGAAAAATGGACGAAAGGAAAAGAGCTATCACTCTATCACGTATAGACTTTGAAGTATATTACAACAAGATTATTTCTAATGGATATGAAGAGAATACATGTTATGAAATAATTAGCAGTTATAATATATTGACAGAAAGACGTGAAAGGCTTTCTCTTACAAAGAAAGAAATGAAGATGCACGGTCTTGTATTAAGCAAGGTAAATAAAATGTATGAAGAAGCCAAAAGAATTACCGGAATGTGATTTGTTTCACGTTCCGGTTCAATAATTTATAAATCAAGCTAACAGAAAATAATATGAAAAAGAGTAAAGTGTTCCTTTTGGGGAACGTGATATTATCATTCCCGATAATGTTGTTGTTGACAGACGATGTGTTTATTTACATCCTTGATGCAATATTGATAATATTTTTATTATTCATCGGGAATGTATATTTCCATGGATTCTGGAAAGATTATTTTTCGATTTGCAATGACTTTGACGAGTTCCTGAAGTCTCAAAAATCCGAAGAATAAACAAGTACGATAATTGAAAGTACGATAATTACTTCCAGCAGGCGAGAACTGGTTGGAAGTACGATAATTATTCACTAAATATATAAAGTTATGGAAACTAAAAAAGCTAAAAACGTTTGGTTCAAGATTAACGGCAAAGTTGTCGGATATTCTTGCAACAGCATTACTTTCGACAGAAATAATGTATATGTAAAAATGAGCAATTGCAATTGCAACAAGTACACTCTTCTTTGCGATGGAGTAACATTCGACGAGTCCACTGACTTCACTGAAATTACAATCTGCGTTAAAATGGAAAATCTCCACGCAATAGAGTTCTAATATTTTTCAGGCGTTGATTCGCCTGGAAAGTACGATAATTATTAATTCACTAAATTTATAAAGTTATGGAATATTACAAAGTAAAAGCGAAATTTGCAGAAAGAACATTTGGCGAAATCACGTTGATAAATAATGAACTTATGACAAAAGAGGAAATTGAAACAAACAAATTGCCATTATTTTGTTTCGTGAAAGTAGATGTTCCAGAAGAAAGGACATATTGTTTTTTCTGCGCAAGATTTGACGACAATGACGGAAATGAGCCGTGGAACAACTGATTTTCTTTGCAGTCATTGATTTGGCTGCAAGATACGATTATTCACTAAAAGTTTATATTATGGAAAGAAAAGAATTAAACGAACTCACAAATGACGTTGGTGTTCGCTATCTCGATTATGTCTATGACTGGGAAATAATCGGAGTCGAAGAAGATTATGACGGAACGGGATATTTATATCCGATAACAATAATCAAAGGCTGGCCAAACGAAAACGAAAGATTTTTGGGAGTTATCTATATTTCCAAAAAATATGCAGGGAACGGAGCGGGCTTTTTCTCCAGGTTTGAGTATTTCTGTAGGATAGTTTCTTGCAGAACATCAGGAATAAACCCAAAATATGACCACAAGGGAGATGTTATTTGGCCTGCATGGTATTGTACAAATGAAGAGTACGCCGTATTTGTGAAAAAGTACAATGAACTTCACGAAAAGTACGATAAGTATGTAAAAAGTGATTGCGCGTGACAGCGCGATTACTTTCCATTATTAACTAAATAAATACGATTATGAAATTAGGAGAGTTTAATGTTTTTAATGCTATTAATACGCTCGGTTACGGTAATGATAGATGGCTATGCACGTTTTATTTTGAAGAAACGAGCGTTAAGAAACAAACCAATTTTGGAGCCGATGAAAAAGTTAAAGGTTTTGTTGTATATGTCTGGATTTCGAAAGATAACGAAATGGATATTATGTTATTCGACAAAACTTGCATAACTCCTAAGTATGTTCTAAACGACTATAAGACCGGCGAAACATTGCTTGTTTTTGAGCTGAACTAACTATTTAACTCCATGCCTATTGATTTAGGCAAGGAGTACGATTATTCACTAAAAAATATAAAGTTATGGTACAGAACGTAAAGAATGACAGAAAGTTTGAAAAAGAACTTTTCCAGATGATTGAGAAAATCAAGATTCATGCAAGGCAGCTAAGGTGCAACAATCAGACCGGGCGAGGCTATCAGGGCGTGAACAATCTTTTGAAAGAGGACTTTTTTAACCTGGTAGAACTTTGCAGCTAAAACAATCTCCATACATTTTGCTATGTATGGAGTACGATTATTAACTTAAAAATAGAATTATGGAAAAACTTAGTTTAAACACATCATTGTTTCCAATCGCAGATGTTGCGATGTACGGAACTATTCTCGATTCAGGTGAAATGGAATATTACCTAAATCAGGATGAAGAAGATGAAATAGAAATCAATCAGGACAAGTACGAGAAAGAACTTGTGTATGTTTCAAGTCAGTTTATAAAAGAAAATGTACTTGAAACTTTCAAGAAATATGGAATTGTTTCTATTGATAATTTTTCTCTTTATAAGCCATATTATTATAATTATCAAAATGACATGCTGTGCTTTGACGTGACTTTATCGGATGACTTTGATGACATAATAAAAAAGTACATTTCTAAGTTTGAGAAAGAAGAAAAGTACAAAAAATATATCGAAGAAAATTGGAAGTCTTGTTCTGGTTTTATCTCTTTTATGCCTGAGTCTATAGAGGAAATTTTAAAACCATCTAAGTATTTTGAAATGCGTGTACATCAGGTTGCGGCTTTTTTGACTCTTTGTATTCTAAATGAAGGAGAACTAAAGGAAAAAATTGACAATTCCATAGAAGATTTCTATTATTATCTTAAGGAAAACTATTTTGAGTATGTAGAGTACAAAAAGAAAATAGTTTAAAAAAGATATTGCATCGTTGGTTCGGTGCAGTATCGCGGTTATATTTTCCATTAATTTTTATATTTTTTAGGTGAGGCTGTGCTCGTTTGTTCGGGTGCAGCCATTCCTATTATTAACTAAAAAAATACGATTATGAAAAGATGGATTCATGTTAGATTTAAAGGTGCTTTTTATGCAGAAAGCACGCATTGTCATACACTGAAAGAATTTATTGAAAGGAGAGGTTGTAAACGAAGTGACATTGCTGAATGGTGGACGAGAGAACACGAATAACATTTAACTCCATATCTGTTTTCTCAGGTATGGAGTACGATTATTAACTAAATATTTACGATTATGTATGAAACTATTTATTGCGTGCAAATATTTGACTACAGATTGCCGAATTTGGATAAGGTTATAAGCACGTTTTTTACTACAGATTACGAGTCTGCCCATAGCGAATTTACAAAAATCCATAAGTCGGAAAATGGTTCTTCGATTGAAGTAAAACGTGACTGTTGCGGAGATTTTACCAAAAGTTTTTGGATAGGGAAACCGTGTGATTTTCGTGTTGAGTTCAGGTCAGACTACGGATGGATTCAAGATGGCATAGCCCATTTCTCTTAGAAAATAACGCGTGCGTTAGGATGATACCTAACGTGCGTGCTTTGATTATTAACTAAATATTTTACAGTTATGAAAACTTACAAATTAATTGCTATCGTTGCAGGCGAAAGAAATTCCAAGTATGCAGACGCAGAAGCAAGAGGAATAGTAGAAGCTGAGAAAAAAGCGGACGAACTTCTTGAAAAATACATTCACGATTATCCGAGCGACACTTATATAGTTTGCGTTGAGGATGAGTCTGAAATGTGGTTCGATGACTACCTTTGCTGGCAGAAGGATTGCTACGGCGAAAAATATTGGATGAAAATGGTGAATGGTCACTATTGCCCAATAGGTTTGAGACTTCTCACTGACGATGAAAAAGAAGAACTCGACGAACTGCGCAAAGAAAAAGAAATCCACATTTGGGATCTTGATGAAGAACAGCTGAAAAGGTTGCGCTCTGAAATTTGTGTTGGCAGTTGCTACGGCTCAGACTATGAAAATTCGTTTGACATAGATACCGAGGAGGTTTACAACATTTCAGAAAGCTATCTGTCATTTATCGGATTTTATGGCTATGAAGATACACAGGAAGAATTTGCTGAGTATTGTATGGATGTAGCGGCAGTCTGATTATGTGCGCTTGCATTGCAGCGGGCGCACTGCTATTGTCTAACAATTTAAATTCAATTATTATGAGTAAAGGTAAAACTTCAATCAAAAAGTCAGATGTTAAGTTTTTCGAAGTGTTAGAACATGACATTTTTCAGAAAAACAGAAAAGAAAACAAGGACCTGAGCGACTTTGAGGCACGAATGCTTGAACTTGTTGGAAATGCCATAAGACCAAGAGAATCGCAGCATTTCTGGTCTGACGGATGTTACTCCTGGTATCGTAATTGTCGCCAAGAAAACGTTGATAGACTTTGGCTCACTAAAAACGGAATCCTCGTGTTTGAACAGTCTTTGAAAGATGATGTTTATAGACTTTTCAGAATCGGTTTTAACTTCTGACTTTACTCTCCCTGTTGTGACAGATAGGGAGAAACTAATAATTAACTAAATATTTATAATTATGAAAGAAACAGTATATTGCGTGCAGAAAATAGATTGGAGAAATCCCATGCGACCTTGCGTAATGAGTACATACACGAGTACAGATTACGAATCTGCAAAAGATGAATTTATGAAATCTTATAATTCAGAGAATTGCACCACTATAGAAACCAAGCATGACAGTAGCGGTGATTTCCAAGTTTTTTGGATTGGTTCAGATTTTTGTGTCGTGTTCATGGCTAATGATGACGGCAGCAAGATAAAGAGTATCATCTAAATATTTACGAATATGAAGAAACAGACGTTAGAAGAAGTTTTAGACAATTTGTATTTGAAATACAAATGTGTGAATGAGGAAACAGTATGGGTAGAAAACTGCAAGAACTACCTGTGTATCAATTGGCATACCTTCATGGATGGCTACGTAAACACGCACATCGTGTATTGTATTGCAAAGTATCTCAGGAAATACACGTCTAAGCCAATTTACGCATCAGACGTGCTCTTGTCAATTTAAAAATCGTAGCCAGCCTGATTGTTGGCTACGGACTATTCTTTAACTAAATATTTACGATTATGAAAGATCCAAGAAAATTAAAAGTGTGGGGAAAGTGGTATAACTACGTTCTCGACAGCATCGCCGAATCTTCAACTGCAAGCGACTTAGGTTTAACTTTTGAAGATGACAGAAGCCGTATTGAGTTTTTCCTTGAGCAATTTAATGAGGAATACAACTACGACTACAACAAGATACGCTACCCTATTTTACGTCTTAGAATTGCCTCGTACTTGCAAGGGCTTCCATCGTCGATTAATATTGACTTTATGTGGAATAGAATCATCGAACTGACAAAAGAGTGGGAGGGGTATAAGTCGAAAGAAAAAGAAGAATACTTCTGCAATAAGTGGTTTGAAATTATTGCTACTTGCATCCTTCAACTTGCTGCGAGATACAAGATTAACACGTTCCAGTATAAATGACTTTCTGCGGATATGTATGAAAGCATATCCGTAACTAATTATTAACTAAAATCATAGGAGATTAAATTATGCAATGCGTTATTGATGACATGCGTGCTATGGCATTGGATTTAAAGAAGTTAGGTTATCGTGTGTATCGTAGTAAATCAGAAGATGTAAGTCCGTTTCGATGCAAACAAGGCAAATGGGATTATTGCTTCTATGTTCTAAACAATGGTGTATTATATGGAGTTCGGACTGATACCTACGTTATATATACTATTGTATGTCGTTATGACAACGAAGGTAGAGCGCAATACATTCGAGATGACAATCCGTGGGTTAATGTTCACGGAAACATGAAAGAAACAATTACTACCAAGACTCTAAAGGGAATATTCGGCAAGCCTTCTAAATTTAACAATGATGATGTTTCCGTTATAAGAAAACACAACAAGGGAAGGATAAAGATTTATAGGTACGCATAGAAGCAAAAGGCAAATGACGTTGCAGTTATTTGCCTACTTTTATTTAACTAAAACACAACAATTATGATTAGGTATTACAAAACTTTAAGAGGCTTGAGAAAAGCTTACGGTGGCCAAGTTAGTGTCAGAGATTTCTTTGACAGAAAAAGACGTGTTTACAGAAACGGCAAGGATGCACGGTTACAGCCAACAAAGGAACTGCAAGAGAAAGTTGCGAGAGCCTTTGCAGAACAGATTTACAAAAAGAAAAGTTCTAAAGAAAACTTTGTTGCAAGCCTTACGAGCGGAAGCAGTTGGCTTGATTGGTCTTTGTTCCAATGCTTCTACGTAGAGCAAGGGGAAAACGAAATCTACATCAGCAATTCCCTTTCGGGCGAGGCTTACGACTATTGCATCAGAAAATTCTTGCGAGGCCGCTAATTCCCTTTCGGGCTTTGCCGCCCGATTGGAGCGATTTATTAACTAATTATTTTTTGAATTATGGCATACACTATTAAAGGGCTGGCAAAAGCCAATGATTGCGAGGAATTGAACGAGTACGGACTTGCTGATGTGTGGCGGTATTGGATTCAATGTAACTGCTGTGATATGCAGAGCGTGAAAGATTTCAAGAGCCTGCGCAAAAAGGACAGAAAAGAAATGATGAAGTTTTTGCTTGCCGAATGTCCTAATGTTGCAAATCACATTCTTGATCGTATCGATTTCTAACCTGTCAAGCACACGGAGTTTAATCATTCCGTGTGCTTCAATTATTAACTTAAAAATGTATTGTTATGGATGAAGTTTATATTGTGACGAAAAGTAACCATTTCTTTAATAATCCTGAGATATGGGGTGTCTATTCAGTTCTTAAAGATGCTATAGAGGGAATACTTTCTGATGGTGATATAAATGAAGAAGAAATGGAAAACACATTTGGAAGTATAGACAGGGTGTGGAATTATATTGAGGAACACTTGTGTACACCTGATTTCTCTGTCAATTATAGGATAGAAAAGCATAAAATTATCAAACCTATTTGGCACGAGTATTAATTGAAATTAACTCATATAACTATGGTCGTATTAACTTATGCCATAGTTCAATTATTAACTAAATATTTAGATTATGAGTTACGAACACATTAAAGAAATTATGATGAAAGAGTGTCCCCATATCTGGAAATGGTGGAATGAGGACATAAGGACTATGCTTTCAGGAAAAGAGTTGATAGAGAGGTACAGAAAAGCAAGGCTTCAGCTTAAAGGAGAACTCGAAAGTAAAATACTGACAGAACAGAGGTATTTTGCGGAGTATGAACTTCTCTGCTTGCTTTCCGGCGTTAAAGAGCCATTGGATTTTAGCAATGCTAAAAGGTACGACAATCCGCAAGGAAAGAAATTCAAACTCCATAAAGGCTGTAAAGTTTACTATATAGGCACTAATCTGTACGAATTAGAGAAAAAAGCAAAGGAAATGGATTTGGAACTTTCTGAAATGGATGAAACGAATTTACTCGTCGTTGCAATGAATCTCTGTTCTGAACAAATCTTGATTTAACGACCTTGCCCACATTGCAGTGGGTAGGGTACAATTATTCACTAAATTCAACAATTATGCAAGACAACAAGTATTTTTGCTACACCATTTCAGAAAATGGTGAGCGAGGCTATCAGAAGATAGACAAGGCGCAAGCATTGCGTCTTAATAGTATTGGAACTCATTTCTACGAATTACCCTTCAAGGTGGTTAACTCACTCACAAAGGCATTGAGGTGGAAGTATAGACTTAGATAGTATCAATATTCTAAAACTGTAATGTATGACGGAAGAAATAACGGTTTATAGGAACAATTCCATAAGGGAATTTGTTTACGATTTCGGGAGTAAGACGGTTACAGATATGGAAACCGGCGAGAAAAAGGCAATGACATTTGACGGTTTTCGTTCTATGAAGGCAGATCTTAAAAGTCAAGGTTTTCGTTTTTTGGTATTAGACCCAAGAACTGTCGTATTCGATATATACGAGGACGCATTAAAATGGTGTGAGCGGCAAAACATACCAATGTGTTTTACACCTTACACTATCCAAGCAAGTAAGGCGGTGTAGTGACCGCCATACTTGCAATTATTTTTAGTATTAACAATTTAAAATTCAATTAATTATGGAAAAATTCAATGCTTTTGTAAATGACGAGAGTTGGAACGGTTATGCACTTGTTGATGACAGACTTATTGCAGTAAAGGCAGAAACGATAGACATTTTGCAGACTGCCATTGGTAAGAGGATTCGTATCAATTGTACTGACGGAGAGAATAAGTACAGGGTTCGCCCTGAAGACTATTTCGATTCAACGAAGGACTTCGAGCAAGGAAAACCTTCTCCAATGCGAGAGTACCCTATTGTAGGGAAAATTAAGAATATCCGATACAACAGAGAGACTGATACATGGTCTGCGTATGCTATAGATTCGAACGGACTGCCCGTCAAAAAAAAGTTTGGTTTGTGCTCTATACAGTGTTCGCTTGAAAGACATAACTGCTTCAAGGTCACTTCCTCTGAAATAAAGGAGCAGCTTTATTGGGACTATGAAGAGGCAATCCAGAGTACTTCTTACACTTCGGTTGAGCCGGACGGAACGGAAAAGACTCACGTAGGACTCATAAAACTTCTCAAACCAAATGATGAGCAGCAAAAGTTGTTACAGGAGTTGAACAACACTCTTGAAAAGCTTTATGCTGCTGGTGTTAAGTTGGTACACAGAGACGATTCCACATGGTTTGCACTCAACACAAAAGAAGTGCAGGAAGTTCGCGTGGTCAGCGAGTGGAGTGAAGAAGAAGATCTCGAAAAAAGGCCGGGAGAAGAAACAGTTTGCCGTGAAGGTCAGCTTATATTTGACTTTAATTTCAGCGACGGAATCGAGTATGGACAAGAGTTGTTCTACATCTACGTCAAGCGGTAATCATTCAGAGTGTGCTATATCAGGTTATAGCGCACTTGCAATTATTTTAGTATTAACAATTTAAATTCAATTATTATGAAAAGTTTTGAAATTTTTGTAAGTAACAATGGTTATTCATTCGTTAATGGCGAACTGCTTGAAGTAAGAATCGATACTTATGCTTACCAAAAAAATGGCTCTATCGACATTTGTGTGTTACATCGGGAGAAAGAGTACTGGGTACCTGCCGACAACTTCTATCTGTCAGTCGATGACTATGAGAGAAATATCAGACCGGAAACAATAATGCAATGCTTGGCTTGTTGGGTGAATTATGACAATCCGAAGGAAAGAACTACCTGGGTTGTCAAAAACAACCAACCTGTAAAGGTTGTGGTAGATCCGCTTGTACTTTATGTTCATGTTGACAAGAATGACAAGTTGAGTTTCAACGAAGATGAAGTCCCGAGCCAAACGTTCTGTTCTTATGTGACAGCGATGCAACACTGCGACCTCGTAATCAAGAAGGAGGACGGAACGGAGATTGTAAAAGAATCGTTGGCGAAACTCATCAAACCGACCGAAGAACAAATGGAACTTCTTAAACAGTTGCAAGAACTGGAGAAGAAGATTTCCGAATCAGGTTTGGAGCCTTTGATTAATTTCGGAGGAAGATTTTTCATCAATACCGAGAAGTTAGAGGAATACAGTATATCCGATGCTGACGAGGAAGGTATGTCAAGGTTGTTGAATTGCGACCTGACAGAAGTTCCATTCGGATATGGAGATGCGTTTTGGGGTGATGAGTTCTATTTCTACGTCAAGCGTAAGGATTAACACTAAAGTATGCTGCATTTGCTTGCGGCATACTTTCAAAAAAATCAAGCAAAGTCCTACTAACCAATCCAGCTCCTTTCGTCGTGGTAAGCGAAAGGAGTGCTATTTATTAACTAAATCATAGGAGATTATATTATGCTTAAAACAAGTCATTTACAAATGCCAATAGACGAATGGCATAACTTGCACAATCTGAAAGTTTCATTAGAGAATACAATTTCAAGTTGTAGCGACTCTGCTTTTGGAAGTGATGTTCGATTGGAAATCCAAACCATCCTCGAAAACACGGAAAAGAAAATACAGAGGATTCTCGACAAGAATTTTTCTGTCAAGCCGAAAGACTTTGACAAATACCACATTATCACATGGGACAAAGACTGTGGTGAAGATGACAAAGACGATTGCCGCACGCTTGCTGAAGCCAAGAAACTTGCTAAAAGTTACTTCGGGAATGGTTATGAGGAAGTGACAATATTTAAAGACCATTGCAGGGTTTGGGTGATTAACGAACTCCACAATAAAGGATATGACCCCCGCAAGTAACTCGAAGTCCGCTTCTATGGCAAGGAGCGGACTACTATTTATTAACTAAAAGAATACGATTATGAAGACAATTGAATCTAACGGAGTAAAACGTGTGCACATTTGGGTTGTTCAAGAAACAAGAAACAGTTGTTACGATAACCCTATCACTATCAGAGACAACAAAGAGGGTGCCTTTAATCATTTCAACACAAGGCGCAAGGAGTTGGAAGAATACGCTAACAGAAATAACCTTTTGCTTTTTGATGAAGCAGAGAATTGTTTTTCTCTTTATGACAGAAAAGACAACCTTGTCAGGATGGTTGTGGTAAAACACCTTCTTCTCAAGATTACTGACAACTGAACCCAAAATCCAATCTCTTATAAGAGGTTGGATTACTATTTATTAACTAAAGAAATACAATCATGAAAGAAATGTTGTCAATAATCAGCAAAAACAATTTAAAGGGCAATTATATGCTTTATTGTCCTGTAACAGCTATTCCTCCTTATTTCGGAACTCTTACTGAGTGCAAGAAATCTCAGGTTGTATTCGAGAAAAGACTTCATAAGGATTTTGATGTCCTAACCGAGAACGAGAAGCACGGAATCCGCTCCCTAATAGAGTTTTATAGGGAACGCAATGGTGATTTCTCTGCTTAGACTCTATCCAACTTAAGTCGCAATGACTACGGCTTAGGTTCTAATTATTAACTAAATACAATTTTATTATGAACAAAATGAATTTATATGCTAATGCGCTTTACATGCGCTTGTATCGCGAAAACGAAACGGATATGTTCATAGTGTCAAATCCTAAGCAAGCAGACTATTCTGAACTGAATAGTACTGACAAGGTGATAGTAGACTTTATGACCCAAAGAGAAGAAGAGATGGACGAATTGTCTCACTTCTGGAATGAGGATGGTTACATTGATTTCGAGACTGCGTTTGAAGCACTCGTTACTATTGCCGACCATATCCTTTCGCTTTATCCCGGTATTAACGCTGGCAAATTTAAGACGTATTTAGATTGCGGTGTCCGCTGGTGCAGTTATTGTGGCATGCCAATGACAGAGGGCTTTTACCTTACAAACCATTACGCTTGTAGTGAAGAGTGCAGATTCAAACACTATAAAGAAGATTATGGCGCAAAGGACAGAGACGAGGCTACGAAGATGTATCTCCTGGATTGCTACGAGATAGCCGGCGACAAATATCCTGACTTGTGTACCGGCAATACTAAAAGTATTAATAGCATCATGGAGGAAACAGGCAAGCATCCACAGGATTTGACTCTCGAAGAGTTGGAGGATGTTATCGAGAACAATTCATTTGAGGTAGGTGACTATGCCTATTTTACTTATTGGAACTGACTTTGACTCCGTCCGTGTTGCAGCGGACAGAGTACGATTATCAACAAATTAAAACAATAAAGATATGAAGAAAGAAATTTATGTCGTGTCTGAGTGCGATAAATGGGGAGGAAGTCCATGTATTGTTGGTGTTTTTGACACACTTGAAAACGCTATATCCAATATAATTAAAAATGGGTGGTATAGCGAGGATGAACTGAACTGTGTAAGTGACATGAGGCAATATCTTAGAGAACACCTCTATACACCAGATTTGAAATGGAATTACAGAATACAGATTTTTAACCTGAATGAATGGTCGTAAAACTGCCAATGAATAAGTGGCAGAATTGGAAGGGGGCGAATATTCTGGTCTTACACTCTGTCTGTATTGAAGCGGACAGAGTACGATTATTAACTAAAAAGAAAACAACTATGGAAGAAAAAAGAAGTTTAAATGCAGTGGAAAAGCTGCAAAAGTTAGTGACTTGGTGTGATTGTCAAAACGACGACTTTACCGCAATGTTTCGAACTATCGACAAGATTGAAAAGTGCTATGATGCCTGTCGTAAGCATGGAGTAGAGTTTGCCGATAACCTGACTTGGGACAAAGACGATCCTAATTACATCAAAGACCCCAAATATTTGCTTGCCAAAGATGTTAATGAGATTTTAGGTGTATACCATTACAAAGTGGGCGAACTCACTATCCCCATGCTTAGTCAGGCAAAGAAAGATTTCGTGGAACTGCTTCACGAACTTGAAGATTTGCCATTCTCTATAGCTTATAGAAAGTTCGACGGTTACAACAGGCAGGGTCGGGAGAATTTCGACTGTAACTACAAGTCCATTTCCGTGACGGTAGAACGTTCAATAGATGGTTGTACGTTGCTCCCCACCGTAGAGATATGGGATGACAAACATATCATTTCGTTCTATCAAAGATTCGATGAACTGCTCTACGGCCATGGTTATGGCTGTCTTGCTGTTGATGACGACCTTTTCACACGAGAAATAGACCCTCGTGATGTACTTGGGTTAGAAGATTTAAATTTTGATATTGGGTCTTACGCCCTTAGGGACTATCTAAAGGACAATCCTGAAAAAGAGGAGGAATTAAGGGAAAACGGATGGCTACCAAAGGTGTTCGTTCCTGACGATATTTTCGATGGAGATTACTTTAGTCTGGTCGAAGAGGTTAGGATAGTCTTATTCCTGATGTACGAGGACTTCGTGACTTGCGAGCCAAAAGAAATTCTTGACGATTATCGTCTATATACTGGCGTAGAGGTAAAATCTCTGTCAGACATCGATAAGGACGGCTTTAACAAGTTCATCAAAGGAGTTGAGGATTACGGCATTAAGTGGCGTGAAGAAGTCTTGTACCGCATTCTGTAATCTTATCCGTTTATCCTTTAATTCGGGTAAACGGAACACAATAATGTTTAAAATATGTTATATATCTTATATGTATTATACAATATATATAATAATATTATAACTTTGCAATGTAATTCAAAAAGAATATATTATGGAATTAAACAAAGTAATTAAACTGAAGGAAGGCAAATTGTTTGACCTGTCAGATGTCAAGATGCAGCAGAGAGTTGTCTACATCAAGGATAGTGACAGTGTTGTTGTAGTCTATTCGCAAAGGGTTGCGCCACAGATACGCATCATGTATGGTGACAGTGCTGTTCTTATGACCGCTAGCCAGGCTGCAACTATGTATCCTGAGAAGTTCACGTTCACGAAGTACGAAAAGGGTTCAAGGGTTACGTTTAACAAGGCCTTCATGATTTATTTGAACGCCAACCAAGCCGACTTTGTGAAGTCTAAAGGTATCGCAAGTTCGTTTATCCGTTCCCTCATAGACAAAGCAATGGAGCGTGAAAATTACGTGGGTGGGGAGTAGCCTCCCCTTCCATAACTATTATTTATCAAGCCCTCGACAACACGGTCAAGTCATTCAATTATGAAAAATTTATATTATTGCACAAAGAAGAACGTCTATCTTATCACTAAGAACGACGATGGTACACTAACCTTTACTCCAGAAGCCAAGAACGCTGGTGCTATGATTATGCAACGTGGTGGCATTTCCGCTTTCCTTGACCATTGTATCGAGGACGAGAGGGACTTCAAGGAGTTTGTTGAAGACCGCGAACTTGTAGCCAAGAAACAAAAAGAGTACCGCGAGGCTATGCGTTTGCAAAGCGCAAATGCCGAAAAGGAATCTGTTGCCAAGGCTTACAATGAAATGCTCTCAAAGTACGGAATGAGCATCGGCAACATTGACAAGTCTGTGGCGATTGAAGCCTCTGTTGATAACCTGTACGTGCTTATGCGTTACCTGCGCAGCATTCCATGGGGGCAATGGCAATTACCTACACTCTCACAAGGATATTCCGCTAACCAGTACGACTGTGATGGTAAGATTGCTGTTACTATCATTCTGAACGACGGAATTACAACTGAAGATGGTAAGGTTGTCAAGAAACTCCAGTATGGTGCTCCTATGGGACACCTCTCTAACTACACGAATATTGGAAGATTATAAACCCATAAGCCCTCGACAACACGGTTAAGTCAGAAACTATGATAACAATCAGATATGAAATTAGCTACGAAGCAGTTAAGCAAGAGTTTATAGAAAACGGCGTGTACCATAGTGGTGACAACTACGGACGCTGGTTCGAAATTAGCGTAAATCCCTCAGAACTAAGTAAAGAAGACCGTAAATTAATTTGGGACAAATGCAAAGACTCTGGCGACGGTGATTTCACCTATGACGATTCTTACATAAGTAAGGTTTGTAAGTCAATTGACGATTTTCTTGATGCCATAAGGGATTAAGAAAAAGGGGAGCGGGCCGCTCCCCTCTAAACTTTTTCGTTTAAATCCACAGCCCGAAGGCTGACCCAATCCGAAGATTGCGGTGCAAAGATACGGAGATATTTGGAAACAACAATCACTTCTTGTGTTTTTAACACACATTTAACACGCAAGCCCTCGACATCACGGTTAAGTCATACCTATGAAAAAATGGAAGCACTACAACAGATTAGTGATAAATACAGAGATAGAAAATGCAGATGGCTTTGAAAAAATATTCCTCGCCCACTCGAAGAATATCGAAGAAGTAGTTTGCAATGACGGTAGTTACACCGAATTATACGAAGTCGATGATAGCGGTTATATGGACAGAGCCGCAGACGTGGTTACTGAAAATAAGTTTGACGACTTGTACGAGAAATACGATGAAACTTGTGATAAAGGCAAAGAAGTCTTTATGTTTGAGAATTACCACGATGATGAACCGGTGCCATACGTCAAGGCTGATTGGGAAAATTACGAACATCATCTTAAATTAGAGTCAGAACATGGGATAAACACAGACACCTATTATATTACAAACGCCGACATTATAGAAGGTGTGTGCTATATGGCATCTGGTTGTGTGACTCAGGACTACCCCAACGAAGAACACCAAAATTTCTTCAAGTTCGTTGCCGGCAATGGAGAAACCTACTATATAAAGGAAACACACCCATTCTTCATTGATGATCACGATTACATTTTTGAGATAATCACTAAGGAAGAGTTTGAAGAATACGACAACGGAGTAATAAGCGAGTAACTATGGAATTAGACAATATACAAGAAATCAATGAAGGGTACTTAGGTGTTCTTACAAAAATAGATCTTCTTGATGAAAGTTGGGACACCGAACTACTCGAAAAGTTAATTGGATATATCGAGAAAGATATATTGGAAATGGCCGCGAGGTACGATGTATGTGCAGACATAACAAGAGATGAGTTTGCAAGAGACAAACAAAGGCTTCTCGATGCGTACCTGCAACGGACGAACGACAAAGATATTATGTACAAGGTTAAAACTTTAAAGAAGCTGAGAGAGAGAGAAAGTGCCTTTGCCGAGTCTTTGCCATAACTATCCGTCCGCAACGATTGGTTTTGTTGCGGATGACGAACAGTATCTTTAAAATAAAAATTATGGCAAAAAGAATTAACAACAAAATGACTTTTGAGGACTTTAGCAGAAAATGCCTCGATTTTTTTGAGACGAGAAGGTGGTATTTTATGATGAGTAACCCTCAGATATTACAAAAACTCCCTGGGAATGAGATGAACATCACTGTTTGGTATTTCATCCTGGAGATACGTCCGAAGGCGCATTTCATATTAATGTACGATTGGGACACCGACGACCTTCCGTTCTCCGTATATATTGATTGGAAGAGCGGGGCATTTAGCCATTGTTTCTTCGATGATGGTAAACTTGTGTACATCTCCGACTTTGCGGATATTGACGAAGCCCTTGACAATATGTGTCAAGAACCAACTATGTATTTGGCAAACCCCACCACAAAATGTACAATTGAACACGTAATGGAAAAAGGCGAAGATCCCGACAACACGGCAGGACTTGAAGTAGGGTTTATGAAGTCATATTCCTTACTGGAGGCCATCGAAGCACTCGAAGAGTACTGTAAGAAACATAGAAAACTTGACGATGGACATCTCGCTGGCGTAGTACACATGCCAACGCTTGTTTCTCGCACAACTATGTACGAAAAACGAATATTAAATCCATAATGTAATTGTTTAGTTAATAATTGCCGTTGCGGTCTTAGGTGGCCGTAGCGGTTCGATAACCAATAAATTGAATATTATGGAAATGAATTTTGAAAAAGAGTTTATGAGGGTAAACCCTGCATACCCTCACTTACTGAGGTTTATGCAAACCAGCTTACAAAAGAGCGAGATTTCATGGAAGGACATTACCAAACTCAACATGGAGAGGGTGTGTTCTTACCTGACCGAACGAGTATCGCCAAATTCGGCGAGGACTTACATAGCCGTCATAAAGGCCTTTCTCGCAAGGTATAGCGAAGAAAACCTCATGCCTTGCGCCAACCCGCAAATGAGAGTAAAGGCGGTGCCTTCACAGCATATAGCACTTAGCTACGAAGAGGTTATGAAACTCGATGCCTACCAGCCAAAAAACGATACGGAGCGCGATGTGAAAAACATCTTCATGCGAGGATGCCTGACCGGCGCAAGGTATTCGGACGCAATAGCGATAGGCGCTGGCAATATCAGCAACGGCGTTTTAACTTATGTATCGAAAAAGACCCATACCGAGGTAAAACAACCCGCTCATGCGCTTTTGTGGAAGTATATATACGAACCGCCGACAAAGATAAGGCATTCCGTTGTCGTGAACAGGACTATTAAGCAAATCTGTCAAAATATCGGCATGGATGAAGAGGTCCAACTATTCGTAAACGGCAAACTCAAAAAAGGCCACAAGTACGAGTTTGTCACTGAGCACACATCGCGCAGGACTTATTGTACGATACTTGCAGAAATGAACGTGCCAACAGAGGTTATCTCCAAGTTAGCAGGCCATTCAAACTCCAACATAACAAGTAACAGGTATATATGTATTGACACAAAGAGAGTAGGAGAAGCTGCAATGCGCTTCTTTGAGGCAAAATAAAAGCCCCTGCACGGTTAATTCTGTGCAGGGGCTCTACTATTCAAGGGGCGGGAGAATTTTCTTCATATCGAACGTGTGCATGTTTTCTCTGTCACAACGTAAGGTCATTCTCGTCCTGAATGTTGTCGCATATCTACGGCACTCAGTTGAATATCTCGTCATCAAGTCCTTATATGCGAGATAGGCATAGAAGAAATCGCTCTTGCTCTCAAAGCCCATCATTTCGATTTTCTCGTCAGCGGAAAACTTGTCCGTTGGCATGGAGAAAGTGTTGAGGAACATTCTTACATCACTATTCCAAGGGAGAAGCTGACTATCGTCAATGTCAACAATTCCAAGGCCAAGACCTTTCTTGTGCGACATTCTGATAAGCATCAATGGAAGGACATAATCTATATCCTTGATTTTTGCACCCTCTCCAATGGCATGTTTTACAACCTCAACACCATCGGCACGTTTCATTACAACCTGAAGATAGGACTGGATAGAACTTGCCATCTTCTGAATATCCATAAGCGAGTCAAGCAAGTCGCATATTTGTCCGCACCTGACCGAGTAGAGGGTCAGCTTGTCTCTCATGGTCGCATCTCCAAAGGGGATATAACCGAAGTTATTAAACCACTCGTATGGGTGTTCGGTAAGTATTGAATAGAGCTTGTTAGTCTGCTGCATGATAATGTTGACACCCTTGTCCCTTACAAGCAAAGAGGCAAACAAGGCTATCATCTGATCTTCGGGTGTTTTATATCTGTCGGCCAACATCATTGTGTGCACGTTAAAGCCATCGCGCCCTACAAAGTTCTCCATGAGTTTCCTTATCCATATCTTATGGTGTATGGCGAACTTCTCGTAGTATTGACGCATTGTCTTTCTGGCTATTTCGAGACGCATCTCTTTCTCTGACATTCTTTTATTTGCTAGTTTCCCATTCATAATCTTTGAGTGCTATTGATACTATAACGCGGTTGTTGTTTCCTTTCTTACAAAAGTAGTCTTGAAGTTTGTTCGCATTCACTTTTGGTTTTGGTGCTGCAATTACGCTGAAGCACCGGTCAGTGTGGCGCTCTGACAAACGCTCATGTTTCTCCATAGCTTCATCATAACCAAACAACTGGGCATTGCCTTGCCATTCTGTAAAGGTATATTTTTCCGCGTCTTGTAAATATATAAACCTTATCCTACCGTAAACTCTTGATACGATGAGGAAATTAGGGTTGTTGAGAGTATTTTTTATGTTCAAGTATACAGGTAGAATATCAACCACATATTTGCCTGCATGTCTTAATGCCAGATTGTACACGCTTCTTATATCCCTCATCGACATGGAAAGATATGCGTGTCTTATTTCCTTGTCAAGTTCAACGCCTTTTTGCCTATCCTTCCCTTGAAGACTTTTAAGGTACAAAACCTCACCTTTTGCTGTTCTGAAACGTAAAACATAGAATGGATTCTTATCCTTAAACGCTTCGATATTTTCATCACAGTCAATTCGTACTGAGGGGAACCGCTTTGTTAAAGCCTTACAGACATAGGGTAACTGATCGGTGTTTAATGGTATGGCTTGCCTTATGTCACTGGAGTACTTTACGAATGCCCAAACGAATGGTATTCTCCAGAAACCTGATACGAACAGTTTGATGTCAGGGTGATTGTGATTTCTTACAAATGATACGTATTTTTCCATAATTAAAGATAAAATTAAACCGCCCGCCCAATATAGGACAGGCGGCGCTGATAAAATGTACAATGCCTACGGAAATAACCTATGCTCACGCACCGATATTCCAGAGTTAAATCGTTCTAAACAAAAATATATAATAAATATAATGGCACAACAAAATTAGGCAATGTACGCGTATTTATTACTCATCTGTTATAAAATATGTAGTTTTTATTACTTCGAACCTGTATGCCCCATGCCGCCGCCTCGGTCGAAGCCCGTCAGTTCATCAACTTCAAGCAAGATTGGCAATTCGTGCCTGTTGAACACCATCTGCGCAATGCGCGTGCCGCCTTCGATAAGAAACGGCTCATCGTGGTTGATGATGATGATGTTTATCTCGTTTTTATACCCGTGGTCGATAGTACCTTCAATAACATCTGCGTCAAACCGCTTCTTTTTCGGTTTAAGCCACTCGAACAGCGGAATGGTATAACCTTCCACTCCCTCGGCAGAAAAGCCGCTACGAGGACGTATGTGTCCGTCTATACCCCTTGGCACATCTATCTTGACACCGATAGGTAATGCTTGTCTGCCACGTTTGATTACCGTATCAAACGGAACATACAGATCATAACCTGCCGAAAATTCTACACTCTGCTTTGGCATGATGCCGCCACACAATACTACTTTGTAGTTTTGGTAAATAGTCGATTTTCTTCCCATGCTTTTATTCTTTTAAAGTTTTAACCTTGATTTCGTTTTTAAACTCAGGACACTCTTTGAAAGCTTCTTTGAGACAAGCCTTGATATAGACACCATCCTCAAATCGTCTTGCCATCGCCCGCCATATCCTTTTGCTTTCTTTTGTGTTGAGGTCGCAAGCCATCCCCTCATATAGGTTGTTACTCAGATTCTCAGCAGCCATCACAAGACGATGCGGGCGCATATTGGAAAACATCTCGTCATAGTTCCTGGTGACAATTCTTCCGTCGGGTGTTCTTACTATCCCCGCATCCTTCCGTATTTTGGCTATCGCTTCTTCGTAGAGGTGTTTAGCTATATGGAGTACTACTCTGGCAGTTTCGATGGTAGACAAGGCTTCCTCGTTTTCTATTCCCGCCTTTTTCAGAGACCTTATGATTGTTCTTCTGAACTTCTCCACGTCTTCATCGGAAGCATCTATAACGGCATCGGTATAGGCATCATAAAATTTAGGCGACACCATAACACTGCGCATTACTATTTCCTTTTGTTTCAGCTCGGCATACAGCACGTTAATCAGGTGCTTTGTCCTGCCTTTGTTATATGAGGTCTCGCGCAAGCGTTGTATTGCGTTTCTACACCAATGAATGCCGGCGGTAGTTATAAGTGACACGCCGTTATCTATCACTTTTGCGCCAACTCTAATAGCCTCAAACTCCCTTTCGTTGTAATACGTTATTACCTTCCCCATGACTCAAATAAGATTTCTTTACCGTAAATTCTTGCCACCTCGAACTCTGCCATACAGCCTTTGGAGTTCTGCCACCCTTCGCATAGATAGATAGCATCACACTCCAATAAGGCTTCAATATCCTTGCCCATATAGTACGAGTATGACTTGTCGGGTTCGGGGCAAACGTCAAAGGGGGTGATTACGTCTGGACGATGCCATCCTCTTTCTAAGCCAAACTCATCCCATAATACCCACTCTCTTATATCTCTTGCCTTTGCTTTAACCTCTTCAAGGTCGTGCCCCGATATTGGAATTGATATGTATATTCTTTTTCTTTTCATTCCTCGTCCTCCCATTTGCCTACTATGTCATACTTGTTACCAAAAGCACTATAAAAAACCTTTCCATCACGTCTGTAGAACATATAGGAAAAACTATTTTCTTCGCCTTTAACGGGACAGGCGAAACCTTCTGCATACTCATAACCTTTGCCAAGAAACACCGCCATACGACCATCCCTTGTTTTCAGCCTATCGCCGAACTTACACTCACTCAGATTTATCATTGGAACAGCTCTCCTTGTTTACTTTGACAATTTCCTCAATAACATCTACCAATAACGATGCGAATGTAGATACAAACCTCTCGTTTTCGTTCAGTTCGTATTCACCCATAGTTTTTAGCACACCATGCACAACCTCGTGGATAAAGGTGTTTGTTATGGACGTTTCACTCTGCTCGCTGTCTGAGAATTTCTTGGCTATACGGATTTTTCCTTCCGCTACACAAATATCGCCCAAGTTATTGTCGGGTAAGTGTTCGGGCATTTCAATCACTATGTCCTGCCCGCCGATTCTGATTTTACTTGGTATCTTCATTTCTTTCTTGTTTTAATTTCCTAATTCCTGAACCGACAATGTTTATCAACTCATTAACCGCTTCATCGTTACAATCAAGTAGAATGCAGTGATTGAAATTTCCTTGAAGATATTGAGAGAATGCCAATAAAGCATCCTTCATTCGCTTGTTGTCCTCAATAGTTTCTTTGAACGAGTCAATAAAAGCCTTTGTTATGTCGTACTTAGTCTTAGCACACCGTATATTCTTACGGTGTACTTTTAAGTTGTAGTTAATTTGTGTCATTTCTTTCTCTTTTTGAGTTCAACAAGAGTTAATATCGCATACCCTGCTGTATCGAGCAAGGCATCTTCCAAGCCCTCGTTCTCGACCATGTTAGGCTTGCTGCGCAACACCTTTATTCTATTCATCTTCTCACGCAGCTTGCCATAGGCATAATCAATACCCAACTCGTCAAACATTTCCGAGAAAGCAGAATTATAATCGTGGTTCTTTGCTTGCAGTGTAAGAGCCAATTTATTCGTTAGGCTCTTGATGTAATCTTCAGTCGTGACGCAATCAGGAAGCATCTTCGGCTCTCTTTCCCTTTGTATCTGCTCACGTATCTCGAAAGAATACGTCAGTGCATTAACATAACGTTTTATCTCGTCTATTGTGGCATAATGCAGATTAGTTATCGGAAATACTGAATTTACATCTTTCAAGTTATCCGCATACCATATTGCATCAGTATCACCAACGAGATTAGAGTCGTGCCACAAGCCAACAGCGTACATAAAATCGCCATCGTCAGATGTGAGTCGTGTAACTGCGGTGTTTCCGTTGTAGTCAAACGCAACGAAATCCCTATTCTTCAAGTCCTCTATTTTTAGTTCGTTTATTACTTGGGTCGCAAACGTCTTGTCAGTACCCTTTATCTTAATTTCTGTTTTCTGTTCCATTCTTAATAAGATTTTAGTTGTAAGTTGTATATCCGTAAAATACCGACATATCTTCCTCAGATATGAACTTGGTGCTGATTTTTTCCTCGTAAAAGGCATAGTAGCAATCGCCCGAATCGCAACAACCGCTAAGAATTGACACTCCTGCCCTTATTGTATCTTCAGTTCCACCATAAATACGTGTAGAGCCATTATTATACCACTTAGCTACGATACACCATCCAAGATGGGTGGCCAGCTGCACTACCCCGATAGGAGGCTTGGTATCGAACTTTTTTGTATCGTCAAGTACGAATTGAGGTACAAATGAAGCCTCCTTGTAGTCATCCATATTATCGCAAGGAGTAAGGTCTGCGTAATAAATCTGTTTTTCCATATTGTTATTTCTTTTGTTTTTTCTCGTTTGACGTCTTTTGTTTCACATTGTTCTACGAGTTGCTGTATCTATTTTTTATAACACATATTTGAATTTTACAATAGTTATCGAGTGGTAAATCCCTCAACTTAAGGCTGTACAGCCAGCCCGATTTCTTGTTACTTACTGTCTCCTTTCGGTAATAAATCATCAAGGTACGCCCACTGGCTTTCATCGACAACATCTTCGTAACCTGATGTTATACAACAATCCCTAATGACAATATCGGAACATGGTATTGGCTTTTCCTTCTTACCATCTTTCCACACCTCGCTAAGGTCAACGATATTGTCCTTGCGCTTAATGATGTTCAACATAAAACATTCTGCCCTTAACAATGTTTCGTTGTCGTCGCTGCTTAAATTTGAAGCCAATTTTTCTCGTAAATCACTCAACTGCTTGTGCAGCTCTTCTGCTACATTAATCAATTCTTTCATATTCTTGCGTTAATAGTTCTTTATTGTCGTAGATATTGCCTATCACTTTTCGGTCTTCTACGCCAAGTTCCCTTAAAGACACAATGGCATTGGAGTTGCAATCGCAAAACCCAGCATCAAACCATACCACGACGATTACGTTGTTGTCCTCTCCGCTGAGCAAATCCCCCTCGTACACTGCCTTGCCACTATTGTCATACAGCCCAGTAAACTGCCCGATGGTCTCTTCGTCCACGTCGTAGTTTGCAATCCTCACGGCTGGTTCTGTGCGTCTGCCGCTCTTCTCGGTTTGCTCCTTCGTGCATATCCTCTGCACGTGCGTAAGGTCGCCGTATACCCATGCGCCATCGTCCGTGCGCTTGGCTCTGAATTTAATATTTTCAACCTTCATGATTCTGTTCTTTAAATTTCTTACCTTTTCTTATCCATCGAAAGAGCCTTGTGTGAGCACGACTGATTATGTCTATGTCGTGACATGATGGATGCACCCATACACCTCTCTTGTTATAATAACCGGGGCGAAGTTTATTGCATTTCCTCCAAAAACTCTTTCGGTAGTCTTTGGAGCGCCAGTTGCCTTCGCCCTTGCACCACCCCATTATTTTCTTCGCTTGCCTAAGTCTCATTGTTTGCTACTTTTGTTGTCTGCTCGTGATAAATGTCGATGGCATCAATTCGTGCTTGACACACCTTGATAACTTCCTCGTAGTAGGATTTCTCGTAGAGCCTTGCATACTCGTTTGCCTCGTCCGCTATACGGAAGGATAGTTTACTAACCCTCTCTTGTATTCGTTTCTTATCTTGTTTCGTCAGTTCCATTATTCAGCCCTTTCTCCAAGTGAAATTATAAACACCCGCTCTTTGCCGCCGCCCCATTCAGGAACACCATATCCCTGATATATACAGACAATTCTGAACGTCATCGTGGTATTGGTATAGCCGAGGTGAAAACAAACGTTTTCGAACGGCTTGTATCTGTCAAGTTTATCACTGCCGTGATATTCCCCATCAACAAGCCTCTTTATCCAATAGTCACTTTGTGCGCGATATTCCTCTCTTTTTTCGCCGCTTGCTATCATATCCCACCATTTGCGTTTCAGCACAAGGTGAAGCGTTTTGTTAACTTTTTCATCAATATTGAATTTTATAAGTTCATTACACACGTTACTTATATCTTCAAGGCTTCCTAATGGAGATACGTTATCTTTTGTCATTACTCAATCCTTTCTACTTTAATAGGTTCGCCACTTTCATCACAAGTCAATGTCCTGCCAAGATAAACGCACCACCCCATATCCATGTCCTTTGCCGCTTCAAGGGTCAGTTGGTGGTATATCTCACGATAGAGATAGTATGTTTCTGCGATAAACTTACGCTGGTTATCATCGGGACAAGAACCACCATTCCATCCATAACTTGCCCCAGGCCCGAGCAATGGGGTAACAAGCGGTTGCAACTTGCTAAGTTTCTCTCTAAGTTCCCGATAATGCTTGAGACAAGCCGTTGAATTAATTAGCTCCATCTGACCGCCGATGAACCTATGGCAGTCCTCCACGCAATTAGCAATCAGCATTAACTGATGCTCCGTCAGTTCTATTCGCCATTTCTTCTCTTTCATAATGTATATCCGTAACGTTTAAGTTTCTTGATAAAGTTCTTCTTGTTGAGTGCTTGAAAATATATACAGTTCTTTTCAATGATAATAGACTCCTTGTATCTTGGAGTCCGTGTGCGATAATCAATCACTGCCTCTCGCTTTACAGGTGCGATCTTGATTTCTTTAGTGACGGTGTTGAACGAGAACATCGTATGTCCTGGTACTTTTTTAGTGCTACCAATAAACACTTGTTTGTGTTTCTGCTTTTGCAAGATTTCCATTTCGGTTTCTTGCGTCAAGTCTTTCTTGCCTTGTTCAAAGAAATTCATATCTGTATTATTTAAAGAGTTGAAAATCAATACATCCGTGCATAACGTAGCAGTACTCCCACTCGCTATACTTGTATATCATATACCTCTGGCAACTGAACCGCTTGGGGCATAGCTCGTTGCAGCAGAGGTCAAAATCGTAGTGCGTCATATTCAAAATATTTACTACATTTAAATCCCTTGCGAGGTGAGAAGTCCATAAATTCGCAAGTTGTGAATATCATTCGTTTGTTACACCATCGAGCCATATCTTTCTGCCACATCGGTATTTCATTCGCTTTCCCGAACGGGTCACGGTAAGGCTGTGCATAGGCATACACCGGTCGCCCTTGCTTGGTCTTTCGGAACTCCAATAGTTTTTCGTGTCAATGATTAATTCTGCTGTAACACTCTTCAAAACCATTACCCCCACCAATCATTGTGTAAAGAAAATACTCACCCTTGAAACCATAAGAGTTTATCATCTCAATAGCCCTCTCACAGTACTTTATCTGTGCTGTTGTGTCGCAGCCAAATCTTATCCTATTGTTCAGCCATTTAACCTTGGCGAATTTCCTTGCAAATTCGTCAGTCATTAGCCTTGCATCGTTTGCCTGATTGAGGTCTATATGATAACCCTTGGCTATGATCTTGTCAAGTTGCTCGTGTGCATAATCTCCTGCCGCAAGGAAGTTGTTATCCATCAGTACAACATTCTTTCGTCCGTTGGCTACCCTATCAATATCCCAATAAGGTCTGATAGCTCCCTCTTTCTTTGGGACGACACACCACATGCACTTGTTAGGACAACCTCTCGTAAGGAAACCGTAAGACGTGTCACCTGGGATAGAAGGGTATATCGAGTAGTCCGGCTGGCAATCGTCAATTTCGTTGGGTAAAATTGAACAAACGTCATAACCAGTACCGCCCCTCACAATCTGCTTGGCATTGATATAACCAGTGTAATCAGGAGAGAAGTTGAATACCTTAGCCATATAGACTATATCGTATTCCCCGCCGAACATTCCGTCATACCATTCCACGCCATCTCCTTTCGCTCGATGGTAAGAGGCTACCTTACAAAGGGCAAGATTTGGGTATATCGTCGCTCCCCATTTCTTTTTCTTTGCATGTCCGTCAACATCAATAAGTCCTATTTTCATATCAAAATAGTGTAGGGTTATTTAATTCGTTCTTAATTCGCTTGCAGGCAATATCGTAATATTCCTTATTGAGTTCCATTCCGATGAAGTGTCGCTTCTCCCTTATGGCTGCAACTGCCATAGTACCGCTGCCTATGCAGTTATCAAGTATCAAATCACCCTCATTTGTGTATGTCCTAATTAGGTATCTGATTAACTCTACTGGCTTTTGGGTAGGATGAAAGAATTGCCCATTTTTATGCTCTTTTGGAATGGTTATTATAGATGTAGGATATTTCTCGTCTGAAACAATCGTTGGCACTTCAACAAATGCTCCATAGCAACTATTCTTTTGTTGATGTTTGCCATTCCCCTTTGTATGGTTTCTTTTGTGTGGCTCGCATTTTACCATTTGAGGGTTGTAAGTTGGTAATTGCTTGTAGAATATACAAATATCCTCGTGTTGTCTTAACGGCATACGTTTAGAGTTAAGAAATCCGTTTTTAGCAACCTTATCCCATATCAGATTATACCTCCATAACTTCGGATTCGACAACATCATCTTGGCAGTGAACATACCTTGCGCAAAGAGAATAATCGCTGCATCATCTTTAATCACACGTTCATATTGTCCCCATAACTGCTCGAATGGAATAATTCTATCCCATTGCACATTGACATTGTTCTTGTTCAATACCTCATACGGCAAATCACAGATAATGCAGTCAATACTCTTGTCGGGTATCTCCTTCATCAGTTCCAGACAGTCGCCTAAGTATATCTTATCTATCTCCATTATGGTTTTCCGTTTGTTAAGTGACACTTGTCGCTGCAGTAACATACCTTTTTGGTCTTGCCGCAGATGCCGTAGCCATCCGTATCTTCGTAGGCAAATTTCTCACACTCGCCACAGTAGATTTCTTTGTTCATAATTACTGTTTAGCATTTACACAAACCAATATACTCGGCAGTACCATCGCTGTACACATCGAATGTGTATTGCCTGTTATAATGACCTGTTCTATCAACATCAAATCCTCCGCAATAAGTCTCTTCAAACAGCAGCAATTCAAGTATTTCGTGCAATGGTCTGTAATTTGGTACGTTTTGCACAACCCATCTGTAATCATCAAGCAATGTGTCGTAATTCTTAATGCCAGGTAGAAGAAGCAATACGTCTTTTTTAGGTATTGAACCATCAACTTGTTCATCTATTTTCATTTCTTCACCTCCAATAGTTCTTTATGATTTTCAGCTACCCAGCATAAGCAATCATACAAGGTATTTATTAAAGGTTTATCATTAAGAGTAAAATACTCTCTAAACACAGATTCTTGCCAAGACCAATTTGTATATTCAATTTTCATTAAGTTCCAATCTATCATCAGATGATATATTCCGATTGTTTTAGGCAGTTTCTCGATAAGGTCGCCAGTAGTGTATGTCGGAATATTATAAGGCAAAAGAAAATGATTAGGAATACATAAATTCCATTCTTCTTCATCTGTAAATGTATCTTCTCCTGCAACCCAACACATACTCGCATCAGACGTATCAACACCCAACTCTTGCAGGTGCTTCATCTGCTCAATGCTCAATACTTGTTCTTTGATTTCCATTTCTTCTTTCCTTTCTTACGTTTGTTATTAGCGTTGTAATGATGGTCTTTAGGAATAAACACTGCCTTGGGGTATTTGCGGCAGACAAATTTTAATTCTGAGCCATTATGGTATGTATCTAAAATCATTTCTCACCTCCTTTCTTTAATTCTCTTATCAATCCGTCAGCGGCGGCTACTATCTGATTATAATTGAGCAAAGTACCCTTTACGTTAGGTCTTGTGTATATAGCAGCTGTTATGTCTTTCGCTATCTCATACCTCCGCTGCTCCCAATCGAGCACCTTGTTACCTTCCTCTATGTCTGGCATTGCAAGAATTTCTTCGGGAGTTTCCTTAAAATCATACCCTGCACATTCTGTCACTCCATTATCCCACAAACGGGTCAATCCTTCTTGTTCTTTTCTTATCATTCCTCCAATACAGGATTTGTTAATGAACACGATTTTCCCCTTTTCGTCATTTCTGTAATCAATTAGTTTAATCATTATTAATTGCCTCCAACAATTTTTGTTTTGACTTGTAGACTTTTTTATCAAGCATATAGTGAGTATAACCACCTTTATTGCTTGGCTCGCCATCTTTGTAGTTGACTTTGACGCAACGAAATAGTGTTGGTATTGTCTTGCACTTATCAACCGTCGAATGGCTGGTCGGCGTGTTGAAATGGCTGCTGAACTGCCATTCAAGGTTGTTAAATTCTTGCTCGGTCATTTCTCGACTCCTTTCCATTCAAGACTTAATAATTCGGGGAAATCGTCGTACATACCATCTAAGAACTCATGGAAAAAGTGGTAAGGTTTCTCCTCCGAGGTCTCTAAACTAAACCATCTAAGAAATTTTAATAATCGGCATATTTCTTTGCCGTTATATAACACTACGGTATCGCCATATTTATTTGTTGCAATATCATATCCGAATCCTTTAAGCAGCTCAGGGGTTATCTCCAGCGCATCCACGTTCTTGATGTCCTCTTCCCACGGTGTCGGTCTTTCCTCGTCACTTGTCACGAGGTAAATAGTTCCGTCATCGCATATCTGTATTATCTTTAATGGAGGCGAGTAACGTTCTGTCTGCTCGCTCCACACCTGCACCCAATCGCCTACGTGAATATCACGGAGGGTTAGGTTCATTGTTCGTTTGTCTTTCTTGTATTCCATTACCAACCAATATATACAATGTTTTTACCCTCATTAAATCTGTCAAAACTTACTCCGCTATCTTCAAGCGGAACAAACTCACCCTCGCCGTATGTGTTTTCCAGAGCCAACACTTCAATATCTCCGTGTGCCTTTTGGATTTCTTGGAGCTTCTTGATTAGTTCTGATATTTTCATACTATTCGTTTTTAATAACTACCCCATCGTGAAAAATATTGCCTTTCGCAGTAATATGTACGTGAGGTGGTATAACTTTTACTTTTCCGTTCTTATCGTCTTTATAGGCTTGAAGTAATTTAGTTGCAAATTCTTCGACATCTTTTTCTGGTATTCGCAACTCAAAATGTCCTCCGTCACTAAATTCTCCATCATAAGCGAAATCAGCCAGAAAATATGGGTTACGATTACATTGTTTTATTTTCATATCACTTATTTTACCTGTTTAACAATAACGCATCCAATCATCAGCAAGTATATCGCAATTCGTGGCGGTATAGACACCATACTTGCCATCCTTTGTGACTATACCTATGTACGGTAGTATTTCCAAATCCGCAGAACCAGCCAACAGGACAATGCGTTTCGTACCGCTCCAACTCGCCCTTCTGATTACTGCGCCTTGTTTCAATAATTTCAATGCCTCTGAAAAAGTCCATATCATTTATCAATTACGAGTTTAACTTCTCTGTTAACCACAAACGGCTCAGATCCGCTGAAAGAACCCAAGAGTCTGTTCAGAATTGCGGCCTGACTTGGGCTGATACCAAGAGGCGAGAATGAGCCATCGTCGTTTTTCACTACTAACATTATTTGACCTGATTGAAGGTCATCAAGATTCTGTTTCATATCATTTGTCAATTACTAATTTAACCTTGGTCGGTTCCTCGTCCGACCATTGTACTTCGGGGAATAAATCTGGGCTTATAGGATAAGGGTTATAATTGTCGCTTATCCACATACCATCCCCTGTATCTTTCTTAGGTTTTGAAATACCGTGAAAATACAAAGCACCATTTTCATCCCTTGATAACCACATTTCTTGTTCCATAAACACTAATCTTGTAGTTTATCCAAAATACCTTTAAGTAAGTCCAAAAAACCTTTATGTCTTACTGCACTTTCACAAAACTCTTTGACACACATTTCAGTATCGCCAACCATAAAACTCGCACCACCTTTAGAGTCGCAAGCAAGTACTACTACGTGCGCTTGGTCGGTATGTTCTTTGTTGTACTCGTTTACGGCATCAAAGAACTCGTAAGACAAGGCATGAAGTTCATCTTTCTCCCTTCCTTTTTCGATAATTATTTCTGGCTTTTTCATATTAGTTTGGTTTACGAGCCGCACCTGTCACATACGGCTCTTGGTTGCTACTCTACAAGTTCCCAATCATCTGCAAATACATCTGATATACTCGGCACCCATGAGTCGGCTCGACCTGTATTACTGTTGTATATGAGACATTGGTTTGTGTAGTCAATAAATCCCTTGTCATTAAGGATAAGGTCTTTGGCAGACTGAGGAAGTGACTGCATCTTTGGGATAATGTCACTCTCGATATGTGCCGGCACTTGCTTAATGACGAATAGGTTCTTACCATTCCAACCCGAACGACGAATCGCGAAGCCGCTTTTTAGCAGCGCAATAGCTGAACCGAACGATATACCTGAACAACCACCGTCTTTACTTTCCATCTTAGTTGACCGTAAGCGAAGTACGTTCAAGTATGCAGACATGTCCGAATATTGAACAGCAAGCATTGCTCTCGTGGTACTATCCAATTCCTTGAACTTATCGCCACGAATAAAAGCATACAGTTTCTGCATGCGGTCGTCAAGTTCGTTCTCTTCGATAGTCATTCTGTCAAGCGGAGTGTCGGCGACTTTGTAAGCCTTCTCGAATGGCTCGGCTGGCGACCAGTTTTCATAACCACCCCCATACTTTACGTGATAACCTGCCTTAGTCTTTTCTGACTCGTTAGGCACTCTTCCTGCTTGCAGGAGATTCTTCTCATAAGCCTCACCCATTGTCATCGGTTCGGCTTCAATTTGCTTTGTACCAATGTACTTTTTCATCGTGCTTAAATTTTATTGTTTTTCGGCACTATTGCCTTTTCTTGTCTGTTTTCTATGCTCTGCGTCATACTGGTTGTGACACCTTTGACACAATGCTTTTAAGTTATCATCCGAGCAGTTTTCGGGAGTGTGGTCGAGGTGGGCAATCGTCAGCACGATGTATGCGTCTTTACCCGTCTTGGGGTTGTAGCGGTAAGTGTGATTTTCCACTCCACAGAACTCGCAACGGTTATTTGCTCGCTTCAAAATCCTTTCTCTTATCTCCTTCCAGTTCTTTGGATAGCGAGATTTATTTTCGGGTTTAATTGGCATTTTCAACCTCCTTCTTTCTCGCCTCCAACTGCTGAATGATATTCTCAATGGTCTTGCCCGGATATTCCTCGGCTACATTTTTTAAAGTGGCTATCTGCATCAGAAGCTTTATGTATTCTGTTACTAAGGCTTGTCTTCGGGCATTATTGACAGGTATCACTCTATCGTCCTTTGCAGGAATATGCTGCACTACGTCAAAGAATTTACTTATATCCATCACCCTGCAACTGACCTCATTCATATCGTTATTCATATGGCTATTCCTCTTTTATTCCAAATGGCGTTCCGTCTGCGAAAGTGAGTTTAAACAATTCTAACGCTTCTTCAAAAAAGCAATGATAATTTTTCAGGTAAAATTCTTTTAGCGGTCCTTCAGAACGAGATTGTTCTCTGGGAGGCAATTCTATTCTATCTTCTTCAACACTTATGATACAATAATAACAACTTCTGTTTTTACTATATATCCAGCCAAACGGCGAATGTTTCAGCATTTCGTTCCAGCACTCTTCTTGGGTCTTGAAGGGTCTGTACTTCGGTTTTGGTTTAATTCTATAATTTTCTATACCCTTATCATCTATCCAATTAAAAGATGGATTTTCACAAGGTATATAATCCTCGAAACATATTGTTTCAATCTCTTCTCCATTTGCATAAGCCAGCATTACTTCCGCTGCTTTGCGTGCTTCTTCTCTTGTCATAGTTTATATTTTATGAATTGAAATAATCGGTCCTCCGATGTATTGGCTTACCTGAGACATCGATCCGTCCTTTTTAATTTTACGGAAGACGTATTTCATCTCACCCCATTCGAGAGATACTCCGAAGAAGTAAGTTTCGATGTCAATTTCATCACCCCGCCATGCTTTCGTTTTAACTGAAACCTTAGTGCCTGGAGTTATTCCTTGTTCTCCAAGTTCTCTCAGCAAGGAGTCTCCAAACTCCTTACGTACTTGTCTAATCTGAGCGTCCAACGCTTCTTTTTGTCTCTTAAGTTCATTAATTCTCTTTTGATATTCTTCTTTAGTCATAATCTAACCTCCTATTATTTTGAAGGTTTGAGAAATTTCGGTATTGGAAACCAAAATTCAGGTTCAGTATTATCAAGATGACTTCTATAGAAATCTTTATTACTCTCGCAGTGTGACTTGCTTATTGTTTCATAACAGTCCTGATAATCCCACCAAAATGCAGATATAAATCCCTCGTCTGATAAAAAGCCTACTCTTGTGCCATTAGGATTAAAGTCTTCGTCAACCCATTTGTGGTGATATGCTATAACTTCAACTCCAAATGGTGGCTTTTGTTCCTGGTAATTTATATATCTGTTTTCCAGCGCAAATTCAGCACCTTCGAGGAACGCGGGAGCAAGTTTCCCATATCCCTCGGCTTTCTTTTGTATCTTTTCTTGTAGTGTCATATTACTTATCTCTTACGTTTCCTCTTCTTTTTTGGCATTGTAAACTTTGCCCCAAATGTGAACGACTCGCCACAAGGAGCGACATATCTTTTGGAAGATGCCGGCTTCTTGTTTCTCAATATTCTCTCCATATCCTGCTGACACTTTTCGTAATCAGCAGGATTTACTTCTTTACAACAATCACATCCCATACTCAATCCTCCATGTTTAAGAATACCTCAACAGGTTCATCTTCCCATTTGAGATTATCATAATCTTTTTCGTTTAGACCAAAAGCATCGAAATCATAACCACTAATATACTTAGACCCTTTATCTAAATAAGCCCGAAACTCATCATCATATCTACGAGGTTTACCCATATAAAGCCAAAGTCTGTCATTCTTATTTCTTGCGACATAGAACCGCACCTTATTCTTCGGCTCTTTCACCTTACCCATCGCCACAATACAGACAGCGATGAGCATAAACACTGCTCCAATGATAAACGTGATGAAGCAGTAAATAGAACTGAAATTGTTTAGTATTTCCATAATCATTCACATTTTATTTCACCATTAATTATTTTATTCACATCAACGTGCCTGTTCTTTATTCTCGGCACATAATCTTTGTGCAATTCCTCAAATGCTTGCAGTTCCTCGTCGGTTTGTGGAGGGATATAACCCAATGCAGCAAGACTAAAATTCAACAATGCTTGATGTTCTTTTCTTTTCAACATACTCAATCCTCCCAATATCTATAGAAGTCTGGGGCTTCGTCTGTTGTGCCTACAAGATGTTTGGTGTCGTCGTTGTAGGGGATAATCATAGAAGTATCTTTATTACTCATTGTGCAAAGAAATGAATCCTCACCAGGTATTGAAACAAAATCGGCAAACCAACAATAAGCATCACCGTCGCCTATCCTTACAAGCACTCTGTCAAACGCTTTCAACGTCTTAGGGTCAAATTTATTGGGAACCAATTCATATTGGTCTTGGTACTTCATGTAAATCATCCAAGTAAAACCATCGATTCCATAAGAATCATTATAAACTTTGCTTATCTTATAAACATCATCTTTATTGGTTTCTTTATGTCTTATTATATCCCCTACTTTAAATTTCGGTTTAACCAACTTCTCCTTCTTGTACCAAGGAGCGATAAAATCTGCCCAGCTTCTCTGTTCTTTAGATGGGAATAACGTGCATTCCCCATCTAAATCTATAAACATCTTGCCATCAGCCGTAAAAGTTTCAGTGACTCCGTTTTCACAACTTACGACAATCGGATATACCACACCTTCAACAATCCCTTGGAAGATAACATAGCCAAGCACTGTTGAATATAACTTTGTTCCCCTCGGACAGTCCCTTAAAATCTCGCAAAGGTTCAGCTTCGGCTGCTCTTCCTGATGTTGTTCTTCGGCTTCTTCCTGTTCCTGTACCTCCACGAAGATAACGTCCTTTTCATCTTCTCGCTGGTCTTTCTCGCAAAGTCCAATAATCGGATTGCTGCTGTGTTCGCAATGCCCTTTAAAAAAGCAACCGTCACAACTATGACAGTGGCTTTCTTTCACTTGTAGTTTCTTGCCCTCACATTCAAATACTTCTCCAATTTTTCTTTCCATATTGCTTCTGTTTTTAGTTAAATTAAATCCCCCGCTTCCTTAATAAGGTCAAGGAAATTGGTTAAGAACTCGTTGGCTCTTTCCTCGGTCTGGAAGGACAAGAACTTTGAAATACTATAGCACTTTCTTACTCTCACTTTAACAACGCCATCGACTGGTTCATAATACATCTCAATGCCGTGTACACTCGAAAGGCCATTAGGTAGCCAACCATCACGATAACAATCCCTAAGTTGATGTAATTGCATTAAAGCAAGATGCGCTAAAGCCGCTGGTTTATGCGGCAATATATTCCTGTCATTAACCTTGTCCCTTGTGTCTCCACCCTCGTAGGCTTCAATTAAGCCGCAGCAATCGTCCAGATAGCACTCGCCGATTTTTACCTCGTTTTGCGCACAGAACTCCTGCCACGTCTTTGGCAATCTGTCACCGATTAATTCGTGTTCCTTAAAGGCGGTAAGCGCAATGTTTCTGTACTCGCCTCCTTGTTCATACAACCGCCTGGCAGTATCAAGCGACAATTCAATTTGTCTTGTTTCCATAGCTATTTATTCTTAATCGGTTTTCCGTTTAGACTATTGAGATACATCTTCTTGACGTTTGCCACGAACTCACCAACGTGGTCTATCAGTATAATGTTCTCTCCGTCGAGTTCAACGTCACCCACCTCGGCAATAGGAATACCACCGACAAAGACGTATATCCTGTTTTCGGGGTCGTTGGGATCGTTGGCTATCGTAACGTCAGCGTTGACCGTTCTCTTGTTGTTCAACTCGATTGATATATTACGTTCCTCACGCATCTTACGGAGGAACGCACTAAATGGGTTACTTATTTTCATTGTTATTTTCGTTCTGTTGCGTTATTTCTTCTTCGGTGGGCAAACTATCATTCACGTCAATATCTTCTATTACAAAGGCACATTTGTCTTCATCAAAATGCAATTTGGTGTTAGAGTAAACCCTATTGAAGTTCTCAATGCAGTCGTAGATTGCATTCTTGTAAGCCTCCTTCTCATTGTCGGTACTGACAACAAGTTCCTTCAGCTCGACACAATCGTCAAGCGAACGATTATAGAACCTCTTGTACTTCTCGTTGATTTCAAGAAGTATTTTCTCACGCTTGTAAATGATGTGGTTAATTGCGAGCATAGCAATAACCGCTACGAGCATTGCTACAACTGATAATATAAATTCCATACTACTAACTGATATTTTTTATGTTTAACTTTTCGTCTATTAACCTAATCGCCCTCACTGCAACTGACGAATGAGATTTGATTAACTTCTCTCACAGATGCAGGAGGGCGAAATTTCTTACTCTTAGTCGCCTCGCAATCATGCTGCCACCAAGATGTTCATCATGACGATTTAATCTAAGGTCCCTTGTCCGCAAACGTGACGTTAGAAATCTGTTAACGTGACGTTGCGTTGTTTCAAATTAAACGTTACTGTTTACAGAGGGCAATCTTTCTTCCCCAGGACAAACGTTTAACCACGCACTATGTCTGTGTTTCAAATGTACAGGGCGCAAACCTTAGACAATCTGAGATTCATAGAATCCGCATATTCCTGGGCCTCTTCACTTGTACGGAACACATTGGCATTGGCAAGGCGAGCCATACCAAAGAGGCTTCCAGTCCATTTGTCGCACTGTACTTCATACACCTTCCTCATCGCCATAAGTCTTGTAAAATAATAAGTGTCTCCAGTCTGCGGAATGAAGTCAAACTCTTTTTTTTCTCTATTCATATATTCGGGATTTTATAAAACTACAATGCTGTTTTGTAATGCCATCCTCCTAACACCATCAATCATCTTCCTCGACTGTATAACCCTCGTCCTCGATAAGGTATTCAAAATACATCTTACTGGCCGCAAAGTTCCTGCGGATAGCCTGATATATCGTCATCACAGGTATTCCAAGTTCTTCGCTACAGGCTTTGACCGAATCGAACACTTTTCCGGTAGTCCGGCATAAGACTTTTGTCGCACCCTTGCCTCGCTTGTGCATGAGGAAAGCTTTTTGTGGTGTTACAACCTTTGCGCTCTTTTTGCTTATTTCCCTATATGGTCTAAGATCTGCGATTTCAAAGGAGCATCCTCGGTACATCTCCTTCAACATCGGCAAGTCTGAAAGGTCATGCGAATAAAACAGATGGTGACATTCTCCGTTCGACACAACTGCCACAAGATAATTTGTCCGTTTCTTACTCATTTGATTATTCTTCGTTAGTTAGGGGCGGCTGGCACAATCAAGCGCCTGCCGCCTTTAGTCTTGGCGAGCCTTTGTCTACTCGTCCTTCTGTAGGTGCTTTCCGTATTCTAGAATACCAAGGAACTTTGTGATGTTGACATCAACGATGTCGTAGTCCTCCATAGAGTTTTTATAAACGCTCTCTGTTATAGCGTTGCGGGCTGATTCGATACTGTCGGCCTGTACGATATAGACTTTCTTCACGTCCTTTATCTTCGTTTCCAGGCCTCCTTTGATTTCCACTTCTTCGTGGATAGCCACCTTCACCTTGAAGAAGGTGTCGCATGAGGATTCGTCATCAAAGCAGATTTCGCTATATCTCGGTCGGGTTACGTTCTTAACCGAAATAGTGCGATTGTCGCAATTGAGTTCCTTTCGTATACGCTCTTCTGCCTGCCCGAAGTCAGCGGCTTCAACGATATACTTCTCGTTCATTGTCTTTGTCACTCCCTTCTCGTTGGTAAAAGGGTAACTGATAGCGGTCTCTATCCAGAATCCGCTTCTTGTTCTTAAATTTGCCATAAATATCTCGTTTTAAAAATTAGTCACCTTCATAATAATCCTCCTTTGTTTCCCTACCCGGATCGGGTGCGTATGTGTCATCTTCTCCATCGTCATACGAGCGAGGGTCGCTATTCTCGTTTGAATAGCCTCCGTTAGCATAAAAAGCATTCCAGTTTATTGCCATATCTGAAGTATTAGTTTGCATCCACTGCCATCGTGAACGTCTGTGTCGGGCATATCAGAATAGTTCTAATTGCCGATTCTCGTTTCCTTTCTCGATGAAGAGCTTTCGGAAGATATGATACATCGGTGCAACACAGATTGAATTTCCTGCCAACTTGTATAAATTGGTCTTGAAGATTTCCTTGCCTTTCTTCTTCCAAATCAGCTGAGTTCTGTAATATTCCCTCTGCTCGCCATCGACCGTAATAGTGACTTTCCTCTCGTTTTCGGATGGTTTGTCAAAATACATATTCATAATAGGTTTGCCATTTGCATCACATATTATTGAGGTTTCGCTATCTCTATAACTTATGATTTTCTCAATATCCTCGTCGCTGACATCTTGGAGTCTAAAACATTCCGTTGGTGTGAGCTTGCGTATTCGGTATCTGCGCCCTTCCTTATCGACCATACAGCCATTTTCCATTCTCAACTCTGGTATTGCGAGCATATTGTCTTTGGTCGATGTACTGAGAGTATTACTTACCCCGTCCGTTCTTGGGCTATACTCCTTGCTTCCTTGATTGAATTTCATCCCCTTGTCTCTGTTCTTTTTTCTTAGTTTCTTACATTGTTCTGTCCTTTCCTGGCGCAGCACGTTTGGCTCGATTATCTTAGACATACCATCTTTATGACCGTTTGCCATACAATATGAGATTCCTTCAGTGTCGATTACACGGCTATTCTGACTACTATCATACTGTCCTACGAGGTTAATCTTTGGCTCAATAAGAAGATTATCCTTATTTACACTCGTAATCGTGTTAGATGTACCGCTGTTATTGATTTCGAGTTGCTGTCTATTTGATTCGCCACGGCCACGACTTGCGGCAATTTTTGGCTCTACTTCTTCCATAACTCCTGTTATACCTTGACCGCCTCCACGGAATACACTATCGAACCCGCACTGCCCATAGCAAGCACGTATTGCCTTGGCGTTTCCGTTAGAGTCGGTATTAATTAATTTCTTCATTGCTTATCTCTATTACACAAGGTGCAAGAAAACCATCACCGCAGCCTTTATGATACACAAAGTTTGCCGCTCCCATCTTGTAGTAGTTGGCTTTGAGAGTCGGGCATATCTGTTCTTGCCCCCCCCCTAATGCTATTTAATAGTTCCTGTCTCTTCATCTATCTCAATTATTACTGCTTGCGGGTGTTCGTCAGCAAGCAATGTCCTCGCCACCACCATACTGCCTTTAAAGAATCTTTCGCTCTTATTGTAATAGAATGGTTCGTAAGGTCTTACCATCGAACCTTTGTACCTAAACTCCTTCATGGTGCCACAACGAATATTGAATTATTGTTGTCGTATGTCGTTTTAAGGGTCGGACAGATGTCATACACCGCTTGATTGTATGTGTCAATCACTGAGTATGGTTTCATTTGCCCTCCCCTATTTTGAAGCAAGGTTTTCATATTCTTGCCGCCTGTGTTTCTCTCGCTCATCTTCTGTCAGTATTAAAGGCATCCGATTACCGCCGCCCCCTACGCAGGTTATGGTAGGACTTATACCAGTCACTCCTACTATATTGCCCGCAAAGCCGTGCCGGTATTCGCCGTAATAGATATTGTCTATCATTATTATTCCGTCACTCATAATGCCCTATAACTAAGACCCCTTGAATTGGATAGTGCGCAAGGTCGAGCATATTGACTATACCTGCATTGCTGCAACGTGCAGTGACGGTCGGACTTGACCCATCCGAACACTGCAACATCGGCTGCATATCGTCCACAATCCATTGGGGGTGGGTATGGTTATTCTTCATTGAACAATTTTGGCTGATTTGCGTGACCTGCTGTTAGTGTCGGTGCAATAGCATTTACACCCGAAACAACACCGTCCTGCGAGTTAGACACCTTTCCCACACAAGAACTTTCATCAGAGCCATTTAGACCGTTATTTACTCGGCAAAAATACTCCAATGCCTTGTCCGACAAATAGAAGCTCTCATCAACGTTTGGTTCAAGAATATCCTTGATACGTCTTTCAAGTTTCATCTTTTTGGGGAAGTAGTACTTAACATCTTGCCCCCCCCTCAGAATGGAAACCATAAACACTCTTTCCCGGTTCTGAGGCACGTTGTAGTCGCTCGCATTAAGTACTTGTGCAAAGTTCTCGTAGCCAAGCTTTTGAAGTCTTGATTGCCACTTATGAAAGCCTTTAAGGAAAGTTCCAGAGATAAGTCCCTTTACATTCTCAAACAAAATGTATTTCGGACGTTTTATCTCGATAGCATTCGTACATTCCCATAGCAAAGAAGAACGTGTGCCGCTGCCCTCTTCGCCTCCACGCCGTTTCCCACTCATGCTGAAATCTTGACAAGGTGAACTCATAGTGAAAAGGTCGAAATCGGGTACTTTCTCCCAATCAATCTTTGTTATGTCCCCGAAATTCTTGTCTATATCTTCGGGAAACACTGCATTATTTGCTTTTATGGCATTTTCGTCAATCTCGCTCCACCCTACACAAACATGATGAAAGTCGGGGTAAACATCTGACAAACGTTGCAGAGCCATCTTTTGACTATTATAGCCTGCGAAGGCATAGAAACACCTTAAAGGGTTTTCTTTTGTATATTCAATCGTACTCAACATCACTTAAATCAATCTTAAAATAGTCCTCTAAATATTTCCTCCAATCCGTCTTTCCGAACAACGTGTAGGTATGTTCGTAAATTCCTCAGTCATAGTTACTTATCTTACTTCGTTCTTTTATTTAAATACAAAACAATATATTCTAAAAACTCTCTCTATCCTCACGGACGGAGAGAATTGAAACCAATTAAAATGGGATTAAAAAATACTAAAAAACAATCTTATATGAATTTTACTAAGTAGCGCATTATTCTCACGAACCATACGCTATACCCCATGAAAATAAAACTATCGATGAAAAATCATCTGTCTATTCAGTAAATAAATGAACTTTGGAGTAAGCGCATGCCAAACAAATGACACGCGCTTGGCAAATAACAAATATATAAGCAGTAAATTAAAAAGGTAGCCCTTGTTCTGTGTACTCTGGTATATATGGTAACGGAGGAATGTCGTCATCGTCGGTTTTGTCTCTTGATACAGGCGCATTTGTTGTCTGCGGCTCTTTCTCTTCGTGCTTTTTCCGCTTCCATGAAGTGTTGGTGTTAGACGAAACTTCTCCGTCCTCATCTATCGAGGCATAGGTTGACTCGTCGAACAATGACATATCCTTTGCCGTAATGTCCGTTCTCCAGTTATATGCCACGTTTTCGTCCTTGGAGTTCAAGAATCTCCTTGACGGAATATCAAAGAACATTCCGCAAAAGTAGTCCTGCACGCCAATCATTCTGTTTTTTGCTATCTCAATCAGGTTGCCATAGCCAATGTCCGACCATTCCTTTATTTTCTCTACACCAAGAAAGTCTGATCCAGCCCTCTTGAAATCCTTGTTAAGTCTATGAATGATAAACACATTGTCGGCTGCGTCTGAAATATTAGCCGAACCGCTGATGTCAGACTTTCTCAGAAAGAATATCGATTTCCTCGGATGGGCAACAAGGATTATATGCGAAGGGCATTTCTCATCCTTACAAAACGATGTCAGGTCGGTTACGAACGCACGCTGCTTGGCATTATTGTCTCCGTCAAAGATATTGATGTCAAGAGAAAAGAGGTTGTCAAGGATAAAGATCCTCACCCCGGCCTTGTCCCTCAACTCTCTCATGTCGTTTACAAGCTGCTCCCATTTTGAGGTATAATTATTGTTGTGGAGAAAGAATTTGTTGTCCATCCAGGCATCTATTTGGTTAGCAGCTCCATCAGGAACAAACCAGTACTCACCCTTAGACGATTTCCTCAACACTGTTTTGCCAGCGGCTATTGTTTGGAGGTTTGACTTCAGCACTTTTGCGTTCATCTCTCCCGAATATAGAGCGACTGCCTTGTCTTGCTGTATGACGTTTAAGACGAGTTCGTTAAGCCACGATGTCTTACCCGATGAGTTTGTTCCAGAGAGTATCGTCAGTTCTCCGTAGAACATCTTCTTGATTTTCTTGTCAAGCCTTTTAAACCCTGTCTTAAAACCATCAAGCTCGTCAATATTCACCTTTTGAATATTGCGCATCGACAACCACTTTTGCCCTAACGAAGAGTTTTCTTCAAGTATGCTTGGCTGCTTTGGTTGTTGTACAGATGCAACCGGTTGCCTTTGATACCCTTGTTGCTGATATTCAACCCTGTCATAAGCAGAGGGTTCGAACTTCAATCGGACATCTCTCCATGTGTAATGACTGCAAGAGTTATGGAAGCACTTGAAACCTATTGAACCATCTGCAAGCTCGAATATCGCACTGTCTGGTGCTTTATGGCTTGAGTCGAAAGGACACTCTGTCAAAACAAACTTCCGACCTCCACCAGGCATGCTTACAATCTTTGAAACGGAAATGCCATGCTCGTTGATAAACTCATCAAGGTTAAATTCTTTTGCTCCTTGCGAGTACCTATTTCTTTTGTGCGTATTATCCGCTTCTACCTGGAAGACGGCCTTAAACCATTCAAGCTGCTTAATTCCTATTACCTGGCTTCTATTCGGCTCAGACATTATCCAAACAGGCCTATGAGGGCGTTCTTCTGTACTACGACCCTTGCGTCCAAAAGAGCCTGGCAGACGAATTATTCTATTGGCATCAAAAAGTACCGTGTCTATCTTTACACTCTCGTCGTTGAAACGTAGCGCAAGTATCTCCAAGAACTTCTTTACAAGCAGTTCTGCCTCGTCGTCGTTGTTCAGGTCGCATGGAATGTATAAGTGATAACCCGAAGAAGAGTCAACCACAGCCGGCGTAGGAAAACCCAAACTCTGCAAAAAAGCATAAACTTCCCTTGCCTTATTGTAAGCCTTGTCTTTTTCCTCGTTGGTAGAGGAAACACCCGAAGGACGTTCGCAATCCACATCTATCGGAATCCACCAACGATGCTCGATGTCAACCTTGCTCGTTGCAGTGCCTCTTACCAGTCGGAAATTACCGAATTGTTCACGGCTTGCACAGGCTTGCTTTACCTCGTTTACCGAGTAATATATATTAAAGTTGTCGTATGGCTGCAAGGCTGTTATTGCCTGCTCGACATCGAAGAAATATCCGCTATAGGTCTTATCCCCTAAGATACGTATTTCGAATAGTTCGTTCGGTCGGCGAAACAATCTATGCCATTTCCTAATCTCGTCAATATTCATCACATAAACATATATATTTCTTCCTGCTGCATCTACCCTCATTTTTAAGGGTATCTATACCATATTGCCATAGGTTAAATCTTTCACATCGGCTGCATCTACCCTCATTTTTAAGGGTATCTATACCAGAGATACACGTCTTCCCATATCCTCACTAGCTGCATCTACCCTCATTTCCAAGGGTATCTATACCCTAAAGTTCGTAATGTACTAATACCCAATATATTAGAGTAGTTATCGAGTAGAAAAAATCTCTCAACATAAGGACGTACAGCCGCCCCGAATATCTTTTTTATCCTCTCATACTCTCACCCGTCAAACTCACCACCTTGGTCAATGCACGAAGCCGATCATACGTCCGTACTCCGTATCTCTCCTTGATTTGGTCGGTAGTCAGATTGGTCGTGATAATCATCAGTCGCTTGTCCTTCTCCGCTTGGTCAACCAACTCAGCAAACAAGTCACGTTTCTCACCAAACTCAAAGTAGTAATGCTCGGTGCCAAGATCGTCAATGACTATCGGCTTGTTGTCTATCAAGTCCCACATCGTTGCCTGGTTTCGGTAAGTGTCAGACAGACGATAGGCAGAATAGACATGAGGACTCTCGGTAAGATAATGAAACATAAGGGTGGGGATGAGCGCACACGCAATGACTGATTTACCCACTCCGTTGTTTCCTGTAAGCAACAAACCTTTTCTGCCGTTGTCTTTCAGCCACTCAATAACTTGGGCATAATCGTCAATGTACTTATATCCATCTCCTACGTAAAATCTCATTCCTCGGTCGAATAAATCCTTAGCCTCGTCTCCCAAAGCCAAGTGTAAGCCTTTATACGACCTGCCTTCAAATACTTCATCTACCATATAGTTTGCTCCTTATACTTGTCTTTGTTATTATCTGTCTGAATGAAACCGATAGGCATTCGTGCCGCGTTATTCTTTAATGGGAAAATGCCTGCCCAATTATTCGCTATCGACTCTTCTATTATCTGCTTGGCGGTTTCCACGTCACCTCCGCTTAGCTTCATCAGCTTATTCACAAAGGTAGAAAAACCTGTCGGCTTATAGGACTGTCCTTTCTCTCGCTTGTACCTGAGCCATTTCTCAACCAATGGCTGCATATCTGCTCGGACGATACCCAAGTTAAGAACGTTCTTCGAAGGCTTTTTCCCTAAGCCATCATCAAGTTTTTTTCGTAGTTTCTCAACCTCTTTCTTCAATCTCTCGTTTTCTTCACATAAAGCAAGGTAATCACTTGCTTTGAGTGTAATTTCTTTTTCGTTTAGCATTATTGTAAAATATGTTTACTGTCTGCTTCTACCCTCAATTTTTAGGGGTATCTACACCTAAAGTGGTCGAATTTGACCACTTTAAAAATACTACATCTACACTTATTTTTAGGGTAAATACACCACAGACCGAGAAACCAGTGGAAGAACTATTGCTGCATCTACCCATATTTTTAAGGTTATCTGCACTACGCTTGGGGTACTGAATGCGTCGCACTGCATCTACCCTCATTTTTCAGGGTATCTACACACTTTGTCACCACCACCACTGCATCTACCCACATTTTAAGGGTATCTATGCCCTATAGCTTACAACGTATTGATACCCATATAAATAGGATAGTTATCGAGTGGGAAAAATCCCCTCAACATAAGGCTGTACAGCCAGCCCGAATATCTTTTTTTTGAAGCCCTGCTCCCGATCAAGAGAGCAGGACTTTTATTGCCCAACCAATTCAAGGTCGAACTTCTTTATTAGCATTGTGATGGCATTACCGTTGCGGAGGAAACGGGACTTGCTGCTGTGTCGGCATTTGTTGCTGTGGCATCTGCTGAGGTGCTTGCGGCGGCATTTGTTGTTGAGGTGCTTGCTGAGGTACGTTGTAGGGCATCTGGTTTGCGCCATACTGATTATGCACCTGACAGCCTTGAGCCTGCGGAGGCATCTGCTGGGGTGGCATACCACCTTGCACTGGAGGCATTTGTTGCGGCGGCATCTGCTGAGGCATCTGCTGCTGAACGCCTGGATATTCCACCTTAAAGGCATTGATCTCGTTGTACCAACGACCATTGTACTCATGTGCGTTAATATCCAGACTGACAGTGATGAACTGACCAACCTGAATATTCAACTGAGCAATCTTCTCTTGTCCCATCACACGGAAGCTCACGAACTTAGCATACTGACCGTTGTCATGCTGCATGACGTACTCCTGTGACACCCACTGATTGCCCGTACGTTGCGATACTCCCTGTTGGGGAGGAAGGACATTTGTGATTTGACCTGTTAATTTAACTACCATAATAAAAACGTTTTTATTTAAAAATTGACTAATTGTTCTTCGAACTCGTCTTTGTTGACATTACCGAGAAACATTGAGAAAAGCACGTCCTTGACCCTTTCGTAAAGCTGAGAAAATTCGTCTTCAGCTATCTTGTCAAAGGCTATGCTCTTTGGGACTTGTAACCATTCGTTGCGCATCGGCGACCACATTGGCTCGTAATATCCAGCTGCAACTTCCACAGTCTTTCTGAAACCGTCCTTGTCGTTGTTAAAAAACTCCCACCACTGCTCACCAAGATATTCCCATGCGCAGTTGATTAAAGCGAAATACTTTCGGTGGAACTTCGGGTTGCGGACGTGGTGAACTGTCACCTCGTATGTCTCTCCGACCTTCAACCGCTTCTTGACATCATAATCGGCATCTGTCTCAGGCTTTAACCCGCTTGCCGTACACACGAGGCGCATCTTCATCACTCATCCTCCTTGACGGTTATCTTCAACGAACCCTTGCGCTTTGCCTCTTTAACACACTCTCGATACACTTCGGGGTGCTTCTCTTTGACTGCCTTCGAGTCGAGCGATACACTGGCTGAGGGCAGAACCCTTGTTATCGTTACGTTATTACCCTTCCATGACTTGACGTTGTACTGCTCCATAAGGCTATACAATCCCTCTTTCAGTTTTGACATCCTTGTCTCTATGTCCTTTTGCTGCTCCACCATCAAGGATATTTGCTTCTCAGCCTTCACCAACTCTGACGGTAGGTCGCCATAGTACGCTGAAGGAACGAAGGGCAGTGCGTTAAGATAAGCGGAAATCAGAGCATCTAAGAAATCGTCTGAAACAGGATGAAGCTCAACAAAGTCGCACTCGTTATCACGAAGGCGAAGGACGTAGATATGACCAACCTTAACGCCGGCGTTCATCCTCTCAAACCAACGCTTGTATATTGATAACTGCAAGGCTACTTCCTCGAAATGCAGTTCTGAGGTGCGCTTCAAGTCAACGAGACATATCTCTTTCTTCTTGTTCTGCATCACGAGGTCGATGGCAGATGCAAAGTTTTCGTTATCCGACACGATGTACTCAGTGGCAAGACAACTTAGTTTGTTATCTTCTATTACCTTAATAAAGTTGTCGAGTTCGGGGAGTCCTTCATAGTACGTTCCGTCATTAAGATACCCCTCAACAACCTTGTGCATAAATGTTCCCCGTGCGGCCGCGTTTTCGAGTGTTTCTTGATCTATACCCATATACGTTCCTGGGTATGCCTTCGGGATGAGTGTACTTGTAACTCCTTGCAACTCCTTCTCGCCGAGGAAGTACTGGTGCGTGTCCTCTAAGAATACTACCTCTGAGGTCACGAGCTTGATTTCTTTCTTACTTGCTGCCATAGATAAACTTGTTGTTAGTCATTTGATAGGCGGCAATGAAAGTTTGCTCATTTGCAAACTGCGGGTACTTGAACCAAGCCGCTTGCAGCTCTGCCTCATTTTTTGCCTTTCCTAACTCCTTAATGGCGACACTAAGCGTCTTGTTATCAGCCTTGCCGCCCGAAGCTTGATCACCTACGTTTGTGGTATCGGAGTCACGGCTATCGTCGATAGCGAACAAGCCGTTGAGTGCATACTTTCGTGCATAGGAGCTTGTTGCACCTGTAACCTGAGAATCGTCCATTCCCTTTTTGTTGATTGGTTCACGAGCAAAAGCTGATGCAGTTTCAATTCCGCCAGACTCGTTTTTAAGTGTCGCCGTAGCCTTAACATAAAAACGTTCACCAATCTGTACTACCTCATCTGTAATAGTGAGCGTACATTTAGTTTCTTCGAGCAAGGGTTTTAAAGCCCTCAGAATACTCTCGCAACTCCTGTAAAAATAATTTCCAAAGTTATTCTTCAAATCCTTTGGAGCATTTAACTTTGTTTGTATAATATTTAATTCTTTCATTTGTTGTTATTTTTTATTACTACGCTGCATCTACCCTAATTTTTAAGGGTAACTGCACCGTCAACCTCAGCTTTCACCCGTGAGCCTATGCTGCATCTACCCCAATTTTTAAGGGTAACTACACCTATAAGTTGGCATTGTGCAAGGCACACTTAGCTGCATCTACCCCAATTTTTAAGGGTAACTACACCCCTCGTTTGCCCTACCATATCAGAAATAGCGCTGCATCTACCCCAATTTTTAAGGGTAACTACACCGCACAACTTGTAACGTATTAATACCCAATAGTTTAGAGTAGTTGCCGAGTGAAAAAAATCCTCAGCACAAGGGCGTACAGCCGCCCCGAATACATCTTTTTTTTATTTCTCTACCGAAATTTTGATACCGAACTTCTTGCACTTGTACGCAATCTTCTCTTTCAGTCCGAAATACGTCCAGTTGCGAAGGACGAAATTATCTCCGTTCTCGTTCTGTTCCTTTGCCTCGTCCTCGCGGTGTATCTGCCTCATCAGGACAATCTCGTCGCACTTGTGCTTGACCGCAAGGTCAACAAGCAATTTAGAGTATGTGTGGAGTTTGGTATCTACGTAATTGTTCTCCATGTCATGCCAGCGGTCGATAGCCTTGCATTTCTTCTTCCTGCCCTTGCCGCCGACCGAATACTTGTTGTTGATTTGGCAACGTTTGACCGCTTCCTGTATCTGTCTGCGGCGGTAGTTGAACTCTTCCTTTGTGCCAATCTCAAAGACCTTCATACCACTATCATATTCCTTGTAGGCATTGACATCGGTAGTGCATACGATAGGATTAAGAACACCGAGGAAAGCAAACAGTTTCTTGCCCTTTGTCAGTTTCACCTCGCTCTGTGGTATATCGACGCACAGCAGGAGATAGACTTTCTTTCCGTCAACCTTGATACTTGACGTTGCCATCTTGTACTCGCCAGAAAGAACTCGCTCGACAATCAGACGATTACCGCTTCTGTCACGACCAAACTTCATCTGAAATGGAATACCTGCAAGAGTGAAAAAGCAACCTTTCTGCTGCTTGCCCTCTCCGTCTGTATATTCACGGAAACCGAAGTTCAAAAAAGACCTCTTCTGATATGGGATAGGAAGATTGCTCTTGTAACTTCTTAGCGACCTGTTCCACATACCCAGTTTCCTGTCCTCTTGATAATTCTTACGGACAATCTGAGCAAGGTTGGAAAGCATATCCATTATGCCCGGCATACTATCCTTGAAAAGTTTGCTCATCAAGCAGTATGCGGCATTTTGCTTCGTTGCCTCCGTTCCTTTTGCGCCGACAAACTTGATTGCCTCCTTGCTCTTATCGTCAAGATAAGGAATGGAGTTGTCAAGCATAAACAGGTGGCTCGTAGCCGCATTTGCTGCATCACGAGCTATATCTCTGATAGCATAAAGCTTATCGTAATACTCCTTTCGAAGCCCTTTGTCGTTTTCGCAAACAAAGACCTCAATTCTTCTTGTTATTATCATATTGCACCTTTCTTATTATATCAACACTTGAAAACAAGGATAATCGGGAAAACGACATTTTTCCAACACTTTTTAGTCAGAAATATACACTTTTCCAACAGCTGCACCTACCTATATAATAAGGTGATACGCATCTTCCTTTCCTCTCTCCACATTATTGTCGCTGCATCTACCCATACTTAGGTCAGACACACATTTGGCTTGATGATGAAAGAACCTACCCCGCCGCATCTACCCTTGTTTAATGGGTCAGATACACCGTTCAGTTAGGCGTAAGGCATACTACGAGCTGCATCTATCCCAAATAACAAGGCAGACACACCACTTAGTTCATAAAGTGCTTAAACCTATTTATTAAGGTAGTTATCGAGTGGGAAAATCCCCTCAACTAAAGGCTGTGCAGCCAGCCCGATATTATTTTTATTGTTTGTTTTCCTTTTCAAACTCCAACTTCTTCAGTTCAAGCTTTGCAGCATCAAGACGTAATCTGGAATGGTTGTTCAACTGCTTTAGATACGCTATCTTCAGTTTTTCTTTTTCGTTCTCAACCTCTAACTTCTCTATCTTTTCAAGCTGAATTGCGATGTACTCAGGCATCTCCATGCCGCTGAATTTCGTTTCAAGACCATACTGCTTCATAATTTACCTCTTTACCTCTAACGAATAACTATTTATTGTTTCATGGCGAATTACTGCACCATTGTTTATATAACCATCAAGCATCGGCTCGACATTGAATCCGCAACGCTTGCATAAATCAGGGAACAGTACGTATGGAGGCACTATACAAGCTGCCTCCCTCTCCTCCTGCATTTCTACAAGGATATTGTAAACCATCTCATTTGACATTCTTAAGCTTGTCTAACCTGTATAGCCTTACCCTACGGTCAAGATCTTCAAGAAACTCTTTATCCATACCCAAGGAAAGATTATATTCTTGTAGAGCATCCACTATATTGTATAGGGATTTCTTTCCCATACATCTTATACGGAGCAAGCTCTCCTTGTTTTCCAGAACCAAATCCCATACGGTTCTTATGTCCTTCGAATTAAAGCAGTTATTGCACCTGACCGTAAGATTCAAAAACGATACCGGCTTAGAAAGAATATCGTATATATACAATTCTTCTTCCGTAGGAACCTGGTTTCTGTTCGAGCCTTTGAATACACCTGCAAGAGAGTCGTATTTCCACTTGTATTCGTCCCTCTCTCTACATACTTTTTCATACAAATGTTCAAGGTCATCGAGTCGGTCTTGAAGATTGTTACGTACAGTAATCAAGTCTTCGTAATTTTCCAACTTAGATATAGCCTTTATTCCCCTGGCCGCATAAGCCTTTATAGTAGGTGCGGAAACGTCAAGGTTGTTTGCTACAGATTCGACCGATTCTCCTTCTGCGATTTGCCTTAAGGTTTCTATATATAAGGCTCTTTTTTTTTCTAAAAAGGAATGCGAGAATGCAACTTTACACAAACTTGATATTGACTTACATAGTATGTTAGACGCACTTGTTTTCGGAATAAGGTTGTTAGCCGACTTCCATAACGATATTTCGCCCTCAAGTTCCGTGATTAGCGCACGCCTTTCCCTCTTCATCTTTCTTAACTCATACAAGGCCTCGTTCGTAGAGATGTCATCCTCAAGCAACTTGTCTATCAGATACGAGTCCACAAGCTGTTTATTTCCGTTCCTTATTGCCTTCAGGATGCCCTTGTTAATCCAGTTGGAAATCGTCTGAGGAACCACGTGCAAGCGTTCTGCCGCCTCTTTACGTGATATAAACCTATGATCTTCCCCCATAATACTCTCGTTAAAAACCCCTCCACAGAAATATCTGCGGAGAGGAAAGAAAACAGTTACTTAAATTCAAACTCTGGCTGCTTACTGTCGCATTTTGTCACACCAACAACTTCCTTGATAGAAAACTCTATCCTCGGATTGTGCTTATCAATGAACTTTCTCGCATATATTAAGGTGCATTGGCGGTCGTTGTTTATTGCACGGATTGTCTGCAAACAATCCAGGACTACCTTTAACGAGTTGTCAAGGTCTGAACGGTTGGACTGAAAATAAACGTCTATATACAATTCAAAGAAACCCGATATGCGTCGGTCTCTTAGATTGCATTGCTGATAAAAGGCTTTCTCGTAATTCTCTAGGGCATCCGTTTTCGCCAGAGACCCATGTCCGCTAATAGTGACTATCCTGTATTGATTACTTTTCGATGGTACTTGTCCGTATACCACGCACTGTTTTTTCTCTTCCATATATACTATTTTTTGGGGGAAGAAGTAGGATTCGAACCTACGATACCTTTCGGCATCCTCATTTCTAGTGAGGTGCATTAGACCATCTCTGCCATTCTTCCATTATAAAAAACTTGTCTATTCTCACGAACCGACAAGGAAAAAATATTAAAAAATAAATGACTTAAACTTTATACAAGTAATAGCATTCTGCAATTCGTATATCGAGTAATTCAACTTCTCGTTTCGTGTTCCCCTTTTGTGACGATGTATCAGGCCTCTATCCTCCAAATCCTTCAACACCTTGGTTGGATATTTTACGCCATTTCGTCTGAGAAATCTTATGGCCTCGCTTTTGCTGGCCTTATCTTCTTCGGGGAAATGAACGCTCTGTATCTTGGCGGCACCAAGAGCGCAACAACTCTCTATCATGCCTTTTAATTCTTCAACACTAATCTCCATCTCCTCGCTATATTGAAGGTATGGGCAGAACCAACTACCCACACCTGTATAAAACTAAAGATCAAAAATATGAAAGTAACTCTAACCCTTGCTATATGCAGGTATTATAGTTTGAATATTCAAAATCCTAATCGACACACTCAAGCGTGAGGTACGCCAATCCTCTTTGCCGCGCATTTAAACACTATTGTGTGAAATTTCACGTGACAGAAACGTGAGGTACGCCAATCCTCTTTGCCGCGCATTTAAACGAACTGTCACCACGCCTTCACCGTCGGCTGCCCAATTTCGCAGTACCGATATTATCCCTCTGCTGGGACGGTCTATGGTATGAAAGTCTGTCAATGAACGATTTAACTTGTCGGAAGGCTGGGTGTCGAACCCATAGGCCTATAGCCTGCCTCCGTTAGAACGTAGCCGCAAGAATCAAGACTACGTATAGAACAACGAATGATAAAACCACCACAAGGAAAGTCTGTCCAATATCTTCGTTGTAGCGAGAGAAGAACTTTTTAATTCTCATACGCAACCTCCCCACTCGGAACTGCCGTAACAAGGATTGACAATGATTGTCTGTCAACCTGTGTGGTATACTTGCCTATCAGCGGATTGGGGTAGAGCTGCGACACCTGAGATACGGCGCTCTGGATTGAACGAACTGCAAGCATGTCCTTGCACTGAAACGTTCTGCTCTTGCCGGCTGGTATAAGCCTAATCTTGTCTCTGATGCTTATTTTCTCTTCTGTCATTGCTTGTTTGCTTAATTAACATTAAAATATATACTCAAAACTTGCAAGGTAACGGAAAAACCACTATCTTTGTGGTGCTTAATCAGTCGGAGGGCGGTCTAACCGTCACCCTGCTAAACTTTTTGTGTCTTGCTTGATTGCTTAACGAGTGCAAAGATACAACACTTTATTGTATTCTACAAGAAATTAGCGTATATTTTAACAAAAGTTTATCAAAAAGGTGGGGTTTTTACGTTCTTTGACATAAAATGTATCGTATATGGATAGAAAGTATCGTATCAACCAAGCTTATGCGTACCTTCTTTCGAAAGGTATGGTAAAGGACAAAAAGGACGTAGCTGTAAAAATGGGGTACAAGTCCGAAAAGCCATCGAACATCTATAGTGCGTTTGGCGGGAACGAAAAGTATCTCACTGATGATTTCCTGTTGCGTTTTAATAATGCCTTTGGGAATATCTTCGACTCTCATTGGCTAAGAGGCGAAGGAAATGAAGAGCTAAGACTTGCAGGACACGAAGAAAAGCCATCACGTTCAAGCGGCGTGCCATTCTTTGCTGACCTGCCAGTAACAGGAGGTTCTGTAATGCAATACAATGACATCAAGGAGTTTTCGACCGCAAGCTCGTTCAACTTGCCGTTCACAAGAACGGCGGAATTTAGTTTCCCTGTCATAGGGTGTTCTATGCAACCTACCGTCAAGGAGGGTGACATCGTGGGGGTTTCTCATATCGACGGACTGGAGAGCTGTAATCCTGATCGTATATACCTTATTATTACGAGGGACAACGAAAGAATGATAAAGCGTATCAACAAGTACGACCGGGAGAACAACTGTATATGGCTCGTTTCCGACAATCCTCAGTACGAGCCATTCCCTATCTATTTAGATAATATCATTGATGTATATAAGGTGGTATGGAAAATTTCATTCGAAACAATGTAGATATATGGGAAAGATTAAGATCTATGGCATTCTCATCCTAGTAGTAGCGTTATTTTGCTCTTGCAGTAAGGATGATACAGAAGTGCCACAAAATACCGCAGAATATAAAATAACGCTATACAACAATATCGGGCGTACTGGCGGCAACTACAACTACCAGGGTGTCTTGTATGACATCTGTCTTATCTCATCTAACGGAGAGGTGTACGGACTGGGAGACTTGCCTTACGGGGAAAAGGTTACATGGAGTTTGCCGCAAAGCCACGACTCTAAAGACGTAATGATACTTGCACTTAAAATCGCTGGCTCAAAACAAGAAGCGCAAAACTCATACTTCATGAGTCCAGAGGCCGCAGAGGGGAAACCTTACCCTATCTATGTGCAAGACGGAGTAACGAAAGGATTCATGTTCTATGAAAACATGAAATGGCTCAGCATGAAGGTTAAGACGCTTGATGAACTCAAAGGGTACTTTAATCAATGATAGCGCGTTTCCACATGTATGCCGAGAGTTTTGCACTTTGTCACATACGCACCGAAAGCCAATTGATCGGCCCGCTCGTTGTAAGCATTACCACTATGACCCTTTATCCATGTAAACTTGATGCCGGCAAGATGGGCGCTACATTTCACGAACTGGTCGAAGAGGTCGCCATTGCATGAATGACCTGTCTTCAGCGATAGCATATTAATGGCGTATTTACTGTCTGATATAATCTCAACGTATGAACCGATCGGGCAACTGTTAACGGCGCTAATAATAGCAAGGAGTTCCATTCTGTTGCTTGTCGTGTGAAGGAAGCTCGCAGACATCTCCTTGAATACGTTACCGTTGTATAGTATAACATAGGCAGAACCTCCTATATGTGGGTCTCTAAGATTATCACAGCTTCCGTCAGTGTAACACTGAAAGAACAAGCCTTGCGACCTTGCCTCATTCACGTCGAATTTGGCATCCAGTTTCTTGGTAAGTGATGCCAAGTTTTCAACATAGTTGAAATCACATCTTATCTCTTCCATAGGTTAAATTGTTAAAATGTCAATATTATGTCACAAATGTTAAAAATAAGAACCCTTGCACGCATGTTACGTTAATTAACCAAGAGAATTAATTCACAAGAAATAAACTCGTGATTAAATTAATATAAACCCGCAATATAATATTTACTCACATACTCACCTGTACAAACACGCACGATTTACGTACGTATTGATGCCAATAAGTATATAGTTCCCAAAATGAAAAAGAAGGCAAAAAAAATAAAATCAGCATATTCTCTTGTAGACTTTACGAGAAGTTTGGCTCTCGTAACCATCAAGCATGTTGAAATAGGAAGCGACATCGCTAGAACACGATGCCAACGCATTGGCTGTACGGCTACTCCTTTTCTTTCTGCTGATATACCTATGATGCCCCTTAAACCAGAACCAGCACTGACCGCCGAAGGACGAGAAGTCGTTAACGGCATAAGACGTGACGTGGCACGCGTAAGCGAAGCCTCGCTTATCTCTGAAGATTTTGGTTTCCTTCCCCACGGTATCTTTCCAGTCTCCGTAGCGGACGATATTCCTTTTGGTCTTAAATATTTCGCCTTTGGATGCAAGTTCGTCAATAATCCTTGCGCAATCAGACTTACTAAGTCCACACCTCTGGGCAATATGCTTAAGCGTTATCCTGCGTTCCACATGTTTCTCAAACAGGCCACCTTGGATAGCTCCGTTTTCGGAACCACCCTCGGCAGATGCCTTAATACGTACCAATGTGCGACCGCTGAGATAATGCCTCACGTAAAGCCTTTTGAGGACTTTAGTAATATCGGAAAGCTTACAGGATTTGACCTTCCATTCTCCATTGTGTTCTATCTTCTGATTCACGGACAACATGTAAACGAAGTCCATGAAATACTTTTCTCCATTTTTCTTTTCTCCCGTATAGCCTCCCTTGTCTGCCAGGGCAACAAGCCCTCCATCCTTTGCGAAATGGAATACCCCTTCCATCAAGGAAGCTTTTTCAAGGAGTCTCTTCGCCCTTGCGTGACTTACTCCAAGAAACTTCATAACCTTAGATGGGGTTGGCTTAAAGAGTTTGTTGTTACGGAAGTTACAACGAATGGCAACATAAAGAGCATAGGCTTCATAATCCCCGAAACGGTCTATGAAGTCAGTGAAATGCTGTATTTTGACTTTATATGTAACCATTGTCATATAGAAAAACAAAGCCCCAACACCACCCTCGAAATGGCATTGGAGCTTCAAAATATTTTGTACCCTATGGTAAAAACATCCTTGATTAATATTCCGCAATCTTCGAGGAATTGCGATGCAAAGATATATCTTTTCTCCGAATGGGCAAAATTCCTCTCTCTTCATTTTAACATTTGCTCTGACGCTTATCAGCGCAAAATCGGCGCAAATTTTACAGAACAAATATATAAAATATTGATTATCAATAACATAACTATATCTGACATGCAGATTGTGGTTCTGAATGTCGTGGGTTCGAGTCCCACCGGGCACCCAAGATAAAGGCTTGTAGGTCAAATACTTACAAGCTTTTTTGTTTTGTCAGAATTTGACATAATCAGCACCCCAAAACCTCAAAAATAGGCTAAAATCCATTGATTGTTTACCTATTGTTTACCGCTAAAATGAAGTGTAACATGTTGACAATCAAAGCAATGGTTAAAAAGGATGGTATGCGTGTTGACCGCAAGTACAATGTTAAGCTTAGTTTTACCTACAAAAGAAAGGTAAAAAGGCTATCTACGAGCCTATTTGTGAGTGCTGACGAGCTGACAAAATCACTAACTTTTAAAGAAGGTACAGACATCAAACGGAAGGTTGACAAACTTGTAGAAAGTTACAGGAACAAGTGTGACCAACTACAGGTTGATGTCAACAACTACACGCTGGATGAAATCATGGAAATGCTGAACGCAGACGAAGAACGAAAGAAGCCTGTTGACTTTATTCTGTTTTGTCAGTGGTGGATTACCACAACAACTATTAAAGGGAAGAAAAACTATCAGTCCGCCGTAAATGCATTTATTACTTTTTTAGGTACAGACCATCTTGAAGCCTCAAAACTTACAGCTTCACTACTAAATGGTTTCATGGATTATTTAAAAAGACAAAGCAGACTAAGGGCAGATGTACTGGCTAAGTCTGGAAAACGAGTCCCAACAAACCGTAGTGTGTCACTCTATTTAGGAAGCCTGCGCCATCTATTTAATGAAGCGAAGAAGAAATACAATGATTATGACCGCAACATAATCCGCATTACAAACTCACCATTTGAATATGTGGTAGTCCCGAAACAACAGGCGACACGTAAAAGAGCTATTACCGCAGAACAAATAAGAAGCATCTGGCAGTACCCTTATGAGCGTAAAAAGGACGGCACTCTAAAAAGAGAAAGCATTGTTAATCTGGCAAAAGACTGCTTCATTCTATCGTTCTGTCTAATCGGAATGAACTCAGCAGACTTATTCAACTGTACGGAGTTCAAAGATGATACTATAACCTACTATCGCACCAAAACGACAGCCCGCAGACTTGACAAGGCAAAGATGGTCGTAACCATACCACCATTTTTAAAGCCACTATTCGAGAAGTACAGGGATAAAACAGGACAACGGGTTTTCAAGTTTCACCTATTATATAATACAGACAAGAATTTTAATCGGGCTATCAACATAGGATTGAAAACTATTGGTGACAAGCTGAACCTAATAGACCTTGAATATTATGCAGCCCGTCACTCATGGGCTACCATTGCCCTTAATAAAGTAGGCATAGATAAATACGTAGTACATGAAGCATTAAACCACATAGATGAATCCATGAGAGTCACCGACATATACATTGAACGTGACTTCGTGAACGAAAATAAGGCTAATGCCAAGGTCGTGAAGTACGTTTTTGGTAAATAATTGCTAATATCTCCTGCTTACTCTTGTGTAGGTGGGAGATTTTTTGTACTTTAGCCGCAAATTTTAGTAACAAGATGATAAAGCAGCTACCTAAACATGAAGATGAATGGGCTTATTACGAGAGTGAGCCTCTATTTGAGTATGTCACCAGAATATCGGACATGATGGGTGAAATCGTAACCGATATTAACCCCGATGGGAGTTATGAAAGTACGCCACATCTACAACCGTTCCGTTTTGCGAGTGACTATCTCAATGGGAAGATAGATACCCAAAGTATAAGGATGGACTTATACGAAAGCCCAGACATTCAAGATACACTGAGAGCTTTCGGACTTGATAGCTCTAAGTTTTGGTATCTATGCCTGTTTATCAAGTGGAGAGTGGACTATGAATGTAAGACCGCTTTCGTGTTCTCCACTTCGACAAAGGAAAAGCTGCATAATCTTATCTCCGAGTTTGAGAAACTATCTCCAGAGTTCCAAGGCCGCAAGTTCGTTTCTAAAGTTCCCGCCACGCTTACATTTAAGGTGAATGGTGGTAAAACCATAACTATAGACGATGCTAACACTTTGACTTTTATCGGTGCAGCCATTGAGAGTTTTTTAGAGCAACAAGACACTGATGATCTCATCACTTCCAATAGTTATGGTATAAGTGAATTAGAGAAAGTGGATTTATCGGTAAGAACTAATATATACCTATTCAATGAGTATCTAAGTCCGTTTGTCAAACCGTTGGAAGCTATCAAAGGGATATATGCCTCAAAAGACAAAAGTCTCTTAATTTCCCGAATGATTTATGTATTCAGAGTTAGTGAGGATAAGAAACTATATACAGACCTTAACGAGAAAGGCAACAAGCAGAATCAGCTAAAGGGCTACCTAAGTAGGTACAAACCCTTTAAGTTTTGGCATTATTAATATTGGAATATCTTTATAGCTAACTGTCAGTATCTTCAATTATGGAGATACTTTTTTATTTTATATTTCTACTCATAGCAATACTTCTTTTTCTTCTTCTATTCCAAAATCCTGAATTAAATTTGCCGCAGCTAAAGCAGCTGAGGTAATGTCACCGCCTGTCAAGAATGGGGCAGTTTTTAAACAATAAAATAATGAACAAAGATGTTTTTAATGAAGATGTAAACGAGGGCATGATGGATGCTGTCCTTGAAGTACAAACCGATGTTGATGATTATGTCAATGAAGAAGAATTGCTTGCTTTGGAGCAGGAGCAACAAATGATCGACATGATGGAAGAACAGGCTCTACTTGAACAAGCAGAAGAGCAAACCGTTATAGATGCTTACATTGAGCAACAGCTTATTGAGCAGTCTTTGTTGGATCAGGCAGATGAAGAAGCTCAATTAGAGTATGAGGATCAGCAGCAATTCGATGATGATCCTACGGTGACAAAACCAAAGGCTAAACAGCAGAAGCCTACTATTAGCGGTAAAGTATCAGATGATGAAGAAGAAAGTGATGATGAGCAAGATAATGATGTACCCCGAAATGTCTTAGCACACCGTCAAGTATTACAGTTGATGAGACAGCATAATCACCTTGATATTTGTGTCAAGAAAGAAGAAATCTCAATAAGTTGCTTCGGAAAAACACGGCTCAAATACAAGCTCAACGATAACGGCTGGCAATGGATTCTTAATTATCTGGAAACAGGGTTCTATGAGGATTACGGAGTTGACCCGTTAAAGGTTGCAGACATTGACTGCGAGAGCCGAGTTAAAGAACTGATAGAACGAGGCAGTAATATCGCCCGTGTTCCTTTTTTAAGAGAGACTGAGGCATATATTGAGATATGTGCTTTCTACCGCTATGGCAAGCTGTATTTCAGCATAAGGAGAAACGATGAATTTATGAACTATTTAATTGAGAAGGGATTATGATTACACTGAAAAAAGGACAATACCTGTCAAACGTTTTAAGTGAGATTCCAACTGACTGCATCCTGTCAAAACGAGTACCTGGCTGTGGCGCTACCACTTTGGAACTAAAGACTAATAGAAATTCCATTATTATTGTGCCAAATGTTCCTGTTATTCAGAGTAAGGAAAAGAAGGAACCGTACCCTAAAGGCGTTTATGAAGATGTCACAGTGAGCGAAGTAGTCACCTATTTAAAGGAGAATATCAGATACAAAATAATGACTACTCCTGAAAGTTTTGGTAAAATTAAGGTTGCCTGCGAGAAATGTAATATAAACATCTATTCCGAGTTTTTTCTGCTAATGGACGAGTGCCACCAACTTGTTAAAGATGTGGACTACAGAAACTTCATCGTTTTACCAATGGCAGACTTTTTCAAATTCAAGAATAAGGCTATGGTGTCAGCAACCCCACTTGGATTCAGTGACCCACGCTTGAAGAAATTCGAGACTCTTGAAGTTCGTGCCGATTATGACTACCAACAGGAGATAACGGTAATCAATGCCTACAATACAACCAAGGCTATAGGTGAATATCTAGAAAGCCACCAGAACGGAACAGTATGTTTCTTTGTCAACTCAATAACTCAAATCTATTCTATAATGAAGCATTTCAAGTTGTTGGAAGACTCTACCGTATATTGTGCGCCTAAAAGTGTAACAAAACTGAAAGAGGGCTACGACTTTACTAATGCCTATAAGGAGTGGAGTGCTGAAACCATGAAGCGGTACAACTTTTTTACAGGTCGTTTCTTTTCCGCGTTTGATTTGGAGTTAGATTACAAACCAGATTTACTAATGATAACTGACCCGTACATTTCACCATACACCATGCTCGATGTTGATACGGACTGCATACAAATTTGTGGCCGTTTCCGTAAGGGCATAAATTCTGCCACCCATATCTATAGGGTAAATCCTGAAATCTGTGCTAAGAGTAAAGAACAGAAATTGCAAGAAATACACGATTTAGAAGTAGGTTACAGAACCCTCCAACGATATTATAACAATGCTGACAGCAAAAACGATCGTATGGCTTTCGGACAAGTAATAGATATTCACCCATTCCGTAAGTACCTGTACTCAGACCTTACTAAAAATTGGTTTAGGATTGATTGTGATGTTAACGAGGTATTAGTAATTGGCAGGTATAAGTCCGAGCAGACAATGGAAGATTGGTATAATAAGTGCCACTATTTTACGCCAACTTTTGAAACGTGTAATAGCAACGAGAATGACGAAAAGATGGAAACAATAATGTCAGCCCGTACCACAAGAGACAAGAGGAAAAAGATGGTAGAAATACTAAGTCAGTTTGAACAGCCTCTTTCTGAAAACGCTTTTGACTTTATCAACAAGATACGTAAGATTGACCCATTCATTGTCGAGGCTTTTGAAGTGTTGGGAAAAGAACGTGTAGAGGAACTGAACTATAACCAGAAGCAAATAAACGAGGAATTGATATTGAGACAGCGTAAGGGCAATAGGGCTATCAGACTAATTAAAAACTCATTCAAGGTTGGCAACACCTATACCAATGACTATATAAAGGATGAACTGACCCGAATATTTGATATGCTTGAAATACACCCAGAGAGGACGGTTAAAGGCAGTATGATTAAGGACTACTTCCAAGCCGAGGTTTGGAGAAATGAGAATTGTAGAGGCTATAGGCTTATTATGGCTGTTGTGTAGTAGGGAATGACAAAACCCGAAATTACTATACAATATATACCCATGTATGTAAATATGTTAAAATGTCATTTTGACCTCTCTGAAAGCCTCTATACAACCCCTACCGTGTCAAAACCAGACTTCCGATTTCTCATACATTGACCTCTCAAATCTGGCTATTTATAGTATGTACTCTGGAATAAGCCTCAACCATCTAATACCAATGAAAAACACTCTTTTTGTTCAAAACTGACAATACAGACTATCTGAAAAATCAAGGAAGAGAGACGAGTAAGCGGGTACGGGTACTTGTATATATAAGCCCCTCCCCCTATCGACATATCCCTAAATTGAAATTTGACAAAGTGATCTGTGAGCTGGTAGAGAACCCCCAAAGTCCCCTGCCCATTATTGAATAGGAAAGAATGCTTTTTAAAAATACAGTGTTACGGCTATTCTTATTAATTCACATTTTATTAACTTCAAATTTCATTTTTATGGAACAAGTTTTAATGCCAACCGTTTTAAACGGTAAGAGATTCGATTTCTCAGACGCTGAGATTATCGAGCCAGTGAGTGAGGTGAATGTCCTGAAAAGAACAAAACACTTCATTGAAGCCAACACAGTCGATGTGACTTTAGAACAGTTACAAAACGACTGTATTACCCCTGTATTTGCTAAAGATAACGAATTAACCATTTCACACCCTCTGTTTATCCGAACAGTCGAAGAGGCTGCAAAGGACTTTTTCAGAGGTGAAGAGGTGGAAAGTCCTGTTATCAGAGCATCACACATTATTAAGGGTCGTATTCCATCTGCTATCTACAAACCTGCAAACCAACTCTTAGAAACTGACAAAACACAGTATTTTGAGCGTTGTGCATTCTCTGTTGATATACCCACAATATATCAGGATATAAACGGAAATCGACTTTTCCTCTCTGTTGTTGGTGTAAGAGCATATAATCAGCAGAATCTTTACAGCAAGAAAGTGCCTGAATTATTCCGCGTTGCTATCGGGTTTAAAAATACAGTATGTTGCAATATGTGTATTTTCACTGACGGCTACAAAGGAGAGTTAAGAGTTAGTAGTACAAGAGAACTGTATCAAAGAGTTATGGAACTGTTTAGCATGTTCAACCCTGCAAAACAAATCCATTTGATGCAGCAACTGTGCAACTCTTCACTTTCGGAGCATCAATTTTGCCAGATTCTTGGTCGTATGCGTCTTTATCAGTATCTACCCATGAGACTGCAAAGGAACATACCACGTTTATTAATTACTGATACACAGATTAACAACGTGGCAAAGTCCTACATTTCAGATGAAGACTTTGGGAGCTATGGAACAGATATAAATATGTGGAACTTCTACAACCTTCTTACAGGTGCAAATAAATCCTCATATATTGATATGTTCTTAGACCGCTCACTTAATGCTTCAGAAATTGCAATGGGTATTAACAGAGCACTACACGGAGAAGAGCGTTATAAATGGTTCATTGATTAATTAACTTGGGGAATATCTCAGAAATGAGGTGTTCCCCTTTTAAATTGAAAGATTATGCAAACAATGAGTTTTAAATGGTGTTCAAAAGGTTGTTTTATTGAGGCTATCGAGGTTTTCTTAAATCCATATTTCTACCTTATCAATAATACAAGCCCAAATTATAGCGGTTGGGAGACTCATAAGATACAATATGGTTTAAAAGTCATATATGTGACGTTAAGAGCCAAAGAAGTAGATTATGACAAAGAAATGATTAAAACAGTTCAACAACCGTGGTATGCTTACAATTCCGTGAAGTATGAGGTTAAGCCAAACTCTTACGGAATAGAAGAAATTTGGTACATCAAAAACAAAGGTTGGTTTGTTGCTGGTGACAAATTGGAACTATGGAGAGTTTATAGTTAACAGTGTTTGGTAGGGCATCAGTAATGGTGCTCTACTTTATACTGTTTTGCTTCGATCCAGAACCAATTTTATTAAAAATTGCTAATAATTTGTAGGTTTTGTGCTAAATGTGGATTTCTTTTCGTATATTAGCGGCGAGTTTCAAGTGCTCCGTAGAGTTAGGGCGCGTTTTAATGGCTCAAACTTATTAAAAAAAGAGCGATTGTTGCTTATCCTTTACTGAAATCTGGACAATTTCGGCTACTTGGGATAAATACAATATGCTCACACTGTATGGATTATTGTACCCGTATGGGAATGGTATATCTAAAAGGTGTGGGCTTTTGTCTATTATCAAGTAGCAGGTAGTCCAGAACCTTAGTACTGTAGTGTCAATAGTCCCACACTCTTTAACTTTAATTCGCTTTCATCTTGGGAACTGAGAGCATAAAAAGGACAATATGAAGAGATTCTGTTTACTTATATTGTTGCTTTTGTTGATGGGTATTTCATCAACAAAAGGAATCAGTATGTTTAACGAGAGCATGCAAATCGGGAACACAAAAGCTTCTGTTGGACTCAGTTGTGCATATAATGAATCTACACAAACCTTTGGTGCTAAGTTTACTAATAATTCCTCTAAGACAATTACTAAGGTTGCAGTAACTATTAAGAAGAAAGATTTGTCTCGCAAGTATGACATGTTCGATACTAATCAATACAAATATGAAACTATTGTTTTTGATGTAAATATACCAAGCGGTTCTTCTACTATCCAAAAGAGGCGAGTTACTATGGGCAGTAACTATCAATATGTAGGTGCCTTTGTTGATTGGACGAAATAATAAACTGACATACTTCATAACTATTTCACAAATGAGTAATATAAAAAAATATCTTATGTTATTGAGTTTGTTAATTTTTTATTCGCAAACTCTCTTTTCAAAGAATTGGGTGGCAGATGAAAATGGAGTCACACCTACTTTCTATTTAGTTTGCGTATTTGTGGTTATTGCGTTCTTGGGCGGATTATTTATTTATATACCGATTTTACGCAATTATGAAAAGAAACACGGGACTTCAGAAGATTCTGGTTTGGGAGGTTGTGGAGTTATAGCTTTTTTGTTATTTTGTTTATTAATGTTTCTTGGTATCGCAGGTCAATGTTCAAATTAAAATAGTCAATTATGAAAAAACGATTTATATTATTACTCCTAATGTGTTTATGCGTATTAAAAGGCTTTTCTCAGTCTACCACTACGACGCCGCAGTACTCTGGTAATAGTGATTGGAAACCCGTGATAATTGATGACACTCCTAAAAAGTCATCATCAAATTCATCAAGTTCATCGCCAATCCCTAAAGTTCAATGGTATTATTCTGATGGATCAAAAACAACATCAACAAGTAGAAGCAGTTCTTCATACAACACCAACAGTTCTAACAGTTCCAAAAGATCTTTTGGTAGATATATAAGTCGATATATTGTAGAAAAGAATAAAGGCAAAATGGTCTTTCGTTCAATATACAATCCCCTTACTATAACCAGTAGTGTAATCGAAGTTAAAAACACGAATAAGGGAACAAAAACGTGGGCTGTGAAATATCAGGGTCCTATTCGGCTTACAAATTCTGGAGGTAGTGAAAGATTCCATAATTTCTATTTGACAAACCATCATGTAGAATTTAATATTAGCGACAGACCTATTCACCAATATCAGGGGAAATCGTATTATGTTATTGTTTTCGACGGCCAAATACAATTGGCAGAAGCTGTTTATTAACTAAAAACTTATAGATTTATGAGAAAGTCAAGGATTAATCGGAATTTAGTGACAATATTGTCTACTATGTGCATACTGTTTCTTACTTCATGTGGTGATAGTGAATACAGCGTAAAAACAAATGGGAATAGTATAATCATTGAAATCCCTTCTCGAACAGTTGGCATTTCAGGAATTAACGAAGTGTCATATGGGAGCATATCATTAAATGAGGTAGCAGAAGCTGTCTATAACGAATTTCACGGTATCAGCGGTTTCTTCAAAAGTGGGAATTATGATGTTTATCTGAAAACAAAATATAAAAACAAGTACGGTGAAACAGAATACTCTGATAAAGGAAAGATTTGCACTCTTAATACTGATGAAATGAAAAGATATGAGAGTAGTTATTATTTCTCAAGAGAATTTACCAGTAAGATAGATGAAAGGTGCAGACCAACAAATACTATAAGAATTAACTGCGGAAATAAGGCATCTACATCACAATATCAAGAAGAATCAGAACCTACTGCAATTTCAAATCAGAATGAAAATGTTGCTCCAAACAATAATAACCAATTGTCTGAATCTGATCAATACGTTGAAGAAGTGATAAGTATCTTTATGAAAGCATATTTCTATATTAATTGGGACGATATTACCATTGAGCAAATTGACGACGTACGAAATGAAGTACGAGCAAAATTGAGAGCATTAGATGGTAAATACAATTATGTGGAAGGAGAAGAGTCACCTCAATTACGAGAAGAGGCTATGAGGCGCAGACAATCTTTTTTAGACTTGTGTGACGAACTTGGACGCAAACTAAATGGGGGCGTAATTCCTCAATGGACTGATAGATAGTTTATAGATGATTTGTAAAAATCCGAAGATTGGGGTATTCTGTTGTGAATGGAATTCGCCAATTAGGGTAGGCTTTGATTATGACCAGCCTCAATTTCATACAATCAAACGCATGTTATGTACAAATTGAGCCCAATAATCTTTGATATTTGAACCAAATCCATTATATTTGCCGAAAAATTCAGATAGTGAGCAACAAAGTACTAATCATATCGAATGCCAACGAGCTTGTCAGGGTAAGACCTGAGAGAATCGTTTACGTGGAGTCAGATGGTAACTACTCTACGATGGTGCTGCATGATAAGACGGAGCATGTGTTCACAATGAACCTGGCCCATTGTCAGCAGATGATTGAGGATCAAATCGGTAAGGAGGCAATGACATTTATCCGAATTGGTAAGTCGCTGATTGTTAATCGTGCGTACATCTTTAAGATTAATGTCAACAAACAACAGTTAGTAATGTCGAACATGGAAGTGAATCTGGCTTTTACTTTACAGGCTTCAAAGGAGGCTCTTAAACAATTGAAAACCCTGATTGAATCGGAAAAGGAGGGCAAGTTATGAATAATGACGAATTACAGGTACTCGGAACTGAGAATAGAAAAAGCAATAATTGGAAATGGATAGTAGCTATCGCTTGTGTGGTACTTACTATTGTCTGCTATCTTATCTACAATAGGTGTAGCTCTACTGGCAACACATTACCGATGTCGCAAGAAGGATCAACAATTTCCCCAGCATTGCAACATGCCGCAGACTCTCTTTTGAATGACAAGCTAACAGAGATTAACGGTTTGCAAGGTCAGGTGATTATTATGAATGTTCAAACAGGAGAAATACTTGCTATGGCTGGTCGTGAACGTAACTTTGAAGGTAAGTTCCAACCATGCCAGAACTTTGCCTATCAACAGGAATTAGGAGCATTAACTATGACAGTATCATTATTAGTAGGATTAGAATCGGGGAAAGCTCATCTATCAGATGTTGTAGATACTGGTAATGGTGTGTGGCAGATAGATGATGATCGGATAATGAAGGATCATAACTGGCGTAGAGGCGGTTATGGTGGAGTGACATTGGATCGGGCATTAGGGGTTAGCTCGAATATCGGAATCAGTAAGACGATTTGGAGTCTTTTTAAAGGACACGAACAGGATTATTTCAACAAACTTGACTCTATGAGTTTTGGACAGCCAAATAGCATTGAAGGAATTAAAGGTTTGCGTCCTTCTGTCTATAGTTCCCCGAAAGATTCCGATTGGGTGAATAAGGATATTCTCTGGAGTGCGATAGGCTACAATAGGAAAATCGCCCCAATCCAGATGCTGACTTTCTATAATGCTATCGCTAATAATGGTAAGATGGTGAAGCCAACATTTGTGCCAGGCACTGCTGAGGTAGTCAATGAGCAGATTGCTAAAAAAGAGAATATTGCTCTTATGCAGCAGACATTAGAACATGTGGTTAGTCAAGGATTGGGACATAAAGCAGGTTCTGCCAAAATATTAGTGGCAGGAAAAACAGGCACTTCACAGGTTAATGAATATTACGAAGGGGACAATGCTGTTTCCGAATATCAAGTAGCATTTTGTGGCTTCTTCCCTGCCAATAAGCCTAAATACAGCATGATTGTGAGCCTGAACAAAATAGGACTTCCCGCAAGCGGTGGCGGCATGGCTGGCGATGCTTTCCACAATATTGTTGAATGGATGATCGATAATGGAATGTTGAATAAATAATACTAGTATGGTAAACGATACGATTGTTAACGCTAGAAATTTCTCGGATAGGCTCTGTAATGAGGTTATCCTTTGGAGTAATGACTTTGCGCGTGACCTCGGTGATTATATAACGGAACAATTTAAAGATAAAGAAACAGGTGAAACTCCAGATGAATTTTGGTGGCATAGGTCGTGTGCTACAAGACCAGCATTCCATCATCTATGCTTTGCATATAAAGCAACGGTTTATAGTTGCTTAATTGGGAGTATAATTGTGCCAGAAGATTTATATGAAGTAAAGCCATATTGATAAGATATTCATGGCATGGTATTTGTATTTTATTTGTAGAACACCAATAAGATTATTACGATGAATCAGATAGACAAGGATTTTGTGTATAACAGGTATCCCAAGACGGAGCATGATATACAATTACTCGAAACATATAAGCAAGATTTGTTGTCAGAGAACGTTTCGTATGACAATCTGCGCCCATTATCTGAAATGCTGAGATACTTTCCTGTCTATGAGGGAACTGTGGGGGCAGAAAAAGATTACCCAATCCTAACTCGTTATGGTTTTATGGCTTTAAGCATAGATCCAGAGTTTATGGATAAAATCTTTCGCCCAAATTGTAGAGCTTTGATAAATGCTAAATTGTCAGCAGATGTATTTAATGGAAAAGAATTAAGATTGTTACGTTCAAGCCTCATTGAGTTCGCATTACTGGGTTGTATGGAAGCACAGCAGCTAATGAGTAAACTTGATTGTCTATTTGGTGAAGATGATGGTTATATCGAATCCATTGTCAACAATAGATGCTCTAACCTAAAGAGATTCCTAAATGCACATGAAGGAGCAGGGCGTGGCGTAAATGAAGGTGACGTAGTAAGTTCTTATGAACAAGCCTTGAAGGAGGTTAAAGCAGGTGGAAAAGTCACTCACTGGATATGGTATATATTTCCTCAGATGGCTGGTATCAAGGGAACGCATAGTCGCCCTGCATTATTCTACGGAATAAACGGAAGGTTAGAAGCTTTTCAGTATATAAACCATCCCACTTTAAGAAAACACTTGGTTGAAATATGCGAGGCGGTGTTAGATAACAAATACAGCATATACGAAATCTTTGGCGACGATGTAATTAAAGTTAGGTCGTGTATCTTATTATTCGCCTCTGTTTCGGGTATTCCCGTGTTTAAACAAATAAAGAGCAAATATCGTTGGTAGTATTATTATATGGAAGATTTACAAAGATTCATTACAGCACAAGAGGGGAAAACCATTCATGGTAACACCTTGTATGAACAAGCCCTGATTGAAATCCAAGAAGGGAAGCCCGATTTTGAATGTTGGGTAAGGTATGTATATCCTCAGTTGAAAAGGTCTGGTACAAGTAAACTCACAGACTTCTATGGCCTCAACAGTCGTGAAGAGGCAAAAGCTTACATTGAGCATCCAATCCTCAGAGAAAGACTAATCAGAGCTTTTCAAGTTCTATTGGATAGCGACAAACCCGTATATGAAGTCTTTAGTAAATTAGGTGTGCTGAAAATTCGTACTTGCGCCTTACTCTTTGCTTCTATAACGGACGAGCCTGTTTTTAAGCAACTTATTAGAAAATATCATTGGTAATATGGAGTTAACATTTGAGAAAAGGGAAGATGGCAGATGGTTTGTCGTTCTGCCTGATTATGAGGGTCTTAGGGATAGGTACATCGGTTCACTTCAGTACATCAGTTCACTCTCGGGTCGATGTACCTGTCCCTATGATTCATTTAAACTGTAAATTAAAAGAGATACAATTATGAGAAAATCATTCGTAACATTAGCCGTAGGACTGATTATCATCTTGATGAGTAGTTGCAGTAGTGGGAAAAAGCCAAGCAGCACTGAAGCAGACTCTGGTACCCTCTGTACCTGTCCACCGGAAAGTTTCATTCATATTGACCTTCAACCGCTTGGAGACTTCTCCCAGAAGGAAGCAAATCAATTGAAGGAGGAGCTGGAAAAGCATCTGGTTCCCATCTATCTGTCCGAGATAGAAGTGCTACCCAAGAAAGATATTCCTGCTTCTTGTCTTTACAAGCCGAGAAACAGATATTGGGCAGGAAAGATACTTGGTTTCTTGAAGCAACAGAACCAGGGATCCGATTTTGTAACCATTGGTCTAACGCATCGCGACATATCTACCTCTATTCATAGACAATACAACTATGGAATCATGGGATTGAGTTTCCTGCCTGGTGAAGCTTGTGTAGTTTCTACTTATCGCTTGAAACGAAAGGATGACTTATGGAAAGTAACAATCCATGAATTCCTGCATTCTCGCGGTTTGCCGCATTGCAAGAAGAATGCCCCGAAGTGCCTGATGCAGGATGCCCATGGCAAGAATACCTTCTACATGAAAAACGGATTGTGCCAAGATTGCCAAAACTCAATGAAAAGCATCATTGGCAACCAATGAGAGTCCAAACCGACCAAGTTTTTTGCTTATATTTTTGTCGCAGGTGTTCCATCATAACCATACTGCCCCTGAATACAAAGTTAACTATCATAACTCTACATCCAACTATCTAAGAACTGACAAGGTCTATTCTTAGGGTATGCCCCATTTACGAATTGATAGCACAAGAAGCAACTTACGCTTTAAAATATTTTATTGAGAACTCCTAAGCTTGTTGCTCGAATTGTTAATTTGTCCCCTCTCTCATAATAGATTATTTCATAGAATCGCTATATCTTGTGGTATAATTAAGAAATGAGAAGTTCCATTTTGAAGTCTGATTCGGAATACATATACTTGTTTAGAGATTGATTCAAAGTGACTTCGCGGGTGCGCACCACTTTTCTATTTGAATCAATCGTTTTCAGATAAGTTACGTTGAATCAATTAAAAATTCGGACTATGGAAAAGGACATCAAAAAGGGTAATGCCCCGTATTTCGCTGATCTTATCGGCTTTAAGAATGAAAAGTCAAAAGGCTATGCCAACATGAGTTTTACAAAGCAGCTATCACATTAATGTGGTGGCTGTTTTCCTTTTTAATGGATTCCGTACAAAATCAATCCATTTTGTCAATTCCAGACATTTAAGATTTTTAACTTGAACTCTCATTCACTAATGGATATATTAGTGTGTTGAGGTTAAGAATCAGAGTCATTCTTTAATCTTGTCTCTAAATTCTTTAATTTTATCCTTTTTGTAATTTACAACTCTGATTCGAGCCTCAACAAGAAATTTCTAAACCATATCTGTTATCTATTATATATATTAAAGCAAGGAAGAGTGTCTTATATGGCACTTTTTTCTTGGATTCTGGTGTAACCGATATTTGCAAATTATCCCCCTTTAGATAGAGAACTGAAAATCAGTTACAAGCCATTTATGGCACATAGATCAACTATTTCATTTTTCAGATCAACTATTAACTATAACGATAATCGATTATGGAAAAATTACCAATTAATTCAAGTGACGGATTCCTTCACATGGAAGATTTACCTCACAACTGCATCTTTAACAAAGTAGTGACAGGATGCGGAGGCACAACAGTAGTGTTGCGCAATTCAGAAGATTATGTTATCGCAGTACCCACAACAGAGCTGATCATTAACAAAACAGGTCGAATAGATGCAGGATTTTCCACTATCAAGTTCCATGACGGCACAGGACAGTCGGTCTTTGGATTGTTTGGAAAATTTGATAATGATGTGAGAAAAGATTTAGTCCGTTATATCGAATCAAACGGAACGAAGAAGATTATTTGCACATACGATAAAGTGCCGAGGCTGTTAGATTTCATTGTGCCACATAACTTTAGATTACTAATAGACGAATATCATTGCTTGCTCAAAGCCTACTCTTATAGGTAGAAAGCGATTGATGGTGTCTTAGATAATTTCAGAAGGTTCAAGTCTTTCTGCTTCATGTCTGCAACTCCGATACTGCCATCTTTTAAGCCTAATTGTTTAGCTGATGTTGACGAAATACAAGCGGACTGGGGAAATTCATTAGATAAATTGACTGTAGAGCTTCAGCAGACCAACAAGCCTTATTCATTAGCAGCCAATATCATCAACGCATACAAACGAGACGGTTTCATAACTTCAAAAGAAGGAGTCAGGAGCTATGAAGCCTTTTTCTTCATTAACAGTGTAACCGATATTGTCGCAATATTGAAGCATTGCCACCTTAGCAATGACGAGGTAAGAATAATATGTGCTGACACTCCCGAAAACAGAGAAAAGTTGATGGGATATACCATTAGCAATAGCCGAAGCCCAAATAAGATGTTCAACTTCATAACTGCAAAGTCTTTTGAGGGTGCAGATTACTTTAGTGAGACAGGGCTATGTTTCGTTGTCAGCACTCAGTCTAACCCCCATACATTAGCGAGCATAGACACGGACATACCGTAGATAGCAGGTCGAATCAGAACAAAATCAAATCCTTTTAGGAACTTCATCGTGCATATCTTCAATACGACATACAAGAAACTCAATCTTAATATGACTTATAAGGAGATGGAGGCAAAGACCAATGAAGCATTAGACACAGCACGTGAGACAATAGATCTATTCAATAGTGCCAAAAACCAAAAAGTGAAAGATAACCTCAGAGACAAACTAAAGCATGACCTTAACAAACTTTACATGAGCTATGATAGCATTAACGACAAATTCATTCTAAACGATATGCTGCCGAAACTGGAGCTATACAATTTCCAAGTAAATGAAGTGGTTTATAAAAGCGGCCTCAGCATAAAAAAGAGTTTTGAAGATAATGGAATCGAAACTATCAGTGCCGAATATGTAAGAGCTGATGATACCATTTCTACAAAGAAGCTATCATTTAAGGACGCTTTTCTATAGTATGCTGAAATAATCTCTGGAAATCAATTCTCACCACAACTGTTAGCAATAGAACAAGAACAGCCATTAGTAAGAGAGGCATATCATAAGTTAGGCATTGAGAGAGTAAGGGGTATGCGCTATATCAAGAAGTCTGTGGAAAATGCCTTAACAAGTCTGGAGACTGACAAAACAGCAGATTAGCGTTTAGCAAAGATGATAATCAACAGCATTGAAGTACCAGCTACTATCACAGTTGCTAAAGCTAATAGTATCATAGAAGAGTCTTATTTACATTTAGCCATCAAACACAATGCGAAAGCAAAGGAATTGCACAAGTGGTTTGAATGTTCTGATCCAATAAGCAAACGAGTAGATGGAAAAGTTATAAAGTTCGTTGAAATATACAGACCTAAGATCATCTTTAATTCATGAAAATTATAAGCTATGCTATACTTCATAAAAAGCGGGAACTACTGTAAGATCGGTTATTCCAGAGATTTAAAAGCACTATTCACCAGATTGAGAAACTACCTGACGCATAATCCTTCATTTCAAATACTCGATCTCAGATCTGGTGATAAAATGAGAGAGAGTCAAATACACTCTTTGATACCGCCAGAATATACCATTATGGTGAGTGGTGTGTTTGGAATAAATAGATTGCAAAGCTTTGGTTGCGTTTCTATAAAGTCGAACCAGAAGAAACTATAGAAGAATACTTTATCAAGAATAATTAGGCGATAAACAAAGCTATAGTCAGGGAATTTAAAGATACATCATATTTGAACTTCATTAGATATTTCAGCAAGGAATCTAACTTGGATTTGACAGAACCAGATGCTACAGAGTGGAGAACACCTTAATAATAAAAATAGGTGGTGCATCATAACAAGAGAAATCTCGTTAGGTGTGCTACCTTTACTTTTTATATAAACTCGGAAATAGAGGAACTGCCATTATCAAGGAAACAAGAAAATATGATTATTTTACATGGATTATCATTTTACTTCCGATTTATGGTGGATTTTCGTGGGAAATGATTACCTTTGCAAAAGTTCCGATGTTTACTTATAGTTTACCGAAGAACAATTTGAGAGTTCATTAACTTGGTGAATATCAATTGGATAGACGACTATACAAGAGAGATTGTGGTTCTGAATGTCGTGGGTTCGAGTCCCACCGGGCACCCATCTATTTAAAATCCCTGTAAGCCATAAACTTACAGGGATTTTTCTTTTCCAAACTTATCATACTTAATAATCTCACTCTCTTCTCATTCCAAGCGCCTTGTTCTCAGCAGCCTCCATTATCTCACGCTCACCGGGACCTTTGTCGTTGATGCCACAGAGATGTAGTATGCCGTGGATGATGACTCGGTGGAGCTCTTCGTCATAGGTCTTTCCAAACTGCTCGGCATTGGTGCGTACGGTGTCGAGACTGATAACCAGGTCGCCATTAATGCGGTTGCCCTCGTCGTAGTCGAAAGTGATGATGTCAGTATAGTAGTCGTGGCCGAGATATTCGCGGTTGACTTCGAGAATCTTTTCATCGTCAACAAACATATACCCTATCTCCCCTACCTTACGTCCATAGTCGGCGGCCACGGCCTTTATCCAAGCCGTGGTCTCCCTTTTCTTTATATTGGGCATTTTCACGCCCTCGCAATTATATGTGATCATTCTTTTTTGCTGGCAAAGTTACGCATTTTCCATGACTTTTACAAGAACACAGGCAAAAATGTTCATAAAAAAGTGAAATCTGCCAAAACTTCTACCTTGAGAACCTTATCCAGTCTACATCGAGGAAGGCAGCATCGTTGCTCACCGTCGAGCGACAGTTGAAGAATCCCACCTTTGCCCCTATCCACTTTCCTTCCTTCACTTGGAATGGTTCGCCTAACTTCTTGTATTTCTTTCCGTCAAGACTATATAGGAACTGTGCCGTGGATGTAATGGAGTTTGCCACTCCCGCACTCTTCACCACTGTACGCACATAGATGTCAGGCGTGGCGTGGCGCGGCTGCGGAATGTCGTCAACGGCATATCGCTGGGTGTAAGGCTTTTCCTGTTCTATGAGCGACATCGGCAGTTCGACCTCAGTCACTTCCTTTCCCCCCTTCATCGCGTCCTTACACTTCACGAGTCTCATGAAACAGCCTTCAGAGGTGGTGGCAAACTTTATGGCTGCATAGTCAAGACCCTTGATGATGAATCCAGCCTGCTCACCCCTCTTCTTGTTTTGGTCGTTGGGTATGAACTTCAGTTTTGAGGTGACAGTAAAGTTCTCGGCGGGAAACTTCTGAAGCAGTGTGTTCTGCATGTCAGAGAGGTTGCTGAATGTTTCAGGTTGCTGAATGCCATAGAGGCGTAGCTTTGATTTCTTTGCGTCGCAGAAATACCAATAATGACTGAAAGGTCCCTCAAACTGCCACTGCAGGCCAAGTGCTGTAGAGTCAAACTCGTCGTTCTCCTGTGGCTGCACGTCCTCTGAGGCTTTTAGTGCCGGTTTTTTCCACTGTGCCACTGGGTCGCCGCATCCGTCGCCGTCGCTATCGTCGCCAATCACGAGCCAGTCGTCAACCCATCGTGCCGGCTGCAAGTGAACCACTCTTCCATAGGCATGCTTGTCTTGGAAGTGCAGAAACCAGTCTTCGCCCGACGGGGTGTCCACCCAAGCCCCTTGGTGAGGTCCGTTCACCTGTGTCTTTCCCTGTGCCAGTCCCACATACTCCTCGTAAGGTCCGAACGGGTCTCGCGAACGCATGATGACCTGCCATCCATATTTCACGCCTCCAGCCGGCGACATGATATAATAGTATCCGTTTCGTTTATAGAACTTTGTGCCCTCGATGGTGGGCTGGTCTTCATGTCCGTCGTATACGATGCGCGAAGGACCTGTCACCGTTGTACCGTCCTGCGACATGGGAGCCACAAACAATATCGACTTCACTCCAGCCCTTGACCCGGCGCAGCCATGCGAGAGATAAGCCTTTCCGTTGTCGTCCCATAGCGGGCAACAGTCTATCATCCCCTTTCCTTCTTTCACACACACTGGCTTAGTCCATGTCCCCCTTGGATCTTGTGTCTTTGTCATGAAAAGTCCTTGGTCGGGGTCTCCCCAATAGATGTAGAACCAGCCGTCGTGATGTCGTATGGCAGGAGCCCAGACATAGTTTCCGTGCTGTATGCGCTTATGCCAGTCGAGGTCAGTGCCCTGAAATTTAGGCAATACGGGATAGTCGTCCACGAGTGCTGCACCTATTATTTTCCAGTTCACGAGGTCAGTGCTGTGAAGTATCTGCAGTCCTGGGAAACAGGCGAAACTTGAGGATGTCATATAGTAGTCCTCTCCCACTCGACAGACGTCTGGGTCGGAATAGTCGGCGTTGATAACCGGGTTTTTGTATTTCCCGCCCGGGAGGTTAGGATTCCACGTGGCAGACTGTTGTGCCGTTACTGATAGCTGCGAGGCTGCGAGTGCTGTCGCAAAAAGTAGACTTTGAAGTTTGTTCATATGTTTTTTTTTAGTTTTGTTATTCAAGTTATAATATATACGTTTGTCGGTTTAAATATACTAGGAACGTAAAAACTGTAGCTGAGATGAATGATTCTTTTGCAAAAGTACCATATTATTTTGTATTTTCCAAATTATTTGGTAGTTTTTTTATTATGGAAACAACCTCCAGGGCCCTAATGCAACACTTTCAGTTCTTTCTGCCCGCAATCTCAATGTTTACAATATAAGAACTCAACTATTGCAAATGATTTTGAACCACAGAGTTTAAGAGATTAAGAGTTTTTATACTAACGAAAGAGGTTGAATGCCAAGGCATTTAGAGCTCATAGAGAGCTGCGCATTATGTTTGCCGCATGGAAACTCTGTGTCCTCCGTCGCTTGCGACCTACTCTATAAAACCATAAATCTCTTTTTCTCTTCATCTCTTTGGTTTAAATAAAACCCTTATACATAGAAAAATATCACATGCGATATTTGGTGATAGAAGTGATAGAAAAAGTTGAAGATTATGTCATGCGCAAGGGATGAGTAAGCAATGAGCATGATTGTATGTCAAAGAGTAGAAAGACGCGATGTCTCTCATGTGGATATGAAACTGAGGTAAAGATTTTGGGGAAACCACGATTTCGGGCAATAAAAATTTCGGGGAAACCGCGATTTTAGTGCTAAAAAATTTTGGGGAAAGAAGAAATAGTTGTATATTTGCACCCGAAATCAACATATTGGCATCTATGAAGAGAGTGTTTAGACGAAAGATTTACGGGAAGATGTTGACGTGGAAGTCGGAGTCTTCAGGACGTACAGCTTTGCTCATTGAGGGAGCAAGGCGTGTGGGCAAATCTACGATTGTGGAGGAGTTTGCAAAAAACGAGTATAAGTCTTATATCCTAATTGACTTCAACAGGGCATCGAAGGATGTTAAGTCCATATTTGATGACCTGATGGATATCGACAGATTGTTCATATTCCTGCAGGCAACATACCATGTAAACCTTCATAAGCGCAACTCAGTGATAATATTCGACGAGGTGCAAAATTGTCCGAAGGCCCGTCAGGCAATCAAATATCTTGTGGCAGACGGGCGTTATGACTATATTGAGACGGGGTCGCTCATCAGTATTCGCAAGAACACAGAAAGCATCACCATCCCGAGCGAAGAGGAACGTGTGCAGATGAATCCAATGGATTTCGAGGAATTCAGATGGGCAATGGGCGATGAAGTTTCCATTGACATTTACAGGCAAATGCTGGAAAAGGGAATGGAGGTCGGACCTTCGCTTAGGAGTGCGATGCGTGACTTGCGGCTGTATATGCTTGTGGGAGGAATGCCGCAGGCCGTGAATGAAATGCTTGACACTAACAACCTTCAGATGGTGGACAAGGTGAAGCGGAATATCATCAATCTATATAATGATGACCTGTTGAAGGTTGATTCTTCCGGTGTTGTGTCGAGAATGTTTCTTTCCATACCGTCGCAACTTAGCCGTAATGCCTCAAAGTATTCATTCTCTTCTGCAGTGGGTAGAATATCAGAAAACAAGATGGCAGAGGCAATGCAGTGCCTTGAGGAAAGCAAGGTGGCAAATGTGGCATACAATGTGAAAGAACCGTCGGTGGGTATGGGATTGACTAAGGATAATGGATGCTTCAAGATTTACACAGCAGATACAGGTTTGTTTGTTACACTTGCATTTTGGGATAAGGATTTTACAGAGAATATTATCTACCAGAAACTGTTGAGCGACAAGTTGTCGGCTAATCTTGGTTATGTCTATGAGAATTTGGTGGCGCAGATGTTGGTGGCAAGTGGCAACAACATTTATTATCACACGTGGGCTAAGGACGAGAAACATTCTTACGAGGTGGATTTCCTGATTTCCCGTGGCAGCAAGGTGTGTCCGATAGAGGTAAAGTCATCAGGCTACAAGACGCATGCCTCGCTTGATGCTTTCTGCAACAAATATTCAGACAGAATAGGAGAGCGTTATCTCATATATACCAAGGATTATGCCAAAGACGGAGCCACCACTCTGCTTCCTGTTTTTATGACTCCGTTGATATAGTGAAATCTTTAATTAAATAATCTATTTCGTCCTTCCTGTCGTAGAATGTCATAGAAACTCTGTGTCCTCCGTCGCTTGCGACCTACTCTATAAAACGATAAATCTCTTTTTCTCTTCATCTCTTTGGTTTAAATGATACAAAATCGGCAGCTTGCGTCCAAAATATATCTCTGCCCCACACAATAATATCTATCATTCTACGTTTTTATCAATAGAGATTGAACAGAATAAAGATCATATTGGCATCGTTGGTCTGCGTGTGTGCTTTCGCCACACCGCAGGACAACCGTACCGCGCGACAGGGCACCAGCAACCAGATTGTCGTGACGGACGATGATGTCGTGCCCGATTCTGCAGCAAAATCGAGATGGAAAGTGAAGCGTACCGCACCTCTCACCTCCGACGACATCGACTCAATAGCCATCGACCTGAAAAACCCGGAGAACATAGCACAAACTACTGAATACAACGACTCTACGGGCTTATACTATATAGGGACAAAGATAGGCAGCTCGTATCTCAACACCCCAATACTCCTTACTCCTGACGAATACCGCAAATGGACCGAAAGGCAGGCCATGAAACAATTCTTCAAGACAAAGAACCAAGAGGCGGTGGCCAACAAGGGAAAGGACAAGTTCTCATTCTCCGACATGCACTTCGACCTCGGACCGGCGGAAAAGATATTCGGTCCCGGTGGAGTGAGAATAAAGACTCAGGGTACGGCAGAGCTGAAACTCGGCGCTACCATGAAAAGCATAGACAATCCCTCGCTGCCCATAAGAAACAGAAACACAAAGCAGATTGACTTCGACGAGAAGATAAATCTCAACATGACAGGTAAAGTGGGCGACAAGGTGAACATGAACCTTAACTACAACACCGACGCCACCTTCGACTTCGACGCAAAAAACATCAAACTGAAATACGAAGGAAAGGAAGACGAGATAATAAAACTAGTGGAGGCTGGTAACGTGTCGTTTCCTTCCAACTCCTCACTCGTAAAGGGAGCATCGTCGCTGTTCGGTATCAGAACAGACATGCAGTTCGGCAAACTGAAGCTGCAAACCGTGGTGTCGCAGAAAAAATCTGCCACGAAAAGTGTATCGTCGAAAGGAGGCACCCAACTCACGCCTTTCGAACTTAACATTGCCGACTACGAAGAAAACCGGCATTTCTTCCTCTCACACTATTTCAGGGAGAAATACGACAAGGCTATGGCCACACTGCCCAACCTCACCACAGGAGTGAAAATCACCAGGGTGGAGATATGGGTTACAAACAAGACCGGTACGACAAGCAACTCAAGAAACGTGATAGCCCTCACCGACCTGGGCGAAAGCCAGCATGTCAGCAACTCGATGTGGGGCGGCGGGGCAGCCGGACAGGCTCCGTCAAACTCCGCCAACTCCGAATACCAGCAGATGACCACCACATACGCCGAGGCAAGAAACATCGACCAGACTTCCACCGTGCTCGATGCCATACCAGGCTTTGAGGGAGGCGTGGACTATGAGAAAGTGCAAAGCGCAAGACTGCTCACCTCGTCGGAATATTCACTCAACAGCAGCCTCGGATATGTATCGCTGAAAACCACTCTCCAAACAGACCAAGTACTCGCAATAGCATTCGAATACACGGTAGGCGGACAGACATACCAAGTGGGCGAGTTCTCCACCGACAGGCAGGATGCCTCGGAAGCCCTCTTTGTGAAAAGCCTGAAAAACACCAACAACAGTCCAGCTGCGCCCAACTGGCGACTGATGATGAAAAACGTGTACTACCTTGCCTCCACAGTGGAAAAGGAGAAATTCAGACTTGACGTGAAATTCAAGAGCGACACGGCCGGAGTGTATCTCAACTACATACCCGAACAGCAGGTAAAGGACCGCACACTCATCAGACTTCTCGGAGCCGACCGTCTCGACAACAACGACAAGCCCAACCCTAACGGATATTTCGACTACGTCCAAGGTTACACCGTGAGCAACGGACGTGTGTTCTTCCCAAAGGCGGAGCCATTCGGCGACTACCTCTTCAACCAACTAAAATCTGCCGGCATCGACAGCGCAAAGGCTGAACAGTATGCCTTCCGCGAACTGTATACCGAAACACAGACCACGGCAAGACAGATGACCACCAAAAACAAATATATTCTCACTGGACAGTTCAAGGGTTCATCGGCTAACGTCATCTCACTCGGAGCCTACAACGTGCCAAGAGGTTCGGTAGTGGTTACCGCCGGTGGCGTAGTGCTCAACGAGGGCAGCGACTACTCCGTGGACTACTCAGCCGGAGAGGTTACCATCCTGAACCAAAGCATCATAGATGCCGGCACGTCGATAAACGTATCACTCGAGACCGACACGGAATACGGCATGCAGCGAAAGACCATGTATGGTGTGAACTGGGAATACGACTTTACCAAAGACTTCCAGCTCAGCGGTACGTTCCAGAGACTCAGCGAGCAGTCGCTCACATCAAAGGTGACCATGGGCAGCGAGCCGCTCAACAACATGCTCTGGGGGCTGAACATCAACTGGAAACATGAAAGCCAGTGGCTCACCGACATGCTCGACAAGCTGCCGTTGCTTCACCTCACCAAGCCATCATACATCTCCTTCACTGGAGAATTCGCACAACTCATTGCAGGACAGGCAGGAGGCACACAGGATAATGCCTCTTATCTCGACGACTTCGAAAACACGAAAAACAATATCGACATCAGCGACCCCAAGTCGTGGGTGCTCTCAAGCGTGCCTACGCTTTTCAGCGAACATGACGACAAAAGCGGACTAAGCAGCGGATTCAACAGGGCACAAATGGCTTGGTACACCATCGACCCACTGTTCACCTACAGAAGCTCGTCGCTCACGCCGGCACATATAAAGAGCGACCTCGAACAACTCTCAAACCACTATGTAAGAGAGGTATACGTGAGCGAGCTTTATCCCAACCGCGACCAAAGCACTTACAACGGAGCCACTTCCACACTCTCCATACTCAACCTCGCCTACTACCCCACCGAACGCGGTCCGTATAACTTCTCCACACAGATGAACGCCGACGGAACACTTGCCAACCCTTACGGCAAGTGGGGAGGCATGATGCGTAAGCTCGACACCAACGACTTCGAGGCGGCAAATATAGAATATGTGGAATTCTGGCTCCTCGACCCGTTCATCTACACTCGCGAAAGCGCCAACGCATCTGATTTTGGAGGCGACCTGTACCTCAACCTCGGTGAAGTGAGCGAGGACATACTGCGCGACGGAAAGAAATTCTACGAAAGCGGCATGCCTGTAGACGGCACCAGCAGTTTTACAACCACACAATGGGGAAAAATACCGGTCCAGGCCACCCAAACCTATGCCTTCGCCACCACAACAGGCGCAAGGGAGAAGCAGGACGTGGGCTACAACGGACTCAACGACACAGAAGAGCAGGCGTTTGAAAGCTATGCCGACTTCCTACAGTTTGCACAGACCGTGACCAACGACAGCATCCGCAACGCATGGCTCAACGACCCCGCAAACGACAACTACCAGTATTTCCGCGGAAAGGAACTCGACGAGCGGAAGGCTTCCATACACGAAAGATACAAACGCATAAACAACCCACAAGGCAACTCGCCCGACAACGACAACAACACCGAGGGCTACGACACTTCATACAAGTCGACACCTGACGTGGAGGACATCAACCAGGACTATACGCTCAACGAATACGAACGATACTACCAGTACCGCATCAGTCTCAGACCCGAAGACCTCAACGAAAGCCGGATAGGACAAAACTACCTCACGGAAATCAGAGAGTCTCTCGCGCCACTGAGAAACGGCAAGAAAGAAAAGGTGAACTGGTATAAGTTCCGAGTGCCGCTCAACTCTGCCGACAGGGAAAAGATCGGTTCCATAAGCGACCTTACTAGCATACGTTTCTTCCGCATGTTCCTCACTCATTTCAAAGAGCCTATAATACTGCGATTCGGTAGCCTCGACCTCGTAAGGGGAGAATGGAGAACCTATGAGCAACAACTTGGCGCTCAGGGCGGTGGAACATTGGAGACAAGTGCCGTGAACATTGAGGAGCACACCGACAAAATGCCTGTCAACTACGTGTTGCCACCGGGCATCAGCCGAGTGACCGACCCCTCACAGCCACAACTTGTGGAAAACAACGAGCAGGCCCTAAACATGACCGTCAACAACCTGCAGAAGGGTGAGGCAAAGGCTGTGTACAAAACCAACACCATAGACCTCAGACAGTACAAGCGCCTGCAGATGTTCGTCCACGCCAACGCCCTTCAGCAAAACACTACCATGCTCACCGACGACCAGCTCGCAGTGTTCATTCGTCTCGGCAGCGACTACACCAACAACTATTATGAGTACGAGATACCTCTCAAGCTCACGCCTGAAGGAAAATACGACTATCGCTCAAGCGACAGCCGAAGAAAGGTGTGGCCGGAAGAAAACATGCTCGACATCGAACTGCAAAAGCTCACTCAGGTGAAGAAAGCGAGAAACATAGCAAGGGCCAACGGAACCGCTTCATACAACCGCGAATACTCTGAATATGACTCCGACCGTCCCAACAACCGCATCTCCATCATGGGAAATCCGTCCATCGGTGAGGTGAAAACCATGCTCATCGGCGTAAGAAACCTCTCCGCTGCGGCAAAGTCGGGAGAGGTTTGGGTGAACGAGCTCCGACTGCTCGAGTCGAACAACAAGGGCGGATGGGCGGCATCGGGAGCCCTTAACGTGCAACTGTCTGACTTCGGTACGTTGAACCTCACAGGACGCATCACCACCGACGGATTCGGAGGTCTTGAAGAGGGAGTGACACAACGCTCCACCGACGACTTCAAGACATACAGCTTCACCACAAACCTCGAGTTGGGCAAGTTTTTCCCCGACAAGGCGAAGGTCACCGCCCCACTCTACTACTCCGTTACAAAAGAGGAGACAAGACCAAGATACAATCCGCTCGATACCGACATGCTCCTTGAAGACGCTCTCGAGTCGGCATTGGACAAGCATGAAAGAGACTCCATAGAGTCCATTGCCGTGACCAAGTCTACAACTACCAACTTCTCGCTCTCTAACGTCAGGGTGGGAATAAAGACCAAACGTCACCCAATGCCTTACGACCCAGCCAACTTCTCCTTCAGCTACAGCCACGCCCACCGCTACAACACCGGCGAGACCACGGCATGGGAAAGGGAAGACCAGTGGAGAGGCTCGTTCAACTACAGCTACTCACCCGTTTACAAGACCTTCGAGCCATTCCGCAACCTGAAGGGCAAGAGCAAGTGGATAGCCTTCCCCAAAGCCATAGGATTCAACTACCTGCCGCAAAGCGTGACCTTCAACAGCGAAATAACACGCAACTACTACGAGATGCAGGAGCGCGACCTCGAACAGCTCTCCGGGTCGTCGCTGCCGCTCACCTTCAGCCAGCAATACCTCTGGAATCGTGAGTTCTCAATGAGATGGGACCTCACCAAAAACCTCCATGCCTCATTCCAAAGCGCCACCCACGCTGAGGTGGAAGAGCCGTACATGGCTGTAAACAAAGACCTCTATCCCGACGACTACAAGGTATGGAAAGACTCGGTGGGAAGAAGTCTACGAAACCTTGGCACACCACTCGAATACCAGCAGCAGTTCACCTCGTCATACCAGCTGCCGCTTAACAAGCTGCCAATACTCAACTGGCTCAACGCCAACGCTTCATACAACGCCTCATACTCATGGGCAAGAGGTTCGGAGATGGAAGACGGCACTTCGCTCGGCAACACCATCAGCAACAACCGTAATCTCAACATCACGTCTACCCTCAACCTTGAGTCGTTCTACAACCTTTTCCCGTTCCTCAAGAAGACTAACGACAGGTTTAAGAAAAGTACTGCCAGCACCAAAAAAGCCGTAAAGCCGGCAATGACTACACCCAAAAAGCCGGGCGACAAAGGTAATGGCGACAAGCCTGGAGGCATAAAGAACTCAAAGGAAGACGAGAAGCAGAACGGAAAACTGCCACTGAACAAAAATGCTTTCCAAAAGGAAATAAAGCTCAAGGCTGACACTACCGTGACAGTAAGACACGGCAAAAACAGCAAAAGACTCATCGTGACTGCCAATACCGTAGACGGAAGGTCTTATGACATAAAATATAAGGTGAAGGACAACAACACCATCATCATTCGCAATCTCGACACAACGTCCATCAAGCTCTCTGTCATAGCAAAGGAACCTCTCGAGAAGCAATGGTGGTACAACTCGCTTCAACACACGGCAAGGGTGCTCATGATGGTTAGAAACATCAACATCTCTTACCGCAACCAGCAGTCGATGACCATACCTGGATTTGTTCCCCGCATTGGCGACATGCTCGGACAACGCACCGGCGACGCCATGGCTCCGGGTCTCGACTTCGCCTTCGGATTCACTGGCGAAAGCTATCTCGACAAGGCTCTTGAAAGAGGATGGCTCAACTGCGCCGACAGCGTGGCTACACCGGCTAACATCACATCCACCGAAGACCTGCAGCTGAAAATGACACTCGAACCTCTGCGCGACTTGAAAATCGACCTCAACGCCAGCCGCACTGTTAACAAGGCAAAGAGCATTCAATATATGTACCAGGGGGCGCCTACCACCCACAGCGGTTCGTTCACGATGACCACCCTAAGCCTTAAGAGCGCACTCGAGGGTATGGGCGATGCCAACAACGGTTACAGGTCGAAGTCCTTCGAGACGTTCTGCGCCTCGCTGGAGTCGTTCCGCGCAAAGGTGGAAGCTCAGTATGCCAACGCCGTTTATCCCGCAGGCACCACCGACGCCTTCGGCACCCAGCTCGGCGGCTCTAAATTCAACCCCGAGGTAGGCGGCGTTAGACAATACAGTGCCGACGTGCTCATACCAGCCTTCCTCAGCGCCTACACCTCCAGCGGCGGTTCGTCGCTCAACATCTTCCCGGCTCTCAAAAACATGCTGCCTAACTGGTCGCTGAGATATACCGGACTCAGCAAACTGCCGTGGCTGAGCGACCATTTCAAGAATATCACTCTGCGACATGCCTACAAAAGCGTGTTCGCCATTGGCAGCTATGCCTCTTACAGCACATTCCAGGAGTATATGAACGGACTGGGATTCATAACCGACGCCACTACCGGCAATCCCATCCCCAACTCAATGTACAATATCGGCACCGTAAGCATCAACGAGTCGTTTGCGCCACTGCTCGGCATCGACGTGACACTGCAAAACAACATGACTTGCAAGCTCGAATACCGCACCACAAGAGTGCTCAGCCTTAGCATGACCAGTGTGCAGATAAACGAGGCTCTGAGCAAGGACTGGGTGATTGGCATGGCATACAAAATCAGCAATTTCAACATGTTCCCAGGTAAGGCATCAAAGAAAATAAAGAAAGCCCAAAATGGGAAGAAGTCTAACGAGAAGGAAACGACGGTTAACACCAGCAACCGTAGCAGCGGTCCTAACCACGACCTCAACTTGCGTCTCGACCTGTCGTTGCGCAAGCAGGCTTCCATCACCCGCGACATTGCCAGCATGACAAGTTCGGCAAACAGCGGCAACTCGGCATTCAAGCTCTCCTTCATGGCCGACTACACCCTCTCGCGCCTGCTCACGCTCAGTGCATACTACGACCGTCAGACCAACACGCCACTGCTCTCAAGCAGCAGCTATCCCACCACAACCCAAGATTTCGGTCTCTCACTGAAGTTCTCGCTAACGAGATAATAGGGAGGTAAAGAAGTTAACTCCTTAACTCCCAATCTTTAATTATTGCTTCTTTTTCTGCTCTTTGTAACAAACCTGACTCCGAAGAACACGAGGACTACGGCAAGGGCATGGGTCAGCTTAAACACACCTAAGCCAGACAATACACTCACAATCACCGCAACCGCAGGCTGCACATAATTATATACGCTCACCACCGTGGGACGCAACACCTGCTGGGCTTGCATGGTAAGAATGTAACACACAAAAGTACATACCACAACCACAAACATCGTCTCAAGCCATGTCTTTACCGTAATCTCGGAAAAAGCTATCGACGACACATGAGAAAACGTAAATGGCGTGATGACAAGGGCGGCAAAAGTGAACATCCACTTGTTTACCGTAAATACAGAATATCGCTTTATCAACTTGTTGAACATCGACAGATAAAACGCAAACGACAACTGGGCAAACATACACAAGAGGTCACCTCGCAAGTCGCCTACCTTCGAGTTGTCTGCCGTGGCACTCGTGAGAATAAGCAGCAAGGCACCACTGAAACCCATAAAGACACCACCCGCCTTCTTACCCGTTATAGGCTCCTTCAATATCAAAGCAGAGAGAAGCATGGCGAATATCGGCATAGATGTGGTCACAATGCTTGAATTTATGGGAGAGGTGATGCTCAGACCTATGGTATAACAACACTGGTTAAACACAAGACCGAACATTCCCGCCAGACCTAACAACAGTATGTCTTTTACAGGAGGATGCTCCTTCTTCACAAAAATCGAAGCCACCCAAAACAATACAGCGGCTCCCGCTACACGAAATGTGACCATGTCGATGCCCGTCAGGCCGTGAGTCATGGCATCCTTGCCCAATGGGGCCATCAATCCCCAAAAAGCACAAGCGAAAAACATGCACAGATGGGCAAAAAGAGGCTTTTTGTTATCCATTATTCAACTATTTTTCGAAAAAACGATTTATTTAATCTTAAAAAACGGTGCAAAGGTATACATTTTATTATGAAAATCATTATATTTGCACGAAAAAAGATATGCAAAAATACGCTGACTATATTAAACAGATTGAAATAGACTCTCTTTGGAGCGGTACACGCCACATACTGTGGAATCTCGATCCGAAGGTAAACATCCTTAGCGGTGTGAACGGTGTAGGCAAAAGCACCATCTTAAACAAGGTGGTGAGAGGTCTAATACCCGGAGGCGAATTTCCAAGCCATCTCATCGGAGGGGTTCACATAAAGGTATCGCCGGAAGATGCCAGATGGATAAGATACGACCACATCAGAAGCTTCGACCGCCCGCTCATGAGCACCGAGATAGTCAACAAGATCGTTGACGCGTCGGTGGCCACAGAACTCGACTGGCAGATATACCAGCTTCAGCGGAAATACCTCGACTACCAGGTGAACATCGGAAACCGCATCATTGAAGTCCTTCAAAGCGGACAGGAAGACGCCGCCGTAAAGGCACAGGCCATCTCTGAGCCAAAAAGAAAATTCCAAGGCATGATCGACAGCCTCTTCTCCGACACAGGCAAGCAACTCATAAGGTCACAGAACGACATCGCTTTCTCACAACTCGGCGAAAGACTGACTCCCTACCAGCTTTCTAGCGGCGAGAAACAGATGCTCGTCATACTGCTCACCGTGCTCATCGAGGACAACAAGCCCTATGTGCTCTTCATGGACGAGCCGGAGATAAGCCTGCACATCGACTGGCAACAAAGGCTCATCGACCTCATACTCGAACTAAACCCTAACGTGCAGATTATACTCACCACACACTCACCCGCAGTGATAATGAACGGATGGACAGACAAGGTGACTGAGGTGAGCGACATAATTAAAAACGAAAACTGACATCTATGGGCAAAAGGCTGACAGACAATATCACTTCTAAATACCAAGAGGCGGCTAATTGCATGACACCAAAAAAGGCAAGACGGAAAATCGTGGCTTACGTCGAAAGCTACGACGACATCCTTTTCTGGAGGTCGGTACTTAACCGTTTTGAAGACGACACTCGATACTTCGAAGTCATGCTGCCATCAAGAAAGGTATTGTCAAGGGGAAAAAAGTCGGTTCTCATGAACTTCATAGGCGACAGGATAGGACCCGACATGATAGCATGCGTCGACGCCGACTACGACTACCTCATGCAGGGACTGACAGCCACATCGAAAAAAATCCTCGAATCGCCCTACATCTTCCACACCTATGTCTACGCCATAGAAAATTACCAATGCTATGCCGAAAGCCTTCACAACGTGGCTGTCATGGTTACACTCAACGACCATGCCATCTTCGACTTCCAAGCCTTTCTAAAACAGTATTCCCTTATTTGCCACCCGCTGTTCCTTTGGTCGGTACTCGCCTACAGGTCAAACTTCTACAAGGACTTCTCGCTCACCGACTTCGACCATATCGTGGAACTGAGCAATTTCAGCATCCATTCGCCCATGGCGAGCCTCAACCACCTCCGGGCAAAGGTGGAACGAAAGGTGAAATACCTTCAACAGCATTATCCAAGGCACAAGGCTTCCATTCGCAACCTCGACATCGAGCTCCAACAGCTCGGGGTCACACCCGACACCACCTATCTCTTCATGCACGGACACCACGTGTTCGACACCATCGTCGCCCCCGTCATGACCAAGGTGTGCAACCGCCTGCGCATGGAACGCGAACAGGAGATAAGCCGCACCGCAGTCCACCGCACTCAGATGTACAACGAACTCTCTTGCTACGAAAACAGCATCGCCGACGTGAAGACCATGATGAAAAGAAACATGGGCTACGTCTTCTCTCCCCTCTTCCAACGCCTCCAACACGACATCTCAAACTATCTCTCCCCTACCGCAGAGGATGCCCCAAACACCCCTTCTCCCATTTTATCATAATCGTAACATCCTGTTCGCACCATTGTAATTCGCACTTCGTACCTTTGCACCCGAAAAGAACAATAAGAGACAAAGAGTATGAAAAAAAGAATTGTAACAGCCCTTGCGCTGCTTGTGATGACATCATCAGCCACAATGGCCGACACACTTAAAGGAGTAGTAAAAGACAAAAACACTGGCGAACCGCTCATTGGAGCCACTGTTATGGTGGGCGACCGCGGCATTGCCACCGACATCAACGGTCATTTCTCTCTCACAGGACTTAAACGCGGGAAACACACTATTATTATTAAATATGTAGGATATAAAAACCAAAAAATTGACGGAGTGCTGGCAGACGACCGTTCGACGCAAGATGATATTGTAGTGGAAATGGTAAGCGACGAACAGACTCTCGGCGAGGTTAAAGTGACAGGAATGGCACGGAAAAACACCGATGTCGCCATGATCGAGGCGGCAAAACTCAGCTCCGTCATCGTGAACAATATTTCGGCACAAGAGATAAAACGTACTCAGGACAACAATGCAAGCGAGGTTATACGGCGTGTGCCGGGCGTAAGCCTCATCGAAGACAAGTTTGTCATGGTAAGAGGATTGTCGCAAAGATACAATAATGTATGGATCAACGGAGGTGCCGTTCCAAGCTCTGAGGCTGACTCAAGGGCATTCTCGTTCGACATCATCCCAAGCAGCCAGATAGACAACCTCGTCATCGTGAAATCTCCAAGTGCAGAGTATCCTGCTGACTTCACGGGTGGTTTCATCCAAATCAACACAAAGGACATCCCTTCTCAAAACACGTTCTCTCTTACCTTTGGAGGAAATTGGAATGATGCCACCCATTTCCAGGATTTCCGCTATGCCAATCTCAGCAGCAATTACATCAAAGAAGGTGAGGTAAGTATCCTCGGAAGCGGATTCAACAACGATTGGAGAGTGAAGAACAAGAAACCCCTCGGCGACCTGAAGTTGGGAGTGGATTGGAGCCGCCGCTGGACTCTCGGCGAGAGCAAACTCGGCATGGTGGGTGTTGTCAACTACACCAACGAATACCGCACATTCTCCGACATGCAGAACAACCTCTTCGGTGTGTATGACTCAGCCAACGACCGCAGCAACTATCTGCGCCGCTCCACCGACAACCAATATAACAACAACTCGCGCCTCGGAGCAATGCTCAATCTCGCCCTCCTCTCCAAGTCGGGCAATAACAAGTATGAACTGAAGAATATCTTCAACCGACTCGTAAATGAGCGATACACCGACCGTACGGGTATCGACGCACAGTCAAATAATGAGATTGGTGCTGAATACTACTATCGCAGCCGTATCACATACAATACCCAGCTCACCGGTAAGCACGACTTCACCGACGACCAACTGGAGTGGAGCGCAAGCTACTCTTACGCCAATCGACGCATGCCCGACCGCAAGCGCTACACCATCAACGACCAGAACGACAATGTCATCCAGCTCACCAGCAGCAACGACATCAACCGCGAGTTCACCAAACTCGACGAGCATATCATGTCGGCAAATATCAACGAGAAGCACGACTTCCACTTCGGTTCGTTTGAGCCTTCGCTCAAGATAGGTGCCTATGGCGAATATCGCACCCGTGAATACAAGACACGTCAGTTCCTCTACACCTGGGACCCGCAGAACAACGACCTGCCCGACGGATTCCGCCGTATGGACATGACCGAACTTCTTTCCAACGAGCAGTACCTCGGCGGCAATGGTCTCAATATTCTCGAGGATTTGGTGATGCGCAACAACTACAAGGGACACAACACCCTGGGGGCAGGTTATCTCGCAGCTTCCCTCCCCGTAGGCAAGTTCAACGTCTATGCCGGATTGAGATATGAGTTCAACCAGATGGAACTCATCACCAACACCCGCGACGACGTGGAAAGCCCCAAGAGCAAGTTCTATCGCAACCGCGATTTATTCCCGTCGGTTAACACGGTGTATAAGTTCAACGACAAGCACCAGGTGCGTCTCTCCTACGGCAAATCCGTCAACCGTCCCGAGTTCCGAGAGGTGTCACCGTCGGTATATTACGACTTCGACCTTGCATCCAACGTACAGGGAAAAGTGGATCTTAAATCATGCTACATACACAACGTAGATCTGCGTTATGAGTTCTATCCCTCACGCGGCGAACAGATTACAATTGCCGGATTCTACAAGCATTTCGACAACCCTATAGAATGGACATATACAGTGGCTGGTGGTACCGACCTCGTTTATTCTTACGATAATGCCGAGAGTGCCGACAACTTCGGAGTGGAGCTCGATATCCGTAAAGACCTCTCGTTCATAGGTTTGCGTAATCTCTCTCTCTCATTCAACGGAACGCTCATCCACTCTCGTGTAAACTTCCCCGCAGGGTCACGTTTTGAAAACCGACCCATGCAGGGACAGTCACCCTACCTTGTCAACACCGGTCTTTTCTATAAGAACGACAAGCAGCAGCTCTCCATATCATTGCTCTACAACCGCATAGGCAAGCGCATTATCGGTGTAGGACGCAGCGAGGGCAGCACCGGCAGCGAGGACAACGCCCGCGTGCCCGACAGCTACGAGATGCCGCGCGACGTGCTCGACTTCACCATCTCAAAGAAGTTTGGCTCTCACTGGGAGATAAAGGCCAACATCCGCGACATCCTCGCCCAGAAGGTAAGCTACAAGCAGTTTGCCGAGGCAAAGAACGCCGATGGCTCTACACGAGAGGTTGTTCAGATTACCCGCCAATACAAGCCCGGACGCAACATCGGTATCTCGGCTGTGGCAACATTTTAAGGAGTTAAGGCAAACTCGTAACATAAGAAAAAAAATAAATAGTATTAATTCATAAATCAGGATTAAAATGAAAGCATTAAAGTATTTATCATTGGCAAGCATCATGACACTTGCCACCTGCATGACGTCATGCAGCAGTGACGACGACAACAATGACAACAACCCCACTCCATCAGTGGAATATAAATGGAGCGAGGACGGAGGCTTGAAGGCATGCGACCACATCCTCTTCAGCGAGGTTGACAACAGTGAAAAAGCCGATGGCGCACAAATCGGTAATGGAGATGCCGAGTTTGTATTCACTGGCAAGCAGACATTAAAGAAAGGCACCTATATTCTTAAGGGATGGGTATATATCGCCAACGGCGCTGAGCTGACCATCGAAGCGGGTACAGTGATCAAGGGCGACAAGCAGACAAAGGCATCGCTCATCGTGGAGCGCGGCGGTAAGCTCTTCGCACAGGGTTCTGCCACCGAACCTATCGTATTCACATCTGAAGAGGCTGCAGGTAGCCGCAAGCCTGGTGACTGGGGTGGTGTCATCATCTGCGGTAATGCTCGCAACAACCAGCAGGAGCAGCAGATTGAGGGTGGCCCGCGCACCAAGCACGGCGGTGATAACGACGCCGACAATTCTGGTGTACTCAGCTACGTCCGCATCGAGTTTGCAGGTTATCCGTTCCAGAAGGACAAGGAGATTAACGGTCTCACACTTGGCTCTGTGGGCAATGGCACCAAGATCGACCACGTACAGGTGTCTTACACCAACGACGACTCATTCGAGTGGTTCGGCGGTTCTGTAAACTGCAAGTACCTCGTTGCCTATCATGGTTGGGACGATGACTTCGACACCGACAACGGCTACTCTGGTGCTGTACAGTACGGACTTGTTGTACGCAACGCACGTATTGCCGACACATCACAGAGCAACGGTTTCGAGAGCGACAACAACGCCAGCGGTTCTGACGTATCTCCCTACACCAACGCCACATTCTCCAACATTACCGTCATCGGTCCTAAGGCTCAGACAGGTGTTGCATTTGAGAACACAACCGACTTCATCAACGGCGGTTCGGTATTCCCCAACAACGGTTCTGCCCTCGGCAAGTTCCAGGCAGCATTCCAGATTCGTCGTGCCTCTCGCTTGAACATCATCAACTCTGTTGCTGTAGGCTTCCCCATCGGTTTGATTATCGACGGTGAGAAGGGCGACACTCCCGCACAGGCAAACAACGGCACCATCCGCTTCCACAACAACGTATTGGCAGGTATGGACGTCATCGGTTCCGACGCCAACAAGGTATATGACGATGTACTCTACGATGCAGTCAACAAGGCAGTCATCGACGCCAACCAGAAGTCATACTCCAACACCTTCTTCTTCCAGGCGGCTCTGAACAACAAGTCTTACGACGACGCCAAGACACTCTCTCTCGTCGATGCATCCAACGTAGGTTCACCTTTCATGCCTTCTGCTACAAGCCCGCTTCTCTCACTTGCTTCATTCACAGGCGAGACTTCCGCATGGCTTGACAAGGTAGCTTACGTCGGAGCATTCAACGCCACCGACAACTGGCTCGAAGGCTGGACCAACTTCGATCCTCAAAACACAAAATATTAATTCATCTCTCGCAATCATGACCGCTATTAGAGTTCGGTCATAGAATATTCATACACAAAAAACTCGCGCTTCTTAGCGCGAGTTTTTTGTGTATGAATAAACTGAGAGTAATGTTTATTTGCTTGTCTTGTAAAGAGTGTCGATTATGCCGTCGGCAAGAGAGATGTTAGGAACGTGAATCTCAGTGCAGTTCAGCGATTTTGCCACATTGAGGAATATCTCGGCAGCCGGGATGATGACATCGGCACGGTCGGGCTTCAGGCTGTATTGGCTGATGCGCTCCTCGATGGTCAGGGGTTTCAGCTCGTCGTGAATCTGCTGAAGGTTTTTCACTGGAAGAATGTTGTGGCGGCTTTTCTTTGAAGACTCATGAAACATTCTCGACAGCTTGTTGATGTTGCCTCCAGAACCGATAATCGTTATCCCAGGATATTTCTCGGCGTAGGCCTGCAGGTCAGTGCGCATGTTTTCAATGGTGTCTGGACTTACAGCCCCGCTGAGCAGACGAAGAGTACCGATGTTGTACGAACAGCTTCCGACGAGAAGTCCGTTGCTGAGCAGCGATATCTCAGTGCTACCGCCGCCCACATCTACGTAGGCATAATTGCCGCTTACCGACTCCGCCGACTCTATGGAGTTGTTGTAGAGTATTTTAGCCTCTTCGCTACCTGCGAGAATCTCGATGTCGATACCAGTTTCCTTTCTTATCTTCTTCAGTATCTTCTCCCCGTTGCGGGCATCCCTCATGGCAGCGGTGGCGCAGGCGCGGTATTGGCTCACGTTGTATAGCTTCATGAGCTGTTTGTAGCTTTTTATCATACACATCATCATGCGCTGGCGTTCTTCGCTTATCTCACCAAGCGTGAATACGTCCTTTCCCAGTCGCAACGGAATGCGGAGGAAGAGAATCTTGGTGAACTCAGTGTTGCCCATGGTGTCTTCCTTTACGTTTTTGATAAGAAGTCGAGCTCCGTTGGAACCGATGTCTATAGCAGCATAGTTGTTATTTTCCATTTTCAGTGTTGTTTATTTCATTTATTTCAGCTTTGTATATCTCCTCCTGCGACCTGAAAGGTGCGCCCTCGGGAAAGGCGTTGGTGCCTCGGCCGTCGATGATGCGGGCGTTGGTGGTATCCTTCAGACCATATTCCACAGTGCGCAAGAGGTTGGCCTTTAGGTCTTCGTCATACACCGGAGTGAGCACCTCTATTCGGTTGATAAGGTTGCGAGGCATCCAGTCAGCCGAGCCGAGATAGTATCGTGGCAGACCTCCGTTGGCGAATATCAGAATGCGTGAGTGTTCGAGATAAGTGTCTATGATGCCATACGCCCTGATATTCTCGCTTATGCCCGGCAGTCCGGGTACGAGCGAGCAGTTGCCACGCAAGAGTATGTCGATTTTTACTCCAGCCTGAGAAGCCTCATAGAGTTTTTCTACTATGTCCTCGTCGGTGATATGGTTTATTTTCACTTTTATCCAAGCCTCGTGACCCTCTTTGGCGTTGTGTATTTCCTCGCTGATGAGTTTCAGCAGTTTCGGTTTCATCTCGTTAGGAGAAACGAGCAGCTCGCGGAATTTTACAGGCTTGAAAGGCTTTTGTATGAACTCAAACACTTTCTTCACCTCCCTCACTATTTGAGGTCTTGCCGTCATCATCATATAGTCGGTATAAACCTTTGCGTTGCCTTCGTGGAGGTTTCCTGTGCCTATGCAGGCTATGTCTCCACACTTGCATGAAATATACACGAGTTTTGAGTGAATCTTGAGTCCTTCCACACCGAACACCACTTCCACTCCCGCCTCCTGCAGTCGCTTGCTCCACTTGATGTTGCTCTCTTCGTCAAACCTGGCGAGCAGCTCAATGACAACGGTCACTTTCTTTCCGTTTCTTGCGGCACAGATGAGCGCCTTAACCACTTTCGACGCCTTTGCGAGACGGTATATGGTCACGTTTATGGCTTTCACGTCGTCGCTAAGCGCAGCCTCTCTGAGCACACGTATAAAACTGTTGAACGAGTGGTATGGTACATGTATGAATCTGTCTTTTTGTCTTATGGCGTCCAGTATGCTCTGTGTCTTTTCCAGTTCCGGCTTAAGTATCGGAGACCATTTCGGGTATTTCAGGTCGTTGCGTCCGCAGTCGGGGAAAGCCATGAGGTCCTTGTGGTTTTGGTATCTTCCTCCGCTAACTATGGTGTCGAGGGTGTCGATGTTAAGTCTCGACATGATGTGCTTCAGCAAGTCCTTTGGCATACTGTCGTCGTAGATGACACGTATAGGCTCGCCGCTTTTCCTGCTTTTTACACCCCTTGCCACCTTTTGCATTACGCCACTGCCGAGGTCGTTGTCCATCTCCATCTCAGCGTCCTTCGTAAACTTAAACGAATACGCTTCGTAAGTGCAGTTGCCGCTTCCTACGAAAATCATGGGAAGACAGTATCTTATCACGTCGTCGAGGAACATGATATTTTCCTTTTCGTCACTTTTTGGCAGTCTGACGAACCGTCCTATTTCCTTGTCAGGCATTGCAATGAGAGCATAGTCTGTCTTAGGCTTTTTCTTCCCCTCAATCCATTCCATTCTCTTTATTGCGAGGAAGATGCCATCGTCGGCAGTTGCACCTATTTCCTTTATCTGTGAAAGCCAGATAGGGTTTGTAGAGCCGTTGAGTTTTTCGAGATAGAAACGTTGGATGAAGTCTTTTTGTTCATCGTTGAGTTGGTTTTCGTGTAGAAGACGAATATCCTTTTGTTCAAGTTCTTCAGTAATCTCTTGTACAGCCTTTTCAAACTCCTTGTTGTAACAAGAGTTGAGGTGGTTGATATCTTTTATGGTACGCTTCGCCCTTTCGCGGTCGTTTTTCAGAGTTTTGTCTTTAGATTGTGCGATGCGGTTGAGAGAAGCTATTCTTACGCGGAAGAATTCATCTAGATTGTTGGAGTAGATACCGAGGAAAGTCATACGTTCGAGCACCGGGATGTCTTTTTTCTCAGCTTCCTGTAGAATGCGGTGGTTGAAGTACATCCAGCTGAGGTCTCTTTCTACAAATGCTCCTTTGAGTTTGTTATTTTCTTTTTCCATACATATTCATATTTGTTTTCGGGTGCAAATTTATTTAATCTATAATACAATTGTGTTACAAAAGAATGAAAACACCATTAATATATTCACTCTTCTTATAACCCAACTTTATGAATCTATCCCGATATCCTATATGAAAGTCTCCCGCTATCCTATATAAATCTATCCCGCTACTATACTTGTTTTATATTCCGCACTGCGGAACATACATTCACCACTGCTGAACGTACGTTCGCCACTGCGGAACGTACGTTCACCACTGCGGAATATAAACCGACTACCTATTCTTAATAAAACCGACTACCTGTTCTTAATAAAACCGGCTACCTGTTCTTAATAAATATGTCCAGTCGTAATTATCCCCGCCTCTATAGGGTCTTTACTTTATGTAAGACCGGAAAAAGTTCACTAACGAACCAACCTTGGAGCTGAAAGAATTGCTGCGCAAACCGAATGCAGAGCCAAGTTCGCTTGAGCTATGCTGAGGTGCTGCCAGCAATCGACGAAGTCAATTAAGAAACAAAGTTCGGCAGCCTAAGGGAAAGCCAATGGCAGCGCAAGCCACCGCCGTCGTAGGGTCTTACCACCTCGAAAACGACTTATATTGACTATCAATGCGTTAATTGTACACATAGGCGTGTATATTTTGGGGTATCAGCCTCAAAGGATTTATGTTTTCAACAGAATTTTGCCTTGTTTTGGTATATTTTTGAGCAATATTGCATTTTTCTCATTTATTTTTTGTACTTTTGCAGAAAGCAAAGCAATTCACTCATGGCAAATTTAAATAGATTCACCATACAGCAACTCCAGCAGATGCGCGAATCCGAAGACCGCGTTGAGTTCAAGGCGGGCGAAGGAGGCAAACCAATGTCTGATGCCGTGTATCTCAAGATATTGCAGGAGTCAGAGCCAGACTTCTCAGAGAAAAACTGCGAAGGACTCACGCTTGAAGACCTTGACGAAGAGGCCATACGTGTGATGAAGAAAAAGTACGCTGACAGATGGGAGAAACCAGAATTCAACAACATTCCAACCAATCAGGAACTGAAGGATTTCATGCTGATGGATAATGATGTTCATCTCAACTATGCAGCCCTAATCCTGTTGGCAAAGTCGGATGTTGACAACATCTTGTCTGTTAACAGTATGCCACGAAGCAGACAAGACCCTGCCCTCCTGCTCTTGATACACGACATTCAGCGCAACCGTGCCACAACAGAGCAACTTAACGCCTTCGACCTTCTTGCCCTCTATCCCTAATCTCGCATCAATGTTAGGGGTATCAGAGAAGACAATAAAGCGCGACATCTCGGCCATGCAATCAGCAGGATTGATAAAGCGTGTTGGAAGTGACAAGACAGGGCATTGGGATTTGGCAGATACCAAATAACCATTAAATAGAAATAACAATGGAAATCCAAATAAAAGACAATAAAATATACGCACCTTTGAAAGACAAGTGGCTGGTGCTTAAACCTGAGGAGGAAGTGCGACAAAGATACATCTGCCGACTGGCGGATAGTTATGGCTATGACATTAATCAGATGGATCAGGAACTGAAAGTAACGAACTCTCACCGAGGTCAAGGCTCTGCGCGTGCCGATATTGTTATATGGAAGTCGGCTCAAGAAAAAAACGATAACAAAAGTGCTTTCATTATTGTAGAATGTAAAGCAGAAAGTGTCACCATTCGAAAAGAAGATTACTATCAAGGCTATAATTATGCAGCATGGGCTGGTGCAGATTTCTTTGTAACCACCAACCTCAAGGAGACTCGTATTTTCAAAGTTGTAAAAGGAGAACTCCCCAAGAAGCTTGAAGAGATTGTTGATATTCCAACAGCCGAGATGGCAAACAATGAAAAGAAAGTAAATGAGCTGCTCAATCAGACAAAGGCTTTTACTCGTGACGAGTTCTCACGCCTTCTCTACAAGTGCCATAATATCATTCGGAATAACGATAAACTATCTCCAGAAGCAGCTTTTGATGAAATTAGTAAAATTCTCTTTATTAAGATTCGCTATGAACGGGACAATACAGGCACTCAAATTTTTTCAAAAGATGCGTTTGTAAAGCTTAAAGATGCTTATAACAGAATGAAGTCAAAAGATGCTCCAGAGTTTTATCAATTCTTGTTTGAGAAGACTAAGGAGGATTTTTCGAAAGACAATTTGTTTGAGCCAAACGAGACTATCCGTATTCGTGAAACCAGTTTTGAAAAGATTGTCGAGGAATTGCAGATATACAATCTGTCAACAACTTCGGACGATGTAAAGGGTATTGCCTTTGAGAAATTCCTTGGACGTACATTCCGTGGTGAACTCGGTCAGTTCTTTACTCCTCGTACTATTGTCGAATTCATGGTAGCTGCCCTTGATCCACAAGAGGGAGAGTATGTTTGTGATCCTTGCTGTGGAAGTGGCGGATTCTTGATTCGTGCGTTTGAATATGTTCGAGAACAAATAGAGCGTGAACTTGAAGAGCGCAAAGAAGAAGTAAAAGCTCAACTCATACCGGATAATTATGACGACTTAAAGGCGAAAGATCAGGAGGCCATTGATGCTAAGGTATCTGATGCTTTTGCGAAAATGAACTATGAAGTTGACATTAGTAACGAAAAAGGTCGTCTTCGCAGCCTTTCATTCAACTGCATCTATGGTACAGATGCTAATCCGCGAATGGCGCGTACAGCAAAGATGAATATGATTATGCATGGTGACGGTCATGGTGGCGTACACCATCATGATGGTCTCTTGAATGTCAATGGCATTTGGGACGGACGTTTCGATGTAATCCTGACCAATCCGCCTTTCGGTTCTCGTGTTGACAAGGACATTAAGATAACAGAGGCTGACAAGTTTACAGACGAAACAAAAATAAATGCTTACATCAAACGCTATGGTAATGAGTATCTTAATGCTCTAAAGCAAGTAAACGATCATATAGGTGAATCGCTTTTGGATCAGTTTGGTGTTGGTAAACTTAGCGGTCTTACAGAAGTTCTCTTCATTGACCGTTGTATCAATCTGCTTAAACCTGGTGGACGTTTGGGCATTGTTCTGCCAGAAGGAGTGTTGAACAATACCAACCTTCAGAATGTGCGTGAATACTTCGAAGGTAGAGCCAAGATTCTCCTCATTGTGTCAATTCCGCAAGAGGTATTCATGGCTGCAGGTGCGACTGTAAAGCCAAGCCTTATGTTCTTCAAACGTTTCACTGAGGATGAACAGAAACAGTATGATGACATTAAGGAAAAGGCATATTCGGAAGTGCGTGACAAGTATGCTTTCGAACTGCATGTGATAGAAGAAGAACTTGCAAAGAAAGGTAAAAATGCCAAACCTGCAGCCGAGAAGAAAATACTCCGTGCAAGGAAAAAGGAAATAGAAGCCGCTATAGAGTCAGAAGCGAAAACGCTAATTAAGCAACGTTTTGACTATGTTATTCCAATTGCAGACATTAAGCGTGCTGGCATCAACTCTATTGGTATTAAGATTGAGAATGACCTCGAACCTCTTCTTGAAGAGTTTACCAAGTACCGCAAGGAGAACGACCTATGGCACAAACCTCATGTTGTAAAATCATACCAATACAATGATGATGGCAACATGACACGTTCAACAGAAATAGATGGCGTCATGGTCAGGGAAGACGAAGTTTTCTATAACGCAAAGAGAAATCGATATGGCTACGATAACATATAAATTCCTCCATTTTGCAAATCTAAAGGACATTCCGAATTGGAGTGTCCAATATGCAGATGAGGAAGATCTTGGCTTCACAAAGAAATATCCAATGGCAAGGATTGGATCATTTTTGGTACGCAGGAAAGAGGCTATAGATATTCAAGACGGAATAATATATAAACGCGTAACAGTAAGCACAAAAGGTGGTAACATCACTATTAGAGACCAGAAGGATGGAAAATTGATTGGTACCAAAAAGCAATTCGTTATTCACGAAGGACAATTCCTTCTTTCGAAAATCGATGCACGCAATGGTGCTTATGGTGTCGTTCCTGCAATTGCAGAAGGTGCGATTATCACGGGCAATTTCTGGACTTACGATGTTGATTATGAAAGAATAAATCCTCAGTTTTTGACGTTAGTTACAAAAACGCAACAATTTCTTGATTTTGCAGAGAAAAGCAGTAACGGAACAACAAATAGACATTATCTTCAAGAAAATGCTTTTCTCAATCAACAGATTCCTTTGCCAAGCAAAGAGGAACAGGAAAAGATTTTGAAAGAGTATTACTCATGCATCCAAACCGCTTTAAAAAAAGAAGAGGAAATATATAAATGTGAGAGAGAACTCTCTCATTTCGTACTCTCATCGATAGACTTAAAAGACGTTAAAGATGAATCAGAAGAAAAACAATCGTCAATGATGATGTTTACGTCTTTATCTAAGGTGACAAGATGGGATACATATAACATTAAGTACCATATTAATAAAGAAAAAGGTACGACTTTGCTCCGTGATTTGCTTAAGTCCAAACCTTTTTACGGCGCACCGTATTCTGCAGTTGATTACAATAAGAAAATCCGCTACATTAGAATTACCGATATAAATGAAGATGGCACATTATCAGAAGAAAAAGTATCCGCAAATCAGTATAATGAAGCCTACTTGCTGAAAGAAAATGATTTCTTAATTGCAAGATCTGGAAATACTGTAGGAAAAACATTTTTATATACTTCTGATATTGGACCAGCAATCTTTGCTGGTTATCTGATAAAGTTTGAACTACAAGAAGAATTAATACTTCCACAATATTTATTAGTTTATACAAAGACCCCAATATTCAAAAAATGGATAAAGAATAATCAGAGAATTTCAGCTCAACCAAATATAAATTGTCAGCAATATCTTGAGGCTCCGATTATTTTGCCAACAATAGAAAAACAAAAAGAAATTGTTGAATATGCAAATAGAAAACAAGAACAAAGGATTCAGCTGAGAGAAGAAATAAAAAACATCCTCGAACAAGCTCAAAACAAATTTGTACATACAATTTTTGATTAATTATGTTTAGATTAAAGAAAATACAAATTGATGGATATAAGAATTTAGCAGGTGATTATGACTTTAGTAATAATAAAGGCTATATATCACTGATAGGTCTTAATGGCTCAGGTAAAAGTAATTTGCTTGAGGCTATCAGTATAATCTTTGATGGTCTTATTAATAACGGCGGCACAGGTATTCCTTTTGATTATGAGATAGAATATGGCATAAATGGTCACATATACACAAGAAAGAAAAGACAAGCAATGAAGGATGGTATTATATGTAAGGCAGAGGATCTCGAATATCCATCATCATTGATTGCATGCTATAGTGGTGAAGATTTAAGATTGTGGCAGATTGCATATGAAAAATACCATATGGGATATTTCAATGAAGCAGTCAAGCAAACATATTCCTCCCCGACTTTCCTCTATATAAACAAATATTGTTGGAAAATTGCCTTAATCTCTCTTTTATGCTCAAACAATGATAAGGTAAAGGATTTCTTGAAGTATACGTTAAAAATAGATAGTCCTTCAGATGTTGAACTTGATTTATCCTATGATGACGCAAAGAAAGCTGGCTTCCAAGCACATGCTGCTTTGAATTGGTTTGACAGAATTGTACAAGATGGTAATCAAAATATTAATTTAAACATCATTGCTACAACTGATATTTATATAGCTGGTAGACAAGTTCCTGAAGAACACAAGGCCAAATGTGTGTTCAATTTTCTATACTTACTTTCGCAGCCTAAGAAAAATGAAAAAAATAAGATAGATAAGCTCATAAATGACATTAAAATATCAGTCAATATTGGAGATAACAAGATTGATTTTGATGACCTTAGTGAAGGTGAAAAGAAACTTATCCTCATAGAATGTATAACAAAAGTACTCGGTGACGTAAACTCTCTCGTCCTCCTTGACGAACCTGATGCACATACTCACATTGCTATGAAGAAAGAACTTCTCAAACTTATTTCAGAGTTTGAGGGACAGATAATCATGACAACTCACTCTCCAATGTTTGTCAAGATGATTCAAGACAACGAAAAGAATAATCTTTTTTATATTGAAAATGGCAAGATTACTGAGTCTAGGAATAATCTTATAAAGAAACTATCCAATGACGCATTAACAGTCTTGGATGGAACCTTATATTCCAAGTCTAATTCATACCTTTTAGTTGAAGGTAAAAGTGATGTGAACTGCATTAAAGCCGCAATCAATAAATTTCCTGAGTTTGAGAAATTACAAGATGTTTCTATAATATCATTCAATGGCGCGTCAGAAGCTAAGGTATTTTTTGAACAAGCTTTTAAGGATTCTATTGATTGTGTAAAGCATTTGGCATTTTTGTTTGATTACGATCAAGATGGTCTAAAAGAATGGAGAAACCTCGAAGATATTATTAATGAATATCCAAATAAATGCACACGTATATTCTATCAGAGAAATTATGATGAAGAATTAAAACCTACAAGTATCGACAATAAGGATTCCCTTCTTTTAGAAGACTTAGTTCATCCGTCTGCATATCAGCAAGAATTAGATAGAATTCATTCGATATCGTCATTTCATCAACTACATGCTGGAGGAAAAATTTCAGAAAAGCCTATAAAAGATCGAATCGAAGGACACTGCCGAGAGTTTTCTCAGGAACAACTTCGGGACTTTACTCCATTATTACATAAGCTATTTGAGGTATTTGAACTAAACTAATATACTATGACTAATAACCGTACTTGGCTTGCCTTTGCCAACCGAAAAAGGTGCAGACATGCTGATGCTATCCATGCCCTTGGATTCATCAGTTGGAGAATGGGAAGAGCACGCTTCGCCATTGGTGATGTGGTGTATCTCTTCATGTCAGATGAGCGATGCGTTCGATTCAAGTTGATTGTAACAGCAGAGAATTGCAAACGTGAAGATCAAGCATTTTGGGTGGAGGTGCCTCCAAATGATATTACTTACAAGCTTGAACTACTCGAAGAGTATGATGGAGCTCATCTTTCTGAACAAGAGTTGTGTAAACATGGTTTCAAAGGAGGTCGAGCACTTGAGGTTCCTAATTGTAATAATACAGAACTTATTTCTTACATTCAAACCATATTCTAAATATGAAAGGTGACGCACAACCATTAATAAAGTTCTTTGATGGATCAGACAAACGATTTATCATCCCTCTTTACCAGCGTAACTACGACTGGAAAGAAGATAACTGCGAACAGTTGTTCCAAGACTTGATAAAGCTCCATAATAGCGACCGCAGGAGTCACTTCTTTGGCAGCATTGTATCAAGTATACAGTCTGGAACAGAAGACAGATTTATCATTGATGGACAACAGCGAATCACAACTGTTTCGTTGTTGCTCATTGCGATGGTAAATGCTAAGAAAGAAGGACTGATTAAAGCTACAGATGCTAAACTTGTTGAGAAAATCTTCAAGCGTTATTTGGTGGATGAATACCAAGAAGACGAACGAAAGGTGAAACTGAAACCTATCAAGAAAGACATGCAAGCTTTCGATGCTTTGCTGTACAAGCCTAAAGACCAGTACATCAAAGAATCGAATGTTACTCGCAACTATGAATTCTTCTATGATAAGATTATTCATTGTGGATTGACTATTGATGAACTTTTTGAGACCATCAAAAAACTGGAAGTCATCAACATCCGTCTTGACGAAGATGATGACCCGCAGCTGATATTTGAGAGTCTGAACTCTACTGGTCTTGATCTGAGTGAAGCAGACAAGATTCGTAACTATCTGTTGATGTCACTTGCACCAGTTGAGCAGGATGACTTGTATACTCGATATTGGAACCCTATTGAAGAGTTTACAAAGTATGACCCATCTTCTTTTGTGCGCGATTACCTTACCATGAAGCAAGGAAAGATCGGTCGTATCGATAAGATATACTTTATCTTTAAGGAGTATGCCGAAAATATAAGTGTTGACAGGGGAACGCTCTTGAAAGATATGCATCACTATGCCAAGATATATAGCCAAGTGGATTGTGCTACGATAGGTAAAGATAAACTGAATAGGAAGCTGAACCAGCTAAGAACGCTGGATTCAACCATTGCTTACCCGTTCTTTATGGCTTTCTTCGACTATGCATCAAAAGTTGGATTAACGGAAAACGAGACCTATCGTGTACTTGATGTGATAGAAGCTTACTGGGCACGAAGAATCATCTGTAATCTCCCATCCAATGCGTTGAACAAAGTTTTTGCAACGCTCCATAGAGATGTATTGAATCATGTCAACAAAGCAGGTGATGATACTGCACCTTCGTATATAGATGTACTAACTTACGTCTTGTTGAAGAAGGGACGTTCTTCTGTCTTCCCTTCTGATGAAGAGGTGCATGGAGACTTTAAAACTCGTCAGATTTATAAGATGCCTGCTAATGCCCGCATGTTTATCTTGGAACGTATGGAAAACCAAGATAACAATGAACGGCACGATGTGGTGAAGGAGCTGACAGAGAAAAATATCACAATAGAGCATATCATGCCCCAGACTCTGTCGGACAAGTGGAAAGCTGCTTTAGGAGAAGATTGGGAAAGGATTCATGAACAGTATCTGCACACCATGGCAAATCTTACGCTTACTGGTTATAATTCTCAATATAGCAATCTCACGTTTATTGAGAAGAGAGATATGGAGAAGGGCTTCAAGGATAGTGCTTTCCGTCTTAATAACTCTGTGAAATCGTGTGACCAATGGACAGAAACAGAGTTGAAAGCACGTCAGAGAGAATTACAAAATGTGTTTATGCGACTCTGGCCCATGCCATCAACTACTTTTGAGCCACAGAGACGTGAAGCGGAATCTGCATCGCTTGATGATGAGGACTATGAGTTCACAGGCCAGAAGCTGCAAGCATATATTCTTCATGGGGTCAGATATACGGTTAACACTTGGAAGGAAATGCTCATTCAGGTTTGTGGACACATCCTACTTGAGAAGCGTTCTACCATTGAATGGCTTTGCGCAAACGAAAAGTGCAGTTTCTCAACTACACCGGAAGAATGGAGACGCGAGCTTGCACCGGGAATGTATGTATGGACGGACAATAGCACAGCCACCAAGATCAACATTTTGCATGGAATGTTTGAGGAATGCAATATTCCCGCATCGGAACTCGTTTTTTAATTCCGTTCAGAACAGGAGGGAGAAGACGAAGAGTAATTTCAAATATAGAAAAGAAAATGGCAACATTTAGGTCGATAAAAGAACTGACTCGTGCACTTCAACAGGGCTCAAAACTGCTGAGCAATATGTTCTTGCAGCGCAAGACGATTGCTGTGAAGTATGACGATGCCCTTGACACCCTTGATGGAGACGAAAATAAGCTGAAACATCTTATAACCTTTGGGGTAATCGTACAGACAGGCGACTCTCTGGAATTGGATGATGCTTATCAGCGATTCTTCGAAGAGGTGTTGGCGGTGAACGAGGATATCAACATCTCATCGGTCAAGATGTACATCGACAAATTGAATCTTGGTATTAGATCATATCTTGCTGCTGAGAACAATGCCCGTCGTGAGAGTTTCATGAGAGAAATACGTCATACCTTCAAGAGCATTGACAATGCCACCCGACGAAATGTGATTGACCTGAAACGCAACGTGGATGACACATACAAGCAGGAACCGAACTTTAAGATTAAGGAACTGCGTCTGAAGGATTTTGATGAGAAAGCCCGATTAATAGGTGAGCTGATACACCAGACAGAGCGAGTTATGGATGAAGAGACTATTTTCTTTTCGAGTGCATCAGACTATGGACTGAAGCAGACGGTGAGCGAAGTGCGTGACGGCTTGCGTGAATCGGCACACGGACTGATTGCCGTTACGGCACAGATAATTGAATATCTGAACCGAATAGAATACCAGAGTCGTCTGGTCAAGCGTGTGAGACAGTTGAAATACCTGCGTGACCAGTTTATGATAGAGCAATCCACCAACGTGAAGGAGCTGATGGCGCAGACCAATGTCGTCTGGATGGAAAGCAAGCCCAAATATGTGACCAGAGTGTCGCTGGATTTCCTTCGCAATGAGGATGCTGCGCTCGAGATATTGGACAACATCCGAAAACGCCTTTCCAAGAAAACAAATATCAAGTCAAGACTCGCGGAGAAGATTGACAGACGTTTTCTTGAGGAACAGACTGAAACGACGAGGGCTTTTAATCATCAGGAATTACTGAATGGCTTTATGGCACAAAGCGGCGACTTATTCTATTATATCTGGAACTACTCGTTCACCGAGGAGCTTGATCAGGAGTTGCGCCTAGTACTGTTCCTACAGATGGCGTCACAATATCCAGAGCAGATGCGCTATACCGCTGAGACAAAAGCAATTGACAATATAGAATACCCCGTAATATATCCACGATGAAATATACAAGTGAAGTTTTCCAACGCCTCAGTCGAGGGCAGTTCATATCAAGTAACAGCATTGATGCTGAGACCCGTGCTATCTACAGCGACATAGAAGAGAATCAGCAAGAGTATGAAGACTATTTCAGTAAGATAGACTTTCTGCTAAGCAGTGGTGACGGTTTCTATTATTTCAGCCGCAAGGAGGCAAAGGTCATCACCGAGAATAAGCTACAGTCGCTGTTCTCCTGGATAGACTATCTAGACTTCCTAAAGACCTACGACACAACCTTTGATGCCGGAACCCAATTCAGCTTGGTACAGATGGAGGTAAAACTCTCCACGATACCCGGGCTAAAGGAGAAACTTGCGCAGATGTTCCCGGACAAGTCAACGAACCGTCAGAAACTGGAGACACTGGCGGCAGCGATGGAGAGTATGGGCATTGCCGAAAAGGTGAACGAAGCCGACGGCACCTATCAGGTGACCAATGCTTTCCATTATATCGAGCAGATTATTCTTTGTATTAACATAGACGAAGACGTAAAAGATGAGATACCTCAATAAAATCATATTCATAAATAGTGCCCACGTGCCATACGCAGAGATAAAGCTCGATGGCAACGTGCATTTCATCGGTACACAAGGAGTAGGAAAATCCACGCTGCTCCGTGCCATCTTGTTCTTCTACAATGTGGACAAGAGCAAGCTGGGCATCAAGACACAGGCAGGACAGAAAGGCTACGATGAATTCTACCTGCCTCACCAGAATTCGTATATCATCTACGAAGTGTCCCGAGAGACAGGAAAGTTCTTTGTCATGACTTTCCTTTCGCATGGTCGAACAGCGTTCCGCATCGTGGACTGTGCATACGACAAGCGGTTCTTCGTCGAAGAAGACGGGAGCGCCCGTTATGAATGGGGACGCATCAGCGAACAGATTGGCACAAGGGTTTATAAGAGCAACATCATTCGAGGTTATGAGGAGTTTCGTGACATCATCTATGGCAACAGCCAGCAGGTGGCAAAAGAACTCCGCAGATTCTCATTGATGGAGAGCACGAAGTATCGGCAGGTGCCGTTGACCATACAGAATATTTTCCTGAACCAGAGCCTGGAATCGCGTGTCATCAAGGATACCATCATCGACTCGATGGACTTTGCAAGCGACGACATTGATCTGAACCGCTATCGAGATGAGGTGAAAAATTTCCGCCAGCAGTATGAGGATATCTGGAAGTGGTATAAGGTGGAGAAGAATGGTAAGATAAAGGTTAAGACGGAAGCCGACGCGGTTATTGAAAGATACACCCATTACGAGTATGTGCGCAAACTTATTTCAGAGCTTTGCGGCCAATTGAACTACGCCTTAAGCCGTGATGCCAATCGATTGCCTGTTCTTGGCGAACAAGAGTCTGTCCGCTGCACGGAACTATCACGGCAACGGAGGTTGTTGGGTGAAGAAGATGCAAAGTATAAAGCAGAGGTGGCTAGACTCAATCAGGAAGAAGGAGCAATAAAGTTCTTTCTGGAACAGGTGAAGTCAAAGCGGCAGCACTATACGGAAATCTGCATTGAGAAAATTGCAGAGCGCATCAGCAAAGAGGGTGAACTGAAGATTCAACAGCGCAGTCTCACACATCAGGAAGAGACTTTGACAAGCAAGAACCAGAGTGTCAAGTCGAAATATGACACGCTTACTCAAGAGGTCGATAACCGCCTGAGTGCGTTTGACTTGCAATGTCAGAAGCAACTCAATGAACTGGATCGTCAGAGAATAGAAGCGGAAGGCCGTTTACAGACAATATATAATGAAAAGGCAGAGACTATCCGAAATCAGTATGAACAGAAACTAAAAGAGAATCAGGGCCATTTGGACGAAGCGAGGAAAGCCGAGAATGACCTGAAACTCCAGGAGCAACGTGTCAAGCAATCCAATCCATACAAAGAAGAGATGGACGAGCAGGAGCGTAAGATAAAGGAATTGGGTGACAAGCAACTGGCTTTGTTCAAGGATTCTACCGAGAAGCAAAAGGAAATAGCCCACATCACCAATGAAGTGGCCATGCAGCGCAAAGAATTGGAGACAGCATGTGAGAGGGAGGTTTCTGCTATCGAGAATGACATCAAACATATTTCTATGGACATCGCAAAATTAGATGACATGCTGGGTCGCCAAAAGGGTTCGTTTATTGAATGGTTAGGTGAGAATGTTGATGGTTGGGAGGAAAATCTCGGCAAGGTACTTGATGAAGATACCATACTGTATAATACTTCACTCAACCCTCACAAATCTACATCTACTGACACTATATACGGCGTAAAGATTGACACATCCAATATCGAGAAGACCATCAAGACACCCGATGAATTGAAGTGCCAAAAAGCTTCGTTGGAACAGAAAGTGGAGGAACTGGAAAAGAAGATAACACTTCGCAAACAGCAGTTAGAAAAAGACATTGTAGAACTAGAGCGCCAACCCAGTTCTCAGCTGAAGCAACTTCGCAAGGACAAGATGAACCTTGATGCAGAATATAACCAGATTCCACATCGCATTGAAATGATTAAGAAGGATAAAACAGCCGCTGAAGAACGCTTGAAGAAGTGGCGTGAAGACGAGTTGGAGAAACTGCAGAAGAAGCTTGGAGAGGCAGGGAAAGAGATTGAGACACTTAACAAGCAGAAAGACGGTCTGACTGCTCAGCGAGATAAAGAAATGGCTTCCCTTCAAAGTTCTTACAACAAGCAGAAGAAAGAACTGAAGAGCAATTGTGACCAACAAAAAGCGGCAGTCAACGCGGAGCTGAAACAGAAGGAACAAGTTGCCATCCAACGAAAAGCTGAACTTATGGCTCAGATGGATGCAGAACTGAAAGGACTTGGAGTGGATGTGGACCAGTTGGCAGACATTCGTCGCCAACTTCAGAAGGTTACAGAAGACCTGAGATACATTGACGAGCATCGTGCAGACTTTATTTCGTGGCAGAATGACATCCGAGACTATTTCAATCAAGAGCAACAAAAGAAAGATGAGCGCAAAAATGTGCGTATGAAGATTGACGATCTGCAGGCTAAGTTCCAGAAACGCAAACAACAGTATGACGAAAAAATCAAGCTGTTGTCGGATGAGTTACACTCTCTGCAGGATGAGCAAAAGAGGTTGAAAGAAACCATTGAAAGGGTTCAGGCTTTTATGAATAATCCGTCCTGTCCTTCAGACATCTCTTCTGCAGGAGAGATGGAAACAGCGAAGTCGTTATCCGATATACTGGAAGAGTTGCGTGACCAGATTGCCTCCCAACAACGAAAGTTTGAGGAATTCAAGGATGCTGTCATCCGCTTCAAAAGTAATTTCTCACCCCAGAACACGTTCTTTTTCAGGACGGAGTTCAATACCGATGCAGACTATACGGATTTTGCTGCCGAACTGAATGAGTTTATCAGCAACAACAAGATTGAACAATACCGGGTGCGCACCAGCCGACAATATGCCACGATTATCAAACGTATAGCCAAGGATGTCAGTGATTTGAGTCAGCATAAGTCTGACATAGAAAGAACCATCCTTGACATCAATCGGGACTTCCGTGAAAACAATTTTGCTGGTGTTATTAAGGATATTGAGTTAAGGGCGGTGGAAAGCAACGACCGTTTGATGCAACAACTGCTGAACATTAAGCATTTTGACGACGAGCACGGTTTTGACATCGGACAGCTGAATCTCTTTACGGATGAAGATAATCTGAACCGTACAAACGATCAAGCCGTCAGACTTCTTATGACACTGATAGAAATGATGGATGCTGAGCAGAAACGCGAGCTGATAACTCTGGCTGATACTTTCAAACTGGAATTTAAGGTCAGGGAGAACGACAACGACACTAACTGGGTAGAGAAACTGTCCAATGTAGGCTCGGATGGTACAGATATTCTAGTGAAGGCCATGGTGAATATCATGCTTATAAATGTCTTCAAGCGGAAAATTACGCGTAAATTTGGAGATTTCAAGCTCCACTGTATGATGGACGAGATAGGCAAACTGCATCCGAACAATGTGGAGGGTATCCTGAAGTTTGCCAATGTCCGGAACATCAACCTAATTAACTCTTCACCAACCACCTACAACGCTCAGGCATACAAGTATACCTATTCTCTCAGTAAAGACGAGAATAGTAACACGATTGTTAAAACCCTGCTGACAATAAGATGAAAAAGACTGCCAAACTCATAGAGAAACTGATTCGTCTTGCCAATGGTGACGCCCTGCCAGCCAGTAGTTTAAAGGGCGCCTGGTTTGAACAGATGCAGAACGACGGCATCCTTCTGGCTACGGCACACGGTAGCCGCAAGAGTTTTAGGGCGTCAGACGGAATGACTCTCCGCCAGTATGTTGCCAGTCAGTTTGACATCCACGACTTAGAACAAACACGGTGCGTGCTTTCTGACGAAGATGTCAGTAGAGCCTCTTTGGTGGCTGCAACTGGCGATAGTAAGTTCCTTTCACGGAGAACTTTCAAGGGATTTCTTGTGAATAGTTATCAGCCTGTTACGGCTATCCTCAACGGACAAGAGATAATAATTCATCCCACTGAAGGAAGTTTCATATTTGTTGCCGACTATCAGCATTTCACAATTCCTCAGGATGTTGTCGTGGTTGGAGTGGAGAACGCAGAAAATTTCCGATATATCGCATTGCAGAAATATCTCTTTGCGCGATATGGACGCGTACTTTTTGTATCCCGTTATCCTCAAGACCAAAACAAAGATCTCATCAAATGGCTACAATCCATATCTAATCAATACGTCCATTTTGGAGATTTGGACTTGGCTGGTATCGCCATTTATGAGCATGAGTATTACCGTCACTTGGGAAATAAATCGTCATTATTCATACCTGATGATTTTGAGCAAAGGATTTCGAACGGGAATCCAAATAGGTATAATGCTCAGTTGCCCCAATACGGAAAAATGCAGATTGAGGACAAAAGAGTACTGCCTTTATTAGACTGCATCCACCTGTATCACAAAGGATATGACCAAGAGGGGTATATAAATATCTAGGGAGTGTCGATAAATATTAAGATTATTTATAACTATCTATTCCTCAATGTGATAGAAATTTTGTATCTTTGTAGATGATAAGAAAAATCCCCCAATCACCCTGAGAAGTGACAAATTGGGGGAATCACAAAAGTGATACGATGGCAAAGGTACAACATTTTTCTGGAATAAGCAAGCGAATTCCGTTCGAAGGGTTCGATTTTTATGATTTATTTAGAGTTACGTTTGAAAACAGCTCTCTGAACTTACTTCGGCAGAGAAGTCGCCTTTTTGCAGGCGTATGGTCTTGCCGCCCTTTGCTGCCTCTATCAGCGTGGGCACTTGGGCAAGAATGGCAAAAGCAAGCAGCATGCCTACGGCTGTAAGCACGCTGCTGTCAATCACTCCCATCGGTGGGCAGACGAATCCACCCACGATGAGGAGTATAGAGAGGATTAGAGTGACACGGAATGTAGTCATAAGCCTACATGTTTAGGTCAGTTACCCAAATCGCTGTCAGAACCCTGTGCTCCACTTCCGCCAGTGTTGTCGTTACCTTCGCCGTTGGAAGTGTCGTCGGACTGGGTGATGTCAACAGAGGTCTGTCCAGCCTTGATGGCCTTGAGGAGTGCAGCTTGAGCGTTGCGGCTTGCCACGAGGTTGAACTCAGCGTCGGCAAGGAGGTTTTTGAACTCGGTTCCTGGAGTCCACAAGACGTTTACTCCGGTGATGTTCTGCGAGGTGAACTTATCAGCAGTCTCAGCTCCCTTTGACTCAAGGATGATGGAGAAGTCACCGAGGTCGCCAAGTCGTATTTTCTTACCTTCTAACAACTGTTCGCGCATACAGTCTACGGCAAGATAGAGAATGGCAGAGATGTCTGCACGTGAGTAGACGCTGCCGTGGGTTGAGATGTGGCGTGCGAACTTCTCGATGGTTATCACGTCGGTGTACTGTGCGATGGCAAATGCATACTGCACTTCAGTCTTCACGAGGTCGAGGTCAGCCTGTTCTGGTTCTTTACCTTCTTCCTTTGCCTTCTTGATGCGCGATTTAGCCTGATTGATTTCAAAGAGGTTTGCGTTCACGCCACGCATTACGATGCTGTAGTTTATCATAAAGCTATTAGTTTTATGGTTGGGGTTCTCTCCCCCACCCTGGTTAACACTTTGTCAACATCCCGGATGCTTGTTGTTTTTCGGGTCTTAACTTATGCCTTCGACCAGTGTTAGGTTATGCCTTGCCTTGATCATTAGTTATGCCCTTTGTCAGCCACAAGTCTTATCCTTTGTTTGACATTGCAAAGTTACAGCTTTTTTCGTCTCGTTCTCCAGTTTTCCCCAAGAAGGCTATGTGTTTTCCCCGAGAAAATCACGTTAACAAAGTAACACTGCCGAATGCGGAATGTTACTTTGTTAACGTGATTTTGGTGTTAACTTTCATGTTATCTTATATTGTATTCCTTGTGCGTACCTTATTTATATAGTTTTTTTTTAATATATATATAATATAAAAGGTAACGTTAACAAGTAACACGTAAAATGCGAAATCACGGTAACAAAGTAACATTTTTCAGCTACCATAGCGTCCTGTCAGCTTCACCCACAGATACCTCTTCAGAAGCGAGAACAGTCCTTCCCGGTCCTTAAAGTCTTCGGCAGACATCGCAGCAAAGTCCAACGGGCATTGTTTCATAAAATCATCATGTAGCATGCCAGCGGTGGCTTCCATATCTTCTCTAAGGGAGATGATGGCGAAGCTGTCGGGCATTCTGACATTTTCGCGTCTTTCAAGTATCTCGCATATCAGCTTCTCGTGCGACCTCATGGTGGTGAGCGCAGTCACCATAAGTCCTTCGAGCGTGGTGTTGAGTTCTTTGTAGTATTCGTCCACTTCCTGGTATTTCTTCCCCTGGAAGAGCAGTCTGTTTGTTATCAGTGCCCTCTGCCTTAGCACTATCTGCCGCGGGTCGTATGGCATCTCCCTTGCCCCTCTTGGCGGGTTGCAGTAGGTCTGCAGCACCTTCACGTTGTCCATGGCGTTCACAGCCACGTACAGTATGTCGTGTAGCAGTGAAGTCATGTCCTGTGGCAGTCGTTGTCTCTTTGCCCATCGCATGAATATGATGAAGGCATATCTGTCGCAGCTTATCTCGTCGAGAAACTGCTGGTCCTTGTCGTTGAGCAGCTGCCCGATGTAGGTAGAGAGATCGGCGAGATAATGGTACAAGGTGACGTTTTCCTCCACTACTCTCCTCATCTCCTCGTCGCTGCAGCCCTCAGGAATCTGCGAGAGTATGAAGTTTTTCACGTCGTCCCTCATCATGGCCTTTGCGAAGTTCTCCTCGGTAAAAATCTTCGTGTACGGTCCTCTCAGGCTCTCCAGGACCTTCTTGCTCGTTGCTGTGGCAATGTCATGACTCTTCCCATATTGGCGGTAGTATTCGTGTGAAATCTCGTGAAACAGTGTGAAGAGCACCTGGTAGCGTATGAAACTATTGGTCTCATATCTCATTTCCTCCATTTTTTCCTTGAGCTGCAGTCGTTTCACCTCCTCGGAGAATCGGGTGAAAAAAGCTCTGGCATGGTCATACTCGTCGAGACTTATGCACTCGTAGAACAATATGTAGTAGGCAAGGGCATTCCCGATGTTGATGTTGCGTATAACTGCGATGTTGTAGAGAGCCAGCACTGTCTCAACACGCGGGTTGAAGAATAGCGTGTGTCGCTTTGTCCCGTCGTCGTTTCCAGAACTCTTCAGATGCGGGAAGAGCGTGGTGCCGTATTCCTCTTCCGTGAGCAGAGTATCCTTAAACTCGTAGTTGAATACCTTTTGCGCAATGGCAAATAATTCGTTATACAGATTTATCATGTTCCAGGATGAAGATGGTTTGACACATGGTTAAGAAGTCTTTTGATATTTTTTTGTTGACAGATGTGAGCGAGATGTTGTCAAACACATCACTTCCAAAGTTGGCCTCTATCATCTTGAGCACGTCGTATAGCTCGCCCGCCGTGCCTTTAAACTCAAACAGGGTCTCGTTGGAGTTGGCGTTGCCGTCGAAGTCTGACATGCAGACCATTTTGTAGTCCACATCATTTACCAAAAGGAAGTTCTCGATCTTGTTTTTCTCTTTCTTGGTCACATTCTTCACCAGGATGACAAAATTTTCATGCTCTTTCTTCGAATCCTTCTTTAATTGCTTACGCTCCTTTTCCCTCCATTCCAAGTCATTTATCATATTGCGGATGTGGTGGCTCACCGCCGCCACGTTGTTTCCTCGCTCCAGATTTGGTGCGAGGTCTATCAGCGTCTGTATGAATGGGGCACTGAGGGCAGAGACAGAGTTCACCTTCCCGACTCCCCGCAGATGCGAAACCACCTGATAGGCAATGTCGCGACCCTTCTTTGCATTTTTCAGTCGCCTCAGAGTCTCATTTATTTCACGTATGTTCAACTGTGGGTCCAGCCACTCGTATAATGCTTGTATTTTATCCTCTGGCATAATCAAAAGCTTTAGTTGTGTGACATAGATAGTTTGTGGGGTCAAAGGTAATGCTTTTTCTTGTATTGAGCAAGAAAAGCCAACGTTTTTTTCACTACCGTTAAAGATTATCGCTAAAACATATTTTATTTCGCTTAAAGCATATTTTATCGTTAAGCGGCAGTCAATACGGGGAGAATGAAAATGACTTACCTTTGCATCGACAAAACGACAGGATGGCCATCTCTATCGTTGGTAGAACAAACTTAGTTACAAACAAAAAAACATTAGAATCATGACACAGTCAACACCTACGTTCATTGAACCTTCAATGGTACAATCAACATTCTTCGAGTCGCTCGACACCGATGGACGAGAGTTCTATGCCAACATCTTCGCGTCGCTGCGCTCCAGCAACCGCCAGTGGCTCGCCCTTGCGCTTTACAGATGGCACAAGTATGGACTATGGCCAGAGACAAACCGCAACCCCTTCATGCAGAGCCTCTTCACCGCCATAGTAGACGCTGAGGACTGTGCGGCCTTCGACGAGAAATGTGCAAATCTCGGTGCGTTTCACAAATCGAATCTCGAGCCACTCCACCTACGTCTGAAGAAGTGGTTCAGCTACAAGCTGTCACTCTTTTTCCCAAAGAAATGACGCCCATGGACAGAGCCGACATCGACAAGCTGCGGGAGCTGCCAATAGAGGGAGTGGCGGAGCGTCTCGGACTTAATGTGAAGAGACACCACTGCCTCTGCCCTTTCCACGGCGACCGCACTCCAAGCCTCTCCTTCAGCGTGAAAAGAAACACATACCGCTGCTGGTCGTGCTCAGCCCGTGGCGACCCCATCGACCTGGTACGCAACTACCTTAACAAGTCGTTTGTAGAGGCCTGCCAATGGCTTGCCGACGAGAATGCCATAATCATCAGTGAATACAAACCCGAAAAGACGATGACACAGCCAACAAAGTTTCATGCCGACTTCTACAGCTTCCTCATAGGCAACCTGCCCCTTGGGAGCTTGGCACAGGACTTCCTCTTCAACGACCGAAAGTACAACCACGACGTTGTAAGCCGGTTGGACATCAAGTCTGTAGAGTGTTCAGGGCGCAGGTTGCTCGACTTCCTGCGCCAGCGTTTCACCGAAGAGCAGTTGCAGGAATATGGCATAGTAAGCGGACAGGCTGACAGGAAGCATTGCTTCTTCTGGTCTCCATGCCTATTGATACCCTATTTCTCAGTGGACGGCAGTCTGGAGGGCATTCAGTCAAGATACCTCGGTACACGCATGCGGTTCAATACTGCAGAGGCACAGGCAAAGCACGATGCCATAGCCGCCAAGGCCCCACGGTTTCAGTTCTCGCCAGGCAGTCACCCCATGATCTTTAACCTTCCGGTGCTAAAAGACCTAAAGCCCGACGAGGAGCTTTGGATTACGGAGGGCGTGAGCGACTGCATAGGTGTGATGTCGTCGGGACGCAAGGCCATTGCAATACCTTCAGCCACCCTGCTCACCAGTAAGAACAAGGTACTGCTCGCCTCGGCACCCACGAGAAACTGGCACATTGCCCCCGACCAAGACCAAGCCGGCGAAACCCTCTTCCAAGCTATCGAGGCGACAGCCAACGAAACGGGAGCCAAGCTCACGAGACACCAGCTGCCGGAGGGATGCAAGGATTTCAGCGAATATTGGAAAAGAAGGTAAGGAGTTGAGCGAATGCGAAAGTTGAATTAAAAAAAAATAATCATCATGGAAATAACAAGAAAACGAATAGAGACAAACCGGGCATATACAGCAGGTATACTCTCTGTAAACGGCAAGACCGTGGCCCCATACACACTGGAATACACCCAGTGTATGATTCCAGCCGGAACATATCAGGTAACAATTGTCAGCTACCCTAAGATGGAACACCGACGACTTGCCATTGTACCAGAAGACTATGACCCAGAGGACTTACACCCTCGCGTCATAGCAACCATCAGAAGCGGCAACAGCTATCGCAACGTGATGTACACACCACACATGGTTCTCGGCGAGAGACTTATCTCGGGTGCCGTCATCAACAGCCTCAAACTGTACATCCGCCTCTTCGAACGCATAGAGAAATGTGTGATACGCGGAGAACGCATCACACTCAAAGTCACCGACGACGGGATGAGGGAGAGCAGAGTAGCAAGACATTGGACGATTGGTGAGGAGTAAAACTTCCCATTAACCCCAGAAACAAATACATAATAATCATGAAAAAAGAAAAGACGACCAAGACAACGGACATCGGGAACATGGAACTACCGGAGTGCATCGCGCTCTTCGTGAATTCGGCACCCGATGAATTCAAACTAGCAGTGCTGCTTTCGGTGATATGCTGCTACTGCACACTTGCAACACGACTTCGTGTAAAATACCTCTACGACCTCGACCTCCACGCTTTGCTACTGCAGATACTGATAGTGGGCGAGCCGGGAGCTGGAAAATCGTTTACTCGAGGCATAGTGAAACGACTGATGGGACGTCTCAGACTGCGCGACAAGGAAGAACGAAACAAGGAGAAGGATTACCGAAAGATGGTAAGGAAGATAAAAAACAAAAACCTGCCTGACGAACCGGTGGTTGACGTGAGATGCATTCAGACCATTACACGGTCAATGCTCACCAAACGTGCCGACGCCATACAGACAAAATTCGGCGAGCCCCTCTCCTTCTTCCTCTTTGCCGAAGAGATGAGCCTCATGGCAGACTCCAACAAGCGTGCCTATGCCGACCTGCGCACTCTCGACCGTCTCGCCTATGACCTCGGTGCTGAGTTTTGCAGCGAGACAATGTACGACGGCGGCTGCAACTCCGACGTTGACATCTGCTGGAACTCGCTATTCTGCGGCACTGAGCACAGCCTTGAAGAGTATATCGACAAGAGGAGCATTGAGGGGGGCAACGTGACACGCAAGGTGCTGTGCAAACTGCCCGACATGCTCGGAGACAACGCGCCAAAGTTCAAACCCATCGACAGCACCGGCTCTGCCATAATCCAAAATATGGTGGACAGACTGATGGACGAGACCTACGGAGAAAACGACAAGCTTCAGCCTACCCACGAGATTCCAATGGCATGGATGGACCCACAGGTGGAGAAATGGTGTCAGGCACAGCGTGTTGAGGTATTGAAGTCGGGCAGCCGTGCACGCAACTGCTTCTACAAGCGCTCCTCGCTTTCAGCCTTCCGTATGGCAGCCTTGCTCTACTATCTTTGGGGCGAGGACGAGAGCAAGCAGAAGCAGGTGGTAAAGTTCTATCACTTCATGGCAACATACATAGTTGACGGACTACTGGAACAATGGGGACGCGAGTACGACCAGATGCACCAAGCCGACAAAGACTCACTGGCTGGACAGAAGACCTCCATCTACGACAGTCTGCCAAACCAATTTACACGCGACCAGCTGCGCGAGTTAATCGTGAAGCTCAGCCTCAAGACCGACGCCCGAAACTTCATCTGCAAGTGGAAGCATGCAAAACTCATTCGTGAAGTAAAGGAAAGCAATACAGAATTGTTTGAGAAAAACTACAAGTCATAGTATGGTAAAGATAACATTCTTCATTTTGGGCTGTTTATTGATGGCAGGGTGTGCAAGCACCCGCCATATGCCACAAATCGTGGAGCGGACAGTACACGACACGCTGTATCAGAACACACTACAATACGACAGCGTATACATCGACAACACCTCCTATACCTACAAGGATGCCGACACGGTGTATAAGGAGAAGGTGAGATACGAGTACAAATACAAACTCCTGCGCGACACCGTACGCATACACAAGGTGGATAGCATCCCTGTGGTAAGGGAAGTGGAAAACGTGAGGGAAGTAAGAACCACGCCTTCCTACTGCAAACTCCTTGTCTTAATAGCCATATTGCTCTTGACAGGTATAATCATTAAAACATTAAAATAACACTACAATGAAATTGACTCAACATTTTTCGTTGGCAGAGTTCGTACGCTCTGCCACTGCCCAAAAATTGGGCATCGACAACAGCCTCAACACCTCTGACAAGGCAGACCAAACAATAGTACGCAACCTTAAGGCTCTCAGCGAGAACATACTCGAACCTCTGCGCGAGTACACCTGCCAGCCCATCGTCATCTCCTCCGGCTACCGCTGCCCAGCCCTCAACAAGGCAGTGGGCGGCAGCAAGACGTCGCAACATCTAACGGGAGAAGCCTGCGACATTCACATCCCGTCCATCAAACAGGGCAGGATATGGTTGGAGTGGATAATGGACAACGCCTCCTTCGATCAGCTTATCTGGGAGCACAACAAGGGAGGCACCTACTGGATTCACGTCTCTTACAAGGCTGACCCGACCAAAAACCGCCAGCAAGTAATAAGGATGAGGAAAGATTAAAAATTAAACATTTAAAGATTAAAGAATTAAAGGTGGGAAGAAAAAGGGGAAAAAAGTTTGGAGAATTGGGAGGGATGTTGTATCTTTGCACCCGTAAGTAATAATTTTTAAATGAGTATGAACAATATCAAACGACTGCCATACGGAATAGCGGACTTTGAATACGTAATGAGGGATAATCTTTATTACGTTGACAAAACCATGTATATACCGATACTTGAGGAACAGCCAAACTACCTGATGTTCATCCGTCCACGACGGTTTGGCAAGAGTTTGCTGCTGAGTATGCTCAAGACCTACTACGACAAGGCAAAGAAAGACCAGTTTGAGGAAATCTTCGGCTCGCTGTGGATAGGAAAACACCCAACGCCCCTGATGGGAAGATACCAGGTGATGCACCTCGACTTCTCGCAGATTGGAGGTAGCATAGACGAATTGGAGAAGAAATTTGACAAGTACTTAGCCCTTATGCTTAATGCCTTTGTGAGAAAGTATGCTGACGACTACCCGGATTATTTCATTGAGGAATTTTTCAAGGAGGAATGTGGCACCAACAAACTTATCATGATTACCACTGTCGCACGATCTCTCAAAATCCCGATGTACCTCATCATCGACGAGTACGACAACTTCACCAATGTTGTGTTGAGCGAGAAGGGCGAGGAGGTGTATCACAAGATGACACATGCCGAGGGGTTCTACCGCGACGTGTTCAAGAAGTTCAAGGGCACGTTTGAGAGGATTTTCTTCACGGGAGTGAGCCCCGTCACACTCGACGACCTCACAAGCGGCTTCAACATAGGCTGGAACATCTCCACCCTGTTCTATTTCGACAAGCTGCTCGGCTTCTCCACCGAAGAAGTGCGCGAGATGTTTACGTACTACAAAGGTGTGGGTATGCTGCCGGGAGACTGTGACATTGAGGCGATGATAGAGGAGATGAGACCCTGGTATGACAACTATTGCTTCGCCGAGGAATGTCTCAAGGACAGCAACCGCGTGTTCAACAGCGACATGGTATTGTTCTATCTGCGCAACTACATAATGTACAAGTCGTCACCAAAAAACATGCTCGACCCGAACACGAAGACCGACTACAACAAACTGAAGAAACTCATTCAGCTCGACCGTCTCGACGGCGACCGCAAGGGTGTATTGCGCAAGATTGCAGAGGAGGGGGAGATAGTTGCAGAAGTGCTGCCATCTTTCCCCGCCTACCAGTTGGTCAAACCCGAAATGTTTGTCAGTCTGTTGTTTTATTATGGCATGCTAACAATAAAGGGCACATACGGGCAGCAGCTCATCCTCGGCATTCCCAACAACAATGTCAGAATGCAATACTACAACTACCTGATGGAGAACTATTCTCCAGCTTGCGGTATTGACACCAAAGACCTTGTAACAATGTTTACACGCATGACCTTCGACGGCAAGTGGCAAGAATTGCTACAATATATGTGCGACTGCTACAAGCAGCTGTCCTCAGTGCGCGATGCCATAGAGGGAGAAAGAAACATACAAGGCTTCTTCATGGCTTATCTCAGCCTCTGCAACTATTATATCATTGCACCGGAACTGGAGCTAAACCATGGCTACTGCGACCTTTTCCTGCTTCCAAACATGACCCACTACCAGGCAAACCACAGCTATATACTCGAACTGAAATACCTCCCGAAGGCTGACTATTCCGAGGAGACGGCACAGGAGCAATGGGACAAGGCCGTAAAGCAAATCAACGACTATGCAGTGGCCCCGAGAGTGGAAGCCTTGCGCCAAGGCACAAAGCTCCACAAAATCATTGTACAGTTCTGCGGATGGGAGGCGGTCAGGATGGAAGAAGTGTAAAAGAATTAAAGAATTAAAAAATTAAAGAATTAAAGAACTCAAATTTCGGAAATAATGGAAGTTAAGGAAGTTTTCTTATACATATTATCAACCCCTAAACAAAAAACAAAAAAAGAACATGAAACATTTTATTATTTCTCTTGCGATGCTCGCTGGAATGGCGACAATGCCTTCGGCAACCAGTGCACAAAACCCGCAAAAAGGCGACTACGGATACCTCTATTGCCACATGAGCGACAGAGGGGAATGGACGGCTTACGCCATCAGCCGGGACGGAATGAACTTTAAAGACATCAACAACGGCGACAGCATCTTCTCTCCTTACGAACACGCAAGGATAGAAGGCGGCACACGCGACGCCTTCATCTGCCGTACATACGACACGAAGGGATACGTGATGGTGACCACCGACATGTGTGTGAGGAAAAGCCATGTGTGGAACAACTACGGAATTGACCTGCTAAGAAGCAAAGACCTCATAAACTGGAAGTCGGTGACGTTCGACTTCCGCAAAGGCGCTTCGATATTCTGCGACCCTGAATCGCCCGACGTATACAAAAACTGGGCTACAATAAACCGTGTATGGGCTCCACAGATATTCTGGGACCCAAACTACACCTGGAGCGACGGAAAGAAGGGCGGATACTTCATATACTATTCGATGTGGAACAAGGCTGAGGAGGCATACGACCGCATGTACTACTCTTATGCCGACAAGTCGTTTACTCGCCTCACCAAACCACGCCTTCTCTTCGACTGGGGCTATGCCACCATTGACGCCGACATCAACTTCCTGCCAGCCGACGGCCTATACCACATGATGATTAAGAAGGAGGGCGGAAAGCCTGGCCTGTTCACCTCTACCGCCCCATCGCTCACCGGACCATGGAGCCTGCCTGTGGACGACGACTACGTGGACTTTGAAGGCAACAAGAAATGTGAGGGTGTGTCGGCATTCCAGCTCGTGGGCGACGACACATGGCGCATTGCATACATTGAATATTCCTCTAACCCGAAGCATTACCGCATCTGCAAGGCCGACCGCTTCATGCGCAACTTCTCTGACCCTGTAGACATAAAGGGTGTGAACGGCCCGCAGCACGGTTCGTTTATGCGACTGACAAAGAAGGAGTACAAACGACTGGAAAACTGGGACAAGAACCTAAAGAAATAAGTCAGAGGGGCGGGTGGATATCCCGCCCCTCTCTCATCTTTATTCACTGCTAACAGAGAAATAATTATCCCTTATCGGCTTCACCACCTTTTCGCCTGTGAGAGTGAGGGTGCGGGTGAGACGGATGTCTTGCGACGACGAGCCTACTTTCAGCAAGTAACGACCTGGGGCGATGTTCCACTGGCGGGAGCCGGAATGAGTATAATAGCCCAACTGGTCGGTAAACACCTTTATCTTCACCGTCTTGGTTTCACCTGCCTTCAACGACACACGGGCAAAGCCCTGAAGCTGGATGGGACGGAGATTCTGGGTGGCGGTGGCCGGCGAAAGGTATAGCTGGGCTATCTCGTCGGCATCCATCCTGCCAGTATTGGTCACGTCAAACGACAGGGTGAACGACTCGTCGGTGGTCTTTGCCTCCGAATCCATCTTCATATTGTCATATTTAAAAGAGGTGTAGCTCAGACCATAGCCAAAGGGCCATGCCACACGACTGTCTTGGCTGACAGATGTGTTGTAGCACAGCGGCTCGTTGAGTTCCACGTTAGGATAGCTCACGCACAGCTTTGCCGAAGGCGAGATGTTGCCATAAAGGATATCTGCCACGGCATGACCACCCTCTTCGCCTGGATACCACGCCTGTATGATGGCGGCACAGTTGTCGGCAATGTTGGAGATGACTTGTGCACGACCGCCAAACATCACGAGCACTACTGGCTTGCCAGTAGCAATGAGACTCTCGACAAACTGCTCTTGAGAGCCAGGCAGACGAAGTCCTTTACGGTCGCGGTTTTCGCCACACAACATCACGTTTTCTCCCATGGCAGCCACAATCACATCGGCCTCCTCAGCCATGGAGAGAGCCTCTTCGCGGTTGGCTATCTCGCCTGAGTCCACCTTACGGTGAAGGAGTTTGTATTCCCATGCACGCTGGTCGCCGCCTTCAGAGTATTTAGTTTCTATCTCCTCTGTCCAGTCGCATCCTCTCGAATAGTTTATGGCCATATTGTTTGGCATACGGTCGATCATGCCTTCCAGCAGTCTTACTATGTGCGGATGGTCAAGGTCGTCGGTAATGCCTTTCCAGAAGTAAGACATCGACGGGAAGCTATAGTCACCACACATGGCCCACATGGAGTTGGCGTTGGGTCCGGTGACAAATATGTGCTTGTTGCCCTTGAACGGCAGAATGCCATTGTTTTTGAGCAGCACTATCGACTGTGAG
>NZ_NPJI01000038.1 GCF_002251435.1 Prevotella sp. P2-180
AAAAAAAAATCGAGTGTGATTTTCTCTTTGCTGTAGAGATAAGCGTCGGAGTCGAACAGTCCTGCACGGAACTTATATCTCAGCACGTCTTTCACTGCACGCTCAAAGGCTTTTTTGTCAACCTTGCCATTGTCGAGCCCCTCTTGCAGGAACTTGTAGTTGGCTCCATGGGGGAAGTCGACATCGTTGCCGGCATTGATGGCGGCAGCAGCTTTCTCGAGCGGGGTCTCAAGGCCTGGTATCTGGTCGATGGCGGTATAGTCGCTCACCACCATTCCGTCAAATCCGAGATAGCCACGCAGTATGTCGGTGAGGATCCAATGGTTTGCCACGCAGTTGGTGTCTCTCACGGCATGGTAGCCAGGCATGAGGGCACGGCAATTCTCAAGTCTTATCATTGTCTCGTGAGGCAGTATTATCTCTTCCATGAGTTCTTTTTCCTCAGCGTCGCCTCCTCCGCCATATCCGAGATAGTGTTTTGCACAAGCACCCACACCCTTCTTCAGGTCGCCTTGCTGTAGTCCACGCACGAAGGCTGTTCCCATCATGGCTGAGAGGTATGCGTCTTCGCCGTAAGACTCTTCAAGCCTGTTGAAGCCAGGATTCTTCACCACGTCGACCATTGGCGACAGCGACAGCACTCCTCCCATCTTTCTGAGGTTGGTGGCCGTCTGCCGTGTCTTCTTCTCTGCCAGAACATGGTTGAAGGAGCAGGCTTGTCCTATCTGTTGTGGATAGATGGTGGCATCCTTGGTGTTGATGCCCGAGAGCACCTCTTCGTGAAAGAGAGCCGGTATGCCGTTGGGGGTGTTATGTATTAGCCAGTCTTGCACTGCCGCCACACGGTCGCGGAGCACATTGGCATCAGTAGGTTTTTGGCTTGCATACTGCGAGAAATGCCCAATGCCGTATGGAATGAGTTTTCGGCATTGTACGGTGTCCAACTGTCCTTTTTCGTTGAACAGCTTGTCCATGTATGTGCTTCTCAGTTGTGCTACACGCTCCTCTTGAGACATTTTTTCGTAGAGAGCGTCCACTTGTTGTTCTATTGTCATATTATTGTCACAATTAGTCAGGAACACTGAAGAAAACATGATTAACGCGACTCTACGCACTTTAAGCGCAAGTCGTCTTCCGGTTAAGTTTCTATACATAATTTGGTTCATTATAATTAAAATTTATTCGTGGCAAAAATAATACTTTATTCTTAAATAGCCAAAAATAATGCAGGAAATTAAGAAAAGCATAATATTTTTTTAATAAAGTAACAAAATTCTTTGTCAAATTAAACAAATTGTATACCTTTGTACCAAAATTACATAATAGTGAATATCCTATATTAAGCATTTATGGCAGAAAATAACATATTCAATTCACGTTCGCTTGAAGCACTCGACTCAAACGACGACATATTTGAATCGGCAAGAGTGACAAAGCCGTCGCTCACTATCGTTCTATGCGCCATGGTGGTGATGTGTGCCGTGGTAGCGTATTGGTGCATCTTCGGCACCATGAACTACAAGGTTTCGGCACAGGGGGTGGTGTTCCCTCACGGTGAGCCTACACCAATGGCACTGCCCTATGAAGGTACGGTGGAACGCGTGGTGACTGCCCACGGCAGACAGGTGAAGGCGGGAGAGACCCTCATGGAAGTGAGGAGCGACCTTGCCGCCACTGACGTGAAGGCGGCCAACGACGGAGTGGTGCTGACCTACAAGCAGGAAGGCGAACAGTTTAAGGCTCACGAGGCTGTGGTGTGGATGATGCCACAGGCAAGCGAGCGCCTCAACCGCGAGATGCTCGTCTATGCTTCGTTCAACGATGTGCGAAAGCTGAAGATAGGACAACAGGCACAGGTGACACCGGCAAACATGGAGCGAGAGAAATGGGGATATGCCAGCGGAAAGATTATCAGTATCGAACGCTATCCCACTGCACGGAAGGAAGTGGCACAGAAGGTGAAGATGGAAGCCCTCGCTGCGTTCCTGCCTGCCGACGACGCCATCTACGAGGTGAAGGTGCTGCTCGACAAGGCCCCTACCCCATCAGGACTGAGATGGAGCCGACAGAAGGCTGAAAAGATTGAGATTCCTACTGGCACGTTCTGCAACGTACAGGTGATCACGTCGAGAAAGAAGGTATACGAGGTGCTCATAGGCAATATTGAAGACGGTGTTGACAATTTCATAGGAGAGTGACTCTATGGCGATATTCAAGAGAAGCACAGTAAAGAAAGTACCGGTGGTAATACAGATGGAATCGGTGGAATGTGGCGCCGCCTCACTCGACATGATACTCGCTTACTACGGCAAATGGCTGCCTCTGGAGGAGGTGAGGACGGCATGCGGAGTGTCGAGAGACGGTAGCTCTGCCAAAAGCATACTCAGGGCGGCAAGGGGGTATGGTCTCGATGCCGCCGGATACAAGGTGGAGCCAGAGCATCTCGAAGGCATGCAGCCTTGCATCATACACTGGAACTTCGAGCACTTCGTGGTGTTCCGCGGTTTCAAGAGAGGCAAGGCCTGCCTCAACGACCCTGCAATGGGACCTGTGGAAGTGCCCATGGACGAGTTTTGCAAGTCGTTCACCGGTATTGCACTCGAATTCTCTCCTACAGAGAAATTTGAGAAAGGAGGAAGCAAGACCAGCATACTGAAATACGTAAGACACCATCTTAAAGGGGCGGCAGGGGCTTTCTGGCTCACGATGACCTTCGGACTGCTCACAGCCGCCGTGTCGATAGCCGTGCCGATGTTCACACGCATCTTTGCCGACGAGATACTCTCGGGAAGAAACAGCGACTGGCAGACAAAGTTTCTCATTGCCATTGCTGCCGTGGCCTTGTTCAACTTCGTGCTCGTAATGCTACAGGAGAGATACAACAAACGCATAGCAGGACTGCTGGCACTGAAAGGCAACATCAGTTTCCTCAAGCATCTGCTCGCACTGCCCATGCCATTCTTCGCCATGAGATATGTGGGAGACCTGCAGCAGAGGCAGCATCTCAATCAGAGCATCACCCACAGCCTTGTCTCCGTGCTTGCGCCTCAGATAATAAACGTGGGACTGCTGTTGCTGTATCTATTCCTGATGATTACCTACAGCATGCCCTTGACCATCATAGGTATAGTGGCAGTGGTGGTAAACCTCGTGCTGCTGCAATATTATTCCGAGCGGAGAGTGAACCTTGAAAGAAGCCAACAACGCACGCTCGCACAATACTACAACACCACGGTGTCGTGCATCGACAACATGGAAAGCATAAAGGCGGCGGGAGCTGAAACAGGATTCTTCGAATACTGGAGCGGACTGTGGAGCAAGAAGTTCAATGTGGAAGGTGACGCCACGGTGCAAGAGCTGAAGATGGGACTACTGCCCACACTCGTACTCACATTAGTTAACTCCACCGTGCTCATACTCGGTGCATACTTCATACTCACCGGCGACCTTACCATAGGTATGCTCCTTGCCTTCCAGGGATTCATGACCTCGTTTATGACTCCAGTGAACTCTGTGGTCACGGCAAGCCAACAACTCATAGAGATGCGCTCACAGATGGAAAGCATAGAAGACGTGATGAAATATCCGGAGGACAAACGCGACACAAACGGTAGCGTGGCGGAAGGAAAACTACGCGGCGAAGTGGAACTCAGAAACGTGACCTTCGGCTACAACCCGCTGCAGCCACCGCTGATACAAGACTTCAACCTACACCTTATGCCAGGAAAGAGCGTGGCTTTCGTGGGGTCAAGCGGATGCGGAAAGTCTACTCTCGCTAAACTCATATCAGGACTATACAAGCCTTGGAGCGGTGAGATACTGTTCGACGGACGTCCAATAGACACCATAAGCAAGGAAGAGATGACAAACTCGGTGGCTGTAGTAGACCAAAACGTGGTGCTATTCGACGACACCGTAGCACAGAACATTAAGATGTGGGACCAGTCGATAGAGGACTTCACAATGGTGATGGCATGCAACGACGCACAGATAAGAAAAGACATCGTAAGCAGACCGGAAGGATTCGCCACACGTCTCGTAAAAGGCGGACAGAACTTCAGCGGCGGACAACGACAGAGAATGGAAATAGCCACAGCACTGGCCAAGGAGCCTGTGGTGCTGATAATGGACGAGGCCACCAGCGCCCTCGACCCAACCACAGAGGAACAGGTGATGGAGGCTGTGAGAATGATGGGGGCAACGCAGATAATAGTAGCCCACCGACTCTCTACCATTAGAGACTGCGACGAGATAATCGTGATGGACCAAGGCAAGATAATGCAACGGGGGACACACGACGAACTGATAGAACAAGAAGGTATGTATAAGGAATTGATGAAGAGCGTATAGTATTATGTCAATATTCTTAGACCAAATAGAAAAAAGAAAGCGACTGGAGGAAGCTACCTTAGTCGAGACTTTCGAAAAAGGCGCCCGACGCTTAGGCATCGAGGGCAAGAAAAAACATGCCGTACCGCCTACAGACCATACTGCCGTGAGAAGAGTACTCGACGCACTCGGAGTTACGGGATATGAACTATCAGACGACGGAATGACAACTCCATTTGAACAGTTATCGACAATACTCAGCCCTAAAGGCATCATGATGAGAAAGGTGAGACTGAAAGACAACTGGTGGAAAAATTCTGTGGGACCTATGCTCGGATATGACAAGGAGGGTAACGTGACGGCTCTCATTCCCACACGATGGGGATTCGGATACACCTTCATCGACAAAGACGGCAATAACCAGAAAGTGAACAAAAAGGCCATGAACTCTGCACTGAGCCGACACGCTGTGGCGTTCTGCATGCCATTGCCTAACAGGGTGCTGACCATTGCCGACCTGATGAAATATGCCGCAAAAGCCATGTCGGTGCCTAACGCACTGCTGCTGTTCGCCACAGCGCTGGTGCTCGCCCTATTCGGCATGTTCACACCAATGGCAAACAAGATGATATTCGACATGGTGATACCTACAGGCGAGGCGCGCGACCTTCTGCCCATCTTCGGACTGCTCGCCGGTGCCGGCATAGGCACGATGCTTTTCTCACTCACCCGCAACCTCTGTACCGAGCGCATCAGGAGAGTGGTGGAAATGCAGGTGCAGAACGCCATAATGGCAAGGACGTTCTTCCTAAGCCCCAACTTCTTCTCCAAGATTTCGTCGGGTGAGTTGGCAATGAGGATAAACAACGTGTGGAACGTGTGCAACCACATAAACGACACCTTGGTTGGAGCCCTGCTCACACTCTTGTTCTCTACTGTATACCTCGTACAGGTATTCATCTACGCGAAATCGCTCCTCGTGCCCACACTGCTCATCATTGCCGTGGAGCTCACCGCCCTCGCCATCTACTACCACAGCATAGTGAAAGCCCAAGAGGAGTATACCGAGAAGTCGGGAAAACTCAGCGGTATAGAATACGGCATGCTGGCTGGTATACAAAAGCTGAAACTCACCGGAAGCGAACGAAGGGCTCAGACTCTTTGGTTAGACAAATATACCGACGCCACCAAGTCGATATACAATCCTACACTCGACAGAATACTGATGCCGGCACTGCTACAGCTGTGCAATGTGGGCGGCTTGGGAGTCATCTTCTACTTCATCATGGCAAACGGAGTGACCACCAGCGACTATATCGCATTCTCTTCTGCCTACGGCATGATATCAGCAGCCATCACCACACTCATATCCATCATACCCGAAATAGCACAGCTGAAACCGCAGATAAACAGTCTGAAACCAATTCTCGAGGAAAAACCGGAGATGGAACAGAACGCGCCACAGGTGGACGAGCTGTTCGGCAGCATAGAGATGACCGACGTCTCGTTCCGTTATGCCAACGACGGACCAATGGTGCTGGAAGACATCAATCTCTCAATAGCTCCAGGAGAATATGTGGGAATAGTGGGAAAGTCGGGATGCGGCAAGTCTACACTCATGAGACTGCTTTTAGGATTCGAAAAGCCCATAAAGGGAAGCATCTACTACGACAACCACGACCTCTCGAAGGTGGACAAGACAAGCCTCAGACGAAAAATAGGATGCTGCCTACAGAACGGAAGCCTCTTCACCGGCGACCTCTTCCACAACATCACCATCACAGCCCCATGGGCTACACACGAAGACGCTTGGGAGGCGCTGAGAATGGCTGACATGGAGAAGGACGTGAAACGAATGCCGATGGGACTGCACACCGTGGTGGTGGAAGGAAGCGCGGGATTCAGCGGCGGACAAAAGCAACGACTACTCATTGCACGTGCTCTGATAGGACACCCGCAGATAATATTCTTTGACGAGGCAACCTCTGCACTCGACAACATCTCACAAAAGCAGGTAAGCGACAACCTCGACTCGCTCAACTGCACACGACTCGTCATTGCACACAGGCTCTCAACCATACGACATTGCGACCGCATAATCGTACTCGACAAAGGTCGCATAGCCGAAGAAGGCAACTTCGATGAACTAATGGCAAAAAAAGGATTGTTCTACGAAATGAGCCTGAGGCAGATGTAGGGGAGGAAAGGAGTTAACTTCTGAAAAGAGCACATAATAATATATAAGGTATGAAGATAAAAACAATGATAATAGCTGCAGCAGTCACCGTCATGACAGCTTGCTCTAACGGGAACAAAGCTGACAACAGCGACAACACAGCAGACACCGTGACAGTGGAGGCGCTGAAACGTGGCACCTTCGACGAGCCTTTCATGGCTAAAGGCAAGGTGAAAGCAAGCAAATATGCCGACGTGGCCTTTGAACAGGCACTGCCGGTAAAGGCGGTATATGTACACAACGGACAGACCGTGGCAAAAGGACAACGCATAGCTGAACTCGAAGTATTCAAACTCCAAAACGCTATCGACCAGGCAAAGAAAAACGTGGAACAGGCAAGGCTGAACATGCAGGACGTGATAATATCTCAAGGATACGACCCTGACCACATAAACTCCGTGCCGGCAAACATCAGACAGTTAGCCGAGGTGAAAAGCGGTTATAGCCTCGCCATCAGCCAACTGGAGGCTGCCCGACACGAGATAAGCGTAGGAACAGCCACAGCTCCCTTCGCAGGAGTGATTGCCAACCTCAATATTCAGCATCAGACCATAGCACAACCCGGGGTGGCCATCTGCCGAGTGATCTCCACAGACGAGATGGAGGTGGAATTTAAGGTGATGGAAGCTGACCTCGCCATGATAAAGACAGGAACGGAAGTGAACGTCACACCTACTGCCACCAAAGCCAACACTTATATCGCAAAGGTGATGGACATCAACCCACTGGTGGAAGAAAACGGGTCGGTAAGCGTAAGGGCAAAGCTAAAGGCCGACAAGAACCTCTTCGACGGCATGAATGTGGAAGTGAGCTTCAACAGACATCTCGACAATGTCACCATAGTGCCAAAGGCTGCCATAATGATAAGAAACGGACACCATGTCGTATTCTCTTTCAACAACGGCATTGCCAAACAGCATAACGTCTCGATAAGAAACGAGGCTAAGGGACTTTGCGTTGTGGAAACCGACGACAACTTAGACAACAAAACACTTATCATTACCTCCGGACACGAAACAGTGACAGATGGAGGGAGAGTGGTGAAGAAAAATTAATTGCACAAAAAATGAGAATTAATTTCATTATATTAGCACTTGCGGCATCTATACTTACAGCCACAGCACAACGGAAGGTCACACTCGACCTCGACCGTACGGTGGCTCTCGCCACAGACAGTTCACTCTCCGTGGAGAAATACCGCAGTGTGCTCGACACGTGGCGCTTCGCCTTCCTCTCCTGGAAGGCAAGCCTCAAGCCACAGCTTTCACTGGAGTCTACTCCCTTGGATTACGAACAGTATATGGTGCAACGATACATCAGCGACGAAGACCGAGACATCTACCGCGAACAACAGATGGTTTACGCAGAAGCTGCCGTGGCACTTACACAGGACATAGAGGCCCTCGGCGGTACACTGTATGCATCGACAGGACTCGGACTTCTGCATACCTTCGGAGGAGACATCAACTACGACCAGTTTACCACCATACCAATAAAGGTGGGATACAGACAAGACCTGTTGGGCTTCAACCAACTGAAATGGAACAAACTGTTGCAACCCATGAAACTGCAACAGGCTGAGAAGACATACGCCTACAACGTGGAAGCTACGGCAGGACAGGCTGTCAGCCTATTCTTCCAACTCGCCCTCGCACAAGACCTGTTGCGCATGGCTGAGGAAAACCTACAGACATGCGACACCATCTACGCCATAGGATGCCGAAGGTTTAAGATTGCAAGCATATCGAAGGCGGAACTGAGCATACTCGACCTGCAACGTGCAAATGCACTGAACGCTCTCGAAAACGCAAGGATTTCGCAAAGCGAAGCGGCAAAAAGCCTCGCCTCATACCTCGGAATGGAACGCAACACTGACATAGAACTCATAATACCTACCGTCTACTCACCAATGAAGGTGAACGCTGAAGAGGCTGTGGCATTCGCAAGGGAAAACAACCCTGCATTCATCGAGACAAGACAAGCTGTGGAAGAGGCGCGCATGAACATGGAAAAGGCGAAGGTGGAAAGACGACTCAGCATGAACATCGACGCAAGCATCGGTCTGAACCAAGTGGCCAGCAACTTCTTCGACGCTTACCATAATCCCCTGACACAAAAAAAGGCAATGGTAACCGTGTCTGTTCCTCTGAAAGACTGGGGAAAGAGAAAAAACAACTATCTGCAGGCTAAAAGCCAACTCGAAGAGGCGGAAAAAAACCGCGACGAAACCATAAGGGACACGGAACTCGACGTGGTGCTTTGTGTGGACGACTTCAACAAACGGCATGACATCACCGAGAACTCACGCCGTTCGCTCAACATCGCGCAAGAGGCATACGACGCCATGCTCACAAGGTTTATTAAGGGACAGGCCACCGTCAACGACCTCTCTCTTGCACAAAACTACTGGCAGACGGCACGCCAAAACTATACACAAAGCCTCCAAAACTACTGGACTGCTTTCTACAAGCTGCGTCAGCTCACTCTCTACGACTTCAACAAGCGGAAGACAATAGAACATAACAAACAATAAACACAAAACATAGATTATTATGGACATAACAGTTTACATAGCAGTAGCACTGGCACTATTGTCTGCCATAGCCATTCTTCTCGTGGTTCGCTCACGAAAAGTGTTTGAACAGAAAACAACAACACTTACCACCCTCGTAGACACCTGGGCAGAGCAAAAGCAACAGGAGAGCGAGACGGTGGCAAAAGAAGCCGAAGAAGAAGAGCCACAGACCGACACACAGGAAAAGTCAAATGAGCTATTCTCGAGAATAGTAAAACTCATGGAAGATGAAAAACTATACACCAACGAGGAACTCTCGCGCGACATGCTTGCAGGTAAACTGTGCACTAACTACAAATATGTGGTGAAGGCAATAAAAGACTCCACCGGAAACTCCATAACCATATTTATCAACGACTACCGACTGGGGCACGCCAGCCGACTACTGCGTGAAACAGACGAAAGCATAGCAATAGTAGCGGAGCTTTCCGGTTTTTCCCACCGCTCGCTGACACGCCATTTTCAGGCAAAATTCGGCATCACCCCTTCTGAATATAGGCGAAACCACAGAAAATAGTGGCCAAAACGGGGAAAAAGCACTTTTTTCCCGAATTGACCATCATTTTTCCCGTTTTGTCTCGTCGATTTGAAAAAATAAGCATAATTTTGCAGCAGAATTCAAAACAACATGTCTAACATTAAAAAATTACAATTATGGAAAACAAAGAAAAGATCGTTCTCAACGAAGAACAATTGAAAGAGGCTAACGGCGGTAGCTTGCGTAAAAATCGAGTAGCTACTAATGACGACGAACTCGACAGCGTATGTGGTGGAGCTGGTAAAAGATGCGAACTTAAGAAGGAGAATCTCAGTATTCTTTGATTTAGTAACATACAACGACAAGAAAGCCACATTAATAAAAAGCATCAGTATGATTTCAGTCATTTTCATCTTATCATTCGTTACAATGGCAGCTATCGCAACCCTTGCATACTACCATAGGCGTATCGCACAGGCGGATAAGGCCATCAGGCGACTTGAGGCTGACATTGCAGAGATGGACGCCAAAACTGCAAAAAGGAAGCATGCTGATAGCTCGTGCAAGAAGATTTGCCTCAACGACTCGTCACTGTCTATGGCTGCAGCTGCCGGCGTTTTCAACAAAGGCAAAGATTTTATTAACAACAACGATAAAACTATTTGATTATGACAGACAACAAGAATTTTGACGAAAAGAAAAAAGTTCTCAACGAGGAAGCTCTTGACGAAGTGGCTGGTGGTAAGGTTGTTTTGGCAGGACTTAACACAGGTGCAAAAAAAGTACCGCAACCAGAAATCCTCAAGACAATAAAAGTTTAACCATTTACACAAAGAAGCGGGAAAAGCACTTTCCGCTTCTTTTTTTATAAATAAACCTTGCACAAAGTATAAGTTTTGTGCACAATTTTTTATCGAATGTGCATAAAACATCTCTTTTTCTTTGCCAATTGAAAAAAAATCAGTAATTTTGCAACCAATTGTGTAGAAGCAAATAACAAATAACAATCAATTATATCAATAATGAGTTTAAAAATCGTTGTACTTGCCAAGCAAGTACCTGACACAAGAAATGTGGGCAAGGACGCCATGACTGCCGAAGGCACTGTCAATCGCGCCGCTTTGCCTGCCATCTTCAATCCCGAAGACTTGAACGCTCTCGAACAGGCTCTTCGCCTGAAAGAGCAGAACCCTGGTTCCACCGTCGGCATTCTGACGATGGGTCCTCCCCGTGCAGCTGAGATAATCCGCCAGGGTCTCTATCGTGGTGCCGACACCGGTTGGCTTCTGACTGACCGTCTCTTCGCTGGAGCCGACACTCTCGCCACTTCATACGCTCTCGCCACCGCCATCAAGAAGATTGGTGATGTGGACATCGTAATTGGTGGTCGTCAGGCTATCGACGGCGACACAGCACAGGTAGGTCCGCAGGTGGCACAGAAACTTGGTCTCAACCAAGTGACTTATGCTGAGAACATCGAGAAATGTGAAGACGGAAAGCTCACCATCCGCCGACTAATCGATGGTGGTGCCGAGACTGTTGAGGCTCCGATGCCTGTCGTAGTTACAGTAAACGGAAGTGCTGCACCATGCCGCCCATGCAACGCCAAGCTGGTAATGAAATACAAGCGTGCCACAGCACCAATGGAGCGCACGGAGGACATGCCATACAAGAACCTCTACGAAGAGCGTCCTTACCTGACTCTCAACCAGTGGTCGGTGGCTGACGTTGACGGCGACCCACAGCAGTGCGGTCTCAACGGCTCGCCAACAAAGGTTAAGGCCGTTAAGAACATCGTCTTCCAGGCAAAGGAGAGCAAGACTCTCACTGGCAGCGACACTGATGTTGAAGAGCTCATAAAGGAATTGTTGAACGAGAAGATAATTGGCTAAGGAAATATGAACAACGTTTTTGTATATTGCGAAATCGAAGGCACACTGGTGCAGGAGGTTTCACAGGAACTTTTAACAAAGGGCCGCAAACTGGCCAATGAACTTGGTGTTGAGCTGCATGCTATAGTAGCAGGAACGGACATAAAGGGCAAGGTGGAAGAGCAAATCCTACCATACGGAGTTGACAAACTCTTCGTCTTCGACGGAGAAGGTCTCTTCCCTTATACCTCTGCTCCCCACACCGACATTCTCGTAAACCTCTTCAAGGAGGAACAGCCACAGATCTGCCTTATGGGAGCTACGGTCATCGGTCGCGACCTCGGTCCACGTGTGTCGTCTTCACTCACCAGTGGATTGACCGCCGACTGTACCGAGCTTGAGATTGGACCGTATGAGGACAAGAAGAACCAGAAGACCTACGACAACCTGCTCTATCAGATTCGTCCTGCATTCGGTGGTAACATCGTGGCTACCATCGTCAACCCCGACCACCGTCCACAGATGGCTACCGTGCGCTCAGGCGTGATGCAGAAAGCCATTTATGAAGGACAGGCTAAGGGAGAGGTAGTTTATCCCGAGGTATCAAAGTATGTATCTGCCGAGGCTTACGTCGTTAAGGTTCTCGACCACCACGTGGAGGCTGCCAAGCACAACCTCAAGGGCGCGCCAATAGTTGTTGCTGGTGGATATGGTGTAGGTTCGAAGGAAGGTTTCGACCAGCTATTCCAGTTGGCAAAGGTACTTCACGGCGAAGTAGGTGGCTCGCGTGCCGCCGTAGATGCCGGATGGATTGACCACGACCGTCAGATAGGCCAGACCGGTGTCACCGTACATCCAAAGGTATACATCGCCTGCGGCATCAGCGGTCAGATTCAGCACATCGCCGGTATGCAGGACTCAGGCATCATCATCTCAGTGAACAGCGACCCCGAGGCTCCAATCAACAAAATAGCCGACTACGTGATAGTAGGCACCGTTGAGGAAGTGGTACCGAAACTGATAAAGTATTATAAGCAGAATAATAAATAACTCAACTTTCGGAAGTTATTTTAAACCACAGAGTTTAAGAGATATAGAGTATTTATACTAATGAAAGAGGTTGAATGCCAAGGCATTTAGAGCTCATAGAGAGCTGCGCATTATGTTTGCCGTATGGAAACTCTGTGTCCTCTGTCGCTTGCGACCTACTCTATAAAACTACAAATCTCTTTTTCTCTTTAACTCTGTGGTTTAAATAAAACCCTTATACATTGAGAATTTTCACATGCGAAACTTAAGTAAATAAAAAACATGGCAAACTATTATAGTGACCATCCGGAATTTGAATTCTATTTGAATCACCCGGAAATGAAACGTATCGTTGAACTCAAGGAACGTGGATTTGTGGATGCTGCAGAATATCCCGACGCTCCCGTTGACTTCGACGACGCTATAGAGAACTACAAGCGTATGCTCGAGATTACTGGCGACATCGCCGCTAACATCATCGAGCCTAACTCGGAGGATGTTGACCTCGAAGGACCACACCTCGTGGACGGACGTATGGTTTATGCTTCCAAAACTTTCGAAAACCTCGACGCCACACGCAAGGCTGGTCTTTGGGGTGTTTCGATGCCTCGCCGCTACGGTGGCCTGAACATGCCTATCACTCCGTATTCTATGGCTTCGGAGATTGTTTCGGCTGCCGACGCCGGTTTCCAGAACATCTGGAGCCTTCAGGACTGTATTGAGACACTATATGAGTTTGGCGACGAGGAACAGCGCAAGAAGTACATTCCTCGTGTTTGTGCTGGCGAGACTATGTCGATGGACCTCACCGAGCCTGATGCTGGTTCTGACCTCCAGCGCGTAATGCTCAAGGCTAGCTATGACGAGGAGAACAAATGCTGGCGACTGAACGGTGTGAAGCGATTCATCACAAACGGTGATTCTGACATACACCTCGTGCTCGCCCGTTCTGAGGAGGGCACTCACGACGGACGTGGTCTCTCAATGTTCATCTACGACAAGCGCGACGGTGGTGTGACCGTTAGACATATTGAGCACAAGCTTGGTATACACGGCTCTCCTACATGCGAGCTCGTATACAAGAACGCCAAGTGTGAACTGTGCGGTAGCACTCGCTTGGGTCTTATCAAGTATGTGATGGCTCTTATGAACGGTGCCCGCTTGGGTATTGCCGCACAGTCAGTGGGTGTGAGCCAGGCTGCATACAACGAAGGACTGGCATACGCCAAGGAGCGCAAGCAGTTTGACACTGCCATCATCGACTTCCCTGCCGTTTACGACATGCTCTCACGCATGAAGGCAAAGCTCGATGCCGGTCGTGCCATACTCTATCAGACAGCTCGCTACGTGGATATCTACAAGGCTCTCGACGACATAGCACGCGAGCGCAAGCTTACTCCAGAAGAGCGCGCCGAGCAGAAGAAATACACTCGTCTGGCTGATGCCTTCACACCGTTGGCAAAGGGTATGAACTCTGAGTATGCCAACCAGAACGCATACGACGCCATACAGATTCATGGTGGTTCGGGCTTCATCATGGAATACAAGAGCCAGCGACTCTACCGCGACGCACGTATCTTCTCCATCTACGAGGGTACCACACAGCTGCAGGTGGTTGCTGCTATCCGCTACATCACCAACGGCACCTATCTCTCAATAATGAAGGAGATGATGGAACGTCCTATATGCGAGTGTGCACAGCCAATGCGTGAGCGTATAGCAAAACTCATCACCATGTATGAGGATGCCATCAACTATGTCAAGGAGCAGAATGACCAAGCTCTGCAAGACTTCCTCGCACGCCGCCTCTACGAGATGACAGCCGACATCATCATGTCTATCCTGCTTCTCGAGGATGCCACACGCGCCCCGGAACTCTTCAAGAAGAGCATCAACGTCTTCATGCGTCATGCCGAGGCAGAGTGCACAGCTCATCACGCCTATATCAAGGCTATGAAGGCTGAAGACCTGGAGAATTTTAAAGCAACTCTTTAAATGAAGAATGAAGAATGAAGAATGAAGAATGGGCTGCGCATAATCAGCGTTTATCTTATTCTTCATTCTTCATTCTTCATTCTTCATTCTTCATTCTTCATTCTTCATTAATAAATAATCATGGAATGTCTCAACTGCCACACCGAATTCATCGGCAACTACTGCCCATCCTGCGGACAACCAGCATCAACAAAGCGGTTTACGGTAAAAAACGCTCTCATGTCGACACTCGAAGTGTGGGGTATGGGCAATCGCAGCCTTCCACGCACTCTGTTTAATCTCTTCACCCGACCGGGACAGATGATAGGAGAGTATCTCGACGGAAAGAGAATACCGTTCTTCCCGCCGGTGAAGATGCTCTTCGTATTGTGCGTGTTCATCACTGTGGAAAATATGCTCATTGGTAGGGAAACAGTGAAAGACGAAGTGGCAAAGATGGACGTATTTGACAATAATGCCACACCCGAACAGAAGAAAGCCCAAAAAGAGCAAACTGTCATAGATTTCAACGGAATGAAGGTGTCGGCGGGAGATGCTATCGAAGGTCTTAAGAAAACCGTAGAGTGGTTTGAAGAGCATAAGGCTATAGAACTCATCTGCCTACACTCTTTCTTTATGTTTTTCACATGGATGCTGTTCAGAAAGTCGCCATTACGACCAAGGAGCACTCTGGCAGAAAATTTCTATGCGCAGGTGTTGATTAGTTCTCAGATGGTGGCTCTCTCTATCATCTACCTGCCATTTGCCAACAACGAGACTTATACGTTCTATCCCCTACCCTCATGGATTCTCTTTGCCCTTTTGGTTTGGGACCTGAAATATCTCTTTGGGTTTAAATGGCGCAAGACCATCCGCCTCACCATTTTACTCCACCTATTGTGTCTTTTCTCTTTCATCCTCATTCTTTCCTTAACCATAGGCTTGATAGGATTCTTTACTGGACTATTTGAAAACCTGCCCAAATAAACCCAGCTTCTCTCTCCCCCAATCGAGTAGGAGGTAAACACTAATCGCAGATGTTTATCTCCTGCTTTCGTGTTTACCGACCTCTCACACCACCGTACATGCGGTTCCGCATACGGCGGTTCCTATTTTGGATTCCATTCGAGGTACGAATCAAGCATACAAAACGATAGCCCTCCATCTTGTGATGGGGGCTATTATTTTTTTGATGATAAACGCTTATTCGTCCTTGTTAATCGTGAAGAAATGACCACGTTTACGGCGTTCCCGCTCCTGCTTCATCTCAGCCGTGAAATTGAGCACAGCATAGGATATCACACCCACGACAATGCCATCGCTGATGCTTCCGATAATTGCCATCACCAGGATGACCAGCACCGAGGGGATGGCCTCCACAGGATTGGTAAAGTTGATGTGTTTGATGGCTGCAAACATGTGGAAACTGACCACCAAGAGAATGGCACCTGTAACCACGGGCGGAATGGCCAGGAAAAGGGGTGAAAAGAAGAGGGCAAAGAGGAAGCATATCACTGTCACCAAAGAGGTGACACCTGTCCGGCCACCTTCGGCCACACCCGCGGCACTTTCCAGATAACTGGTACAGGTAGTGGTGCCCATCAAACCGCTCAACGTTGAACTGATGGCATCCACTTGGAAGATATGAGACATGCGGCTGATGCGCCCATTGGTACGGCTCAGATTCGTATTGCTGAGTACACCTGAGACAGTACCGATGGTGTCGAAAACATCGAGGAAGAAAATAGACACCACACACACAAACATATCTATAGAGAATATGTCCTCACTCCACTCCATCTGCATAAACAGGGGTGCAGGCGATTCGGGTATCGTCATCACTTCGTCGAAACGGGTCAATCCCAAGGGAATGCCAATAATTGTGGAGGCAATGATGCTCAAGAAGATAGCTCCCTTTACCCTGTAGACAATCAGCACGCCTGACAGCATCACGCAGATGGCAAAGAGTTGTTTCTCTGGCTCGGTAACGATACTGGCCAGAGAGACAATGGCAGCTCCCGATTCGGTCATACCTGCACTCTTGAGTCCAAGCGAGGCCAAAAAGAAACCTACTCCCACTGCCGTAGCACTGCGCAGCGAGAGGGGGATGCTCTCCATAATTAGGTAGCGCAACCTGGAGAAGGCAAGAACCGTAAACAAGACACCTTCCAACAGGATGGCCGTGAGGGCGAAATGCCAGGAATAGCCCATCTGCATACACACCGTACCACTGATGAAAAAAAGCAGTCCCACACCAGGAGCCACTGCCAGAGGACGCTTGGCATAGACCGCCATCAAGAAGGTACTCACAGCACTTACTAGTGCAGTGGCCGTAAACAGAGCTGCCGTTGGAAAGGGGTCGGCCGTCCCGCCCACTCCTTCAAAAGCCTTTGGGGCCAAGGCGAGGATATAAGCCATGACAATAAAAGTACTTATCCCGGCAAACACCTCGGTTCGCAACGAATGCTGGCTACTATTGAATCCGAATATCTTGGCTATCTTTCTCATATATCTTGGATTTATATTTCATGCTTGCGGCTTTTGGGGTTCATCATGATGGTCGGCAAGGCCTGTGGGGGACGAAACATCTTCGTCAGAAGCATGCTCTTCCTGGGGAGTCAAAGCTGCTCGATTGGGAATGGCCAAATGGAGAACCAGTCCCGTGATAAAGGCAACGGTGATGGATGTGAGCCTGATACTGCCTACCCGAAGGCCTCCATCCAAGAGGAGTGCAGTAATGGCGTATGCAGCGAGTGTGGAGAAGATGATGACGAGCGACCTCGCATTCCGGTTCTTTTTCTCATGGAGTCTTGCCGTACACCAACCTACCCAGATGACCATGATATACATGATGAACGTGATACCCCCGATGACAGCTACAGGAATACTACTGATGAGAGCTGTGAGTTTGGGACAGCAGGAAAGCACAATCATCATCACTGCCACCATACGCAGGAGGCTGGGGTCACAGATGCGGTTAAGCCGAATCAGTCCCGTTGTCTGCGTATAGGCTGTGGTCTGAGAAGCCCCAAACACAGCAGCAAGCAAGGTGGCAAGTCCGCTGGCACTGATGCTGCGCGGTAGTCCGATGATTCGCAGATAATTCTTTTTCGCAGTGCATGAGATAACTATCATATCCGCCACATGTTCGCTCAAGGCGATGACTGCCAGCGGCAACACCGTCACGAAGACGATTCCCGCCATGTCTACATCCCAATGTTCGAGTACTCTGAAAGCCATGAAATCACTGTCGAAAGGAGATGCTAACCAGTGTGCCCCCCGGAGTGCATCCAGCGAGAATGTGCCCCTAACGAGAGACAATACCAATCCTGCCGCCATACCAATAAAAATGGAAAACAATCTCACCCTTCCCTTGAAGAACAGTTGCGCCAAGGCCACAGCCACTATCGTGACGATGCCCGCCAGCCAGTCGGTGCGGATGGAATAGGTGGAGGAGAAAAGCATGTCGATGCCAATGACCATAATCAGCGGCGCTGCCAACGTCGAGGGAAAGAGTCTGATGACCTTCTCCCGCGGCACCATCCGGAGCAGCTGGCCCACCAACAAATAAATAACACCGATAAACAGTGACCCGAGACAGACGTAACAATCGGCCAGCACATCAGTCATCCCCCTGCCGACAGCCTGATGATGTATGAACGTCATGCCAGCGAGTATCGTAAACGAACTGCCATAGTAGAAGGGTATCTTACCCGATGTAAAATAATGAAACATCAGGGTGGAGACACCCGAGAAAAGCAGGGCCAAAGGGATGGACAAGCCCAAAACAATAGGTACAAACACGGTACCTGCAAAAACCGCTAACAGATGCTGCAGCGAGAGAGCCAAACGCATGGCCAGTGGGTGATGGGATACATTTCGTATCATACGGGGACCTCCTGATTGCTATGACTATTTCAATACTGACTCTACCTTCATGAGCGAGTCCATCTCGTCGAGTTTGGCCGCCACCGTATCTATCTCATGCACCACCCGGGTGAGTTGTTCACAACCTTCATGGATGGCCTGTATCACCTCACGCCGCTGCTCATCATCGAGCGGCATAGATTCGTCGGACAGAAGCTGCACAAAACCATACATCTGGTTGAGCGGGGTGCGTATCTCATGAGCCAGGTTTTGGGTATAGACGGTCTTCTTCTTCGACAGCCGCTCAGCCTCATCTCTGGCTTCCTCCACCAACCGGTTGGTACGCTGCAGTGCTCGGTTCTTGCGCTCCAGCAGCATCATCGCCTGACGGTGACGCACCCTCAAACCCCATATAAAGAAAATCATCATCACGCAGATGACAACACAGAGGGAGAGGAAATTCACCTTAGACCTCACTTGCAACAGTTCGTTCTGTGCTTGCAATTCTGCCAAGGTGGTGGCCGCGGATGTCAACACATTTACACATGTCAGCACAATGGACAAAAAACAGATTTTGGCCAAATGGAAACTACTGGCGGAGAGGGAGAATCTCATGGGGCTCATATATCTCATATATCTTATGATTGGGAAGATAAATTATGTATCAGAATGTTGCGAATACCTGAAAGACAGGAAAGTGATAAGCGAAAAGACACTACTAGCATCAATTCGCTGCAAAATTAATCATAATAATTGATTTCCCAATCATTTTTCAATAAAAATCACAGAGAAAACTTCAGAGCCAATGTCGGGTTTACATAAAATGACTTCTTGCTATTAGAGGCACGGTAAATGAAATTGTTTGAAATCTCCCATTCAGAACCAATGCTGACCGTCTTACAGATGTTATACCAGATTTGCGGTTCGGTAAACAGTACCAGTCCCTTCTTCTGTCCCTTGGCATCCCATTCGGGAATATAGCCTGTCCAGAGGTCGGCAAAACCGGAGAAAGTCCATTTGCCTTGTCCGAAGGTAAGGCCCCATACACCCGTGAGCTGCACGCCCGCCAGTGCCTTATTGGTACCGCCCTTGAGCGTCTGCTTGTACATGAGTTGCAGACTCCATGTCTTGGAGAAGTCAGAAGAGTGGCCGTTGTAGGCGGGACCGATGAGCAGCGCATTCTGATAAGAACCGTAGAGGTTGAGTCCACCGTCAAACTCGATATGGGCGGCAAAGGGCGACTTGCTACCCAAGCGGAACTCCCTGCTCACCTCGGTATAGGCCGCACTGGCTCCATCGTTGCGCACATCTACATCCACAAAATAGTACCACGAACCCAAGCCATCGGCCTTGAAGGTCTCGTAAGTGAGTGTCAGTTTCTGACGGTCGGCTTCCTCCGAGGAGTAGAGTTGACGGCCAAAGTCATAGTGAACCTGGAAATTCTGGCCGAAAGCGGCAATCGGCAGCAGCAGTGCCATCAGTACAAGGGTGATACGGGGCATCCGAGATGCTCCAAACATTCTTTTGTTCTTCATTATAAAGTATATTCAATAAAGTGAATGCAGTTCTGTCTACAAAGGTAATTGTATTTTTAAAAACAGCAATGAAGGAGAACCTGATTATGTGGAGAATTAAAAATCTTTAACAAAAAAAAATGGTGAATCGGAAATTATCTTTCATTTGGTAGCTTCCAGTTACTATCGTTTAATTAAGAGCACTGTCTTTCCATCTTATGTCTGCTTGATTTACTATGTATGTTCCGGATAGTTATAGGACTTCAGTGCTTTTTGCCACCTTATCCACATACTTTAGCCTTGTATCAACTTTCTGTTCGTCAGACCAGATGTTTGCCGCTGACTTCTTTCAGATTCCACCTCGCGATGGACACCCTTGTCTCTCTGGCTATACGATTCCCACTACCGGGGCTCGTTAGGGACTTACACCCGTTAGACATTACTCATGCCGAGCATACAAAAAAGACACTCACGCCAAACAGCGTGAGTGTCTTTTTTTATTCTTATTCGACTTTATTAGTCAGTGACGCAGATAGAGACGCGGTTCATGTCGTTCTCAGCGAATGGCTGAACGCGGCTACCCTTGCTGTCGGAAGTGATGCGGCTTGCAGAAATGCCATACTTCTCGGTAAGCATCTTAACTACAGCAGCAGCACGCTGAGAAGCAAGACGGTCGTTGATCTTGTCGTTACCAGTACCAGCATCAGCATAACCAGTAATAGTCAGCTTCTTTTCTGGATACTTGCCAAGATACTCAACGAGTTCCTTCACCTTTGCCTCCTCCTGGGCAGATACCTTGCTTACGTTGATGGTGAAGAACACGTCGATACGCAGAGGCTCAACAACCTTCACTTCTTCAACAACAGGAGCTGGCTCTGGCTCAACAACTGGCTCTGGTTCTGGCTCAACAACAACAGGAGCAGCTACAGGAGCAGCAACCTTCTCGTATGACTTGCCTAGGTTGATCTTCAAACCGGCAAGTACGTTGAAATACCAGTCGGTATTGCCTGCCTTCTTAGAGTTGTACTTGTCAGAGATGATGTTGGCATTACCCTCGATACCCAAGGCAACAGCGTCGCTGAGACGGAAATCAACAGCAAGACCAGCCTTACCTACAGGGCGAACCTTTGTTCCGTCCCAAATATAGGTCATGTTGTAACCCTTAGCTACAATGTCGTTAGCCTCGTCATTAGAGAAACCGATGTTAAGACCACCACCTACGAAGGCCGAAACGTTCACAGTGCGAACGGGGTTGTAACCACAAAGCAGGTTTGAGAGGTTGAACATGAAGTCAACTGTAGGAGAAATGTACTTATACTTGTACTGAACATTTCCCGGGTTTGCACCATCAGACTCTCTATAGCCATTATAGCCACCCTTGCTCTGCCAGCCGTTGAATGCAACACGGGTACCAAACACCGGGCTGAACTGATAGCCAAGAGCCACCTGCAGGTTTGGAGAAAGAAGATCACTGAACTTTGCTTCACCAAGAGTGTGCTGAACACCACCCTGAAGCTGCAGGAATGCGTGCTTCTTGAATGTATATTCAGAAGCCTCCTGCGCATGTGCTGCAAAACCTACTGAGAGTAATGCAGCAACGAGTAGAGATTTCAAAGTTTTCATACGCAAATAATTAATTTTTATAAATATCTGACTTCTCTAAGCCTTATGGTTAAGGGTTACGGGAAAACTCCAGTATACACATTATAATCCATAGGCTCCATATTATCTATGCTGCAAAGATAATGCAAAAATTCGAAACTTACAACCTTTTTCGATTATTTTTTCGTCTTTATTACATTTTCATTACATATATCATAACTATTTCAACTATTTTCATCTATATAACCTCCTCTATTATCATTAGTTAACAAACAACTCAAGAGACGCTGAAGTCTGTACTACAAGTAGAGTAAACGAGTATTATAAATAATAGATTTACTTGTCAACCTCTTATATAAATAATACGATAAGTAGACAACCTAAATAGTTAAACTACAATTAACCTACAGAAACGGAATAAGAACAGCTTTTGGGACAGTCGTTCCATAACTTGTATCACGACCGTTCCAAGCCCTATGGAATGGTCGTAACACCAACTATGGTACGACCGTGATACTACCCTATTCAGATACGAACTGAATACGGCGGAAGACTTACATAAGTCCTCCGCCGTATTTATTTGTCCAAATATGTTATGGCTATATTAGCTAAAGCGATTCTATCTCCTCGGCAGAAAGGCCAGTGGCAGCAATGATGGTTTCTACTGGTATAGTCGGTTATCACCTTCGACACGCCATACAACATACGGTGGAAGTATGACAACTCACGGTTGTTCTGTATCTCGAAGATGATGAGTTCGCTACGGTCGCTCTCTGCAAGAATGTCGACACGGTTGAACTTGTCTTCTTCGTCAGTCTGATTGCCTTCGCTCTCAAGGAACTTCACTATCGTGAACTTCTCGCCTAGTAGAGTCGTCATCAGCCCCTCAAGCACAGCATGGTTTGCCTTGTCGCACAGCATGCGCTTCATAGCCCAGTCAAATCGTATATAGTTTGCCATAATCGTCAATAATTGCGGGTATTGTAGATACAAATCATTATTTCTTGCTGCAAAAGTAATAATAAATAAACTAACGCACAAGCATTTAAGATATTTTAATCCATATTATGCCTTATATTTCCCACACAAGCTTAGTCAGACACTTACGCCATTTTGCTTAAGTACAAGCCAAATGTAAAAATTAAAGCGGAAGGCTTTCACAAGCCCTCCGCCTTCGCGTTGTTACCTTATTTAAAGGATGTGTACATAATAATTATTCTTTAATAAACTTCTTTGCGTTGATATGTGCCAATCGGTATTATTTCTTGAATGCAGAGTATATTGAATATTCATCACTGCTTTTGAAAGGAGTAACGAGTTTTGCCTTAGAACTGTGACTCCAAGTTATTGGAGAGGAGATATAATCACCATCCTCAAAGACTCTGAATACACCTTCTTTCATCAATAGTCCTTGCGGATCAGCGCCCTTCTCCACCATGATAAAGGCGTACTTAAGATTCTTTATACCATTGGAAGTTTTCTCTCCAGAAATCACCAAAGCAGTCTTTGTTGAAATATTGTGACTTTCTCCTATTGTATTGAAGAAAATGGTGAAATAGTTACCATAACCACTGATGAAGGCACCCTCACCCAAAGCATAACTAGACCCACTAACTGTATATCCCTCATAGTTAATGGTATTATTGATTTTGTTCTGGCCATAAAGTCTAATATCCTCTGATGTTACTTTAGTACCAGGATTAAATCCTCCATTACCTTCATCTTCGCAATAAACAGTTAGCATTGGGTCTATTCTGTAGGCACCCTCCACGTTTGGAGGATTAACGCCGCGATAGATTGTTATATATGGATCCAATTTTTTAACAATATCCTCAGGTACGACATCTTCGATTCTATTGTCTGGTTCTTCATAGCTGCCACCAGTAACTTTTATGACATTGGTTATAGTCTGGTCGCGGTTGCACAGGAACACAAGCACCTTGGTGTCTGAGTCTATGTCGCCAGTCTGTGTAATGGTAATAGTACCATAGTAAGAACTTGAAGCATTAACAGTCGACTTGACGTTGCCCTTGTCCACGGTCTCAACAAATGTATATCCATCAGCACCTGAAATGCTGTAAGAAATAGTGACAGGATGGTTATCCAGATTGACTGTTGTATTCGAAAGGGTCATGTACATTCCCTTATAGATGGGGCATCGTATCTCCTGCCCATTGTAGAGCACAAACACAACATAGTTGTCATACTGATATGTTGTCTTAATATATGAGACATTCGAATCTCCGCCTCCATTAATTGGCACCATGTTGCCATTGTCATCGTAGATGTACACGAAGGTAATACCACCATCATAACTGATAACCCAGTAACCGTTAACGTCTATCTTGATTATCGGTGTTATCACGTTTGGACCGGAAATGGAAATCTTGTTTCCGTCACCATCTATGATATAGTTGGTCACTCCATTAATTGTGACGGTCCAATAGTAATTACCGTCGATGTCAAGGCTTACGCCGATAATTGGCGTTTGTCCATCCTTTCCGTCCTTACCGTCAGTTCCATCTTGTCCATCTTTTCCGTCTTCACCATCTTTGCCGTCTTTTCCATTCTTTACGTCAATACTTGTACCATCGGTAAAGACTATTCTATATCCGTTTTCAATGGATATATAGCTTTGGATAGAGATGTTTGCCTGAAGCTTCTCTACTATCACCTTAATCTGGTTAATTTCGACATTCAAGGCGTTTACTGTTTTCTCCATTGCCGACACACGTTGGTCAAGACTTGAAATCTGTTGCTTGATTTCTGTGTCGTCATAATCGTCTGAACTACATCCTGTGAAGGATGTTCCTGCAATTGCCAAAATGCAGGCGACAAGCCAAATCTTAATTCCTTTTACCATAATAGATGTTTTAATTAATTGTTATATATAGAAACTTTTCTATTTCATCGGTTATAAAGCCATGAGCAAGGTTCAGAAATATAGTCACCATCCTTAAACACCCTGAACACGCCTTCACGCATCAGAAGATTACTCGGGTCACTGCCTTTCTCTACCATAACAAATGCATACCTTAAATTCTTTATGCCATTGGATGACTTTTCACCAGAAATAACCAATGCAGTTTTAGTCTGTATTCCATGGCTTTCACCAATGGTATTAAAGAACACAGTGAAATAATTGCCATATCCGCTGATAAAGGCACCATCGCCTTTTGAATAACTATCACTATTTTCTGTGTAATGCTCGTAATTGATCGTGTTATTTGATTTATCCTGACCATGTAACCTTATCACTATCGGATTCACTTGTGTTCCTGGAACAAAACCGCCATTACCATAGTCTTCGCAGTGGACTGTTGTTAATGGCTTAACGCTGTACACTCCTTCAACATTAGGCGGGTTAAATCCTCTGTATATATCTATATACGGACTTATTGGAATATCTTCTGGAATAACATTGTCAAATCTCTCGTCATAATCCACATCGTCGTACGAATAGCTTATTCTTATGAAGTAAAAAAAGATTGTTCCGTCATAGCTGTACATCTTCCAATGGTCTACGTCAATGACCTCAATCCAATAAGACGCATTCTCCAACCAGATTATCCATCTGTGATTACCTGTCTTTTCCTCTATTCTCCACTTATACTTATTGTTTGGCATTTTGGAGTCAAAATAATTGCCATCCGGACGAAATACGAACTTTCTGCCATTTTCTCCATCAGGATTCCATGTACCGACAACCATCTTCACGACATCATCATACTTTATGTCGTTTACATCAATGTCGGGGATGTTGTTTTCCTCGTCATCATCACCGCCACTGCTACATGAAACGCTAAACAAAGCGAAAACCAGCCCTAATAGTACTGGAAAAAAACGTTCAATTGTTAATTTCATATTTATACATTTTCTATGTTCGGCATTAGCGGATTATTAGTTCCGCTAATGCCAAAGGGGTTAATAATTCAGATATTTCTTACCATTAATGATATACAGGCCACCTTTTGCCATTTTTGATACTCTACGACCTTGTAAATCAACAATTACATCTTCCTTATTCTTATCAATCAAGACATCATCGATGCCGGAAACGTATGTGTTATCAATATCTATTCTAATTCTGTATAAAGCGTTGACCCTACATTGAGAAGGAGATACAGATGTCTTGTCTTCAAGGTACTTCCTGAAGTTGGCATCTCCGAAAGTTCCCTTTTCAAACACTACTGCATAAAGTCCCTTAGCTAAACTTCCTTCAACTATTGGCGTTTCAAGTGCTAAACGATAAGCCGGGGTTTCTGGCATTTCTTCTATTACGTAGGGAACAAACTTGCCTTTGTAGAGCTTCTTGTTGACATTATCGTAATTAGAAATCCATACTTCTTTATTGGTGTCAACCGCAAGGTCGTTTTCACGTGAATATTGATAGATGATGATATTGTTCAGTTGAGAGTCTTTCTTTGGCTCAAGTATATCTCCGAAACCATAAATATTCACTGCACTATACGAATAGTCAAATCCACCATCGTCGCCGGAACCGCCACCGCCGTTTATTTCAAAGTTGTGACGTATCTCCATTATGTTCTGTATTTCGTCACCGACAGTGATTGTAAATGTTCCCTGTGGCAATACAACGATGTACTTGTCATCCGACAATCCAGCTAATGATATTGTGAACATATTGTCACTTGTCCTTGTCAAAGTGGCATAGCCTTTGTTTACGCCACTGTTGGTAATGAAATATGGCTTGACACTTTCCGATACATCAACGAAAGATTCCTCAGGGAATGTCAAAGTCAGCACCTCGGTATTCTTCTTAACAAGGTCTGGACTAATGCTATAATTCACCTCTGCAGGCACGTCAATTTCGTTAATTGCAAATGCGTTTGTCATGTCTGCCTCGAAATATGAGGCATTGTATTCTGCTTGTGTGAGAACAGAAGCGGTGCTATGGTCTACAAGTGCGTATGCAGTCTTGTCTTCCTTGGACACTTTGTCCTTACCCAAACCGCCGTAAAGCGTTACAAGTCCAAGCATGTCCTTAGCTTCCTTACCTTCTACGATAAACTTCTGAAGCATAAGGTTGTTGACTGTAGAACTATATTCGTCTGTAATATTCCTCTCCGATGTCCCGGCATACCTTGAGTCAGATGCAAGTACATGGAGGTATTTGCCATTAACGGCAAACGTTGTCGTTCCGTCCTCGTTGGCAGTTGCCTTAAATGCTGTCGCCTTTGACGCATCAGTTGTAAGGGTAACACTGCCATCGTTGTAAGTCAGCCACAACTTGCTGCCATTGGCGTTCACGCTCGAAATCTGATAATATTTCTTGCTTACAGGTTTTGCTATATTTGGTTCCTTGTAGAATGCGTCAATCGCAGATGCAAGGGCTTCGTCTGTCGGAACTTCCTCTGATTCTGTCAAGGCTTTAAGAGATGCGCGCGAGCTGCTTTCTTCTGTAGGATAGCCAATGCCAATTAATGCGAGCAAGGACTTTGCTACCTTCATTGTCTCACTTTCCTCAGGCTGAGGGTCAGGTTCCGGTTCTGGATCAGGCTCTGGCTCGTCAGTTTCAGAGGTTACAATATATGTTATATTGTATTCTTCGTTATGTCTCTCATAATCCGTACCATACAGTGCATTGGAGATAGCACCTTCTTTGATTTTCAGTGTATATGTACCTTCTTCAGTAATGTCTGAGCTTGTGCCATTAATAGTGAGATTCACCTTGTTTTCATCTGAAGTAAGCTTAAGTGTTCTATGAGGTTCGCCGTCTTTGAACAATACGATGATTGCATCCTCATTCACATGACCTATAATATCGGGAAATACGAGAGAGATAGTATTTGGTATCATCTTCACCTTACCAATGGCTGGGATTGCTTCTGTATAGTTGAAGGTGTTTCTTGGCTCAACAACTTTGAAACTATACGTTAATTCCGCGTTTTGGTAGCCGTCGTTGCTTGCAAATGCCCTGGCAGGAATAGTCAGAAGCAAATCGCAATCCTTTGTGATTGGCTTGGATAGTGAAACTACAATATTTGAGTTTGTCTTGCTTACGGAAACATTACCGGCACTTGTACCATCCGAATATGTAAGTGTTATACCAGAAGTATTGACAATATTCATTTCACGGTCAAACGTCAATCTGAAAGATTCAAATGAAGGGACAGTTTGACCGTTGTAGATACTTGTTGATATTGGTGTCAGCACATCCGATGGAGTTGTGTAATATACATACAACTGAGGGATCTGTGCCATAGCAAAATTGTTGTAGAACGAGACTTTGCCAATGTTGTTGTCGCCGTTCTTTGTCCACAACTTTCCGTCTGAGGAATCGAATTTGCCTGTATTGTCGTTAACCGGGAGACCTAATTCACCCATTATGGTTCCAGCAGCAAATCTTATTGAATCCAAAACAGAATTATTCTGGGCACTTATTGTCATTGTAGTTGTAGTGAATACACGCAAATAATAAGATGTAACGCCCTCAGTAATGATTGTAGCAATGCCGGCAGAGCCACGCAAGGATCCACCATCAAATGAAAGTTTGATGTTTTTCTCCGTAAAAGTCTTGCTGGTCACAGGTTCAACCTGACCATTTGTCTCAAGCGGTGTTATTGCCGGATTTAGCTCTAAAGGCTTGGTGAAATCAAAAACAGCACATTCATGTTTCTGTGCAAACATCTGGCACGAGAAAAGAACAGACAATAGCAAAATAAGATTCTTCATATAATATATTGTTTATTTTATGGTTCTGTCAATTTCATCAGCAGCTGTCTTGACACATAACTTCCATTCACCATCAATTTTTACCGGATTAAACATGAAATGTGTTTTTGCAGGTTTGCTGTTTCCTACCTGCTCTGCTGTGGCAAATACTATTTCATACTTAACATCGTTGCAACCTTCCAAGGAAAATGTGAAATAGTTCCTCTTATATTCTAATACGGGGAACATCGTGAACATACGCTTATATCGTTTTGCTGTTGCTTCAGTAAGGGGCTTCACCTCTTTTGTTGAGTCTGTATATTCAAACAGAGACAAAAGGACATTGTCTATCTCCTTACGCTTAAGTTTCTCCATTGCGTCATCACAAAGTTTGAGCATCGTAACGGTATCCTCAGAAGTAAGAGTACTGCGAAATTCCTCGATTTGCTGCTGACGGCTCTTTTTCTTGCCACTGGTGCATGATGCAATGGTGGCAAAAGAAATAACTAAAAGGAAAAGAAATAAAATGTTTCTCATTTTTTATATACTTTAGTTTACTCAAAAAGAGGGTGTGCCGCTCTGTTAGGCACACCCTCTAATTAGAGCTTATTTACATGATAATTTAGTTACCAAGTGTTGTGTTAATCTTCAGATTCAATGAAGTCCAGTAGTAACCCCATGCATAGTCAATACGCATTGGTATTCTTACTCTAAACTCTGTTACATTGTCACCATTGTTCTCATAGCAGATAACACCATATCTGTACTTGCCAGGAAGTGTTGTCATGTCAGCTACAAGCTGGCTGTTCTTATCTGAACTGTTATACTTTCTGCAATTGAAGTTGTATGTCTGCAACCATGTAGCTTCGTCGAAGTCCTGAGAGTTAATTACATAATTGCCATCAACGTCTGCGAGATTGCCATCATCCTCACGGCTTGAAACATTATACCAAGGATAACCATATTCGTTAGTTGTAATTGTACCATCCTGATACAGAGCATACAGTCTTGCCATTGTAGTGATAGAGCTTAACTTCTGCCATGTTCCAGTGTGCATATCGGTATATACGTGAGCTGGGTTGAGGTCAAGAGTGATGGCCTTTACGTCATAGTAACCCCAGAACCACTGCTGGTCACCGTTCATATATCCTGCAGCCTCACCACGCCAGTCATACAACTCATCCTTCAAGTAGTCGATTACGAAAATCTCTGTCTTGTTGGTGCGAGCATCAATTGTATGCTCAGCGAATGTCTTGTCGAAGTTAACTGGACGCTCCCAGCTTACAGTGAACTTGTGCTCGTTAACGATTTCAGCAATGTGATGAGTGTCACCACATTCATCAGTACAATTGCGGTATGATACTACACTTACAAATGCACGCATCTGCTTGTCGATATTTACACGATTAGCTGCATAACCGATTGCATTCAGTACACGCTTGCACTCTTTATTGTTATTTAGTGTAATCTCACCAGTAGTCTGGTCGAGTGTAGCGATTTCAATTGGCGCACCATTATTGATACGAACATACAGTTTGTCATTAGCAAAAGCACCACGGTCGGCATCAACTGCACAAGAATTCAGTATACTATTAAGTGTTGCATCAGCATACTGATGAGAATCTGTAACAAATGCACAGAAGAGCTTGTCGTATGTAGTTGCATTTGGATTACCCTTAGCTGTCAACTCAAATGTTGTGTTAACCTTGGTGTCAGTTGTTGGGTTGTACTCCTGAGCATTAACAGTCTTTGTTTCTGGATCGAAGTAGTACTTTGTTCCGTTGTTTACAAAGAAGCTGTTTTTGTTTTGATACTGAACATAGTTCTGAACCAGTGTAGATGGTACATTACGTCTGAATTGAGTCATTACAGAGTTGTTGATAGGCTCCTTAGCATCAAATACGATAGCATCCCATCCTGTAGTTGAACCATCAAGACCAAACCAATAGTTGTCATTCTTTACGGCAAATGTTGCTTCACCATTAGGCTGACGTGTGATAACAGCTGTCATCTTAATAAAGATGTTCAGATAAGCTGCCTCGATGTTAGTACGGTTGAAGCATATCCAACGTGTTACTGTTGTAGTCTGACCAGGAGCAAGACCTTCTGTAAGTCTTTCAAGTTCGTTCTCGTCGAGATACCACGTGAACCTATGGTTTGTTGTACCCTGTGTATCATGGAAGTATTCTACCCAGCCTAACTGTGTTGCAGGAACCTGTGGGAGACCACGACCTGGAGCCTGATCATATACGTTCAAATAATAGCCCTGATTTCCATTAGCATCCAGGAATGGAGCAGCTGGCAGCCAAGTCCTTGGCGTAGAAGATCTGAGATCTGCAGCATAATGAGCATCAAAATACTCTTTAGTCATATTGTTAAGGCCTGTTGTCAATACATACTCATTGAACATAGCCCAGTTTGTATCAAAGACTGACATTGAACCGCAGAGATCCCATGTCTTGCTCTGCTCAGGATATTTAATCTCGTGGTTTGGCTCCAAGTCACGGCAAATGTGAATAAGGATGTAACCATCGAGAAGAACGTTTCCAGCTTCATCCTTAACGAGAACCTGCATCAAAGGCATACGGTCGATAGAAGTTTCTGACTGACCAGCCCAGTTACCCTCGTTATCTACGTTCTGAGCGATAATCTGACCATTATCCCTGTTAACGAACTTAACATAGTGGCCATCGCGTGTTACGTTACCATCGATAGAGTAGTCAACAATGTTGAACTCATAGTGGAGACCCCACTGACGCATTTCAGCGTCAGTCATCACGCCGAGAGAAGTCTTGCGTGTCTGATAGTTCTCACGTACGATGTGGATAGCCATGTAATCCTTAAGTGTAATACCTGTTGCACTGTTCCAAAGAAGCTCGAGAGCAGCACCATCAGGATCAGAAAGAGCCTCCTGTGGAGAATCCCAAACATGGATACGCTTGTTACACTCAGGTGTACCTACCGTACCAATATTGGTTCCATTCGGTGTCCATATACAACCTTTCTCGTCACCCCAGTCAACATTGTTTCTTGTTGAGGTTGCTACTCTTTCCTTGTATTCAGGTGCTTTCTTCCATACCAGACCTTCGAGATAGTAAAGAGTAGGCATTACAAGTGCATAATCAGATGTAACTATTGCCTCTTCATTGTTGTCAGCAATTGTCTTTGCCTGAAGTGCAATTACATTGTCCTTGTTCTTGTCTGTTGTACCTGCTAAGTCACCAGCCCAGTCTGTATAAGCAGAGGAATTAGCACCACCATTGATGGTAAGGTCTGTTGGATAACGACGGAGATAGTCTGGTCGCTTAACTTCCAAACCTGCAGTCAAAATACCATTTGAGTTGTTAAACAACATGGTTCCATCAACATACTTCTCAGGTGAAACAACTTGAAGCTGACTTGCAGTTGCGCGAGTATTCATGTAAACAACGTCTGGCTCGAGTACTGAATAACCTGTAATATCACTGTATACAGTATTTGAATTAGACGGGTTCAGATGATAGTCTACGCCAATTCTTGCACCAATATATATATGGCTTGCCTTTCCATTGTCAGACTGACCACCATAAATCTTATTGGTAATTGCAACAAGCTGAGGCTGATTTGCATTGTAGTCTGGTATATAGTTCTGATTCAGAGCATAACCAGCATCAGAAGTACAAACAATAGGATGACCATTTACAATCTGTCCTTGAGTACATTTCCATGCGTCAACATACTTGCCAGCCAGTCTTGGGCTTGCAGTAAGAGGAATCTGCCATGCAGCTGTTGGATAAGCCTCTTTCTGGAGAGTAGTGTCGCTAAGGATTGGATACTCAATTGTCTCGATACCGTCAAGATAGAGCTTTGGTATGAATACCATGCTACGCAGATTGCCTGACAATGAGATTGAGATAGGAGCAGATGAACCCTGAACTCCATAGAGAACGAGGTTGTCGCCAGTCATAAGGGCAGAAACTACTACCTGTGGCTGCTGGTTGTTACCATTGCCAATGAGAGTCTCGATGCTTACCTTCTTACCGGTAGCAACACCATCCTTATACTCGATAAGTTCGAGAAGGTCATCGCTGAGTACCCAAACGTGAGCTGTGATGATTGCATCCTCACCGTCTGCGCCTGGAACTCCAGGATCGCCCTGGTCACCCTTATCACCTTTGTCGCCCTTGTCACCCTTAGGACCTTGAGCAGCCATACCAGTATCCTTACCATCGATGAACCAGTTGCCATTGTCGCCTATGGTAATTACGCTACCGTCCTTACCATCCTTGCCATCAGCACCATTGGCACCATTGGCACCATTGGCACCATCCTTACCGTTGGTAATGTTGAACGAATTGCCATTACTCAATGTAACCTTAACACCATTGGTGATAGGGTCAACACCTGTAATGACACTACCTGATTGGATTAACTTCTGAATCTCTGCAATAGCCTTCGAGTTTGCGTCAATTTTGGTCTGCAAGTTCTGGATGTCGTCATCGTAGTCCTTACAAGACACAAAAGTGCTAGTCGAAGAAGCTACAAGAGCTCCAAAAAGCAACGCACTAAAAAGTTTTCTTTTCATACGATAAATATTAAATTAATTAAAAATTTGTATAGTTACAAGCTAAAGTATTCCCTCAAATGCTTTTTCTGTATCTCTTGCGGTGAGATGCATTTTCGGTGCAAATATAGACATAAATCTCAAATCTTGCAAATAAATCGAAAGTTTTTTTCTGTTTTTATTGAAAAAAATATCGTAGCAAGCCTATTTTGGCCTTTTTTACTGCTTATTTAACGAGATTTTAGCCTTTTTTTGTATTTTCAGAACTCTGCCGTTTTCGGTGTTCTTGGGAACGGGATAACGTCACGAATATTCTGCATTCCTGTTACGAAGAGAATGAGCCGCTCAAAGCCTAGTCCGAAGCCGCCATGTGGACATGTACCGAACTTTCTTGTATCGAGATACCACCACATGTCTTTCATAGGGATGTTGCGACGTTCTATCTCTGACATGAGTTTGTCATAGTTCTCCTCACGGACTGAACCTCCGATGATCTCACCTATTTGCGGGAATAGCACGTCTGTACCCTGGACTGTGCGGTCGTCGTCGTTTATCTTCATGTAGAACGCCTTGATGTCCTTCGGGTAGTCGGTCATGATGACCGGTTTCTTGAAGTGCTCCTCGACGAGGTAGCGTTCGTGCTCTGAAGCGAGGTCCATTCCCCATGATACCGGGAACTCGAACTTGTGTCCATCCGCCACTGCCTGCTCAAGGATTTTTATTCCTTCGGTGTAAGGAAGACGAACAAACGACTCGTTGACTACTGAGTTAAGACGCTGAAGGAGGGTCTTGTCCACCATCTTGTTGAGGAAGGCGAGGTCGTCGGCACAGTTGTCGAGCGCCCACCTTACACAATATTTAATAAAGTCCTCTTCGAGATCCATGAGGTCGTTCAAGTCAATGAACGCTACTTCCGGTTCTATCATCCAGAACTCGGCGAGGTGACGCGGAGTGTTTGAGTTCTCGGCACGGAAGGTGGGGCCAAAGGTGTATATGGCTCCGAGTGCCGTTGCTCCAAGTTCTCCTTCAAGCTGTCCACTCACGGTGAGAGACGTCTGCTTTCCGAAGAAGTCGTCGTCGTAGATAATCTTACCGTCTTCCCCTTTTTTCAGATCGTAAAGGTTTTTGGTTGTCACTTGGAACATCTGTCCTGCTCCCTCGCAGTCGGATGCCGTAATGATGGGTGTGTGAAAGTAGCAGAACCCATGGTCGTGGAAATACTTGTGAATGGCAATAGACATGTTGTGTCTGATGCGCATCACACAGCCAAACGTGTTTGTGCGCAGACGCAGGTGGGCGTACTGTCGCATGTACTCGAATGTCTGTCCTTTCTTTTGCATGGGATAGTCGGAAGGACATGCTCCTAAAAGCTTCACCTCTTTGCACTGGAGCTCCACAGCCTGTCCAGAGGCGGGACTCTCGACCAGGAGGCCTGTGGCGGAGATGCAGGAACCTGTTGTGATCTGCTTCAGGAGTTCTGCATCGAATGAAGATGGGTCAACGACTACTTGAATGTTGTTTATCGTCGAACCATCGTTCAGTGCAATGAAGTCAACGGCTTTTGACGAGCGGTGGGTCCTTACCCAACCTGCCACGGTCACTTCCTGATTCTGAGCCTTCAGTTTCAGGGCGTCGACAATTCTAGTTCTTTTCATACCTTTAATATAATAGATATTGTGTCAAAGTGTAGGTTTCCCTAGTATTATTCGTAGGCACCCATGCGCAGGCGGTCTACCTCTTCCTCTGTGAGGTATCTCCAGTCGCCACGACGAAGGTTCTTCTTTGTCAGTCCGGCAAACTGTACGCGGTCGAGCTTGGTAACCTTATAGCCGAGAGACTCGAATATACGTCTAACAATACGGTTCTTGCCGCTGTGAATCTCTATGCCTACCTGCTTCTTGTCTATAGGGTCAGCATACTCACATGCGTCGGCCTTGATTTCTCCATCTTCGAGTGTGATTCCATCACGTATTGACTGAATGTCATGAGCTGTGACGTTCTTGTCGAGGTAGACGTGATAAATCTTCTTCTTGAGGAACTTTGGATGTGTGAGCTTTGATGCCATGTCTCCGTCGTTGGTGAGGAGAAGCACTCCGGTTGTATTTCTGTCTAGACGACCAACAGGATATATGCGCTCCTTGCAGCAGTTTTTCACAAGGTCCATAACAGTCTTGCGCTGCTGTGGGTCGTCGGAAGTAGTGACATAGTCCTTTGGCTTGTTCAAGAGGACGTAAACCTTCTTTTCGAGGCTTACCGGCTGCTCGTGGAATTTCACCTCGTCGGTTCTCAGTACCTTTGTGCCGAGTTCAGTCACTACATTACCATTGACGGTTACGACACCTGCCTGTATATATTCGTCGGCTTCTCGTCTACTGCAAACACCTGCATTTGCAAGATACTTGTTAAGACGAATCGGCTCGTTTGGATCGTAGTTCTCCTCCTTATATTCAATACGTTTCTTAAGGCTGTATTTTGCGTTTGGATCATATCCCGGAGTGTGTCTGCGATATCCGCCCTGCTGAGGACGACCGTAACCGCCCTGCTGAGGACGACCATAACCACCCTGCTGAGGACGACCGTATCCGCCTTGCTGAGGACGACCGTAGCCAGCCTGCTGAGGACGACCGTATCCGCCCTGCTGAGGACGACCGTATCCACCTTGCTGAGGACGACCGTATCCACCTTGCTGAGGACGACCGTATCCACCTTGCTGAGGACGACCGTAACCGCCCTGCTGGGGACGGCCGTAGCCACCTTGCTGACCATATCCGCCCTGACCTTGTGAGCGACCATATCCGTTCTGTGAGCCATAACCGCCTTGCGGACGCTGTTGATAGCCGCCTTGCGGACGCTGATAACCTCCTTCTTGATTATTATAGCTGTTGCGTGGACGATAAGAAGAGCGCGGCTGTTGTGTTCCGCCCTGCAATGCAGCTCCAAAGCCTTCCGGTCTGAAGCCTTCTTCCTCGCCCTGCTGATTTGACTTGTACTGATTGCCAGCCCCTGTGTTGGCATAAGGGCGCGGCTGATTAATGCGTGGACGTGGAGAACGTCCTGCCTGAGGGCGGAAATTAGGCTGATAACCACCCTGTTGTGTCTCTTGTTCCTGTTTCTTTTCGTTTTCTTCCATGATTATTGGATTTTTTAATTTACATTAGGGCCTCGCGGCCTATTGAATTTTATTCACCAGTATAGTTATGTGGTGTAATAGCACGTAGTTCTTCTTTTACATCTTCAGGCACATTCAATGTCTCGATGAACTCATGTATTAGTTCCTTGTTCATTGGTTTGTTTGTGCGAGTGAGCTGTTTTAGTGCCTCATAAGGATGAGGATATGCCTCACGGCGCAGTATTGTCTGAATAGCTTCTGCTACTACAGCCCATGTGTTGTCAAGGTCTTCAAACAATTTTTGTTCGTTGAGTATAAGTTTGCCTAACCCCTTCAGTGTGCTTTCAATGGCAATGATGCTATGACCGACAGGCACTCCAACGTTTCTCAAGACTGTAGAGTCTGTAAGGTCGCGCTGCAAACGGCTAACTGGCAGTTTTGCCGCAAGGAATTGCAAGATGGCATTAGCAATACCAAGGTTTCCTTCACTATTCTCATAGTCGATGGGGTTTACTTTGTGTGGCATGGCACTTGAGCCCACCTCACCAGCCTTTATGCGCTGCTTGAAGTACTCCATGGAGATATACATCCAGAAGTCGCGGTCGAGGTCTATTATGATGGTGTTTATTCGTCGCATAGCGTCGAAAATGGCCCCAAGCCAATCATAATTTGATATCTGAGTTGTGAATTGCTCACGTTTTAATCCAAGCTTCTCAGCCACAAACTTATCGGCAAAGGCATGCCAGTTATATTGTGGATAAGCCACATGGTGAGCGTTGAAATTTCCTGTTGCACCGCCGAACTTTGCAGTGTAAGGCAATGCCTTCAGCGAATCTATCTGTTGTTCCAGTCTGTATACGAACACCTGAACTTCCTTACCGAGTCTTGTCGGTGAAGCTGGTTGGCCATGAGTCTTTGCGAGCATAGGCACATCAGCCCATTCTTCAGCCTTTTGCTTAAGATCATCAACAAGGCGCTGCAATGTTGGCAGATATACCTCTTCGATTGCTTCTTTTAGCGACAGAGGCACAGAGGTGTTGTTGATATCTTGCGATGTAAGTCCGAAATGGATAAACTCCTTATATTGCTCAAGTCCTCCGATGGCATCGAATTGTTCTTTAATATAGTACTCTACAGCCTTTACGTCATGGTTTGTTGTTTGCTCAATAGTCTTCACCCTTGACGCTGCCTCTTCGTTGAAATGACGATAGATGTCTCTCAGTGTCTCGATCTTGTCTACTGGGAAACTGGCGAGTTGAGGCAAGGGCAGTTCAACGAGTGTGATGAAATATTCTATTTCAACACGCACGCGATATTTTATCAAGGCAAACTCGGAAAAATAGCATGCCAAAGGTTCTGTTTTACTTCTATATCTGCCATCTATAGGCGAGATAGCGGTGAGTATATCCAATTCCATTCCTATAATATATAATAAGGTGTAATTTCTACGCTTTGTTCTTTTAGGCTGCAAAGGTACGTAGTTTTTTCGGAATAACCAAAGAAAAAGAATAAAAAAAACAAAAAAAGCATGTTGAAATGACATGATACAAAAAAAGAGGTTTCATTAAGAAACCTCTATCCTTGTGGGCGCTGAGGGATTCGAACCCCCGACCCTCTGCTTGTAAGGCAGATGCTCTAAACCAGCTGAGCTAAGCGCCCTTTTATTATTGCGGGTGCAAAGGTACGTACTTTTTTTCATTCCACCAAATTTTTCTCAGACTTTTTTTAGATTTTTTGTTCTTTTTAGAAGTTAAGGAGTTATTTTGGGCGTTAACTCCTTAACTCCTAAAATAATTATATGATCTTATCGAGAGAAGCTACGTTTTCACGTATTTCCTTATCGGTAAGGGCATAGTTCTGCAGGTCGCCGTTGATGTATCTGTCGTATGACGACATGTCGATAAGACCATGTCCTGAAAGGTTGAAAAGAATAACTTTCTTCTCTCCAGCCTCCTTGCAACGATTGGCCTCACGTATGGTAGCAGCTATGGCATGGCAACTTTCCGGAGCGGGAATGATGCCTTCGGTACGTGCGAAAAGCATTCCGGCCGCGAAGGATTCAAGCTGAGGGATGTCGACACCATGCATCATCTTGTCTTTGATAAGTTGGCTTACGATGCTACCTGCTCCATGGTATCTCAAGCCGCCAGCATGAATGTTTGCCGGCTTGAACTTATGTCCGAGGGTAAACATCGGGATTAGCGGTGTGTAGCCAGCCTCATCACCAAAGTCATATTGGAACACGCCTCTCGTAAGTTTCGGACAAGAGTCAGGCTCTGCTGCAATAAATTCAGTTGTCTTCCCGTCTAGAATGTTATGACGCATGAATGGGAAAGCCAGTCCACCAAAGTTTGAACCTCCGCCGAAACAAGCTATGATAGTGTCAGGGTATTCACCTGCCATTTCCATTTGTTTTTCTGCCTCAAGACCGATGATGGTCTGGTGAAGGGTGACATGACTCAATACAGAGCCGAGCGTATATTTACAGTTTGGAGTTGTTGTGGCAAGTTCTACGGCTTCTGAAATTGCAGTTCCGAGAGAACCAGGGTGAGTAGGATCGACGGTAAGGATATCTTTTCCTGCCCTTGTCGACATAGACGGCGAACCAGTTACAGCCGCGCCGAAAGTGCGCATGATAGAGCTGCGGTAAGGCTTTTGCTCCATAGAAATCTTCACCTGGTATACGGCAGCGTCAAGTCCGAATACCTTTGCGGCATATGACAGCGCGGCACCCCACTGTCCGGCACCTGTCTCAGTGGTGACATTTGTCGTGCCTTCCTGCTTGCAGTAATAGCATTGAGGTATGGCGGAGTTGACTTTGTGGCTACCGAGTGGGTTGACAGACTCGTTTTTAAAATAGATGTGAGCTGGAGTGCCGAGAGCTTCCTCCAATGCATAGGCACGTACAAGAGGAGTAGACCTATAGTACTTATACTTTTCAAGCACAGGTTCTGGAATGTCAATCCACGCGTTTGTAACATCAAGCTCTTGCTTGGCGCATTCCGACGCAAAGACATGGCTGAGATCATCGGCGGTAAGAGGCTGGTGAGTGGCTGGATTGAGTGGGGGCAGAGGCTTGTTGGGCATGTCTGCCTGAATGTTGTACCATTGTGTTGGGATTTGTTCCTCAGTAAGGATGAATTTCTTTTGTTTTGACATATTTTTATTATTCAAGTTTATGTAATATTTCCTACTTATTATATTCAGCAGCTATTTGGCAAATCTTCACGATTACATTCATTGCCTTTTCCATAGACTGGACGCTGACAAACTCATAAGGGCCATGGAAATTAACTCCACCGGCAAAGATATTTGGACATGGTAATCCGCGGAAGCTAAGCTGTGCTCCATCCGTGCCGCCGCGAATAGGCTGCACCTTAGGTTGCACCCCACATTCTTGCATAGCTTTGAGAACGATGTCAACCACATGCATTTGAGGCTCTACCATCTCCTTCATGTTATAGTATTGGTCTTTTACTTCTGCAATAACCGTACCGTCGCCATATTTCTTGTTCAGGACTTCTGCACATTCTGCAATAGTCCTTTTTCTGGCTTCAAAGCGTTGCCTGTCATGGTCGCGTATAATATAAGAAAGGTTGGCTGACTCAGTATTAGTATGCATGCCTATGAGATGGTAAAATCCCTCATAGCCTTCCGTTGTCTCCGGAGTCTCGTCTGCCGGCAACATCGACGCGAACTCTACGGCGAGTTTATTGGCATTAATCATTTTACCCTTAGCGTATCCAGGATGCACGCTTACACCCCTTATTTCCACTTTTGCGGAAGCAGCGTTGAAGTTTTCGTATTCCAATTCTCCCACATCACCTCCGTCGATGGTATATGCCCATTCGCAACCAAAGTGTTCGACATCGAAGTTGTGTGCTCCCAATCCGATTTCCTCGTCAGGGTTAAATGCGATGCGTATGTCGCCATGTGGTATTTCCTTATGGTCACGTAGGTAGCACATTGCCTGAACGATTTCCGCGATACCGGCCTTATCGTCGGCTCCGAGCAGCGTGTGGCCATCAGTAACGATAAGATCCTCGCCCACATGACTGAGCAATTCAGGGAAGCGTTTAGGTGAAGAAACAATACCTTCAGAAAGTTGAATATCTGTTCCGTCGTAGTTTTTCACAATACGAGCTTTGATATTTGCGCCACTGCAATCAGGTGAAGTGTCGTAGTGACTGATAAATCCTATTACTGGTGCGTTGAGATTTTTGACATTAGCCTTCAAAGTAGCATAAAGATAGCCTTTCCCGTCAAGAATAACGTCATCAAATCCTTCTCGCAGAAGTTCTTTTTTCAGATACTCTGCAAACACCAATTGCTTTCCTGTACTTGGCACCGAAGAGCTTTCTTCAGAAGACTGGGTGTCAAATTTTGTGTATTCGATAAATCGTTCTGTTAATTCCATTATAAGATAAGTTTTCAGTTTTTGTTGGCAAAGATAATGATATTCGAGCGAAATACAAAATAAAAGTCCAAAAACTTTTATTTTTATTCATATTTATGGGAGATGAGGAGTTCAGGAGATGAGGAGTTAAGGAGTTAAGCCTAGGGAAAATGAAAAGAGGTTTCCGTATTGGAAACCTCTTTGCTTGTGTGGGCGCTGAGGGATTCGAACCCCCGACCCTCTGCTTGTAAGGCAGATGCTCTAAACCAGCTGAGCTAAGCGCCCTTTCTTTATTGCGGGTGCAAAGGTACGTACTTTTTTTCATTCCACCAAATTTTTCGGGAACTTTTTTACTTTATTAGTGAAAAAAGTTCCCTATCCTATCATTTATCCACATTTTCATCCTTTGATTCGAGTTGTTGTCGAAGATTTTCGTTTTCCATTCGCTCGTCTTCAAGTTGTGCATTGATAGCTTCTATCTCCATCTGGTACATCTCATGTAAGGCTTCAGCGTCGGGTGCTTTTTTCCATTTGCCTCCACCTATATTATATGATAGTCCAATTTCCATGTTCAGCGTGGAGAATGGAACAAGGCGAGATGCCGTCTTCTGCGCCCTGCTGTAATTGATATCCAGGGAAAGAGACAACTTTTCGGACAAGGAAAGACTGTTAAGCAAACCAAGAGAGTAACTAAGTGAGTTTTCGTTGTGGCTAATATTCCTTGAGAATCCGAATCCAATGTATGGTACGAAGTTGTATTTTCTCGAAGGATTATATCCGTATACCATGTTGCTAAGATTGAATAACGCCTGTTCTTGTAGCGCCAGATAGTTAATGGAATTATCGGATGCCTTATCTGAAATGACGTTTCTTCCCCAGAAGCCGTTCATCTTTGTTCTAAGTCCCAATCCTGGTGTAAACCATTTGCCGATGGCAAATGACAGTCCGAGGTTGTTTCTGAACTCCTTGAGTGGGCTTCCTGACAGCGCTTCAGGCTCATTGTCGGAATAAAAAGCCGAAGCTGTCGCAGAGAGAGATACAAACCAGTTGCTAAAGAACGAGTTGGTGATGACATTATTATGCTTTACAGCATTGGTGTTCCATCCAGACTGCTGTTCCATCTGTCCGTCATCCTCAAGCGATGAAATATCGATATCATCCTGAGCTACTGCGCCAATAGCGACAAGAAGACCAAAGGTTATTAAAAAAAATTTTTTCATATTCATTTTTTATATTTATCCCATTAATTGTTCGATTTCACTTTGAGGCAAGATGCAGAGTATGGCCTTTCCGTCAGGGGTATAGTTGACATTGGAGCAGGCGAAAAGCTCATTTACAAGCGACTCCATCTCAAGATTTGTCAGTATTTGTCCTGTTGGAATTGCAGCAACGCGTGCCATGGTGAGTGCCAGCGACTTATGTATGGTTTCTAATGAGGGAGAGCCTTTTTCCACTGCCTCTGCCACCATATTCACCAGCAATGTCCTGTAGTCAATGCCTTCCATACCCGCAGGAACACCATTAATAGAGTAGCTACCTTGTCCAAGGTCAGACAAATCAAAACCCATTTTTGCCAGTTCTGGAAGTACTTTGTCTAGAATCACGGCTGATGAAGCCGGGAAATGTACTACTTCAGGAAACAACACCTGTTGGACATGTGCTGACTGCGTGCACATCTGCTGAAGATATCGTTCATATTTTATCCTCATGTCTGCCCTGTGTTGCTCGATAATCATCAAACCCGACTTTACTGCGGTCATGATGTATGTAGCCTTGTACTGATAGTGTGCGGGTGAACGGTCTGTGAGTTCGTTGTTTTCATAAACAATCTGTTGTCCGTTGTCATGTGGCATAATCTCTGTGTAAGAGTCATCGTCAGACATAGGGAACAATTGAGGTTCTTCTTGAGTGTTAGAGTCAGAACCTATATTTCTATACAGGTCTTCCCATTTGTCAGGCACGTTATGACGCCTCTCTGTCTCAGATGGCCTAAAAGGATTATAGTCGGCATTGTATTTCGGTTGTGGTGGGGCGATGATTTCCTGAGATGGGTCGAAGAGAGGCATATCAGGTTGTCCCTCTGTGTCAAAGTCAATTGACGGTATCTCACAGAATTTGCCAATAGCATCGTTGATAGCCGCTGTGAGGATCTGCCATATCGGCTGTTCGTTTTCAAACTTTATTTCTGTTTTTGTAGGATGAATATTGACATCGATGTCGCCTGGGTTGACATTAAAGTATATAAAATAAGGCACCTGCATGCCAACAGGAACAAGTCTTTCGAAAGCATTCATCACCGCCTTGTGGAAGTACGGGTGCTTCATATACCTTCCGTTGACAAAAAAGAATTGTTGTGTACATTTTTTCTTTGCCGACTCTGGTTTTCCCACAAAACCAGATATGTTGCACATTTGAGTGTTCACTTCCACAGGCAGCAGGTCGTGGTTGAGTTTTTTGCCGAAAACGTCAACGATACGTTGTCGCAGATTTCCTGGCCTGAGATTTATTAGTTCCGTTGTGTTACTATGAAGAGTGAATGCTATCTCAGGGTAAACGAGTGTTATTCTTTCAAATGCAGTCAAGATATTATTGAGTTCCGTGCTGTTGGTTTTCAGGAACTTTCTTCTTGCAGGCACGTTGAAAAACAAGTTTTCCACCATGAAGTTAGACCCGACAGGGCACGATACTGGTTCTTGTCTGACTATCTTCGAGGCAGAGATTTCTAGTTCGCTGCCTATCTCATTGTCCTTATGACGCGTTTTCAACTTCACTTGCGCCACAGCGGCAATAGAAGCCAGGGCCTCGCCTCTAAATCCCATTGTGTGAAGGGCGAAGAGATCGTCAGCCTTATTTATTTTCGACGTGGCATGACGTTCAAAGGCAAGGCGTGCATCGGTTTCCGACATACCTTTTCCGTCATCAATGACTTGTATAGAAGTTCTTCCGGCATCGACAACGACGACGTCTATAGATTTAGCTCCTGCGTCAACAGCATTTTCCACAAGTTCTTTTATTACGGAGGCCGGTCGTTGTATCACCTCGCCTGCCGCAATTTGGTTTGCCACTGAGTCTGGAAGAAGTTGTATTATGTCTGACATAGATTATTCTGATTTTTTGTTTTCGGACGATGTAGACGATTGTTCAAGAGGCTTCAGGTGCTGCAGAGGTGCGGAGCGTCGCTTTTCCGGTTTTATTTCCGAGCCGCCTTTCTTTGGCCGCCAATTGAAGATATCATTTTTGTCAAGCGGGCGTATATAGTCAAACCAGGCATAGTTTTGCAGGAAGAACTTACCTGGCGGTACTTGCGGGAGAGGATATAGTGTACCTGTGGCCTTTGGCATCCATATCTTTTTCATCTTCCTGTTTTCCAGAAACATTCTCATTTTTGTTGTCTCTGTATAATTGAGTCCAATGATTGTACTGTCACTATCGTCGATTGGATAGTATATAATCTGCACGTTGTCGATAGACTCCACCTCATTGAGTTCCCCGTTATTGAAGTACGCCAACATTTCCTTTGATGAAATTTGGTTGTAATGTATCGTGTCCGGCATTTGCTCTACCGACAGGGCCTGTCCTATTACATGGGCGCGATTGACAGTGGAATCTTTCATAAATACCTTTATCTCCTCACCCAATAGTTGTTGGTTGCCATTCCATACTATTGGGTCACGGTACATAGTCATGCATGAATCCTTTGAGTTGTAAACCAACGAGTCGCATACAGCCTGTACGTCGATGCGGTATGCCCTTACATGGTTATAAGCATGTATTTTCCTATATACCGAGTCAGTGTTGATGTTGAAAGTATAGATTTTGAAAGTGTCGGCATGCATATACAATGAATCCTTCTGTGAGAAGTCGATGGCCACGGCACGTTTTGTTGCCATGGCATATCCGGTATTTTCGTCATACCAGCAATAATCTCCTGTTAGTTTATTCTTGTTTATTGAATCAGTGTATATAACATTTCCGAAAGCTTCCGACGTGCCTTTTTTGCTGTCGTAATACACGCTGTCTCCAATGACCGACTTGCCTTTGTCTTTCATTACCGACCGTCCAAACAATTCAGAATAGTCCGTCTTGGTATTGTAGTATCCATTTTCGGTGTATATATGACTATTGCCTGATGTAATGTTTGAAGGTCCGATTACATGTGCCAGAGATTTCCCCGTGTCGTAATACAGAGTGTCTGATGTAAGATAGAATTTTTTATTTCTCAATCTTACATCATAGTTAAATACCGCCATACGGGTCTTTGTATCATACTCTCCCCAGTCAGATGTGAGGACACTTCCGTTGTCAACAAGTTTTCCTCCTTCGAAAAAATATCCAATATTGTAAAGTCTATCGAAGTTAAGACTGTCGGTATATAATTTGGATTTTCTATGTGTCAGCACCACATTGAATCTTGCCTCTGCCATCTGCTCGTTGCCGTCATAGTAGGCATAGTCAGAGAAGAGAGTCAAGGTGTCGCCTTGATACATCTTAACATTGCCAAAGGCCTCGAAAGAATTCGAGGCCTCATAGAAATGAGCGCTGTCGCAGAACAGTTTGGCTCCATTATGTTTGAACTGCACATGTCCGTTAAGGATTTGTGCGTCAGGATTTTTATATTGGTCATAAGACAACATGTCCGAGTGTATGAGATACACCCTGTTGTCTTCCGTCTTCTGTACCTTTCGAGTTCTTTTCTTTTTCTGCGGTACTATGGCGAACGTTAGTCCGAAGATACAGAAGGCAGTCAGGAAAATTACACTTCTTTTTGACATATCGCCTATCTTATCCAACCGTCATATTCAAACTTGCAGTCCTTGTATCTTGGATTAATGCGCACATATGTGACCTTAATCTTGTCTACCACCCACTTATGTAGTTTCTCTGCCCTGCGTTTATTCTCCACCACCTCTTTCATCACCTGAAAGTCTTCTGTGATTTTTGCTTTATGACCATCAACGCGGTTCTTGAGTTTCACTATGGCACACACCTGCTTGCCTCTGTTGTTGATAAGTGAGAAAGGAGCCGAGACCTCTCCCACCTTCATGGTGTCTACCACAATAGCTATTTCAGATGGAAGGTCTTGCATACGGAATTTGGAAGTACGCGTCATCTCTGTTGCGTTCGACATCAATCCCTTGTTGTTTTTTGTGTCTTTGTCGTCAGAGATGTAGCTTGCACCTTCCTCGAATGTGAATTTGCCGGCAGTGATGTCGTTGCGTATTGAGTCCAGGCGGTTGAGGCAGTTCTCTACGGCTTCGTCAGACACCTGTGGCTTCATGAGTATGTGTCGTACCTTAATCTTGTCGCCTCTCTTGTCAATAAGCTGAATGATATGATAACCGAATTCAGATTCTACAATTTTTGATACCTTCTTCGGGTCGGTGAGGTTGAAGGCCACATTGGCGAATGCAGGGTCGAGCATGCCTCGGCCTGTATAGTCAAGTTCACCGCCCTGCCTTGCAGTTCCGGGGTCTTCCGAATACAGGCGCGCAAGGGTTGTGAATGACGATTCGCCTCGTGTTATTCTATCGGTGAAATCTCTAAGAGTCTCCTTCACCCTGTTTATCTCTTGCTGTTCAATTTTTGGTGTCTGTGTGATAATCTGCACCTCCACCTCCGTTGGTACGTATGGAATGCTGTCTTCAGGAAGGGTGCTGAAATATTTTCGCACTTCGGCGGGAGTTACCGATATATCCTCTACGAGTTGCTTCTGCATCTTCTGGGCCATTAGTCGGTCTTTTACCACATCGTTGAGCTCGTTACGCATTTGAGTCACAGTTTGCTTTTTGTATTCCTCCAGCTTTTCTTTTGAGCCAATCATCTGTATCCATCCGTTTATCTGTTGGTCAACCATCTGTGACACTTCCGACTGCGACACTTCAATACTGTCTATTGCGGCTTGATGGAGGTAAAGTTTTTGTACTGCTATCTGTTCTGGTATCACGCAGTCTGGATCCCCGTTCCATCTCAGTCCATCCTGTGCAGCTTGAAGACGCATAGCTTCCACGTCGCTTTTCAGTATGGCTTCGTCGCCTACGACCCATATCACTTCGTCAACGATGGCTGTTTCCGGCACTTCCTTCACGGAGTCTACGGTTGTAGTGTCTGTTGCTTCAGTATCGCCAGCCATCTGTCCTTTGGCCATAGATGCGATACCGATAATGGCAAGGAAAGCTAATGAATATAGTCTAATACTTGTTTTCATTATTTATGTCAAATTTATCGAATAGTTTTCAATGCTTCTTTGTTTATGCTTACAGGGTAGCGTCTTCTCAATTCTGCTATCCATTCCTTTTCGAGTTTTTCCTGTAAGTCAGACACGACAAGACCTTCCACGTCGGTATAGTGTTTTGGAGCTTTGAGTTTCTTGCCATATACGGCAGCCTCAACAAATCCATCTGGCATGCTAAATGTAGTGTCGCATTTGAACACCATTTTGTCTACCACTGCATTTACACCCTTTTTAAAGATACCTTTTTCTGCCTTTATCCGTTTTAGGCTATCGGCATTAAAGGTAGAACGCAATGCTTCATTCCAGTCGGCAAAGTCAAGATTTTTTATACAGTTCTTCACTTTCTTCACATCCTCGCCATTTCTCACGAAGTATGCTATTCCCTTATATCTTGGTTCTGTCCATTTGTATTTCTTTTTGTTAGCCTTGAAATATGCCTCCAAGGCCTCCTTGTCCTTTGCTGCTTTCTCCCACACGGTTCGGTTGCTGATTTCATATAGCAGTAGTCCGTCGTGATATTCTTGGAACAGATATTTCATGTCTGAGTCCACGGCACATACAGAATCGGCTATCTGCTCTATTGCCTGTACTTCTGTAAGTGAACCATTTGAGTTCTCTACCATAGCATTGACTTTTCTCATTGCTATTGACTCTCTTATGTTTCTTTTCTCCATAAACTGAAGAATATCGCTACGAAGCGTGTCAAAGGGTTCGAGTTGCTTTCTGTCTTTCATTTGTATGATATGGTAACCTACTGGTGACAGGAAAGGTGTGCTCATCTGTCCTGTCTGCAATGCAAACGCCTGTTCTTCAAATTCCTTCAGGGTTTGGTTCTTGGCAATCCAAGGCAGTGTACCGCCGTTGCGTGCCGACCCAAGGTCATCAGAATACTTACGTGCCATATCAGAAAAATCAGCCCCTTTTATCAAGGCGTCGTATATGGAGTCTATACGCGTCTTTGCTGTTTGCTGTTCCTCAGCAGAAGCCTGTTGGCTAAGCCTCAGCAGGATATGTGCCGGTTTTATGAGCCCTTCCGGCCCTATACGGTTTTTCTGGTCTTCATATATTCTCTTTGCCTCTTCGAGCATCTCGTTGTCGGTAACAATCTGCGGCATCAACTGTTTGTTTCTGTAGAGAGCATATTCTTTTCTGAATGACGTTAATGTGTCAAGACGTGCATCGAGAGCGGCAGCCACTTTCAGTTTGTAGTTGACATACAAGTCGGCATATTCCTCTACGGTTTTCTTGTCAATCACACCATCGCCATTGTTCTTGGAGTAGGAATAAACAAATTCCGAACGGCTGACAGGTATGCCGTTGACAGTCATTACCACTGGATCACCAGCAGTTTGTGCATTGGCGGCAATAGCCACCAATATTGAGACAAAGGTGAATAATATCTTCATAATTCGCAAAGTGGGCGGACACAGATGTCCATGTCCGCCCTATATTTCAATTTTTCGTTTTCTGCTCAACCTTATTAAATAATAAAAGCTAAGTTCATTACTATATATCAGTCGTTGGGACGGGAGTAGTTAGGAGCCTCGCTAGTGATTGCGATATCGTGTGGGTGGCTCTCCAATACGCCAGCATTGGTAATGCGTGTGAACTTAGCGTTATGCAGCGCTTGTATGTCATTGGCACCGCAATAGCCCATACCCGAGCGCAGACCTCCCACAAGCTGGTAGATAACCTCCTGCACTGTGCCCTTGTATGGCACACGTCCGGCAATACCCTCTGGCACGAGTTTCTTTACGTCCTTTGTGTCGCTTTGGAAGTAGCGGTCCTTTGAACCGTTCTTCTGTTCCATGGCCTCGAGCGATCCCATTCCCCTATAGCTCTTAAACTTACGTCCGTTGAAGATAATGGTCTCGCCTGGGCTTTCTTCTGTTCCAGCCACGAGTGAACCAATCATTACGCAACTTCCTCCTGCAGCCAGTGCCTTGACAATGTCTCCAGAATAGCGTAGTCCACCGTCAGCGATGAGTGGAATGCCTGTGCCTTTCAGTGCGCTATACACGTCGTAAACGGCCGAGAGTTGCGGTACTCCTACACCTGCCACTACACGTGTGGTGCAGATAGATCCAGGGCCGATGCCCACCTTCACGGCGTCAGCGCCATTGTCCACGAGCATTCGTGCAGCTTCACCTGTAGCCACATTGCCAACGACGATGTCAACTTTCGGGAACGATTTCTTTGCCTCGACAAGCTTTTCGATGACATATTTAGAATGTCCGTGAGCAGTGTCGATGATGATGGCATCAGCACCTGCGTCAACAAGCGCCTGCATGCGGTCAAGTGTATCAGCGGTCACACCCACTCCTGCCGCAACACGCAGACGTCCTTTCTCGTCCTTGCATGCCATTGGTTTGTCTTTGGCCTTGGTAATGTCCTTATATGTGATAAGTCCTACAAGATGATTGTCCTTGTCGACTACCGGGAGCTTTTCAATCTTGTTCTCCTGTAGAATCTGTGCAGCGGCAATGAGGTCGGTCTGCTGATGTGTGGTTACGAGGTTATCCTTTGACATAATCTCGTCAACCTGCTTGTCGAGCCTACGTTCGAAACGCAAGTCACGATTGGTTACGATACCCACGAGATGGTTTTCTTCGTCCACTACAGGTATACCTCCGATATGGTATTCAGCCATCATGTCGAGTGCATCCTTGACAGTAGAGCCACGGCGTATGGTCACGGGATCATAGATCATACCATTCTCCGCACGTTTCACAATGGCTACATGACGTGCCTGGTCCTCGATGGTCATGTTTTTGTGTATTACTCCGATACCGCCTTCTCTTGCTATGGCAATAGCCATCTGCGACTCGGTCACTGTGTCCATGGCAGCAGTGACGAATGGCACGTTTAGTTCAATATTACGAGAGAACTTTGTTTTCAACTCTACCGATTTTGGCAGTACCTCAGAGTAAGCCGGAATAAGCAGGACGTCATCGAAAGTCAAGCCGTCCATTACGATTTTGTCTGCAATAAATGATGCCATAAATGTTCTTTTCTATTTTATTGCGTGCAAATTTAGCACAATTTTCTTATATAAAGAGCGTTATTAAGATTTTTAACTTTAATTTGCCATTTCAGAAATAAACTTTATCCTTACCAGACGAATTTCATCTTCAGAATAGTCTTCTCCCAACTCTTCTATCGCTGTTTCGAGGTCATCAGTGTCGGAGTCGAGGAAGTAGTCGTATATATCGTCTACATGTTCCTCATCCATTACCTCCTCGAGGAAATAGTCGATGTTAAGTTTTGTTCCAGAGTATACGATAGCCTCCACCTCGTCCAGCATCTCGTCAAAGTCTATACCCTTGGCGTTAGCGATGTCGTCGAGAGCTATCTGACGATCGATGCCTTGTATGATGCTAACCTTAAGCATAGACTTCTTTGCCACTGTACGCACCCTCAGGTCTGCCTGTCTGACAATATCGTTTTCTTCGCAGTAGTTCTTTATCAAGTTGACAAATTCTTTGGCATACGGCTGCCTTATCTTTCCCTCTCCCACACCCTGTATGCTTTTCAGTTCTTCTAACGACACGGGGTAGTCGGTGGCCATTTGGTCAATGGATACATCCTGGAATATGACATATGGAGGACGCTCCATTTGCTTTGACACCTTTTTACGAAGGTCACGCAGCATAGCGCATAGTGTAGGGTCGAGGGCACTGGTGGTCTCGCCTCCTTCCTCTGGATAATCATCGTCAAACTCCTTGTCTTCAACGATTTCAAACGACTTAGGATTCTTAATGAACTTCTTTCCGTCTGAAGTGATTTTCAACAGCCCATAGTTTTCCACATCTTTCTTCAGATAACCGGCAATGACAGCCTGTCTGAGCAGTGGATTCCAGATTTTCTCGTTTTCATCCTCGCCAGAGCCAAACTCCTCAAGGTTCTGGTGTTTGTGGGCGAGTATCTCATTAGTTTCTTTTCCGGTGATGAAATCCACGACATAGTCAGCGCGGAAGTTTTCCTTTATGGCAATAATGGCTTTCAAGGCTATGACCATTTGGTTCATAGCTTCAATCTTCTTCCGTGGATGGAGACAGTTGTCGCAGTTGCCGCAATTGTCTTTGTTATACTGCTCGCCAAAATAGTGCAGCAACATTTTTCTTCTACAAACGGAAGTCTCTGCATATGCGGCAGTCTCCTGTAGCAGTTGTCGGCCGATGTCTTGTTCTGCCACCGGTTTTCCTTCCATAAACTTGTCGAGCTTTTGAAGGTCCTTATAGCTATAGAACGCCAAGCAGATGCCTTCTCCTCCGTCGCGTCCGGCCCTGCCTGTTTCCTGATAGTATCCTTCCAGGCTTTTCGGTATGTCATAGTGAATCACGAAGCGCACGTCAGGCTTGTCTATTCCCATTCCGAAAGCTATGGTCGCCACAATCACGTCGATGCGTTCCATAAGGAAATCGTCCTGGGTTTGCGATCTTGTATTGGAGTCAAGGCCGGCATGATATGCGGCTGCTTTTATATCGTTAGCTTTCAATATGGCCGCAAGTTCTTCCACCTTTTTCCTTGACAGACAATAGATGATGCCGCTCTTTCCAGAATGTTGTCTTATGAACTTAATAATATCTTTGTCAACATCCTTTGTCTTCGAACGTATCTCATAATATAAGTTAGGACGATTGAACGAGCTTTTGAACTCATCGGCCTCCACGATACCAAGGTTTTTCTTTATGTCGGTACGAACCTTGTCGGTGGCAGTGGCGGTGAGTGCTATAACAGGAGCTTGGCCTATCTCATTGACTATTGGACGTATGCGTCGGTATTCTGGTCTGAAGTCATGTCCCCATTCTGATATACAATGAGCCTCGTCAACGGCATAGAATGATATTTTCACAGTCTTCAGAAACTCGACATTGTCTTCTTTAGTCAGCGATTCAGGAGCTACATAAAGCAACTTTGTCTTGCCGCTCACGATGTCTTTTTTCACGCGGTCAATAGCAGCCTTGTTGAGCGATGAGTTAAGGTAGTGTGCCACACCTTCCTCCTCGCTCAGTCCATTCATAAAGTCGACTTGATTTTTCATGAGTGCTATGAGTGGAGAAATGACGATGGCCGTACCTTCCATTAGCAGTGATGGCAATTGGTAGCACAAAGACTTTCCTCCGCCTGTAGGCATGAGTACGAAAGTGTCACGGCCTTCAAGTACGTTGCGTACTATAGCTTCCTGATCGCCTTTGAACTTGTCAAAGCCGAAATATTTCTTCAATTCTGCGGTTAGATTCATATTTTCACATTTATATCTTCAATGATATTTAGGGGCAGCCGTCATCCTACATTCTGCAACCTTGATTTCTCAAGTTGTTGCTTTGCATAATCGGCTGTAATCTCAAATTTCTTTACTCTCTTCGAAGGTAGTTCAAACATGGCATCGGTCATTATGCTTTCAACTATTGAGCGTAGTCCGCGGGCACCGAGTTTGTATTCCACCGCCTTGTCTACAATCACGTCAAGAGCATCCTGGCTAAATGTCAATTCTATACCGTCCATTTCCATCAGTTTCTTATATTGCTTGATAATGGAGTTTTTTGGCTCGACGAGAATCTTTGCCAAGGCTTCCTTGTCAAGTGGATTGAGATATGTAAGCACTGGCATACGTCCGATGATCTCCGGTATGAGTCCGAACGACTTCAAGTCTTGTGGCACTACATATTTCATGATATCCTTCTTGTCAATCTTCCTTACATTCTGTACAGAGTTGTAACCGACGGTATGTGTGTTCATGCGCTGAGCAATCTTCGTCTCAATACCATCGAAGGCACCACCGCAAATAAAAAGAATGTTTCGGGTATCCACATGAATGTAATCCTGATCGGGATGCTTACGTCCACCCTTTGGCGGCACGTTGACCATGGTTCCCTCAAGAAGTTTCAATAATCCCTGTTGCACACCCTCTCCGCTTACGTCGCGTGTTATCGATGGGTTGTCGCCTTTTCGAGCTATCTTGTCTATCTCGTCGATGAAAACGATACCCCTCTGTGCCGCTTCCACATTGAAGTCGGCCACCTGTAGCAGTCTTGAGAGAATACTTTCCACGTCTTCACCCACATATCCGGCCTCAGTGAACACTGTGGCGTCGACAATAGTGAACGGCACATCGAGCAACTTCGCGATTGTGCGTGCCAAGAGTGTCTTTCCGGTGCCGGTGCTTCCAACCATTATGATGTTGCTTTTCTCTATCTCTACACCGCTATCGTCGTCGGGTTGCTGCAAACGCTTGTAGTGGTTGTACACTGCAACAGAAAGGTACTTCTTCGCTTCGTCCTGACCTATTACATACTGGTCGAGATATTCTTTTATCTTGGCAGGCTTAGGTATTCTCTTCTGCTTAAGACCTTTGTCGTTGTCTTTTTTGTTAGACTGCGACTGCATTTGTGACTCCATGATGGAATAGGCCTGTTGAATACAATTGTCGCAGATGCATCCATTGATGCCGGTGACCATTAGGCTTACCTGTGACTCGGATCGACCGCAAAAACTACATTTCTTCATATATCTTTATCCTTCCTCGCCTGTCTTTCTTTTCAGCACCATATCAATCATTCCGTATTCCTTTGCCTCATCGGCAGTCATCCAATAGTTACGGTCAGAGTCCTTCCACACCTTTTCATACGGAGTGTGAGAGTGTTCGGATATGATCGTATAAAGTTCCTTCTTGAACTTCATTATTTCTTTTGCTTCGATTTCGATGTCGGAAGCCTGTCCCTGCACCCCTCCGAGTGGTTGATGGATCATCACTCGGCTATGGGGCAATGCCGAGCGTTTGCCCTCTGCCCCTGCCACGAGCAAGACGGCCGCCATTGAAGCTGCCATGCCTGTGCATATTGTTGTCACATCACTTGAGATGAACTGCATGGTGTCGTAGATGCCTAATCCTGCTGTCACGCTTCCGCCAGGAGAATTGATATATATAGACACATCCTTGCCAGGGTCAACCGAGTCAAGATATAGAAGTTGTGCCTGTAGGGTGTTAGCTGTATAGTCGTCTATTTGTGTGCCAAGGAAAATGATACGATCCATCATCAGTCGTGAAAACACGTCCATTTGAGTTACGTTCAGCTGACGTTCCTCAAGAATATATGGGTTAAGGTACTGAGCCTGTGAGCTCACCACTTCGTCAAAAACAAGGCCGTTAATGCCTAAATGCTTTGTAGCATACTTTCTAAAATCGTTCATGTCTTATATATATAAATATGGTATAAAAATAGAGGTTATCGACCCTCTTATACTCGTTCGTGGAACAAAGTTAATAAAAAAAGTCGATAACCTCTATTTTTTAGAGGTTTTTTTTCAAAAAAACCTTATTTTTCTTGCATCATCTTGTTGAAATCGTCCAATGAGATGGTTTTTTGGTTCAATTTAACCACTTTTTTCACTGCATCTGCAAGTTTGACATCAATAGCGCGTTCAACGAGATTGTCTATGTAGTTCTTGTCCTTCAGCATGTCGTTAGCATACTTCTCAAGATACTCCTCTGGTACGTTGTTCATACCATACTGTGCAAACTGGATGCGTGCTGCCTCAACGGCTACAGCTTTCACGTCTGCATCTTCAATCTTTATCTCGGCAGCCTTCACAAGCTGGTTTTTGATAAGGCTCCACTTCAGTTCCTTGATGCTTGCATCGAAATGCTCATTTACGAATGCCTCGCCTTTCTCCTGGTTGTTGTTGAGCATGATGCGCTTCAACAATTCATTGGGGAATGTCAGTTCTCCAACCTTATTTTCTGCGTATGCGCGCACGTCGAGGAGGAACTTGTAGTCTGTATCGCTCTTCAGCTGGTTCTTTATGCCCTCAGCTATCTTCTGACGGAAGTCTGCTTCGTCCTTCACGTTGTCCTTACCATAAATCTGGTCGAACAGTTCTTGGTTTACCTCAGCCTTTGTATAGCGTGAAATCTCTGTCACGAGGAATGTAAAGTCTGAAGTCAGTTCCTCTGCCTTGGCATCGTCAATCTTCAGCAGCGACTTTATCTCTGCGTTGCTTTCAGGATATGCCTTCTTGGGGTTGAAGGTGATAACGCTACCGAGCTTTGCGCCGTCGAACAATGCACGCTGGTCGTCAACCTTTATATATTCTGGCATAAGCACTGCAGCCTCAACCACGATACCATCTTCCTTGGCATTGCCGTCAGCATCAAGTTCGCGGAGATCACCCTTTAGCATATCGTTTTGTGAACCATCGTATTCTTCAACCTTGTCGTAGTGGCCTGCACGCGACTGGAACATCTCTACCTGCTGGCTAACGAGTTTGTCGTCAACGTCAATATCATAGTAGTCTATGCTATCGTCGGCTGTAAGCTCTATTTTGAACTCGGGAGCTACAGCGATGTCGAATATGAAGGTGTATGGACCATCAGCTTCGAGGTCCTGTGGCACCTGGTTGGCATTTGCCAACGGCTCGCCGAGCATGTCGATATTATTGTCTTTAATGTAATCGTTAAGGTTCTTGCCGATGAGTTTGTTTACTACGTCGGCCTTTACCGATGCACCAAACTGGCGCTTGATGAGTCCGATAGGAGCCTGTCCTACGCGGAAACCAGGTACATTAGCCTTTTTACGGTAATCCTTAAGAGTCTTGTCTACTTCTGCCTGATAGTCGTCTTTCTCAATGGTCAGTGTCAGTACGCCATTGACTTTGTCGGGGTTTTCGAATGAAATATTCATTTGTTATTATCTATTATTTTGTTTGTAATCACATTTTGGGCTGCAAAGATACATATAAAAGGTGTAACAGCCAACTTTTTTTCTATTTTTAACTCTTTATCCAATATTTTTCTACCTTTAATCTTTAATTTTTAATTTTTTAATTCTTTAAATTTTTAATCTTTACTCTCCTCCCTCTGAAACTCTTTCTTTCTGAGAACGAAACTGTTGCTGAGATACTTCTCTCTTACAATTTTGTTTTCAGCAAGTTCCTCCGGACTTCCCTGAAACAATATCTTGCCTTCGAATAGAAGATATGCCCGGTCGGTAATACTGAGTGTCTCCTGTACGTTATGGTCGGTTATGAGAATGCCGATGTTACGGTCCTTAAGTTTCCACACTATCTGCTGGATGTCTTCCACCGCAATGGGGTCGACACCTGCGAAAGGCTCATCTAACATGATGAATTTCGGGTCGATGGCAAGACAACGGGCTATTTCCGTACGTCGGCGCTCACCGCCTGAGAGCTGGTCGCCTTTGTTCTTGCGCACCTTCTGCAGTCGGAACTCCTTTATCAAACTTTCAAGTTTTTCCCGTTGGTAATCACGAGGTTTGCCCGTCATTTCCAGCACCGACATGATATTGTCTTCCACACTCATTTTCCTGAACACGCTCGCTTCTTGCGCAAGGTATCCGATACCGGCACGCGCACGCTTGTAAACAGGAAACTTTGTGATTTCCAGGTCGTCGAGATATATGTGGCCGGCATTGGGCACAATAAGTCCTGTGGTCATATAAAATGACGTCGTCTTGCCGGCACCATTAGGGCCTAACAGTCCGACTATTTCTCCTTGCTTCACGTTTATCGAAACGTCGTTCACCACTGTGCGCTTTCCATAGCGCTTCACCAAGCCTTCGGTGCGCAGCACCATGCCAGTTTCGTTATTTGTTGTCTCGTCCATGTCGATTATCTGAAATTTTGTGGCAAAGGTACTGCTTTTTTTCCATCTACAATCCCTTTACTCCCATTTTTTCAGTACTTTTTCAATAAATAAACTAAAAAACTGCATCTTTATTATGAGTTTCTCACATCTTTTGTATATCTTTGCAAGCGAAAACGTATCAAATTTTGATAAACCATAACGAAGAAATAATATTATGTTGATAAACAAATGGCTTAACACACTCGGACGTTACCTGATTCTTATGGGCAGGACATTCCAGCGTCCGGAACGTATGCGCATGTTCATAAAGGAATATGTGAAAGAGATGGCCCAGCTTGGTGTCAACTCTATAGGCATTGTGCTTCTCATCTCGTTTTTCATTGGAGCGGTGATATGCATACAGATGAAGCTTAACATACAGAGTCCTTGGATGCCGCGTTGGGTAACAGGATATACCACACGAGAGATATTGCTTCTCGAGTTCTCTTCATCTATCATGTGCCTTATCTTGGCTGGTAAGGTAGGGTCAAATATCGCTTCCGAAATAGGCACAATGCGCGTAACACAACAGATTGACGCTCTTGACATAATGGGAGTGAACTCTGCATGCTACCTGATACTGCCGAAGATTCTCGGCCTTATCACCATCATGCCTTTTCTTGTGATATTCAGTTCCGCCACAGGCATCCTCGGCGCTTATGCCACGGCATACATAGGCCATGTGTTATCGCCCGATGACCTTACCGCCGGTCTTCAGCATGCCTTCAACCCCTGGTTTGTGTGGATGAGCATCATCAAGAGTCTTTTCTTTGCCTTCATCATCTCCAGCGTACCCTCGTTCTTCGGATATAACGTCGAAGGTGGTTCGGTGAATGTTGGCAAGGCGAGTACCGACGCTGTGGTTTGCTCCTCGGTGCTCATTCTATGTAGCGACGTCTTCTTGACGCAGTTGTTGAGTGTTTAGAAAAAACGGAGTATGATTGAAATAAAGAACCTTTGCAAGTCGTTTGAGGAAAAAGAAGTACTCAAAAACATATCGGCTACTTTTGAGAACGGGAGAACAAATCTCATTATCGGACAAAGTGGTTCGGGAAAGACCGTACTGATGAAAAACCTCGTTGGTCTGCTCGATCCCACGTCTGGGCAGGTGCTATACGACGGACGAGACTTTGTGACCATGTCGAAGCGCGAGAAGATAGAACTGCGACGGGAGATGGGAATGATATTCCAGTCGGCAGCATTGTTCGACTCCATGACAGTGCTCGAAAATGTCATGTTCCCGCTCGACATGTTCTCAAACATGAACTATCGGGAGCGAGTGAAAAGGGCTCAGACCTGTCTTGACAGAGTAAACCTTATAGATGCCGAGACAAAGTTTCCTGGAGAAATATCAGGAGGCATGCAGAAGCGTGTGGCCATTGCAAGAGCCATAGCGCTAAATCCTAAATACCTCTTCTGCGACGAGCCAAACTCAGGTCTTGACCCAAAGACATCACTCGTCATCGACGAACTGTTGCATAGCATCACCCACGAATACAACATCACCACCATTATCAACACCCACGACATGAACTCCGTAATGGGTATTGGCGAGTCGATAATATTCATATACCAAGGCCACTTGGAATGGCGCGGGGAAAGCAAGGACATCATGACCTCCACCAACCAACTGCTCACCGACTTCATCTTCGCCAGCGACCTGCTGAAGAAGATGAAAAAAAGTATTACGGGAAGTTAGGCTCATTTCATAAGCCACTTCCCGTCTTTTTCTACCATAGGAACTACAATTTCCTCATTCACGCTGTCGCCGAAACATAGCATGAGAAACACATTGGTCACCTTACTCACTGAGTCGGCCGACGACCTTACTATGCGAATGTCGTTTACCCCATTATGCTCTTCCTTCAACTCGTATACATACATCTTGGCATTTACCACCAACTGGTCACGGTAAGAAGAGGGGATGGAGTCGGAACGGTATACTCCATCAACAAAAAAGCCATATCCACCGGCCATCAGACTGTCGTAATAGGCTTTGGCAGCCTCGGCAGCCATATCCCTTGGATCCTTATCAGAGCAGCCCATGGCCAAAAGGCCAAAGGCTGCACAAAATAAAATATTTCTCATACGAAAAGTCTTCTCGTTTTATCCTTCTTACTTCTGGCGGATGAAGATATTTATCGGTGTTCCGCTAAGGTTCCAGTTCTCACGTATCTTATTCTCAAGGAAACGCTTGTATGGCTCCTTGATATACTGTGGGAGATTTGCATAAAACACAAATGAAGGTATCTGTGTGTTAGGCACTTGCGAACAATATTTAATCTTTATGTATTTACCCTTGATAGATGGTGGCGGATAGGCTTCAATGAGCGGGAGCATAGTCTCGTTGAGCTTCGTTGTTCCTATTTTTGCCGTGCGGTGCAGATATACGTCCTTTGCCGTTTCCAGCACCTTGAATATGCGTTGTTTGGTGAGAGCGGATGCAAAAATTATCGGGAAGTCCGTAAATGGAGCCATGCGTTGGCGTATAGCCGTCTCGAATGTGTCTATCACCTTCTGAGTCTTGTCTTCCACCAAGTCCCATTTGTTCACTACTACCACAAGACTCTTGTTGTTCTTCTGAATGAGTTGGAAAATATTCATATCCTGTGACTCAATACCACGTGTAGCGTCAAGCATAAGTATGCACACGTCGCTGTTCTCGATAGAGCGTATGGAACGCATCACGGAGTAGAACTCAAGGTCTTCCGTCACTTTGTTCTTACGGCGTATTCCTGCGGTGTCTACGAGATAGAAGTCGAAGCCAAACTTATCATAGCGCGTATAGATGCTGTCGCGAGTAGTACCGGCTATCTCCGTAACAATGTTACGATCCTCGCCAATAAAAGCGTTGATGATGCTACTCTTGCCGGCATTCGGTCGTCCTACAACGGCAAAGCGTGGTATGCCTTCCTCAAGCGTTTCGCCCGTATCTTTCTTCAGCCTGCCCAGCACCTCGTCGAGAAGGTCGCCGGTGCCGCTACCTGTGGCGGCGCTAATGCAGAACGGGTCGCCCAACCCCAGCTTATAGAACTCAGCGGCATAGTACTGCTGAGTGTTGTTGTCTGTTTTATTTGCCACAAGTATCACGGGGAGTTTCGTGCGCCTCAGTATTTGCGCAACATCCTCGTCCCAGTCTGTCAGTCCGTTCATGACATCCACAAGGAAAAGCACCAGGTCGGCCTCCTCCGTTGCTATTATCACTTGCTTTCTTATTTCTTCTTCAAAAATGTCATCAGAGTTTACCACCCATCCTCCAGTATCCACTACGGAAAACTCCCTTCCGTTCCACTCGCATTTGCCATACTGGCGGTCACGCGTGGTGCCAGCTTCATCGCTGACTATCGCCTTTCTCGTTTTCGTCAGTCTGTTAAACAGAGTAGACTTACCCACGTTCGGACGTCCTACAATAGCTACTAAATTTGCCATATATTTAAATTATTATTCTTTTCTACGTTTAAGTTTTTTATCAAGAATACTCTCTACTCTATTCCGGATTATATCCAAAGCTGTTGAGCTCTTTCTCCGAGCTGCGCCAGTCTTTGTCCACCTTTACAAATATCTCGAGGAATATTGGTTTTCCAAAGAATTTCTCCAATGCCTTACGACTTTCCGTAGACACTTTTTTCAGTGCAAATCCCTGATGTCCTATGATGATACCTTTTTGCGACTCCCGTTCCACATATATCACGGCATTAATCCTTATCAGTTTCTGCTCCTCCTTGAATCTGTCTACCCTCACCTCTACCGAGTATGGTATCTCCTTGTCGTAGTAAAGAAGGATTTTTTCGCGTATAATCTCACTTACAAAAAATCGCGCAGGCTTGTCGGTAAGCTGGTCTTTGTCAAAATATGGAGGACATTCCGGCAAAAGATCGTAGATGCGTTTCAGAAGCATGTCTATGCCAAACTTGTTCTTGGCCGATATGGGAAGTATCTCAGCCTTTGGCAGCAACCCGTGCCATTTCTCTACAATATCACCAAGAGTTTTCTGGTCGCTCTCGTCTATCTTGTTTATCAACAGCAGCACTGGCACATCCATGCGTCCCACCTTCTCAAGGAAATCGATGTTTTTTTCAGGATTCTCTACAACGTCAGTGACATAGAGGAGAATGTCTGCATCTGTCAATGCCGACTCGGAGAAAGCCAGCATCGACTCCTGAAGTTTATAGTTTGGCTTCAGTACACCGGGAGTATCAGAGAACACTATCTGCATGTCGTCCCGGTTAACTATACCCATAATCCTATGTCGAGTGGTCTGAGCCTTGAATGTGGCGATGCTGATACGCTCGCCCACCAATTGGTTCATCAGTGTCGATTTTCCCACGTTGGGATTACCCACGATATTTACAAATCCTGCCTTATGCATGTTACGAATTAAATTAGTTGCGCAAAATTACACATTATTTTATGGAATACCAAACTATTTAAGTATAATTAACTACCCATAGTCTTATACCCCATATCTTCTATTTCTAATTCCATTGTTACTTTTTGCATAAAAATACACATTTCGAATACAAAATCCCAAGGGTGCGGGTATACTTCAGGTAGGCTCTGCCTCCACTCTGCCTCCGCTGTGACTCTATACCAAAGTCGGTGTAAGTCTATATTCAAATGAATAAATATACTGCCAAGACTGTATATTAAACCATTTTCATAGTTTTTTACGTCTCATATACAACATTTCAATATTGGCAGCAAACGTAACACTCAGTCCTGTCTTCACCATTAATCAATCTGCACCTCATCGTCTTTAATCAAAAAAAACAAAGTTAAAATCGTGTAAATATTACTAATTAAATTAATATATCATCTCACACATCTCCCTTATGCTTATCTTACGACCAAAAGCAACACGAAATATTCCGATTTATCTTTATTATCAGTGGTTTATAAAGAAGAATAGATAAATTCATGCAAATGAAAAATGTATCTCACCACAAGAGATAATCATTATACTAAAAGTTGAAGCAGGACATCTGAACAACTCATAAGAATATAGGATTAATTTGAATCAAGTCGGATTAAAAAATCTTAAATGCTTGTGTGTTAGTTTATTTATTATTACTTTTGCAGCAAGAAACAATGTTTTGCTCCACAATACTCGCAATTATTGACGATTATGGCAAACTATATACGATTTGACTGGGCTATGAAGCGCATGCTTCGCGACAAGGCAAACCATGCTGTGCTTGAGGGACTGATGACGGCTCTTCTCGGCGAGAAGTTCACGATAGTGAAGTTCCTTGAGAGCGAAGGCAATCAGACTGACGAAGAGGACAAGTTCAACCGTGTCGACATTCTTGCAGAGAGCGACCGTGGCGAACTCACCATCTTCGAGATACAGAACTTCCGTGAGCTATCTTATTACCACCGCATGATGTATGGTACTTCTAAGTTAATAACCGACTACATCAATTTAGCTCAGAACTATGGGAAAGTGGCTAAATTGTATTCTGTCAACATCGTATATTTCTCCTTAGATTTAGGCAAGGACTATGTTTATCACGGAAAGACCGTTTTTCGTGGCCTTCACAACACCGACGATGTGCTCAAACTCTCGAAACACCAGCAGGAATTGTTCTTCGGTACCGTGTCTGACGATGGTGAAACAAAGGATTCAGATGATTTGTTCCCTAATTATTATATGTTGAATGTTAACAACTTCGACAGTATTGCCACGACTCCCCTCGACGAGTGGATAGAGTTTCTCAAGACCGGCGAGATTTCCTCTGACACCAATGTCCCCGGCCTTGTAGAAGCCCTTGAGTGCCTTGACATAGCCAATATGAGTGCCGAAGACCGTCGCGCCTACTTCCGCCATCTCGACAACCTCTGTTACCAAAAAAGTGTAATCAGCACAAGTTATGATGATGGGATGCAGGAAGGGCTGAGGATAGGTCGTGAAGAAGGACTGGAAATAGCCAGAAAACAGGAAAAACTAATAATTGCCAAAAAAATCAAACGCCTCGGGGTACCAGTAGAAACTATCATTGCTGCCACTGGCCTTTCTGCAGATGAGATAGAATCGCTTTAGCAAATATTTATGGTGGGAAAGTTGAGTTATAAAAAACAAGAAATAAATCCCCATTTTCTTCGCTGATTTATTTTTTTGTATTATCTTTGCACCGAACTAATGAATATTCGACTATGATAATAAGTATTGCGAACCCGATATATGACGCGGTATTCAAATACCTCATGGAGGACAACCGCGTTGCAAAGACTGTACTTTCAGCCCTTTTGCAGAAGGAGGTGGCCGAAGTTGAAATGCGTAAGCATGAATACACCAACGGCACACGCGACAAGATTTCGATGTTCCGCATCGATTTCGGCGCAAAGGTGCGACAGGACGACGGCAGTCTGAAACTCGTGTTGATAGAGCTTCAGAAGACCTGGCTTGAGACGGAGACACTGCGTTTCCGCCAGTACCTCGGCACGCAATACGCCAATCCCGACAACATACTGAAGGACAACAACCCCAACGGCTATGGCATTCCGATGATAACGGTATACCTGCTCGGACATCGTGTGGGGGAAATAGAGGAACCGGTTCTTTATGTCCGCCACAAGTCATACAACTATGACGGAGTGGAGGTTACCAAGGGCATGCCCGACCCGTTTGTCGAGAGCCTTGTGCATGACAGCATTATCGTACAGATACCTCTTCTTCATGGCCGTGTGAACAACCGCCTCGTGGAGGTCCTGAGTGTGTTTGACCAGACAAACAAGGACGGAAACAATCGTCAGGTATTGAATATTGACGAGGACGCTTATCGAGGTGATGCCGAGATGGAACACATCCTTCACCGCCTTCTTGCCGCGGCCTCGGACAGCAAGTTGCGTCAGGACATGAACGTTGAGGACGAATATTTCTCAGCCATTGAAACACGTGACACTGCCATTATGAAGCGTGACCAAAGGATTGCCGAGCAAGACGCTCAGTTGGAAGAGCAGTCGGCTCAGTTGGAAGAGCAGTCGGCTCAGTTGGAAGAGCAGTCGGCTCAGTTGGAAGAGCAGTCGGCTCAGTTGGAAGAGCAGTCGGCTCAGTTGGAAGAGCAGTCGGCTCAGTTGGAAGAGCAACGCGCTGCCTTGCTTTTTTCAGCCAAAGCTATGAAGACGGCAGGAATACCTGTTGAACAAATTGCGGAAATGACAAAACTTCCTATAGAACAAATTGCAAGTCTGGGGATAGACAGATAAGACCGTAAACCACAATAATGATAAGGTTGTATTATGTTGTTGTAAACAATAAAAAAAAGCCAAGCATCATGACAAACATGAACTTGGCTTTTTTGTTCAGTGCGCCTGATAGGACTCGAACCTACACGTCGGAAGACACTAGATCCTAAGTCTAGCGCGTCTACCAATTTCGCCACAGGCGCCTTTTGCGGGTGCAAAGGTAATGCTTTTTTTTAATATATGCAAATATATCTGTGTTTTTTTTATTTTTCTATTGTTTTAATAGCTTACGGGCACATTCAATGATGGTGTCATAGCCACGCAGAAAATCGGCATCGGTGATGGCGGCGGGCACATCGGGGGCAATGCCAAACTCGATGTCCTGACCATGGCTATCGTAAGAAGGCACGGCAGAATAACGCACTATCCAACCATTGGGCATCTGACTGCTCATTGGCATGCCACCGCCTCCTCCCGTGCGGTCGCCTACTATAGTGACATTCGGCAATACTGACATATATTTCACAAACTCGTTGGCAGCACTGTAGACACTACGGTTGGTGAGCACACACACTGGTTTGTGCCATCGAAGGTTTGACGAAGGCTCCATCCACTGCTCCTCGCGCTCGGAGAAGTCGTTGTGCCCCTTGCCTGTCTTATGGCATATATAGCCTACGAGCGTAGGTTCTTGAAAGAAGCGGGAGGCAAACTTCTCAGCATAGTTGAGGTAGCCGCCGCCGTTGTCACGTATGTCGATGATAAGTCCGCGGCACAGGATTAGGTCCATGAGAACATCGTCAAGGTTGCCCTCTCCCACCCCGCTGTTGAAGCTGCCATAGTAGATATAACCTATGTTGTCATCAAGAATGCGGTATTTTATTCCAGCCGCTATCTTATAGTCGGTACCGAGATAACGGCGCTGTAGTGTATCACTGAAGTTAGCAGGAAATGACTCGTGCCAGCTCCAATAGCGTGCCATGTCATGAGAAGAGGATAGGTTGACATGTCCGTCGCGGAGTTCGCTGAGCATATCGGCGCATATCTCAAAGAGGTGGTCGCGCGAGAGCGTATTGTCTACACGCACCCTATAACGGTTGTAGACCTCGTTCCAGTCGAGTCCATACTGCTCGCCCTTATAATCGAAAAAGCAGTAATGCTCATCGATAATGTGCCATAAGGCATCGAAATTGCCTTCGGGAGTGCCAGCATATTCAGGGTCGTCGACACAGGATATGAATGACAACGGTAAGATGGTGAGGAGAAGGGAAAGGAAAGCGGAGTGTTTCATGGGCGATGGTTTGTAATGGTGAAATGTTTCACGAATCCAATCATAAAATGGTTGGAATAGACGTGAGACTTAAGATTGTTTACCTTCGACTGCTGGAAATCGCCGAGATAGCCAAAGCGCACGGTTGTATGCGGGCCTACATTTATATCGGCCATCAGTTGGTGACGCATATTCGGTGCACAGACAAAGGTAGTTGGAACGATGTTATGATCGTAGTTGCCACGTGAGAATATCTCATAATATGACTGTCCAAAATTGGGGCTGAACATTATGCCCAACAGGGGCAGTTGGGTTTCATAACGCAAGGCAGCATGCCGTCTGAAGACAGAGAAACGCCATGTGGCGGCTACCATAGGCTGGACATTTAGCGAGACACGTGCCTGTGCCGGGTTATTACCATTAGACATGTTGTAGATAAATCCCACATTGGCAGCAATCATGCCTCCTGCCTCTATGGTTATTGAAGGCAGGAGTGAGAAAGCACGCAGACGGCCTATGAAGAACGTATAGTCGCCTGCAAGTTCATTACTGTCGTCGCTACGGTCGGAAAGTGTAGCGAGATGCGCCTGGTGCTCTATGAGAGTGGACCAACACCTTTCCGCCTTAACACCTTGCACGGTGGAAAGGAAAGAAAGCCCTGTGCCGCTGAAATGCTCCTGGGACAAATAGGTATCATAGACTTCTGTGGGCCCTACACCTATCATATTTGTAGTTTTCCTCTCTGACTGAGCCACCACAAATGTTGACGAAAGCAATGAGAAGAAGAATAAAATGAAAAGCTTAGAAGCCATCTGGGAAAAGATTAAGTTGTCCTGTTATCTCATCACGCACCTGTTGCTCACTTTTTCCGGCATCAGGGTCAGTAGACGCGTCATCTGGTCCGTCATCCCCAGTGTCGTCGGGATTGTCGGACGGTTCTTTAGTCTCTTCCGGAAAGCGCAATGGTTCGAGTTCCTCAATCGACTCAATCTGCCATGTGCTGATTCGCTTGCCCTTGGCCTTAAAGCCCTTAACGGCAATGAACTGTTCGGCATCAATTTCCATTGGGTCACGGAAGGCATCGTTGCCGCCAAAAGTAACTTTTATGCGTGGATAAACCTGTCCGGAAAGCAACACCTGACGGCTCAATGAATTATCGCCAAGATAGTTTAGCTTTCGCTTCGTGGGTTCCATCATAAAACGCTTTAGATATGGATATCCATCGTTATCGGCGTCAAAAAGGACACATGTCCACACCTTGTGCTCATCATATTTCTCTATAACAGCTATATTGTCCTCATAATGGTTGTTAGGGTCGAAGTTAGTCTGGTAGTACTCGCCGTTGGATAGCACCACGAGAATGGTGTCGCCATCGAAGAACTCTCCGAGTAGACGTCCGTGTTCGTCGTAGTTCAATCGGTTAACATCCGGGTCGAACCACACCTTGCGCCCGCCGAGCGTGGAGTGTCCATGACTCTTGAGGCCAATACGGTGAATAGACTGGTGTGAGAGAAGATTACCCTTCGAGGCCCTACCTTTAATTAATATGGTAGAGAAATCTTTATCGAGGAATATGCTTCCCTTCCTTTTCTCCGACGGGTCGAAGGTAATCTTGATAACCTCCGCCTCGCCATTGGGATTGGCAGTAAAGTATATGACACGAGAGCCTGGTGTACCTTGGGTAAGGTCGTATTCACGGTCACGAGTGATGCTTGTGACATTGAAACGCTTAATAAAGTAGTCGCCTTTCTTTCCGTCGCGATACACCACGTTGTATATCGTTCTTTTATCATTCTTTTTGAACACGGCAAGATGCAACACATTCTTTCCCACGAAAATTTTCTCCGCTACCTTTATGACCTTATACTTGCCATCTTTATAGAAGATAATAATATCGTCGATATCCGAACAATTGCAAACGTATTCGTCTTTCTTCAGACCGGTTCCCACGAAACCTTCCTGACGATTGATGTAGAGTTTTTCATTCGCCTCAACTACAGTAGTGGCCTCAATAGTGTCGAAATTGCGTATCTCGGTCATACGAGGGTGGTCTTTGCCATACTTGTCCTTCAAGAACTGGAACCAGTTGGCAGTTACCTCCACCATATTGGCCAAGTCATGGTCTATATCCTCAATCTCAGCCTTTATGCGCGCCATGAGTTCGTCAGCCTTGTCTTTGTTGAACTTCAATATTCGCTGCATCTTTATTTCAAGAAGCCTCAATATGTCGTCTTTGGTCACTTCGCGCACAAACTGCGGGTAGTATGGTGTAAGTCGCTCATCTATATGTTCGCATACAGCATCCACATTCGGAGCCTGCTCAAATTTCTTGTCCTTATAGATACGCTCCTCAATGAATATTTTCTCCAGCGAGGCGAAATGGAACTGTTCGAGCAGTTCCGCCTTTCGTATCTCAAGTTCTTTTCTTAACAAAGCTTTCGTATGTTCTGCACAATGGCGCAATACATCGCTTACGGTAAGGAACTGTGGTTTCTTGTTTTCAATGACACAACAGTTAGGCGAGATATTCACCTCGCAGTCAGAAAAGGCATAAAGCGCATCGAGAGTCTTGTCGGAAGAAATACCTGGCGCAAGATGCACGAGAATTTCAACTTCCGCGGCAGTATTGTCTTCCACCTTACGTGCTTTTATCTTTCCCTTCTCAATAGCCTTGAGAATGGAGTCGATAAGCGTGGTTGTTGTTTTGCCATAAGGTATCTCGCGTATGACGAGAGTCTTGTTGTCGAGTTTTTCTATCTTTGCCCTAACCTTCAAGACTCCGCCACGTTGTCCGTCATTATACCGGCTGACATCAATACTGCCTCCAGTAGGAAAGTCAGGATAAAGCTGGAACGGCTCTCCATGAAGATAAGATATTGCAGCATCACACAACTCGCAGAAGTTGTGGGGCAGGATCTTCGACGAGAGTCCCACGGCAATGCCCTCAGTTCCCTGTGCCAAAAGGAGCGGGAACTTCACAGGAAGGGTAATGGGCTCTTTGTTGCGTCCGTCGTAACTAAGCTGCCACTCGGTGGTCTTGGGGTTAAACACAGTGTCAATGGCAAACTTCGACAGGCGCGCCTCTATATATCGAGGAGCGGCAGCACGGTCGCCAGTCAGAATGTTGCCCCAGTTACCTTGGGTGTCAACAAGCAGGTCCTTCTGTCCCAACTGCACCAAGGCGTCGCCAATGGAAGCATCGCCATGCGGATGGAACTGCATTGTGTGTCCTACGATGTTAGCCACTTTGTTATACCTGCCGTCGTCCATTCGTTTCATAGAATGAAGTATTCGTCTCTGTACAGGCTTCAGTCCATCCTCGATATGTGGCACGGCACGTTCGAGAATCACGTATGAGGCATAATCAAGAAACCAGTTCTGGTACATGCCACTAAGATGATGAACTACAGATGCGTCAAACCGGTTGACAGGCTTGTAGTCTGAATGCTCCTGCGAAGCATCTTCTTCGATGATGTTATTGTCTTTAATATCGTCTATTTCGTCACTCATGAGGTTAATGTGGTATTTCTTCAGCCGCAAAAGTAATAAAAAGAAACGAAATTTGCAAATATTGTGTTATTTTCTTTTGTTTTTCGCTAAACATACATTACCTTTGCACCCAAAAATACGAAAATAGACATATTATTATGGCACAAGAAGACGTTTTTAAGAAAATTGTATCACACTGCAAGGAATACGGTTTCGTGTTTCCCAGTAGTGATATCTATGATGGATTGGGAGCCGTATACGACTACGGACAGAATGGTGTTGAACTGAAAAACAATATCAAGCAGTATTGGTGGAAGAGCATGGTGTTGCTACATGAGAACATCGTGGGCATAGACTCTGCCATCTTTATGCATCCTACTATATGGAAGGCCAGCGGTCACGTTGACGCATTCAACGACCCTCTGATTGACAACCGCGATTCAAAAAAGCGCTATCGCGCCGACGTGCTTATCGAGGACCAGATTGCCAAGTATGACGAAAAGATACAGAAAGAAGTGGCCAAAGCCCGCAAACGTTTCGGCGACTCTTTCGACGAGAAAAAGTATATGGAGACCAGCGAGCGCGTAAAAGAGACAAAGGAGAAGCGCGACGCCCTCCACGCTCGTTATGCCGAGGCTATGCAGGGTCCAGACCTTGAGGCTCTTAAGCAGATTATCCTTGACGAGGAAATAGTCGACCCCATCAGCGGAACAAAGAACTGGACCGACGTTCGCCAGTTCAACTTGATGTTCTCTACCGAGATGGGGGCATCGGCTGATGCCTCTATGAAGGTTTACCTGCGTCCGGAGACCGCACAGGGCATATTCGTAAACTATCTGAACGTACAGAAGACAGGCCGCATGAAGATTCCTTTCGGTATTGCACAGATAGGAAAAGCATTCCGCAACGAGATTGTGGCACGCCAGTTCATCTTCCGCATGCGTGAGTTTGAGCAGATGGAAATGCAGTTCTTCGTAAAGCCTGGCACAGAACTTGAATGGTTCCCGAAGTGGAAGCAAACACGTATGGCATGGCACCAGGCTCTAGGCTTCGGCGCTGAGAATTACCGTTTCCACGACCACGACAAGCTTGCCCACTACGCCAACGCCGCCACCGACATAGAGTTCAAGATGCCGTTTGGTTTCAAAGAGGTGGAAGGCATCCATAGCCGCACCAATTTCGACCTTTCACAACATGAGAAATTCTCAGGCAAGAGCATCAAGTACTTCGACCCACAGACCAACGAGAGCTACACTCCGTATGTGATTGAGACATCAATCGGTGTCGACCGTATGTTCCTCTCTATCATGTGTCACGCCTACGAAGAGGAGAAGTTGGAGAATGGCGAGACACGCGTGGTACTCAAATTGCCAGCAGCTCTCGCTCCGGTAAAACTCGCCGTGATGCCATTAGTGAAGAAAGACGGACTGCCTGAAAAGGCACGTGAGATAATCAACGACTTGAAGTTCCACTTCAACTGCCAGTATGACGAGAAGGACTCCATCGGCAAGCGATATCGCCGTCAGGACGCTATCGGTACACCTTATTGCGTAACTGTCGACCACGACACTCTCAAGGACAATTGCGTCACACTACGCTTCCGCGACACCATGGAGCAAGAACGTGTGCCAATTTCAGAACTTAACTCTATCATCGAGGACAAGGTGAGCATAGCAAGCCTGTTAAAGAAGTTACAATAATGTATATACATAAAATAATCTATACTCTGCTGATGATGGTCATAGCCTGCGTGGCTATGACCTCATGCAGTGAGGATGACGGTGTTGTTGAAGAATTTCCCGACTGGCAGGTTCGAAACGAGACATACTTCGACAACCTTACCGACTCCGTACAAAAACTTATCAGCAGTGGACGTACCGATTGGAAACGCATACTAAAATGGTCGAAAACGGAAGGTGACTACATTTCCAATAGCGACTATATCATTGTACACGTGTTGGAAAGCGCACCGCAAAACGAGACAGCCTCACCATTATACACAGATTCGGTGGCTGTACACTACAAGGTTTGGGCACTACCATCCACATCTTATCCTAACGGCATCGTGTTTGACTCTTCCTATAATGAGCCATTTGACAATGACGTGGCAGTTGCGGCAAGATTTTTGGTGGGCGGTGGAATGATTGACGGATTCACCACTGCGCTACAATATATGAGACGCGGCGACGTATGGGAAGTATACATGCCATACCAACTTGGATATGGTGCAACAGGAAGCAGTTCCATACCTGGATACTCTACTCTAATTTACAAGATGATACTTCAAGACTTCTGGAGCAAGGAATAAAAAAAACGCGGGCTATGAAGCCTGCGTTTTTTATTCCTTGCATTTATACTCCTTAAGTCAACGTGATTCCGTCATCGCCAATCGTGATGACACGACGCTTGTAAAGATCGCCAACAGCTTTTTTAAAAGTTTTCTTGCTCACCTTAAAGCGATCAGCAATGAGTTCAGACGGACTCTTGTCGCCAAGATCACAATGACCATTATTGTCTTTCAGATACTGAAGAAGCACTTCCGAGAAGTCTTCCGTGGCCTGACGGCCTGTACGCTGAATAGTGACGTCGAGTTTACCGTCGGGACGCACCTTGTCTATATATCCCTTCATACGGTCACCCGTGGTAATAGGCCGAAACACCTGGCTGTCGTACACAAGACCGGCATACTTATTGTCTACAATAACCTTAAAGCCAAGATCAGTCTTCTGCCACACAAGCAGGTCGACCTCGTCACCATGGGAATATGGCGGGATATCACGACAAAGGTAATGCTCAACCTTTGCAGACGCCATCATACGATAGCTTTCGTCGTCGACACCTACATGCACAATATAACGCTGTCCACGTTCCATCCTCTTCTTCTGCTCACGGAACGGGCAGAAAAGGTCTTTCATAAGTCCCCAATTAAGAAAAGCGCCGAAATCATTGACCCAAGCCACCTCAAGACACACAAAATCGCCAACCTTGGCAAGCGGTTTCAAGGTGGTGGCAATAGGTCGCTCGTCCTGGTCTAGATAAATAAACACATCGAGCTCGTCACCCACCTTACATCCTTCTGGCACATATCGAGAAGGCAACAATATCTCACCTTCTACGCCTCCGTCGAGATACATTCCGAAATCAACTTTCTTCACTACTTTCAATCGGTTGTAGTCACCGAGTTTTATTCTATCCATAATGATATTAATTATATTCCCCCCTCTTCCAATATCCTCCCGTCTTTCATGTGAATGGTTCTGTCGGTGATAGAGGCAAGTTGTTCGTCATGTGTTACAATGACAAAAGTCTGGCCAAATTTGTCGCGAAGGTCAAAGAAAAGCTGGTGCAGTTCACCTTTATTTTTCGTATCAAGACTACCCGACGGCTCGTCGGCGAGAATAACCGCGGGATTGTTTACCAAAGCCCTCGCCACAGCCACTCTCTGTTTCTCACCTCCAGACAATTCGTTGGGCTTATGCTCTGCACGTTCGGTCAGACCCATAAAGTCGAGCAATTCCAATGCCCTTCTCTTTGCCTCCTTTTGCGACTTGCCGGCAATGAACGCCGGAATCATAATGTTTTCAAGAGCCGTAAACTCAGGAAGAAGCTGGTGAAACTGGAAAACGAAACCTACATGCTGATTACGGAAGTCTGACAGTTTCTTTTGGCTAAGAGTACTGACATCAACCCCATCTACAATCACCTTTCCAGAGTCTGGCCTGTCGAGTGTTCCCATAATCTGCAACAAGGTGGTCTTTCCGGCACCACTTGGTCCAACAATGCTTACCACTTCACCTTTGTTTATTTCAAGGTCGATGCCTTTCAGCACCTCCAAAGAGCCAAAGCTCTTCTCAATATTCGTTAAGTGTATCATATCTTGTTTCTAAATCCATTTATCCATTTCAATACTGCCGTGTATGCACTCTCGCCATCCTGACGCTGAGGAGCCGTGAAGGTCATCACATCCTGTGGCTGACCATGCTGGTCGGGATAGACTATCATTAGATTACATTCTGCAAAATATTCCGTTAGTTCCAATGGAAGACGTTCAAAAGCCGGTTTATAGCTCACTGTGCCATTACGGGCGGTAATTACTACAAGCAGATGGTCGTCGTGAATGTCAGCAGCCAGAGTCGGCAGTTCTTTCCAATGGACCATCTCCTTGAATTCAGCCCTTACCTCTGGATGACGATTATGGATGAAACACTCTATCAGCTCCCATGCTTTCATCCTTCCATGGAACACCATACGACAGCCAAGGTTGTCGGCGATACGGGCTAAATGCTCGACCCATCTGTAGAAACCGGGTTCAAACTCCACACGAGAAGGTACTGCCACATGAATACGACGCAACGTGCTCAGCGGCTTCCTGACACGACAAATCATTATCTGACGATTAATCTCACTGATAAGGCTCGGCGTATATGCTCCCCAAAAAGTGTCGTTGGGCGATGTGCGATGATGAAGACCCATAATTATCTCTGAAGCGTCAAACTCCTTAAAGGCATGCTTAATGCCGTTAGCTATGTTTGTTGACAGACGACTCTGGGTCTGCATCCTCACGTCGGCGGATATTGCCGTGGCCATAGCCCTTTCCAGTATGTTACGGCCTTCCTTACGGTTACGATTACTGTTTATATCATCATATACTACGTTTAGACCAATAAGTCCACGATTAAGACGTTTGCTGCGCATAAGAATGGCAAGGTTGACAAGTGTATCGGCATCTTCGTCATGCTGAATGGGCAACAATATTTTCTCGTCGTCTGCTTGACGCTCTGGTTCGGCAGAATAAAGTCGTTCCTTAAGCAGAATGGCTTGACAGGTGTTCTCTACCACTATGGAACTGATAATGCATGTGAAGAGTATCATCATCACCACACCATTAAGCACATTCGCATCAAACACGTATGTACCGTCGGGTTGCAACATCTTCATACCCACCATTGTCATGGCAATGCCTCCCGCAGCATGAGCCTCTGTGAGACCAAACATCATGTGACCAGAGAGCCATGGAGCCTTAAACACGAAACAGGATATATATGCTGCAAGCGCCTTGCTTACCGTTGCAAAGAATACAATACAAAAAATTACCCAAAGTGTATCATAGCCATGGAAGAGAACGCTGATGTCTATAAGCATTCCTACACCAATAAGGAAATATGGAATAAAGAGCGCATTTCCAATAAATTCTATACGATTCATCAATGGAGATACACTCGGTATGTAACGATTAAGAATAAGACCAGCCATAAACGCGCCAAATATTCCTTCCAGGCCACAAAACTCCGACACTGCGGCACTTAAGAAAAGTATACACATTATATATATATATAACATGACCGAGTCGGAATAATGATTGAAAAACCAACGTGTCAGACGAGGTATGACATATGACGAGCCCGCACAGAAAGCCAGCACCTTTACTATAAACACCACCCAGAATGTTATGCCACCCTCGCCACTTGCCGAACCAACGATGGCTGCAAGTATAAGCAGGGAAAGAGTAAGGGCAATCATAGAGGAACCCACACTTAATGTCACGCTAGAATGACGTTGCAAACCAAACTTGCATACTATAGGATAGGCTATCAGCGTGTTGGAAGATAAGATGCAGGCCAAAAGCAACGATGTTATCTCTGAATAGCCTAAAAGAGACAAACCGACAAAATAGGATAACACAAACGGGATGACAAACGTCAGCAGTCCGAACACCAAAAACTGCCGTTTCCTCTTCCGCAGGTTGGTAAGATTCATTTCCAAACCCGCAAGGAACATGATATACAAAAGCCCCACCTTTCCAAAGAGTTCGAACGAAGAGTCGCGTTCCAGTATGTTCAAGCCATAACGACCGACAACGATGCCCGCAAGTACCATTCCTATGATATGAGGAATACGCAAACGAGACATCACTATAGGTGCAAACAGAATAATACTTAACACGACAAAGAATATCAATGTCGGGTCAGTAATCGGAAAATATCGAGTAATATCGGGCATCTTTTTCTTTAGATTTTCAAATCTTGGTGCAAAGGTGCAAAAAAAATATCATATTTCATTCATAATTCCTTAAAAATTAAAGGATAATTGCATTAAATGTTGTAAATTTGCACCCGAAAAGAAAAAAAACGACAAAGAAATAGACATTAACAACATAAAATTTAGACAAAATGAAAGTAGCTATTGTTGGAGCAAGCGGTGCCGTAGGACAGGAATTCCTCCGCGTGCTTGACCAGAGAAACTTCCCCATGGACGAACTCGTCTTGTTTGGTTCACAAAGAAGTGCCGGAACGAAATACACGTTCCGAGGAAAAGAGTATGAAGTGAAACTGTTGCAACACAACGACGACTTCAAAGATGTGGACATCGCATTCACATCTGCAGGTGCCGGCACATCAAAGGAGTTTGCAGAAGACATTACAAAGTACGGTGCCGTCATGATTGACAACTCAAGCGCTTTCCGTATGGACGAAGACGTGCCATTAGTAGTGCCTGAATGTAACGCTGAAGATGCACTCAATCGACCACGAGGCATCATCGCGAACCCAAACTGCACCACCATCATGATGGTTGTGGCACTGCAACCACTGGAAAAAATCAGCCACATAAAGCGTATTCACATCGCAAGCTACCAGAGCGCAAGCGGTGCAGGTGCAGCAGCCATGCAAGAACTTCAGGAACAGTATCGACAAATTATGAACGACGAACCTGTGACAGTGAAGAAATTCGCCTACCAGTTGGCTTACAACGTAATACCACAGATTGACGTATTCCAGCCAAACGGTTATACAAAAGAAGAGATGAAGATGTTTAACGAGACCCGCAAAATCATGCACAGCGACGTGAAGTGCTCTGCCATGTGCGTTCGCGTCTCGTCACTTCGTTCTCACTCCGAATCGGTATGGATTGAGACTGAGCGTCCAATATCTGTCGAAGAAGCACAGAAAGCTATTGCCGAGGCACCAGGCTGCACACTCAAGGACGACCCTGCCAACCTCGTTTACCCTATGCCTCTCGACACTGCTGGAAAAGACGACGTTTACGTAGGACGCATTCGAAAGGACCTCGCCGACGAAAACGGACTCACATTCTGGCTCAGTAGCGACCAGATAAGAAAGGGAGCTGCTCTTAATGCAGTTCAAATAGCCGAATACCTCATTAAAGTCGGCAACGTGAAATAACTTTATCTGAGACAATCAAAAACCGGATAATCAGACAGAGCGAAAAACGCTCTCTCCGATTATCCGGTTTTTTTATTCAACGTATATACTATGGAAACAATTAACATTCAGTTATCTATTGAAGAGTTGAGAATAGAAAAAGACAACGACAGACTAAAGGAGTGTATACCGGCATAGCGAAAACACGCAAAAGGTCGATAGAGCTACACGACATAAAAGCCATAAGGCACTATAAGACAGATAATCTTCGCCTTGCTTTCGCACGCGACATGTTCCTGTTCAGCTTCTTTACACAAGGCATGTCATTTGTTGACATGAGCTACCTGGAAAAGAAAGACGTAGCAAATGGTCACATTATATACCGACGAAAGAAAACAGGACAGAAGATAATAATAAAACTAACGGAGGAGATAGAGGAGATCATCAGACGCAACCCGTCGAATACACAGAAATACCTCTTGCCCATAATAGGAAAAGAAAACGGCAAAGAAAGAAACCAGAAAAGATACAGACAGAACGAAGTGAACAATAATCTGAAAAAAATATCAGAAGAGCTTCATTTGTCAAAGCCACTTACCATGTATGTGGCAAGACATTCATGGGCAAGCCTTGCATACTCCAATGGCGTGTCGCTAAGCACCATTAGCCATGCATTAGGCCACGACTCAGAGAAAACAACACTCATCTACTTGAAAGAACTCGATTCGGCGGCAATAGACATTGCCAACAAGACCGTCATCAGCCTTCTTGGTAAGGAATAAAAAAAACGAAGGTGCAAGGACCGCACAACAGCCAATGCACCTTCGAATATTACGTTGATATAAAACTCTTTTCAGTTCACACTATACCTGACTGCCATCGTATGCCCACTTATAATATGAGGCACCATGAACAAATCCTGCACCAAAAGCAGTGAAAATCAGATTGTCGCCTTTCTTCAACTTACTCTCGTTTTCCCACAGTGCCAATGGAATGGTAGCCGCACTTGTGTTTCCAAAGTGCTCAATATTCACCATCACATTGTCCATAGGCAAGTCAAGACGCTTTGCCACAGCCTCTATAATGCGCATATTTGCCTGATGAGGAACAACGAATGCAATATTGTCCTTGTTCAAGTTGTTACGCTCTGCAATTATTGCGCAGTCGTCGCTCATGCTTGTAACGGCATAACGGAATACCGTGCGACCCTCTTGATAGAGATAGTGAAGACGGTGGTCTACCGTAAAATGAGAAGGAGGACATACTGAGCCACCAGCCTTCAAGTGAAGGAACGGAAGCCCCTTACCGTCAGTAAGGAAATAAGAGTCCATTACTCCTATGTTCTCCTCTTCAGTGGCTTCCACAAGAACTGCTGCAGCGCCATCACCAAAAAGTGCACAGGTGGAACGGTCTTTATAGTCCACCACCGACGACATCTTGTCCGCACCTATTACGATGATCTTCTTACAGCGTCCACTTTGAATCATCGATGCTGCCACGTCCAAAGTGTACAGGAATCCGCAACAAGCAGCCCACATATCAAATGCGAAAGCATTCTTCAGCCCTAACTTTCCAAGGACAATAGAAGCTGTCGAAGGGAACTTGTAGTCGGCTGTTGACGTGGTAACGATGAGCGCATCGATAGTATCAGGATCGACACCAGTCTTCTGGAGCAGCTGCTTTGCAGCCTTACGCGCCATATAGGAAGTGCCGAGTCCTTCTTCAGTCAGGATTCGGCGCTCTTTGATTCCTACACGCGTCATAATCCACTCGTCGTTGGTGTCTACCATCCTCGACAATTCCTCGTTGTTAAGGACATAGTCGGGCACGTAACCTCCTATACCAGTGATTATCGCGTTTATCTTATTCATTATTCAGCTGTTTCTTCCTTAACGATAGCCACCTTGCCTCTGTAATAACCGCAAGTTGGGCATACAGTGTGGTAGATGTAGTAAGCACCGCAGTTTGGACATACTGCCAATGTAGGTGCTACAGCCTTGTCATGAGTTCTTCTTTTAAGTGTACGAGTCTTTGACTGTCTTCTTTTAGGATGTGCCATAATTTTTAAATTGTTTAATCTTTAATGTCTTTTAATTTCAATAAACCACTCCAACGCGGATCTATCGCCTCTTCACTTTCTCCAGCGCCACTTCGGTTGGCGGAATGCTCCTCAAGAGCCTTCATCATGTCACGATTGCATTTACCAGGTGCATGAACGTGCTTGATTGGTATGTCCAAGGCTATAAATTCATATATGAACCATGAGACGTCGAGGATGCCTTCATCCTGACTTACCGTCACAAGGTCATCGTCTTCTGAGTATTCTTCTCCAAATTTCGCGACAAGCCGGCCTTCGGTATTTATTGGCTGGTCCATGTCATCAAGACAAAGGTCGCATTGTACAACAACAGAGCCTTCTATATTGAACAGTAACTCAAACATTGCGGCACGACGGATAACAGTTACCTCTGCCGACAATTTCCCGCAACGAACCTCAGGCGCTTCAATGGCCTCAAAGTATTCGTCGTCGAGTTCAAGCCTGAAGACGGTCTCACCTTCTTTCAAGCTGTTCAAGTCTATCTTAAATGGCTCTAAGCTATACATTATTTCACTTTGGGCTGCAAAGTTACTAATAATTTCTGATATAGTGAAACTTATACACCTTTTTTTTTATTTTCTTAATGATATATTGATGAAAACAATGCAAAAAGCCTTACTTTTTCATTGTTTTTCATCACTAACGACTAAAGTACAGTTACCTTTTCAGTTCTATTCTGAATGTCGTTCCCTTACCTAAAGTAGATTCTTTTACGTATATTCTACCCTTATGGTACTCTTCCACAATACGTTTAGCTAAGGAAAGACCAAGTCCCCAGCCTCGCTTCTTTGTAGTAAATCCAGGTTTGAATACATTCTTCAAATTCTTATGCCTTATACCCTTACCGGTATCCTTGACTTCCACAGCTACCATTGTCTCTTCCTCAATAATATTCAAGAAGATACTTCCTTTGCCTTCCATGGCGTCAACGGCATTCTTGCATAGGTTTTCTATCACCCATTCAAACAACGAGGTATTTATGGAAACAACTACAGGGTGAATAGGTTTGTCAAAATATAAAGAAACGTCAGAAGAAGTACGATGGTCAATATACTCCACCACCCTGTCGACAACCATAATGATGTCAGAAGGCTTAGCTTCGGGCTTCGAACCAATCTTTGAAAAGCGTTCGGCAATCATTTCAAGACGCTTCACATCATTAGACATCTCATCAATGACGTCATCCTCTGGATAGCTGTCCTTCAGTATTTCAACCCAACCCATAAGACTTGAGATAGGAGTACCAAGTTGATGCGCAGTCTCTTTGGACAGTCCTACCCATACTTTATTTTGTTCAGCTCTTTTGGAGGAAAGCAAAGCAATAATGGCAACAACAACAAATATAAATACAATTCCCAACTGAACGTATGGATAAGTAGCCAGACGTCGTAACATCAGCGACTCATCATAACACACCATTTGATAGTCCCCTCCATTGCCAGAAGGGGGAAGCAGGATCTTTATCGCCCTTCCTGATCTTATCATACGGTTTGCCTCATGAGCCAGAAATGCAGTAGAATCAGAATTATTATTTGCATCAATCTCAACGTTACGATAGTCCATAACATTACCAGTCGAGTCAACTACAATGACAGGTATTGAATTGTTTGCCTTTATGACACTTAATACAAGCGAAACATCAGTATTCTCATTGGCGTTGTTCAAGGTATGTAGAGCCTGAGCCCACACTTCCATTTTGTTTCTTTCCTCTTTGGAAAGATCTGCAATAAGGAAATGCGAGACCGCCAATGAAGCAACGGCTATAATAATAGCCACAACTACAAGCGTAATCTTTACCTGCCTAATTCTGTCAGTCCAATTCATAAAATATAAAAAGTCCCGGGAATATTGCTATCCTCGGGACTGTTGTTAAAAAGAAGGCGGCCTCCTACTCTCCCACATTGCATTGCAGTACCATCGGCGCAAGCGGGCTTAACTTCTCTGTTCGGAATGGGAAGAGGTGGGACCCCGCC
>NZ_NPJI01000039.1 GCF_002251435.1 Prevotella sp. P2-180
TTCAGGACGCCATTATAATATCAAGTCTAAAGAAACCTTTATCAATCATACAATTGACGGTTCGTTTACCCAATTGATTTCTCAATTGCTTCTTGTACTACTACTTCTCTGTTATGTAAATCTTTCAAAGAACTCTTTTTCTGTCGCTCAAGAGAAGCGTTGTTCTCAAAAGCGAGTGCAAAGGTACGGACTTTTTCAATACACTCCAAACATTTTGAAAGAAAAATGTTAATCTTTAACATTTGTTTATTATTATATTGAAAAATAGCACCAAACAATATACATATTTTAACAAAAGAAGTTATTACTGGCCAATTCTGATTTATTTGATTATCCTTTACTTTAATGATAATCCACCTTATATATAATATAATAAAGAGTCCCTTTGCAGTGATATTCACCAGCAAGGGAACTCTTTTATTTATAAGAATCCGAAGAATGAGTATAAAGATTAAAATTCCTTAGTCATTTCTTTAACTTCATCATTAATTTTCTTAGCAAAGTCTTCCATTGTCATGATAGACTGTTCACCTCCACCTTGAGGTCTCACAGCGACAGTACCATCCGCCTGTTCTTTCTCTCCAACGATGAGCATGTATGGAATTCTCTTGAGTTCGTTGTCACGAACCTTTCTTCCAATCTTTTCATTACGGGAGTCAATAACGGCACGAACACCTACGCTGTCGAAATATTTCGCCACTTTGGCAGCATAATCATTATACTTTTCCGAAATTGGGAGAATTGCGACTTGATCAGGAGTGAGCCATAGTGGGAAGTGCCCGCTTGTATGTTCTATTAGTACAGCCACGAATCGTTCCATTGATCCAAACGGAGCCCTGTGGATCATGACAGGAGTTTTCTTTGTATTATCCTCGTCTGTATATTCGAGTTTGAATCGTTTTGGCAAGTTATAGTCAACCTGAATAGTACCAAGTTGCCATCGGCGTCCAATAGCATCCTTAATCATGAAATCGAGTTTAGGTCCATAGAAAGCAGCCTCACCGTATTCAATTTTTGCATTAAGTCCCTTTTCCTTACAAGCCTCTACGATAGCAGCCTCAGAGCGTGCCCAGTCTTCGTCGCTTCCGACATATTTTTCTGTGTCATTAGGGTCACGTAGTGAGATTTGGGCTTCAAAATTAAATCCGAATGCTTTCAATACTATGTTGATAATATCCATCACGTTAAGGAATTCCTGCTTAACTTGGTCAGGTCTACAAAACAGATGAGCATCATCTTGTGTGAAAGACCTCACTCTTGTGAGTCCATGAAGTTCTCCGCTCTGTTCATATCGATATACAGTACCAAACTCAGCAATACGTAGGGGCAGGTCCTTGTAAGAACGAGGTTTCCATGCAAATATTTCGCAATGGTGAGGACAGTTCATTGGTTTAAGCATATACTCTTCGCCTTCTTCCGGAGTGTGAATAGGTTGAAAAGAATCCTTTCCGTAATGAGCATAATGTCCGCTTGTAACATAAAGGTTTTTAGAACCGATATGTGGAGTTATAACTTCCTGATATCCGAAACGTTTCTGTACTTTTCTTAAATGATCTTGGAGTCTTAGTCGGAGTTCAGTACCTTTTGGTAGCCAAATAGGCAGTCCCTTACCAACTTTTTCAGAGAACATAAACAGTTCCATTTCCTTACCAATTTTCCTATGGTCACGTTTTTTTGCTTCCTCGAGCATAACAAGATACTCGTCGAGCATTTTTTTCTTAGGGAAAGAGATACCATAGAGTCTCTGCATCTGTTCTCTTGAAGCGTCACCTCTCCAGAAAGCTCCAGCCACGCTTGTTAGTTTGATAGCCTTAATAGCACCAGTGTTGAGTAGATGAGGTCCTTTGCAAAGGTCAGTAAAAGCCCCCTGAGTATAAGTAGTGATAGTACCATCTTCGAGGTCTTGTTCTATATGTTCACACTTATAAGTCTGTCCGTCAGCTGCAAACTGTTTTAGAGCATCAGCTTTTGCCACTTCTTTTCTGACCACTGGTTCTTTTTTGCCAGCAAGTTCCTTCATTTTTGCCTCAATTTTTGGGAAATCAGCCTCTTTGATAGACTCCCCGTCCTTTAGCAGTACGTCATAGAAGAAACCATTATCTATTGCAGGTCCAAATCCGAACTGAATTCCCGGATACAATTCCTGAAGAGCTTCAGCCAACAGGTGAGCAGAAGTATGCCAGAAAGCATGTTTTCCTTCCTCGTCTTCCCACTTATAGAGTTGCACTTTAGAGTCTTCTACAATAGGTCTGTTAAGTTCCACTATTTCACCATTCACTCCGCAGGCTATTACGTCGCGTGCCAAAGCCGGTGATATGCTTTCGGCAATAGTAAGTCCATTGACGCCCTGTTCGTATTCTCTTACAGAACCGTCGGGAAAAGTTATTTTTATCATATCTACAATATATGTTTAAGATTCATTTACAATGAGGCAAGACAGTCAGCCACGTTTTTTTCGATGCGAGCCGCAATATCATCAGTATCAGCAGCTTTGGAGAATTTTTCTCCAGTGATTTGTTCAAAGAGTTCAATATATCTTTCGCTCACGCTTATAGCATAATCATCTGTGATTTCAGGCATTGTTTGTCCTGGTTCGTTCATGAAATTATGTTCGATGAGCCATTGTCTCACAAATTCCTTAGACAGTTGACGTTGAGTTTCGCCTTTTTCAAATTTCTCTTCATATCCGTCGGCATAGAAATACCGGCTTGAGTCAGGAGTATGTATTTCGTCGATAAGGTACACTTTTCCGTCTCTTTTTCCGAACTCGTACTTTGTATCTACGAGTATAAGTCCCCGTTTAGCGGCGATTTCCTGTCCTCTTGCAAAGAGTCGTCTGGTATAGTCTTCCATTACGTTATAGTCTTCTTCACTGACAATGCCTTGAGCAATAATTTCCTCACGGGAAATGTTCATGTCGTGTCCTTCGTCAGCCTTAGTTGTTGGAGTAATGATAGGTTCAGGAAAGCGTTCGTTTTCTCTCATACCATCAGGCAGTTTTACACCGCATATTTCACGGCATCCTTTTTTGTATTCGCGCCATGCAGATCCAGTAAGTATAGAACGAATAATCATTTCAACCCGAAAGCCTTCACATTTTAGTCCAACAGTGACCATTGGATCAGGAGTGGCCAATTTCCAGTTAGGGCATATGTCGCTTGTTGCATCGAGGAACTTAGCTGCGATTTGGTTGAGGACCTGTCCTTTATAAGGTATTCCCTTTGGAAGAATTACATCAAAAGCAGATATTCTATCAGTGGCCACCATTACCATGAGGTCATCGTTGATGTTGTAAACGTCGCGTACCTTTCCGTGGTAAACGCTTTTCTGTCCTTTGAAATTAAATTCAGTATTTGTTAATGCATTCATTATAGTTATTTTTTTTATTGTTTTGTTTCCTTGTCATATTTTTCATACGCGTTGACAATACGTGTTACGAGTTTATGTCTAACGATATCTTTTCTGTTAAGCTCTACAATTTCGATACCTTCAATCCCCGACAATATGTTTAGCGCCTCTTTTAGTCCACTTTTTTGTTCGCGCGGGAGGTCTATCTGAGTCATGTCGCCTGTTATAATCATCTTAGTATTCCACCCCATTCGAGTTAGAAACATTCTGATTTGCGCACAAGTAGTGTTTTGAGCTTCATCGAGTATAACTATGGCATCACTAAGAGTACGTCCTCTCATAAAAGCCAAAGGAGCAATCTGTATGACATGTTTTTCCATCATCTCCTGGAGTTTAGCCTGAGGCAGCATATCTTCCAGCGCATCGTAAAGAGGTTGCAGATAGGGGTCGATTTTGTCTTTCATGTCACCAGGTAGGAATCCGAGTTTTTCCCCCGCCTCGACTGCCGGTCTGCTAAGAACAATTTTTTTAATGGTTTTTTCTTTCAGGGCTTTTACTGCAAGTGCAATGCTTAGATAAGTCTTTCCTGTTCCGGCAGGCCCTACTGCAAAAATCATATCGTTGTTGTCGAATGCCTCTACGAGTTTTTTCTGATTTTCAGTTCTTGGCTTTATTGGCCTTCCCGACATGCTATACACGATGACTCCTTCCGGTATTTCGTCTTTTGAACGCGTACCCTTAACAATGTCAATGATATCCTCCTCTTTCAAGGAGTTAAATTTCAGTACATGTTTTCTGAGAGCCTCGATATTCTCTTCGAATGCACACATTTGTTCTTCGTCCCCCAAAATTTTCATAACATTTCCCCTTGCCACTATTCTCAATCTTGGGAATAGTGCCTTTATCATCTGTAGATGAACATTATTAATGCCATACAGAATAACGGGATCAATGTCCTCGAGTACGATATGTTTCTCTGTCAAATCTACCTCATTTTAAAATTCTCGTGCAAAATTACAGAAACTTTTTCAATAAAGTACACATATTACGATGTTTTTTTGTAATTTTGCAAAAAAATTAGCATTAATGAAAAAGAAAACATATACAAAAGGCTTTTTTTCTGTTGTAGCCTTGCTTTCACTTACTCGTTTAGTGTGGCCTGAAGTGGCTGGAGCAAATAGAGATAATGTAAAGAATGGTGATGATACTGTAGCTGTGGCAGAAGTGTCAAAACCCCAAATCATTTCAAAGCCATCATTAGGCTCACGCTATTTCAAAGAAGACGGCACCTTGGTCAAAAACCGCATATACAGCGTTCCCTCTTTCAAGAACACTTTTCCCGACATGAACGATGTTCAGATGGTGGCAGCAAAGAAGAATGGGGTTTCTCCGGTAAAAAACCGCGAAGAGGCGGAGTCGCGAAAGCAAGAGTTGGTATATATTGGGACAAACCCATATTTCCACGTTGACAGACTGAACAATAGCATCCCGTATCTTGTACCCCGTGCCTCAGCCCTGTTGCAAGACATCGGTTCAGCCTTTTTCGACAGTCTTCAGATAAAGGGAATACCGCTTCACAAGATTATTGTGACGAGTGTAATGAGGACAAAAGACGATGTCACCAAGCTTCGCGTCCGCAATGCCAATGCGACAGAAAACAGTTGCCATCTTTACGGCACTACATTTGACTTATGTTATAACAGATATATAACAGTGGAAGACCCCGAAGGTCCCAAAAGACGTGCAGTAAGAAACGACACGCTAAAATGGATTCTCTCCGAGGTCCTCCGCGATTTCAGGCAGCAGAACCGTTGTTTTATAAAATACGAGGTAAAACAAGGTTGCTTTCACATGACAGTGAACTGACTATGCAAAAGCGACCACAAGTCCCGCCATCACGATGCTCACCATCGACATCAACTTTATGAGAATGTTTAATGATGGTCCGCTTGTATCTTTGAATGGGTCGCCAACGGTATCACCCACGATTGTAGCTTTGTGACACTCGGAGCCTTTACCACCGAAATGTCCTTCCTCAACCATTTTTTTAGCATTGTCCCATGCGCCGCCGGCATTTGCCATAAAGACAGCCAATGTGAATCCTGCTGTTAATCCTCCGACCAGCAGTCCCATGACTCCTGCCACTCCGAGCAGAAGTCCGACAACGATAGGTATAGCTATTGCGAGAAGGCTTGGGAAAATCATTTCTTTCTGAGCCGACCGTGTACTTATTTCCACACATCGGCCGTAGTCAGGTGTAGCTTTTCCTTCGAGTATGCCTTTTATTTCACGGAATTGTCGGCGCACCTCTTCCACCATAGTTTGAGCAGCCCTTCCTACAGCCCCCATTGTCAATCCACAGAACAGGAAAGCAGCCATTCCACCGATGAAAGCCCCCACGAGGACTTTAGGGTTCATAAGGTTAACTTGGAAGAAGTTCATATAATCAATCATGTTTGCGTTCTCCGGATTAAAGAGGTTTCCTGCCGAATCGTAGAATTGTTGTCCCTCTTCCACAGCCCTAACCATAGCTATCTTTATCTCTTCCACATAAGAAGCCAGCAAGGCAAGAGCAGTGAGTGCAGCACTACCGATGGCGAATCCTTTGCCAGTGGCGGCAGTGGTATTGCCAAGTGCATCCAGTGCATCAGTACGATGACGCACCTCTTCTCCGAGTTCGCTCATCTCTGCGTTTCCGCCCGCATTGTCAGCAATGGGCCCATAAGCATCGGTAGCCAGGGTAATTCCGAGGGTGGACAACATTCCTACTGCGGCGATGCCTATTCCATACAGTCCCATTGAAATGCTCTTTGCACTCATCGAGAGGTCGAATCCGTTGGCAAACAGATAGCTAAGCATAATAGCAGCGGAAATGGTCACCACTGGTATCATGGTAGAAATCATTCCTGTTCCTATTCCCTGTATGATGACAGTAGCTGGACCTGTTTTTGAAGCCTCAGAGATTTTTTGTGTAGGTTTGTAACTGTGACTTGTATAATACTCCGTAGCCTGTCCGATGACGACTCCAGCCACAAGTCCGCTTACCACCGAGAACGACACGCCGATCCAATTTTCAATACCCAAGAAGTAAAGAATGACAAATGTGGCCACGGCTATAAGACCCGCAGCGAGGTTTGTTCCAATTCCAAGCGAGCGAAGCAGGTCACGCATGGTAGCGTTTTCCTTGGTTTTCACAGCAAATATCCCGATAAGCGAGAGGAAGATACCAACAGAAGCAATAATCATTGGAGCGATTACTGCCTTAAGTTGCATATCGACATTCATGGCAAATGCAGTAGCTCCCAGTGCAGCAGTAGAGAGAATACTTCCACAGTAGCTCTCATAAAGGTCAGCGCCCATTCCAGCCACATCTCCCACGTTGTCACCGACATTGTCGGCTATAGTAGCAGGATTTCTCGGGTCGTCTTCAGGAATGTTGGCCTCCACTTTACCCACGAGATCAGCACCAACATCAGCCGCTTTGGTGTATATTCCACCTCCCACGCGTGCAAAAAGAGCCTGTGTGGAAGCACCCATTCCGAAGGTAAGCATTGTGGTGGTAATAGTGACAAGAGCCATATTTGAGCCATAATAGAAACAGCTCAACGCCAGAAACCATATAGCGATATCGAGCAATCCCAGCCCTACCACTACAAGTCCCATTACAGCCCCACTTCTAAAAGCCACTTTTAGACCGCTGTTAAGGCTTTTTCGTGCTGCATTAGCCGTGCGGGCAGAAGCGTAGGTGGCGGTTTTCATTCCAAAGAACCCAGCTAATCCAGAGAATAGGCCACCGGTAAGGAATGCGAACGGCACCCATGGATTCTGAACTTTCAGTCCATAGGCCATAAATGCAAATATCACGGCAAGGACCACGAACACAATGGCCACCACCTTATATTGCTGTTTAAGGTAAGCCATTGCTCCCCGCCTTACATACTCGGCAATTTCAGCCATACGCGGTGTTCCTTCATCCTCCTTTCTCATTTGGCGGAAGAAATGCCATGCCATGCCCAATGCCACAATCGATGCTATAGGCACGAGCCAAAAAACCAACGGAATGTTCATAATGTATTTTTTTAGAAGTTGTTATTCTTCGTCCACATAGTCTTCGAGTCCTCCGGCTTCCTCGTCGGGATCAGGCTCAATGACAAATGTGGTTCGATAGTTGTCCTCATTGATATCGTCGTCGTTGAAGTCTGTAGGTTCTTCTATTTCATCATCGATGTCATCATGGTTCTTGTAATCATCAATAGGCAGATCGTCATCTTCGTTCTTCGGCTGTAGCTGCAGTCGTGGCTTCTCCATCTGAGGCTTGACTTTCACGAAAATAGCTTCCACCCATGTACCTTTCAATACCTCCAGCACTTCAAATCCATCGGCAATTTTCTTGTCGTACATTCCTCCAGGCTTGTGTAGTCTGTTTTGTGGCAATGTAGTGGTTGAGATTTCGAAACCACTTTCAATTATGTCCTGTATGCTCTGTGGAAGCGAATCCCATCCACCTCCGAAATTGCGTTCAAGCACTTCTACGAGTTTAGCTGCAGAAATATGAGTGATATTTTCGTAAGTGAGATCACTAACCCTCAAAATAGGTCTTTTTTTGATGGCCCATGTAATTTTCAGGTTTTCATCAATTTTCACAGTTGCAATCTTGTAACCCATTTTCTCATATTTTCCCTTCATGAGTTTTGTATCATCCTTGAGTTCTTCCACGAGGAATGCCGTCTTGATGATGTCTACATATCGGTGTAAGTTGTCTTTTACCTCTGAGTCTTTGTCGGCACCTTCCCACATTCTGAAGATGTCGTTCTCCTGAACATCCCAAACATTGCTTTTAGTAAGCAATTTAAGAGTGAGAGCTTTCTTTGTTGTTTCTTCTTTCATACTATTATTTAAATTGCGTTTTTGTTTTTTCGCTGCAAATGTATATACTTTATTTTATTTACACAAGTATTTAGGGAATAAAAATTATAAAAAATGCCCAATTTATTTTGTATTGTCTAAAACTTGCACTATCTTTAGATAAGACAGGCGGCGTTTTAACAATAAAAATAAAAAAAATGCTTTTTTATTTTGTATTGTCTAAAACTTGCACTATCTTTGCAAAAAAAAAGAAGATGTCACAACCATTAGCAGAAAGATTGCGTCCAAGGACACTCGACGATTATATTGGCCAAAGCCACCTCGTGGGTGAAGGAGCAATACTACGCAAAATGATAGATTCTGGACGAATCACCTCTTTTATATTATGGGGACCACCTGGAGTCGGAAAAACCACACTCGCCCAGATAGTGGCCACAAGACTTGAAGTGCCTTTTTTTACGCTCAGCGCAGTTACAAGCGGGGTAAAAGATGTAAGGGAAGTAATAGAAAAGGCGCAAAACAGCCGTTTTTTCAACACTTCCTCCCCGATATTGTTTATCGACGAGATACACCGTTTCAGCAAATCACAACAAGACTCTCTACTGGGAGCTGTAGAAAGAGGCATCGTAACGCTGATAGGAGCAACTACAGAAAACCCCTCGTTCGAAGTGATACGTCCCCTACTCTCCCGTTGCCAGACCTTTGTACTGAAACCACTGGAGCGTGACGACCTGCTGAAACTGCTCGACAGGGCATTGACCACCGACGTGGAGCTAAAAAACAAGGATATTACGGTGAGCGAAACAGATGCCCTGCTGAGATATAGTGGAGGCGACGCACGCAAACTGCTGAACATACTGGAACTGATTGTCGATTCAGAGGGAGACCGGAAAATCGTCATCACTGATGACATCGTTGTGCAACGACTTCAACAAAATCCGTTGGCATACGACAAGGATGGCGAGATGCACTACGACATCATATCGGCTTTCATAAAAAGCATCAGGGGTAGCGATCCGGACGCAGCCCTCTACTGGCTGGCTAGAATGATAGAAGGAGGCGAAGACCCAAAATTCATTGCCAGACGATTGGTAATAAGCGCTTCCGAGGATATAGGCTTGGCCAACCCCAACGCGATGCTTCTGGCCAACACCGCGTTCGACTGCGTAAACAAGATAGGATGGCCAGAAGGAAGGATACCACTGGCAGAGGCTACCGTATACCTCGCCACCAGCCCTAAAAGCAACTCGGCATATCTCGCCATCGACAAAGCCTTGTCCGTAGTACGTGAGACAGGCAACCTTCCTGTACCGCTCCATCTGCGCAATGCTCCAACATCTTTGATGAAAGACCTTGGCTACCACGACGGTTACAAATATCCACACGACTACCCCGGACACTTCACTCAACAACAGTACATGCCCGATGAACTAAAGGACCTGCAGATATGGCAACCACAACATTCACCAGCAGAAGATGTACTGGCCCAAAGAATGAAAAATTATTGGAAAAAATAAAACTTAAAAACACACTGATATGAAAATTGTAGTTTTAGACAGTTATGGAATGAATCCAGGCGACCTGTCATGGGACGCATTAAAAGAACTCGGCGAAGTGACTATTTATGACCGCACCAGCGAAGATGAAGTCTATCAGCGCTGCTCTGATGCCGACATTGTCCTGACCAATAAGGTAGTGTTTGACGCAGACACTATTTGGAAACTGCCCAACCTCAAATATATAGGGGTTTTGGCCACAGGCTACAATATAGTCGACACAGTGGCGGCATGCGACAATGACATTGTGGTAACAAACGTTCCGGCTTACAGTACCGACAGTGTTGCACAGCTTACGTTTGCCCACATCCTTTCCATCGCAAATCGTGTAGAACATTATGCCATAGAAAACCGCAACGGACGATGGAGCAATAATCCCGACTTCGTGTATTGGGACACACCACTAATAGAACTCACCGGCAAGACCCTTGGTATTGTAGGTCTTGGACTTATCGGAATGAAAGTGGCTAAGATGGCATTGTGTTTCGGCATGGACGTGTTTGCAGTGACAAGCAAACATCGCAAGGACTTACCCGAGGGAATTCAAAAAACCACACTTGACGGCCTATTGGCCACAAGCGACATTCTCTCATTGCATTGTCCGCTGAAACGCGAGACACGCGAAATGATAAACGCCACGACACTGGCAAAGATGAAGCATGGCGCTATTCTCATTAATACAGGACGAGGACCATTAGTAAACGAAAACGACGTTGCTGAAGCGTTAAAAAGCGGACAATTAGGCGCTTATGGTACAGACGTGATGTGTCAGGAGCCACCATCCGCCGATAATCCATTATTCTCCGCCCCCAATTTTTATTCAACCCCACACATTGCCTGGGCCACCTTTGAAGCTCGTCAGCGGCTGATGAAAACAGTTGTTGACAACGTGAAAGCGTTTATTGAGGGGAAGCCCGTAAATGTTGTTAACTAAGTAAATTCGGAGTTGGTTTCTCAACTCCTAATAATGTTGTTTATCAAATGTACATACAAGAAATAATAGAATTCTTAGGCACATTTGCCTTTGCGATATCCGGCATACGTCATGCGGCGGCAAAAAATTTTGATTGGTTTGGCGGATATGTATGCGGTATCGCTGTAGCTATAGGAGGCGGTACGATACGTGACGTAATGCTCGGTACGACTCCTTTTTGGATGACCAGTCCTTTTTATATGCTATGCACAGCCTTGGCACTGGTGCTGGTGGTGACATTTGCAAAATGGATTGAGCCACTGAAAAACGCATGGTTCGTGTTCGACACGTTAGGTTTGGCACTATTCACGATAGCAGGCATACAAAAGAGTGTGATGTTTGGGCAGCCATATTGGGTGGCCATCATCATGGGATGCATCACCGGAGCTGCCGGCGGCGTAATACGCGACGTTCTTCTCAACAACGAGCCTGTTATTTTCCGCAAGGAGATATATGCCATAGCAAGCGTTATAGGAGGTGTTGCCTATTGGATTGTTATACACCTCGACAACAGTATTGAATTAGCCGCTATTGTCAGTTTTGCCGTTACGGTCACTATCCGTTTCCTGGCCGTACGCTATCACTTGTCGCTACCAAAATTGAAACAACTCATAGCTGAAGAATAACAATCCTGGTCATTGGCATACTATCGCATCATACATCATTCTGAACTCTGCACTACTGATGCCATGTCCCGAAAGTATGCCAATGATATGTTGGCATATGCCAGTGTTGGAAAATATTTGCGAGCCAACAATGGCATTCTTAGCCTTCGAACTTTTTATAGTGTTTTTAACAGAGCCTGTAGCAAGCCAGCAAGCCACGATGAACGACAATTTGAAGAAATGATATGCCTGACCGAAGTCAGCCACATTATCCAATGTCTCAAACGATTGCGCCACATCGCCCTTAAGCAACAACAACGAGCCATGAAGCATGTTTACATTATCATCCTTCGGATAATTATAATGCAGCTTATAGGCAAAAGGCAAAGCCTTGTCGAAATCATTGGTAAGATAGCAGGCCAAGGCTGTCTTGTAAGATAAGGTAGGATTGTCGCTGTCGTTTTCTACCAATTCGAGCAATAACAGTTTTGCTTCTTCAAGACATTCCTCCCTGCCGCTATTCAGCAAGGTGTTGGCAAGAAATTTTTTGGCCACCATCGAGTCTGGCTTGTAACTCAAAGCCTCACGAAGAGTCTTCTCGTTATATCCGGAGTGTTTCAATTTGTGCAGATACATAATCTTTGCCATACATCCTTCGAAGGAAGGGATGTCGGGCCATACAATTTTCTCAAGGTCATTTTCTATCTTGTCGGTAAGATTGCGGCTCAAAAACATTAGAAGGTTAGGCAGCACGTCTTTCAACCAATTCGAGTCGACCAACAATCCGTTGGCTGAAAACAAATATGGAACGTGCCGGCTATCTCCAGAAAGGCAGCCTAACCCATCGTTCTCAAAGGGGTTCAACAATCCGTTACGCCATTTGAACAAGGTGAAAAACCTGTACATGGTCTGGAGGTAGTTGCGCCTGTAATGAGTAGGTGTGTCGACACTATCATCGTCTGGCACGCTTACCTGGTTGCGAAACATCTCCCTTATGTTTTCAGGCATTCTGCCAATCACTTCCTTAAAGACAAACACAAAGGAATAGCAGTCATTGTCGCAAAACCCACTTTTTTGGAAAAAAGAGTTATACGGCAGTTCTATACCGGTAGCCCCTACGACTTCCCTCACATACTTATTCTTGGTGCTGAACGGCAAAAACCAGTTTGCCATATCGTTGAAAAACGGGAATCGTTTCATATGCGAAAAGCCTCCGAATAATATGTCTGCACCCGAATCCTGCAAATCCTTCAGATTTCGCATGAGCCGTTCCACTTCCTCTGCACGTTGCTCATCATCGTTTTTGCCAAGGATATCATCAATAGAGTTGTCTTCAACCTCGACTATCATTCCGTTTTTAACCTGCAGGTCGCTGTTCTTGACGATGCCAGGCATAATCTCGTCTTGCACTTTTCTCGAATCGTCACTGGCCTTGACACAATATACGAGTTGCATCTGGAGTTCCAAAAGCTGAGAGTATATCGACTTGTCTGCAAGCACTTCCTCTACGATAGCTTTCTGTTCGGGAAACAACGAGCTCATCCCCTGACCCATTGTAAACACAAATCCCACAAGAGCCCTTTGCCTTACTTCAAGGAAAGAAGCCTTACGACAGACGTTAGCCATGATGCGGAACTTTGTTATGTCGAAGGCCCTGAGTCCTGCTATTGTCATTGCCGTAACGATAAGCTGCTGGTCTTGGCTGTCAACAGTAGGAGTAGTGAGTAACTCCATCACCTCCTTGAAGCTGTTCGGGTTCATTATCCCGTCGCTCACGATATGCATAAACAGCCTTTGTGAGTAATCCGTGTGTGCGTCAACAATCCTGTAATACTTCTCATTGTCAGTCTCTCCCTCAAAGGAGAAAGAGGCAAGGGCCTCGTCACTCACAAAAGCCTCTAACTTCTGTCTTATATCCTGCCAGTTCCATGAGTCACCTTTCCGGTTCACCCTGTTTCTTTCCATTAGAAGGTAGCAAGAATCTTCAAGATTCAACAGGCGCGATATATATTCAGAACAAAAAGTGGCGGTTCGCCTCGAAAACTGTTCTACCATTGCCTCCAAGGACGGGTCTTTCATATCAGAGAGCCAATAGTCATGCATTCTCCTAAAGTCGTCAGCCAACAATTGGTATTCATCTGCCATACCACAATTGTCGTGTTGTTCCATATAAAGTCCGATACGTTTTATGGCAGAGCTTATCTGTCTATTGTTCAACAGATTGTATATCGTCTTCATTTCAGAATCGAGGTCATTCTTTTTCATAATTATAAACCAGGATTATTTATTTTCTTCAATTCCCTTTCCTTCTTTTCCATCCATCTTCTTGCCATTTCCACATCTTTATCGCGGGGAGGAGCCACATGGTTGTATTTCAAGGGTTTTAGTATGTCAACGGTAGAAGCCTTCACTTGGCAATACTTAGTGACAAGCGGTTTATAATGTTTCACGCCATACCTGTTTATCGAGTCACATGCCATATTATAGGCCTTTACAAACACGTCGTATTGGCGCTGTCGTAAAGTGTCGTTGGCAATGATATTCCGGAAAGCCACTACACCCATTTGCCAGTCGAGCTTTCGTGAATCCATCAGCACCTTGTGTTTCTCAGCAATGGCCTCAGTGGCTTGCGGCTCAGGAAGCAGCAGGGCGTCCATCTCATTGTTCTTAAGCATTGAAAGCCTGATTCTTACATCATTTATCTGAACCCTATAGACCTTGTCTTGTTCCAGTTTTACACTGTCTACCGCATGTTCGCCGAGAAGGTCAGTAACCGAGTATCTTGTCATGGCCATCATCTTATCGTCAAGTTGCTTCAATTCCTTTATACGTGAGTTTCGGTTTGACAAGAGTATCCAATATGCGTTGGTGGCAGTGGAATAGAAGATGTCATGACCAGCCCTTCTGATGCGTTCCATCCTCACGAGGTCGGTTACAGCGCCTTCCACGCGCTTGTTGACAAGAGCCGTGTCGCAATCAATCTGTGACGAGAAATATTTCAGTCTGATGTCTGCCCCCAACGAGTCGAAGAGGTTAAGGTCCTTGGCCACGAATAGCGGCAGGCAATCCAGTGTCGGCAAAACTGCAATTTTTAGGGCAGCCGAGTCAGCCCTCAACTGCTTTTGCCTTTCCAGCCTGCTAAGACGTTTTGTTTCCTCGTATGATTGTCCGCAGGCCACAAAAACAATACTTAATATGATGGCATAAATGAGTCTTTTCATGTCTTTTCTTTCTTTTTGGGTGCAAATATACGAAATAATTTTTTGTTTCCGAAAAAAATTGCTACTTTTGTGGCGAAAAACAAAAAAAACATGGCTAAAGACAAAATAGCATACGTATGCAGCAATTGTGGACAGGAATCTACCAAGTGGATTGGAAAGTGTCCGAGCTGTGGACAATGGAACACTTTTAAGGAAATACGCGTCGCTTCAGATAATGTGAAGGCAAAAGCCCATCAGGCTGCAGCAACGGCCTCGTCGCAGGCAAGCGAATTGGGACACGCGATAAGAAACGAACGAAACCGCACCTTGCTCCTGCGAGAGATAAGCGCCAAGGACGAGCCACGTATCGACCTGAAAGACCAAGAGCTGAATAGAGTTCTTGGAGGAGGTCTTGTACCTGGTTCGATAGTATTGTTAGGGGGAGAACCTGGCATAGGCAAAAGCACACTGACACTACAGACCATACTGCATCTTGACGACCGGCGAATACTCTATGTCAGTGGAGAGGAAAGCGCCAACCAGCTGAAGATGCGTGCCAACCGCATACCGCATGTCGACAGCGACAATACACACATACTCTGCGAAACAGACCTGGGGAATATCTTCACCCACATCAAAGAGGTGAAACCCGAGATTGTGATTATCGACTCCATACAGACCATCTCGACCGACGATGTAGACACAAGTCCTGGAAGCGTCACACAGATAAGGGAATGCGCATCAGCCCTACTCCGTTTTGCCAAGACAAGCGGTGTGCCGGTAATACTAATAGGCCACATCACAAAAGAAGGCACACTCGCCGGTCCGAAAATTCTTGAACACATAGTCGACACAGTCATACAGTTTGAGGGCGACCAACACTATATGTACCGCATATTGCGAAGCATCAAAAACCGCTTTGGAAGCACATCGGAATTAGGTATATACGAGATGCAGCAAACAGGCTTGCGTCAGGTAAGCAACCCCTCTGAGTTGTTGCTCAACCAAGATCATGACGGACTTAGCGGCATTGCCATCAGTTCAGCCATCGAGGGAGTAAGACCGTTTTTGGTGGAAACGCAGGCTCTTGTCTCATCGGCAGCCTACGGCACTCCACAGCGTTCAGCCACAGGTTTCGACCAGCGCAGGCTTAACATGCTTCTTGCCGTGCTTGAGAAACGTGTAGGATTCAAACTGATGCAGAAAGACGTGTTCCTGAACATTGCCGGCGGTTTGCGGGTTACCGACCTTGCCATGGACCTGAGTGTCATAGCCGCTGTTTTGTCGAGCAATGTCGATACGGCCATTGAGTCTGGCTGGTGTATGGCTGGCGAAGTGGGGCTTAGCGGAGAGGTGCGTCCTGTCAACCGGATTGAGCAGCGAGTGGCAGAGGCTGAGAAACTGGGATTCACCGACATGATCATTCCCCGCTACAACTATTCCAGCATTTCGCAAAAAAACCTTTCCATACGGCTTCATCCAGTGCGTAAGGTGGAAGAGGCACTGCGTGCCTTGTTCGGGTAAAGGGTAAGGACTACATCACTGAAATAATTAATAACCTTACTGTCGAAAGATTATTAACCTTACTGTCGAAAGATTATTAACCTTACTGTCGAAAGATTATTAACCTTGTCTGAGATGATAGTAATCTTACTATGAGTACACCAGTACTCCGCGGTGTATTAACTCAGTACTCTGGGCGGAGTACTGCAGTACTCTCGCCGAAGTACCAGAGTACTCTCACAGGAGTACTACCACAAGAATAGAGTATCGAGATAACATAAGAACAGTTATCTCTGAATTGAAAGGACACTAATAGAAACGAAAGAAGAGTCAGGAAATATACTCCGTTTTATCGTCGATGCCAGCATCGTGGAGAGCCTCTTTCCTTTCGACACAAGTACCACAAGTTCCACAATGCACAGCCCCACCCTTATAGCATGACCATGTTTCGGAATAGTCTATTCCTAAGGCCACACCACGACGGGCAATGTCTGTTTTCGAAATATTAGTATATGGAGCATCAACCTCCACATTAAGATAGGTGCCACTCATGGCCGCCTTGTTAATGGCAGAGATAAAGTCTGGACGGCAGTCAGGATATATGGCATGGTCGCCTCCGTGATTTGCTATTAGCACCTTTTTCAGTCCGTTGCTCTCAGCAATGCCAATGGCTACAGACAACATTATTCCATTACGAAACGGCACTACGGTCGATTTCATATTCTCGTCAGCATAATGACCATCTGGAATGGCTTCAGCCCCTTCAAGCAATGAACTTGTGAAATACTGGTGCATAAAGTCAAGAGGGATGACGATGTGGCGTATTCCGAGACGCTGACAATGCAGTTGTGCGTATGGTATCTCGCGGGAGTTATGGTTACTTCCGTAGTCAAAAGACAAAGCGAGGGCTATGCTGTCTTTTCGGTCGTAAAGCAGGGTGATGCTGTCCATCCCCCCGCTTACAATAATCAAACTGTCCTTAGTCATTTATTTCACTGCTATCATTTCAATTTCGACAAGAGCTCCCTTAGGCAGGTCGCGCACAGCAAAGGCCGAGCGAGCCGGATAAGGAGCTTCAAAGAAACTTGCATACACTTCGTTCATGGCTGCAAAATCGGCTATGTCAGCAAGAAGGACGGTGGTCTTCACAACCTTGTTAAGGTCTGAACCAGCCTCTTTTAAAATAGCTTGTGCGTTGAGTAACGACTGGCGTGTTTGCTCCTTTATACCACCCTCGGGAAATGCCCCTGTGGCAGGATTGATAGGAAGTTGACCTGACGCATAGATGAAGCCATTGGCTTCGATGGCCTGGCTATATGGTCCGATAGCGGCAGGCGCATTGTTTGTACTGATTGCTTTCATAGTTTTTTTATTAATTAAGTATATGAGATAATAGAACTTTCACTCCGATGAACACGAGCACGATTCCTCCGAACAACTCAGGATTGACCTTACGGCATACCGACGCCCCAAAACGAATGCCGAGCATATTTCCCGCTATACTGAACAAGAAAGAGCCTATGCCGATAACAGCCAACGGAAACATCAACGAACGGAATGTTTCATATCCGGTGCATGCCATGGATATTCCAACGGCAAGAGCGTCAATGCTTGTGGCTATAGCAAGGACGAGTTGGGTTGTGAGGGCTTTTGGGATAGTATCATTATGTGCGGTATCTTTGTTTATTACAGAATCGCGTATCATCCTTCCTCCCAAGAAAGCCAAAAGGCCGAAAGCCACCCAGTGGTCGATGGCCTCAAGATAGTTGCTGAACTTACTTGTGCATATCCATCCCGCCAATGGCATTGCTGCTTGAAACGCCCCAAACAACAGGCTCATACGAATCATCAAGGCCGGCATCCAGCAGCGACATGCCACCCCGCAGACTATGGACACCGTGAAACAGTCCATGGCAAGCGCAGCCGAAAGGAGTATTATGTCAACTATTGAAAACATTGTGAGGATTATTGTTTTTGTTGTGTTACACCTAAGCCAAATAAGGCAAAATCGCCTTTCAAGGGGTCGTCGGGAAAAATCTGACGCATAACGTCGGTAAGCCTTATGGCCGTAGACATGGTGGCTGTTTTGGCCTTCAGCAGTCCAAAGCCGACCGACTGTCGCATCACATGTACGTCCAATGGCATAATCAACGTCTTTCTGTCAATAAAGCCGCTCCACAAACCGAGGTCTACCGGGGAGTTGTCTCGCACCATCCACCGCAAAAACATGCACAAGCGTTTGCACGACGACTTTGCATTAAGCGGAACTATGCCTTTTGACCCTTTGGCAGAGAAATATGATGTCAGGGCCTCAATGGCTGATAATGTGTCGTGAGAATGGCTATGCAGGAATCCACCCATCGAACCATATTCTGATATCATAAGCCTATAGGCCGTAAGGAAACTATTGAACATCTCATTGCTATACAGACGATAGAAACATGTGGATTCACGAGGAACGATGTCGTTGAAAGCACCGTCTGCCACCCATTTGTACACTTCGCCACCAGAATGGTCGAGCAGCATTTTTATCTTTGGCATAAACTGCTTGCGGCTGCCATAGCTCACGGCTTGGGCGATGAAAGCCATTGTCTCTTGGTTGTCGTCGCCCTTAACCTGATGCATAAACCAGCTCGGGTCGCCTTCGATGAAATCTTTGTTCTCGAAGCGCTCAGCATACTGTCTCAGTCTTGCAATAGTGGACTGTGGAACTATAATATTCATCTGTTCTTATTATTTAGAAACCAACGATGGGTGAACAATATGTAAACCATAAGTGAGACAATTGTCAGGGCAAGAGATACGGGAAGAACGGAGTCTGACATACCGTTGAACAGAGAATATCCTATGCCAACGCCCAGGGCGATTCCCGACTCCCAGCCAAGTATATATGTACTCTGCGACGTGCCTCTCTGACAGTGTCGGCTGAGTTTAATAAAAAACAACAGGAACCGCGCACCCACTATTCCCATACCCATGCCTATCATGGTGGGGGCGGCATAGTTGACTATCAACGCGTGACGGGTTATCATCAGCAGCAGCGCAGCCCCGATAAGTATTAGTCCTGTAACCACCTCGCTTTTCAGTTCTGCATTGACAAACACGAAACGCTCTGACATCAACGCCAGAAAAAAACCTACCATCACCATTCCGTAAAAGGTGTACTCCAGTTCTACAGACATTATTAGTCCGACTGCAGTGGAAATCATCAGGATATTGACAAACAACGGGAAACCGTGGGTAAGGAAAAAACGGTCGAGACTGAACACGGAGACATTGTCTTCGGGTGCCCTGAACGGGAAGTCGACCATGCAAATGAATATTACGGCGAGAAGGCAAAAAGCCACGGAACTAACCAAGACTCCACCGAAACCGAAATAATAATTGGTCAAAATCCCCATGAGAGGTCCGAGGGAAAAGGCAAACCGTGCAAACCACGACGTGCTGTGATTGGCCTCGGTGCGCTGGAACGACTCGCTGGTATCCACTATCAGAGTGCTTGACAAGACCATCTTTGCCAGTCCGAACACGGCACCCAACAGGAAGCGCTGGAAAATGATGGCCCATACGTCTACCATCGTGATATGATTGTCGTGAAGGTAGAAGATGACCGAAATGAGCACTGCCATCAGTAATATGGAGAAGACACAGACCTTATTCCGGCGATAGTGTTGTACCAAGAATGAGCAGAAACATCCGAAAAAGTACAGGCCAAAGGCAAACGCTCCCATTGACACTCCTGTATAGAACGAAGAAAAGTGCTCATATTGCATAAGCCACGAGGGCATAGTAGGCACAAGGGCGTATACACTCATAGTGACAAAGAGGTTGGCAAACGACAGCAACCAGAACCCTTTATGCCACAAGGTGATATGTACAGGAGTGTTTTGAGTGTTCATCAATAGGATTCTTTTTCGTTTGGAAAGTCACAGTTCTTCACGTCTTCGACATACCTGCCGATGGCAGATGTCATGATCTCGTTGAGATTAGCGTAGCGACGGAGAAACCGAGGAGAGAAACCACGTGTTTTACCCAACATGTCGTCAACTACAAGTATCTGTCCGTCAGTTCCATTACCAGCGCCAATGCCTATTGTCGGAACCCATATGGCTTCCGACACTTCCCGTGCTAGTTTTGCCGGCACTTTTTCCAGCACAATGGCAAAACAACCGGCATCGGCAAGTGCTATTGCATCGTTCTTCAGTTTCGCCGCCTCTGCCTCGTCCTTTGCCCTCACGGAATATGTGCCAAACTTATTGATGCTTTGAGGAGTGAGACCGAGATGTCCCATTACCGGAATGCCGGCATCAAGTATACGTCTGACAGTATCGAGAATCTCTACCCCACCCTCAAGTTTCAGGGCGTCACAGCCACTCTCTTTCATTATCCTTATCGCATTCCTTACGCCGTCGACACAGTCAACCTGATAGCTTCCGAAAGGCATGTCACACACCACGAGAGCCCGTTTTACGGCACGTGTAACCGACTTTGCGTGATATATCATCTGGTCGACCGTAATAGGAATGGTGGTAGAGTTTCCGGCCATCACGTTTGAGGCAGAGTCGCCCACGAGTATTCCGTCTATGCCAGAGGCATCTACTATTTGGGCTGTAGTGTAGTCATACGAGGTGAGCATGGATATTTTCTCACCTTTTTGTTTCATTTCTATAAAACGATGCGTAGTTACTTTGCGCATGTCGCTTGATAAATAACCAGACATATTATTATAATTTTGAAATCAATGTTTTACAATCGTTGAATCCGAAAGCCGTATAATCGCTAATTACAATATCCGAATACTTTGCTATGGCTTCCTTGCTATTGGTGGTTGACAGTCCCACCACTTTCATTTCGGCGGCCTTTCCCGACTTCAGACCGTTGAAGCTGTCTTCAAACACTATGCACTCTTCTTTCTGAACGTCAAAGCGTTGTGCGGCCTTTATATAACAGTCTGGATCGGGCTTGCTGCGTTCAAAATCCTCGGAAGTGAGAATAGCGTCGAAAAGCCCTCTAAACCCTTCACACTTTTGAAAGACAGAATTCATCTTGTCGAGATTCGAACTCGTCACTACGGCTGTCTTTATTCCGTTAGAACGCAACTCTTTTACAAACCGTTCAAAATCCTTAACATAGATGAAGTCCATTGTCTTTTCAAACGCGTTTAATCGTTCTATGATAAGACTTTGTTTTGAAGCCAGTTCTCCACCAAAATAGTTTTCCAATATCTCACACAACGTCTGTCCCTTTATTGCATGTTCAAGACCTGGATAATCAGGACGGAACTCACGGCATTGTGCGCCCCAAAATTTTGTATACTGTGGTTCTGTATCGAACACCACCCCATCCAAGTCGAAAAGGGCAGCCTTAAACTGTTTTGTTTCCATTTCAATGATTTTTGGGTGCAAAAGTAACACTTTTTTGTCACTTGGCAAAATCTTTAGCCCAAAATGTCATCTTATTAACATCTTTATGACTGAATAGCAATGCAACACCAGCATCACAAGTAATATATAAGGTGAAAAACGGCTTATTCCGTCGAAAAAACTGTTGAACACCTTTGTCACCGAATCGTATGTCCCCCTTATTATTCCATAAACGACAGACACAAATGTGGCCCACAGACACAATAACGGGAACGTGGCGAAATATAACGGCGAGCCATAGACACTTCCTGTCACACTCAGTAAGAGTGATTCCGGCAAGAAAAGCAAAACTATGAGGAAAAGCAAAAAAATCATCGACATGGCAGCGGCTGTCCTCAATCCCATCCGCTCCCGATACATCAGCTGCCTCTTTGCCTTTCCGCCGGATGGAGACAGGGAACGAATGGCGTCGGCAAGACCGCTTCCTTTCAACCCTCCGTAAGAAACGGCAACAAGCAAGACTGCCACAAGCCAGTCGGAAGCCATGACCGACATCATGTTTCTGAACATCCAGCGTATGCTCTCGCCCAGAAACGGATTGTTAAACCACCCTAATGGAGCTATTGACCCTGATATCCATGACAACAAGATGACTATCATCTCCAGGATCACAACACCAAGACACAGTCGGGCGACAACCTTATTTCTCATCGGGGTGAAGATTTTCGATGTCGATAATGTTCAGTTCCAGTGCCCTGACAGCAAGCCTGGTGGCATTCACGCTCATGGTGCCATTACCTTCGGGAAAGAGTTTTTGAACCAATTCGTTCTGTCTTTTTTCAAGGCTTTTCACACCAAAGGGCATACCTCTGAGGGAAGCTATTTGGTCTTTGGTATAGCCCAAGGCAAGATGGCGGAGGAAACGCTCGTCGTATTCGTCTATCTCATAGTCGAGCAGAGCCTCTTGTCTTGCACTTTGCCGGCTTACGGTTTTTTTGAACACGTCAACAATACGTTTTAGAATAGGTTCGTTGAAAACCAGGTATTTGCCGCCCATCACGCTGTCAACGTCAGCTCGCGTAAGCAGTTCTCCGCTTTTCAGTATTATGCCGTCGGCACCAGCGTCAAGCACGTCGACCCATAGTTTCTCGTTCAGAATCTCTCCAGTGAAAATCAGCACCTTCACATCCTTGTATGCCTCTTTTGTATGTCGGCATATTTCAACACCGACAGTTGTCGACCCGCCTAACCCAAGGTCAAGCAGCACGAGGTCGGGCAATTGCTGCTTGATTAATCTCCAGTATGAAGAGTCAGAATCAGCCGTGCCAATGATTTCGGCTTCCGGAATGTCGTTTCTGATTATTCCTTCAGTGCCTTTCAGTTCCAACGGCACATCCTCTACAATAATAACCTTAAAATTCGTCATAAATATAAACGGAGTTATTGTATTATATTATTTTTGTCGGTGGCAAAGGTACGAATAATTATTCTAACTTCCAAAAAAACCAAGCCTCTACTTGCATATAACACCAAAAGTTTCTTAAATTATCTTTCAATAACATGGCAATTAATATTTTTTAGACAGAATCATGCCATTTTTTCCTATTTCTTGGTTAATTTTGCAGCCAAAATGGAAATTTGAAGATAAAATAATAATAGGAACAATAATTATGGCAGAAGCTATTGACATTCGCGAATTGAATATTCGCATTGAACAACAAAGCGCATTTGTAACTAATCTGACCACAGGTATGGACAAGGTCATCGTTGGTCAGAAACATCTTGTGGACTCTTTGCTTATTGGACTGCTTAGCGACGGGCACATATTGCTCGAAGGTGTCCCCGGACTGGCAAAGACACTTGCTATTAAGACCTTGTCGCAACTTATTGACGCTGATTTCAGCCGCATACAGTTTACTCCCGACCTTCTTCCCGCCGACGTAGTAGGCACCATGATTTACTCTCAGAAAGACGAGAAGTTCAATGTAAAGAAAGGTCCTATTTTCGCTAACTTCGTGCTTGCTGACGAAATAAACCGCGCTCCGGCTAAGGTACAAAGCGCACTGCTGGAAGGCATGCAAGAAAAGCAGGTCACCATAGGCAACCAAACATTCACCCTGCCTAACCCATTCCTCGTAATGGCTACACAGAACCCCATCGAACAAGAAGGTACATATCAGCTGCCAGAGGCGCAGGTTGACCGTTTCATGCTGAAGGTTGTCATCGACTACCCCACTCTTGAAGAAGAAAAACGAATCATACGTGAAAACATCACAGGAAAGATGCCCGAGGTTCGTCCGGTAACCACCACCGACGAGATCATAAAGGCAAGAGACGTGGTTAGAAGCGTTTATATTGACGAGAAAATCGAGCAGTATATTGCCGACATCGTATTCGCCACCCGCTATCCGGAACGTTATGGACTGAAGGACATGAAATCGCTCATCTCCTTTGGCGGAAGTCCGCGAGCCAGCATCAGTCTGGCAAAGGCCGCCCGTGCATACGCATTTATCAAGCGTCGTGGTTATGTAGTGCCAGAGGATGTCAGGGCAGTGGCACACGACGTGCTTCGCCATCGTATAGGACTGACCTACGAGGCAGAGGCAAGCAACGTGACCAGCGAAGAAATCGTTAGTAAGATTATTAATAAGGTTGAAGTGCCATAATGGATACTCAAGAGATACTTCAAAAGGTAAGAAAGGTTGAGATAAAGACACGCCGACTTAGCGCCAACATCTTTGCCGGACAATATCATTCCGCATTCAAAGGAAGGGGAATGGCGTTCAGCGAAGTGCGCGAATACCAGTTTGGCGACGACGTGCGCGACATCGACTGGAACGTCACCGCACGTTTCAACCGCCCTTACGTGAAAGTATTCGAGGAGGAGCGTGAACTTACGGTGATGCTGCTCATTGATGTCAGCGGTTCGCTAGACTTTGGAACAGAAGTACAGACCAAATGCGACATGGTGGCAGAAATAGCCGCAACACTCGCCTTCAGCGCCATTCAGAACAACGACAAGATCGGGGTCATCTTCTTCTCCGACAAGATTGAGAAATACATTCCACCGAAAAAGGGCAGAAAACATATACTCTATATCATTAGGGAAATGCTCGACTTCAAGCCCGAAAGCCGAAAGACAGACATTAAGCAGGCACTGGAATTTCTCACCAGCGTAAGCAAGCGTCGTTGCACTGCATTCATACTTAGCGACTTTTATGTGCGACAGGACTTTGAACAAACCCTCATCATCGGCAACCGCAAGCACGACATCGTGGCTATACAGGTTTACGACAGAAGGGCAAAGGAACTGCCCGATGTCGGACTCATGAAGGTGGTGGACTCTGAAACGGGTTTCGAACAGTATATTGACACTGGCAGCAAGAAACTCCGCATGGCTTACTCCCGATACTGGAACAACCGCCAACAGTCTCTTTGTGAAACATTCAGCAAGAGCAATGTTGACCACATATCAATTTCCACTGGCGAAGATTACGTGAAATCGCTGATGATACTCTTCAAGAAAAGGAGTTGAGACGGTATTAGATATTATGTGTTTATCATACAATTATTGAAACGGTTTTGAAACGTATTTTTATTTTTATTATACTGACAGTCTGCGCATTGGCTTCTATGGCTCAAGTAAGCGTAGAAGCAAAGATAGACTCGCTCGAGATGGTTATCGGACAGCAGACTGACGTCACCGTGACAGTCACGGCAAAGGAGGGCGACCAAGTGGAGTTTCCTAACTTCAAACCCCTTCAGCAAATCATTCCGGGAGTGGAGATTGTTGAGTCCGGACCGATGACCACCAGCGGCAAATCTGACGGCAGCTGCCTTTTCCAACGCAATTATACTCTCACCTCGTTCGACGGCAAGCTTTACTACCTGCCGCCCTTTGCAGTGAAGGTGAACGGAAAGGAATACAAAAGCAAAAGCCTTGCCCTGAAGGTGCTGGAGATAGAGGTGGACACTACCAACGTTGACAAATTCTTCGGACCCAAAGACGTACAGGACAATCCGTTCAGTTGGCAGGAATGGAGCGTTATCTTCTGGCTCAGCCTGATTATGCTCGCAATGATTTCCATCACATACTATCTATATCTACGCCTGCGCGACAACAAGCCCATCGTGGCAAAGATAAGAATAATTAAGCGACTATTGCCACATCAAAAAGCCATGAAAGAGATTGAGGCAATAAAGGCTGACAAGATGGTGATGTCGGAAAACCAAAAGGAATACTATACCAAGCTCACTGACACGCTGAGGAAGTATATAGAAGAACGATACGGATTCAGGGCCATGGAGATGACCAGCAGCGAGATCATTGACCGACTGACAGAGACACAAGACAGCCAGGCCCTTGACGAGCTCCGACTGCTTTTCAATACAGCCGACTTGGTAAAATTCGCGAAATACTCCACACTCATCAACGAGAACGACATGAACCTCGTGAATGCCATTGAGTTCATCAACAAGACAAAAGTTGAGAACCAAGTGGAAGAGATTGTGGAAAAGCCGCAAATGACCCAGGAAGAGGTACGCTCGGTAAAAACACGACGCACACTGAAAATCATAATCGTGGCTCTCGCCGTCGCTTCGGCTGCCATTCTCATATTTGAGATATACTCGCTTTACAACCTTGTATCGTGACAAGGTGAGAGTGAATAACACTTGACTATTGAACAAAAAGAACAATGGAATTTGCAAATAAAGAATATTTGTTTCTGCTTCTGCTCATCATACCTTATTTAATATGGTATGTGATGTACAGAAAGAAAAGCGAACCCACCATGCGCATGAGCGACACCTTCGCCTTCAGATATGCACCGAAGAGTTGGAAAGTAAGACTCATGCCTGTGCAGATGATTCTTCGGCTCTTCACGTTCACAATGCTGGTGCTGGCTCTGGCAAGACCACAGACCAGCAATTCGTGGAAAAACAGGCAGACAGAGGGTATCGACATCATGCTGGCTGTCGATGTATCTACAAGTATGCTCGCCGAAGACCTTAAGCCAAACAGACTTGAGGCGGCAAAGATGGTGGCGGCGGAATTTATCTCCGGAAGACCCGACGACAACATCGGGCTTTGTATCTTTGCGGGTGAATCGTTCACACAATGCCCCATGACCACCGACCACTCCTCGCTCCTGAACCTTCTTCAGAACGTCAGGGCCGACATTGCCGCCAAAGGCCTCATCAGCGACGGTACTGCCATTGGTATGGGACTTGCCAACGCCGTGGGACGACTGAAATCATCAAAGGCGAAAAGCAAGGTCGTCATACTACTCACAGACGGTAGCAACAACATGGGCGACATCTCTCCAATGACTGCGGCTGAAATAGCCCAAAGCCTCGGCATAAGGGTCTACACCATTGGAGTAGGAACAAACAAGGTGGCACCATACCCAATGCCAGTGGCAGGAGGTATCCAATATGTCAACATGCCTGTTGAGATTGACACCAAGACACTGGCCGAAATCGCAAAAACCACACATGGCGACTTCTATCGTGCAACCAACAACGAAGAGTTGAAGAATATATACAAGGAAATCGACCAGTTGGAGAAATCAAAGATGAGCGTAAAGAAGTTCAAAAAGAAGTATGACGCGTTTCAGCCATTTGTCTTTTTGGCAGCCATTGCGCTACTACTCGAAATTCTTTTCCGCATAACCATTTTCAGAAGAATTCCATAAGCTATAAAAAATGTTCAGATTTGAAGAACCCACATATCTTTACCTGCTCGCTGCACTGCCTCTTATCGCTATACTAAGATGGGTGCTGGAGAGGAAACAGCTGAAGAGACTGAAACTCTTCGGCGACCCGACACTACTCAGACATCTCATGCCTGACGTGTCGAAAATGAGACCTGTAGTGAAGTTTTGGATGTTGCTCGCAGCAATGGCTCTCATCATAGTGATGATGGCTCGACCTCAGATGGGAACGCGCATCAGTCATGAAAAACGTACAGGCATCGAATCTATCATCGCTATGGACATCAGCAACTCCATGCTTGCTGAAGACGTGACACCAAGTCGTCTTGACAGAACAAAAATGATGGTGGAAAACCTTGTCGACAACTTTACCGACGACAAAATCGGACTTATCGTATTCGCAGGAGACGCTTTCGTACAACTGCCTATCACCAGCGACTACGTCTCAGCCAAAATGTTCCTGAGCGAAATAGAACCTTCACTCATCGCAACACAGGGTACAGACATAGCAACCGCCATAAACATGGCCGCCAACAGTTTCACACAGCAACAGGGCGTCGGAAAGGCCATTATCGTAATCACTGACGGTGAAGACCATGAAGGCGGAGCTCTCGAAGCTGCAAAGGCGGCAAAGAAAAAGGGTATGAGAGTGTATGTGCTCGGCGTCGGTTCCGACAAGGGCGCTCCCATTCCCTTGGGCAACGGCGACTACATGAAAGACAGAACCGGCAACACCGTGATGACCAAACTCAACGAGGAGATGTGCCGCCAGATAGCGGAAGCCGGAGGAGGCGCATACATTCATGTAGACAACAATACTAACGCACAGAGACAACTTGACAGCGAACTGGCAAAGTTGTCGAAGAAAGAAATGCAGTCGACAATCTACAGCGACTACGACGAGCAGTTCCAGGCTTTCGGCATCATTGCCATCATTTTGCTCATACTTGAAATATGCATTTTGGAAAGCAAGAATCCTATAGCAAGAAGACTTAATATCTTCGGACGCAAGCAGCGTACAACAACTTTGATTATCGCACTTGTCGTCGCTTCCGCCTCTTTCGCACAAAACGACCGCAGATACATCACACAAGGCAACAAACTCTTCAGAAACGGACAGTTCGACAAGGCTGAAGTAGCATACAGAAAAGCCATAGAGAAAAACCCACGCAACCCGCAGGCTCACTATAACCTCGGAAACTCACTTATGGCACAGAAAAAAGACTCCGCTGCCGTGCAAAGCTTCCAGAAATCAACAGAACTGGAAACAAGCAAGATACGCAAGGCAATGGCTTTCCATAACATGGGTGTGGTTTGTCAACAACATAAAATGTATGGTGAAGCCATTGAGGCTTACAAAAACTCACTGAGGCTCAACCCGAAAGACGATGCCACAAGATATAACCTTGAACTCTGCAAACGCCAGCAGCGCAATCAGAAGAATCAAGACAAACAGGACCAGAACAAGCAAAAAGACAAGAATGGCAACGACCAAAAGGACGAAAAACAGAAAAACAAAGACAAGCAAGACCAGAAGAAAAATAATAATGAAAACAAGATGAGCAAGGAAAACGCTGAACAAATGCTCAATGCCGCCATGCAGCAGGAAAAGAGCACACAGCAACGCATGAAGAAAGCCATGCAGAAACCTCGCACTAACAAGTTGGACAAAGAATGGTAATAATTATGAAAAGACTTTTACTGGCACTTTTCGCCTTCGCGGCAACAACACTGATGTTTGCACAGCACCTTGTCGGTAACGCACCGGCACAAGTGGCGGTGGGCGAACAATTCAGACTGACATATACCATCAACACTCAGGACGTAAGCGGATTCAGGGCCGGACGACTGCCTGAAGAGCTGGAAGTTCTGATGGGGCCAAGCCAGTCTTCGCAGTCGAGCTTCCAGATGATAAACGGACACACCAGCTCCTCCTCGTCCATCACATACACCTATATAGTATGCGCCAGCAAAAACGGCACATACACTATTCCACCGGCACAAATAAGCGTCGACGGAAAAGTCATACGCTCCAACTCCCTGCGCATCAAGGTTAGCGGAACGGCTCAAAGCGGAAACAGCCACCATAGTGGCAACCAATCGCAACCGGAGATAAGAGATGCAGGATCACGCATCTCGGGAAGCGACCTGTTTATTAAAGTCAGTGCCGACAAAAAGCGTATACATGAACAAGAGCCCGTACTACTCACATACACTCTTTATACTCTTGTCGGAATTACAAGTCTAAGAGGAGACATGCCTGACATGAAAGGATTCCACTCACAAGAGATACCATTGCCTAAAGAAAAGACATTCCACGTGGAGATGCTCAACGGACGACCGTATAAGGCATGCAAATGGCAGCAATGGCTCGTCTATCCTCAGATGACAGGAAAGATGCAAATACCAAGCATCACTTTTGAAGGCATTGTCATACAGCAAAACCGTGACATCGACCCATTTGAGGCTTTCTTCAACGGTGGCTCGGGCTACGTAGAAGTAAAGAAGAAGATTGTGGCTCCAAGCCTCACTCTACAGGTGGACCCTCTGCCTACACGGCCTGCAAACTTCTCCGGAGGCGTAGGAAAATTCCAAATCACAGCACAGCTTGACAAACAGGAAGTAAAGGCCAACGACCCGATATCCCTGAGGGTAATCGTCAGCGGAACAGGTAACATGAAGCTCATCAAGCAGCCTACTGTCATATTCCCCAAGGACTTTGACACTTACGACGCAAAAATAACAGACAAGACCAAAAACACCGTAAACGGCGTGGAGGGCAGCATGGTTTATGACTTCATGGCAGTGCCGCGCCATCAAGGCACCTACGATATTCCTGCCGTGGAGTTCACATACTACGACACAAAAGCCGACGCATACCGCACAATAAAAAGCGAAGCTTTCAAACTCAACGTCACAAAGGGCAGTGGTTCAACTTCCGTGAGCAGCTACTCTGAAGACGTGGAACAGCTCAACAAGGATATAAGATATATAAAGACTGGAAACGCCGACATTCGCGACAACAACGACTTCTTCTTTGGCTCACTGGCCTACTGGATTATTCTCGCCCTACTGGTCGTTGCCTTCGTTTCTCTCTTCATTATCTTCCGCCAAAGGGCCATCGACAATGCCAACATAGGCAAGATGAGAGGCAAGAAAGCCAACAAGGTGGCTACTAAGCGACTGCGTTTGGCTAATGAACTTATGAAAAACAACCGCGCCAACGACTTCTACGACGAGGTGCTGAAAGCTCTGTGGGGTTACGTGGGCGACAAGCTTAACATGCCAGTGGAAAATCTCTCACGTGAAAACATCCAGCAAAGGCTTGGCGAACGAGACATCGACACCGACACCATAGCCAAATTCATTTCCGCCATCGACGAATGCGAATTTTGCCGTTATGCACCAGGCGACCCAGCTGGCAATATGAGCAAGACCTTCGAGGCTGCCATGACTGCAATCATGAATATTGAAGAAATGATGAAAAACAAGAAAAAGAATACTTCCACGGCAGCACGCAGCCTGATGATACTCATTTTCTCGGGTGCATGCTTCGCATCGGCCTGCGCCATGACAACAAAGGCCAACGCCGACCAGGCTTACGCCAAGGAACAATACCAGCAGGCCATTGCTGACTACGAGTCACTTCTCAAGCAAGGCTCCAACGCCGACATTTACTACAATCTCGGCAACGCTTATTATCGTGTTGGAAACATCACTCGTGCCATCATCAATTATGAGCGGGCTGCACTGCTGTCCCCCGGCGATGCCGACATTCGCTTCAACCTGCAGATCGCACGTTCGAAGACCATCGACAAGATCACTCCCGAGTCAGAGATGTTCTTCTTCGACTGGTATAGGCAGTTTGTCAACCTCACCAGCGTGGATGGTTGGGCACGCACTGCACTCATATCACTTGCCATAGCCATCATCTGTGCATTGGTTTATCTCTTTTCCCAACGACTTGTTGCACGCAAGGCAGGATTCTACGGAGCCATTGCACTTCTCTTTGTATTCATCCTGTCAAACCTTATGGCACAACAACAGAAAAATCGCCTTCTTCACCGTACAGGAGCTGTCATCACCGCACCCGCCGTACAAGTGAAAAGCACTCCCGCCGCCAATGGCACCGACGTGTTCAACCTTCACGAGGGAACGAAAGTTGACATCATCGACTCGTCGATGAAACAATGGAAGGAGATACGCATCGCTGACGGGAAAAGAGGATGGGTGGAAACCTCAAAACTGGAGGTGATATGAACGAATCGCTGATAGATCTCGACAAACAGATGTTGCTGCAACTCAATGGCAGCGACTCTCTGTTTATTGACGGAATGATTACTACACTCACTGCAGCCCAGACATGGATTCCGCTGTACGTCGCCTTGTTCTACTTAGTGATAAAGAACAACGACAGCGTAAAAAACATTTTCACCATTGTGGCTTGCGCAGCTGCCTGCGTGCTTCTTGCAGGCTCCGTCGACGACCTGCTGGTAAAACCTCTCGTGGCCCGTTGGAGACCTACTCACGACCCGGAAATAGGAATGGCTGTCGACATAGTGGAAGGATATCGTGGAGGTAACTATGGCTTTTTCTCAGCACATGCCGCCAACACCTTTTCCATAGCCATTTTCTTTTCCTTGATGGTAAAAAACGCATACCTCAGCCTGTCACTCCTCGTATGGTCGGTCACCAACTGCTGGACGCGCATCTATCTCGGAGTGCACTATCCCGGCGACATACTGGCAGGACTCGTCTGGGGAGGCATTATCGGTGTTTCAGTCTTCACAGCCTATCGGTTCTTATCCCATCAGAAAGTGAAGAACGCCAATTTCGTGTCGTCGCAATACACCTCTACCGGATATGTCGTTTCTGACGTCGACATCGTAATCTCTGTACTAGTATTTACTTTTTTCTACGCCCTTGTCAGAGCGTGCTTAACCCCTCTTTAACACTTCATCGCAATTGGACACAAGACATATACATATCAGCGACTACAACTATCCGTTGCCAGACAGTCGCATAGCAAAATTCCCATTGGCAGAAAGAGACCACTCAAAACTGCTGGTCTACCGGCATGGGGAAATCAGTGAGGACAGATTCTTCAACATTGCCTCATATCTGCCCAATGGGGCTCTAATGATTTTCAACAACACAAAAGTCATTCAGGCTCGTCTGCATTTCAGAAAGGACACCGGAGCGCTCATAGAAGTGTTCCTACTTGAACCTGCCTCCCCCACCGACTACGAGCAGATGTTCCAGACACACGGGCAATGCGAATGGCACTGTCTCGTCGGAAACCTCAAAAAATGGAAAAACGGCACTCTACGACGTTCATTTGACGTGGCAGGAAAAAACGTCACGCTTTCTGCCGATTATCTCGCTCCCGAGAGAACATGCCACCATATAAGGCTTTCATGGGACAACCAAGACGTTTCTTTTGCCGAAATACTCGACGCAGCTGGCGAACTTCCCATACCACCATATCTCAACAGAGACACACAAGAAAGCGACAAGACCACCTACCAAACCGTTTATTCAAAGATAAAAGGCAGTGTGGCCGCTCCTACTGCCGGATTGCACTTTACCAGCGAAGTACTCTCCGACATTGATGCTCACGGCATAGAACGCGACGAGGTTACACTGCACGTGGGAGCCGGCACTTTCAAGCCTGTGAAAAGCGACATGATTGAAGGACACGAGATGCACACGGAATTCATTGCGGTTCACCGCGACACATTACAACATCTCATCGCCCACGATGCCATGGCAATAGCTGTGGGAACCACAAGCGTGCGCACACTGGAAAGCCTCTATTATATGGGACTGAAAACCATTGCCAACCCCGACATTGCCCCCTCAGAGCTTCACGTGTCGCAGTGGGAACCATATTCCCAACTCCCGGCAACATCACCCTTGGAAGCCCTAAAGGCTCTCGACTCATGGATGGAACGCCACAGCCTGGCCACACTCCATTCCAGCACACAGATTATCATAGCCCCAGGCTACGAATATAAGATAGTGAAAATACTCGTCACAAACTTCCATCAGCCACAAAGCACACTCTTGCTGCTTGTAAGCGCATTTGTAGATGGAGAATGGCGCAAAATATACGACTACGCCCTAGCCCACGACTTCCGTTTCCTAAGCTACGGCGACAGTAACTTAATAATTCCATAAAAGATGAAAATAGGAGATAAAGTAAGATTCATCAGCTCTGTAGGCGGTGGAAAAATCGCCGGATTTCAGAGCAACAATATCGTACTCGTGGAAGACGAGGATGGTTTCCAGATTCCTACACCGGCAAATGACGTGGTTGTGGTCAATGATGACGACTACAGCATTTCCCGCATGGTTAGCCAAAAACAACAACAGAAGAAGGCATACAATAACGACGACGAGGACGAAGACTATGATCCCGCCGATCGGCCTGTCACCTTCAAGGCTCCTGTTGAAGAGCGAAAAGGCGGCGACAAGCTATCAGCCTATCTCGCTTTCGTGCCAATGTCGCCTAAGGAGATGACCAGCACACGCTTCGAAACATATATCGTAAACGACAGCAACTACTTCCTCCACTACTCGTATATGACTGCCGAAGGAAACAACTGGACCCTACGCTCCACTGGCGAGATAGAGCCAAACACAAAGATTTACATAGAGGAATTCGGACGTGAAGACCTCAACAACTACAACCGAGTGGCTGTACAGGCCATAGCATATAAACGGGAAAAGGCTTTCCTGCTAAAACCAGCCCTCGACGTCCAACTGCGTCTCGACCCAGTAAAGTTCTATAAGTTACACACCTTTCAGGAGAACGACTTCTTCGAGCAAAAAGCTTACGTGCTCACTCTTATTGAAAACGATGCAGAGGCGCGTCCTCTCGTTGTAGACGCAAAACGGCTCAAACAGGAAATGATGGGTAAAATAGCGGCAGACAGCCCTAAATCCCATGCCCCAAAACACGATGCCAACGACCCCAATGCCCCGATTGTCGTGGACCTTCATGCTTCAGAACTTCTCGAAACCACTTCGGGAATGTCTTCTTCCGACATTCTCAACTATCAGCTTGAGCATTTTCGCAAGACCATAAAGTCACACGAGAAGGAAAAGGGACGTAAGATAGTCTTTATACATGGCAAGGGAGAAGGCATTCTGCGCCAAGCCCTTATCAACGAGCTCCGCTACCGCTTCAAGTCCTGCACTTACCAAGACGCCTCGTTCCAAGAGTATGGTTATGGTGCCACACAAGTCACAATAAGATAATAGAAAAAAAAATGAAATACGGATTTGCAACAGTCGCAGCCGCTGTTCCAAGAGTGAAAGTGGCAGACACTCATTATAACATCCTCGCCATTGAGGAACAAATAGCCATAGCCAACAGCCGTGGCGTGGAACTCATCGTCTTCCCGGAACTCTCCATTACAGGTTATTCCTGCCAAGACCTCTTCCATTCACAGTTGCTGCTCGAAAAGGCGGAAGATGCTCTCATGCACCTTCTAGATTTCTCACGTAAACTCGACATCATTTCTGTCGTGGGTATGCCTGTGGCTGTAGGCGACATACTTCTCAACTGCGCAGTTGTGGTTCAGCAAGGAGTCATCATTGGCATCGTACCGAAAACATTCCTGCCAAACTATGGCGAGTTCTATGAAAAACGCTGGTTTTGCTCTGCACTCGACATCCATTCGCAAACCATCTACATTGCCGGCAACCCCATTACCATCACACCAGAACCCAAGGTGTTCACTACTTACGACGGACTAAAGTTCGGCATCGAGATATGCGAGGATCTTTGGTCGCCACTGCCACCAAGCAACAATCTCACACTCGCAGGAGCCGACATCATTGTCAACCTCTCTGCCAGCGACGAGCTCATAGGCAAGCACCAATACCTTCGCCAGCTCATTTCGCAGCAAAGCGCACGAACCCTGTCGGCTTATGTATACTCCAGCTGCGGATTCGGCGAGAGCACACAGGATGTGGTCTATGGAGGAAATGCCATCATAGCCGAAAACGGACGCATGTTGTTCGAATCAGAAAGGTTCTGCAAGGAACCACAACTCGGCATTGCACAGATAGACATTGACCGCCTGCGTAGCGAACGACGCTCCAACACCACATTCACACTGGCACAACGCACAGCAAGCGCAGTGGACATAAAAACAAGACAGCCTGAGGAAATGACAGAATTCCGGCTCGTACGAGACATCGACCCCACTCCGTTCATTCCAAAGAGTGACGATATGAAACACTCGTGCGAGGAAATACTAAACATACAGACCTCCGGACTTGCAAAACGTCTTGATCATACTGGTTGCAAGCATGTGGTGGTGGGCATCAGCGGCGGACTCGACTCTACCCTCGCCCTACTCGTATGCGTACGCACATTCGACTATCTCTCGCTCGACCGCAAAGGAATACATGGCATCACCATGCCAGGCTTCGGCACCACCGACCGCACCCATCTCAACGCTGTCAACCTGATGGAGTCGCTCGGAGTCACCGTCCACGAGATTTCCATAGCCAAAAGTGTCACACAGCATTTCGAGGACATTGGCCACGACAGCGCAAAGCATGACGTGACCTACGAAAACTCACAAGCGAGGGAGCGAACACAGATACTCATGGACATGGCCAACCGCGTTGGAGGACTGGTAGTAGGCACTGGAGACCTCAGCGAACTGGCTCTTGGCTGGGCCACATACAACGGCGACCACATGTCGATGTATGGAGTTAACGCAAGCATACCCAAAACCCTCATACGCCATCTGGTGAGATATGTTGCCGACAACGATGTAGACGCCCAGTCGCGACTCACGCTGCTTGACATTATCGACACTCCTATTAGCCCAGAACTGATTCCTGCCGACGAAAACGGCAATATAAGCCAAAAGACCGAAGACCTCGTTGGTCCATACGAACTCCACGACTTCTTCCTCTACCACTACCTTCGCTTCGGCTATCGTCCTGCCAAACTCTTTCTTATGGCCACTGTGGCTTTCGACGGCCACGACCCTTCGGTGTCTGCCTACGACCACGACACCATTAAGCATTGGTTAAAAACATTTTTCCGTCGTTTCTTCGCTCAACAGTTCAAGCGTTCATGTCTCCCCGATGGTCCAAAGGTGGGAAGCGTAAGCCTTAGTCCGAGAGGCGACTGGCGAATGCCGTCCGACGCTTCATGCTGTCTGTGGTTAGAAGAGATTGACAGTCTGAAATAGCGGTTCGACATTAAACCACAGAGTTTAAGAGATATAGAGTATTTATACTAATGAAAGAGGGTGAATGCCAAGGCATTTAGAGCTCATAGAGAGCTGCGCATCATGTTTGCCGCATGGAAACTCTGTGTCCTCTGTCGCTTGCGACCTTCTCTATAAAACCACAAATCTCTTTTTCTCTTTAACTCTGTGGTTTAAATTAAACCCTTATACATAGAGAATTATCACATGCGAAACTTAAGAAGATTATTCTTTCACCACCTTTTGGCCGTTAACAATATATATGCCCTTAGGCAGCGATTGGAATGCGTCGCGAATGGTCATGTTCTTGAACAACAGACGGCCGTCTATACTGTAAATGTCGTGAGTGTCTTCTTTGGGTGTGTCGTTAAACACATCCTCCATACCAGCAGGCACAAAATTGCTAATGGCACTGGCTGCGAAGAAGGCATAACTAGTGCCGGTGGGCGTGTGCAGACCATCAAAATAAGTTATGTCATAAGAAGTGTAACCATTGTCGTTCAGATGCTTCTCCATGTTGTACATGTTCAATACCGGCACCACTTCGTCTTCCGTAGAATGTACAAAGCTTATTTTGTCTGTCTTTTCCGGTTTCCACGCATCATACACGAGCGAGTTCTCCTTCAGATGTAATATGATGTCCTTCATGGCTTCATTCTCCTCGTCAAAGAAAGCGGACGTCACGATTTCGTCAAGGGCAAGACTCTTTTCGTTTATACTGCCGTAGTTCTCATAGATATAATTGTTGATGTAGTCGGTGTCATGCTCTTTTGAGTCAAACAGTTCAGGCAGGTCATTGGCAAACTCTTCGTTGAAGATATCTTCATAATTCACCTTGTATCCGCCAGCGTCAATCATTCCGCTCATAATCAGTGGCAGTGCCACGGGGTATTGGGTCATGTTTTCTTCTGCCAGTTTCTTATAGTGGGCGTACATGTCGTATGGGCCGCCACCAATCACGCAAAGGTCTATTTTCGGCAGTTCGTCGCTGCGGTATCCCTCAGCCACAAGTCTGTTGACCCACATTCCGGAGTTTCCGCCTTGTGAGTAGCCGAGATTGAGCACCACATTTTCATATTCATATCCCTCATCTTCCAGAATTTTTCTTCCGGCAATGAAAGCATCAATGTTTACGCGGGCCGTTGCCCTTCCCTGAAGATACTTTTGATTGCGCTTCACATCGACGCCAAATCCGAATCCGTCGGACTCTATTATGATGTAATTGGTGTTTGACAATAATCCCTCCAACGTAAAAAAGCTGCTCACATTGGTAGGACGTGACTTGTCGTCGCTTATGGTATAATGATTAAGCAATCCGCAGCCCTTTGCCTTCATCGTCTTGCTGTAGACGCTGTTGGTCATGAAAATGGCGGCAGACAGCACTATGGGAGTCTCTCCGTCAGCATCAATGGTTTCATAGTTGAAATCAAAGCGCCAGAACGAGCCGCAGCTTGTTTTGTTTATCAATCCAGTTTCTGGTTTTGTCGTTTGCGCCATCAAGTTTATTGACGCCATCAACAGGGATAATAGTACAAAAGTAATCTTTTTCATATTTATAATAACTTTTACGTTAATAATT
>NZ_NPJI01000004.1 GCF_002251435.1 Prevotella sp. P2-180
CAAAATGAAAAAGAAAAATTTTATGTCATTATCTGTCTTTGCATTATTTGCATTGGCTGCATTCACGACTCATACCATCATAATAAGTTCTAAAAACATTATATATGACTCCAAAATTATTATATCTACATTGTGCTTTAGTGGCGTTTGTTATGTTCTCTTGTAACAATTCTGGAACTACAGATAACAATACATTGTATCACAGTTAATTCCATGAAACGCAAACTATACAGTTTTAAGGAAAAGATGGGCATTACAGACAAGGACCAATCCGTGAGGAACGTAATTCAGGGCTTATGATGGCATTCATTGATATAAATGCTATGCAAAATGTTGCATTTAGTTTTGAATTTGTTTCATAATCAAAAATAATCTACCTGGCTAAAAAGCCATCTTTACATCCAAGTGATTGTTTTCCAATGGTTTATTATATGTTTTAAGAATAAACTATTGACTACCTGTTTTTCTTGCTTATTTTGACAAATTGATGTAAATTTGCAGTGCAAAATATATTAACGCTCTTTATATTTGCAGGATATTTTCGTAATTTGCCAGTTTTTAACGCAACACTTAAATAGGCGAAATTCGGAAATACACAAAATTAATATTAATCGAAAGTGTTGCGTAATAAAAAAGAGATAATATGTTCAGATTCATTAAATTATTTTGTTTTTGTATATTGCCATGCTTGGCAGCTTGCAGTTGTGACGACAGTGATGAGGAAAGCATTATAAGTCCTTGTAGTGTACCCCAAGTGCCGTTAGATATAGAAAATGAAGTATTAGTGCTTGTCGAGAATGAGGCGGAACTCAACCGAATATTTGCAGGCCATACAAAAGAATTGCCGCAGATAAATTTTCGTAAGTCGAAGTTATTGCTTATCCACGGTTCGCACATCAAACAGGTGAAAGAAATAACTTTAGATAGTTTTGAAAGAGCCGATACCGATAAAGGGTTCTATTTGCATGTAACCGTTAAAACAAAGGATATTGACAAGGATTGTAGTTGGACAGCAGCATATCTTGTGCCAAGAAGTTTTGACACTCCAATATGCCTTTTCCTGACTATTTCCGATAGTTATCAGGTTCTTCCAGGCTATTGGCTTTATTTTAAGTAATTCCACTGCAGTCCCGCTAATTTGAGAAAGTTTAATGGGACAGCAGTGAAATGATTTGAAAAGGCTTGTTAAAAAAGTATATAATTTTGCGTGTTCTGATGCCATTATCATAAAAAGATGTACCTTTGTATTCAAGTTTGACTGAATCAGAAGCATCTTTAATGGCAATGAATGGGTCTAAAGAATATTTTACGTTACTTATTGCATTGCTGCTGACAATGCTTTGCTCATGCGGCAGGAATGCGAAAGTGATGGATGAAGCCGAGAGGATTGTTGAGCAATCTCCGGATTCATCCTTGGCTTTGCTGTCAACTGTTGACAGATACTCGTTGTCAAAATCAGACAGGGCGCGCTATGGCCTGCTCTTCACCATGGCACAGGACAAGTCGGGCGTAGATGTGGATATGGACACGCTCATCCGCCAGTCCTACATATATTATAAAGGTGAGCCGGAGACAAAGTACTATGGGCTGAGCCAATACTATATGGGCAAATATTATTTCCTGAACGATAGTACAACCCAGTGTGAGGATTGTTTTCGGAACGTTATCAACAATGCTAAGGAGCGTGGCGACGTTGACCTCCAGTGTCTTGCATTGGAGAAACTGAGTCGAAGCATTGTTCTCAGCAACACCAAGCAGTCAATAGAGTATGCCCGTCAGGGGGTGGCACTTTACAAAACATCGAAGACAAGAAAATTAGCGAACATCGTTTTTTATACTTTAAACCTCGCATTCAGTTACGCAATGGATGACCAAAAGGATTCGGCATTTGCATACTTAAGGCAGGCTAAGGGAATGTTGAATAGCAAGATAGACAAAGTAGTTATCGCTGATGTGTATTATATTTACAGTGGAGTTTATAATTATTTCGATGAAACAGATTCTGCTTTATATTATTCATGCAAGGCATTAGAGGTAATGCATAGTGACAAATTGCTGATTTCTTATGCCTTCTGTTTGCAAAAAAGTGACTCTTTGGAAGCGGCAGAAAAGATACTGCGCGATTGTGTAAAAAGATGTAGCAACCAACAAAAATACACGTTGTATATGGATCTCTGCAAGATGTCTGGCAAAAGATTATTTGACAAGCAACATTCCGATGACATTGATTCTTTGGACAAATATACGAAGATGTATATGCTGGATCTTTATTCATATAAAGGGAAGTATTTTGAGGAGACCATCAACCAAGGTCGGCAGTTAGAGAGGCAGGAAAATGCAGTGATGGTCAGAAACGGTGTAATATTTTTCATCGTCGTTACAGTATTATTATTGTCGGCATTGGTGTTTGTCAATCATTCAAAAAAGAAAGCCTTGCATGCACAAGAGATAAAGTATATGCAAGATCAGTATGAAATGGAACTTGAATCACAAAGAAAGGAAAAGGAATATTTGGAAAAAGAGCATCATCTATTGCTTGAGTCAAAGAACAAGCAAATAGCCTTGTTGAAAAACGGACTGTTTGAAAGGCTTGAACTTGCGAAAAAGATCAAGGATGCAAAAGGACAAAGCAGTCATATCGTCATTAATGACAACGACTGGAATCAACTGCATTCACTGCTTGAAGGTGGAGAAGAGTATTTTGTAAGCAAACTCAAGGAGAGATATCCAAGTCTTAGTAATGATGAAATACAGATGTGTATGCTTATTCGCATTGGACTGTCTAATGAGGATATGGCAAATATCTATTGTATCACCGTAAATTCCATGAAACGCAAACTATACAGTTTCAAGGAAAAGATGGGCATTACAGACAAGGACCAATCCGTGAGGAACGTAATTCAGGGATTATAGCGAAGTTGATTGATTCAAATGCGATGTAAAATGTAACATTTGGTTTTGATTTTGTTTCATAACCAGTAACAATCTACCTGTCATAAAAGCCATCTAACCGTTTAAGTGTTTGTTATTCAGTTGTTATTGCATATTTTAAGAATAAAATATTGACTACCTGTTTTTCTTGCATATTATGAGTAATTGATGTAATTTTGCAGCAAAAACTAGAATAACATGGTTATGAATACATTAAAATTATCATTATGCGTATTGTTTGCGCTTTTTCTATTTCTTGTAAATAGCAGTGCTCAAAAAAAAGTTACGCCTTAATTCCTATCATCAAACAGGTCCAAGGACTTCCGTCCCCTCAGTAGATGCCACCCTTTATTCCAACTATATCCTATTAGATATTAATAGGTATTACGGAAGTGTTGTGGTTGAGGTGGATTTCACCTGATGAAAAATGTACCGTTGGTTTCAAAGGATATGAAGTGGCGTGTACACCTTGGCACGGTACTAAAAAAGATATAAACACTTCAGAAGATAAGGATTGCTAAAATGAAACAAGTATTGTTTATTATTGTAATAGTTGCCATGCAATGTTCTTGCAGCAGCTATAATGCATCATTAATATGTGCTGATGCTGATACAATTAATATAGACAAAGCTATGGAGGAAAGGGAAATATACCTTTCCTCTATAGTCGATAAACCTTTGACTATAGTTTTGGAGACTAACGACAATTGTATAGTCCAAAATGTGCGGTCTATAGAATTGTATGATGAAAAGATATATATTCTTGATGACATGTCTAACAAACTGTATGTCTTCAATATGGATGGCTCATTTGACAAGAATATAGCTGAAGCCGGAAGGGGACATGGGGAATATTTGGAATTGGCTGACTTTTCAATTGACAGGAAAAAAGGAGAAATATACCTTTTTGACGAGGCAATGGATGCCATATTGAAATATGATATCAAAACCGGAAAGTTTATTTGCAGCACAAATACGGCACGTGACGGATATAGAACATACTGTATGCAGTTTTTGGATGACAAGTTTTATTTGAATAAAACCTCCATCGACAACAATAATATGTATGAGTTGAAAGAGGTTAGTCCAAATAATGGGGAAATAACCAATAAATATCTTAAATCAGCCGAATATAATATGGGGTGGAATATCCCTCTTAGACTGCCATATAGCAATTTCTATTCAAAGAATACGGATTGTCCAAAATATGTAGGTATGTTTTCAAATACAATCGTGGGTATGACATCATCAGGAATAATACCCCAATATATTGTCTTGAGCGATGACTTTATTACGTCAAAGGACGTAGCAGCAGTTAAAGAAAAATTTTCAACTGAAAATTATTTCATCGACATGGAGTACTTGGGCAATGCAAATAAAATATATCAGATATCGCGTATTGTAGAGATGCCGGGTAAGTTATTATTCCAATATATGAAAGGTTTGAGACGAATGTATCTACTCTATGATGTTGACAAAAAAGAATCCCAAACTACAGGCATGCTTGTTAACGACTATGTTTCAGATGAGAACAATGTTCCAATGGATTTATGTTATAGCGATGACAAAGGGGTGGTTTCTATTCTTCAGACAAATCATATTTCTTATTTTGTTGAAAATTTCATTCAGAAGGGCAAGGTGAAAAAAGACATAGACAAATATGACAAACTCATGGGACTTACAGAAAATTCAAATCCCGTGTTATTTTATCATAGGTATAAAAAATGAAGATTATTGTTCGTATATTCAATGTTATTGTATGTGGTGTCATTTATTTGCATTGGCTGCATTCACGACTCATACCATCATAATAAGTTCTAAAAACATTATATATGACTCCAAAATTATTATATCTACATTGTGCTTTAATGGCGTTTGTTATGTTCTCTTGTAACAAGTCTGGAACTACAGATAACAATACATCAATAATAGACTCCTTGGAGATTTCCTCCAAGTATATACAGCCAGTGGACTCTATACAGTTTTTGCAATCTTATAATTTAAGTTGCTCATATCCATGTGGCGACAGTCTTGCCATTATGGGATATAACTACAGAACACATGCGTTGGACATTTTTTCAGACTCTACGCTTTTGAATAAGATACAGTTGGAGCACCACGGAGAAAACGGTATTTTGGGAAGACCCACTGCTATTATGCCAATCACCAGGGATTCTATTTGGATATATGACCAAGTAGCTTTTTATCTGATTGACAGCCAGGGTAAATTGCTATACAAATTCAAGGAAGACAGATCTGTTTTCTTGAATGCTAACTATGCAAAGCAAACCGCCGTTATGGGATGGTATGACAATGATTGTTTGTTATATCCTGTAGATGTTAATGGCAGATATTTTGTGGAGTATTACAGTCTTAAGCAAAAGAAGATAGTAAAGGAGGTTGAGCTTGATGGGGCTGTATGTAACAGAAACGGCAAGAATTCGTACGGCTATATGACCTATCCGAATGTATCATTTGCAAACAACAAGATTATATATAATTACCCATACGAATCAAATATCCAAACCATTGAACTATCTACAGGAGAGAAACAAGAATACAAGGCAGAATCTAAGTTTACGGATAATACGATCAATCCATACAAGAGGTCTATTAACAGTGTTGAGATGCTGGAATATGCTTGGAATAATGTCCACTTTTTTGATGTGGCTTATATCCCTCAAGTAGAATTGTATGTTAGATTCATACTTGACGGCATAGATGTAAAAAAACATAAAGACCGTGATTCTGTAGTTGACGCAAGAAAACTTTACGTCTCTTTTATGGACAAGGATTTCAATGTGGTCGGGGAGTTCCCTTTGAAAGAAAAAAGATATTCCAATTTTCATGGATGGTGTGTCTTTCCACGAGGCATCATAGTATATGTTGACAATCTGTTGGGAGAAGCTCAAGATAACCTCGTCTTTGATATTCTCGCTCCTGTCTTACATTGAAGTTGAACGTCTCTATGGCTCTGGCGGTCTGTTTAAAAGCGAGGAACTATAAGTCCTTCACTTCAATATTCAAATATCGGACTCACCTCTACCGCATATTTAATGGCAATGAATGGGACTAAAGAATGTTTTACGTTACTTATTGCATTGCTGCTGACAAAGCTTTGCTCATGCGGCAGGAATGGAAAGTCATGGATGAAGCCGAGAGGATTGTCGAGCAATCTCCGGATTCATCCTTGGCAAATACTATTTCCTGAACGATAGTACAACTGAGTGTGAGGAATGTTTCCTCAAGAAGAGGGATCCAAGTCTTAGTAATGATGAAATACAGATGTGTATGCTTATTCGTATTGGACTGTCTAATGAGGATATGGCAAATATCTATTGTATCACCATTAATTCCATGAAACGCAAACTATACAGTTTCAAGGAAAAGATGTGCATTACAGACAAGGACCAATCCGTAAGAAACGTAATTCTGGGATTATAGCGAAGTTGATCGATTCAAATGCGATGTAAAATGTAACATTTGGTTTTGATTTTGTTTCATAACCAGTAACAATCTACCTGCCAAAAAAAGCCATCTAACCGTTTAAGTGTTTGTTTTTCAGTTGTTTATTGCATATTTTAAGAATAAACTATTGACTACCTGTCTTTCTTGCATATTATGAGTAATTGATGTAATTTTGCAGCAAAAACAAAAAATATAGCTTGTAAAGTGACATGAGGAGAGTGTGTTTACTTATGAAAACAATCGCCATCTCACAAACATTCTGCAATAAGTTGTTGTAGTCATAATTTCTAATTCGACTGATATTTTATAATAATTTCTAATAAGTAAAAATGAAGAAGCTAATATTTTACCTGTCGGTATGCTTATTATTGTTATCCTGTTCAAATAATTCCAACCAAACGGAATTGTGTGATATTAATATATCGGGATACGAAGATAACACCATGGATTTTGCCTCGTTAGCATCAAAAGTAGATACGTTATACTTTTATGTTGGCGAGGAGTTTGCGTCAGTGTCTATGATTAAAAACATATATATGACAGATTCCTTACTTTATGTTTCTGATTTCAACAACTGCATTTCATTGTTTGACATCGGTTCGGGCAAGTTGCTAAAGCAGTTGGTTAATATAGGCCATGCTTCCAATGAATACTTAGGAATTGAAGCAATCGCAGAAATGAACGATACTGTATATATATTAGATTCGAATAACAGGAAAGTATTAGAATACGATAAAAATCTCAATTACTTGGACAAGGTGTCTCTTAGCTTTGTCCCTTGGGATTTTGAAGTGACAGAGGATGGTTTCTTGTTTTCAAAAATGGATGTGGCAAAAGATGACAATCGTTTCATTCACACTGATAAAAAAGGAACCATCCTTAATACAGATGTTGCAGCTTCACCTATTGGACAAGAATTATTTATGTGTAAGTCGTTGATAAGACATGATAGCGATTACTACCTTCACGAACTGATGTCTAATGACATATATCGTTGGAAAGAAGGAAAAATGTCAAAATCCTATACTGTACACTTCCCAAACATCAATGAAAATGAAGCGAATGGAAAACAATCACTCTTCATAAAAGACTATTTTGTCACGACCAAACATTTTATATGTAGTTTTATGTATGACCACAAACAGAACTATTGTATTTATTCAAAGGAGGACGGCACAATTAAAACCGGCAGCTTTGACATAAATAGCGGTAGGCCTTTCTCGCCGATATTCCAGAAAGGCGATTCTCTTATTGGAATATACTCAACTGATGATATCAAGTCATTGCCTAATTGGAAGCCCCAAATAGATGATTGTGCGCTTACATTGTTTATTTATTCGTTTTAGAGCAAAGTTAATTCTATGAGATATAATAACTGTATTCTTATTATTTCAATACTTACTGTATGGATGATCGGTATGTTATTGGTCTCATGTAGAGCAAATCGTGACATAGAAGAGAAGATTTCCTCTTTGTAATCAATGTGATTGTTTATAAATAGTATTAATCAAATTTTTATCAAAATGAAAAAGAAAAATTTTATGTCATTATCTGTCTTTGCATTATTTGCATTGGCTGCATTCACGACTCATACCATCATAATAAGTTCTAAAAACATTATATATGACTCCAAAATTATTATATCTACATTGTGCTTTAGTGGCGTTTGTTATGTTCTCTTGTAACAATTCTGGAACTACAGATAACAATACATTGTATCACAGTTAATTCCATGAAACGCAAACTATACAGTTTTAAGGAAAAGATGGGCATTACAGACAAGGACCAATCCGTGAGGAACGTAATTCAGGGCTTATGATGGCATTCATTGATATAAATGCTATGCAAAATGTTGCATTTAGTTTTGAATTTGTTTCATAATCAAAAATAATCTACCTGGCTAAAAAGCCATCTTTACATCCAAGTGATTGTTTTCCAATGGTTTATTATATGTTTTAAGAATAAACTATTGACTACCTGTTTTTCTTGCTTATTTTGACAAATTGATGTAAATTTGCAGTGCAAAATATATTAACGCTCTTTATATTTGCAGGATATTTTCGTAATTTGCCAGTTTTTAACGCAACACTTAAATAGGCGAAATTCGGAAATACACAAAATTAATATTAATCGAAAGTGTTGCGTAATAAAAAAGAGATAATATGTTCAGATTCATTAAATTATTTTGTTTTTGTATATTGCCATGCTTGGCAGCTTGCAGTTGTGACGACAGTGATGAGGAAAGCATTATAAGTCCTTGTAGTGTACCCCAAGTGCCGTTAGATATAGAAAATGAAGTATTAGTGCTTGTCGAGAATGAGGCGGAACTCAACCGAATATTTGCAGGCCATACAAAAGAATTGCCGCAGATAAATTTTCGTAAGTCGAAGTTATTGCTTATCCACGGTTCGCACATCAAACAGGTGAAAGAAATAACTTTAGATAGTTTTGAAAGAGCCGATACCGATAAAGGGTTCTATTTGCATGTAACCGTTAAAACAAAGGATATTGACAAGGATTGTAGTTGGACAGCAGCATATCTTGTGCCAAGAAGTTTTGACACTCCAATATGCCTTTTCCTGACTATTTCCGATAGTTATCAGGTTCTTCCAGGCTATTGGCTTTATTTTAAGTAATTCCACTGCAGTCCCGCTAATTTGAGAAAGTTTAATGGGACAGCAGTGAAATGATTTGAAAAGGCTTGTTAAAAAAGTATATAATTTTGCGTGTTCTGATGCCATTATCATAAAAAGATGTACCTTTGTATTCAAGTTTGACTGAATCAGAAGCATCTTTAATGGCAATGAATGGGTCTAAAGAATATTTTACGTTACTTATTGCATTGCTGCTGACAATGCTTTGCTCATGCGGCAGGAATGCGAAAGTGATGGATGAAGCCGAGAGGATTGTTGAGCAATCTCCGGATTCATCCTTGGCTTTGCTGTCAACTGTTGACAGATACTCGTTGTCAAAATCAGACAGGGCGCGCTATGGCCTGCTCTTCACCATGGCACAGGACAAGTCGGGCGTAGATGTGGATATGGACACGCTCATCCGCCAGTCCTACATATATTATAAAGGTGAGCCGGAGACAAAGTACTATGGGCTGAGCCAATACTATATGGGCAAATATTATTTCCTGAACGATAGTACAACCCAGTGTGAGGATTGTTTTCGGAACGTTATCAACAATGCTAAGGAGCGTGGCGACGTTGACCTCCAGTGTCTTGCATTGGAGAAACTGAGTCGAAGCATTGTTCTCAGCAACACCAAGCAGTCAATAGAGTATGCCCGTCAGGGGGTGGCACTTTACAAAACATCGAAGACAAGAAAATTAGCGAACATCGTTTTTTATACTTTAAACCTCGCATTCAGTTACGCAATGGATGACCAAAAGGATTCGGCATTTGCATACTTAAGGCAGGCTAAGGGAATGTTGAATAGCAAGATAGACAAAGTAGTTATCGCTGATGTGTATTATATTTACAGTGGAGTTTATAATTATTTCGATGAAACAGATTCTGCTTTATATTATTCATGCAAGGCATTAGAGGTAATGCATAGTGACAAATTGCTGATTTCTTATGCCTTCTGTTTGCAAAAAAGTGACTCTTTGGAAGCGGCAGAAAAGATACTGCGCGATTGTGTAAAAAGATGTAGCAACCAACAAAAATACACGTTGTATATGGATCTCTGCAAGATGTCTGGCAAAAGATTATTTGACAAGCAACATTCCGATGACATTGATTCTTTGGACAAATATACGAAGATGTATATGCTGGATCTTTATTCATATAAAGGGAAGTATTTTGAGGAGACCATCAACCAAGGTCGGCAGTTAGAGAGGCAGGAAAATGCAGTGATGGTCAGAAACGGTGTAATATTTTTCATCGTCGTTACAGTATTATTATTGTCGGCATTGGTGTTTGTCAATCATTCAAAAAAGAAAGCCTTGCATGCACAAGAGATAAAGTATATGCAAGATCAGTATGAAATGGAACTTGAATCACAAAGAAAGGAAAAGGAATATTTGGAAAAAGAGCATCATCTATTGCTTGAGTCAAAGAACAAGCAAATAGCCTTGTTGAAAAACGGACTGTTTGAAAGGCTTGAACTTGCGAAAAAGATCAAGGATGCAAAAGGACAAAGCAGTCATATCGTCATTAATGACAACGACTGGAATCAACTGCATTCACTGCTTGAAGGTGGAGAAGAGTATTTTGTAAGCAAACTCAAGGAGAGATATCCAAGTCTTAGTAATGATGAAATACAGATGTGTATGCTTATTCGCATTGGACTGTCTAATGAGGATATGGCAAATATCTATTGTATCACCGTAAATTCCATGAAACGCAAACTATACAGTTTCAAGGAAAAGATGGGCATTACAGACAAGGACCAATCCGTGAGGAACGTAATTCAGGGATTATAGCGAAGTTGATTGATTCAAATGCGATGTAAAATGTAACATTTGGTTTTGATTTTGTTTCATAACCAGTAACAATCTACCTGTCATAAAAGCCATCTAACCGTTTAAGTGTTTGTTATTCAGTTGTTATTGCATATTTTAAGAATAAACTATTGACTACCTGTTTTTCTTGCATATTATGAGTAATTGATGTAATTTTGCAGCAAAAACTAGAATAACATGGTTATGAATACATTAAAATTATCATTATGCGTATTGTTTGCGCTTTTTCTATTTCTTGTAAATAGCAGTGCTCAAAAAAAAGTTACGCCTTAATTCCTATCATCAAACAGGTCCAAGGACTTCCGTCCCCTCAGTAGATGCCACCCTTTATTCCAACTATATCCTATTAGATATTAATAGGTATTACGGAAGTGTTGTGGTTGAGGTGGATTTCACCTGATGAAAAATGTACCGTTGGTTTCAAAGGATATGAAGTGGCGTGTACACCTTGGCACGGTACTAAAAAAGATATAAACACTTCAGAAGATAAGGATTGCTAAAATGAAACAAGTATTGTTTATTATTGTAATAGTTGCCATGCAATGTTCTTGCAGCAGCTATAATGCATCATTAATATGTGCTGATGCTGATACAATTAATATAGACAAAGCTATGGAGGAAAGGGAAATATACCTTTCCTCTATAGTCGATAAACCTTTGACTATAGTTTTGGAGACTAACGACAATTGTATAGTCCAAAATGTGCGGTCTATAGAATTGTATGATGAAAAGATATATATTCTTGATGACATGTCTAACAAACTGTATGTCTTCAATATGGATGGCTCATTTGACAAGAATATAGCTGAAGCCGGAAGGGGACATGGGGAATATTTGGAATTGGCTGACTTTTCAATTGACAGGAAAAAAGGAGAAATATACCTTTTTGACGAGGCAATGGATGCCATATTGAAATATGATATCAAAACCGGAAAGTTTATTTGCAGCACAAATACGGCACGTGACGGATATAGAACATACTGTATGCAGTTTTTGGATGACAAGTTTTATTTGAATAAAACCTCCATCGACAACAATAATATGTATGAGTTGAAAGAGGTTAGTCCAAATAATGGGGAAATAACCAATAAATATCTTAAATCAGCCGAATATAATATGGGGTGGAATATCCCTCTTAGACTGCCATATAGCAATTTCTATTCAAAGAATACGGATTGTCCAAAATATGTAGGTATGTTTTCAAATACAATCGTGGGTATGACATCATCAGGAATAATACCCCAATATATTGTCTTGAGCGATGACTTTATTACGTCAAAGGACGTAGCAGCAGTTAAAGAAAAATTTTCAACTGAAAATTATTTCATCGACATGGAGTACTTGGGCAATGCAAATAAAATATATCAGATATCGCGTATTGTAGAGATGCCGGGTAAGTTATTATTCCAATATATGAAAGGTTTGAGACGAATGTATCTACTCTATGATGTTGACAAAAAAGAATCCCAAACTACAGGCATGCTTGTTAACGACTATGTTTCAGATGAGAACAATGTTCCAATGGATTTATGTTATAGCGATGACAAAGGGGTGGTTTCTATTCTTCAGACAAATCATATTTCTTATTTTGTTGAAAATTTCATTCAGAAGGGCAAGGTGAAAAAAGACATAGACAAATATGACAAACTCATGGGACTTACAGAAAATTCAAATCCCGTGTTATTTTATCATAGGTATAAAAAATGAAGATTATTGTTCGTATATTCAATGTTATTGTATGTGGTGTCATTTATTTGCATTGGCTGCATTCACGACTCATACCATCATAATAAGTTCTAAAAACATTATATATGACTCCAAAATTATTATATCTACATTGTGCTTTAGTGGCGTTTGTTATGTTCTCTTGTAACAAGTCTGGAACTACAGATAACAATACATCAATAATAGACTCCTTGGAGATTTCCTCCAAGTATATACAGCCAGTGGACTCTATACAGTTTTTGCAATCTTATAATTTAAGTTGCTCATATCCATGTGGCGACAGTATTGCCATTATGGGATATAACTACAGAACACATGCGTTGGACATTTTTTCAGACTCTACGCTTTTGAATAAGATACAGTTGGAGCACCACGGAGAAAACGGTATTTTGGGAAGACCCACTGCTATTATGCCAATCACCAGGGATTCTATTTGGATATATGACCAAGTAGCTTTTTATCTGATTGACAGCCAGGGTAAATTGCTATACAAATTCAAGGAAGACAGATCTGTTTTCTTGAATGCTAACTATGCAAAGCAAACCGCCGTTATGGGATGGTATGACAATGATTGTTTGTTATATCCTGTAGATGTTAATGGCAGATATTTTGTGGAGTATTACAGTCTTAAGCAAAAGAAGATAGTAAAGGAGGTTGAGCTTGATGGGGCTGTATGTAACAGAAACGGCAAGAATTCGTACGGCTATATGACCTATCCGAATGTATCATTTGCAAACAACAAGATTATATATAATTACCCATACGAATCAAATATCCAAACCATTGAACTATCTACAGGAGAGAAACAAGAATACAAGGCAGAATCTAAGTTTACGGATAATACGATCAATCCATACAATGGGTCTATTAACAGTGTTGAGATGCTGGAATATGCTTGGAATAATGTCCACTTTTTTGATGTGGCTTATATCCCTCAAGTAGAATTGTATGTTAGATTCATACTTGACGGCATAGATGTAAAAAAACATAAAGACCGTGATTCTGTAGTTGACGCAAGAAAACTTTACGTCTCTTTTATGGACAAGGATTTCAATGTGGTCGGGGAGTTCCCTTTGAAAGAAAAAAGATATTCCAATTTTCATGGATGGTGTGTCTTTCCACGAGGCATCATAGTATATGTTGACAATCTGTTGGGAGAAGCTCAAGATAACCTCGTCTTTGATATTCTCGCTCCTGTCTTACATTGAA
>NZ_NPJI01000040.1 GCF_002251435.1 Prevotella sp. P2-180
GAGAGGTCAGACTCCAAGGTTATGTCTATGCACAAAGAGTTGAGTGTGAAGAGCCGTGTGAGGGGAGACTTTCACGCACGGTTCTGTGAGAGGGTGAGGGTGAAACTCCCTCGCTCTACTCGACCTATGACCCATTATCTATGTATTCATCATAACTTGCCTATTTTCCACACTATTCTTTGTAAAAAGTTGCATATAGTTCAAATGCTTCTTGTTTTGACAAAACTTGCTTATCGTCAATATCCACCAGAGATTTCCACTTTTCCTCTCCTATCATTCCTTTTCGTTGAGCAGTAAAAGATTTGAACTCTTGTTTACTTTTCAGTATTTCACTTACTTTTTCCCATGCAGAATACTGGCTTTCCTTTAACATGTCAAGACTAACGAAGGTTTTCATACATATGATGTCACGACGAGCATCATATTTCATCAATACTAACCCCTTTCCATTTGCCGCGACAAAATTCGTATCATCATGATATATGACAATAGACATGTTCTGCTGGGAAAAAGCAAGTAATGTTTCCCCAATAGACAAGTTTTTATTTTTTAGAACCCTTTCAGCATACCTGTGCAGCATATGTACTGAAATTGCGTTATATCCAGGAACACATTGTATTTTCGTCAAGTATTCGTTAGTCTCTTTGATATAAGCAAATCTTATTATACCAAATTTGCCAGCCCTATTACAATGTATCACAATAATATAGTCTGCATTATCGGTATGATAGTCAAAATACTTCCATATTTTGTCTTTCATTCCTCTTAGCAATTCACTTCTCATCTCCTTTATCCTATACTGCCCCCATCTTATGATTCTTTCATGATCCGCAGACAGAATGCGAAGGAGGTCGCTTGAATTCATTGATGATGTCAACATAACGTATTCTTTTTAAAATAACTTATTCATTTACTGCATATCCATTACTTGCCAATATCCACCCTTGTCAGGTCCTATTCTTTTTAAGAGCCCCATTGACTTAAGGCGTTTTATGTGATACTGTATTCCGTCAATCGTCATACTTTTGAATTGCATCTGCACTTCTTTTACTGTAGCATAAGGGTTCTTCTGAAGACAATTTATTATTTCATCTTGTATACTAGATGTTTTCTTGGTAGTTTTCTTGGTAGTTTTCTTGGTAGTTTTCATGCCCTTTTCATGCCCTACCAAGGTAGTTTCATGGACGTTTTCCGTATTTCCAACTACCCTGGCAGGATACTGATACCTGAATGTTGTCCAAAGCCCGCAGGCATCGTAGCGGAAATCCACCGTTGAGAAGCCATCTTCTTGAATCATAGGGATAGGTTCACTGGTTCGAAAGAGTGAACCAATGTACCTGGCCCTATAACCCTCTTATTTTTCCGCAAATATACAAACTATTTCCCATTCCTCCAAACATTTCTCAGATTATTTACAATTATGTGGCTTCTCTCAACACCATCCAATAACCCCAAGTGTCAAATGTCACATGGATTTCGGGAGGATTTTATTATCTGTAAAGAATGTGCTAAAATGTATCAATATCAATAACATCCAGTTTTGGAAAATCTATATCTCTCAAAATACCAAAATGTTTGTCCTGGCTCACTATATATTTTGCATTGGAATGTATAGTACAATCCACAAATTTATTATCATCTGGATCTGATTCAATCAATTTGAATCTATAAACAGGATTAATGAACAATATGTTATCTCTAGATAATATGGCGTTTACAATATTGGCAGCAACTTTTGGTCAG
>NZ_NPJI01000041.1 GCF_002251435.1 Prevotella sp. P2-180
TAGGGTGTCCAGTTAACGGTTCCAAATTCAGATAGTTTTTCTGAATATTTTGGTTCGTTCTGTAACCCAGTTTGTGGACATGTTCTTGGCAGCCCAAGTATCAATGTCCTTAAGTTTAACATTCACTAAGCGCTCTTTGAAATTAAATGTATCAGTAACAGATTTGTTCACGAGTTTTGGATATAGCGGAATCAACAGCACGAAAGGAGTAATACCATACAGTTTGTTTGGTGACTTCTTCGACTTGAAGATTCCATAGTCAGACTCAATGATGTCAGATGAGATGTTGTCATTCTGCACATCATCAACCAGCAAAGCCTCTTCTTTCTTGAAGTAGTCAAGCATCCTGATGCCTAGCATGGCTCTGCGGTTGTTGGCGTTGCCAATGACATTCCTGATGATATAATGCTTGCACTCATTGCATGTGGCAATATTGAAGCCTTTTGTCTTGCAGATTTCCTCAACATGCCTTACTGCATCAACAGCCACAGCAAGTTCATCAAGCAGCTCTTTATTCTCTGGAACGAAAGAGTATGCCTCTTGCTTCTCCTTGGGCAGGATGCTATATGCATGTAGCATGTGCTGTCCCCAGTCAACCCATGACGACATGTTCATGAACCTGGCGATGGTCCTCATGTTAGGAGGAAGCAGGTAAGCCTTGTCTGTAAGATGATATTGCAGCCTTACCTCACCCAACAGTTTGGTAAATGCAACGAAATCAGCCTGTTTACCATACACTTTCTTCAAGATTGTGCCCATGGCATGACTGATGTCAATGTGCTGAGCAATACCAGATTTGGCGACTCCATTCGTAAGGTTGTGCGCCTGGTCGTTGATGATATACTCAGGGTTGCTGCCTGCTTTCTTGGCCGCCTCCTCTATCTCCTGTTTGATTGCATCACCATCGAAGGCCTTGCCAACCTTCATGCCGACAACCGTCACATCCTCATGCTTCACAGGCTCACCTTTATGACGGGCAGGAATGCCAAGCAGAAGAAGCAGTTTTTCGCTGTTGATGAATATGCTTTCATCTACTACGACTGCATACTTACCTCCTCTGCATGGAGTACGGTCGTTCTCGTAAACGGACAGCCCCAGCTTCTTCATCCAGTTCTCTACTGTGTTGTAGCATGGAACCTTCCCGCACTTGCCTTCGAATACCTCGCCGAAGATCTCCAGAATCTTCACCACGGTGCGAAGACCGCAGTTCGTACGGGTGTAAATCAGTATGCAGAGCTTGATCACCAGAAGCGAATATCGATGTCCGGGAACAGCGTCGAAAGTAATTCTTTCTGCTCTTTGCTCAAGGTTGTCTGCGTGACGTCTTTTTTTTTGAGTTCGGCCTTGGTCTGTTTAAGATCATCCTTGGCTTTCTTGAGTTTACCTTTGGTTTGCTCATGTTGCTTACCAGACTTCTTGAGTTCTGACTTCAAGGACTTATTCTCTTCACGAAGACGTTTCAGTTCCTCTTCTGGAGTCTCTTTACGAGATGTTGATTCTGACTTTTTCATTGTTTTTAGATGATTGTAATTATCTACAAAGATACTAAAAATCAATGAGATACACAAATTTTCAAAGAACTAATTCTATTACTAAAACGTTAAATATCAGAGCTTTAAATTAACATTTCAAACAGGGCTAATCCAGTGCGTTTTTGGAACGACAAACTGGACACCCTA
>NZ_NPJI01000042.1 GCF_002251435.1 Prevotella sp. P2-180
TATTTCGTGGCAAAGGAATCCACGACAGAACCATCAGAGGGAGGCTCCGGCGCATTCAGCAACGCCAAAGTGATTCACTCCGACGGCACCTCCACCGACCTGCGCCTTATAGACGCAGAAGCTACGGGCGACACCGATGCCGTTTATGACCTGCTCGGCAGAAAGCGCGATGCACAGACAAAGGGACTGGTCATTAAGAATGGAATTAAAGAATTAAAAAATTAAAGTCATGAGCAATGAGACCAAGGGCATCATAGCAAAGATGTAACCAGCCCCTCTCATATCAAAAAAAATATTCGCGTCCCGACCATTCACTATTTGAATGTCGGGACGCGTTTTTCTTTATTTCCAGTCAACTGAGGAAATGAAATTCTTACATCCACCCCCTAATCTACTTCCACCATCTACCTTCCAATCTCCTATTGTCCGCCGTTCGGGATCGAAGTTTATCCCTACCTTTACTATTGGCAGGCCTGAGAGGGCAAACTTTGAGGCGTAGTCTTTAAGGTCTATCTGCTTCATTGCTGCCTGGGCAGACATATTGAGTTTCAACTCGAAGAGATATAGGGCCTTGTCGGTTTTCATCACTATATCCACACGTCCTGTAGGTGTATGGACCTCCACTTCAACATATCTGCCGAAAAACGACCGAAAAACGACCGAAAAACGACCGAAAAACGACCGAAAAACGACCGATTATTATGTTTAATCTTGAAATTCTTGTTTCCCTTTATAGGTGATCTGCCACAGTTTGCCACTTTCAGACTTTATCAATAGTCCTTCATTAGACATTTTTACCAATAGCCTGCCGATTTTTCTGTTTATCTCATCATAAGAGTTTGAGGAAGGAAACACATGTTGTAATCCATCATAAACATCCCTACGTTTAAATCCTTCTTTTCCTGCGTTATAAGCCAACTGAAGAACTAATTTTTTAATACTGTTTTCAACCAAACCTTTTTCTTTCGTATAGTTGCCAATTTGGTGCGTCATCTTTGCTACAGACAATGAGATAGTAAAGTTTGGTGAGCGTCCTTCGATCAATCCTTTTCCACGAAGGTGCTTGACAGCCTCTTTGGTTATCGGTCGATGCTTCTGCACCGCATCGAGCCAAAGACATTCTTTCAGTGTGAGTGTTGCTTCTCGTTTGAGCAGACTGGTATATTTGTCATCAATCATTTTTCCATAGATAGTTACACCTACGGTGCGTTTTTCGTTGTCAATGTCATAATCTGGCATTGGAAAGAAACGGTTTCTCTGTTCTGTGTATATTTTCTTGATTCCACGACCAACGGTGTCAATCATGTTGAAATTGACCATTCCCCGACAAAGACATTCATTGCGATAATGAAATTGCGGTCCCTTGTGTTCAAGAGCATTTTCAATAGTACCGGGAATAAAGCTGCCACCATTGCCATAATAGAGTGTATCAGGTCCTTCCACAAAAACTATGCGCTGTTGCAAAGAATAATCCTGATGGGCTATGGCGTTATGGAGGGCTTCGCGTATAGTATATTCATCATACTGTTTCATAGTATCAGGGAATAGAGTGCCACCGGGAAGCTCGCGCATGGTCTTATTCCTTATCTTGCTCAGTACCTTATCTACCGTCAAAATAAATGGTATAGTGAAATGCTCATAGTCGAGCACGATGTCTTCGTCGTCTTGCCATGTCCATGTAATCTGTGCCACGGCTGGATGTATTTTCTGTATGGATAGAGGCTTGCCCAAAAGCAATATGGCGGCGCGAGTCAATTTCCCGTCACGCATCATCATACTGTGTGCAAGAAAATCCTCCACACTCCATGAATCCACTTCGGCGCTTGGAATGTTTGAAGCATGAACTTTCTTGAACATTACTCTTGCTGTAGCTACTGCCAGTTCGTCCAAATCGTTGATAGTGGCATTAGGCACTAACTGGGCTGACCAGTCGGGTAGTGGCGGTTGTTGGCGTATGGCATCACGTTTGGCCTGGTTTAAAGGTTTTAGGCTTTCGCCGTCTCTACCGTAAGCTATGCCTTTCCAGCACATCACGATATTGCGAGGCGAAGCAGGCACTTTGAACAACAGTATACGCTTACCTTCAATCTCAACAGGTACAATCTCACGGAATATCAGATTGTCCGTCGTATGTTGTGACATATCTTGCTTCAGTTTGTTCAATGCCACTTCGCCATTCTTAAAGTTGGTACCGACAACTTTGTGGTCTTTGTCCCACACACCAAATACTATCCAGGCATTTTCGCATTCACGTAAGTTGGCCTCATTACTTAAGGCAGAGAAGTAGCGCCCCAACTCGTCAATATCAAAGTTGGATTCTGCTTTCTTGAACTCTACTATTTCATTCTCCGAGTGTTCCCAAAGACGTTCGAATATCTCTATATAGTTCATAATGCTTCATGCTGTATATTTTCGCTCCTATACTTTACCCGTCGTCCAACACTAAGCGTCTTCAACCTTCCAGTCACCTATTGTCCGCCTTTCGGGATCGAAGTTTATCCCTACTTTCACTATGGGCAGGCCTGAGAGGGCGAATTTTGAGGCGTAGTCCTTAAGGTCTATCTGCTTCATTGCTGCCTGGGCAGACATATTGAGTTTCAACTCGAAGAGATATAGGGCCTTGTCGGTCTTCATCACTATATCCACACGTCCTGTAGGTGTATGGACCTCCACTTCGACATATCTGCCGAAAAGCGAGAAGATGACGTAGAGCAGCTGCTGGTAATGACCTTCGGAATTGGCATTGTCGCAATATGGCACAGTGAGCAGGTAAGCCTGTAGGAGGCTGAACATCTCGTCGAGATTGTCTTTGCTTAAAGCCAGGTACATCTTGGCGATGGTAGTATTTCCCGCTTCCTTACGCATGCTGACATAGTTGGGCAGGAGGCTGTCCATCAGTCCTACACGAATCTCAGTGTTCGGAATGTCGAGAGTGTAAAGACGCGTTGCCCTGTTGAAGTCCTTTATGGTTACATAGCCGCTCTGATAGAGCAACGGCGTGATGCTCGCCATATTTTCAGTCGGTGCATCGAAGTCTGAGGCAAGGGTCTGCATCTTATTCATGTCCGACGGCACGACATTGAACTTCCTCAGCATCTCGATAAGATATGTAGGAGTGCCCGAACCGAACCAATAGTTGGTGTAGTCGTGGTCTTGGAATGCGTTGAGAAGGCTAAATGGATTGTAAATATCGGGTGAAGGCCATGTGAAATGATAGCCGTCGTATTGGAGCTTCAGACCCTCTATTGCTTCTTCGCGCGTTATCTCCTGAGCCTCGGCGAAGTCATCGATGTAGTCCGACATGGCAGTGAGCATCTCCTCCGCTGTTATACCACATACTCCGGCATAGTCTGGGCGCATGGATATGTTCTTCAGGTTGTTAAGCTCGCTGAAGATGCTGAGTTGGGAGAACTTTGTGATTCCTGTGATGAACACAAACTGGAGGTATGGGTCACAGTCTTTCAGTGGCGAATAAAAGTTTCGCATAACATTGCGCAGCACAGGCAACATCTCCTCCTCATGAACCACGTCGAGCAGCGGGGCATCGTATTCGTCGATAAGGACAACCACCTTCTTACCGGTCTTCTTATAGGCACGCTCTATAATTCCCTTTAAACGCTGGTTGGGCTTAACCTCGTCAGCTGCACCTTTACCATATATAGCCTCATAGTGGGTTAATTTGTTGCTCAATTCCAACAGCAGTTCTTCTTTATTGCAATGTTTGGCAGTGCTTAGGGAAAAGCGAAGTACAGGATATTCCGTCCAGTCTTTCTCCACGGTCTCTATAAAGAGTCCCTTAAACAAGTCCTTCCGTCCCTCGAAATACGCCTGAAGCGTGGATACAAGAAGTGACTTGCCGAACCGTCTTGGACGGCTCAGGAAGATATACTTGCAGAGGTGTATCATATTCCAGATATACTCAGTCTTGTCGATGTAGAGCATGTCATCCTCAATGATGTTTGAGAATGTCTGTATGCCCACTGGCAGTCGTTTCAGTCGTTTCGTTTCCATATCCTTAAACACATTTAGTGTCACAATGTCTTTTATTCGTCGGCAAAGTTACAAAAAAACTTTGGAATTCGCTTGTCTATTAGGGAAAAAATGGTTAATAAAGAAAAATGTAGATAACCCCCTTCTTTTTACCCGTCGCGCAACATAGCCTCCATGCAGCTGGCGAGTAACTACTGGCGCAATACAAACAACGAATATATATAAAGAGGTGGTGCAGCTGCGTTGCCTCTTTTTTTTTTGTTCTTGTTTCAAGAAAATTTTCGATGGCTATGCAATTTCCTATCCGAAAAATTTGGTAGTTTCAAATATTATTCTTGCTTTTGCCCCGACATCTGCAAGTGGCTCAACTCGTTTGGGCTTCTGAGCCAATAGAGTTTGGCTCCGCATTTGTCTCTATTTATGGGAAAGCGTTTATCATGCGCTTTGTTTCTGACTGATAGAAATCTGGAAAATTTCATTTGCTGTCAGAACTTAGCAACGATGGATGCTCATGTAGTGTTTATACATGATTCTATGCACAGAAAGCGGACTATTCAAATGGTCTGCTGTTATGTGTTGTAGATGATTATATAGACAAAACTGCGTGGGTTCTGAGTTGCCTGTTCAACAGCAAAGGGTATTCCAGAACCTCTATCAGTGGAACAGGCTAGTGTCAGGTTCCACGCTCTTTCATTTATAGGTTCACCTTATTTAATATCAACCAGCCGACTCCGAGAACCTATAGGCAAAAACGAATCAAGAAACAAAAAAATGGAAAAGAAAGAAAAGAAATTCTATGAATCTCCTACGATGACGGTTTATGAAATCGGCAGGACACAGATTTTGGCGGGAAGTGATCCTGCTGCTACTACTGAAGATTTTGAGAATGATGGGACACCAGTATGGTAATTATTAAATTAAAAGAACAATGAAGAAATATATTCTACCTTTTATGTCCATTGCCATGCTGATGGCAATGGCAAGTTGCTCATCGTCAGACGATGAAGTGGCAGAAATCAAAGAAGAAAGTAAGTTGGTTCCAATGACTTTTACTGCAACACAGGAAAGTAACGCGGGAACTCGTACGGCTCTTAATAGTGACAATAAAGTCGTTTGGAAGACAGATGATAAAATTAGTGTGTTTGATGGGGTAGCTGGTACAGATTATAATCATGAGTTTTCATTATCAAGTGATGAAGGTTCTACATCGGGTAGTTTTACTGGCGAAGTACTTAATCAAGATGCTACTTTCTATTATGCTGTTTATCCATATACTGAAGGAGCAACCCTTGCATCAGATGGCAGTGTAAGTGGTATAACTCTTCCTGCCGAACAAACTGCGACAAAGGATAGTTTCGACCCTAATGCCGCATTGATGATGGCAGTATCGACAACAGAAAACAAAAATCAGTTGGAGTTCAAGAATGCCATAAGTCTTGTAAAGGTTACACCAAAATTCAGTTGCACTAAGATTGAGTTGGAAGCAGCAGAGGGGAGTAGTGACATCCTTGCTGGAAAAGGAACTCTAAAATGGAACAACGGAGAACCAACAATAAATTTTACGGGAGATACCTACAATAAGATAACTCTTACTGGTTCAATTACACAAGGTAATAGTTATTATATTGTAGTTCCTACGGGTACTCTAAATAGAATGTGGAAAATTACCTTTACTGCAGATGATGGAACCAACACTGTTTACACTCGTTATTGTAGCAAGCCACTCACTATTGAACGCAATAAGATAATAGACCTTGGAGTATTTGAAACATCAAGTCTTTTCTGGGCGGATGCACATCGTGGTTATAAAGTAACTTATGAGCAGGAGGTTGACTTTGGTATTACCGTCGAAATTGATGGAGTTAATAAAAAAGTTATCTTTGCAAATGCCAACCTGACAGCCACAGGTCTTGCAGAAAAAGAAACAGACTTTGGTGACTACTTTGCTTGGGGAGCTACTACTCCTTGGTACACTTCTTATATTATTGATGAATATGGTAAACCGAAAGTAGAAGATGATAATTGGGAAAAAACAGGTGGATACATGCCAAACAATGCCCCATTCTTCTACAATAGTACAAAATACACGACTGGAAATACCCTTGAAGAAGCTGACGATGCCGCAAACGTGAAACTCGGTGGTGACTGGCAGTTGCCCACAAAAGAGATTTGGCAGGCTTTGTATAATACTGATAAATACGAATGGCAATGGACTACCCAAGATGGTTACAATGGCTATAAGGTGACAAGTAAAACAGATAATACAAAAACCATCTTCTTGCCTGCAGCTGGCTGGGGCAGTCAGACTTCGTTCGACTGTGTCGGCTCTCACGGCGTCTACTTGTCAGGCACGGCCGACTCGGGCACGCGCGATTATGCCCTGAACTTCATCAGCGATTTTGTAACTGCCACGGCCAACTCCGGTCGCTTCACCGGTTGCTCGGTGCGCCCAGTGCGCTTGGTTGCAGTAGATTGAAACCTCAGCAATAGCGCAAGGCGATAGAATGTAGGCAATGATTGTCGGCTGTCTGGTAGCCTTTAGAGCGGTGTACTGCGGTAACGAATAGGGCTAAGATTGTAAATCACATGATAACACAGCATTCGTTTGAATAAACCTACGAGAAGGTCAGCTGTCGGAAAGCGTACCGTGGCTGACCTTCGATATTTATACTCCTGCGGCCAGAGGACAGGTCAGTGTCCGTACTTGATACACTTTTCTGTCTTCTTTTTACCCGTCGTCCAACACTAAGCGTCTTCAACCTTCCAGTCACCTATAGTCCGCCGTTCGGGATTGAAGTTTATCCCTACCTTCACTATTGGCAGGCCTGAGAGGGCAAACTTTGAGGCGTAGTCCTTAAGGTCTATCTGCTTCATTGCTGCCTGGGCAGACATATTGAGTTTCAACTCGAAGAGATATAGGGCTTTGTCGGTCTTCATCACAATATCCACACGCCCTGTCGGTGTATGGACCTCCACATCTACATCTCGTCAAGATTATCATAGAGCAAGGCAAGATACTCCCTTACTTCCGAAAGTTTTAATGATTATGAATTTCTTCAGTCGTTCGAATTTCATTGTTGATTGCGAATAGTATATAAAGAGGAATATTGCACACTCCCTCCTTTCGCTCGTATGGCAACAGACTGGTCCGAAGAGACATTGTTGGGGAATATTTTTCCCCGTATGATTTCAGGCTTTTGGCGTTCATGGTGTATCCCGCCTTACATTCAAGTGGTATTACGTTGAGTCCTTCCGAAATCAGGAAGTCAACCTCCGCCTTTGATTGTGAAGTCCAGTAATAATTACTCTGTAGATGAGGTATCGTGTTTAGTTCTTGAAGTACATACTGTTCTGTAATGGCACCCTTGAATTCTTCGAATATCCTGCTGCCTTCGAGAATCACTTTAGGCGACAGCCCGCTAAGACAACGCAGGAGACCTACGTCGAGCAAAAAGACCTTAAATGACTTTAGGTCGGCGTATGCTTTCAGAGGTACGTCCGGTTTTGTGACGTTGTATGTACGCAGTATCTCTCCCGCGTCGCTCAACCACATCAAAGCGTCTTCATATTCTCTTGCCCTTGCGCCCTCACGTACCAAGCCATAAATAAACTTCTTGTTTTCCTTTGCAAGTTGTGACGGAATACTGTCCCATACATATCTGATTTTCTCTACAAGATTCTTTGGAGCATGCTTGGAGAAATCGTTTTCGTATGCAACAATGATAGCATGCTGCACTTCGTCCACTGCAAAATAGTCTTTAGTGTCGAGCCATTTCTTTACAGCCGACGGCATACCGCCGATGATAAGATATTGTTTCAACATGCTGACGAGGCGCGATTCAAATGGTTGGAGGGCACGTGAGCCACCCAGTACATATTCCACAAGCATTTGCTCGCCATTGGCGATGAGAAACTCCCTGAACGACATAGGATGGAGATTTAGAAAATCCACCTTACCTACTGGGAACGATGTTCCCTTGTGCAATGCCACACCCAAAAGAGAGCCAGCACAGCATATAGCATATTCAGGATTTTCCTCGGCAAAGTATTTCAGACTTGTCAGAGCCCGTGGCATTTCCTGCACCTCGTCGAAAATAATTAGTGTGTCATTGGGTAGGATGCGCTTTCCATGAAATACCGAGAGCTGATTGATAATGTCTTCAGGATTCAGTGTGCCGCTGAAAACACTTTCGAGCGAGTCAACCTGTTCAAAGTTGATATAACACACATCCTTGAAACATATCTTGCCAAATTCCTTAAGAAGCCATGTCTTCCCAACCTGTCTTGCTCCACGCAGAATCAGGGGCTTTCTGTCGGTCTTGTTTTGCCACTTTTTCAGTTCTTCTATCAGTAGTCTCTCCATATTCTATTGCTTTTGTCGGCAAAGTTACTGAAAATAAATATAATAACGAAGAGAAATCACATTTTCGGCACGACTTTTAATATCTTTTATCACATTTTCGGCACGACTTTTAGATTGATTTATCACATTTTCAGTACGACTTTTAATGCTTTTTTTACCCTTCGTCCAACTCTTACATACACCACTAATCTACTTCAACCTTCCACCTTCCAGTCACCTATTGTCCGGCGTTCGGGATCGAAGTTTATCCCTACTTTCACTATGGGCAGACCTGAGAGGGCAAACTTTGAGGCGTAGTTCTTAAGGTCAATCTGCTTCATTGCTGCCTGGGCAGACATATTGAGTTTCAACTCGAAGAGATATAGGGCCTTGTCGGTTTTCATCACAATATCCACACGCCCTGTAGGTGTATGGACCTCCACTTCAACATATCTGCCGAAAAGCGAGAAGATGACGTAGAGCAGCTGCTGGTAATGACCTTCGGAATTGGCATTGTCGCAATATGGCACAGTGAGCAGGTATGTCTGCAGTAGGCTGAACATCTCGTCGAGATTATCATTGAGCAGGGCAAGATACATCTTGGCGATGGTAGTATTTCCCGCTTCCTTACGCATACTGACATAGTTGGGCAGGAGGCTGTCCATCAGTCCTACACGAATCTCAGTGTTGGGAATGTCGAGGGTGTAAAGACGCGTTGCCCTGTTGAAGTCCTTGATGGTTACATAACCGCTCTGATAGAGCAACGGCGTGATGCTCGCCATATTTTCAGTCGGTGCATCGAAGTCTGAGGCAAGGGTCTGCATCTTATTCATGTCCGACGGCACGACGTGGAACTTTCTCAGCATCTCGATGAGATAGGTCGGAGTGCCCGAACCAAACCAGTAGTTGGTGTAGTCGTGGTCCTGGAATGCGTTGAGCAGGCTGAAGGGGTTGAACACGTCTGGCGAAGGCCATGTGAAATGATAGCCGTCGTATTGGAGCTTCAGACCCTCAATTGCTTCTTCGCGTGTTATCTCCTGTGCCTCGGCGAAGTCGTCAATATAATCTGACATGGCGGTGATCATCTCCTCCTTGGTTATACCGCACACTCCGGCATAGTCTGGGCGCATGGATATGTTCTTTAGGTTGTTAAGCTCACTAAAGATGCTGAGTTGCGAAAACTTCGTTATTCCGGTGAGGAAGACAAACTGAAGATATGGGTCACAGTCTTTCAGTGGCGAATAAAAGTTGCGCATAACGTTGCGCAGCACTGGCAAGTTTTGCTCTTCATGAACTACGTCAAGCAATGGGGCATCGTACTCGTCGATGAGTACGACAACCTTTTTGCCAGTCTTTTCGTATGCACTGGCTATCAGGTTTTTCAATCTGACATTTGGGTCTTTGGAGTCAGAGGTTATGCCAAAACGCCTTTCGTTCTCTTCCAATATGTAGAGAAGATATCGTTCCAGCTGGTCCTTTTCCATGTGCTTGCCCGAAGCCATGCTGAATCTCAGCACAGGATATTCCGTCCAGTTTTTCTCCACGGTCTCTATAAAGAGTCCCTTAAACAAGTCCTTCCGTCCCTCGAAATACGCCTGAAGCGTGGATACAAGAAGTGACTTGCCGAACCATCTCGGACGGCTCAGGAAGATATACTTGCTGAGGTGTATCATGTTCCAGATATACTCGGTCTTGTCGATGTAGAGCATGTCATCCTCAATAATGTTTGAGAATGTCTGTATGCCTACTGGCAATCGTTTCAGTCGTTTCGTTTCCATATCCGCAAAACATTTTATGTCACAATGTCTTTTATTCGTCGGCAAAGTTACAAAAAAACTCTGTAATTCGCTTGTCTGTCAAGGAAAAAAATGGTTAATAAAGAAAAATGTAGATAACACCCCTCTTTTTACCCGTCGCCCAACACTGCCACCATGCAGCTTGCGAGGAACGCCTGGCGTTGGGGATGGGGGAGATGGAGGGAGAAGAAGTGGATTAGGGGATGGTAGGCTTTGAGGTCTTGAACCATACCTTTTTAGACTTCGTAAAATTTTCTGCGGCTGATGTTGCAAGCTTGCCATACAGCCTCGTCGGTCAGCTCAGGACAGTAGTGCCTGAGTTGATTCCTGCCTTCGCGCAATGCTGCCGAAAGGCACGGACGATGGATTCTTTTTGCTGTCATTTTTTTTTGTTGTTTTATGTTATGTCAGTTTTAAATATATGCAAAGTTAAAGGTTTTTTTTAAATAAAGAAATATTGACGAGTTAAATAAAGTTATTTTCGGTAAATAATGTTACTAAAGTGCGCACCTGTATGTGCGCACTCCCTTTTGCATTTTCCAAACTCGTTACCTATCTTTGCACAAAAAACCAAAAATATGTTTTATGGACTATAAGGAACAATTACTTTCGGTTTATCCGAGCTGCAAGGCTAATGTGGGTCACAACAGGGTGACCATAGTGCAAATCTACGACACGGTGAGGAACAACGCGGAACTGAAACGGCGCACGGAGGCTTACCGCCAGGCACTGGAGGCGAAGGTGGCGGGGAAGGTGCTGAAGGCGATGAAGGCGGAAAACTTCCCCATGCTCGTGCCGGCGGTGCTGTTCAAAGGCGGACGCAACACGGAGTCGATAGAGAGTTGGACGTGCTTCTGCCAGGCTGACTTCGACAACATCGATCCCGAACTCCTCGACGAGGCAAGGCGACGCATCAGGGAACTGAAGTTTGTGGTGATGTACCACGTCAGCATGGGTGGAAGGGGACTGCATGTCTATTATGTCTTCCAGATTCCAAACTGCGGCATGAACGAAAAGGTGTATGAACAGGCGTTCCGACAGGGCAACGAACTGATATCCAATGCCATTCCTGCCGACTACGACACCGCCGTGGAGACACCGACGCACGGATCGTCACTCTGCCACGACCCTGAAGCATGGTTCAACACCGACTTGGAGCCGCTGAAGGTGGACATGAGCTGCGACGTGAAGAAACGCAGGAAGGGAAGCAGCATCGTCAACTCCGAGGCAGTGACACAGGACAAGTGGCCCGCGCGGTGGACGGCGGAGAGGGTGTTTGCCATGGCACAGGGCATGGTGGACAGGTCGAGTAGGGGAGAGTTTGCCCAAGGCAACCGCAACAACTATCTCGTGGCCCTCGCCTGCCTGCTGTCTGACTACGGCATGAACGAGGAAACGGCGGCACAGCTGATGAATACGGAATACTCCGGTCAGTATGGCGAGGAGCCTATACCCTCGCTCGTGCGTGGCTGCTACAAGACGGTGGCGGTGATGCACGGCAAGAAGGCACTGCCCGACAGCCAGCGTGGCGGCGACCGCAGTAAGGAAGTGAAGATGGAGCTTTCCGCCGACTTCATACGCCGCCAGTGCCTGCGCTTCGACGTGATAAGCCGCAAGATAGTGAAGCTCGACGGAACGGAGCTTACCGACCGCGACATCAACTCCATGCTGCTTGCCTGCAGCGTGGAGATGGGGCAAAACATCTCATTGCAGGTGTTCCGCGCCGCGCTGATGAGCGACTGCGTGCCGGAGTTCAATCCGTTGACCGAATATCTGAAAGGCCCCGCCAACTCGCTCCCTAAGGAAGTGAACGACGGCGAGAGCATTATAGACAAGGTGGCGGACATGGTGCATGTCACCAATTCTCCCCTTGTGAATATTTCTGACACCTCTCAAGCCTCTCAAACCTCTCCTCATTCCAACCAGTCCCCCTCCACGCTCTGGCACACCTGTTTCAGGAAATGGTTTGTGTCTATGGTCGCCTCGTGGATGTTTCCAGAGGTGGTGAACCATCAGATGCTTGTGCTGATAGGCAAGCAGGGCATCTTCAAAAGCACATGGCTCGACGCGCTCATTCCCCCGGAACTGGTGCGCTACCGCTGCCGACAGTCTGCCACCGACTTCAGCGACAAGGACGAGCAGCTGCGATGCACGGAGTTCGGACTGGTGAATTTCGACGAGTTCGACCGCCTTTCGGGGCGTGACCTCGACAACCTCAAGTCGCTCATAACCACGCCCGATGTAAACGTGCGGGCACCATACGGGACAACGAAGGAACGGCGTATTCGCATAGCCTCCTACTGCGCCTCAGGCAACAAACTGCAGTTTCTCACCGACCAGACGGGCAACCGCCGCTTCCTCCCGTTTTTCGTTGAGAGCATCGACTCCCCGTTTGAGACCCCGATACCCCATCGGGCGATGTATGACGAGGCGGTGAGGCTGATAGAGGGCGGAGGGTTTGAATATTGGTTCACGCTCGACGAGATAGAACGTATGAGCGGCTATGTGGAGCAGTTTGCCGACCACACCCCAGAGGAAGAACTCATCGATGTCTATTTCGACGTGCCCCGCTCCGACCCCGAAAACCCTGAGACACGCACTGTAATTTTCTTGACACCGTCGGAGATATTGGCAAAACTCACCACCTGGGGCAACATAAAGAAACCCATCAGCGTCCGGCAGCTGAACACGCTGATGGACAAGAAGGGATTTACCAGGGTGAGGCGCGGGGCGAAAAGTCAGCGTGGCTATCTTGTGGTGGAACTGGAAACGACAACAATTAATAGCAACCGCATAGTGTCAACAGCCCAAAATGTGTTCTAAAACAGAATTTGCGGTCACGTTCTGCCTTACAGTCATCAAAAAAACAACATTTTTAATTTATATGAATAATAAAACAAAATATATTATTTATTTATAAATATATAATGTTAGTAAACTTGATGACCTTGTGACTGCACTTCCAGTGCATCGACTTCTCGATAATGCGAAATCGACTTCTCGATATAGCCAAATCGGCTTGTCGTTTCGTAGGAATCGAAAGGTGGTTGTTTATTGACATAAAAACACAGAAAGTATGCGAATCAGAATATATTCCAAACAAGAGCTTGCGCTGATGTATTTCCCTGAAGCGAAGTCCCACACCGCCGTCAACCACCTGATGCGGTGGATAAATCGTTGCGGTCAGCTCCGCAGTGAGCTGGAGGCAGCCCATTACAGACCCTGCAACCGCCATTTCACCGCCCGTCAGGTGCAGCTGATAGTCGATTATCTCGGTTTCCCGGTTAGCGTTCAATAACGTTCAATAGCGTTCAACAACGTATAGGTGCGGTTTGCTGATTTCGTACCTTTGCATCGTCAAACCAAAAAGTTTTCTTTATGATAAATTACAGTATCAGCAAGCGCCTTGTAAAAGGCAAGGAGGATGAAGGCACGAAGCGAGTCTATGCCTACGCCCAGAGCGACCTCTTCATGGGTATCGAACAGTTTGCAGAGCACATCTCGTCGCACGGGTCGCTCTACAGCGAGGACATCGTGGAGGGCGTGTTGAAAAAGGCGGTGAAGTGTATGGTGGAGAAACTGAAGGAGGGTTACAAGATCGACCTCGGCGCCCTCGGCATGTTCTATGTCACCATCATCAACAAGGGGTGGCAGGAGTTGCCCGAAAACCTGAAGGACTTCAACCCCACCATCCACATCTCCGGTCTCAACGTGGTGTGGGAACGCTCGGACAAGCTCACTAACATCGGCGATGGCGTGGAGTACAACCTGGTGGCAAGCCGAAAGGCACAGTCGGCAGTAATCACCGCCGTGAAGAACGAGGAGACCACTGTTGACCTCAACAGTATCGTCAACGGATCCGACAACTCATCCACTGAACCAACCGACCCGTCGGGCGGTGGCGGCGCGAGTGAGACCCCAGGCGGTGATGATTTGGGACAGTAGGTCAAGCGCGCTTCGGCGCGCTTGAGATTAAAAGATTAAAAGATTAAAAAATTAAAGTTCTTTTTAGTATGAAATCTGCTGCCCTACAGTAGGTGGAAAACTCTTTCAAACGTTATGTCAAAAATCAATTTCAATTGGAGTCAGGTGCTGAAGGCAGTAGGCACGCTCATCATTTCTATCATCAGTGCGATAACAATCACTTCGTGTATTCATTAGCCATGGAAGATTATGCTTAACGAACATTTCCCCATTACGATCTCTGAGGACGAAGTCCTCTCGGAACGTGACCTGCTGAAGAAACATGAGGCAGGGTTGTTTATGAACGATGTGAAGTCGGTGCGGTGGCTTATTGTCCACTGCTCGGCTTCGCGCGAGGACCGTGACTACACCGTGGAACAGATGTTGCGCGACCATAAGGCCCGGGGCTTCCGCACCATAGGCTATCATTTCTACATACGGCGCAACGGCGAGGTGACGCAACACCGCCATCTGCTTGAGGTGGGTGCCCACTGCCGACCGTACAACCGCTGCAGCATCGGCATCTGCTACGAGGGCGGATTATCCGCCGACGGAAAGCCTAAGGACACGCGCACCAAGGAGCAACGATACCAGCTTCAGCAGCTCCTCGTCAAACTCCACCGGCTCTTCCCTGGAGCTCTTGTCCGTGGTCACTCTGAAATGCCCGGTGCCACGCCCAAGGCATGTCCGTGCTTCAATGCCGCAGAGTATCAGTGGATTGAGTCAATTGTTTAAGTTTCTCATGTGCTCTACTCTAAGAAGTTAAGGAAGTTAAAGAAGTTAAGGAAGTTAAAGACAATAGTCTTTTCGCTTCCTTTCGGGAGTTCTCTGGGCTTTGACATACGTCTTAAACTTCTTTAACTTCCTTTTTTCGCTTCGCTCAAGCGCGGATTCAACTAGCGAAGGCTAATTGTATAATATCTATTTTTAAAAGAGTCAATCCCCACTACAGCTACTTCTGTGGGTGTGGGAAACTTTAGATATCTAAAAATCAATAAAACATACATCTTACACAATAAATTCGGGCTTACTTCGTTTACATTAATAAGAAAAATAAAAAATGTAGTCACATGAAGAAACAATTAGCCACTCTGCTCATCTGGGCTATGCCTTATGCAGCATCAGCCCAAAGTGTCAAATATTGTTATGACAACGCAGGCAATCGTATTAAGAGAGAAATTGTAATAAAGACAAGATCCTCTTGTGAAGAGAGATATACAACGGAGTGATTTACGGAGACGCTATTGGAAAAGAATATTCAAATATACCCCAATCCGACGAAAGGCAGGTTAAAAGTTGAAATTGCAGGTTATGAAAATTCGGATAGATGTATTCTCCGCATTTATAATGCATCCGGACAGCAAATATTCTCAACACATGCAACTTCTTCCAGGACAGAATTAGACTTAAGTTCCCGGGCAAACGGGATTTACATCTTATATATTTCCTTAAACGACAGGGAAACTACTTGGAAAATAATTAAAAAGTAATTATAAGCAAATATCCATGAAACGAATAATATATATTGCAAGTATTCTGTCTGTACTGAATATATGCATAGGTCAGTCTAAAGAATTATCTGTACCTGAACAAGCGACTCCTTATCTTACTCAGATAAAAGCATTTGCGAATACACTAAATGAGGATAAGTTTAAAAATTGGACTGAAGAACAATACAAGCACTATGAGGATTCCATTCAGGCAATATTGTACCCACCTGTGATTGCAATAAAGGCTGACAGTGCCTCCTTTGGCAAGGACAGCAACAGACCTGCTCAGATACCTACATCGCGCATTACAAACTCACATGTTCCCAACTCTATCAGTTTGAGCCAGTCTAATGAAGTCGGTCAAATCGTTATCAATTCAGGAACATCATCTACAGGAGCGAGAACTTATGAAGTCCCTATTGATGTATATCCTGGAATGAGAGGCTTCAATCCCCAATTATCCCTAAGTTACAATAGCCAGCAGGGAAACTCCGTCATGGGTGTTGGCTGGTCTGCTTCTGGTTTGCCTATGATTGCCCGCGGTGGAAAGACAATGTATTATGAAGGAAAGTCGCAAGGTATTGTCATGGACAATAGTGACGCTTTTATGCTTAATGGCATCCGTTTGATAAAAACATCAACGGCAAGCAGCAATATTTTATATGAATCCGAGCAAGGAAATATCAAGGTGAAAGGCTATGTTTCCGGAAACATAATGAAATATTTCGAAGTCTTTTATCCGGATGGGAATAAAGGAATTTTCGGATATACAAACGGTGCTCAGAATTACCTGTATTATCCGCTTATGTCACTTACCGATTTGAAAGGAAACAAAATAAGCTATTCGTATTCTTTTTCAAATAACCACTATAACATTGTCAATATCTCATACAATGGTGCTTCTGTCGAATTTAACTACCAGACCTCACGTCCAGATCCGATTCTTTATTTTGCAGGTGGTCTCAAAGTAAACGAACCACAACTGTTGCAAAGCATCACTTGCAAATTAGGCTATACTATCTTAGGTACTTATACATTGAAATACACCACACAGAATAATAAATCCCTTCTGACACAGATTGATTATACAGCTTCCGGAAAATCATATAATCCGTTGTTGTTTTATTATGGCAGAGGCAATGTTGCCTCCAATTACACAAAAAGTACGACCCAACTGTATGAATGGTATGTAGCGGATAATCCCAGCATGATAAAAGTCGCTAAAGGGAAATTTGATTACGACAGTGGTGCGGATGGTCTGATTGCTCTTCCTAATTTAAATCCTTACTGGAAGCACTACCGTAATTCTACTATGTTTCGGCATTCACAGAACCGATTTGACAATAAGTACACAGGTGAAGAAAAGATTTTCCTGTATGCTGGTTTGAAAGACAGTTGGGCGTCCCCCATGCCTAATTTGTTTACAGAAAAAGGGTTTGTGGATATTGTATGTGCAGATTTGGAGGGTAAACAAGAAGAATATGTTATAAAAATCAACAACTCGGTAGTAAGCAACAACGACCAGGTTGTTTTTCATGTCTATCGGTCTAATTTGTATTCTGGTCTTTCTAAACTCTATACTAGAACTTATAATTTTCCTACAGTATATACGGATGCTGACGACGGAAAAAGCATTCAGCCAAAATTCTATTACACAGGTGACTTCAACGGTGATGGCAAAATGGAAGTCTTGGCCGTTTCCGTGCACCAGCCGTTTGGAGATACCAGCAAACCTTCTAAATGTTACATTTTTGATTTGGCTGGTAACAGGATTATCTATCAGAACCATGTGTTACCATATAATGTCGAGTTTGTTGGTACACAACAAAGTGACCCTAAGGCTGCCAATAATAACACCGACAAATTATTTGTTATGGATTACGATGGCGATGGGAAGACTGATATATGTCATATTAATGAAAGTGGAGTCAATATTTATACTTTTGATGTTTCAGGCAGTACCCTTACAGCGCGAAAAGTAGCCACCTATACAGGCTTGAAAAAATCCGGACTGGCCAATCGTGATATATTGCTTGGAGAATACAACGGTGACGGTTTAATGGACCTCTTGGTGTCACCTACCGGTTCTGCAACAACTTGGACTGTATATAACTCCAAAGGGAATGGCCAGTTTGAAAGTACTACTTTTAATGGAACCACTAAAAATACGGCGGATAATACCGGTTTTATTATACAGGATATCAACGGTGACGGAGCGACAGATTTAATCAAGTATGACACAAGCGGCTTCTTTACTTATTTGGCTAATAATAACAATGTTGGCTCTTCAACTTTATATTCCAGCTATCCGTCATCAAAATCTATTCTTATACCTACCGATATCAATACCCGTAACTGTTTTACACAGTTGATAAGTTTGAAAGATGGAATCGCTACAAAAATCGCATTTTCGCGTAATGATAGCGAAGAAGCTATGGCTACAGGTATGGCAAACAGTTTGGGGATAATTGAAAAAAATGATTATCGGTTGATTAATGAAGAAGGTGTGTCTTCTGGGCTATACACGAAAGGATATGGAGCAACCTATCCTTATGTAAATATTCAAGAGCCTTTACCGGTAATCGCATCATCGGAAATTTACATGAATGGCAATCAGATAGACAACAATTTTTTCACTTATAATAATGCGGTTGTCCATCGGCAAGGGTTAGGCTTTCGAGGATTTGAAAAAATTACGATTTACAATAGAAGAGGGCAAAGCCTTGTCAGGACTTACGAACCTTATCGTTATGGCTTGTTGAAAAGTGAAGTCGCACCAGCTTTTGAGCACTCATACACTTACACTGTAAGTACACAGGCTAATAAAATCGCCAAAATCCTTTTGACCAATAAAATAGAGAAGGATTTGCTTAAAGATATATCTGCTACGACTTCTTATATATATGATCCTTATGGATATCCTACAGAAGAATCAATTTCCTATACCGGGAATATTACTATAAAAAAGGCGAATACTTATTCGTCAAAAACTACAGTGGAGGACGGATATAATTTGGGGTTCCTGACCAAGCAGCTTGTTACGGTAAATCGTGGAGGCTCTTCTTATACGGAGCAGATGTATATTCCTGTACATTCTTCACGATTACCTAATGTGAAAGTATATTATAAGGATGGGAATCAAGTCAAACAGTATACATATACTTATGACAGTTATGGTAATCCTATTACAGAAACGATAAAACTCTATACCTCATCGAATACACAAAAGACGTCTTATGAGTATGATTCTTATGGACGATTATCCAAAGTGACCAGTCCAATGGGGTTGAGCAACACGTTTACTTATAATACTTTGGGTCAAGTCGCAACTGTAAAAGATTATAGGGGCGGAATTACAGCTTTTACTTATGATGCTTTCGGACGCGAAACAGCAGTCAAGTATCCGGATAATACTAGTAAAACGATTCAATATGCTTGGTCTTCAACAGCAACTAACGGACTTTATTCTATTACCACTACAAATACGGGAAAACCGACAGTGACAGAAGTATATGATGCATTAAATCGGGAAGTTCGTAAAGGAGAAAAACGGTTCGACGGAATTATAAGGAATATCGACAAGTTATATGATTCTTACGGTAATTTGCAGAAAGAGTCCATGCCTTTCACCGGAAGTACAGCTTCGTTATGGAATACGTATGTGTATGATAGTTATGACCGTATTCTTTCTTGTACAGAGAGTTCCGGCAGGAAGACAACATATAGTTATAATAAGAATAACATAACGATGGTGTCCGATAAAGTTTCAACAACTAAAGATTATGATGCACAAGGCAATTTACTTTCTGTTACCGACCCGGCGGGAACGATTGTTTATAATTTGGAAGCGGACGGACAACCGTCTTCTGTAGTGGCTCCTGGTAATATTGTAACTTCTTTTAGTTATGATAAATATAGAAGGCAGACGAGCTTGATTGATCCCAGTCAAGGAACAACGACGTATGAATATGATGCGGCTGGAAATGTGGCAAAAGAGACAAATGCGAATGGAAAGGTTACCCAAAATGAATATGATTCATACAACAGGTTGATAAAAACGACTACTCCAGAATTTGTAACATCCTTTACCTATAACGCAAAGGATGAATTGACTGGTACGTCCACTAACAACGGAACTTCAAAGTCTTTTGCTTATGACAGTTATGGCAGGTTGATTACATGGAAAGAAAATGGTGTGGATGGTAAATGGCTGCAAAAGGATTATACCTATTCTAATGGAAATGTCAGTTCCATTAAATACACATCACAATTCGGTGTGTTGGCTACTGAAAATTACGTTTATTCAAATGGTCATTTAAGTGAGGTAAAGTTAGATGGAACGACAACAGTGTTCAAATTGTCCAAAGAAAACAGTTTGGGCCAACCTACAGAAATTGTCACGGGTGGGATAACACGCAAATATGATTTCAACGCTTATGGATTGCCGGTTGGCAGGAGTGCAAGTAGCACGTCTAAAACTTATCAGGATTTTTCGTATGTTTTTGATGCAACAACATCTAATCTGACATCACGAAAAGATGACACAAGAAATATCACGGAAAATTTTGGTTATGACAATTTGAACAGATTGACTTCTTATGCCGGTAAAACTGCTGCGTATGATGTGAAAGGTAATATTACTAGTAAAAGTGACGCAGGAACATTTGAATACACACTTACTCAAAAGCCTTATGCGGTTTCTGGTGCCAATTTATCGGGAAATGGGGTGCCAACGCATACTCAAGAAATAGTTTACACCTCTTTTGGACGCCCTGAGTCTATTACTGAGAATGGCCAAGTGGCGACATTTACCTATAATGGCGAATACGACAGAGTGAAAATGAATATTTCACAGAATGGGAATAATGTCCTGACTCGTTATTATTTGGGCAATTGTTACGAATTGGATCAGACTTCTTCTTCAAAAGAAAAGCTCTATTTATTCGGTGATTTTTATAACTCCGGAGCGGTATATATAAAAGAAGGTTCTTCCAAAGGTATATATTATATTCTTCGTGATTATTTAGGTAGTATTACCCACATTGTGGATTCTAATGGCGCATTAGTTCAAGAGTTGAGTTATGATGCTTGGGGCCGTTTGCGGAATCCGGTCTCTCAAGAAGTTTACACTCATGAACAGCAGCCTGCTTTGTTCTTAGGAAGAGGTTATACAGGGCATGAACACCTTACACAATTCGGCCTTGTTAATATGAACGCTCGATTATATGATCCACTATTAGGTCGTTTCCTTTCTCCAGACCCGTATGTGCAGATGCCTTATATGTCGCAGAACTTCAATCGCTATACCTATGCGATGAATAATCCGCTTTGTTATGTGGATGAAAACGGTGAATCTATTTTGGCGGTCATAGGTATTATTGTAGGAGCTTATGTTGGCGGCGCATTAGCTAATAATGGAGAATTGAATCCTGTAAAATGGAATTATAGGTCAGCAAGTACTTATTTGGGCATTGGTTTTGGCGCACTGACCGGAGGTGTTGTAGGATATGGTATTGCAGTACCTGGAAGCATTACTTTTGCGGGTGGAATCAGTACCCCATACTTGTCTGCTGGACTGGCTGTTGGAGCCGTGGGACAAGGTAGTAATTGGAAATTTGATTTCCATTGGAGCACAGCTGCTGGTGGTGGAGGTGGCATAACCAATACAATATGTGATTCAAAAACTGCAATAGAAAAAGCAATTAAGAAAGTTCAATGGGATTATAGTGCATTTCAATATGCAACAGCTGTTTCTGCAGTGATAATGACTGATGATGCTACAGGAATAGGCGTAGCAGATGATGTTCTAATTCCTGTCATTTATGGTTATGCGGCATACGAGTTTATGACTGAAAATATGCTCAAGAGGCAAGAATAGCAAATTACAAGGTTGGCTCAAAAAAACAGACCGGAAGAAGGCTATTTGTATCAGCTAGAAGTACTACAAGATGGCTATTATAGGAATGTAAGAACAAATTCAATGGTTTATATGAAACAAGGTGATGTATGGAAATATGGAGAAACGACACAAGGAAAAAGACGTTATAGCAGAACATCGTATGAAGCTACGCATTTTAAAATGCAACCTTTATTTTATGGAACAAAAACAGAGATTTTGATACAAGAAAAAATAATGTTGTATTGGTATTTTTTTGAACATGGACAATTGCCTCCAGGTAATAAACGTTTTCAATAGACCATCTCCTGTGTATATAAGAAAAAAACGATTATATTTGTATATTGTTTTATTATAATAATAAAGTATGAAAATAATATTAGGTATAGTAATTTCTAGAGAATTTTCTAGTTTTAGTTTTCATTCAGATGCTATCAATGTATTTAAGAGCGTGCTATCAAATGGGTTACTTGGATTTAAATCTGATTTAATGGAAACATTATCTGTAACACTTGTATGCTTGTCACCTCAGTTCACTACGTTCTATAAAGTACTTCGTCCCCAATATTACGAGGATAAAACAGTGAAAACTGGAAGTTCTGTAATTCCAGAGGAAAGAATGTATAAATGTCTTTTGGTGGATTTTGTCGTGGATTTCGAAACTTACTTTAAAACGAGTAATAAAGAAGAATGCCTAAGAATTTTAGCCCTTTCATTCATGGATTTTTTGAAGACCTTAAAATATCCGGGCAAATTGAAGAAATTCGAAAAAGAGATATTCCTTCAAACAGTTAGAGATATCTTTATAGAGAACTCCATTATATCTGTGCATGATAGCATAAATTTGTAATATTTTAAATTGGAATGAATATGAATGTAAAATTTTATAGATTTATAGCCAAAGGGAATGACAAAAAAGGAGGAGTGCTATATTCTCCTAAAAGTTGGCCATATCCTATAGCGGTCGATGGACAAGAAGTAAAAAATTGGGAATCTCTTGTTGTTGAATTAAAAGACGGAATTTATAGACCATTTCAGTTATGTGTAGGCGGAGCCAATATGGTTAATCAAGATTTGAAAGACTTGTTGCAGTCTTTTATAGGTATTAATAATGACGTTGAATTTTTACCCGTTAGAGCTATAAGTGAAATATATGGCGAACAAACGTACTATATTATGCATTTTAAAAAGATTTTTAATGTCATAGATACTGAAAATACCTTATATGTTGAAGGGACAGACTCTGTTCTAAAATTGAAGCTTGACTATAATAAGGTAAAAGATTTAAAGGTCTTTAATTCACAGCCAGCTATAAATGATATTATCGTATCTGATGATGTTCGTAAAAGCATAAAAAAAAATAAGCTTGATTTAGGGTTGGACTTTATGCCTGTGTATTGTGGAGGGGAGTGATTATATGAAAGAGGATATAAGGCATTGGATTCAGCAAATCAATGATGAGACAATATTGCCATCTGATATTGTCGCATTCAATTTTGGACTTTTTGAATCTGAAGAAAGATACTGCATTTATTTGACAGGCTCAATATTTTATGATGAATCTGATGATGATTGGGCTTGTAATATAGGGATTGTCGTTTAATTCTTTCAGTCGTGGACGCATAGAGGTCAGCTTGGTATCTTGATGTTCCGTGCGACCAGTTTTAATTGCTTTTGGCTGGTATAACGGCACTCCAAAGTAGTGTATTTGCTACCTTTGCCGATAACAGATTAGGAGTTCTCTTCGGAGGACTCCGTCTTAATTCCTTTTCAGATGTCTCTTATGCCGCCTTGGTCTCTTTCAGCTCTGCCAGGTGGACGGCGTTTGCTGTGTGGATGCCGAAGAAGATGTACTGTATCTCTGTTTCATGTACGGTGTCCATGCATCCGCGAGTATGTTCTGCTGTTGCTGGATCTTCAGCTTGTCGGAAAGCTCGGAGATGATGTCATCTATCAGCTTGTAGTTCGTCAGGGGGCACAGAGGATTGACGTACACGTCGCAGAATATCTGATAGTGGACGTTGCCGTTCAACTGCTCCTGCAGTTTCGGGGCACTCAGCTGGGTGTACATCTTCAGGAACATCAGAGCAACTTTGCCCTCCGGGGAGAAGAAGGACTTCCGGCCACGCTTATGTACTGGATGGTTGCTCACCAAACCAAAGTTCACTGCCATCTCATGAAGAGGGAGAAGCCGTTTCATACGTCCAAGCTCGCTGTTTTCAAACGTAACTCGAAATAAATCATAAAAATCGAACCCTTCGAACGGAATTCGCTTGCTTATTCCAGAAATATGTTGTACCTTTGCCATCGTATCACTTTTGTGATTCCCCCACTTTGTCACTTTTCGAGGGTGATTGGGGGATTTTTCTTATCATCTATAAAGGTACATAATTTCTATCACATTGAGAAATAGATAGTTATAAATAATCTTAAAATTTAACGACACTCCCTAATTAAATATTATAAATCTTATGAAATTTGAAAACATTGTAAGTGATTGGCAAAAACAGTTCCCCTTTTTGTCTCAATATACGTCTTCAACCTTATATGCAGAAGCAGATATAATTTTAATAGGGCTGAGATTAGATAAAATTATGTCTAATACCTATCGGTTGATATTAGAAATTCTTCCTTTATGGATACAAGAAAAAAGAAAAATTAGTATTCCTGTTTTTAGTGTAGAATTATTCAATAAAAAGGGGGAACAATTTTTTATTAAATATCAATTGCATGAGTACTTATTTGAGGCAGCTGTCGAATGTGCAAATCAACAATTTGGTCTCATTTTGCGAGAGAACATTCGGGCAAATGACATATTCCGGTTAGTTGATTCTTTTTCATCCACTCTTATCACCAAGCATAATCCTATCAATTGGCATCGCTTGTTTGAACTCAAATTAGCTTTAGCTTTTTATTCAGGTGAAGCAGATTTAATTGATACTGTAAAAGCAGAAATTGAAAATGAAACGAAATATTGGAATGAAAAAGAATTTAATCACATGTTTATGAAATCGATTGAAGAATGGAAAAGTGATTTATATCAGAAAATGGAAAATAGAGAAACATTTATGAAACAAGTTCAGTTAAATATGGATGATAAAAAAATATCCAGATTGAAACGAATTCATATTATATTCGATTAGAATATTTACTACTGAATTATCTTAATTAGGGATTGTCGTTTAATTCTTTCAGTCGTGCACGCATAGAGGTCAGCTTGGTATCTTGATGTTCCGTGCGACCAGTTTTAATTCGTTTGCTATTTCTGTTCGAGTGTATCCGTCACGACGCGTACTAAGCAAGCGTACTATTTCCATATAAGACTCAGCATTCTTAAATAAAGAGTTGAAGAGCCTTTGGTATTCATTTTCCAGTTCTGGCTCAGCGGAAAAGAAGAGCGTATCTATATTGTCAGGGACATTCTTCTTTGCGTCAAGCAAACTCAAATAATAAGGTACACCACCAAGAACCATGTACGCCTGCAACACTGCAATTCTTGGCCAGCGGAATTTTCTGCTTTTGAGATATTCTTCTGTTTGCCCAAGAGAGAACGGACGGAGGTGCATGGTGTGAGTAGCACGTTTATGAAGCCCAGCTTTATTGTTAACGATATTACGCATCATCCATGATGTGGCAGAGCCGCATACCACAAAATATATATTGTCAATCCACGATGCACGGCTATTCCAGAACAAGTCTAATGCTGGCAGGAATCCTGAGCGATGGGTGTCAAAGCATGGCAGTTCGTCAATGAACACGACCAATCGACGTTTGCGATTCCTGTTCTTGCGTTCTAACAATTCTGCAAGTTGAGTAAAAGCCTCAATCCACGAAGTTGCCTTATTTCCTTTGTGACCATATCGTACCAACGCATTGTGGAAAGCCTCCATTTCCGTTTCTCGCGAACCGTCAATGACTCCAGTAGCATAAAAGTCAAACTGATCCTTAAAGAAACTTCGGATTAGGAAGGTCTTGCCGACACGGCGACGACCATACAATGCAATAAATTCACTCTTCCCCGACTCCATATGGTCAGTGAGTTTACCAAATTCCGCTTCTCTTCCAATAATCTTTTCCATCTGCTTCAACTCAAGTTATTATATCCAGGCAGGTATGATAGAAAAATCCACATCATGCCTAATTTGCTGTTGCAAAGATACAAATAATAATTGAAATCAAAAATATTTCGGGCGGAAACTTGAGATTATTTAATGTTTCCGCCCGAAATAAGGCTTCAAAAGCAACAATTGTATTGATTTCATCGTCTTTTGCACCTTTGTATTTGGGGTAATAATTCAAGGGTTATGTACTTTGGAGTAATCACGAGCTTTTAAAAGAACCAATAGCATGGGAAATAAATCATGAAATGCGGGCGGAAGTCGCGATAATTTGCATGTTTCCGCCCAAGATATGATAGAATAGCCAGGCAATGACAACGATGAGAAAGTATAGAATCAACTCATAGACTTACCCTGATTGATTAGATTGATTTGTTCCACTTTACCCGCGGATTCAACTAGCGAAGGCTAATTGTATAATATCTATTTTTAAAAGAGTCAATCCCCACTACAGCTACATCTGTGGGTGTGGGAAACTTTAGATATTCAGTTTATAGTGCCTTGCCGTCCTTATCCACTTTACGGGCACGCTGATGAACTTGAAGACGAAGGCTTTGATGCGGCTGGTTTTCTTCAGTCCGAAGGCTTTCGTGTCCAGCCTGCCCATGAGGAACTTGTAGAAGTTTCGTATGAGTGCTGTCAGCATCAGGAACACAGTGTTCTCTGCCATGAAGGACTTTGGCAGCCTTGCCCATCCGAAGCCATTGTTCCTCCACACAGTCGCCTCCACAGAAATAAAATCTGACATGGCAAAATCCTGAACAACTTTTTGTTGCTCAGGTACTTATAAAAAAGTTAAACTAAAGTGCTGCGGAATTTAGGATAATCTCAAATGTTACAAAAAATGAGGAGGCAGGACACGGACCTGTCCCCTGTCCCTTGGTTTGTAGTCGGGGCCATTTCCCTACAAACACAATGGAGGCTGCAAGCGGCATGGTAAATGCCATTTGCAGCCTCCATTGTTTATAACGGTCTGTTTCACTTGTAATACCATTTCCATACCCACCACACCTCGCTCCAAATCTATACTTTTTACCCTACATTTGGGCGAAATTCAGTCAGTTTTCGCCCAAATCTACACTTTTTACCCCATATTTGGGCGAAAATCGTTTGTTATATCAAAATTATTGTGTATCTTTGCACCAAAATACTATCTATATGGAAAGACTGATTGGAAGGACACTTGAATGCCGGGAATTGCAATGGGCAATGGATTCGCAACGCTCGGAACTGATAATCCTCTATGGCAGACGCCGTGTGGGAAAGACTTTTCTTGTGCGTCGCTTTTTCGATGACAAGTATAGTTTTCACTTTGTTGGAGCGCACAGGAAGAAGAAAGCCGAACAACTCAAAAATTTCCGTGAGGCATTGTCTTATTATTCCCATAATGATGATTTGCCCGAGATTGACAATTGGCATGATGCATTTCTGCTGCTTGGGCGTTATCTTGAATCCAACAATGAGAAGCGCAAGGTTTTGTTTTTCGACGAAATGCCTTGGATTGACAATCAGGGAAGCGAGTTTGTTGAAGAACTTGAGTACTTTTGGTCAAATTGGGTGCAGAATAGGGATGACATCGTGCTTATTGCTTGTGGAAGTGCTACCAGTTGGATGAAAGACAAACTGGAAGACAACCGCGGTGGTCTCCACAACCGTATCACGCATAGGATATATCTTCGCCCATTTTATCTGAATGAGTGCAAGGAGTATTTGATAGAACATGGTTTTGATTGGGATGAATATCAAATTATGCAATGCTATATGCTCTTCGGAGGAGTGCCGTTTTATCTGAGCCTCCTAAAACCATACATGAGCTTGCCTGAGAATGTTGACTCTCTGATTTTCAGAAGGGGAGGGGAGTTGAGTGGGGAATTCAATGAACTGTATAATGCACTCTTCAATAAGGCTGACCGATATATTAACCTCGTAAAACTGCTATCCACTCGACGTGAAGGATTCACCAGAAAGGAAATCGAGGCGACTACAGGATACAGTGGTGGTAGTCTGACAAAAATGTTGGACAACCTTGAACGATGTGACTTTACTGTCTCATACTCCCAATTCGGTAATAAGAGCAAGCTGACACTATATCGCCTTGCTGATTTCTTCACACTGTTTTATTTTAGATATGTGGAGAACAATCGAAGTCGCGACGACCAGTATTGGCAACATCATTTTATGGACAGAAGTGTGGAGTCGTGGGAAGGATTCTCTTTCGAGGAAATATGCCTTCGCCATCTGCCGCATATAAAGCAAGGGCTTGGTATTTCGGGTATAGCCACAGAGACGTCTGCATGGCGTTTCATTCCTCAGAAGGGAGATGAGAGGAAGGGAACGCAGGTTGACTTAGTGATCAAGCGTGTTGACAAGATTGTTCACCTTGTTGAGATGAAATTCTCCGAAAGCCCATATACTATTTCCAAGGAATATGAGGAGAAACTGAAATCCAGACGCACCTTGTTTATGGAGATGACGGGAATAAAGCGAGGGGTGGTTATTACGTTTGTCACCCCCGCAGGCGTGTCTCAAGGTCTCCACTCATCAATCGTCCACAGTCAGCTTGCCGCCAAGCATTTGTTTGCAGATATCTTATATCGGGGGATATGTCCTTAGCTTCCTTATGCGGAACAGGTACCACTGATTCGCGACAAATAACGAACCAACATACCAGTCCCTATGACCCCAGGAGCAATGGAATAACCTAAGACCGTTTAAAAGATAAGGGATAAAGTATTAGAAAAAGTTGAGTTAGCGTCTCATAATCATATTACTTTCATATGGTACAACAAATTAAAAGAGACGGAAAATTCCGTCTCTTTTAATTATTTGATACGCCCTTCTTTTCTGAGAAGAATGATAAATTTATTCCAACCTTCAGAACGCTTATCTGCATTTTGTTTTGTCTTTTCTAAATTCCAATAATTCGGATAATTATCGTTGAGATAGTATTTGCCATCATTGTCACAGAATAAGACCAAATC
>NZ_NPJI01000043.1 GCF_002251435.1 Prevotella sp. P2-180
TCCGGCATGACAGATCCGATGTCAGAGGCTGGTCGCTCAAACAACTTCCAAAACTTGCCATTATGACTACGATAGCTTACAAAACCCATGTCCTGCAGCGCTTTACCGACCTGCACTGGCGACAGGCTTACCTGGCCGCCGAAGCTGGCGACGATGTCGGAGGCGGTGAGATAAACGGCCTTCTCGTTTTCGCTGGGCTTGCGGTAGCGGGTGACGATGAGTTCGCGTGCAAGGTTTGGGGTCTCATAGGCGCAGTTGCGTCGGGACAGGGTCGAGTAGAGCGAGGGAGTTTCACCCTCACCCTATCACAGAACCGTGCGTGAAAGTCTTCCCTCACACGGCTCTTCACACTCTATGCTTTGTGCATATACTTCTTTCATCATATCCTCCTCTTTGTTTAAGAGTTGTATAATTCCAGTTGCTTGAGTGTGTCACCCCCTTCGTTCCATGTCCATTACAGACACTTCAACGCTACTACGGGGCAATCCGCCACAGAAGCGGACTTCGGTACATTTTCTGCCTTGTTCGTCACTTTCGGCATTTCCCTTGGCATTCCGACTTCTGCTTCCCACGTTCCGCCAACAAGCCTGTATTACTGTCCTGCCACCTCTATGCCGCATGCCGCAATGCCATAGACAGGTTATTGCATTGCTTGTCGCCAGAACTGTCCGACACTGACTTTTGACATGACTTGAAAACACGATTAACGACACCTCATCGAGTGGTTCACTTGCGTTCAGCTCAGTAATACGTACCTCTCTGCAACGCTCACCACCGCAACGTTTACGACTGCAGCAGCTTGCAGAGGGTTTGATGCCAGTGCCTGCACACCGACACCGAGAGACCTTCTCTCATCTCATTGGCAGTTACGGCTACATCTTATATGGAAGGTAGCCAACCCTTTATATATAGATGTGCGCCTCGTGGCACACGGACAG
>NZ_NPJI01000044.1 GCF_002251435.1 Prevotella sp. P2-180
TGCTGACGGGTTGTCCCATTCGGAAATCCGCGGGTCAAGGGATATTTGCTCCTAACCGCGGCTTATCGCAGCTTATCACGTCCTTCATCGCCTCCATGAGCCAAGGCATCCGCCATGCGCCCTTATTCACTTTCTTGGTAGATGCCGCCGAAATAACGGCGGAATCTCATACTTTCAGCTGTGTCCCACTAAAAGCGGGAACACCTCGTTCTTGAGTTTCACTCTACAGTTTCGTGTGTCAATATGTCAAAGATCTCTTTTCCTATTATTAAAGGAAACGGTGGAGAATAACGGATTCGAACCGTTGACCCCCTGCTTGCAAAGCAGGTGCTCTAGCCAGCTGAGCTAATCCCCCGAAAGACAGAGTTTGCTAGTACAAGAAGGAAACGAACCAAAAAAGGTCCTTCCGACTCATCTAAGGCGCCCCTCCAGAAAGGAGGTGTTCCAGCCGCACCTTCCGGTACGGCTACCTTGTTACGACTTAGCCCCAATCACCGGTTTCACCCTAGGCCGACCCTCG
>NZ_NPJI01000045.1 GCF_002251435.1 Prevotella sp. P2-180
GTGGTGTATTGCAGGTACCGCATGAATAAGGACCGGCTAATTCCGTGCCAGCAGCCGCGGTAATACGGAAGGTCCGGGCGTTATCCGGATTTATTGGGTTTAAAGGGAGCGTAGGCCGCTGTTTAAGCGTGTTGTGAAAAACCGGGGCTCAACTCCGGTCGTGCAGCGCGAACTGGACGGCTTGAGTGCGCGGTAAGTGGGCGGAATTTGTGGTGTAGCGGTGAAATGCTTAGATATCACGAAGAACTCCGATTGCGAAGGCAGCTCACTGTAGCGCAACTGACGCTGAAGCTCGAAAGTGCGGGTATCGAACAGGATTAGATACCCTGGTAGTCCGCACGGTAAACGATGGATGCCCGCTGTTCCGGCATTAGTTGGAGTGGCCAAGCGAAAGCGTTAAGCATCCCACCTGGGGAGTACGCCGGCAACGGTGAAACTCAAAGGAATTGACGGGGGCCCGCACAAGCGGAGGAACATGTGGTTTAATTCGATGATACGCGAGGAACCTTACCCGGGCTTGAACTGCAGGAGAACGATTCAGAGATGATGAGGCCCTTCGGGGCTCCTGTGGAGGTGCTGCATGGTTGTCGTCAGCTCGTGCCGTGAGGTGTCGGCTTAAGTGCCATAACGAGCGCAACCCCTCTCCGTAGTTGCCATCAGGTAGTGCTGGGCACTCTGCGGACACTGCCACCGTAAGGTGTGAGGAAGGTGGGGATGACGTCAAATCAGCACGGCCCTTACGTCCGGGGCTACACACGTGTTACAATGGGGGGTACAGAGTGTTGTTCGCATGCAAATGCGTACTAATCATGAAAGCCCTCCTCAGTTCGGACTGGGGTCTGCAACCCGACCCCACGAAGCTGGATTCGCTAGTAATCGCGCATCAGCCATGGCGCGGTGAATACGTTCCCGGGCCTTGTACACACCGCCCGTCAAGCCATGAAAGCCGGGGGCGCCTGAAGTCCGTGACCGCGAGGGTCGGCCTAGGGTGAAACCGGTGATTGGGGCTAAGTCGTAACAAGGTAGCCGTACCGGAAGGTGCGGCTGGAACACCTCCTTTCTGGAGGGGCGCCTTAGAGGAGTCGGAAGGACCTTTTTT
>NZ_NPJI01000046.1 GCF_002251435.1 Prevotella sp. P2-180
AGGTCGCAAGCGACAGAGGACACAGAGTTTCCATGCGGCAAACATGATGCGCAGCTCTCTATGAGCTCTAAATGCCTTGGCATTCACCCTCTTTCATTAGTATAAATACTCTATATCTCTTAAACTCTGTGGTTTTAAAATAACTTCCGAAACTTGAGTAATATTATTTGTTCTTTTTTATTTTTTTGATTACCGTTTTATAATCATCAAAATCAATGAATTTTCTCGACCTCCATAAAGAGAGCTGAGCTTTCACTGATTTGATGTCAACCGACTTGCCGAGTTTTCTGCGCACGAGAATCAAGTCCTCCATCGTAAACTCGTCTTTCAGCAGTGTCAGCATGTTCATCGGTCCACGCTTCGACGTTGCATTCTCCTCGTCGTCGAAAGCAGCATCAAGCATTTTTCCGATAACGTGCATCTTCACCCACAGATCGTAGCGCAGACTCCATTCCATGTAGTCCTGAATGTCCTTCGTCCACTTCTCGCCGTTCATCACGTAGAGCATCATGCCCTTCAGCCACGCAATCACCGTTGCCCTGTAACTCAACACAAGGTAAGGATCTGAACCGTAGAGTGAAGCAAGCTGCTCGTTCTCGTCGCAAAGCTGTTCGGCAAACTTGTTACATTTCGGACAGGAAATCTCTCCTGAGAGCATCGAGAGCTTCTGTGTCAGTTTCTTCACCTCCGCACAATAGTTGGCGTCATACTCCTTGAATACAGGTCGCTTTGCGCCGATCGGCTTGATGATGGTCGCCAACGAGAGTCGTGTCACTGTTCCCGTTGTCATCTCACGGGCGAAGAACTGCTGGAAGTTGCGGTTGGTGGTCGATGCGTTGAAGTTGAACCTCAATGGCGCAATGCCCGTAACCGAATCGGCTCCCACTCGCTCCTGGCCGTGCTTGGAGTTGTCGAACGCCTTACGGATTATCACGCTCACCTCGTTCGCCGTTCCTCTCGACGTGATTTTTTTCAATGTGTCGAGCTCGTCAACACTTGTATAGAGAAAACGTTGTCCGTTCTTGTCGGCATCATACACTCGCTGGTTGAACACTGCATCGGTCAGGTTGTCTATCAGCACCTGCACGCAGATGTCCGTCGGTCGTGGGTCACGCTTTTGCTTCGACGCAGGATTCTTCTGCTTCCATTCCGCCTCACGAGCCCTGTTCGACTCGTCCTTCTTCACCAGTTCGTCGAGGATTATGCTTATCGGTTTCCTCACGCATCCCTTACCTATCGACATCGGAGCGGTGAGCACCGACATGAAAGTTGGTTCGTGCTCCACTCCGTCCCAGTAGCGGAACTTCACGCTGTGAACATAAGTTGACAGAGGAGCAAAAACAGCCTCACACACAGCCGGTCGATACATCTCAGGCACCTTCGACGAGAGAAACCCAAGCGGATAGGGTAGGCGAGAGGGCATTGCTGGTGGCAGTTCGTTTTCCGTCTCGAAATCCACCTTCCCGTCCGTTTTCTTATCCTTGCGATACAAGACTTCCAACACCTTTTGCAACTTGTAGCTCACGCCTCTCCGAGGTTCGTCTATTGCGCTTTGCAGAGTGCGGACATATTCGTCTTCTGGGAAATTGTCGTAGCGGGGAATCACCTCTTTCATAAAGTCGAGGTTGTAGTCGCAGATGCTGCGCAAAGCCTTTGCCAGTTCGAATGTCATCACGTTGCGGTTGCCTTCGACAGGGGTTTGGCCGTTGTTGAATTGGCGGAGGAATTCGGTGACGATGGAGGAATAAGGCAAGCCGTTGTAAAGCCTCTCCCCCGTCCCCTCTCCCGCAGAGAGTGGATCAAGTTTGTCCCCAGTTAGGAGTGCGGGTGACTCACCCGCACCTTGCGCAGATGTTTTAGGAACTACAGCCTTCACCTCTGCCTTCGCCTCATCCTCCGCCTCCTTAACTTCACATTCCTCATTCACAAACAATTCGTCCTTGCAGAAGAAAAGGTCCTTGGGGTCGGCGGTGGGGGTGAAGAACACTCTCGTTATGTCCTTTGCGCCTTTGTCGAACTCAACGCCCAGAAGTTTTTGTGCCCATTCGAGGTCTTCCTCTTGCGTAAGTTCCGGATGACGCTCAAACACGAGGTGAAGGCCCTTCGTTGCCGAACGTTCCAACATCAGCAGACGAAGCTGCTGCGCCTTGTCGAGGATGTTGTCCTTCATAATCTCGAAAGCAGCCTCAAACTCCTTCTTCGGCATGTCCTTAGTGAAGTCGATGTCCATGCCCACCGAGTTCGACATACGCTTCGATCCTTTCAGCGTCCCGTCGTCGTTAGGCAGACAGGAGTAGCAGAACTGCACCATCTTGCGCTTCGCCTCGTCGTTGCCCTCACGTGCCAACTTCGTGTTGCGGCGGTTCTTCGTCGAGTTGCGTATTGCGGCATACTCCTTGAAGTTGTTGATGGGGCGCATTTTCTTTGCGCCACCATCGTAATAAATCTCAAAACAACTCATTTATATATACATTAAAATTTTCATTAAAATTTTCATTAAAAGCACTTTGTGCTTAAAGAGCTGCGCGCAAGCCCCTTTAAGCGCAACGCGCTTTTAATCTTTAACTTAAGTTTTATCGCGAAGCGACTTCATTTTATACATTAAAATTTACATTAAAATTTTCATTAAAAGCACTTTGTGCTTAAAGAGCTGCGCGCAAGCCCCTTTAAGCGCAACGCGCTTTTAATCTTTAACTTCTGTTTTATCGCGTAGCGACTTCAGTTTTATCGCAAAGCGACTATTTTAGTAGTTCTTTCGTCTCTTTCGCCATCAGTTTGCGGAAGTCGGAACATACCGTTTTGTCGATGCGGATGTAGAGATAATAGTTGTCCTCGCTTTCCGACAGAGTGCCGTGAGCGGTTCGTTTCAGCTTCTTCGTAGTAGAACCTTTGTATGGCAGAGCCATAAATCCCATACGTCCGTTGCTCAGCATCGTCAGTACGCCACGACGACGGAACCCTGTCACCACGTTTTCATTCGTGTCGTTGGGATTAAACGTGATGTTTTTGTCGTTGTAAACATCCATCACTCCCTTAATCGCTATCGGCGACTTGCCGGTTTTCTTGTCTTTTGCCATAAGAAAAAATATTTTAAAAATGTTCACCAACTTGCTGTGGCGACTTCAGCTGCATCAGGTCGAAGATGTTCACGTCCTGGAAAATCTTGCCCTCATACTCGTGAGTGAAGAATTTCACCTCGGCAACCACTATTGTGCCTTCAGCCAGCGGCTTTCCCGCCACGATGCCGAAGGCAGTGCCAACCAGTCCCTCGGCATTGCGTCCTCCAGACATGCGCAACACAACCTGCGCCTTACTTGTCATTCCATTTTGAGTTTGTACATCGGGCTGCTGCGCCCATTTCTCGATTTTTGCTATTACTTGCATATTGATAAAAGTTTTAAAATGTTTATATTGTTTTCGTGGAATACGCCACGAGCGTCTTTGTTCTTTTTCAAAAAAACGACCTCCCATGCGTCTCCCGACGGGAGAGGTCTGTTCGCTAGGAAAAAAATCAATTTATATGACTTATCGAATACACTTACTTTTTTTAATTTTTGACTGTTATTTCTCTCCGCAAAACAAGTTAAGGAAATGTTGCTGCCCCTTGCCCGTTATCATCGGCGTCACCGAGAGTTCCATGCCGTGGTCGGTTGTCACCCAACACTCTCTCACGGTCATTATCCCACGCTCAATCCATTTCTGCATTGGCTCACGGCTCTGCTTGAAGATGTAGCCGTTCTCGCGCAGCCATTTGTAGAGTCGTTGCCGTCCGATGTCGATGCCGTTTTCGTAGAGCAGTTTCGCCATCTCGCCCACCATGATGTTCTCTTCCGAACCTGTCACCTGTCTGCCGAGTTTCGCCATAGGCCGTTGCTGCTCAATCAGCCGGTCCTTCGCTTCCAGTGTGCGCTGCATGATGTTGAGAGCCTTAGCCAGAATAGATTTCTCGTCGTCCTCCGCACCGACAGGGATATATCCTCCCGTCTTGCGAATCTGCGGCAGCACCGTGTTGAACACCCAGTCCTGAAACTCCTTCGCCTCCTTCTTGTTCGACTGGAAGATGCAGCGGTAGAGGTTCGGCTCGCCGATGTAGGTCATCTTGGTAGTGCGAACTGACTTTGCTCCGTATTGATTTACCGATGTTAAGCATACCTCGATTGTATCGATGGCTGCTCCGTCAAGTCTTCGTTTAACGTCGCTCGTATTACCAATGGCCAACGCCTTGCACACATCCGCGAGACAAACCACCGTTTCCCCCTTCTCGTTCAGCGCAACCCTCAGTTGCCCAAACTTACTGTTACTGAAAATCTGTATTTCCATACTGTTTCCTTGTTTTTTTTATTTCTTTCCGCGGGACCATTCCCGTTCCGACTGCGAAATTAGGCATAAAAAAAATCGCAACCTAACGTTTCCGTCGATTGCGATTGATTTTGCTATTTTTGCTATTGTTTTGCTATTGCTATGCGAGAAGTTCCATCAGTCTTGCCGCCACTTTCACTTGACTTTGCTCCGCCTGTGAGAGCATTTCCGACTTGCCTTGCCAGGTGTCAACCCTGCTGGTAAGATTTGCCCAGTTTACGTTTCTCCATTTGTTGTAGTCGCACTTTATCGTAGTGCTTGCTTCCATATTCTCCACCACCTTACAGAACGCCCTCATGTTTTTGTCATAACCATACAGGTCGGTCAGCACACGATAAATTGCCCACCACTGGTTTGCGTTGGTCAACACTCCTTCAGAGTCAAGTGTCTCAATGGCTTCCTTCACTTTCTCTACAGTTGGCGGCAATCCGTGCTGCAGTCCCGCGTTGAACGTGACCGCCCCGTGAAACTGCGCGTCGTTTATTATCGTGCAGTTGGCATTAGGGTGAATGTTGAACTGATACTTAGTCTGATAAGTCTCTGCCATATTGTTTCCTCGTTTTTATTAGTTATTTCAATAGTTGTGTATCTCTGCACTGCTGTCGGCTCCAAAGTTCATTTCCACCTTTGGGTCACTCTTCAGCCTTTTTATCTCAGTCACCGCCTCCACCTTCACCCTTGCCTCGGGAGGCAGTTCAGTGGGCAGCGACTTCATCACCACGCCTGCCGTTGCCGCCTGCAGGTCCTCGGGCAGGCCGTGAAACGTCCTGTCAAACTTCTCAAAAGCCAACGGGAACATGTTTTTGTCGGTTATTACGGCAAAGACGTTCACGTTCACGTTTTGTGTCGATTTCGCAATAATGTCTGTCAGCTCCATTATCCGCGCGTCTTTCTGCTTCAGTTCCTGCTTCAGTTCCTGCTTCAGTTCCTCCACAATCCTGTCCTGCTCTACCTTGGCCTCTTTCAGCATTAAGTTTTCCTCCTCCGCACGCTGTAGTTTGCTTCTTAGTGCACCTATCTCCTCCGACATTTCCTGTCTCTTGTCGCTAAGTGCGTTAAACTCGTCGATGTTTATCTGCATGTCTATCCCCTTTCTTTTTATTGAAAAACGCTGCGAAGGTACGAAAAAAAACAATTACTTCCAAGGTTTTTCACATGTTTTTTTTCCTTCCATTTCTCTCATTGTATCTCATCGTTTCCCACGTCACACCATAACCTATTGATACAATTATTATTAGGCGTGATATTGTATCTTATCGTCTTTCAAGGGTCCCTATGATTCAGAAAACTCACAACACCAAGCGCCCTCATCAGGGTATTGAGCACCTGATCCCGATGACGAAATATGCCAAAATCGCTGCATGATGAAAAAAAATCGCAAATTACTTGCTAGTTCTGCAAAGAATGATTACCTTTGCAGTACCCAAGGAAAGGGACTCAGGCCTATCGGAAATAATCCATAACCAAAGTAATAGAAATAGAAAATGGCAAAGAGCAAAAAAGACTTTACATTACTTCTCATAGCGCTCTTTTGCAGTTCTTTCGCTCATGCACAAAAGCAAGTTCCTGCAGAATGGAAAGATTCCATTGACAATGGAAGTAATATAATAAAGATAGTTGGAAATAATTCCAATAAGGGTGCGGCCAACAACGCCCTTGACGTGTTGAGTGGTCAGGCTGCTGGTGTCAATGTGACATCCAACGGTCTGGATCGTATGGCTATGCTCAATAGTGTGCGAGTACGTGGTACAACCTCCATCATCGGTGGCAATGACCCTTTAGTGCTGATTGATGGGGTTACGTCTGACGTACTTACCCTATCAACCATCTATCCTGCAGACATCGAGAGTTTTCGTATATTAAAGAATGCTGCGGAGACCGCCATGTATGGTTCACGTGGAGCGTCTGGTGTTATAGAGGTGAAAACCAAGAAAGGCACAGGAAGAGGATTCCAAATATCGTATGAAGGAAATGTGGGTTTTGAGCAGATGTACAAACACCTGGAGATGCTCAATGCTGCTGAATATGTTGCAACGGCAAAGGCATTGGGTATCTATTGCAACAACGGAGGTTTCAATACCGATAACTACAAGGTGATAACACGCACGGGTATGGTGAGCAATCATTACCTTGCATTCAGCGGAGGTACGCCACAGTCAAACTATCGTGCATCTTTCGGAGTAATGGACCACAACACCATCATCAAGAAGATGGACTATAACGTTTTTGTTGCCAAAGTTGATGTGACCCAGAAAGCCTTCAATGACAGACTAACCGGAGAATTCGGAGTTTTCGGCTCTTCATTCAAGAACTATGACATCTTTGATACGCAGATGCTGTTCTATTCCGCAGCATGCCAGAACCCAACTTTCCCTGCTGGTACTGACGAGCATGGAAACTGGCTGAAAAACGAATCGGCAACGCATGTCAACCCACCCGGGATATTGCTTGAAGAGAAAAACGACTCCAAGGATTTGAACTTTGACGCACACATAAAGCTGAGCTACGATTTCAATAAGAACTGGCGTGTATCCACCTTCGGCTCTTACCTGTATGGCTCTACCGAGAACGGACAATTCTGTCCGACATGGGTATGGGCACAAGGCAACGTGTACCGTGGAGAGTTCAAGAAAGAGGAATGGCTTGGCAATGTATCTCTTGATTTCAACAAAGAGTTCGGCATACATAAGGTCTCTGCTGGAGTAAGCAGTGAATACAGAAAACTGAGAAAAACTGCTTTCTGGGTGTATGCCAAGGGAATACCTACAAACGATTTTCATTACGACAATCTGGGTGCTACAGCAGCCCGTCCATACGGTGGAACAGAAAGTACATACGAAGACCAGTCTCTGGCTTCTGTAATGGGAAGCATTACTTATAATTTGCTTGATAGATATACATTAGCGGTAAATGCTCGCGGTGACGGATCGTCAATGGTAGGTGACAACAATACATGGGGCTTCTTCCCATCTGTATCATTCACTTGGGACATGAAGAAGGAAAGCTTCCTTGCCAACATCAAACCGCTGTCGATGCTCAAACTCCGCACGGGTCTGGGACAGGCTGGCAACCTTGGCGGTATCTCCGCCTACACAACCATGAACACCGTAAGGCAGACTGGCATTGTTCCGGTAAAGAGTTCTCCAACAGTAACCCTTGGTATGGTAAGAAACAACAATCCTGATTTGAAGTGGGAAACGAAGACAACGTTTAACCTCGGTGCGGACATTGGTCTCTTTGCCAACAGGCTTATGCTTACAGCGGAGTATTACTATTCCAAGACCACCGACATGCTCTACGCCTATGAGGTTCCGGTTCCACCATTCGCATACAATACATTGCTGGCAAACATCGGTTCAATGTCAAACCGCGGATTTGAGCTGGGCTTGTCCGTGCAGCCAATAAGCAAGAAGGACCTGGATCTCAACATCAATATGAATCTGTCGTTTCAAAGCAACAAACTCATCTCGCTAAGTGGAGATTACAAGGGAATGAGCATGTCGGCAGCAAACATCACCGCTATTGGATCATTGGATGGTGCCGGGCAAAACGGCGGCGACAACAACGTGGTCTATCAGATAGTTGGACAGCCGCTTGGCGTTTTCTACCTACCCCATTGCAAGGGACTTGTCAAGAACGAGAACGGCAGCTATTTTTACGACATAGAGGACCTTGACCATAATGGCAATGTGGACTTAAGCGATGGAGGCGACCGATACATTGCAGGACAAGCCACACCAAAGGTGATCCTTGGCTCAAACATCAGTTTCAGATACAAGAATTACTATATCTCCATACAGATGAATGGAGCATTCGGGCACAAGATTTTCAATGGAACAGGACTGGCTTACACAAGCATGGCTTGCTTCCCAGACTACAATGTCTTGAAGGATGCTCCAAAGAAGAACATCGTAGACCAGAGAGTCTCAGACTATTGGCTTGAAAAAGGTGACTACCTGAACTTCGAGCATCTGACAATAGGTTACAATGTGCCTTTGAGGAGCAAGCTTATTCGTTCCTTGCGTGTATCATGCAACATTAGCAACATTGGAACAATCACCGGATATAAAGGTTTGACACCAATGATAAATAGCTATGTTGTCAACAGTACGATGGGTATTGACGACAAGCGCAACTATCCATTATACCGTACTTACTCAATGGGACTGAGTGTACAATTTTAAAACGAAAATAGTATGAAGACTCTTATTAAATACATATTAGCAGCACCGTTAATGCTTTGTTTCAGCAGCTGTCTGGACGAGCATCCCAAAGACCAGCTGGACCAGGAGGCAATCTACAACAATGCTGATAATATATACAAAAACGCAGTAGCTTCCCTGTACAACTACATAGGGAGCAATCAGGAGTCGGAAGGGCTTCAAGGAACTTGCCGGGGTATTTACGACTACAATACCTTGACCACTGACGAGGCAATGAATCCTATCCGTGGTGGAGACTGGTATGATGGCGGTTTGTGGGAGAACATGTATCAGCACAAGTGGAATGCCAATGATATTAATTTATATAATGTATGGAAATACCTCTTCAAGGTAATTGTTATATCTAACCAGTCGCTTTCTATCATTGATAGCCATCAGACTCTGCTTTCAGCAGAACAGACAAGAGATTTCACGGCAGAGGTAAGAGCTGTACGAGCCTTGTTCTACTATTATGCGATGGATATGTTCGGGCGTGTTCCTATCGTGACATCATACGACGTGAAATTGGAGCAGGTAACGCAAAGCGAAAGAAGTGAGGTATTCAAGTTTATTGTTGACGAGTTGCAGGATGTTGCCCCACAGCTCGCCGATGAGCATTCCAACAAGGAGGGGAACTATTACGGACGTGTGACACGCCCGGTCGCAAACTTCTTGCTTGCAAAGCTTGCCTTGAATGCGGAAATTTATACGGATGATAACTGGACCGACGGCAAGCGTCAGGACGGGAAAAGCATTTACTTCAATGTGAATGGCGAGAAAAAGAACGCTTGGGAAACCTGCATCTGGTATTGCGAGCAACTGCGGCAAGAAGGCTATGAGTTGGAGAGCGACTACGCATCGAACTTTGCGGTTTATAATGAAAATTCCAAGGAGAACATCTTCACAATCCCATTGGACAAGAACTTATATTTGAACGAATACCATTATCTTTTCCGCTCACGCCACTACAAACATGGCGGAGCTTATGGCGGTTCTTCCGAAAACGGCACATGTGCGACTGTTTCAACCGTCAAGGCTTTCGGTTACGGAACGGACAATGTTGACAATAGATTCAAGATAAACTTCTATGCTGATACCGTGCTTGTTGACGGAAAAAAGATATATTTGGACAACGGGAAGCCGTTGGTGTACATGCCGCTTGAACTGAAACTGAACCTCAGCGACAGCCCATATAAACAGACGGCAGGCGCCCGTGTAGGCAAATACGAGGTTGATCGAACCGCCTATTCGGACGGACGGCAGGTTGACAACGATATCGTCCTTTTTAGATATGGTGACGCGCTGTTGATGGAAGCCGAGGCGAAAGTTCGCAATGGCGAGGATGGTTCAATAGAGCTGAACGCTATAAGAGACCGAGTAGGAATGCCTCATGTGGAAGCCAATTTGGACAACATTCTAAAGGAGCGTCTGCTGGAATTGGTTTGGGAAGGTTGGAGACGTCAAGATCTCATCCGTTTTGGCAAATATACCAAGGCATATGATCAAAGAACTCCATTAGAAAAGGAGTCTACCGGGTTTACAACGGTTTTCCCTATACCACAAAGATGTCTGGATTTAAACAAGAAATTAAAACAGAATCGAAGTTATTGATATAGTTGCCATAAGCTTTTTATTTACATGAAATCATTTTAAGGTAATAGGACGGATCACGAATTTGAATGCATAGTCCTGATAAGGAAGCATATATTTCTCAATAGACAAGAATCTCTTTGAAAGCGTCTTGTCATTTCTGTCAGACAGTTCCTTATTCTCATAGCCGAAGAAATCAGAAACAGGCTCGTTACGATTGATGTTGTTCACCAAAGGGTCATTCCATGGTTCTGTCTTCTGGGCATATACATTACCTGACAAAGCCTTAAAAGATAGCTCACAGCACATGTTTTTTTCGTTTGCATAAAAAGTGAGGAACTACAAGTCCCTCACTTCGTCTATTGTCAAACCTGTTATGTCGGCTATCATTTCCAATGCCAAACCATAGACCTTCATCTTCCGGGCATTTGCAATTTTCTCGTCCTTTTGGCCTTTTAGAACGCCCATTTCCATACCTTCCTTTCGGCCTTCCTCTCGGCCTTCCAATCTCACACCCTCAAACACACTGATGGTATCGCGGTATTTCTTCAGCGCCTCGTCGTATTGCAGGCGTTCGGTACGGGTCATACCGCCAACATCGGCTATGCTCTCGAGTTTCTTGAAAACGGCACTCTGGGCAGCCCAGGGCAATCTGTTTAGTGTTTCCATATTCTTTAACAAATAAATCCAACGCTCTACTTGATTCTCACATTCATCAGCCTCCTTCTTGAACAACGGGAGCTGCAGGTATATCATACGCAACTTGTCGGAGAACTGCTCCTTCGTGCCCTTCTCGGCAAGAACGACATCAGTGCGGAACTGCTTCTTGAAATCCAATGGGCTGAAGTTAAGGAATGCAACAAGATAAACTGAGTCTATCTCATAGTTCCACGACGAACCCCGCTCTCCCTGGCGGGCTATTGACTCCGACACGTAGTATATGCTCCTGTTCTTAAAGAATGGCTGCGACTTGTTTTGCATCTCAACTATTATCTTCTCTCCCTCGTCGGTCTCGCAATAAATGTCGTAAATCAGCGACCTGTCTTCCTCAAACAGTGCAGGCTGCTCCTTGTCGAGGAATGTCAGGTTGACGATGTGCTTCTCTCCCTCAAACAGGCTGTTGAGGAAGTCGAGCAGCAGCGGTTTCGACAGCTCTTGTCCGAAGATTCTCTTGAAACCGACGTCGGTGAAAGGATTTATGTATTTTGCCATATCTCGCTTTTTGGTCACAAAGATAATCCTTTTTGTTGAATCTGCAATAAAATGGGTGAAAATCTTACAAAAAATTAACGGATAGAAGAATCACATGGCAAGTGCCTTGATTCACCTAAAAATTTTCAGTTTTTCAGTTTTCAGTTTAAAAATGAGCCATTACATATACCATTTTCTCTATTATTAATATTATATATAATATAATAGTAATAATAAAAATTTTTCAAAAAAAATGGAAGCCCTGAAACAAAACTGAAATCTGAAAAACTGAAATGAATGAGGATATTTCAGTTTTTCAGTTTTCAGTTTGTTTTTAAAGTCTATAACCTAAAATCCACTTCTCAACAGTGCAAAATTTGCGCGCCTACTGACCAACAAAAATTCCCTAACTGGGGAAAGTTTGCTGGAGAATCAGAATGTTAAACTATATTAAACGATAAAAATTAATTATGCAATTTATTGCATAATTAAAAAAAATGTTGTACCTTTGCAACGTGTTAGAAAAAATACAATGTTTAATTTTAAATCCTATTTTTATTATGATCAAAATCAAAGCAGTTGAGCAGAAGCTCATGGTAGGACCTAAGGCAGGTCAGTATGTTTACATGTTGGGCGCGGAGACTTACTCGTCTCTCGTGGAATCCAAGGTGATTGAAGAGGCTTCACTTCGAAGCGGTATCCAGAAAGGCGCGCTGCAGGCGGCGTTCTCCGCCATAGGCGAGACCATCAAGGCGTGGGCGACGGAAGGCCACTCGGTGCCGGTGCCGGGACTCGGCACGATGCGATTCTCGGTGAACGCAAAGTCGGTGAGCGACGTGAACATGGTGGCTTCGAGCCTTATCACCACCCGAAAAATCATCTTCACCCCATCCACCGACGTGAAGAAGGCTCTCAAGGAGGCTGCCATCAGCATCACTTGCTACGACCGCAACGGGAACGTGGTTAAGCGCGTGAACTCCAGCGACTCGGGCGGTATAGAAGACCCTGAGAATCCGAGCGGAGGTGAGGATGCCGGTGCTGGCGACGACCTCGGGCAGTAACAGGAGGGGGGATGTCTCACCCGCCACTACCACAAAAAAGTGAACTTTAAAAAGTAAACTTTAAAGAAGTGGTAATTCCCTTGAAGGGTATTTTTTTAACCAAAGAGATAAAGAGGGAAAGAGGTTTTTGTTGATAGAGTAGGTCGCAAGCGACAGAGGAAAAGAGGTTTGCGCAGCTCTCTATAAGCTCTAAATGCCTTGGCATTCAACCTCTATCATTATACAAATACTCTTAAACTCTTAAACTCTTTGGTAAAATAAAGTGAACTTTAAAAAAATTACAACTATGAGTACAACTAATAAAACGAATACTTGGAAGCTGATACTTCAGCTTATCGTAGCGGCACTGTCTGCTATTGCAACCACGCTGGGCGTGACCTCTTGCATGGGGGCTAACATATACATTTAGACAACTGGGGTCAGATTGGGGCAGGAACCTGTCCGTCTGACCCCTCTAATTGTTAAATTGTCAGAATATTGAATAATTATTTAATGATGTTGATACATATCTCGCCGCAAAATTTCAAATAAAAATCGAAAGGACAAAGAAAAAGGGAGAAAAACTTAAGTCTTGCTCCCTTGATTATATTTCTTTTTTCATTGAAGAGATTGCCTCCTTTAGTGAAGGAAGTTCTTTTTCAATAATCCACCATATTTGGTCGGCATCTATATCGAAATAATGATGTGCTATTATATCACGCAGTCCTTTTACATGTTTCCAATCAACTTCAGAATGAGTAACAAGAAGTGTCCCTCTCGTAATTTTGTCCAATCCTTTAAGACTCTCACCTATGGCTATGAACTGCATACAAATAGAATCCAAAACAGTTACTCCTGTTGGCGTCATCAGAAAATCATCTCCACAATGATAATTCTCTGAACGTTTTTCTATCTGTTCTATTGAATTATAAACTCTGTCGAGTATATTCAATATTAATTCTCTATCGTATTGCATATATTCCATCTCGCTCTATTCTTGATTTCAACAATGGGTTCATGTTCTTATGCATACGGACAACATCAACGGAACATTTGAATATGCTCTCCAAATAATCTTTCAAGGAAGCCAGGAGAAACGGATCAGGTGTTTGTGTTTCTACACACACATCCAGATCGCTATTTTCCGTCTGTTCGTTTCTTGATACAGAACCGAAAATGCGCAAAGTCTTAATCCCAAAATCACATACGATTTTGGAGCTGTTTTCCCTTATTGTATTTATACAGTTCTGTAATTCCATTTTTATTATTCGAATTAATCTCGCCGCAAAAGTACAAAGAAAAATCGAAAGGACAAAGAAAAAGGGAGAAAAACTTGCATTTACTCCCTTTTAATTCCTAATTTATAAAACTCTCCAAAGTAAAGACCCTACTAGCCCTTTCTTCCTCCTCCCCCTCCATTGTGTCACAGGGGTGCTTAGTAGTAGAATGGCGTGTATAATTGTTAAATTGTCAGAATATTGAATAATTTTCTGATGATGTTGATGCTTATATGAAAGAAAATGTGTACTTTTGCAGTATGACAGCATTGCTAACCATATACAATATCCTATATGACAGAGCATAAGATTTCAATAACAAATTAAAAAAATAAAATAATTTATGGAAGAAAGAAACAAGAAACACTACGTGGTTCCTTCGATGAAGGTGTATGAGATTGAGCCAACACAGATTTTGGCAGGAAGCACCAAAGTATCTGTGAGCAGCTGGGGAGACGGAAACAGTTTGGGCTCAGGTGAAATGGATGAGGAGTAGGATTGACTTAATTAGAAAAAAACAATGAGAAAGATCTTTTATTTAGCAATGGTGGCTGTTACAGCAATCTTTGCGGGCTGTGCAAACGACGAGGATGCACTGCTGCCAAATGACTCGCTGAAGGACACTCCTATCAATGTTGATGTGCTAGTGTCGGGCATAAATACCCGTGCCGGATATGACAACACATCTCTGCCTACTAAGTTCTATCTCTCGATAGACCAAAAGGACACGAAATACGACTACACCAATGTCGTGATGAAATACGACGGGAGCAAATGGGTGGCATACGAGTCTGATGCTGAGAATGCAGAAAAGAAACAACTTCTTTGGGAAGGCTCTAAAGACAATGTCATCGTCACGGCGGCTACGTTCCTTCTGCCTGAGGCTTCAACTTCTTGTTCCCTCAATGTACAGACCGACCAGTCAACTGCCGATGGCATCAAGGCAAGCGACCATCTGTATTATTCCAGCAATGCCATTACGCCTTCTGAGAATGGCACCATCAGCATCCCGCTCAACCATATCATGTCGAAGATATCGGTACAGCTAACCCTCGGCACAGAGTATAAAGCCTCAGAGACAAACCCCATCACATCAGTTTCTGCTTTTGGCGCATCAACCGGCGCAACCTATTCTCCCGGGACAGAAACGCCTTGGAGCGAACAATCAAACGTTAAAAAAATCACTCTGATTCCTTCCGTGGCATACGACAAAAATAATCGTACCGCCACCTACGAGGCCATCCTCGTGCCGCAGACGATAGCCGCAAACACCTTTGGAATAGAGATACGGATTGGCGAGCAGACCTACGAATGGAAATCTGCCGATGCCTTCACATTGACAGGTGGCACAAACCACACCCTCGAAATGACAGTGGGCAATGCCAGCAGTGCAAACATCAATTAATAGAAATAATAGTACAATGAACAAGATAATATTTTGGACCATGGCAGCTATGGCATTCCTCCTTGCAAGCTGCGCTGGCGAAGAGGAGGTTACGACACCTGCTGATTCGCTGAAAGGCAAGCCCATCAATGTAGATGTATTGGTGTCGGACATTAAGACTCGTGCGGGCTATGATACAGACAATCTGCCTACGAAGTTCTATCTTACCATCGACCAGAATGACACAGAATACGACTACACCAATGTCGTGATGAAATACGAGGAAGGCAAATGGGTGGCATACGCATCCGATGACGCCGGTGCTGCCAAGAAAGAAATGATTTGGGCTAACGCTACGGGCACCATCACCGTCCAGGCTGCCACGTTCTCCCTCTCCGATGAATCAACTCCGCTCAATGCACTGACCGACCAGTCAACTGCCGATGGCATCAAGGCAAGCGACCACCTGTATTATTCCAGCAATGCCGTCAAGCCTTCAGAGAATGGCACCATCAGCATTCCGTTCGACCATATCATGTCGAAGTTGGAGATAAAGGTTACGCTTCGCACCCAGTATGGAGCCTCAGAGAAAAACCCCATCACCTCTGCCATAGCCTTTGGCTCTGCCACCAGCGCCACCTATTCTCACGCAGGAGAAACGCCATGGAGCAATTACAATTCTGCCGTTTCGAACATTTCGTTATGCCCTTCTGGGTCATACAGTGCCGCTGAGCGTACCGCCACCTACGAGGCAATCCTCATTCCGCAGACGATAGACGCAAATACCTTTGGAGTGAAAGTGAAGATTGGCGACAAGACCTACACATGGAAATCCGCTAATGCCGTCACGTTCGAAGGCGGCATGAAATACACCCTTGACCTTACCTTGGGCAAGGACGAACTCACTCTCAACACAATCTCTGTCAGCAGTTGGAACGAAAAAACAGTCACAGGATTAAATGCGGAACACATTCCTTATGTTACTTTCACGGCTGAAAGCGAACAGACATTCACATTCTCTATTTCAGCTAACTTCGCAACCGCCCTTGGCGAGAATGAGTATTTCGAATACTCTGTAGGCGGCGGCGAATGGACACAATTTAAAACAACCGTAGATAACATCAAATTTGGAGGCACCTTGGGAAGTCTCCGACTCCGCGGCAAGAGCAGTAAGGGTACGGCACTTAATTCAGGTTCTGGCTGTTCAAGAATTAAATTCACTACTGCAAACTCTCCAGTAGATTGCACCGGCGATATCCGCACGCTCATTGACTATGAAAACTACGCCGATGTAAGTACCGCAGACGCTAAGTTCTGTTCCTTATTTTATCAGAATACAGAATTGAGGACTGCTCCAAAGCTTCCAGCTACAACATTAGCAAATTATTGCTATCGAGAAATGTTCACCTATTGCACCGCCCTCACAACGGCACCAGAGCTTCCTGCTAAAACATTGGCAGAGTATTGCTATTGTCTAATGTTCAGCGGTTGCACCGCACTCACAACGGCACCAGCGCTTCCTGCTAAATCATTGGCAAAGAGTTGCTATTTCCAAATGTTCAACGGTTGCACCGCACTCACAATGGCACCAACGCTTCCTGCTGAAACATTGGCATTTGGTTGCTATCAAGGAATGTTCAGCGGTTGCACCGCACTAGAAACGGCTCCAGCGCTTCCTGCTACAAAATTGGCAGTTAGTTGCTATCAAGGAATGTTCAGCAATTGCACCGCACTCTCAACGGCACCAGCGCTTCCTGCTGAAACATTGGCAATTGGTTGCTATCAAGGAATGTTCAGCGGTTGCACCGCACTAGAAACGGCTCCAGCGCTTCCTGCTGAAACATTGGCAGAGTATTGCTATGCTCAAATGTTCTCTGGTTGCTCCGCACTAGAAACGGCTCCAAAGCTTCCAGCTACAACATTAGCAAATTATTGCTATCGAGAAATGTTCACCTATTGCACCGCCCTCACAACGGCACCAACGCTTCCTGCTGAAACATTGGCAAGTTTTTGCTATCAAGGAATGTTCAGCGGTTGCTCCGCACTCACAACGGCACCAGAGCTTCCTGCTGATACATTGGCATTTGGTTGCTATAATGAAATGTTCAGCGGTTGCACCGCACTCTCAAGTGTAACCATGTTGGCAACTGATGTCAGCGCAGAAATGTGTTTGGAAAATTGGCTTTATGAGGCAGGAACATATGTTCAAGTGTCTCCTACATTGACATTGTATAATTCTAAAGTCTATAATGAGATTATGGAACTGCAAAATAATGGCTGCAACTACTTACCTGAAATATGGAGATATAAAATTCGGTACAAGTATCAATAATCATTCAATCCCATCATAAACAGTTGGAGGCTGCAAGCGGCATGGTAAATGCCATTTGCAGCCTTCATTGTGTCTGTAGGGAAATAGCCCGGAGATTGTTTTCGTCATCATTCCTGTTGTCATAGTGCAAATCATTTATATCTTGCCGCAAATTTTCAAATAAAAATTGAAAGGACAAAGAAAAAAAGGGAGAAAAACTTAAGTCTTGCTCCCTTGATATTTATCTTTATTTAATTATCAATCCATTTTTGCCAATCAATTTCATTTAGATATGCCAAGACTCTCTGACATAATGGGTCAATATCATTTCTAGCAGTATCCCACAAGTCAACATTCGAAACCTGGGCATAACCATGCACTAATACATGGCGCATACCAATAATCTGTTTCCATGGCAATTCTGTATGAGTCTCGATAAAGTCTTTCGACAACATATTTGCAGCCTCTCCGATTATCTCGATATTTTTCATTACGGAATAATAAATCCGAATGTCATTAACAAAGTCCTCGTACGATACTCCATCGAGGATTGTCTTGACATTATTAGAATAGAAAACAATGTCTTCAAGCCTGCCTTTATCCCTATTACGCTCTCTCATAGATTAAATACTTGTCATTGTTAACACTTTCAACTGCCCATGGTCTTAATGTACCATCTTCAACTATATCAACCTTTCTGCCAATGAGATTTTCCAAATCTATATGCATTCCGGAGATTTTCAACAGACCTATACGCTGACTTCTGTCATACTGGACAAGGATGTCAACATCGCTGTCCTTGGTTTGCTCACCTCTCGAGTAGGAACCAAAGAGCCATGCCTTCAAGACTGGTTGTGTCTTGAAATACTCGGCGATTGTTTTCGTCATCATTCCTGTTGTCATAGTGCAAATCATTTATATCTCGCCGCAAAATTACAAAGAAAAATCGATAGTACAAAGAAAAAGGGAGAAAAACTTAAGTCTTGCTCCCTTTTAATTCCTAATTGACTTTCGGAAGTTATTTTAAACCACAGAGTTTAAGAGATATAGAGTATTTTTACTAATGAAAGAGGTTGAATGCCAAGGCATTTAGAGCTCATAGAGAGCTGCGCATAATGTTTGCCGCATGGAAACTCTGTGTTCTCCGTCGCTTGCGACCTACTCTATAAAACGATAAATCTCTTTTTCTCTTTAACTCTGTGGTTTAAATAAAACCATTATACATAGAGAATTATCACATGCGACACTTAAGTTAAGGAAGTTAAGGAAGTTAAAGACAATAGTCTTTTCGCTTCCTTTCGGGAGTTTTCTTGGCTTTGTATTCTAACGGCAAACATCTCTTTTCTTGGAGTATATCCAATGCGTCTGTAAATACCTTGATTTCAAGACCTCTTTTGACGCATTTTTTTAAGGAGCGTTTGAACTGCCCTGTATATATTATTTCATACATGGCAATAGTTATTCGAGTATTTGGGAAATTAAATCTTGGGAATTCTTTGCATGATAAACATTTCCATTGCGGATGTCTTCAAGTCCCTTTTCTATCCCGCTTTTTTTCTTGCTCGACATAGCGGAAACTACCCAGCCCATACCTGATGCAAGTCTCTTTAACATCTTAATGTCTGACTTGGGCAGTGTGATTTGTATTGTTTGAGATTGCATGGATTCCATATTGTTTGCCTTTCTTTTACTATTTTATTATTTATGTCCAGTAAGCATAACATAACACTTTGATTTACGTATATGCCATTATATCTCGCCGCAAAATTACAAATAAAAATCGAAAGGACAAAGAAAAAAAGGGAGAAAAACTTAAGTCTTGCTCCCTTTTAATCCCTAACTTTAAAAAGGGAAGAAAAGATAAAAATTGCAATATGTTTGGAAATATGAAATAAAAAACGTAATTTTGCAGCGCACATTGAATAAACATTTTCGA
>NZ_NPJI01000047.1 GCF_002251435.1 Prevotella sp. P2-180
GCTTTGAATGATTTTGTATAATTGTTTCTGACACTACAAAGATACAAAATTTCCGCGTAATACGGAAGTATTCAAAGCCTTTTTTATTTAAATAATGTTATATAACTTTACTTCCGAAACTTGAGTACTTTATTCAAAATATTCAATAGCATTGTGGCGCTGTAAAGTATGGGCAGTCGAATTTTTAGAAACTATCGGTTGAAAAGTTTGGTGGATAGAGGGATTTATTGTATATTTGCAGCCTGAATGAATAATGTTGCACGACGCGAAACGTACATTGCACGGCGTGAAACATATATCCCACGACGAGGAACGTACATTTCGCGCCGTGGAATATACTTCAGATAGGCTGTACGCAGACTTTTGTATAGGCTATCGGCAGAGATTTATTACCGCATTCATTAACTAATAACAGAAAGGGAACTACTACATGACACAATTTGTGCTGAAAGAGATGAACGATCTCGATGGTAAAGGCAAGGGAAGAGTCTATCCACAAGTGGTGATTAACAGGTTGATGACAACCGAAGACCTTGTGGAACGTATGCAGAACAACACACGCTTGGGTTCTGCTGTCATACATGCTATGCTTCTTTCGCTGGGCGAGAACATTGCGACATTGCTCGATTCTGGTTTTTCGGTTAAGATAGACAACTTCGGCACCTTCTCGCTCTCGCTCGGCTTTGCCGACAAGAAAGGCAACAAACTGGAGGACGAGGACGACAAGATGAAATACAGGAGGGTGATGGTGAAGAACATTACGTTCAAGCCGGAGAGCGACTTGATATTCAAAATAAACAAGAACATTAGACTTGAGAGACATGTGCCGGGAGTGGTGAAATCGGAGAGCGACAGTTTCACTCCTGAGGAACGAAGGCTGCGCGCCATTGATTTCATCGAACGGCATGGGCAAATAACCCTGCAGGAATATGCCAACCTGAACAACATCAGCCGCTCAAAGGCATCGCGCGAACTGAACAAATTGGAGGGCATTGAGGGCAGTGGCATCAGAGGCTACGGCAACGCTCCGCACAAGGTCTGGAAAAAGAAATAGCCACTTGTCGGGACAGCGCGCGAGGGACAGGGGACAAGTCCGTGTCCTGCCTCCTCATTTTTTGTAACATTTGAGATTATATTTTTGAATATCCCTGCTGGAAAGTGACCTGTCCTCTGTCCTGATGTCAGTCCTTCGATATTATCTCGTTTATATATGTCTTCAGGTAGGCGGACAATGACAAGTCCGCCCCCTTATGTCTCATCACGAAATAGGGGATGAGGTTTATCAACACATAAAAGATTACAGATGCCACGCCGAAACATATCTTCATACAGAAGGATAAATCAGCAAATGTGGCACAATAAAGACAAGTTGTCATGGCAATAAAGAAGGCTAAAGCCAACAATATCAGATATTTTCTTCTCATAGTGTTGTCGAATGATTATATATTAAACGACTTATGGAATGATGGATACCTTGTCATCCGGTATCGTCAATACAGCGAGACATTCATCCCCGACTACAAGTCTAAAGCCAATCTTGACCTTACCAATATCCCCATATCCTACACATTTGCCCACAATTCCTGCCATATAGCCTTTCGTAACTATCAGTTGGTCACCTTTATTATACTTTTGGCTACTCATATCTTTTCGTGCTACTAATACTCATCTTCTTCGTCGTCTTCCTGCCATCTGTTGTCACAGTCAGGACAAACATATGATACACCATCGTGGTATGCATCTTCGCAACCACAATTAGGACATTCTATTAACATAATAAATATTTATTTAAAAGGGTTAATACTTCTGTATTTTGCATACTTGCTATGACCTGTATAATACGACTCGCCAACTTTGTAGGAGTTGCATATTTCACCATAATGCACTAATTGAATAACGGACTGCAAATTTGCTTTCCATGCTTTGTCGAATGCCACCTTTGGGATGCCATCAGCCCGGAAAAACGAACGTTGACAGGGATTTCTTACTTCAGAAGGCTTGTGAAATACTACATAACCCCCTATGGCCAAAATTGATACACCGGCGACAGTCCCAACGCCAATTAAAATTTTTTTTGCTGTTGTTTTCATATTATTTTTTTTTTTGTTTTCGCCAATGATTTCATGTCAAACACAGGGGCGAAGCCTATGAATGACGGCGCAAAGGTATGAACAAAAAAATATATGAGCAACGAAAAATCAAAAAAGATATGGTACGCGTACCAACGATTTCTTATGGGGGATGGTATGCGTACCATAATTTTGGTCATTATTACAATTGTTTCTATTCAAAAAGTTCGTCAATATCCTCATACTTTTTGGGACAGCTGCCCTTTCTTCGATAACCAAAGTCAACTTCAGTGGTTGGTTTGCCATTATATAGGAATAACTTGGCCAAAGGCTTCACTGGAAAATTTGATTTCCCTTTGACCAACACATTTTTCTTGTTTTCTTCAGATTTTATACGGTCTCCCATTAATAAACGACCACAAAAATATATAAGTCTGTTTTTTTTGTCAGATTTCCAATTGTATTTATAGTCTTCTCCAACCTTAACTAATTCCATGTATCCTTTCTTAATGGCTTTCATGATAGTTTCTCTTGGATTCTCTACATAGTAATGAAAATCTTTCAGCAAAGGCAGTTCTTCAATTTTTGGGTTGGCTACCAGTTCATAATTAGAGATGTCGTTACTCTTATTGTCCAACAACTTCTGCTGTTCGCTTGTTTCGATAGAAACACAATGTTCTGTCATTTTCAAGAATTCAGTATGGTCAGCTTTCTCCAAGACGAAGTCGCCCCCAAATATGTCACCTTTCGTAAACGAGGTAAAATATGCATGCACGATTGGCATTTCTGTCTTTTTCTTTTCAATAAAATTACCAATCAGATGTTTATCGTAGTCATTCAGCCAGTCTTGCTTAGCAAAAACATTTATTGAATTGACAACTTGATAAAAACCAATTAAGTTTCTGATTGACAAACTATCTAAAAATGTATCTATCGATGAAAAATCTAAAGTACATTTTGAGACAATTTCAATAGTTGGTTTGATTTCATTGATATCATCATCAGAACAACCGTCATTTTTCAAATTCTTTACCATTAGCGACTTGGCATCTTCATATAATGCCCGAATCTTTAATGAGATATCTTCTTCCGATCCTTCCTCTGATAATACCTCTATTTTACTATTCATTTCTCTTTGCATGTTTAAGAATAAACATAAATGAGAACACAAATCAGAAGCTGTTTTGTAGTTAATATCGTATTCCTTTATTGTATCTTTGAACAACTGTAAGTTACATTCCTTTATGCTTCTTTTCAATTCACTTTTCGCATAAGTGTTGCAGTCAAGTTTCTTGTCGATAATAATGTCACAAGCTATATCAAGCGAAATGTCGTGTGTCATATTTTCAAACAAACTTTCTATCGTCATCAAAGGGTGCGAATTCTTGGAAATATCCCATTCGTTATAATTTTCTTCGAGATAACGAACTAGTATAATGTATAAAACTCTACATAAGGGATGGATAAATGACAACCAGAATACATTTAATCCGATATAAGTTTTTAATTTGACATTATCAGGATTGTCCAATGCCATCTTTTGGTATTGTTCAATTTCTTTTCGTTCATCTTCTTTAATTGCCAATGCATTTTTTATGGCATTGATATATACAATATTGTTCATTTCACTTACTTGAATTTGTTAAAGTTAATTAAACAAGCCATAGCCCGAAGAATCGGTCGTATATCTGATACTCCCCGTTGTTATCAAGTAGCAATTCCTTTCCCACCAATGATTTGACGGCGGTTTTCACTGTGCTTGCAGCACCAAGCTGATATTTTGTCAGGAATGCCTTTCCCTGAATTTCCTTGATTGTCCCCTCTGTAGCAACTGCATGAAGTACTTTCGCTTGAATGGGAGTTACAAGACGAAGGAACGTTTGGAATGTACCCTCGTTTTCCAAGAGTATGTCAGCAAGAATGTCGTCAACTGTTGCCTTGTCGATTGTCTCAATACCTGTCTCGTAGAGTCGGTTGAGTAGAGTGTGAACGTACCATGTGTGAGAAGAAAGTTTGGTGTATAGATAGTCAAATGTTTCCTCATCAATCGACTGTCCGTTATTTCTCATCATATCCGAAGAAAAAGCATAATATGCCGACTTGTCAATTGTTCCAAGCGGCATCATTTGAGTACTTTGATAAAATGGTCTGGAGGCTGAGGCAAACATATTCTCGAGTACATGACGCTGGCTACCAGAGAAGATGAAGTTGACATTTGTAAGTCTTTGGATATAGGAGCGCAAGAGAGCTTCCACATTTTTGTCGGCATAGCCTGCTATCGTCTGAAATTCATCAAATGCCACGAAACATCTATAATCAGATTGTTCCATATATGCAAATATCTCAGACAAAGAGTATTCTCCCTGTCCAGGCTCCACATCAACCTTGAATCCTGGTTCGCCTGTCATTGTATCAGCCAATTTCTTGACTAACAATTCAAGGCTGTCAGTCTGATAAAGATCAACGTAAAAGCATTTTACATCATTGTCCTCCTGCATATTACGGAACACATGATGTATAAGACCTGTCTTACCCATACGTCGTGGACTTGTCAAGGTAATATTTCGGCCATTTAGCAATGCTGATATGATTTTGTCAGTCTCTTTTTGCCTGTCACAAAAGTACTCTGGCGAGACATATCCCGTCAGCACAAATGGGTTGAGTGGTATTCTTTTTTTCTTATTCATATCATCACGTATTTTACGTCACGTACTTCACGCGATGCAAATATACGTCTTTTTGATGACAATTCTACAGAGAGAAGAAAATAATTAACTTTATTTATATTTATCTCCAAATATTGTAATGCGCGGATTCAACTAACAAGTATTATTTAAACCAAAGAGATAAAGAGAAAAAGAGGGGTTTTGTTGATGGAGTAGGTCGCAAGCGACAGAGGAAAAGAGGTTTTGCGCAGCTCTCTATAAGCTCTAAATGCCTTGGCATTCAACCTCTATCATTATACAAATACTCTTAAACTCTTAAACTCTTTGGTAAAAAACTACGAAGGGTATTATTTAAACCACAGAGTTAAAGAGAAAAAGAGATTAGTATAAATACTCTATATCTCTTAAACTCTGTGGTTTAAAATAACTTCCGAAGTAACACTTTATTATGGGGGCATATAATTGAGCGATTAATTTATCAAATATATCTTATCCTTACCATTGTAAGTGCACTTCACGGTGGCACGTCCTGCAACAATCTTGCTCACCTCATACTTTACAGGACCATTTGCGCTTACCTTTATCACTGATTTTTCGCTGAGCGGCGCATAGGTCTGATAGTGGCCTAGGTCTGTATAGCCATTCTGGTTGGTAGAGAACACTGGTTGCTTAGGAATAGCTATCTCCTTACCATCCACCATAATCCTAACCTCAGGAACAGGTGACGGAACGATGGCCGACACTGGCATGTCATTCTTCGCAAATCCCAGTCCGTAAATATCCACGAGGCCTTCGTTGCCCTTGCCTTCCACCTTGAGATAGATGGCATGCTTGCCTGTGAGACCTTCCACTGCAGGCACAGGCACATTGTAGTAGCGCACATCCTTCGAGGCGTTGGCAGGCACATTCACCACGGCAATCTCCTTACCATTCCATGTACTGTTAGAATATGGTCCGTCGAGCATTACACGTATTTTAGCCGCTCCCTTGCCTTTTGAGGCAATGCCAATGCTGAGCTGCGTGTTGTCGCCCTTCTGTGTGCCAGCGAAGGCCTTAATGCCCTTTGTGTCCTGGGCGAGGCCGCCGAAGCCGAAGTATTTGAATCCTACTACACCGCCGTTAGGCACGTCGGCGAGAGTCATGCCGTTGTTCCACACGTCGAAGTTGTCTTGCAGCCAGCGTTGGTCGCTCATATAGCAAGCGTAACCGGCTGAATAATAAGCGTAGGGGGGAAGACCGAAGATATGGAATCCCTCGCTCGTCACCTCAGCTCCGGTGTATTTCATTCCGTCTGAAGCCTCGGCAGTCCACTCGTTGTTCTTAGAATAAGGGTCGTAGGCAGTGATGCGCACCATTCCGCCCTTTGCCACAGGCTTCTTGTCCCACTCAATCTTTATAGGAGCCACCATGGCTTGGCGTGCAAATCCAAAGCCGCGTGGCGGACGATGATAGAACACATACCACTGGCCGTTGATTTCCTGTATCGAGCCGTGTGTGTTATGGGCGGCGTTCATGCCCACGAGATGCGAGCCATCTTCGTTAGGCACAATACCACGGGAGTCGACGAGGACACCGCCTGAGCGCCATGGGCCGAGAGGAGAGTCGCCGAAAGCATAACGCAGTGCTGAGTTGGTAGAGCCCTGTCCGTATTCCGGTCCGCTATATCCCGAGAACACCATCACATACTTGTTTCCCACCTGGCGAATGCTCGATGCCTCGAAGAAGTTGAAGTCGCCAGGGTTCTGCCCCTTGTATAGAGCCGGATATTGTGTGCCCTCGGGGTCACGTATCACGCCGTAACGCTCCGATGCTGGCAGGAAATAGTCGCGTATCTCCGTTCCCGGACGTACACCGTACATGTTGTCTTGGTCAAGCTCGTAGGCAGTGGAATGCCGGAAGCCATAGAACACGTAAGCCCTGTAACCCTTGGCATAGTCGGGGTCCTTTTTGTTTGTAATTTTTTCAACAAATACCGATGGGTCAAAATCTATGAGCGACCCTTCTACACATGCCGTTCCGTCGGCATTGAGGTTTACTGGAGTGAATGGTCCGTCGGGGCGGTCGCCCTTGCACACCATTGGCACTCGGCGCCATCCGCGAGAATGCGGGTAGAGCCAATAAGTCTTCTTGCCCGTGGTCTTGTCTACAGTCTCCACGAGGTCAGGAGCAAACATTGTGTCCCACTGTCCGTTGATGAAGTAAGAGAAGATAGGGCCCTCGTCGCGCCATTGAGTAAGGTCTTCTACCGGAGCCGACCACATACGGATGTCTGGACCGCAGTAGGCGGTGTAGGTAAGGTCATGTGAGCCAATGATGTATGCTCTCATCTTTCCCGGATTGTCCGGATCTTCAAACACACGAGGCTCGCCGTCGGGAAGATGTTCCCACAACGGCAGATAAGGGTTTTGGGCAGTAGCCGCTGTCGCCATCAGTGCGAATGCGGCAGTCATAAGTTTTTTAATCATAATATTTTAGTATTTCAATTTTTTCTTCGTCAATCTTCAATTTTCAATCTTTCATATCTGAACCAGTCGACATCCACATATCCGCCGGTCTTCTTTGTGGCATAGTTGAAGATGGCGAATTTCGAACCCATAAAGAAGCGTCTGTAGTCGAAAATCATTTTATAGTCCTTCAGCAGTGGTGTCCAGTTGTTACCATCCATACTATAATATAATGTGGCGAGGTCTTTTCCGGGGCGGAAGTCTGCATCGATACGGAAATATACGCTCTTAGGCTTGTTAATCTCTTTGCGGAACACTTCCTTAATTCTTACATTCGTCACACGCTTGTCCTTATCGGTCAGTTCTACGTTCTCCTCGTCAGCCACTACGACCCACTTTTTCCCCTCTTTCAGCACCTTCACCACACCGGCGTCGCCGTTGAAAGCAGAGAATCCGCACACATCGCCGTCTTTCATCTTCTCTATGTCAATCTTCACGCTTGCTGTACAGCATGGTCCTTCCATGCGTTGTGTCATGGTGTTAGGTGCGAGATAAAGATTATCCACCACTCGTGTGGTCTTAAGGCGCATGTAGCCTGGGCGTTTTGTCAGCGACCATCCTTCAGCCACAGGGTTATGGTTCCATTGCCAGTTGATGTTCAGCATGGAGGAGTCAAATTCGTCGCTCGACACTATCTCTCCTCCCGTATATCCCGCCATAGGCTTTCCCATAGTAGTAGGAATCAGTCCGTTCTCGTCACCCAGCATAGGCCATCCGTCTTTCCATGTGCAGGGCATAAGGGTGAGCACGCGTCCACAACCACCACGGTCCTGGAATATCACTCCATACCAGTTGCCCTTTCCGTCGTCCACTATAGTGCCTTGTCCGGCATACGGGAAACCACCGAATTTCGAAAGCAGAATCACCTTTTTCTCGTAAGGTCCCATTATATTGTCTGCACGGTAGCACACCTGTCGCCTTGCGCCTCCACTGGGCCATGAAATCATGATGAGATAATACTTTCCGTTGTGCTTTATGAATCGGCTGCCTTCGAGCAGTCCAGTTTCCGTAGAATCCCGTTCAAACACTTTTCCGGCCAGTCCACCCTCCTTCACTCCGCTGAGGTCCGGGTTAAGTTCCTTCATCTCGCCTGTGCCGTAGAACACGTATGCCCTACCATCGTCGTCGAAGAAGAGGGAGGCATCGTGGAAGTGAGGTATGCGGTGGGCGAGAGTCCAGCCTTCACGAGGATCTTTTGTAGTGTAAACATATCCCTGCCAGGGGGCCTCGTTTGGCGAGAAATAGAGATAGTAGAGTCCGTCCTTATAGCGGATGGATGTTGCCCACTGTCCGCGACCATACACAGTTCCCTCCTTTAGGTCGTATTTGGGACTGTCGTGAAGCGAGGGGAACACGTAGCTTGCCACGCGCCAGTTCACCAGGTCCTTTGAGTGCATCACAGGAGCACCAGGCATAAGGTGCATTGTGGTCGACACGAGCCAGTAGTCATCGCCAACGCGAATAACGTCGGGATCGGGCACGTCTGCCCACATCATCGGGTTTTGAAATCCGTTTTCTATCTCCATTACCTTCTCGGCAAACCGTCGTCCAATGATGCGGTAGCCTTCGGCAGTGTAGTGCAGGAAGTCCTTTGCACAAGGGCAGTCTTTCGACGACACGACGTGAGCCGTAGGAATCACCTCCGGCAACTTGTTGATAATAGGATTGTGTGCGGCACATTGTCCTCCTACTTCCTTTCCCACCACTTCTCCTGCCACGAGTGGCACGTCAGCAGCCTTGAGGTTAAGGTCGGCGAGCAGGTTTTCATACACCTTTTTCACCTTCTCTGGCCAGTCTTGCTGTCCGGTGTTGGTTTCTCCCTGCAACATGAGTATTCCCTTTATCACTCCGTCTCGTTGAGCAATCTTGGCCAGTTCCACAAGTCGGGCATAAGGGTTGTCGTCATAGTCCTTAGTCATGTTTTTCATCCATAGAGGCTGCTTTTCGAGATACGAGGCATAGTTCACCTTGTCAAACAGTTCGATGCCACATCCTCCGATAGCTACATTTATCACTCCTATCCGAATATTTTCGGGAGTCCGTGCCACCATCGAGCGTCCGAAATAGTCGGCAGGGGTGAGTCCCGTATATGGTCGGCATAGAGGCGGCACAGCGCGGTGCCATTGTCCTTTTTTCCATCCTAATTTCTCGTCGTCCATCGACGCCATCGACAAAAATCTTTTGTCCACACCTTCAAGGTCTTGCTGCTCGTAGCGTGCGTTCCCCTCCATATTCGACTGTCCGAAGCAGAGATAGATATGAAAATTAGGGTCTTGGGCGTGACTTGTCAAAGCCACCAGCATAGTCAAAGCGAATACAAATAATCGGTTCATAATTATTGTGTTTTGTAATTAATGTGAGTTTCGTTTTATATTCTCAATAAATGTGGTGCAAAGTTAGTGAAAAATTTTCCAAACGCACATTTGTTTTGTAACATAAACATGAATTATTGTTTCATAATTCCTTTTTATGTTTATTTCCACTATTATTTAGGCAAAAAATGAATAATTTTTGTTTATACCTGCATAGTATCCGGTAATACTATCAATTTTCAACTTAATAAATATTCTCTATTACCCGATAGATTTTTTCGTTTGTCTCGCTTTAGTAAATACCGTAACTTTGCAGCAGAAAAGAAAAAACATTGTATAACTAAAAAAAAAGGAGAAAAAACTATGAGAAGTATCACAACATTTGACTTGCAGTATGCACACCGTTTCTATGGCTTCAAGGGTGAGGCGCAGTATCTTCATGGCCACACTGGCGTGTTGACAATCGAAGTGGAAGATTCGGTAAACATGGGAGTAAACATGGTTTATCCGTGCAACGAGATACAGAAAGTGGCATGGAACGTGCTTAAGAACTTCGACCATTCGCTCATTCTTCGCGAAGACGACCCGCTACTGCCTGCCATTCTCGACGTGTATGAGAAACAAGGCATCAAAAACGGGCACCCTCAGAACACCATGAAAGGCGAGGCTTTCAAGACCGAACTTGCCACAGCTTATCCCGACTGTCGTCTTGTGGTGACCAAGGAGACCATGACCGTGGAAGGCATGATAAAGATTGTATACGACCTGCTGAAGGACAAGCTAAACATCGCCAAGATTACATTCACCAGCGGCGTGAATGCAGCCTCTGCCGAGTTCTCCGACCGTAAGGAGATCGACCGCTGCCCACTCTGCGGTATTGCCCTCGACGAAAACGGAGTCTGTCCGAAGTGTGGTTATAAGAAAAGATAGACTGGCATTAGTATAGCCGTTCTATAGCCGGTATCACGACTGTTCACGTCTTATGAATAGTCGTGATACTTTTCTGTCTTATGATGACTTCCAGAGCAGTATATCAATAATATTCTATAAGATGTTTGTCGCTTACGTTGTAGTCCTCGTGCCATCCATCGTCGTAGATATACTTTATATAATAGCCTCGGTAATCAGAGGGCACGTAGACTTTTTCAACGAGATGCCAACGTGGCACTCCATAATCGTGAGACTGGCGGTAGAGTATCAGGCGATTGGAAATATAATCTACATCAAAGAAACCGCCGCCTATGGGCTGGTCGTCTGGTTGAACAAGTTCGCTGTGTAGATGCACCATTCCTATGCGAATATGCCCATCAATGGTAAGTACAAATTTCGGCAGTGCCTGAAATGACATAATAATATGGTTGTCGTGAATTGAAAAAAGTTATGACATAAGAAAAAATCCCAAGGGGCAGAACCCCATGGGACTTTTCATAAAGTATATCTCTTGAGTATTATTCAGCCTTTGGAGCCTCTTCAACCTCAGCAACTGGAGCCTCAGCAACTGGAGCCTCAGCCTTAGTAGACTTGCGAGAACGACGTGTAGCCTTCTTCTTGGCAGCGGTCTTAGCCATGTTCTCATCGAAGTCAACGAGCTCAATGAAGCAAATCTGTGCAGCATCGCCTTGACGGAAACCAAGTTTGATGATGCGGGTGTAGCCACCTGGGCGATCGCCAACCTTGGCAGCAACAGCACCGAAGAGTTCCTTCAGAGCTTCCTTGTTCTGGAGATAGCTGAAAACCACGCGACGAGAGTTTGTTGTATCTTCCTTGCTACGGGTAATCAGAGGTTCTACATATTTCTTCAAGGCCTTAGCCTTGGCTACGGTCGTAGTGATTCTTTTGTGCATGATCAACGAGATAGCCAAGTTAGCGAGCATGGCATGACGATGGTCAGCAGTACGACCGAGATGGTTGAATTTCTTATTATGTCTCATTGTTGTTTATTCTGTTTTGAGAGGAAAAGGAGAGATTACTCCTTTTCCAGTTTATACTTTGAAATGTCAGTTCCAAACGACAGATTCAGACTCTCGAGCAAATCATCAAGCTCAGTGAGCGATTTCTTACCGAAGTTACGGAACTTCAAGAGGTCAGTCTTATTGTACTGTACGAGGTCGCCCAGTGTCTCTACATCAGCTGCCTTTAGACAGTTGAGAGCACGAACAGAAAGATTCATGTCGATGAGACGAGTCTTGAGCAACTGACGCATGTGCAGTACTTCCTCATCAAACTCCTGGTTAGCGCTGTCATCAGAGTTCTCGAGAGTAATCTTCTCGTCACTGAAAAGCATGAAGTGATAGATGAGAATCTTTGCCGCCTCTTTAAGAGCGTCTTTCGGGTGAATGGAACCGTCCGTAGTTACTTCCACCACAAGCTTGTCGTAGTCGGTTTTCTGCTCGACACGATAAGGCTCTACGGCGAATTTAACGTTACGGATAGGAGTGTAAATAGAATCGATAGGAATTACGTTAACATCAGTGCAGAACTCGCGGTTCTCGTCAGCAGGCACATATCCACGGCCCTTGTTAATCGTAAGGTCTATCTGCATTGATGCTTTTGAGTCTAAATGACAAATCACCAAATCTGGGTTTAACACTTCAAATCCAGTCAGATACTTACCTATATCGCCAGCCTTGAACTCGGTAGAATTCTCGACCGTGATACTGACTTTTTCGTTCTCGAATTCTTCTACTACTTGCTTGAACCGAACTTGCTTCAGGTTCAAGATAATGTTGGTCACGTCTTCCTTTACACCAGAAACTGAAGAGAACTCATGCTCGACACCCGTAATGCGTATGGTGTTGATGGCATAGCCCTCAAGTGATGAAAGAAGAATGCGGCGCAAGGCATTACCGATGGTAACACCGAAGCCGGGCTCAAGCGGACGGAATTCGAACTTTCCGAATTTGTCGTTGGCCTCCAGCATTACGACTTTATCAGGTTTTTGAAATGCTAATATCGCCATTAATTTAATGATTTATTTAGAGTACAACTCAACGATTAACTGCTCCTTAATGTTCTCAGGAATGTCGGCACGCTCCGGCTTGTGAAGGAACTTGCCACTCTTTGTGTTCTCATCCCACTCCATCCAAGGATATTTGCTGTGGTTGAAGCCTGCCAATGCAGCCTCGATAACCTCGAGAGACTTAGACTTCTCGCGAACAGCGATCACCTGTCCTGGCTTTACAGCGTAAGAAGGGATGTTCACTACCTGACCATCAACAGTAATATGCTTGTGACCTACAAGCTGGCGGGCAGCTGCACGTGTTGGTGCGATTCCAAGACGGAATACCACGTTGTCGAGTCGGCACTCAAGATTCTGGAGGAGAACCTCACCGGTGATGCCATCAGCCTTAGCAGCCTTCTCGAACATATTACGGAACTGACGCTCAAGTACACCATATGTATATTTGGCTTTCTGCTTCTCTGCCAACATGACAGCGTACTCAGACATCTTTCTGCGACGGTTATTGCCATGCTGTCCAGGAGGGAAGTTTCTTCTGGACAAAACTTTGTCTGCGCCGAATATGGCTTCGCCAAAACGACGCGCAATCTTTGATTTCGGTCCTATATATCTTGCCATAATATTTTTATCTGTTAATATAAGTGTTCAACAACATAATGTGATTATACGCGACGTCTTTTTGGAGGACGGCATCCGTTGTGGGGCAGTGGTGTTACGTCAACAATCTCGATGACCTCAATACCAGAACTATGCACGGCACGGATAGCAGACTCACGTCCGTTACCTGGACCCTTCACGTAAGCCTTTACCTTGCGAAGACCAAGGTCGAAAGCTACCTTTGCGCAATCCTCAGCAGCCATCTGTGCAGCATAAGGAGTGTTCTTCTTAGAGCCACGGAAGCCCATCTTACCGGCTGAAGACCAAGAGATGACCTGACCTTCTCCATTAGCCAAAGACACGATAATATTGTTGAAAGAGCTATGAACATGCAGCTGTCCGATAGCGTCTACCTTTACATTTCTTTTCTTTGAAGCGACTGTTTTCTTTGCCATAATAATCTGAAATTTAAATGTTCAATTCTTAATTCCTAATTTTTAATTCCTAATTATTTAGTGGCCTTCTTCTTATTTGCAACAGTCTTCTTCTTTCCCTTGCGGGTACGAGCATTATTCTTGGTGCTCTGACCACGAACAGGAAGACCGTGACGATGACGAACTCCACGATAGCAACCAATATCCATCAGTCGCTTGATATTCAACTGGATCTCTGAACGGAGATCACCTTCTACCTTGAATTCAGCGCCGATAATTTCACGGATTTTGGCAGCCTGGTCGTCACTCCACTCTGAAACCTTCAGGTCGCGGCTGACACCTGCCTTGTCCAATATCTTTGCTGAACTACTTCGACCTATACCATAGATGTAGGTCAATGCGATTTCGCCACGCTTATTCTGGGGCAAATCTACTCCAACAATTCTTATTGCCATTTTGTTTAATAAAAAAATTTGTGATTAATTAATTAACCCTGACGCATCTTGTACTTAGGGTTCTTCTTGTTAATTACGAAAAGACGGCCCTTACGACGTACAATCTTGCAGTCTGGGGTACGCTTTTTCAATGATGCTCTTGTCTTCATATTATGTTGTCTGTTGTTTATTTGTATCTAAATACAATTCTACCCTTGGTTAAATCATACGGACTCATCTCTACCTTTACCTTGTCGCCAGGAAGAATCTTGATATAGTGCATGCGCATCTTTCCTGAGATGTGAGCAATGATTTGCACTGTGTTCTCTAACTCTACCCGGAACATTGCATTTGAGAGCGACTCGATGATTGTTCCGTCTTGTTCAATTGCGGATTGTTTTGCCATAAATCAATTCTTGACGTCTTAACTTTCTATTTCTGAAAATGATGATAAAATTTCTGCCTTTCCACGACGTATCGCCACTGTATGCTCATAATGAGCTGACGGTTTACCGTCGATTGTCTTTATAGTCCATCGGTCGTTCATAAGCATCACCTTGCGGCTGCCCATAGTGACCATCGGCTCTATAGCTAAACACATGCCCGATTCAAGTAGTATACCGGAGCCATGCGAACCGTAATTCGGCACTTGGGGATCCTCGTGCATCTCTCGTCCAATGCCATGCCCCGTAAGAACCCTGACCACACCATATCCATTACCTTCACAAAGGCTTTGAACGGCATGTCCGATATCTCCAAGATGATGGCCAGCCTGAGCAACATCTATTGCGTCATATAACGCTTGCTTTGTAACGTCAAGCAGCTTTTTCACTTCAAGTGAGATTTCACCTACGGGAAAAGTGTAACAGGAGTCGCCGTTGAAACCGTTGAGCAATGTAGCGCAATCAATCGAAATGATGTCACCATCTCGAAGTATTGTCTTGGAATCAGGAATTCCGTGGACAACAACATCGTTAACCGATGTACATATACTTGCAGGAAACGGACCACCGAACTTATTTGGAAAACCCTTGAACGTGGGTATTGCACCATGATCGCGGATAAACTCGTCGGCAATGCGGTCGAGCTGTAAGGTAGATACTCCTGGTCTTATATGTTTAGCCAATTCGCCAAGTGTCTTCCCGACAAGGGAATTCGCTTGGCGCATTAGTTCGATTTCGTCTTCTGTCTTCAGAAATATACTCACCTGTTCACCTTATATTAATAAGCTGAAACACCTGTGCGGCTATGAACCTTTCCAGAATTCAGCAAGCCATCATAGTGACGCATCATGAGATGACTCTCTATCTGCTGAAGAGTGTCAAGAACGACACCAATGAGAATCAGCAAAGAGGTACCTCCGAAGAACTGAGAGAATGCATCCTGCACATTCAGCAGTCCGGCAAGTGCGGGCATAATAGCAATGAAAGCTATAAACAAAGAACCGGGCAGTGTGAGTCTAGACATGACATCGTCGATATAATCGGCAGTGTCCTTTCCAGGCTTGACACCAGGTATGAAGCCATTGTTGCGCTTCATGTCCTCAGCCATTTGTGTAGGATTCAGTGTTATTGCTGTGTAGAAATATGTAAATGCAATAATGAGTGCAGCAAACACAATATTGTAGAGAAGACTGTTTCTGTCGAGCATAGAACGCAAGAACCAACTAGAATTCTCAGATGCTGAATACTGAACGATGACGAGCGGGATGAACATCAGAGCCTGAGCAAAGATGATAGGCATCACGTTAGCAGCGAAGAGTTTCAGCGGTATGTACTGGCGTGCACCACCATACTGCTTGTTACCTACAAGACGCTTTGCATACTGAACAGGGATACGACGTACACCCTGTACCAAAACAATAGATGCGCAAACAACTGCATAGAGTATGATAATCTCGACGAGGAACATCACAAGTCCACCACCAGTGATGGCAGTGAAACGTGAACCGATTTCCTGTATGAACGCCTGCGGTAAGCGAGCGATAATACCAATCATGATGATTATCGAGATACCATTACCTATACCTTTATCTGTAATGCGCTCACCCAACCAAAGGATGAACATACTTCCAGCTGCAAGTATGACGGTACCGGTGATGATGAACACCGGCCAAGCGATTCCCGATGCCAATGCACCGGCAGCCTGCATTTTAAGATTGATGAGGTAACTCGGGGCCTGAAACAGGAGAATACCCACTGTCAGCCACCGAGTGTACATACTAATCTTCTTACGACCGCTCTCACCCTCACGCTGCATCTTTTGGAAATAAGGTACAGCTACAGCGAGAAGCTGCATAACGATAGAAGCAGAGATGTAAGGCATGATTCCCAATGCGAAAATAGATGCATTGGAAAATGCTCCACCAGAGAACATATCCAGAAGTGACATCAAGCCGCCCTGGGTCTGCGACTGAAGTTTATCCAACATGGCAGGGTTGATGCCAGGAAGCACAACAAAGGAGCCAAAACGATAAATCGCCGTAAACAGGATAACCACAAGGATGCGCTGGCGCAGGTCCTCGATTTTCCAGATGTTCTGTAGTGTCTCTATTAACTTCTTCATTATCTTAGATTATAGTTGCGTTACCACCTACTGCTTTTATAGCTTCTTCAGCAGACTTAGAGAAAGCATTAGCCTCTACATCAACCTTTGCCTTCAACTCGCCGTTACCAAGAATCTTTACAAGTTCCTTACCGTTGGTCAAGCCAGCAGCCACGAGTTCAGCTATGCCGATCTTCGCAAGGTTCTTTTCCTCAGCCAACTTCTGCAATGTAGAGAGGTTGACAGCGAAATACTCCTTGTGGTTGATATTCTTGAAACCAGACTTAGGAACACGGCGCTGAAGTGGCATCTGTCCACCTTCGAAACCAATCTTCTTCTTATAACCAGACCTAGCCTTTGCACCCTTGTGACCACGAGTAGAAGTGCCTCCGAGACCTGAACCCGGACCGCGACCGATTCTACGCTGTGAATGAGTAGAGCCTTCAGCTGGCTTTAAATTATGTAGTTTCATAATCGTATCTGTTTTTATTTACTTTATTAGTCAATAACGGTCACTAAGTGGTGAACCTTGCCAATCATACCACGGATTGCAGGAGTATCTTCCTTCTCAACAACCTGTGAGATTTTGTGCAGTCCAAGTGCCAAAAGAGTACGCTTCTGGTCAATAGGTGCGCCAATCTTACTTTTTATCTGTTTGATTTTTATTGTTGCCATATTGAATATCTCCTTATCCTCTAAATACTTTTTCCATACTGATACCACGAGTAGCTGCGATGGTGTAAGCATCACGAAGCTCAGAAAGTCCCTCGATAGTAGCCTTCACCAAGTTGTGAGGGTTAGAAGAGCCCTTTGACTTTGCGAGAATGTCCTTAACACCAACACTCTCGAGCACGGCACGCATAGCGCCACCGGCTACGAGTCCAGTACCGGCAGCGGCCGGTCTCATATAAACGTGAGCACCACCGAAACGAGCCTCTACGTCGTGTGGAATAGTTCCCTTGAGAATAGGAACCTTAACAAGATTCTTCTTGGCTGCCTCAACACCCTTAGCAATGGCAGCTGTAACTTCACCAGCCTTGCCAAGTCCCCATCCGATAATGCCATTGCCGTCACCAACAACGACGATAGCAGCGAATGTGAAAGTGCGACCACCCTTTGTTACCTTTGTAACACGGTTAATAGCAACCAACCTGTCTTTTAATTCAACGTCACTATTTATTTTAACTCTGTTCATTGCCATAATCGTTTAAAATTTCAGTCCGCCTTTGCGAGCAGCATCGGCAAGAGATTTTACTCTACCATGATAAAGATAACCATTGCGGTCGAATACAACAGATGTGATGCCAGCCTCGATTGCCTTCTGTGCAACGAGCTCACCTACCTTTTCAGCCTGCTGAATCTTAGGCATAGCCTCAAGTCCGAGAGAAGAGGCAGAAGCAAGTGTTTTGCCCTCAAGGTCGTTGATGACCTGTGCATAAATCTGCTTATTGCTGCGGAAAACGCTCATACGTGGACGCTCTGCAGTACCGAACACATTCTTGCGAATTCTATATTTGATTTTAATTCGTCTTTCTACTTTCTTTGTTGTCATAATCTTGAAATGTTAAAGTTACTTAGCTGAAGCTGACTTACCAGACTTTCTGCGAATAACCTCGCCCTTGAACAGAACGCCCTTACCCTTGTAAGGTTCAGGTTTACGGAAAGAACGAATCTTAGCACAAACAAGTCCAAGCAATGCCTTGTCACAAGACTCGAGTATAATCTGAGGATTCTGGTTACGCTCAGACTTAGTCTCAACCTTGATGACGTTAGGCAACTGAATAAAGATAGGGTGAGTATAACCAAGAGTAAACTCGATGATGTTTCCCTGGTTAGAAACACGATAACCGACTCCGACGAGCTCAAGTTCCTTTTTGTAACCAACGCTAACACCTACAACCATATTGTTTACCAGTGAACGATAAAGTCCATGGAAAGCCTGCTTCTGCTTGTAGTTTACGGGGCTGTTCTCATCAATCTCCATCACTACCTCGCCATCGGCGATGTTAACCTTGATAGAAGGGTCGACGTACTGTGAGAGTTCTCCCTTAGGACCCTTAACGGTCACTACGTTGTTGCTCATAGCAACAGACACACCAGCTGGTATGCTAATAGGTAATTTTCCAATTCTAGACATAGTAAAACCTCCTATTAATAAACGTAGCAAAGAACCTCGCCGCCGATCTTAAGGTCAGCAGCCTCTTTGTTTGTCATTACACCTTTGGATGTAGACAAGATAGCGATGCCCAATCCGTTAATAACTCTCGGCATGTCCTTGTAACCAGTGTACTTACGAAGACCTGGTGTAGACACTCTCTTAAGGCACTTGATAGCGTTAGCCTTTGTTGTTGGGTCGTACTTCAGAGCGACCTTGATACTACCCTGAGGACCATCCTCTACGAACTTGTAGTTCAGGATGTATCCCTTCTCGAAGAGGATCTTTGTAATCTCTTTCTTCAAGTTTGAAGCTGGAACTTCGACTACACGGTGATTAGCCATGATAGCGTTTCTCAACCTCGTCAGATAATCTGCTATTGGATCTGTCATTATAAATAATTGTTTAATTAATCGGGCCTACCCCGACAATATTAAATAAATAAAGTGAAATTCACTGATGTGTTGTTACCAGCTAGCCTTCTTTACACCAGGAATGAGACCAGCCGAAGCCATCTCACGGAACTGGATACGAGAAAGGCCGAACTGACGCATGTATCCCTTTGGACGTCCGGTAATCTTGCAACGATTGTGGAGTCGAATAGGATTGGCATTGCGTGGTATGCTCTGCAACTTACGTGCAGCCTCGTAAGCCTCTGCAGGATCCTCAGCAGTAGCTATGATCTTCTTCAGTGCGGCACGCTTCTCAGCATAGCGGGCAACAAGTTTGGCGCGCTTAACCTCGCGGGCCTTCATTGATTCTTTTGCCATATCTCTTAGTCTTTTTTAGCGTTCTTGAATGGAAGACCGAATGCCTTTAGAAGAGCGAATCCCTCCTCATCGGTCTTTGCTGTGGTAACGAATGTGATGTTCATACCCTGGATGCGGTCTACAGAGTCGATATTAATTTCAGGGAAGATGATCTGCTCCTGAATACCAAGAGTGTAGTTACCACGTCCGTCAAACTTGCTTTCGATACCCTTGAAGTCGCGGATACGAGGAAGAGCCACTCTTACGAGCTTCTCGAGGAATTCGTACATACGCTCACGACGTAGTGTAACCATCACACCGATAGGCATCTTCTTACGCAACTTGAAGTTAGCGATGTCCTTCTTTGAATATGTAGCCACAGCCTTCTGACCAGTAATGGCAGATATTTCGTTGATTGCAACGTCGATGAGTTTTTTGTCCTGTGTAGCGTCACCAAGACCTTGGTTAACTACGATTTTCTTGAGGACAGGAATCTGCATCTTTGAGCTGTAGTTGAACTGCTTTTCGAGAGCAGGAGCGATTTGCTCCGTATACTGCTTCTTAAGTTGTGCTGTATTCATTATTTGATTTCCTCCCCTGACTTTTTAGCGACACGAACTTTCTTTCCGTCGTCGTTTTTCTTGATGGCAACGCGAGTTGGCTCACCAGTCTTTGGATCAACCAAGCTCAGATTAGAGATATGAATTGGAGCTTCCTGCTTAATAATTCCTCCCTGAGGATTTTTAGCAGAAGGCTTGGTGCTCTTAGACACCATGTTCTTGCCTTCAACAATGGCACGCTGCTCCTTAACAAGCACCTTTAGCACCTTGTGCGGAGCAGGATACTTGCCGTTCTGGTCTTTTCTATCCTTGCTATTACCAGCAAGCACCAGAACCATGTCGTCTTTCTTTATTTTAAACTTTGTCATTTCTTGTCTCAATTAACGTTTAAAGAACCTCAGGTGCCAATGAAACGACCTTCATGTTAACTGCACGCAGTTCACGTGCAACAGGACCGAAGATACGGCTACCACGAAGCTCACCTGCATTGTTAAGCAATACACAAGCGTTATCGTCGAATCGGATGTAAGAACCGTCAGCACGACGTATTTCTTTCTTCACTCGAACAACCAAAGCCTTAGATACTGCACCCTTTTTCAAATCGCTTGACGGAATGACGTTCTTCACTGAAACGACAATCACGTCACCGACACTTGCGTAACGGCGGCCAGTACCACCGAGTACTCTGATGCAAAGAGCCTCTCGCGCACCGCTGTTGTCACATACTGTAAGTCTTGATTCTGCCTGTATCATAATTACTTAGCTTTTTCAACAATTTGAACTAATCTCCATCTCTTGGTTTTGCTCAAGGGACGTGTTTCCATAATGAGTACTGTATCACCTACATTAGCCTCATTTTTCTCATCATGAGCATGGTACTTTTTTGTCTTCTGGACAAACTTACCATAAATAGGGTGCATCTCCTTGAACTTAGTTGCAATAACAATGGTTTTATCCATTTTGTTGCTGACTACGACACCCTGTCTTGTCTTTCTTAAATTTCTTGTTTCCATCTGGCCCATTATTATTTGTTAAGTTCTCTTTGACGGAGTTCTGTCTTCATACGTGCGATGTCACGACGTGCCTTCTTTATATCAGATGGATGCTCCAGAGGAGTGATTGCGTGGTTCAACTTCATTTGGTTATACTTAACAACCTCTGCCTCGATCTTCTCTGCCAAATCCTTGGTTTCGAGTTCTCTTACTTCTTTAATCTTCATAAATTAAGCGTTTTTATCGTAATCACGTCTAACTACAAACTTAGTCTTCACCGGCAGTTTCTGAGCTGCGAGTCTTAGAGCCTCTTTAGCGATGTCGAAAGAAACTCCCTCAACTTCGAAAAGAATACGTCCTGGAGTTACAGGAGCGACCCATCCAGCAGGATCACCCTTACCTTTACCCATTCGGACGTCAGCAGGCTTTCTTGTAATAGGTTTGTCCGGGAAAATACGAATCCAAACCTGTCCTTCACGCTGCATGTAACGGTTAACAGCTACACGGGCAGCCTCAATTTGTCGGCTGTCTATCCATTTTGCCTCAAGAGTTTTAATACCGAAAGAGCCGAAAGCGAGCTGAGTGCCGCGGTGAGCATTGCCCTTGTTTCCTCTTCCATCCTGAGGTCTTCTATATCTTACTCTCTTAGGTTGTAACATGATAGCTTCTTCTTTTAACGATTATTATTCTTCTTACCACGGAACTTTCTGCCACCATTGTTACCATTAGAGCCACGTCCAGATGACTTCTCCTGAGTGAAGTTAGGTGTGAGTTCACGCTTTCCGTAAACCTCGCCACGGCAAATCCATACCTTTATACCCAGTAGGCCAACCTTAGTGAGCGCCTCTGCCTGACAATAGTCGATGTCTGCACGGAATGTGTGTAGAGGAGTACGTCCTTCCTTGTACATTTCCTTTCGTGCCATTTCAGCACCATTGAGACGTCCTGTGATTTGAACTTTGATACCTTCAGCACCAGCACGCATTGTGTTAGCAACAGCCATTTTGATTGCTCGACGATAAGCTATTTTACCCTCGACCTGACGTGCGATGTTGTTAGCGACGATGTTGGCATCGAGCTCAGGTTTTTTAACTTCGAAGATATTTATCTGAATCTCCTTGTCATAAAGCTTTTTGAGCTCTTCCTTGAGTTTGTCAACATCCTGACCACCTTTACCAATGACGATGCCCGGGCGAGCGGTGCAAATAGTAATGGTAACCAATTTCAGTGTACGTTCGATAACGATGCGAGAAATGCTAGCCTTAGCAAGTCTCTCGTTGAGATACTTACGTATTTTCTGGTCTTCAACCAGATTGTCGCCGAAGTTCTTGCCACCGAACCAATTTGAATCCCATCCTCTAACGATACCGAGGCGGTTGCTTATTGGATTAACTTTCTGTCCCATTCTACTATCTATTAATCATTAGTTTTGGCATCAACAAACAGCGTTACATGGTTAGAACGCTTGCGTATTCTATATCCACGTCCCTGTGGTGCAGGTCTCATGCGCTTCATAGTTACGCCTTCGTCAACGAATACCTTTGTAATATACAATTCTCCATCTTCAGCCTTGCGGTCATTTTTAGCTTCCCAGTTAGCGATAGCCGAGCGCAGAAGTTTCTCCACGTCGACAGAAGCTGCTTTTTTAGAGAAGCGGAGCACACCGAGTGCCCTGTTCACTTCCATTCCACGGATCATGTCAACGACATATCTCATTTTTCTTGGAGAAGAAGGAACCCCCTTCAATTTAGCAAAGTACTGAGTTTTAAGAGCTGCTTTTCTTTCTTCAGCCTTAATATGTTTTCTTGCTCCCATTATTGATATCTTTAATTTTCTGGTGAACCTGATTACTTCTTGTTACCTGCATGGCCACCGAATCGACGAGTAGGCGAGAACTCACCAAGCTTGTGACCTACCATGTTTTCTGTGATGTAAACAGGAATAAACTTATTTCCGTTGTGAACTGCAACAGTGTGACCCACGAAGTCTGGGGAAATCATTGATGCACGAGCCCAAGTCTTAACGACGCTCTTTTTTCCGCTTTCATTCATAGCGAGAATTTTCTTCTCGAGCGATACGTTGATGTACGGACCTTTTTTTAATGAACGACTCATAATTTTCTCTTAGTTAACTTGATTACTTACTTGCTCTTTCAATGATGTACTTGTTAGAATGCTTCTTAGGTGCACGTGTCTTGAGACCCTTAGCGTACAAGCCCTTGCGTGAGCGTGGGTGTCCGCCAGACTGACGTCCTTCACCACCACCCATTGGGTGATCATGTGGGTTCATAACGACACCACGGTTGTGAGGTCTACGTCCCAACCAGCGTGAGCGACCTGCCTTACCAGACTGCTCGAGTGCATGATCGGAGTTACCTACGCTACCGATAGTAGCCTTACAAGCACTCAGGATTTTGCGTGTTTCTCCAGAAGGGAGTTTGATGACGCAATAGCTACCCTCACGGGAAGTCAACTGAGCGAAATTACCAGCCGAACGGACGAGCAGAGCTCCCTGTCCTGGGCGTAATTCGATGTTGTGAATAACGGTACCGACAGGAATGTTGGCCAATGGGAGTGCATTTCCAATCTCTGGAACAGCATCCGCACCTGACGAGAGAGTCATGCCAACCTGCAATCCATTAGGAGCAATGATATAACGTTTTTCACCATCAGCATAGTAAAGCAGAGCGATACGAGCCGAGCGGTTTGGATCGTACTCGATAGTCTTTACAACTGCTGGAACACCATCTTTCTCTCGCTTAAAGTCGATGAGACGGAACTTTCTCTTGTGTCCTCCGCCCATATAGCGAACAGTCATCTTACCGGTGTTGTTTCGACCGCCGGTAGAGCGCTTGCCGCGAACGAGAGATTTTTCTGGCACGGATGCAGTAATTTCCTCGAACGTGCCAATAACTTTGTGTCTTTGTCCCGGAGTTACCGGTTTAAATTTACGTACTGCCATTTTATATTATTCTATATTGCTGTAAAAATCAATAGTGTCGCCCTCTTTAAGAGTGACGATAGCCTTCTTGTAGGCATTCTTCTGGCCTCTCACGAGTCCTGCCTTTGTATAGCGGCTAGAGCGCTTTCCGGCATAACGAAGAGTGTTAACCTCAAGAACTGTTACATTGTACAGACTTTCAACTTCCTTCTTAATCTCCAACTTGTTGGCTTCAGGGCGAACGATGAATCCGTACTTTGGCTGTGCGGTCTTTGTCACCTGTGTACCCTTGTTTTTACCAGTTTTAGGAGTATAAGTTCTGTCGACAGATGTCTTGTCTGTCAATTTTGTCATCTTCTCAGTGACCAATGGTTTGATTATGAATGCCATATTACTTTATCTCCTTGTTGATTATTTGTTTAAGATGTTGTTGATCGTCTCCAATGAATTCTCTGTTATCACGAGCACGTCTGCATTCAAAACATTGTACGAATTGAGCAGCGCAGCAAGTGTAATTTTCGAACCCTGCAGGTTTCGAGCAGACAAATATACGTTTTTATTTACTTCTGACAAAACGAAGAGCGATTTTTTGCCCTCAACTTTAAGATTTTTAGTAATATTTACGAAATCTTTAGTCTTTGGAGCCTCAAAATTGAAATCTTCTACCACAACGATAGCATTCTCCTGCGCCTTGTAAGAGAGAGCACTTTTACGAGCAAGAACTTTTACTTTTTTGTTAAGTTTGAAGCGATAGTCGCGTGGTTTAGGACCGAAAACACGTCCACCACCTACGAGCACTGGTGAGTTGATATCACCACGGCGAGCACCGCCGCCGCCCTTCTGACGACCAAGCTTGCGTGTAGAACCTGCATGCTCACTTCTCTCCTTCGATTTTGCTGTACCCTGACGCTGATTAGCGAGATACTGTTTTACGTCCAGATAAAGAACGTGGTCATTAGGCTGGATTCCAAAGACAGCGTCGTTAAGAACGACCTTTCGTCCTGTCTCTTGGCCATTGATATTTAATACGCTAATTTCCATTTTACTTCTTGATTAAAACGGTTGAACCATTGCAACCAGCTACACTACCCTTAATAAGTATGAGGTTGTGCTCTGGTATTACCTTTAACACTTTCAAGTTCTGGGTTGTTACTCTTTCGTTGCCCATGTGGCCACCCATTCGCATGCCCTTGAACACCTTTGCAGGGTAAGAACAAGCACCGATAGAACCCGGTTTGCGGGCGCGGTCATCCTGTCCGTGAGTGCTCTGGCCTACACCACCGAAGCCGTGACGCTTCATTACACCCTGGAAACCCTTACCTTTTGATGTTCCGACAACGTCAACGAACTCAACTCCATTGAAGATGTCAACCGTAATCGTATCTCCGAGGTTATATTCCTCATCGAACTTGAACTCGGCCAAGTGGCGCTTTGGTGTTGTATTAGCCTTCTTGAATACTCCCTGCATAGGCTTGGTAGTGTTTTTTTCCTTAGCCTCGCCGAAAGCCAACTGAAGGGCAGCATAACCGTCCTTTTCAACGGTCTTAACCTGTGTAACAACACAAGGACCAGCTTCGATAACAGTGCACGGTACATTCTTACCGTCGGCACTGAAAACGGATGTCATTCCGATTTTTCTTCCAATTAATCCTGGCATTTCAATTATATACTAAAAATTAGACTATACTTTGATTTCTACTTCAACACCGCTCGGCAACTCGAGTTTCATCAGAGCGTCTACGGTCTTTGCTGTAGAGCTGTAGATGTCGATGAGACGCTTGTAGTCTGAGAGCTGGAACTGCTCGCGAGCCTTCTTGTTTACGAAGGTTGAGCGGTTTACTGTGTAGATACGCTTGTGTGTTGGCAATGGAATAGGACCGCTGATGATAGCGCCTGTAGCTTTTACTGCCTTCACAATCTTTTCTGCTGACTTGTCAACGAGAGTATGGTCGTATGACTTCAGCTTGATTCTGATTTTCTGACTCATGTCTTTTATTAATTATTAAAAAAATTATCTGTTTTGGAAAAGAGGTACGCCACTTAAGAGTCATTCGCTAAGTGACGCCTCTTTACTCAATATTAAATTGCTTTTGGATTAAACCAAGTCTGCACGACCCTTCACTTCTTCAAGCACAGCCTTTGCGATGGCGCTTGACAGTGGTGAGTGGTGGTCATACTCCATTGAGCTTGTGGCACGACCGGAGGTGATGGTACGAAGTGCTGTTACATATCCGAACATCTCTGACAGTGGCACCATTGCCTTGATGACGCGTGCACCGCTACGAGCCTCGTCCATTCCTTCCACCTGACCACGGCGCTTGTTAAGGTCACCGATCACGTCACCCATGTTCTCCTCAGGAGTGATGACCTCAAGCTTCATGATTGGCTCCATGAGCACTGGACCTGCCTTTACGCATGCATTCTTGTAGGCGTTGAGGGCAGCGAGCTCGAACGAGAGCTGGTCGGAGTCTACGGGGTGGAAAGAACCATCGAGAAGTGTTACTTTCATGCTGTCCATTGGATAGCCGCCAAGTATACCGTTCTTCATTGCGTTCTCGAAACCTTTCTGAACTGAAGGTATGAATTCCTTAGGCACGTTACCACCCTTGACCTCGTTGATGAACTGCAGGCCACCCTGCTTGAAGTCCTCGTCAACCGGTCCGACGTTAACGATGATGTCGGCGAACTTACCACGACCACCCGACTGCTTCTTGTAAACCTCGCGGAGGTTGACAGTCTTGGTGATAGCCTCTTTGTAGTTAACCTGCGGCTTACCCTGGTTGCACTCAACCTTGAACTCACGCTTCAGACGGTCGATGATGATATCGAGGTGGAGCTCACCCATACCAGAGATAATGGTCTGTCCGCTCTGCTCGTCGGTACGAACGGTGAATGTCGGGTCTTCCTCAGCAAGCTTAGCAAGACCGTTGTCGAGCTTGGCGATGTCAGCCTGGCTCTTTGGCTCAACGGCAATTGAGATTACGGTATCAGGGAACGACATTGACTCGAGAACGATAGGATGAGCCTCGTCGCAGAGTGTGTCACCAGTGCGGATATCCTTGAAACCTACACCAGCGCCGATATCGCCGGCGTCGATAGAATCCATAGGTATTTCCTTGTTTGAGTTCATCTGGAACAGACGGCTGATACGCTCCTTCTTGCCCGAGCGGGAGTTGAAGACGTATGAACCAGCCTCCACCTTACCAGAGTAGACGCGGAAGAATACCAGACGTCCCATGTATGGGTCAGTGGCAATCTTGAATGCGAGAGCAGCTGTAGGATCCGACTCACTAGGCTTACGTGTTTCCTCTTCCTCAGTATCAGGGTTAGTACCTGTGATATTCTCGATATCCATTGGAGAAGGCAGGAATGCGCAAACATAGTCGAGCAGAGGCTGTACACCCTTGTTTTTGTATGAAGAACCGCAAATCATAGGAGTGCACTCCATGGCAACAGTACCCTTGCGTACGGCAGCGATGATTTCCTCCTCAGTGATAGAAGAAGGATCGTCGAAGTACTTCTCCATGATAGACTCGTCGTACTCAGCGGCAGCTTCGAGCAGTTTGTTGCGCCACTCGTCGCATTCGTCCTGCAGGTCAGCAGGAATTTCCTCCACATCATACTCAGCGCCCATGGTCTCGTCGTGCCAGAGGATAGCCTTCATTTTGATAAGGTCAACGACACCCTTGAAATTTTCCTCAGCACCGATAGGCACTTGGAGAACAACAGGGTTGGCACCGAGGATGTCCTTCATCTGCTGAACAGTCTCGAAGAAGTCAGCACCAGAGCGGTCCATCTTGTTAACGTAACCAATACGTGGCACATTATACTTGTCAGCCTGGCGCCATACAGTCTCAGACTGTGGCTGAACGCCATCGGCAGCCGAGTAAGTAGCTACGGCTCCGTCAAGAACACGGAGAGAGCGCTCAACCTCAGCGGTGAAGTCAACGTGTCCCGGAGTGTCAATCAAGTTGATTTTGAAGTTCTGGTTCTTGTAAGTCCAGTTACATGTGGTGGCAGCCGAAGTGATAGTGATACCACGTTCCTGCTCCTGAGCCATCCAGTCCATAGTAGCTGCACCGTCGTGAACCTCACCTATTTTGTGGGTTTTACCAGTGTAGAAGAGAATACGCTCTGATGTTGTTGTCTTACCGGCATCGATGTGCGCCATGATACCGATATTACGAGTCAAATGTAAGTCGCGATTTGCCATTTTCTTTTTACCTTATTATTAATAATTAGAATCTGAAATGAGCAAATGCACGGTTAGCCTCAGCCATACGATGCATGTCTTCCTTACGTTTGTATGCGCCACCCTGATTATTGAAAGCGTCCATGATCTCAGCAGCGAGCTTGTCAGACATAGACTTTCCGCTACGCTTGCGTGCGAAGCTGATCATATTCTTCATTGAGATGCTTTCCTTACGGTCAGGACGAATTTCAGTAGGAACCTGGAATGTGGCACCACCGATACGGCGGCTCTTCACCTCTACCTGAGGAGTGATGTTGTCGAGGGCAGTCTTCCAAATTTCGAGTGCAGACTTTTCCTCGTTGCTCATTTTTCCCTTGACGGTTTCAAGGGCCTTGTAGAAGATCTCATACGAAATAGACTTCTTTCCATCGTACATCAGATGGTTAACAAACTTAGAGACCTTCTGGTCGTTGAAAACTGGATCCGGCAGGATCACGCGCTTCTTTGGTTTTGCTTTTCTCATTTTGTTTTTTAATGAAAATATTCTGCTTGGGGCTGTTCTTTTTTGTTCTTCAACACTCTCACTTGAGTATTTACTCAACCTTCTTTATAACAATTCTCCAGCAAAACTAATTAATAAATGTTGTCCTTTGGGCTTTCTAACCTTCTCCGGCTATTTACTTCTTTGCCTTTGGACGCTTAGCTCCGTACTTTGAACGGCGCTGGGTGCGGTTTGCAACACCGGCTGTATCAAGCGTTCCACGAACGATGTGATAACGTACACCAGGGAGGTCCTTAACACGACCGCCACGTACTAACACGATTGAGTGCTCCTGCAAGTTGTGTCCCTCTCCTGGGATGTAAGAGTTAACCTCTTTCTGGTTTGTCAGACGCACACGGGCAACTTTACGCATTGCCGAATTAGGCTTCTTAGGTGTTGTGGTGTAAACACGTACACAAACGCCACGACGCTGCGGACATGAGTCCAAAGCTGGCGACTTGCTCTTGTCTACAAGCACCTTTCTGCCCTTTCTTACCAATTGTTGAATTGTAGGCATTGTTCTTTATTTTTTATGTTATTATATATTTTGTATATTTTCTGCTTGATACATCAAGGCCTAAATAGACCTTTTGGGCTGCAAAGGTACAACATTTTGACGAAACTACCTAATAAATAGACAATTAATTCTAAAACGGAATCAATAATTTATTATTTGATAGCAATTTTTAACATATTATTAGACAATTCTCTGCCTTTTTTGCTTCATATCTCTACTTTTGAGAGTAGTCGGAAAGAGAAAAAGTTGCTGCGTGTTCTTATGCGAAACGTGCGAGAAACAGACAAAAAGATAGCGTTTTGTGATTAATTAACTCTACGGAAAATGTTGTTGTCGATTATTTATCGTACATTTGCAAAGACAAAAAACTAATAATAAAAAGAACTATGATAACAGTATTTGTAATGAGCACATGTCCTGATTGTACACGCATAGAAGCACAAATAAAGGACAACCCAAACTATCACATCGTCGACATCGGCGCTCATGTAAGAAACCTTAAGGCGTTCCTCCAGTTACGCGACAACGACCCCACATTCTCGGCAGCAAGACAGATGGGGTTTGTGGGCATACCCTGCTTTGTGCTTGAAGACGGCACCGTGACACTATCTTCCCTGGAAGCTGGCGTTGGGGCAAAGCCCGCTGCTGAAAATGCCTCATGCAACATTGACGGCTCTGGCTGCTGACGCATGAACACTACAGCTGACCGCTTAAAAGAATTGCAGAAACAGCTCACTTCCGGTTGCGAGGTATGCTGTTCGCACGGCATGCTCGACACATTCCCTGATGCATTGCGTATCAGCTTTCTTGTCGAGCATATCGGGATAATCATATGCCACCGCGGTCATTTTTCTTTCGTCACCGGGAAAGAGACCCACAAGGCAGTGAGCGGCAAGACGGTGTTTATCAACAGGGAGGTGTATTTCCACATTACGGAAAGCTCGTCCGATTGTCTCTACTCCTTGCTCTTCTATCGGGTGGACTCCATACGCGACTTGCTTGGCAACACCGTGAGGGGGATGAAATTCTGGGAAGTGATCAACCCTGCATCGTGCCAGATTGTTGACACTGCGGCCACTTCAGGCCTAAGCCTATATATCGACATGCTTTCATCGCTAAAGAACGACAATGCCGACGTGTTTATTGAGAAAGAACGACTCCTGCTCATGCTCTCGCTTACCTACCACCTGTGTTCCTTGTTCAGCAGACTGTTAGGTGTGCATCAGTCGGCACCGGCTCGCCAAACCGACATTTACATTAGTTTCATACAGTTAGTCGGGCAATACTTCAACAAGCACCGTGGAGTCTCCTTCTATGCCGACAAGCTATGCCTTTCTCCTAAATACCTATCGTCGATAGTGAAAAGCGTGTCGGGCATGACAGTACAACAACACGTGTTCAAGGCCATCGTCAGGCAAAGCATCTTCTTGATAAACAACACCGACAAAAGCGTAAAACAGATATCCGACTTGCTGAATTTTCCTAATCCATCTGCATTCGGCACTTTCTTCAAGAAACATACCGGTCTGTCGCCACGTCATTTCAGGAAAGAGAACATCGGGAAGACAAAACAATGAAACAGAAAACCACCCGCAGCAGGCTAATGCCCCCAGCGAGTGGTTTTTTATTGTCAGCCCTTACGTCCTATGTAGAACACATATCCATAATAGTCATTATAACGGGAGTACATCTCAGCCTCATGTTTCATATTGTCAACCAAGCCCTTTGCAGTGGCATTGTCGGGATGACGCTGAAGAAACAGCCTTTGCGCTTCCACCTGCGGCTCGTAGAAATTGCGCGTCCAGCATTCTCGAGGCAACACAAACGTGCTGATGTCAGTGTATCCAGCCTTCCGCATTTGTTCCACCTTATTATATATATAGTCTATCTCAGGATAGGCGTCTGTCCAAAACCGTATGATTTCCTCCGGCTGATTGTCGCAGAGCCATGAAGCCTCGCTTACGGCTATCCAGCCTCCGGCCTTCAGATACTTGCGCCAGAGGTTTATGCCATGTTCAAAGCCTATGTTGTAGATGGCCCCCTCGCTCCAAATCACGTCTATCGACTCTGTTTCGAACGGAAGGTTGCCCATGTCGCCTACAATGCCTTCAACCCTGTGGTCTACACCCTCGGCACGGCATTTTTCCATCGTCTTTTCTATAAAGAGAGGGAAGAGGTCGAGGGCCTTCACCCTTGCCTCGGTATGAAGCGCCAACTGCACGGTCTGGCTACCACAGCCACATCCGAGGTCGGCTACGACGGCATCCTCATTCAGATATCCCACCATACCTAATGCCTTCCTCGTGGCCTCATCGCTGCCAGGACCCTGGCGTTTGATACTGGAGAAATATTCGCAGATGAGCGAGAAGTCGAAATCATGTATTGACGATTCTTTGTTGTCGGCAACTGTATTGTTGCTCTTTAAATTATCATTATTCATTATTGTAAAGTTTGGTTTAAAAAAAATATAAAACAATAACTCTTCGACCGACATTCTGCCTTCGAAGAAACCTAAGGGATAACATCCATGACATAAGTAGTCGCGGAGGTTATTTACTTTACAATATCCGTGTTTTGTTTAATCATCCGCTGCAAAGGTACACCAAAAAGCCGTACCTACCAAACTTTTGGCATACTTTTTCCGAAATTTCTTTGCAGTTTAGGCGTTTATTGACTATATTTGCAGCCAAAAGAGGCGATAAAAGCTCTTTATACGCTATGACCAATACACCTTTATATATAATAAGAGGAAAAGCGGGGACAATATTCTTGCTGTATATGACCGTTGCCACTATTGTACAAATGCTCTATGGCAACATAGACGTAAGCATCTTCGCCTTCCCCATGGGACTGGCCTTGGGAGTGACAGGTCTGGCCATTGTATATGCGATGGAACGTAAGTGGGGACCGACCAAGACCGTCGCCGCCATGAGGTCTACCAAAGCCGCATGCCTTCTGCTCGGGCTCACTGCCGCCTTTGCCGTGGCAGGAGGTTTGGTGCCGCAGTTTGCCGGCTTCACCACCTCTTGGCCTTTCGTGGCCCTGCTCGCCGCCTTGGAGATGCACCTTTCGCTGGTGATAATTCACAAGCTAAGGACATTCCGCTTCCGGCGCGACCTTTCCTTCATGCTTGTACACATAGGCTTGTGGCTTGCACTGTTCAGCGGTATGGCAGGAGCTGGCGACACGCGGAAGAGCGACATCTTGGTTCCGGCACAAGCAGTCGCCCCCTCCCCTCGCCTGCTCTCATTCCAGATTGACAGAAATCCTGCCGACGGCTCTCCTGTACAGTATTCGGCAGAAGTGATGATGAATGGAGATACCATCAGACTTGCCGTCAACCGTCCGTATAGTGTCGGAATGGCCGAAGACCTCTATCTTGTGGACTTCAATACAAACATGATGACAGGCGAAGTGGACTATTGCATACTTCAAAAGGTACACCAGCCTTGGAAATACCCGATGCTTGCAGGCATAGGATCGTTGCTTGCAGGAACAATAATCATGACAACAAGAAGGAGAAAGGAGGCAGAGAGATGATATCATGGAACTTGTTTCTTCCATTTGCCGTCGCTACTGCCATACTATGGCTTGCGGGCGCCGTGGCAGCCCTTAGGCAAAAAGAAGGACTCAACAGGACGTGCGTCTTGACCATGGCGGCAGGCACAATGGTGTATGCAGCCTTCATAGCCGGACTATGGGTCAGTCTCGGCCGTCCACCATTGCGCACACTGGGGGAGACCCGTCTATGGTATTCCCTGTTTATGATTGTTTCAGGCTTGGCAGTGTATATCCGCTGGCACTACCGTTGGCTTCCTGGCACATCGGCAATAGTGGCCATCGTGTTTATACTGATAAACATAGCCAAGCCGGAAATACACGACCAGAGCCTGATGCCAGCCTTACAGAGCGCATGGTTCATCCCCCACGTCACAGTCTACATGTTTTCCTACAGCATCTTCGGCTGCGCCTTCCTGCTTTCCATAGCCGGACTGCGCCGTGGGTCGTCACGCTATCTGCCCACCTGCGACAGCCTCGCCCGCATAGGCACCGCCTTCCTCACCTTCGGCATGCTTTCGGGATGCATCTGGGCGAAACAGGCTTGGGGCGACTTCTGGACATGGGACCCGAAGGAGACGTGGGCGGCTGCCACATGGGCGGTATATATCGGCTATATCCATCACAGGCTTCGCTCGCCCAGCCTCCACGCCTACTGGTGGCTCATCGTAGGATTTCTGCTGCTGCAGATGTGCTGGTATGGTGTGAACTACCTGCCCTCGGCAAGCTGGAGCATGCATAGTTATTAACTCAAGTTTCACATGGGGTTAAATCTAAGAAGTTAAGGAAGTTAAAGACAAATGCGGTGTCAGTCTCATATAGTCCATTTTTTTTCGATTAATGTTTCTTTTATTTCCAGTGTCACTACCCTTCCCCTCTCCACGTTCTTTCGGATGCGGTCGTAGAGGGCGGCGAAGGCGTTGCGTGGGTGGATGATGCATCCGAGGGAGCTTCGTGTGCCTACTACTATTGAGCCGTCGTGGCGGTTGTGGATGCCGTTGCCGGGCTTCAGCTGCGGACAGGGTTGCGGCATGCGCGTGTTGCCGAACACAAATCTCATTCGTGGACAGTCGGCGCAGCGCGGAGCGAAGGTTTTCACGAGAATCATCTTGCGTGCATACTGCTTGCACTTTACGAGTTCCACTGCGTAAGAGCCTGCGGCGAGGCAAGAGAACGAGTTTTCGAGGGTGTCGCAGATGCGCTGTCCGTCGATAGTGACGTGCCCCTCGGTTATTTCACCTTTTATGAAGGTGCGTTGGATGGTAATTGTCATATTTCTTGAGAATTTGATTAGAATTACTCAACTTTCGGAAGTTATTTTTAACCACAGAGTTTAAGAGATATAGAGTATTTATACTAATCTCTTTTTCTCTTTATCTCTGTGGTTTAAATACTTGAGTTGAATTAGAATTTGAAAATAAAAACACGTGGGGTAACCGGGGTAACCGAGGTAACCGGGTAACCGTCATTTCACAAGCTTCACGAACGATTCGCCTTGCTTTTCAATGAGGTGGTTGTCGGTCCATCGGAATATTATGCTCTTCAGAGGCGAGTGGATGCCGTGAGACCTGACAGCCTTTTGCAGGTCGTCGGCACTGAACACGTCGCTCATGGCCTCAAAGAGCGAGGGATAGCGTCGTGCCACAGGAGCCTCATACTGCAAGGCCTGCTCTTGCGCCTTGGTGGCATAGCGGCTGTGGAGCGTGTGGAGTATGGATTCTGCCACCCATACGGCAAACTCCAGCGTGTAGTTCTTTCGCTCGCGGTTGAGATTTCCCCAAAGGAAGGCGACCACCATGCCGGCACGGAAACCTATCTGTGCTGCACGGCGCATAAACTGGTCGCGTGCGTAGTCCTCGTCGCGCACTGCCTGTACGCGCTGCTTCTCTATCCATTGCCCCATGCCCTTGTTGAGCCACTGGAGGTTGAGATGGTATTCGGGCAGCACGTTGCCTTCGGCATCCTGACAGACAGCCATGAGGGCATCCACTCTCTCCTTCACCACTTTAAGCTGAGCTTCCGAGAACTGCTTCCTTACGGGCATTGCCTTTCCAAACTGCGATGGCAGTTCCACCATTATGCAGCGTGTGATGAGTCCGTCCTCCACGTCTGGATAGGCTCTGGCTATGGCTCCTGGCGTGCCGAGGGTCAGCAGGTTGTAGCGCATGCGGCATGTGGCTGAGAACGAGGCGTCCGACTTGTAGTCCTGTCCGTAGCGACCTCCGTCGGCATCCTGTGCCACACGGTAGATGTCTGACTTCTGCGCCCACATTCCCGATTTGTTGGAGTTGGTCAGTGTGTCTGCCTCGGGCGAGATGCTTATGAGGTGAAGCCCTCGCGCCTGCACCATTCGCTTCAGCAGCTGTGCCACCGACACCTTGGCTGGTATGTCGCGCACTATGGGCTGCGGCTCTTCCATCTGCTTCTTCTGGTTCTTGTTCAGCTTCGCCTGTCGCTGATACTCCATCTCCTGTTCGCGTCCTTCGTCGTCCTTTGCCCTTATCTTTTCTAAGCAGATGTCGGGTATGCGCAGCAGCGAACCCTTTCCGCTTGCAGCCGGGGCAATGATGTTGACTATGAACGAGGGCGCCTGCAGGTCGCCGTCGAGATAGCGTGCACGGAGGCGGCTGCCGAGAAAACCGCAAATGGGCAGGCAACACATTGCCGTGGCAGGCTTGAAGTCGTCGGGGGCGGTGACTACAAACTCCTTGATGAGCGGCGGCAGGTGCGACGGTTGAGGCATTGAAGGGGGCAGCAGTGCCGGTTTCGATTCCTCCTCGGCGGAAGGTCGTGTGGCGCTTTCGGAGCCATCTATGCCAAGGTCGCGCAGCACTTTGTAGAGCACGTAGGGCAGCTTTTCCGTTCTTGCCGACTTGCATGCCGACTCGCAACATGCCTTCACCTCTGCCTCGCTGAGTCCGAAACGCGGGCATACCTGGAAGAGGCGGTCTGCCTGTCGGTCGGTGATGTTTGCCAGCAGTCGGCAGATGAGGTAGAGGCGGTTGTTGCGTTCTCCCTCGTAGGGTGTGCCTCCGGTGCGCTCTATCAGCTTTTCCACTATGTCGGTGTAGGGTATGCCGCGGAAAGCGAGAGGGGCTTTGGCGGCCTCCACCTTCTTCTCTTCTTTCGCCTCTTCCTTCACCTCTTCCTTCACCTTCTTTTCCAGTTCTTTCACCTCCGTTTCCAATGAAAAGACCTCTGGATTGTAGAAGTAGAAATAGCTTTCGGGCACGAGAAACGAGAGTCGTGCGAGGTCGCGTGTGCAGGCGTCGTGTTCCACATTCAGTTCCTTGGCAAGCCACGCCTGGTTGTCGGCAATGGTCTCGTGTTCGGGTCGGCACAGTGCCACCACTCTCAGTCCTTTGGTCGATGGTGTCTTGTGTACGATGTAGATGCCCAGTTCCTCCAGTCTGTCCTCGAAGGTGTGGAACAGGGTGTCGGGCTGGTCGATGTGGTCGATGTCGAGAGCGAAGAGTCCCGACGGGCGTGCGGTTTTGTTGCTGCGTCTCTCTCCGCCGAAGGCAGCCTGCCAACACACGGCTGGCAGGTCGCGCTTCAGGTTGAGGTTGCCCGCAGCTATCTGGTCGCAGAGGGCTTTCAGATGTGGCTCTCTGATGATTTGCTCGAATGTCTCGCGCGACAGCGGGACAGGGAGCTGGTGACAATTTGGGCAATAGTCGATGTTCATATCCTGGTATTTTTAGTTAATAAACTTAAGAGCGCTGCTTACCTCTTGGAAGAAGCCGAACGCAACGTCGGAGGGGTTGAAGCCGGGCTCCAGTCGCAAGGTCTTGGCATGTATTTGATACTTGCCGTTGGTCTTTCTGACGAGAGTGATATACTTTCCGTCGAAGAGCTTCGGGTTGCGTGGTGCCCTTCCCCTGCGTATAGCCTCCTCAAACTTCAGCGAGTTGCCGCGTTTAGAGAAGATGCCGGTGTAGCACTTGTTCTGACTGATTTCGTTGTCCTGCTGAAGCATGCAGGTGAGATTGGTGTTGTTGATTGTAATGTTTGTCATAATGTTAATGTTTTGAGAATGAAACAATGTCTTGTACGGTGATGTCCTGATAGGTGTTGCCGTTATAGTCGCGGCAGCTGAAGCGCAGTGCAGCCCACACGATGTCGCCCTTGAAGAACTTCACCTGGTTGCCGATGAGTGCAGCCACGAAGGTGTCGGCATACTTGCCCCCTACCTCCTGCATCACAAGTGTGGATTTCTGCATCTGTCCGTTCTGCGTGTTGATGGTCACGGCCTCTGTCTGGCTCACAATTTTAAAGATGTTTTGCATAATAGTTGTTGGTGTTAAAGGGTTTGACTGATGTAGATGAACATGCCGCCCACGACGATGTCGTTTCCCAGCTCCACTTCTCCTGTCTCCATGTAGTCGAGCAGCATGCAGCAAAGCTCCACCTGTGCAGGTTTCTTCAACACCCGGAGCAACGGACGGACGAACTCTTGTTGTGCCGGCTTGAGGTAGCCGAACAGGTCGGACTGAACCGACTGTGGATAGACGAAATTGTCTTTCTTTTCTCTTTTCATAATCATAATGTTTTTAAATAAAAAATTGATTTCGCTGCAAAGGTACGGAAGGTTGACTGCACAAACTGAGGTTCTCCGTTTATTGGCAATTTTATCCTGTACAGGCGTTTTTGACATCCCGATTAATAAGAATGTGGTATGAGCATAGGCAAGTATCTCGTTGAGACTGGCAAGAAGCATCACCCACGTCAGCGACTCACTCCAGAGGAAAGCAAAGCCCTGAACTCTCTGACTGAGGCACGTACCGACTTGATAAAAGTCCGCAGTAAGTTGCACGATGCTTCACCCGAGGAAAAGCAGAAGATGTTCAGATCTCCAAAGTTCATGAAGTGGTGGATTGAAGCCGTTGAACGACTCATCAAACACTGGTATAGCATTGAAGACAACCTTACTTCTCCTGTACTGACCAAAGTTCAAGAAGACGAATGATTATACTCGCAAGACCAGTAGCCTATGGCGGCAATGCCGCAAGGTACGCAATGGAGAAGGAGGATGCAACCGTGGTCAAGGTGAACCACATGCCTGACTATCTCGATGCCACCGAAATCTGGTATCGGATGAAGCATCACTGCCAGTTGCATCAACAGGACAGGACTGTTGGGCGAAAGTTGGAACGCTTCATGACCACGTTTGTACTCTCCCCATCCAAGGAAGAGTCAGAGAACTATACCTTGGATGACTGGGCAAACCTCGCTGATGAAGGATTGGAAGCTTTGGATTCAGTCGGACTTTTACCCAAAGGCTTTAAGGAGAAGGTCAAGACCAATTTCCGCAATTCTATGAGTGTTGCTGCCTTGCATCGGGATTCCAAGTCTGGAACCCTTCACCTGCATCTTGACTGTTGCCGTGTGGATAATGACGGCAAGACCAACGATGTTCACGATGTTCACATCAGAGCAATAAGGGCTGCGGAAATTATCAACGCAAGGCATGGTTGGGAGCAACCTCAGGAGGTTCGTGAAATGCGCCAACAAGATATAGCGGAGTTTTGCGAATATACCCTTCAGAAGATGGATAGTTTCGACATTGACCGTTACTTTGATATGCTTCGCATGAGAGGCTATGAGGTCAATCCAAGGTATGACACTACTAACTGCAAACTTGTGGGCTACACCATCGGCAAGAATGCCTCAGTGTTCAAGGCTTCTGCCATCGGTCGAAAGTTCATGGTATCACAGCTTGAAGCCACATGGAAGAAGATGCATCCTAAGCCTACTCAGGTCAAGATGCGACCTGCTTCACCTTCCGTTTCACCGGCTCGCCCTGCTCGCCCTGTTGCTCAGACAACGAAACCTACCCAGTCCAATTCTAAGCCATTGCCAGTTGCTACCAAGACTGCCTTCAATGTCAATGTTAGCGGTGAAATGAAGAGAATCTATATTCCGAACACGGTCAAGGACATCTTCCTCAATGAGGTTCAGGTTCCTGATTCTGATATGACTGCATCAAGAGAGGACATTTCTCATGTAGGTATGCTTCTCTTCCTTGATATGATTGATGCAGCAACAACCGTGTCCGAATCTTGTGGCGGTGGTGGTTCTGCTCCTTCCTCTGGTTGGGGTAAGGATGATGACGAAGACGAGCGTGAGCGGGCTCGCCGTTGCCTCCAGATGGCTCATGCCATGTGCAAGCCACCGCAGAAAAGACGTTCATTCCACCGTTAGACAAATCCTACATATCAATGAGAAGAACAAAACATGTAGAAGAACTCATCGAAGATGACGAGCAGAAGCCTGACTTCGATGACATGATGAACGAAGTCCAGGAAGAGATTGAAGAGCATGATGCCGAGGATGCTGTTGTCAGTCGTGCGCCTGAACTCAGGCAGTTGAGTGAGAACATTGACAAAGCGACCAACACTTGGATCAATGCAACTCTTCAACTGGAGTCTGCCATCCGTAAGTACAATTCAGCTCAGACTGCTCTTGGCAATGCCGTTGACACTATCAGTGGTAAGGTTGACACCATCAATACCCACATTGACAATGTTCTGAAGGATGCCCCAACCAAGTTGAAGGTTTCAGTCAGAGTCGATGATGTTGACTGGAAGAAGATTCAGAACATGTTCGACAAACAACATGAATGGATGACCACTCAGATGCAGAAGCATATCCGTGAGGTCAATCAAATGTTTTATGAAGAACGTAGAAGGGTTCAGGAAAGGTACAAGGAGTACGACGGAACCTACCTCGGACGCTATGTGCAGTATTTCTTCTGGTTCTTCTTTGTCCTTGGACTCGTTATTTTCGGCTTGGCTATCTTCCTGATGCTCGACAGTCACTACCACTGGACGAAGTAATCTAATGTTTATACCCTCCAAAATCCCTACGAAACTTGGCATAGTCTAAGTTTGTAGGGATATTTTTTTTCTTGAAAACGTCATTTTCTTGAAAATGTGCACTATTGCCCGTTGTGGGAGCCAGATAGCATGAGTAACTTTGCACCGTCAAAATAAACGAGTGTAAACCTAATTGTTATAAAGTAAGCATTCCGTAAACCACGTATAGATGGTTATGGAATACTTTTTATATAGTCCGCTAAATGGGAATTTACAATTCTGATATACTTCAGATGTAGGTTGCCGTTTCTAAAGCAATATAAAGTTTGTTTAAACTATGGTTGGCATTGTTCAAGCCTTTGGCTTCATATCCATTTGTATCCAAAATGTCACCTGTTTCAAAAAAAGCATACAACTTCAAATTGTAGAAGTCGCACACAGATTGAACTCCAGCCAATTCCATTTCTACAGCGATGCACCCTTCTTCCATACGTTTGCGTACAAGTCCTTTTGTTTCTCTGATCATCGAATCTGTCGTCCATATTTTACCTGTAATATATGGTACAGATAATTTGTCGAAAATTATGGAAAGTTCCTTGCTTGCGGCTATATCAATATAGTCGGATGGTGCTGCAAAATAATATGAACACCCGTCCCCTCTGTAACTTTGTGTCGGTATGATAAATCTACCTTGTGTGGTTGTACGGTCAAGACTGCCACAGGAACCGAACATAATGAACTTTGATGCTCCAGTTAGCCAGCTTGCAAGATGACATTGAGAGGATGCTACTGCTGAACCTATTCCTGACAGGTAGAAAGTTATCGTAACTCCTTTATAAGTTGTTTTATAGATATGCGTATCGCCATTGCAAGCCGGCATAGTTGCAATAATTTCAGATTCGTAGGAATCAAGTAAATGCCGATGAATCTCCTTCGAGAATATTATCAGGCATATATCTGCAAAATCTCCACGTCTGCCGTAGAAATCAAACAGATTGATCATTGGTTCAGTTTCAATATCATAACTATCAGTAATCATAGCATATTGAATCAGATGTGAGTTTTATATTGCTCCGGTATCTCAAGATTGAAAGTTCTGCATAATAACAGGACGTCGTGGACATCATTTTCATCGTATTCATATCCAAGATGGAACTGTACCTGTGCCTCCGGGTTTATGCATGTTACCTCAATATTCCCGATATTTCCTTTACCTGAGAAAGTTTCGCTTGGGAAAGTGTATCCGTCATATAGAATTCCATCTTCGACATATTCGAAACAATGCAGATCGATTATTCTTCCGTTGTCATCTTTCCAGACAGTATGGCTATCGGTCGTATAGTCCATTACAACTTCTCTGTATCCCTTCCAGGTAATCACGGATATGGCCTTACCATAGTCTTTCTTCTCTACGAACAGATCGATGTCGTTATGTATTCTTGTTTCTCTGCCTATAAGTGCATCGACACCCCAACCGCCGTCCAGAAACACCTTTACAGATGCTTCAGACAGCATTTCAAGAATCTCACATGCATCAAAATAAGTGACCATAAAATTGCAATTAAAATAAACTTTGGTGCAAAGTTAATAAAATTCCGTGAGACTAAAGAGACTTATACGTAGAAAGTTAAACATACAACTGTATTTTCGCAGAAAATACTATAAAATGCCACCTGAAAAGCCCACTTTTCGTGCACATTTTTCCAACTAAAGCCATTTTTTCAACCTGATTGCTGAAACGACAATAAGGTTCACAATACCTGATTTTGCACCTTCAGGAACGCAGCACAAAATGATAGAAAATGAAAATTTCCGTTCATTTCCGTGTTAAGATATGTTAAGCAGATGTTTTCATTTTGGGGTTTTTGAAATTTTTGTTTCCAGTTTGTTTCTTTTGGTACTTTTTGCTTTTTGGGAGTGTTGATATTCAGCACTTTACAATTCGGAAGCAGATTCTCAAGAAGAAGATCACCCTATGTCAGCCTAATCAAACTATAATCGCAGAATTTATAAGTTAAACTTACATAAATAATTGTGTTACAGTATATTCAAAGTATTTTCCTTTCATTTCTTTTGGCTTTCTTGTTTTGATTTGGCAACCATATAGTTTGACTGTTGCTGTGACTATTCCGTGACTCGTTTTCAAGAAGATTTCGTAACTTTGCAGGCAGATATATTAAAGAAACACGATATGAAAGCGAAAAAGAAGAAACACAGATTTACGGCAACATCGTTGACAAAAAGAAACGAGAAGCAGTGGATATGATACCCGATTTCATGCAGTAAAGCAGATTTTTGTATAAAAAAGCATAAATACAGACAGACTTTTACTTTTAAGTGAAATGTTCTTCGTATCTTTGCATCGACAAAACATGATACTATATGAGTGAAGCCGAATTGAAATTGGTTACAGATGCGAAAAACTGTACCATGTACACAATACAATTCCTATCAGATGATGATAGCGAATTTGAAAAGTTCTACGCCAAATTCAGAAATGAGTTGGAGTATAATGAGGATTTTGAGCGTCTTCTGAATATACTTGGACGTATTGCTGATTTTGGTGCTTTGGAACGTTTCTTCCGTCCAGAAGGCAAGATGAACGATAGGGTTTGTGCCTTGCCTGTATTGAAGTCCAAACTTCGTCTTTATTGCTTACGGTTGTCTGACAAAATACTCATCCTTGGCAATGGAGGAGTTAAGAAAACTAGAACATATGATGAAGACGATACCCTCAAAGGATATGTCATCACACTCCAGAACTTTGACAGGTTAATGAGAGCTGGTGTAAAAGATGGCACGATTTCGGTAACAGAAAACATAATTGAAACTGATAAAACATTTGACTTATGAAGCGGATTAATACATCATTTGACGAAATGTTGGCAAACACCTCTCCTGCCATACAGCAGGAGGTGGCAATGGAATTTGCCGTTTCAAACCGAATTTATGAGTTGATGACACAACGCGGTTTGACCAAACTACAGTTTGCTCAGGCTCTTGGCAAGAAACCGAGTGAAGTGACAAAATGGTTAAGCGGTCAACACAACTTCACACTAAGAACAATCTCGATGCTTTCCACTTTCTTTGGTCAGCCTCTCATCCATATTCATGAAAAGTGATTATATTCAAGATGGGGACTGGTGAACTCAATACATAAAAGATAAACAAATGATATTATGAAGACTATCAAATTATTTTTTTCTACATTGCTTGTCGTTATCATTTCTGCTATCGGAATGGCATCATGCAATGACGATGATGAACTCAAAGACAAGGTGGTCGTGATTACTATATCTGTTTCAGAGAACACAGACATCATGTATTCGTTATTTGATGACAACAAGGAGAATCCCGTTGAGTGTATGCTTGTCATGGAGGATGGCGTTGACCAGACCTGGCGAAAGAAGAGTTTCTCTGAGATAGAAGGATTTACGTATGAGAAAGGGCATAGGTATAAGCTGAGGGCAAAGAAGACCATACTAGCCAATCCCCCTGCAGATGGTTCGGCATGGATGTATGAACTTGTAGAGGTGTTGGAAGATAAGGAAATTATAGGTCCAGAACTTCCTGTAGAAGCCACAATCAAGTCAGAGGCAGACATTGTCTATGAGGAGCAGTGCCCTATAGAGAAGTATTCCGTGTCCTCGCCTATATTTGTGGATGGCAACGGAACAATATACAATTCTGAGGGAAATGAAAGACCATCCTACAAGAACTGCCGCATCTATCTGAATAATACTTTAGACCCAACAGTCCCTGATTGGGTGAAGCTCAATAGTACAACGTATATGGCTAGATATGCCTACGTTATCTCTCCTCTTTCTGACAAGATACGTCTTGTGGTGGCATCTGGCGGCGGTCCCATGCTGAAATATATCGTTACGGAAGACGATTTCCGCTTCGTGACTACCACGATGAATAATGGAGAACAACTGGCATACGTCCTTATTCTTGCCAATGCAAATAAGAAGGGCATCCAAAGATTAGAATTGACACTTGAGCGTAAGTAATGAGAATCACGGGGACAGGTACCACTGGTTCGCTACAAATTAAAGAGTCGAACCAATTATTCTTGTATATCAACAGACAGCCTATTGTCGAATGGCTCAAGGAGCAATGGAATAAACTAAGACCGTTTAAAAGATAAGGGATAAAGTATTAGAAAAAGTTGAGTTAGCGTCTCATAATCATATTACTTTCATATGGTACAACAAATTAAAAGAGACGGAATTTTCCGTCTCTTTTAATTATTTGATACGCCCTTCTTTTCTGAGAAGATTGATAAATTTATTCCAACCTTCAGAACGCTTATCTGCATTTTGTTTTGTCTTTTCTAAATTCCAATAATTCGGATAATTATCGTTGAGATAGTATTTGCCATCCTTGTCACAGAATAAGACCAAATC
>NZ_NPJI01000048.1 GCF_002251435.1 Prevotella sp. P2-180
CAGCGGCCTACGCTCCCTTTAAACCCAATAAATCCGGATAACGCCCGGACCTTCCGTATTACCGCGGCTGCTGGCACGGAATTAGCCGGTCCTTATTCATGCGGTACCTGCAATACACCACGCGTGGCGCACGTTATCCCCGCATAAAAGCAGTTTACAACCCATAGGGCCGTCATCCTGCACGCTACTTGGCTGGTTCAGGCTCTCGCCCATTGACCAATATTCCTCACTGCTGCCTCCCGTAGGAGT
>NZ_NPJI01000049.1 GCF_002251435.1 Prevotella sp. P2-180
TTTTCGCTTGTTTTCTAATTGCAACACTAAGATAAGTAAAAAATCTGACACGGCAAAATCCTGGGCAACTTTTTGTTGCTCAGGAACTTATAAATTAATTTAAATCAAAGTGTTGCGGAATTAAGGTATGGAAATTCACGGTCAATTCACGGCAATTCACGTTCAAAAGAAAAGACTACTGGCCGAGGTCGTCGCTGCCGCTTTCACCGCCGCTTGAGCTACCGCCATTGTCTGGGTCAGTGCCAGTGCCTGGGTCAGAAGGGTCGGTAGAAGGGTCGGTAGACGGGGTGTTGCCCTTGTTCTTGGCTGCAGCGAGATCGACGGTGTCAGATCCCATCTTCTCAGCCTTGACAGTGGCTGCCTGGGCTACACGGCTTGCCACGAGATTGAACTCGGCACGGCCGATGAGGTTCTCGAAGTCTACACCTGGGGTGAAGATAATGTTGACGCCGGTGATGTTCTTGGAGGTGAACTTCTCACAGCTCTCGGCTCCTACACTGGAAAGGGAGACCCAGAAGTCGCCAAGTTCGTCGAGCAATACCTTCTTGCCCTCGAGCAGCTCTTCTACAAGGCAGCTGCAGGTGTCGGAAAGTACTCCTTTCACTTGTCCGCGCTTGTGACCGCCGTGCTCGGCGATGTGGTCGACAAACTGACGGAACGTCATTACTTCCTTCACCTGAGCTCTGGCGTAGGCCTTAGGGGCTTCGTCCTTTTTCATCTGGTTTTGAAGGAGACAAACTGAATAATTGATCATGATGTTGCCCATCGCCGGTATGGGACTTGGTATTTACACAGCAAGGGGGCTGTGCCCGGCAGGGGGTTAAACAATAAGATATTTAAGTTTCGCATGTGATAATTCTCTATGTATAAGGGTTTTATTTAAACCACAGAGATAAAGAGGAAAAGAGGTTCAACCTCTATCATTATACAAGTACTCTTAAACTCTTAAACTCTTTGGTAAAAAACTACGAAGGGTATTATTTAAACCACAGAGATAAAGAGAAAAAGAGGGGTTTTGTTGATGGAGTAGGTCGCAAGCGACAGAGGAAAAGAGGTTTTGCGCAGCTCTCTATAAGCTCTAAATGCCTTGGCATTCACCCTCTTTCATTAGTATAAATACTCTATATCTCTTAAACTCTGTGGTTTAAAATAACTTCCGAAAGTTGAGTTAAAAAAGTGTTTGGGGGGTGGCAGTAAGTCAAAGAACGCTGGAAGAGAGTTTCATCTGATTTCCATTGCAAAGATACGACATTTTGGAGGGACGTTGTCTGTTTCTGTCAGTTACTGTCAGTTACTGTCCGTATAAGTCTGTATATGTCTGTTTCTGTCTGTTTGCAGTTACAGGTCGATGCCATACTGCTCGGCTATGTATTTCACTGCCACTGGCGGCAGGAGCTTGTCGCGGGGTCTTACACCGAGCACGACGAGCTCGTCTTTATGGCGTGACAGCCACCTCTGGAATGTTCTCATATTTACGCCTGCTGCTTCAGCAAGCTGTGCCTTTGACATTGATTTCATAATGCAATAAATTTTTGGAGTTGATATCTTTGTGGGGGGAGTTATAAACTCAAGTTTCTGAAGTGATAAATCCCAATGTATAAGGGTATTATTTAAACCACAGAGATAAAGAGAAAAAGAGATTTGTGGTTTTATAGAGTAGGTCGCAAGCGACAGAGGACACAGAGTTTCCATGCGGCAAACATGATGCGCAGCTCTCTATGAGCTCTAAATGCCTTGGCATTCACCCTCTTTCATTAGTATAAATACTCTATATCTCTTAAACAT
>NZ_NPJI01000005.1 GCF_002251435.1 Prevotella sp. P2-180
AGTGAATGTTAAACTTAAGGACATTGATACTTGGGCTGCCAAGAACATGTCCACAAACTGGGTTACAGAACGAACCAAAATATTCAGAAAAACTATCTGAATTTGGAACCGTTAACTGGACACCCTAGAAAATTGCATAACGTGGATAATCGCATCAAGTATTCGCTGATTGTATCTATTGAAACATCGGAAACTGAAATATACAATGCTGTTGAAGCTGCTATTGCCAATGCCATTGGGGTTCAAGTGGCGCAAGACACATAGCATTTTATTTTTGAACAAGACGGAGAAGAATGGACGGGTCGATGGCTCGTCCTTTTTTTGTGTCTTTGAGTGTGAGGTGCAGGTGGGGACAGGTCTGAAAGATTAAAGAATTAAAGATTAAAAAATTAAAGAATTAAAGAGCCTGCGCAAACTGCAAGCACACCGGTATAGGGTCTTTAATTCTTTAATTTTTTAATTCTTTAATCCTTTTGTTCTTCTATTCGTCCGGTCTCTTTAAGGTTTTACCTTTTAATCTTTAAAGTCTACTTTTTAAAGTTCACTTTTTAAAAGTTTTACTTTTTTAAAGTTCACTTTTTTTTACTTTTTCTTCGCTAGATAATCGATGGCGTAGACTGACCAGCGGGGGACTTTCCGGATGTTTGTGCGGACGGCGGGGATGTCGCATAGAAGGAAGAGGGCGGCTAGGGCCAGGGAAAACCATATGACATATCCGTACACTTGCTTGATCGTCACCATCATCATGGAATGAAGGTAGTCGTGGGCGATGTAACCGCCTATATCAAAGCGGGGAATGTCCAGGCGGGTGAGGGTAAGATGATGACCGTAACTCATCATGTTCTCGTTCATGAAATGAGAGAAGATGGTGGTGTATATGCCATAACCCGCCGCTCCCGCAAAATACATGTGCAGGATGTTGAACACGAACAATCCCATGAAAAACTGTTCAAGACTGGGTACGGACTCGTTTAAGGCCCACATCAATGCCGGGGAAAGGATGGCATAGGCAAAACCACGCAAGAATATGGCGAGCCGGTATTGCTCGATATTGACATTCATGTCGAGCGTGAAGTACATCAACATCGCATAGAACGTAATGCTGATAAAAGCTATGCCGAAGAGTTTCCATATCTTCCATTTCATGACTTTCAGCCAATAGAGATCCAACAGAATGCCGACGTACATGCCGAGAAGTACCCACATATACTGAGACTCCTTAGTCAGCTCCTCCAACCGTATGACTTCACTGTAGAGTATCTCTTCCATCGTGTGTTCAGCACCGAAAGCTAGTTCGGCGAAGAAAGTTACAATGAGAATGGGTACAACATTGCGGCGTGTGAACAGACTGAGTTCGACGTATGGGTAACGGTAGGTATGCAGACGGTAGAGCATGATGCCGAAAAGCATAATGGCAATACCTGTCAGGATGCGTATGCGCAATGAGTCTAACCACATGAGATAGTCGCCATACACCACGATGTATGACAACACCAGCGTCAGCCCGCAGACGACAATGCCTCCCTGGAAGTCCATTCCCTTTAGCGACAGCCGGTGGGGCATGGGACAGAACGGACGGCAGAGGACGACTTGCGTGAGCAGCACAAACGACATGGTGGCTATGGTAAAGACGTGCATCATCTGCCAGCTGAAATGATGGGCGAACCAGGCGGCAAGCCATCCGCTGCCTTCAATGGCCGTGAGCAGGATGATGTGGAGCACGGGGAAGAATACCGCAAAATCACGTCGGGGGGTAATCCACAGCTGGATATTGCTCATACACTCGAACGTGCCTTGTATCTTTGCCATTCCGGCTATGAAACATGCCACTGCGAGTATTGGCATCGACTGACAATACATAGTCAACAGGTTGCACACGCATAGAATGCCGGCTGAACAGCAAAGCAACTGCTGATTGGTGAACCGGAACTTCATGCGGAAGAGCATGGGGAAATAGACAGCCATGCCTGCGAGTGTGGAATAAAGCAGGAAGAGCACGTCTTCAATCATGAGGTTGGTGGTGCCGCGGATGCTGTCCAACGCGCCAAGATAAACACCTCCGCTGAACTGAAAGCAAAGGGCGGTCAGCACGTATATCCAGGGCTGGATGCGACGTGGCACCCATCCTTTCATCATAGGCATGGTGAAGCCGCTGTTTGGTGGCGGACCGCCGGGGCTCTTCATAAAGAATTCTGTAAGTTGTCCCATCTGCCTCTACTCCTTTATGGTACATTCCACATTATAACCACCCTTTAACTTGTCGACATCACCGCTTGCGTCGAGCTTGACGCGCACAGTAACACGCTGCTCCACTTTCACGAAATTGCCGGTGGCATTGTCGATGGGAATGAGTGAGAAGGCACTGCCTGTGGCGTTGGAGATACGTTCCACCGTTCCCGAATATTCCACGTCCGGCACGGCATCGGCAGTAATCTCCACCTTGTCGCCCACCTTGATATGCGGCAGCTGGCTCTCCTTGTAGTTGGCCTCAATCCACCGTTCATTCTTGTCGACAATGCTTACCAATGTCTGTCCCGGATTGACAAGCTGTCCTGCATGAATGTCCTTAGTGCCTACGGTGCCGTCGCAAGTGGCAATGATGTAGCAATAAGAAAGGTTCAGGCGGGCAAGGTCGACAGCCCGGCGTGCCAGTTCTATGCCTTGTTCGGAAGCTGAAAGATGATGTCCCTGTTCGGTTACGACAGCCGACTGCATCTTGCGGGAACGGACCGCCTGCTCGTAGGCAGCCTTGGCGCTTAGATAAGCCGTATGGACCTTGTCGTACTGTTGCGGCGTGACGGCATCCTGGCTGAGCAGGTTTTTGAAACGGCTGTCCTCACGCATGGCATTCTCCATCTGCACACGAGCCGATTCGATGCCCGCTTCTGTAACGGTAATGCTAGTCTTTGTGGTCTGGATGCTGCTTGCCGTACCCCTCGAGCCTTGTTCGGCACGTAGGAGGTCGGACTCGGCCTGAGCCAGTCGCAGACGGAATTCAGCGTCCTCGATGACAACGAGAGTGTCACCCTTCTTTACCTGCTGAAAATCGGTAAAGCGCACCTCGCGTATAAAACCTTGCACACGGCAGTTCTGTGGCACTACATTCTGGCGGACACGGGCATTGTCGGTGTATTCCCCGCTGCCGAAGTGCATGAACTGGCAGAACACATATACAGCTCCGCCCAAAAGACAAATAATGATGAATGCATTAAATAAATAAACGTGTATCTTGTTTTTTTCCATTTTTATAAAGTACTTGTTACGTATTTGAGTTTAAAGAAATTATAAAGCATGGCGATGCGGGCGTTGACCAGAGCCATTTCGGCAGACAGCTTCATATTTGAGGCATCTACCATATCGGTGAGGAGCGCCAGCTCGTTTTGATAGCGGTTTTGCACCACTGCGTAATTCTGGTTGGCAAGTTCCACTTGCTTCTGCTGAGTCTTCACCTCGGTGTAGGAAGTCAACAGGTTGGTGTAGTTAGCCTGTACCCCATTCTCCACCTCCTCATGTGCCAAGGCGAGTGTTTCCTGCGACTGGCGGTAGTCGATACGTGCCTTTCGGATATTGTGTTTGTTTTTCCACAGACTGCCAAGATTGAATTTTACACCTATGCCCACAAACCACACGTTCACATTACAGTCTTTCGGGATGAGGTCTTGCGTGTATGGTCCATACAGCTGGTTTTCCGCCACGACAGCTATCGAAGGCAACGATTCAGCTTTGACCAGCTTCACTTTCTGTTCAGCCAGGTTTGTGGCCACTGTAGCCTGCCGTATGCCAAGGTTGTTGTCGGCTGCAGTCTGCTGCCATGTCTGCTGTGCGGCTATTGCCGAGAGAGCATTTATTTCAGTGTCCAGCTCCATTTTGTCGGGAGCGACAACCGTATGCTCCGGCAAGTGAAGCGTGGTGACCATCTGATGATTGATGATGGTAAAAGCATCGGTGAGCTTTGACAGTGTGAGTTCAAGACTCTGTAACTGATACTCATAGCGGGTGATGTCGTTCTGCAGCACCGTCCCTTCCGCACGTCGTGCTTTCATCTGTTCTATTACCTTCTGCGTCAGTGCGATATTCAGGTTAACCACCTCAATCTGATTATTCAGTTTACAGAGGTCAAGATAATATCCCGTAAGGAGGAAGCGAATCTCTTGACGATTCTTCTCCACGTCGAGTTCCGCCATTTCCTTGCCCAGTTCCGCCATTCTGATGCCCGACCGAATGGCACCTCCGGCATACAACACCTGCGACACCTGGGCCGTAAAGCTGTTTCCCCAGTGTGGAGTGTCCTGTTTGCCGTTAGCCACGGGTACAACCCCCGTTCCCGGCACGATGTAGTCGGTGGTCCCATTAGCCGAAAAGCCCCTTGAGAGCATGAATGCGTTGCCCGTATAACTGCCTTGAAGACTCAAGCCCACATAAGGCAGTAAAGCCGATTTGGCGGCTTCCACCCCTTCGTCGGCAGCCTGCAGTGCCGTCAGGCTCACCCTCACCTTCTGGCTCTGCCGGTCGGCAAGGTCGAAAAGAGTCGAGAGCGTCATTGCCTGTACTGCCCTTTCTTGTGCACATACAGGCACACAAAAAGCCACTCCGGCTATCAGTGAAACAGCCGAAGCAAAATAAGCCATAAATTTGTTCATGAATTAAAAATAGAAATAATATTGTTCATTATTGTTTATCCTTTTACAGTTATCTTTTTCATATTCCCTCGGAAATACTAATAATGAACATAGAGTCCGGACAGAACCGCGCCTGCCACAATGCGCTACTGACGACCACATCAGGGAATCAATAAAGATGAAAGTCGAAATTCGAGCACTATTGATTTAGAAATCCAGTGCAAAATTACTAATATATTCCTAAATGAAGACCTTGTGCTGTACTGATTTAATATAGATTAACATAACGTTGGTTAAAAAGGTAAAAAAGTGAAAGTAAATTTGGTAGTTTCGTTTTAATTTTATACTTTTGCAGCCGCAAAAAACAATTAACCCCCTTGTCGTGGCCTCGGGAAGGACATGAATGGACCGACAAGACGACCGCTTTTGGATAAGGCAGGCATGGTTCATAGGGATATTAATAACATCTTTAAATAATAAAAACAATTATGGCAGAAATGAATTTTGGTGGCGTTATCGAAACTGTAGTCACCAGCAAGGAATTTTCTTTGGAGAAAGCTCACGAAGTATTGAAGAATGAAACAATCGCCGTTATCGGTTACGGTATTCAGGGTCCCGGCCAGGCTTGCAACCTCCGCGACAATGGATTCAATGTAATCGTAGGACAGCGTGCAGGAAAGACCTACGACAAGGCCGTGGCCGACGGATGGGTTCCTGGAAAGACGCTTTTCTCTATTGAAGAGGCTGCTGAGAAGGGTACCATCATCTGTATGCTCCTCTCAGACGCAGGTCAGATTCAGGCTTGGCCAACAATCAAGAAATATCTCACACCGGGCAAGACCCTTTACTACTCTCACGGTTTTGCCATCAACTGGAGCGACCGCACCGGCGTAGTGCCTCCATCAGACATCGACGTTATTATGGTGGCTCCTAAGGGTTCAGGCACCAGCCTCCGCACCATGTTCTGCGAGGGCCGCGGACTCAACTGCTCTTATGCCGTTTACCAGGACGCTTCCGGCAAGGCAGAGGAGAAGACCATCGCCTTCGGTATCGGTATCGGTGCCGGTTATTTGTTCAAGACCACATTCCAGCGCGAGGCCACTTCAGACCTCACCGGCGAGCGCGGTTCGCTGATGGGTGCCATCGAGGGTCTGCTCGAAGCACAGTATGAGGTGCTCCGCGAAAACGGACACTCTCCTTCTGAGGCATTCAACGAGACTGTTGAGGAGCTGACACAGAGCCTTATGCCTCTGTTTGCACAGAAGGGTATGGACTGGATGTACGCCAACTGCTCAACCACAGCACAGCGTGGTGCACTCGACTGGGCTCCCCGTTTCCGCGAGGCCATCAAGCCAGTGATGCAGTGGCTTTACTACTCAGTGAAGACCGGCAACGAGGCACAGATATCTATCGACAGCAACTCAAAGCCCGACTATCGCGACGGACTGAACAAGGAGCTCGAGGCTATGCGCAACATGGAGATGTGGCGTGCCGCAGAGACCGTTCGCAAGTTGCGTCCAGAGAACAGCGAGGACTAATAACTCCCCGTCTTGTTACTACACAAAGAAATACATTTGTTTCTTTAAAGCATATAGTTTTTGGATAATTTATTATATCCCGCATAGTTCGATGAAGAATTGTGCGGGATTCGATTTCCAACTTATCTTTATGTTGACTTTGCATATTTTATCCTTCAATAGGGAAATACTGGTATTATTTTGCCATTTTTTAAATATTTCTTCATTATTTTGAACTTGGTATTATAAAAATGTGTATATTTGCCGCGTAGGAAATATTGTTAAGTTTAAACAGTTAGCAATCCATATACAAAATATTAAACAATTAAAAATACAATGAACCCATTTTTCAAACTTGGCACAATGCTGACGATAGTAGCAGGTGCCGCAATGACCATTAGCTCATGTTCGAGCAATGAGATTGAACCTATGTCGGCCAGCGATTTAGCTCTGGCAAAGTACGAGAAAGCATTCATCGCCCGTTTCGGTCAGCCTGCAAAGGATCAGACATGGGGCTTTGGCACTGTTGACACGAAATCCTTTGGCTTCTCAACAAGAGCCATTTCATCGTCCTACACATTCCCAAGTGACGCAAGCAGTGACAAGTTCCTTGATGATGTGCCAGAGGGGGTAGAAAAGTATGTGTATGGAAAATTATTTAGCTATATTGACGAGAGTTTCTCTGGTCAGAGTATCCAAATTCAGGGTACATGGGTTGATGACCATACAGAACCTGGAACTGTTTACATTAAAGGAAATGTTGATTTGACCAATGGTTATTTTTATGTAGCAGCAAACACAACCATCTATTTAGTTAAAGGTGCGACATTGAAGCTGAAGGCAGATGATGCTAAAAATTTCCAAAATGGTTGCAATTTCTATATTGCTGAAGGTGCAAAGATTGTGACTGATGGTGATTTTATACCTAATAGTTGCAACATCTATAACCATGGAACAATTGAGGCTGCAAATGTCCTTCCCAATGGAAATAGCTTGATATACAACCGTGGTACAATCAAAACAGGTAAAGTTACTCTCAACAATGCAGATACAAAACTTGTTAATGATGGAGATTTATCAGCTTCAGAACTATATACAGCGGGCTCTTCTAAGTTCCAAAACAATGGTACTGCAACAATTAGTGGCAAGACTACTGTTAACAGCAATGATAATATTTGGGTTAACAATGGAAAATATACCACTGCGACTTACACTTATCAGGCAGGAAGCAGCGAGGTGGTAAACAACTGTAGTATGACGGTTACTGGTGAGTTCTACTTCAACCTCGGCGACAATGCTGGTCAAAACTGTTTCCGTATGGATGGTAATGCAAGTTGTGTTGTTGGCTCGTTTAAAGCTGAAGGACCTTTCTATATCTATATGGGTGCAAATGCTCTCTTCAAAGTGGAGGGAACTGCTACACTTGATGCAGCAAAAGCTAACTACGGAATATATGGTCCAACGTCTGGATATGCTGTGTTCCAGGCTAAGGATATTGTAAAAGGCAAAGACAATCAGGGTTACGAAGTAACATACGGCAACAATCTGTATATAGTGGCTGATACACATTTTTCTCAAGGTTATTCTGGTGACTATCCTTACATCGACTTCAAAGGAGGATGTTCTGAAAACAATATATATACAAACGGTAAATTGCCTTCATTTAGCATTGAAAGCAGTGAATGTAATCCGGGATTCACAGGTGAGACTCCTGACCCAACTCCTGAAGCTGACGTGAGAGTGATTGCCGAGGACCTTACTGTAAGTGACGAGGGCAACGACTTCGACTTCAACGATGTTGTGTTTGACATTAAGTTTGACTATCCAGCAGGCAAGACTACCATCATCCTGCGGGCTGCCGGCGGTACACTTCCACTTCAAGTAGGTGGTGTGGAAGTCCATGAAAAGTTTGGTGTTCCAGTGACTACAATGGTTAATACCGGTGGTGTAACAAAGGATCCTGTGCCTTTTGAGCTTAATGGCACATTCGACAAGGATCCTAACAAGATTAAGGTTATGGTTCAGAAAGATGGCAATTGGATAGAGCTCGAAGCTCTTAAGGGCAAGGTGGCAAGTAAGATTTGTGTTGGTGTTGACTACAACTGGTGTTCAGAGCGTCAGGATATCGCGACCAAGTATCCAAGCTTTGCTCAGTGGGTACAGAATACCACACCTACTAATTGGTGGAAATAATATAATATAGGTAAAAAATAGTTTGGGCCGTATATGTGCTGTAAATGCCATATACGGCCCGAATTGTAGATGAATGTGGGAGGGGCGTTTCTGTTTTGAAGATAAAAAGATATGCAGAATAGATGGATATTGTGTTAAAAGTATTAATTTATTTTAAAAATAGGGGCTGATAGTAAGCAGGTTACGATATTTTTCGTATTTTTGCAGAAATAATAAACATGCAAATAAAAATCAAAAATAAATAATACATAAAGAGATATGAACAAAATTATCACCCAAGGATTGGCAGCCGCAGCAATAATAGCCGGCATGACCAGCTGTAGCCACCAAATGGAGACATGGACGGAGGCTCAGATAGATCAGGCAAATTATGAATATGCCTTTGTAAAGCGTTTCGGAGAGCCCTCGCCTACACAGACATGGGGTTTTGGCACTGTTGACACGAAATCCTTTGGCTTCTCAACAAGAGCCATTACATCGTCCTACACATTCCCAAGTGACGCAAGCAGTGACAAGTTCCTTGATGATGTGCCAGAGGGGGTAGAAAAGTATGTGTATGGAAAATTATTTAGCTATATTGACGAGAGTTTCTCTGGTCAGAGTATCCAAATTCAGGGTACATGGGTTGATGACCATACAGAACCTGGAACTGTTTACATTAAAGGAAATGTTGATTTGACCAATGGTTATTTTTATGTAGCAGCAAACACAACCATCTATTTAGTTAAAGGTGCGACATTGAAGCTGAAGGCAGATGATGCTAAAAATTTCCAAAATGGTTGCAATTTCTATATTGCTGAAGGTGCAAAGATTGTGACTGATGGTGATTTTATACCTAATAGTTGCAACATCTATAACCATGGAACAATTGAGGCTGCAAATGTCCTTCCCAATGGAAATAGCTTGATATACAACCGTGGTACAATCAAAACAGGTAAAGTTACTCTCAACAATGCAGATACAAAACTTGTTAATGATGGAGATTTATCAGCTTCAGAACTATATACAGCGGGCTCTTCTAAGTTCCAAAACAATGGTACTGCAACAATTAGTGGCAAGACTACTGTTAACAGCAATGATAATATTTGGGTTAACAATGGAAAATATACCACTGCGACTTACACTTATCAGGCAGGAAGCAGCGAGGTGGTAAACAACTGTAGTATGACGGTTACTGGTGAGTTCTACTTCAACCTCGGCGACAATGCTGGTCAAAACTGTTTCCGTATGGATGGTAATGCAAGTTGTGTTGTTGGCTCGTTTAAAGCTGAAGGACCTTTCTATATCTATATGGGTGCAAATGCTCTCTTCAAAGTGGAGGGAACTGCTACACTTGATGCAGCAAAAGCTAACTACGGAATATATGGTCCAACGTCTGGATATGCTGTGTTCCAGGCTAAGGATATTGTAAAAGGCAAAGACAATCAGGGTTACGAAGTAACATACGGCAACAATCTGTATATAGTGGCTGATACACATTTTTCTCAAGGTTATTCTGGTGACTATCCTTACATCGACTTCAAAGGAGGATGTTCTGAAAACAATATATATACAAACGGTAAATTGCCTTCATTTAGCATTGAAAGCAGTGAATGTAATCCGGGATTCACAGGTGAGACTCCTGACCCAACTCCTGAACCAAATATCCGAGTTATCGCAGAAGACTTGACAGTGGACGAGAAGGGTGACTTCGACTTCAACGACGTTGTGTTCGACGTGATTCTGAACCATCCAGAGGGCAAGACCACCATCATTCTGCAGGCAGCCGGAGGTACTCTGCCGCTGACAGTTGGTGGACAAGAAGTACACCATGAGTTTGGAGTGGACACTAACGTAATGGTGAACACGAAAAACAATAGCGTGGAAAGAAATCCTGTGAAATTCGTGCTCGACATACAATATTCGAATGCCAACGCCATACCGGTGCGCGTACAGAAGAACGGCTCATGGCTGGATCTTGAGGCTAAGCGTGGACGAGTGCCAAGCAAGATTGGTGTGAAGCCAACTTACAATTGGTGTGACGAGAGAGTAGATATAGAAACACAATATCCTGACTTCGGAAAGTGGGTACAGGACGAAAAAATAGAATGGTATTGAAAATTGAATATTGAATATTGAATATTGAAAAAAAAATTGCTGCGCTATAGAGATATGGCGCAGCAATTTTTTTTGAGGGTGGAGGGTAGAAAACTTACCTGATGAATAGTAGTTCACGATATTTCGGGAGTGTCCATAAGCCGTCTTCTACAATCATTTCGAGACTGTCTATCTCGTGGCGTATGGACTCCATCTTCGGTTCCACGGTGTCGTGATAGCTGATGGCACGGGAGTGGATGTCGTCGATGCGGTTGGCGATGCGTCGTGCAGAGGTGAGATCCTCCACGAGAGCCTCTATGCGTTCGGTGCGCTCGGCTATCTCCTCGATGAGCTTCAGGTTTCGGGCACTGAGGCGGTCGGCCTTGACAGGGTCGAAGATGGCCTTCATCGACTGCACGTTGCGTATGAGCTGGCTTTGGTAGTGGGTAGACACAGGTATGATATGGTTCATGGAAAGGTCGCCGAGCACTCGTGCCTCTATCTGCACCTTCTTCACGTAAGTCTCCCATTTCACCTCGTTGCGAGCCTCCAGTTCCTTTCTGTTCATCACCTTAGTAGACTCAAACATGTCTATGCTCTGGCTGTCGAGATACCGCTCAAACACCACAGGGCACGACGACTCGGTGTCGAGACCTCTTCGGCTTGCTTCCTCCACCCATTCCTCGCTGTAGCCATTGCCGTCGAAGCGTATAGGCTTGCAAGTCTTGATGTCGTCGCGCAGCACGTCGATGATTGCGCTCATCTTGTCTTCTCCCTTTTCGCACAGCCTGTCTACACGCTGGCGGAAACTGTTGAGGGCTTCAGCCACGGCAGCGTTGAGCGAGATCATGGCAGAGGCACTGTTAGCCTCGGAACCAATGGCGCGGAACTCGAAGCGGTTGCCGGTGAAGGCGAAAGGAGAGGTGCGGTTGCGGTCGGTGTTGTCGATTATGAGTTCCGGAATCTGCGGAATGTCAAGTTCCATGCCCTGTTTACCCTTAAGGTTGAACAGCTCGTCTTTGTCGGCCTTCTCAATATGGTCGAGCAGTTCGCTGAGCTGCTTGCCCAGGAATGACGAGATGATGGCAGGAGGAGCCTCGTTGCCGCCGAGACGGTGGGCGTTGGTGGCACTCATGATAGAAGCCTTGAGCAGTCCGTTGTGGCGGTATACTGCCATGAGAGTCTCCACGATGAAGGTCACGAAGCGCAGGTTTTCCTCCGGTGACTTTCCGGGGGCGTGTAGCAGAGTGCCGTTGTCGGCAAGCAGGCTCCAGTTGTTGTGTTTTCCCGAACCATTGATGCCGTCGAAAGGCTTTTCGTGCAGCAGCACGCGGAACCCATGTTTCCTTGCCACCTTTTTCATGAGCGACATGAGCAGCATGTTATGGTCGACAGCGAGGTTACACTCCTCGTAGATAGGAGCCAGCTCAAACTGGTTTGGAGCCACCTCGTTGTGGCGGGTCTTGCATGGTATGCCCAGTTCGAGAGCCTGTATCTCGAGGTCTTTCATGAAGGCCTGTACGCGGTCGGGAATGGTACCGAAGTAGTGGTCGTCCATCTGTTGGTTTTTCGCGCTCTCGTGTCCCATGAGAGTACGTCCAGTGAGCATGAGGTCAGGTCGGGCAGAGTAGAGTCCCTCGTCTACGAGGAAGTATTCCTGTTCCCATCCGAGGTTGCAAGTCACCTTTTTCACTTCAGGATAGAAGAGTTGGCAGACGCTTGTAGCCGCCTTGTCCACGGCATGCAGTGCTCGCAGCAGCGGAGCCTTGTAGTCGAGAGCCTCGCCGGTGTATGCAATGAATATGGTGGGAATACATAGTGTGTCGTCGATGATGAACACAGGCGACGTAGGGTCCCATGCCGAGTATCCACGTGCCTCGAATGTGTTTCTTATACCGCCGTTAGGGAACGACGAAGCGTCTGGTTCCTGCTGGACAAGCAGCTTGCCGCTGAATTTCTCCACCATGCCCCCCTTGCCGTCGTGTTCCACGAATGCGTCGTGCTTTTCGGCAGTGCCTTCGGTGAGAGGCTGAAACCAGTGAGTGTAGTGAGTCACTCCCATTTCCATTGCCCATTGTTTCATGCCCTCAGCCACTGCGTCGGCAATGGACCGGTCGAGACGTGTGCCATGGTCGATGACGTCGATGAGTCGCTCGTAGACGTCGGCAGGCAGGTACTTGTACATTTTTTGTCGTGTGAAGACGTATTTGGCGAAGTATTCCGATGGTCTTTCCTTCGGTGCCGCCACTTCCACTGCTTTCTTTTTGAAAGCCTCTTCCACGACTCTGAATCTTAAGTTTTCTGACATATATTCTTTTTTGTTGTTTGAAGTTTTTAATTCCTCCTGAACCTCTTCGTGATTTCTCCGTAGTCGTCTATGCGGCGGTCGCGCAGGAACGGCCACCAGCGTCTTACCTGTTCGCTGTGGGCGATGTCGATCTCGATAACGATGCTCTCCTCTTCGGTGTCTGACGCCTCGTAGAGAATTTCACCTTGAGGTCCAGCCACGAAGGAAGTGCCCCAGAACTGTATGCCTCGAGTGCGTCCGGAGGGGTCTGGCTCGTGTCCTACGCGGTTAACAGCCACCACAGGCAGTCCGTTAGCCACTGCATGTCCACGCTGTACAGTCTGCCATGCCCTTCGCTGTCGCTGCTGTTCCTCAGGAGTGTCTGAAGTCTCGTAGCCGATGGCAGTGGGATAGATGAGCAGGTCGGCACCGTCGAGAGCCATGAGACGAGCAGCCTCGGGATACCACTGGTCCCAGCACACCATCACTCCGAGTCGTCCCACGCTGGTGTTGATGGTGTGGAAACCGAGGTCGCCGGGAGTGAAATAGAATTTCTCATAGTATGCCGGGTCGTCGGGGATATGCATCTTCCGGTATTTTCCCGCAATGCTACCGTCGCGTTCTATCACCACGGCAGTGTTGTGGTAAAGACCAGCCGCCCGTCGTTCGAACAGCGACATAACGATTACGACTCCACACTGTCTTGCTATTTCGCCGAACATGTTTGTCGACGGTCCTGGTATAGGTTCCGCCAGGTCGAAGTTGTCGGTGTTTTCTTCTTGGCAGAAGTACAGTGTGTTGTGCAGTTCTTGCAGTACTACTAGTTCCGCCCCGCGTCGAGCGAGGTCAGCCACACCTTCCGCGAGTCTTAGAATGTTTCTTTTTTTATCAGCTGTATTATGTAGCTGAAGGAATCCGATTTTCATATTAAATGAAGAATGTTTTTAAATGAAGAATGAAGAGTGAAGAATGAAGAATGTTTTTAACTCAACTTTCTGAAGTGATAATTCCCAATGTATAAGGGGTTTATTTAAACCACAGAGATAAAGAGGAAAAGAGATTTTTGTTTATATAGAGTAGGTCGCAAGCGACGGAGAACACAGAGCCTTCGGGCAGATGAAATCATGCGCAGCCCTCTATGATCTCTAAATGCCTTGGCATTCAGTCTCTTTCCTAATATAAATACTCTTAATCTCTTAAACTCTGTGGTTCAAAATTACTTCCGAAACTTGAGTTTTTAAATGAAGAATGTCTATGTCTTTTTTATTTCCTTCGGAAATTGCATTGTGCAGCAGTGGAGGGAGCCGTGCTGGACGATGACGCTTTGGCAGTCGATGCCAATGATGTCGCGGTCGGGGAAGGCGTCGGAGATGGTTTGGGCGGCTTCGTCGTCGAGGTCGGGCTGTCCGTAGGTAGGGTAGAGCACGGCATCGTTGATTACTAGGAAGTTGGCGTAGGTGGCAGGCAGACGCTCGCCGTCGCGATAGATGGGTCGGGGCATGGGCAGACGTAGCAGTCGGTAGCAGCGTCCAGTCCTGGTGGTGAAGGTGCGCAGCTGCTCCTCCATCTTCTTCAGTTCCGCATACTGCGGGTCGTTTTCGTCGTCGCAGCCCACATATAGCAGTGTGTCGGCTGGAGCTATACGCACGAGAGTGTCGATGTGTCCGTCGGTGTCGTCGCCAATGAGGTTGCCGTAGTCAATCCATTGTATTCGTTTGGCATGCAGTCGTTGTAGCAGTGTCTGTTCTATCTCGTCTTGTGTCATGGGCTGGTTGCGTCCAGGTGCGAGCAGGCATCCCGATGTAGTGAATATGGTTCCGTCGCCGTCGCTTTCTATCGAACCGCCCTCAAGCACGAAGTCGTTGCAGTCACGGTAGTTGCCCCGTATAATACCCTTTTTGTGAAGTTGCCTGTTGATGAGGTTGTCTTTTTCCGCCTCAAACTTCCCTCCCCAGCCGTTGAACTTGAAGTCGAGCAGTTCCGTTTGTCCGTCACCGGTGAGAGAGATGAATCCGTGGTCTCGAGCCCAAGTGTCGTCAGAGTCAATCTTCACAATCCTGAGGTTTTCGTAAGCCTTTTCGCCCAGTTCCCTTTTCTTGAACTCATCTTCGATGATAGCCCTCACCTCGTCTGGATGAGGAGTGACAACGATGAGTTTTTCTCTTTTTGCTATTTCCACTGCCATCTCGACGTATGTCTTTGTGATGTCGTCGAGAGTGTCTTTCCAGTCGGTGTCGGCATGAGGCCATGTCAGTTGCACCGCCTTTTGTCTTTCCCATTCGGCTGGCAGTCGTAGTTTGTCGGACAAATTGTCGGACGAGATGGTGTTTATTTCCATATAAGGTTGTAATGTTTTGTTGTTTGTCAATTGGTTTGCCATTTGTTCCGCCTCAGCCCTTGCAGGTTTTCCGGTGGCTGTGAATGGCAGTCGGGTTACGGCGAGGAAGTGTCGAGGCACCCAGTGTCGAGGCAGAGTCTTTCGGCAAGTCTCTTCCAGTAAGGAAGCCGTCGAGCTGTCACCCTCATACAGCATAGTGACTGCCTGTCCGAGCCGTCTGTCGGCAGTTTTTGTAATGAGGAAAGGCACGCTGACGAAGTCTTTCAGTTTAGCCTCCACCTCTTCGATATGAATTTTCAGGCCACCGCTGCATACGACGTTGTCTTTTCTGCCAACGATTTGAAACCTGCGTCCGTCGGAGTCGATTACAGCGATGTCGTTTGTAGTGAGTCGCTGTGGACACACCTCTGGTGCATCGATCACGAGGCATCCCTCGTGGTTGAGACAGATGCTAACGTTGTCGAACGGAGTATACCAAGAAGAGGCATCAGGGCCGTTAATTCTCCTGAGCGCGATATGAGAGAGAGTTTCCGTCATGCCATAGGTACTCCATACGGCATGTGGAAACTCTTTTAGTTTGTTTTCAAGCGATGTGTCGATGGCACCTCCACCGATGATGAGGTGCCTGATATGTTTGAGGATGTCCGTCTCGTGGGTTGTGGAGAGCGAGTTATAGACCTGTAGTGGAACCATTGCCGCGAAGTCGGGAGCCTTGTCGATGTTTTTCAGGGGATGGCTTGACGGTGGCACATTGATGAGCTTCAGCCCGCAGGTCAGAGCCCTGACCACCATCATCTTACCCGCAATGAAGTCGAGTGGCATGCACAAGAGAGCCGTGTCTCCCTCTCGAAGATGGAGGAAACGGCAAGTGTTTTGTGCGGAAGCCATCATTCGCGACTTCTCCACACGGATGGTTTTGGGAAGTCCCGTTGATCCGCTTGTTTTCACCTCGATGGTGGGCGATGTCGAGTTCCAGTCGTTTATGAAATCCTCAATGTTCATTTCTCCATAATTGTTCACCTCTGACTTCCAAAGGCATAGGAATATTGTCGGTGAAGAGTTGTCCGGTGCCGAGTCCCTGTGGCATGATGTCAGAAGAGCCGTAGATGTCGGCAGCGAGCTGAGCGACGGCATTAAGCCCCACGTTGCTTTCCAGAGCGCTTGTTATCCATGAGCGTATGCCCTGTTGTCTTGCGATGTCCACCCATTCCCTCACGCCTTTCATACCGCCGTGGAGAGAAGGTTTGAGCACGATATAAGCCGGTTTGATGATGTTGAGCACGTGGGCTTTCATTTCCGGTATGTTGATGCCTATGAGTTCCTCGTCGAGTGCGATGGGCAGAGGCGATTCGCGGCAGAGCTCAGCCATATATCCCCATTGGTTTTGTTTGATGGGTTGTTCGATGGAGTGGATGGCATACTGCGACAGCAGTTCCAGTTTATATAGAGCCTCCTCAAAGCAGAAGGCGCCGTTGGCATCCACTCTGAGTTCCACCTCCGAGCGTGAGAAGCGTTCGCGAATGCGTTTCACCATGTCGAGTTCCTTATCAAACTCAATGGCCCCAATTTTCAGTTTTATGCAGTGGAAGCCCTGTTGCAGTTTTTCCTCTATTCGTTTGAGCATAGTGTCGTAGTCGCCCATCCATATCAGTCCGTTGATGGTGATTCCCTTTCGTCCCCGGCTGAAGTCGTTGTCGAAAAGGATGTCGCTTCCGTTCTGTAGGTTGAGCAATGCCGTTTCGAGTCCGAAGAGCATGGAAGGGTAGGGGCGCATCATCGGATAATTGATAGAGCCCTCCTGTTCGAAGCGGTCGCACACGGCCCTTAGAGTCTTTTCGTAGTCGGGCAGGTCGTCGCAACTAAGATCAGGCAGAGGAGCACACTCGCCTATGCCCTTTTGTCCGGGGAGGTTGTCGTCAGTCATTTCCAGCATCCATGACTTTCGCTCGGTGTAGATGCCACGCGAAGTGCCAGCCGGATGCTGGAAATGGAATGTTCTTTGATAAATATTTATGTGATACATATTATTTTTCTGCAGCCAGACGCTCCTTAATGGCTTTGCTTTCAGCCTCGTAGCCAGGTTTGTCGAGCAGTGCGAACATATTTTTCTTGTATGCCTCTACGCCAGGCTGGTTGAATGGGTTTACACCGAGCACGTTGCCGCTGATGCCGCATCCAATCTCGAAGAAGTAGATGAGTTGTCCGAGGTAGTACTCGTTGAGTTCAGGCACGCTGATGCGGATGTTAGGCACACCACCGTCGACGTGAGCCAGTCGAGTACCGAGTTCAGCCATTTTGTTTACATCGTCGACACGCTTACCAGCGAGGAAGTTCAGTCCGTCGAGGTTTTCCTCATCTTCAGGGAAGAGCATTTTCTTGTTAGGCTGTTCGATGCTGATGACAGTCTCGAAGATGGTGCGTTCGCCTTCCTGAATCCACTGTCCCATGGAGTGTAGGTCGGTAGTGAAGTCGCAAGAAGCAGGGAAGATACCCTTTCCGTCCTTACCCTCGCTTTCGCCGTAGAGCTGCTTCCACCATTCGCTCATGAAGTGGAGTTTAGGCTGGTAGTTGACCATGATTTCGATTTTCTTTCCAGCCTGTGCGTATAGTCCGTTACGAACGGCAGCATACTGGGCTGCAATATTTTCAGCGAAAGGCACATCCACTCCGCAAGCCTTCTCCATGTCTTGTGCACCAGCCACGAGTTTCTCGATGTCGAAACCAGCGCAAGCTATAGGCAGCAGTCCTACTGGAGTGAGCACAGAGAAGCGTCCACCCACGTTGTCGGGAATGATGAAAGAGGTGTATCCTTCCTTGTCGGCGCAAGTGCGTGCAGCACCCTTCTTTGCGTCTGTGATAGCCACGATCACCTTCTTAGCCTCTTCCTTTCCACGCTGAGCCTCGCACTGCTTTTTGAGCAGGCGGAAGGTGAGAGCAGTCTCGGTGGTGGTACCAGACTTAGAGATATTGATAACGCCGAAACGCTTGTCTTTCAGGTATTCTGTCATCTCAGCGAGATAGTCCTCGCCGATATTGTTGCCTGCAAAGAGGATAGTAGGGTTAGTCTTGTCGCCAATGAGCCAAGCGAACGAGTTGCCGAGAGCCTCAATGACGGCACGAGCACCGAGATAGCTACCTCCGATGCCCGCAACAACCACAACGTCGCAGTTTTGGCGTAGCACTTCAGCGCAGTCTTTCAGTTGCTTGATGAAATCAGCGGAAATAGATGAAGGCAGATGCAGCCAGCCAAGAAAATCGTTACCTGGGCATGTGCCGTTTTCAAGGGCCTCCTGAGCGGCCTTTACCTGAGGCTCGTATGCCTCTACTGCTCCAGCTTCAAGAAACTGAGCAGCCTTTGTGATGTCAAGTGTTATATTTTTCATAATTCCATTGAATTAATTAAACCGTTTTTTTTTAAAAGGAGTTAAGGAGTTAAGGACTCTACTTCTTCCTTCTATCTGAACGAGTCCGTCAGCAGTTTTATTTCGATCTGCGGGCTAATCCGTTCGTAGAGAATGTTGTATACGGCGTCGAGGATGGGCATGTTGACATGTAGGTGACGATTGATCTCCTTCATGCACTTAGTGCCGAAAAAACCTTCGGCAATCATCTCCATCTCGATTTGTGCACTCTTCACCGAGTATCCTTTTCCAATCATGGATCCGAATGTACGGTTGCGTGAAAAGTTGCTGTATCCTGTTACGAGCAAGTCGCCGAGATACACCGAGTCGTATACACTACGCTCGATGGGGTTGATGGCAGTGAGGAAACGAGACATTTCCTGCACGGCGTTTGACATGAGCACCGCCTGGAAGTTGTCGCCGAACTTCAGTCCGCTGCAGATGCCAGCAGCAATGGCATAAACGTTTTTGAGCACCGAGGCATACTCGATGCCGATGACGTCGCTGCTGGTTTTCGTCTTTATATACTCGCTGTTGAGCACATCGGCAAAAGCCTGCGCCTTCTCACGGTCGGAGCATCCCACGGTGAGGTATGAGAGACGTTCGAGAGCCACCTCCTCAGCATGCGACGGACCACCGAGGCATGCAAGATTCTCGTAAGGCACGTCGTACACCTGATGGAAGAACTCCGAGCACACGAGGTTTTCGTCGGGCACAATACCCTTTATGGCAGTGATGACAAACTTGTCCTTTATGCGCGTCTTGAGTTTTTTCAGGTGGTTTTTGATGTAAGGCGAAGGAGTGACGAAAACCAATGTGTCGTATTGTTCCACGATGTAGTTGATATCGCTTGAGAAAGCGATCTCGTCTACATTGAAGTGAACGCTGGTGAGGTAGGCAGGGTTGTGGCTCAGTCTCCTGAATTCCTCGATGCGGTCGTCCCTTCGCATATACCAGCCTATGTGGTGAGTATGTCCCACCACAATTTTCGCAATGGCCGTAGCCCAGCTTCCTCCTCCGATGATAGCTATTTTGCCGCAATCGAACATTTTTTACCTTATTTATTCGCTTCCTCAATCCAAGCCGCAAACTCTTCCACTTTCGGATTGTCGTATCCGAGTTTGAACTTCTTGTTTACTCCGCAAACGTCTTGTTGCAGTTTCTGTGCCTTCACATCGCGAATGTCGCTGACGAGATAATATCCCGCCTTGTTGAACACAGGAACCCATTTTTCTTCCACACCAATCTCACCCCATTCGGCAACAGAGCTTCTTGGAGCCTTCTTCTCAGGTTTCATCTGCGGGAAGAAAAGCACTTCCTGGATATAGGTCTTGCCGGTCATGAGCATTACGAGACGGTCGATGCCGATGCCGATGCCACTGGTAGGAGGCATGCCATACTGAAGGGCACGCAGGAAGTCTTGGTCGATGATCATAGCCTCGTCGTCGCCCTTGTCGGCAAGTTTCATCTGGTCGATGAAACGCTCTTCCTGGTCGATGGGGTCGTTGAGCTCAGAGTAGGCGTTGGCAAGTTCCTTACCATTAACCATGAGTTCGAAGCGCTCGGTGAGACCTGGCTTAGAGCGGTGCATCTTTGTTAGCGGCGACATTTCCACGGGATAGTCGGTGATGAAGGTAGGCTGAATGAATGTGCCCTCGCAGAACTCGCCGAAGAGTTCGTCGATGAGTTTTCCCTTGCCCATAGTGTCGTCGATGTCCATTCCCTTTTCCTTACAGAACGCGCGAATCTCGTCTTCGCTCTTTCCGTTGCAGTCGAATCCCGTCTTTTCCTTGATGGCGTCGAGTATCGGCAGACGACGGTAAGGAGCCTTGAAGCTGATGACCTGTCCGTCGATTTCACGCTCAGGCTTGCCGTTGACAGCAATACAAACCGTCTCAAGCAGCTTTTCGGTGAATGCCATCATCCAGTTGTAGTCCTTATATTGCACGTAGAGCTCCATACATGTGAACTCCGGGTTGTGGTTGCGGTCCATACCCTCATTACGGAAGTTCTTACCAATTTCGTATACACCCTCAAAGCCACCCACGATGAGACGTTTGAGATAAAGCTCAGTGGCTATGCGCATGTACATGTCGACATTGAGTGCATTGAAATGAGTGATGAACGGTCGTGCCGAAGCGCCACCGGCAATGCTCTGAAGGGTAGGGGTCTCCACTTCAGTATAGCCAGCTTCGTCGAGCACTCGGCGAATGGTGCGCAGCACGGTTGCACGCTGCAGGAATGTATCTTTCACGCCATCGTTTACCACGAGGTCAACATATCTCTGTCTGTATCGGAGTTCCGGATCCTCAAACTTGTCGTAAGCCACTCCGTCCTTGTATTTCACGATAGGCAGCGGCTTGAGGCTTTTCGAGAGCAGAGACAGCTCTTGGGCATGAACCGACACCTCACCGGTTTGAGTACGGAAGACAAATCCCTTTATACCAATGAAGTCTCCGATGTCAAGCAGTCGTTTGAACACCTTATTATATAAGTCCTTGTCATCGTCGGGGCAGATATCGTCGCGCGTGATGTATACCTGAATGCGTCCCTTTGAGTCTTGCAGCTCGACAAAGCTAGCTTTACCCATGACGCGTCGGCTCATCATTCTTCCAGCGATACAAACCTGTCTCGGCTCGTCGTCATCGTTGAAGTTTTCCTTAATGTCAGCCGAAAACGCGTTTGTAGGGTATTCGGCGGCTGGGTATGGGTCGATGCCCATTTCTCGCAGTTCCTGCAGACTCTGGCGTCTGCCAATTTCCTGTTCGCTAAGTTCTAAAACGTTCATATTAAATAACTGTATATATATATACTATTCCATTTTGTGCTGCAAATTTACAAAATAAATTCGAAAAGAGCCTCATTTTTTCATTTATTTCTCGTTTTTCGTTGTGCAAATGGTCCTAAAATGGTTAAAAACTGCTAAACTTGGCATATAGATAGCCATTTTTGTTGGATGTTTATCATATTTTTACTACTTTTGTACTTGCTACCAAATAAAACGAAATCGAAACATGGAATTAGAAACAATGAAAGATAGGGTAGTCGGTGTAGACATCAGTCTAGAACAGACAACATTGGCAGTGGTTGACATTCGTGGCAACATTATTGCCAAGACTTCGTTTCCTACGGAGGAATACCCAAACATAAGCAATTATATATCCACGCTGGCAGAGCGAATAGTGATGTTGGCAGAGGAAAATGGCGGATTCATGCAGATACGCTCGGTGGGCATCAGTGCGCCAAGCGGCAACTTCAAGACAGGATGTATAGAAAACTCGCCGAACATGCCGTGGAAGGGCGTGATACCAATGGCAGCCATGTTGCGCGACCGACTCGGCATAGCCGTGGCATTAGGCAACGACAGCCATGTGATGGCCCTTGGAGAGCATGTATACGGAAGTGCTCACGGAATGCGTGACTTTGTGCTAGTCACACTTGGGCACGGCCTTGGTACAGCCGTGTTCTCACGCAACAAGGTCACCTTAGGAGCCCATGGCTATGGAGGCGAGTTCGGACATTCATGTGCTGTGAATGACGGACGCGAGTGCGGATGCGGACTGAAGGGATGTCTTGAGGCATACTGTGCAGAAAAGGGAATCGTAAGGACCGCACGAGAGCTGTTGGAAGAAAACAGCTCTGAGTCGAGCCTTATGACCGTTTACGACAAGCTGACCCCAAAGAACATTGCCGAATGCTGCAACAAGGGCGACCGCCTTGCCATCGAGACCTACCGCCGCACCGGTCATACCTTGGGTATAGGCCTGTCGGTGATAGCCTCGCTTGTAGACCCACAGGCCATCATAATCACCGGAGGAATATCCAAAGCCGGAAAATGGCTTTTGGAACCGACCCTTGAGTCGTTTAACGAGCATCTGTTTGGAAATATGCGTGGAAAGGTGAAGTTGATAGTGTCGGCGTTTGATTCACGTGAGCGCGATGTGCTCGGTGCCAGTGCCTTGGCATGGGAGGTGGAAGAATATTCGCTTTTCAAGTAATGAACATCGACAGAGTAAAAAAGACTTTAGAACAAAAGCCTAATCTCGCCGACAGTCTCGGCATGACATTCGTGTCGACACCGGAGCCAGACAGTTGTATGGCAATGATGACCGTCGGCGAACAGAATTGCCAACCATACGGTTATCTCAGCGGGGGCGCATCGCTCGCCCTCGCCGAGACTCTTGCTGGAGTAGGGTCGGCCGCTATCTGTCCAGAAGAGGTGGCTGTGGGGATAAACGTCAGCGGGCATCACATAAAGGCTGTCAAGATAGGGGAATCAGTGACGGCAAAGGCAACAATAGTACAGAAAGGCCGTACGCTCCACGTATGGAACGTTGCGATAACCGATAATGAGGGTGACTTGGTGTCGGAAGCCGTGGTCACCAACTATATTATAAAAAAAGACAAAGGGTAGTCATTCCTGTACCATGAAGAGTTTCGTTTTTTACAGAATGCCATACGCGGAGACGTATGTGGAAATAGAACAGCTTGACGGACAGCCCGAGACATTACAGTCGCCGTTGGAGCTTGACGGGCATAGCGGTTTTGTGGTGGCGCCATTTTCTTATTCAGACACCGAACCATTGATTCTTATTCGTCCCGACAAGGTGACAACAGCCGACGTGCCTCATGCGGAAGGAGAGCCGGGAGAGGACTGCTGTCTTGACATAGACGCAAATGTGAAAGAAAGAGAACGCAAGGATTATGCCATCGACTTCTCAAACTATCATTCACGCCTGGAGTGTGGCGACTTCCAGAAAATTGTGCTCGCACGATCAACGGAACTGCCGCGCAAGGGTGAGGTAGACCTGAAGAACCTGTTTTTCAAGGCCTGCAATGAATATCCCCGCGTGTTTGTGGCACTTGTGTCGACACCAGTGTGCGGAACGTGGCTCGTGGCCACGCCAGAGATACTGCTTGAGGGCGACGGAACCCAATGGCACACTATGGCACTGGCAGGCACCATGACGCTTGGCAACCTGCGATGGACAGAGAAGAATGTGTGTGAACAGGCTTATGTCACTTCCTATATTACAGAATGTATAGAGCAGTTTACGTCAGACTTCACAGTAGAAGGCCCTTATTCCGTGCGTGCCGGACAACTTGTCCACCTTCGCACCGACTTCCGTTTCACCACCTCTAAGGCAGGCCTTCTCGGACATCTTGTGACAGCCCTTCATCCCACTCCGGCAGTGTGTGGCATACCAAAGCGTGAGACCCACGACTTCATAGTGGCTAACGAGCACTATCCGCGCAGCTACTACAGTGGATTCATGGGGCCGTTGGCCATAAACGGATTTACACACCTCTATGTGTCGCTCCGCTGCATGAAAATCACTCCCCAGGCCTTCCGCCTATATGCCGGAGGAGGCATACTGACTGAAAGTGTGGAACAGCAGGAATGGGAAGAGACGGAAGAGAAAATGAAGACAATGAAGAAACTGATTTATGTTTTACGACAACGATAAAGTAAACTTGCTTATTGCCCTTCTAAAGGCTTATAATATATCAGATGTGGTGTTGTGTCCTGGAAGCCGCAATGCCATGATAGTCAATAATATAGCTTCTGACGGAAGCTTTAAGTGCTATCCAGTGACCGACGAGCGCTCCGCCGCATTCTTCGCGCTGGGAGTGAGCATAGAGAAAGGACCTACTGCCATAGTGGTAACATCAGGATCGGCACTGCTCGACACGGCACCGGCAGTGGTGGAGGCATACTACCAGCATAGGCCTCTCGTGGTGATTTCGGCTGACAGACCACAGGAAGACATCGGACAAAACGTGGGGCAGACCATGAGACAGGCTGGGGCGATGGACAACTATGTGCGCAAATCGGTAACACTTAACGACGCCCTTGGCGACAATATGACATATCACCGACGACTCATCTGTGAGGCCTTGTCGGCTGCTACCTATGGAGAAGGGGGACCTGTACACATCAACGTACCGCTGCCTAATGTCTCCGAATGCCCCCAAGTAAGTCATATAGACATCCTGCCTGAAAAAAAGGTGGAAATAATAAGGCCAACGGTAATACCAGATGGAGTGATAGAAGAACTGACGGACATACTGCTGGACACGAAGAGAAAGCCGATGATAGTGATAGGACAGACCTCGCAACAGATGCCAATAAACAAGATGGCGGACTTGCGACGTGTTGTGCCCGTAGTGTCTGAACCTCTTTCCGACCCATCATGTTGGCCTTTCAACGGATTCATAAGCACCATGCCGACCGAATACTTGCCCGACTTCGTGCTGTATATGGGCGACTCGCTCGTTTGCCGCAGTATCAACAACCGGCTTGCGTCGGTGGACAATCTGGAACTGTGGCGGGTGAATGCCGACGGCGATTTCTCTTGTCCTTTCCGACATGTAGACAAGGTGTTGGCATGTAAGGCGAACGAACTTCTGGACCAGCTCGCCGACAAGCTTGCACAACGCAAGACAACACCAGCGTCCGACTATCTGACATGGTGGGACAATGCTTTCAACGAAGAGAAACAACGCATAGAAGAAGGGGTGGACGAGTATTCACTTACGGCAGAATCAACAGTGGCTTATTTCGAAAGTCAGCTTGAAGACATGTATTACAGCTATGAAACACACTATGCTAACAGTACCGCCATACGATTGGCATGCCGACATGCGAGAGGACACAGGGTGTGCTGCAACCGTGGAGTGAACGGCATCGACGGCTGTGTGTCGACGGCGGTGGGACATGCGGCAGCCACAGACGCCATGGTGTTCTGCATCACAGGCGACTTGAGCTTCTTCTACGACCAGAATGCGCTTTGGAACCAGAATCTTGGCAGTAATCTGCGCATAATAATCCTTAACGACCATCGTGGCGGCATCTTCAGCAATGTGTCGGGACTTGAAAACTGCGACAGCCGTTATGTGGCAGGCGTCCATAATACCGACGCACGTGGTATAACAACCCAAAACGATGTTGGATATCTGTCAGCAAAGACAGTAGACGAGATGCATCTCGGCATTGTAAGGCTAATGACGGAGGAAACGACGAGGCCAATGGTGCTGGAAGTGGAAGGGGGAGAAAATTAAAAAATTAAAGAATTAAAAATTAAAGATTAAAAGGTAAACCTTAAAGATTAAAGAATTAAAAATTAAAGATTAAAAGGTGAACCTTAAAGATTAAAGAGGCGACTATTGCAAGGAAGGGGAAACGTTGGTAGTTGAGGAGTTGAGCAGATGGGAAACTTAAAAAGAATTATATAATAATTATGTCAGAAAAAAGAGAATGGAAAAAGGTGAGGGATTTTGAAGAAATCCTTCTTGAAGAGTTTAATGGAATAGCGAAGATTACCATTAACAGACCACGCTATCGCAACGCCTTCACACCGAAGACTACATTGGAGATGAGCCAGGCTTTCGCTTGGTGCCGCGAAGCGCAACAGATAAGTGTCGTGCTGCTTACTGGTGCTGGCGACAAGGCGTTTTGCGCTGGCGGAGATATGAATGTGAAAGGACGTGGAGGATATGTGGACGAGGACGGTGTGCCACGACTGAGTGTGCTTGACGTGCAGATGCAGATACGCCGACTGCCTAAACCTGTAATAGCGATGGTGAACGGATATGCCATCGGGGGTGGCCATGTGCTGCATTTGGTGTGCGACCTGACAATAGCTTCCGACAATGCTATCTTCGGTCAGACAGGACCAAAGGTGGGTTCGTTTGACGCTGGTTTCGGAGCAAGCTACCTTGCACGCATCGTTGGACAGAAGAAAGCGAGGGAGATATGGTTCTTGTGCCGCCAATATTCGGCAGAGGAGGCTGAGCGCATGGGAATGGTGAACAAGGTTGTGCCATTCGACAGACTTGAGGACGAGTGTGTGGAATGGGCGGAGACAATGATGGAACGCAGCCCGTTGGCATTGCGAATGATCAAGGCTGGACTGAATGCCGAACTCGACGGACAGGCTGGCATACAGCAGTTGGCAGGCGACTGCACCATGCTCTACTATTTTCTCGACGAAGCCCAAGAAGGCGGTCATGCCTTCCTTGAAAAACGAAAGCCCGACTTCGGGAAATATCCTAAGCTGCCGTAAAAATGAAGAAAAAAAAATGAAGAGTGAAGAATGAAGAATGAAGAATAGCTGCGCACTATCCGCGTTTATCTCATTCTTCATTCTTCATTCTTCACTCTTCATTTAAAAACATTCTTCACTCTTCATTTATTCTTCGTCTTTCTTTCTGCGTATAGAGCGCTTGCGTGTCTTTTTCTTCTCCTCTCCAGGCTTGTCGGTCTTTATTCCTGCAAGTTCCGGATCGATGAGAATACGGCCGCAGTATTCGCAAACGATAACCTTTTTGTGCATCTTGATGTCGAGCTGTCTCTGTGGTGGAATCTTGTTGAAGCAACCGCCGCAGGCATCGCGCTGCACGTATACGATGCCAAGTCCGTTACGCGCATTCTTGCGTATACGTTTGAAGGAAGCAAGTAGACGCGGGTCGATTTTGGTTTCGAGTTCCTTCACCTTTATCTTCAGACGGTCTTCTTCGGCACGGGTTTCCTCAATGATGTCGTCGAGTTCGCTGCGCTTCAGGTCAAGTTCGTTCTCATGGTCTTCGAGATCATTCACGTTTTTTTCCTTCTCCAGCATCTTCTCTTTTATTTTCTGCTGAGCCTCGCGAATTTTCTTGTTGCAGAGTTCGATTTCGAGTGTCTGGAACTCAATTTCCTTGCTAAGAGTGTCATATTCGCGATTGTTCTTAACATCGTCAAGCTGGTTTTTGTAGCGCATCACGCTTGTCTGAGCTTCGAGAATGTCAGCCTTTCTGTCGCTGACAGCCTTTTGGAACTCGTCGATTTCGTTTTGTATCTTTTCGATACGGATTTTCAAGCCTTCTATTTCGTCTTCAAGGTCTTGTACTTCCAGAGGCAGTTCACCTCTGAGTGACTTGTTTTCGTCGATAGCCGACAATGATGTCTGTAGCTGAAACAAAGTCTTCAGCTTTTCTTCTACCGACAGTTCTGCATTTTCTCTTCTTGCCATATCTATTTTAAATAATTTAAGTTTCTCATGTGTTTAACTCTCAGAAGTGTCCTTAACTTCCTAAAGATAATAAATCGGGTTGCGTGCCGTTTCGGCCAGTTCAGTCTTCAATCCGGGACAATCCTTTGCGATAATGTCGCGGAAGAGTTCAGCAGTGAACTGTTCGCTTTGGTAGTGACCGATGACGCATATTTGCAGTTGCTGTTCATGTCCGGCATAAAGATGGTAGTGCATCTCGCCGGTGATGAATGCGTCGGCTCCCTCGGCTATTGCCTGTTGCAGAAGGAAGTCGCCAGCTCCGCCGCAAATGGCCACCTTGCTGATGTCGCGTTGAAGCGGTTGGTTGCACAGGGCAGTGTGAATGCCGAATGTATCCTTCACCATATTAATAAAAGCGTTAGCCGGCATGGGTGAAGGCAAGAAGCCAGTCACTCCGCTTCCAGCCTCTATGTCGCCCACTTTCTTTCGTGCGAAGAAGTCGACATTTTCGAGTTGGAGCTTTTCGGCTATTTTGAAGTTCACACCTCCACGGGCATTGTCCATGTTAGTGTGCATGGCAACGATGGCGATATCGTTTTTCACGGCTTTCGTCACGGTGCGCTGTACGTCGTCGGCATCTGATATTTGTTTCAGTCCGCGAAACAGCAACGGGTGGTGTGCAACGACCACGTTAAATCCTTTTCTTACAGCCTCGTCAACCACATGTTCGTTGACGTCAAGGCACAATAAAGCCCCTGATGCTTCCGTCTCTGTCAGTCCGATTTGCAGGCCGGCATTGTCCCAGTCTTCCTGCAATGGCAGAGGCGCGAATCTTTCAAGGGCGTCGATAACTTCCTTAATCTTCACGTTGAAATATGTAAATACATTGTTTTCAAAGTGCAAAGATAGGTATTTTTTATCGTTTATGTGCAACAAGTGCGGTATTTTTTAGATTTTTTAACCGCCAACGTCAATCTTTCAGCGAATAGGTGACGGTGGTGACTACTCTCACTTTCTTTATATAAGGAGTGTTGGAGTCGCGGTCTTCGATAGAAAATTGTCCTTGGTCGGCACGAGTGATTTTGTCGAGTCTGCTGCTGCTGTTTTTCGCAAACTGTTCGGCGGTAGTCTCTGCGTTTTTGATAGCTTCCTGCATCATTTCCGGTTTCATCTTCTGGAACGACACATATTCGTATGTTGTTCTGTTGTCCCAGTTGCCTTCCACCACAGCCACGCCCTGTTTCAGCAGTTCGCCCTGTCGAGCCATGATGCTTCTTATGAGTTTCACGTTGCGTGATGTCACTGTGATGGTGGAGGTGATGTTGTATCGATAGCCTTTGTTGGTGCTGTACTGGTCGGCGTTGAGGTCAATCACCACAGGTGCGTTGACGCTTATTTCGTCGTCCTTTACTCCGTTTTGTTTCAGGAATGTCTTCACCTTATTGGTAGTCACGTTGATGTTGTGGTAGAGTTGTGTGAGGTCGTTGCCGAGTTCCTTTGTAGGAATAGGCCATGTCACCTTGTCGGCTTCCACTTCTTTTTCCGACAGTCCCTTTACCGTCACTACGCGGTCTTTGTTAACGAAGTCGTCGATGCCCGACTTGATGCACATTCCGAGGAATGCGATGCCAGCTGCAATTACGGCAGCCTGGCTGAATCTTGAGTTGATGTCCATAGTATAAAGATTTAATAATTAGTATAAGTTTCTCATGTGCTCAACTCCTTAACTCCGAAAGCCTCGTTTTTACCTTATGAAACTCCTTCCCACCTGTGCTGCAATGGTATCTCTCAGTCTTTGTGCGTCAATGAGTTCCTTCATGAGTTCCTTCACGCTTTCGTTGTCGGCAGCCTTTGCCGCTTCGGCGAGTTTCCTTCGGATGTCGGCAATGAGCCGTGATTTTATGTCTATTCTAAAGTCGACGATGAGATGGTTTGCCTTTTGCAGTATTGATGTAGAGTCGACTCTCATTTGAAGGCTTTTGCTCAGCTGGTAGTGGTCGATGGCAAGTGTGGATGCCAGTTGGTTTACTTCTATGTCGGGATGATGTGTGAAGTAAGTGTCTGCCTTAAACGACTCATCGGTGCTGTGTACGGCAGCCTCGTGTAGTATACGGTCGAAGAGAGGAAGGGTGAAGTGGAGGTCGTCTTGCGCGAAGTCGTAGTCGATGTATTGGGCTACGGTAAGGTTTATCAGCTGTCCGTCTTCTGTTTCCACGTCGCGGAAGACTATTTCCTCTCCATGCTGTATGATGAGTTGTATGAGCATCTTTTCCACCTCGGAGCTTCTTGCTGGGGCTGTGGCGCTTTGGGTGTTGCCGGCAGCGGGTTGTGGAGTCTGCTGTCTTGCCGTTTCCTCCCTTCTCAGCTGTCGTTCGGCTTCCTTCTGCAGGTTTTCAATGTCGCCTCCAATGAAGCGGTTCATGGTGTTGATGAGCGTTTGTTCGTTCATCTGGAAGTTGCGCGAGCATTCTCGTATGTAAGTGTCGCGCTTTATCGGGTCGGGTATCACCGACACGCTTCTGATGATGCTGCTGATGGCCTCCGAACGCTTTATCGGGTCGGTGACGCCTTCGAGCAGCAGTTTCGACTTGAAGATGATGAAGTCCACCTGATGGTCTTCCACGTATTTCATGAAGTCCTCCGTGGAGTGCTTTCTTGAAAAGCTGTCAGGGTCGTCGCCGTCGGGCAGCAGCAGCACCTTGACGTTCATGCCTCCTTGCAGCATCATGTCGGTGCCACGCAAGGCGGCGTGTATTCCAGCCTCGTCGCCGTCGTAGAGTAGGGTGATGTTCTGTGTGAAGCGTCGCAGGAGGTTCACCTGATGCACGCTGAGAGCCGTTCCGGAGTTGGCCACCACGTTTTCGATACCGTTTTGGTGCATGGATATGACGTCGGTATATCCTTCCACCATATACACTTTGTCTTCCTTAGCAATAGCCCTTTTGGCTTGGAACAGTCCGTAGAGCTCATGGTCTTTGTGGTAGATGTCAGACTCAGGCGAGTTAACATACTTCTGCTGTACTCCCTTTGTACGCGAGTCGAGCAGTCGTCCGCCAAAGGCGTTCACTTTGCCGCTGATGCTAATCCACGGGAAGATGACTCGTCCGGCAAATCGGTCTACGAGTTCGCCGTTGTCTTTTTTATAGCACAGTCCGGTCTTTATGAGATATTCTTCTTTGTAGCCTTCCTTCTTCGCTTTCTGAGCCAGGGAGTCTCGTCTTGTCAAGGCGAACCCTAACTGGAACTTGCTGATGATATCGTCGCGGAATCCCCTGCTTCTGAAGTATTGCATGCCCACGGCCAGTCCGTCGGGATCGTTGTGAAGCACATGTTGGAAGTAGTCTCGTGCCCAGGCATTGATGACAAACATGCTTTCGCGGTCGTTCATGGCTTGTTGTTCCTCGGCAGACAGTTCCCGTTCTTTAATCTCGATGTTATATTTGTTGGCAAGCCATCTGAGAGCTCCCGGGTAGTCCATCTGTTCGTGTTCCATCAGGAAGTTCACGGCATTTCCTCCCTTTCCGCATGCAAAGCAGTGGCATATACCTTTTGCCGGAGATACGATGAACGACGGAGTCTTGTCGTCGTGAAACGGGCACAATCCCTTATAGTTCACGCCCGTTTTCTTGAGTGTGACAAATTCCGACACGACATCCACGATGTTTGTCGCGTCCATTATCTTGTCTATGGTAGCTCTGTCGATCATGCTTTTGGGTATATACCTTTTGGGTTTTTCGTGCAAAGGTAATCGAAAATAGTGTTCCCTCAAAGGAAACCCCATGTTTTTTTAGATTTATTTGTATTCATCTCCGTTCTTTTCTCCCGGTCACTTCGCTTTTTCATCAATAGACCGAGGACTGAAGATGCCCACTCAGTTGCTCGTAGCGGGTTAATAGGTTGGAATTAAGCGTTTTTTTGGGGTCTTGTATTTCTGTTATCCAATCTTTTATATTACCTTTGCAGCAGATTTGCAAAATAGTGACAAGTATGATTGGGACAATAGTAAATACATGTGCCATTGTGGCAGGGACGGTGATTGGAACACTGCTCAACAGGGGAATAAAGGAGAAATACAAGCGTGTGTTGTATGACGGACTGGGACTCGCCAGCCTTGCCATCGGACTTAACGCCACGATCACCAACCTGCCCAAAAGCCAGTATCCGGTGTTGTTTATCGTTGCCATAGCCATAGGCGGAGTGATAGGAACGGCACTCGACATCGACGGGCGCTTCAGAAGGCTTGTGGACAGAAAGAAAACGAGGGAGGGAAACAATGGAGACGAAAGGGGAGGGCGAAGCCTTGCCGACGGGTTGTCGACGGCAGTGCTGCTATATTGCATCGGCCCGTTGTCGATGCTTGGCCCAGTGATAAGTGCACTCAAGGGTGACAACACTTTTCTCTTCACCAACGCCACGCTCGATTTTGTTTCGTCGGCAGTGTTTGCCTCCACTTATGGCTTTGGCATGGTGCTCGCCGCGCCGGTCCTGTTTTGCTGGCAAGGGATGTTCTATCTTGTGGCCAGGCTGTCGAGTCAGGCGGTGAGCGACGCGCTGATGGCTGAGCTGCTCATCGTTGGCGGACTGATGATAACCGGAAGCGGTCTTTCCCTTTTGAATCTAAAAGACTGCAAGACGCTGAACCTTCTTCCAGCCTTGGCTGTGCCTGTGATTTGGTTTGTGTTAAGGACGATATTTTGTTAGAGATTTTTATAATCCGGAATATCATCAAGAAATAAATATTTTTGATTGTCATAATCCATCTTCACGCAGTAGTGGGTGAGACCATTGCTCACCACGAGATAGTCGACGTGGAGAAGGAGGTTGTATGTGGCAATCTGCTGAAACACCTTCTGTGTGACAACCACCGAAGGAGCCTTGTATTCAACAATCATGCGTGGCTTAAGGCTTGGGTCGTAGAGAATGCTGTCGCACCTGAGGTTTTTCTCGCCAACAGACAGTTCCACCTCGTTGGCCAGAAGTCCTTTCGGGTAGCCCTTGTGTTCTACGAGGAAGTGTACAAAATGTTGTCTCACCCATTCTTCGGGAGTGAGTGCAACATGTCGGCGGCGAAGAAAGTCGAATATGGTGAGGCGTTCGCCGTTGCGCTTTACTGATATTTCGTATCTTGGCAAATTCAATTCTTGCATTTCTTATATATATATAATAAGGTGTAAGCACGTTTTGTGGCTGTTTTTTCGCCCTTTCGGTCAACAAAATGCGGCCACAGGATGGCTTTCTCGTTTTTTTTTTCTAAATTTGCAGCAAAATTAATAAAATAACCGCAAATAGCGAAATGGCAGACAATAAAAATGTTACTTTCGACGGAATAATGCGCGATTTGAGGGCCGGTAAATATGCTCCTGTCTATTACCTTATGGGTGAGGAGCCATACTACATCGACAAGTTGACCGACTTCATAACCGAAAACGCGCTTAAGCCGGAGGACAAGGATTTCAATCTTACGGTGATGTACGGATCGGACGTGACAGGAAGTCAGGTGGCAGATGCTGCACGACGATACCCGATGATGGCAGAAAGACAAGTGGTGGTGGTGAAAGAGGTACAGAACCTGAAAAACACCGACCATATAGCAGCCTACCTTGCAAAGCCAGCCCAAACCACGGTGCTCGTGATGTGTCACAAGAATGGCACCATAGACCGAAGGAAGAAGCTGGCCTCGATGGTGGAGAAGCATGGGGTGTTGTTTGAAAGCAAAAAACTTAAAGACCGCGACCTGCCCTCGTTTATCGAGAAATATCTTAGGGAGAGGGGAGTAGGCATCGACCATAAGTCGCAGCAAATAATTGCCGACTCCATAGGTTCTGACCTTAGCCGACTGACAGGCGAACTGGATAAGCTGCAGCTTGGTCTGTCTGCCGACAACCGCCAAGTGACTCCAGAGACGGTGGAGAAACAGATAGGCGTGAGTAAGGACTTCAACTCTTTCGAACTGCGCGACGCCATAGTGAACCGCAATGTTTTCAAGGCAAATCAGATAATAAATTATTTTGACAGCAATCCCAAGGCAGGCAGCATCTACAGCTTTCTCCCAATGATCTTCAATTATTTCCAAAATCTGATGGTGGCATATTATTGTCCGCAAAAAGACCGTCCAGAGTCGCTGGCGCAGTGGCTGGAACTGCGTTCTCCGTGGGCAGCAAAAGACTACATGACAGGCATGAGAAATTTCTCTGCAACAAAAGTGATGCAGATAATTTATATGATAAGGGAGATTGACGCCAAAAGTAAGGGTGTAGGAAACCCAAATACGCCTCCAGGAGAGCTGATGAAAGAGCTTCTCTTCTTCATTTTGCATTAAAAAAGCCACGTTTTTCATCCAAAATTATCTAAAAGAGCACTCTGAGAGGAGTGCTTTTTTTTGTGCTAACACCAATGTTTTTCAGCGCCTTAACTCATTTTTTGCCCTCTCAAAACTCGCGTATTCTGAAATTTTCGAGCCCTTCTTCGGAATAATCAAAATTCGTGATTTTTCATCATTTTCAGAAGCCTGATATTTAGCGTTAACTTATATTTGCGTTTTCTTTTGTAAATTTACAAACACAAACCAAAATACAAGATACGTAAAATTCATAAATGTAATTTAGGTATTGAAAATCAATATTAGGTTTTAAATATCTAAATCAGCATGTTTGAATTTAGAAATTAAAACTACAAAATTCTAAATCGATAAATATACATAGGTTTTGATTTTGGATATATAGTATTTAAAATGAACGATTTATACGCTTTCATTAAATTTTAAAGGCAAGAAATTCCAATATGTTTCATTTCATAGTGTCAAATGAGGCCCATAATAGTTGTATATTGACATAAGTATATGAATGTAAGCCAATTAATTGTAATCAATGGCTAAAACAAACACTTTAACATGATTTCGGGATGAATTTTTAGATTTGTAAATGTAAATCTATACTACTATACAAATCCCACTTTAATATTTTAAATATCAAATCAGAAATCAAAAGTTTAAAAATCTAAATTATTCTCACTTTTGTTGGTTATTCCAAATTTTATGTTTACCTTTGTAAACTGAAAGAAAAACCGAGGATTTTCCTCATAATACATAAGATTGAAGTATGAAAGAAAGGATTAGAGAACTTATGGAGTCGCTCCACAAGAGCCAGCAAGACTTCGCTCAGTTTATCGAGATGTCGCCAGCCTCGCTCAGCAGCATCTTTAACGGAAGGACTAAACCTACCCTTACCATTGTTGAGGCGATAAAGAAAAAAATTCCCGACATTAGTGTCGAATGGCTACTCTTTGGAGTTGGTGACATGTATGCCAGCCATCAGGCAACAGCCACCAGTCAGGAGTCGCCTACCCCAACATCAAGCGAGCCGATGCTCGAGTTTGACTTCGACGACGAAGCGAAGCACTCGAGAAGCGAGAAAAATGCAGACCAGACGGTAAACTCAAACAATAGTGTAAAACGTACACGATTGGAAAATAAGGAAAATGAAGTAAAAAGTGTTGACATTGTAAAACGCCGGGTGATAGAGATCAGAGTGTATTATGATGATTATACTTTCGAGACGTTTGTGCCCGACAAGAGATAGAGAGAAGAAGTTTTTCCCCAAAAATGATGATATCTGAAAAAAAATAGCTACCTTTGCGGGGAATTAGATAATCAATGGATATTACGGCAATGAAGAAAGAAATATTAGACCTGAGAGTCAAGTCGGTGGAGAAGATGGCAGGACGCTATTCTCTGCTGAAGCTAACCCACGACAATCAGCTGCCTGAGATGCTGCCGGGACAGTTTGTGGAAGTGCGTGTAGACGATTCGCCATCCACATTCCTCAGGAGACCCATCTCTATCAATTTCGTAGACAGGGAGAACAACGAGCTATGGCTGCTGGTGGCTGCCATAGGCGACGGAACACGCCACATAGCAGCATTGAAGCCAGGCGACACGCTCAACTGCGTGCTACCGTTAGGCAATGGCTTTACCATGCCCACGGACAAGGCTCAGAGAGTGTTGCTTGTGGGAGGCGGTGTAGGAGTGGCTCCGCTTCTCTACATGGGAGCGGAGATGAAAGAAAAAGGCATTGAGCCAACGTTTTTGCTCGGGGCACGCAGTGCAGGAGACCTACTGGAGACAGAATTGTTTGAAAGGTACGGACGCGTGTGTATAACAACCGAAGACGGCAGCCGTGGCGAGCGTGGCTTTGTGACCAACCATACGGTGCTGGGCGAACCGTTTGACATGATAGCCACATGCGGGCCGAAGCCGATGATGATGGCTGTGGCACGATATGCCTACAAGGCCGGAGTGGAATGTGAGGCTTCGTTAGAGAATATGATGGCTTGTGGGCTCGGGGCGTGCCTCTGCTGTGTAGAGAAGACCACAGAGGGCAATATATGCGTGTGTAAGGAAGGTCCAGTGTTAAATATTAAGAAATTATTATGGCATCTCTAAATGTAAAAATAAATAACTTATCTCTAAAAAACCCGGTGATGACAGCATCGGGCACTTTCGGATATGGTGTCGAGTTTGCTGACTTCGTGCCGCTTGAAGGCATAGGTGGCATAATAGTAAAAGGTACAACGCTTAATCCGCGACAGGGAAACGACTACCCGAGAATGGTGGAAACGGCAAAGGGCATGCTTAACTGTGTGGGACTTCAAAACAAGGGCGTTGACTACTTTGCCGAGCATATCTATCCAGAGATAAAAGACATCGACACAAACATGATTGTGAACGTGAGCGGATCGTCGCCCGACGACTATGCCGAGTGTGCGGCACGAGTGGATGCACTGGAACGGATACCAGCCATAGAACTCAACATTTCGTGTCCAAACGTAAAAGACGGCGGAATGGCCTTTGGAGTCACATGTCAGGGAGCGGCAAGCGTGGTGAAAGCTGTGAGAAAGCGATATTCAAAAACGCTGATAGTAAAGCTGTCGCCAAACGTGACAAACATTGCCGAGATAGCCCGGGCAGTAGAAGCAGAGGGAGCCGACTCGGTGTCGCTCATCAACACACTGATGGGAATGTCAATAGACATAGAGAAACGCTGTTCAAGACTGAGCATCGGCACTGGAGGACTTAGCGGACCGGCAGTGAAGCCTGTGGCCGTGAGAATGGTGTGGCAGGTGGCTAAGGCGGTGAACATTCCGGTAGTGGGACTCGGAGGCATTATGACAGCTGAGGATGCCATAGAATTCCTTATGGCGGGCGCCACTGCCGTAGAGATTGGCACGGCAAACTTTATCGACCCTGCAGTCACCATAAAGGTGCGCGATGGCATCAACGACTGGTTAGACAGGCACGGATGCAAGTCGGTACAGGAGATTATTGGGGTGGTGTGAAAGAATCTTTGCTGAACTGTTACCAATAGTTGAGAAAAGCGAATTTTTAAGTTACATAATATGAGTGAATATATCGTTTCGGCAAGAAAATACCGCCCGCTGTCGTTCGACACAGTAGTGGGGCAGGCCGCTTTGACCACTACACTGAAAAATGCGGTGAAGAGCGGGAAACTGGCTCATGCATACCTCTTCTGCGGACCACGTGGAGTAGGCAAGACCACATGTGCACGTATTTTCGCCAAGACTATCAACTGCATGTCGCCCACTTCAGACGGCGAGGCATGCAATGAGTGTGAGAGCTGCAAGGCTTTCAACGAGCAGCGGTCGTTCAACATCTTCGAGCTAGACGCTGCCAGCAACAACTCCGTGGAGCACATAAAGACGCTCATGGAGCAGACGAGGATTCCGCCGCAGGTGGGACGATACAAGGTGTTCATCATCGACGAGGTCCACATGCTCTCAACGGCTGCCTTCAACGCCTTCCTCAAAACCCTTGAGGAACCGCCGGCACACGTGATATTCATACTCGCTACAACCGAGAAACACAAGATACTGCCCACCATACTGTCGCGATGCCAAATATACGACTTCGAGCGAATGACCGTGGCAAACACCGTGGCTCACCTGAAAATGGTGGCCGAGAAGGAAGGCATCACGGCGGAGCAGGAGGCACTGGAGGTGATTGCCGAAAAGGCCGACGGAGGTATGCGCGACGCATTGTCCATCTTCGACCAGGCTGCGAGCTTCTGTCAGGGAAACATCACATATCAGAAGGTGATAGAAGACCTTAACGTGCTCGATGCCGAAAACTATTTCCGCATCGTCGACCTTAGTTTGGAAAACAAGGTGCCGGAGGTGATGGTGCTGCTGAACGACGTGATAAACAAAGGATTCGACGGAGGACAGCTCATAGCAGGACTGGCTCGCCACGTGAGAAACGTGCTGATGGCTAAAGACGTCCAGACATTGTCGCTGCTTGAGGCAAGCGAACAGCAGAAGGAGAAATACAAGCTCCAGGCCCAGAAGGCCGACACAAGATTTCTCTACCAGGCGCTTAGGCTGATGAACGACTGCGACGTGAATTATCGTCAAAGCTCCAACAAGCGTCTGCTCGTGGAACTCACGCTTATTGAAATAGCACAGATAACACAACCCGACGACTCTGTGGGCAGTGGGCGTAGGCCCAGACAACTAAAATGCCTGTTTCAGAATATTGTCAGACAGCAACGGCAGGGAAAAGCGGCAGTACAGGTGGCCGCGGCTGGTGGTGTGGCTGACAAAAAGCAAGATGCAAAGGAGGAAACAATGGTGGTGCAAGAGCAGAATGGGAAACAGCAACGGGCAAACTACAGCACCGTGAACCGCCCAGTGCTCAAGGCCGGCAGCAACGTTGGCTTTTCTTGGAACAAGGTGCGCGAGATGTCGAAGAGAAGCAAGATACAAATCGTGCCGGGCATGCTGGCTCCCAACGACCCTAACTCAAAGCCCATCACCGAAAACAACCAGTTCTCGCAGGAGGACCTTGAACTGCAATGGATGTCGATGTGCAACAGAATGCCGCAGAAACTGAGTGCCATAGCCACCAGAATGAAGAACATGAACCCGAAAATAGGTGAATTTCCGAATGTGAAGGTCATGGTGGACAACCAGGTGATACTCGAACAGATGCAGCAGATACAGAAGAGCATTCTCAACACTCTGAAATTGTATCTCAGCAACACCTCCATCACACTCGAACTCGTGCTTACCAAGCACGAGGAGGCTGTGAGGATATTGTCGAGGCGCGAGCAGTTTGAGGAGATGAGCAAAGAAAATCCCGCAGTGGAAAAACTGCGGGAAATCATGGACCTTGAGTTAGCGTAAATCTTTTCCCCTACACCCTACATTATTTCATACTAAAAGCCTGACATTCAGATATTTACAGAATGTAGGGTGCCTCTCAACCCTACATTCACCCTACATTCACCTTACACAAATTGAAACGCCAATGAATTGATCGGGCTATCGAAATGAAAAAATCGGTCATCGCGGAGACGATTAACGAGACCATGAAAAAATTAATGTACGGATGATGTAGGGTTAATGTAGGGTTGAGAGGCACCCTACATTCATTAACCATCTGATTATCAGGATGCTGCTACGAAATAATGTAGGGTGTAGGGTGTTTGCGGAGCTGGCTTATACAACACGAAACGAGATGTCTTATGGCAACTGCAAGCCTAATGTCTTAGCCAAGACTGTCACAGTTATGACAGCCGACTGTCGTAGTTATGACAGACGTCTGTCGTAAGGTGACAGTGCGCCCTTTGGTTAAATGCATTAGAAGAATGAAAAGAATAGGGTCATAGGGTCAGGTACCTTGGTTCACTCTCGTAACTCCTTAAAGTATTATTCAGTCGCAAAATTACAAATAGAAATCGAAAGGACAAAGAAAAAGGGAGAAAAAATTAAGTCTTGCTCCCTATATTATTAGTTAAAATAATCATCAAGAAACTCTGTTGGGGTTTGGATCATCATGTCTATACCCTTAAAATGCCGAATGTTTCGTGTTACAATAACATCTGGTTGGATAGACTTGGCGGATATGTACTGAACCGTATCCTCAAAATCCGAACTTCTGTTGTTCAAACTATACCTAATGTCTGTATCTCCAATAGATGTAATAGTACACAATTCTGAAAATCTCGACAATTTATCATATAATTCTTCAACCTGATATGTCTTGCGCAGAACATAGAATGCATTTACAAATGATAATGAAGAAACACATAACTCAATGTTTCCCCTCATGGCCAAATCGACAATTATGGCTGCAGGCCTAAAGAAACTCTCCCTTTGTGCATAAAAATCGATGATTACATTTGTGTCAAGAAACACTTTCATAGCGATTTTTTTATTTGGTATTTGGCATAGTCTTCTTTGTAATTATCTCCCAAATCCTTACGCTCATCAAAAGTCATTTCCATTACTTCGGCTGACAAAGGGTAATCATACCAAGAATGACTCTGTCTTTTCTTAGAGGTGTTCTCTAACGACAGGGTCTTCATAATAATGCTTTCAACGAAATCTTTCAAGCTAATATTGTGGGTCTTAGCGTAAGATTCGGCGCCATTATAAATATTCTGATCAATAACCAATGTTCTCATTATCGTAACTCCTTAAAAAATTATCTCGCCGCAAAATTACAAATAAAAATTGAAAGGACAAAGAAAAAGGGAGAAAAACTTGCGTCTTGCTCCGTAACTACTCATCACCCCTATGAATTTACCATTTTTTTGGTGATGCAAAGTTACATATTACACTATAATTGGTAAAAAATGGGGATTTTGGAATACTATAGATATTCAAAATTGGGGATTTTGGAATCATAGAAGAAGTCAGGGCTGCCGTGGACGCTGCTGTCGTATTTTACAACAACGAGCGTCCGCACCTTAGTCTTGACGGCATGATGTTTTATGAATAAGACGATAAGTAGTCAACATAAATAGTTAAACTACACCCCTCGGTGTTTTCTGGTATTAGATTATTTATTCTCATCTACCAGAAATTGCAGTTCTATGTTGAACTTGCAAATTCGGTTAATCTAATTTAATAAATATTAATCGAGGGAGGGGAGATTTCGCCTGTTCCAATTTAATTAGTATTTTTGCATGCCGATTTAAATGATAGGTATCAATTTAACGATAGTTGGGATAAGGTTTTAATATAATTTGGATAACAATGAAAGGAAAAAATAGAGGTGGAAAAGTCCTCATGCTATTATTGATATTGTTGACGGGTGACATTATTCCTTCCAAAGCGCAGAATATTGCCATTAAGAACAATATCCTTTACGATGCCACCACCACTCCCAATTTGGGAATAGAGCTAAGGCTGTCTAACAAATGGACAGCAGGGATGAATATCGCTCTTAATCCCTGGACTTTTCCCGACAACAAGAAACTCAAGCATCTGCTTGTTGCCCCACAACTTCGCTACTGGTTGTGCGAATCATTCTCAGGACATTACTTCGGAGCAAACATAGCTTATGTGCATTATAACGTAAGCGACATCAAGTTTCCCTTTGGACTTTATGGTGGTGTTGACGGTGAGCGCCGACAGGGCGACCTTGCCGCCATAGGTGCATCCTACGGTTACTCGTGGATAATCTCTCCCCATTGGAGTCTTGAGGCTGAGGCGGGTCTCGACCTCGGCTATACCTGGTCTGACAGGTACGACTACCCTAAGTGCGGCACCTACCGTGGTTCCGACAACAAGTTTCTTGTTCTGCCCAAGTTGGCGTTGAACATAGTGTATATAATAAAATAAAGGTAAGGAAAGGATATATTTATGAAAAGATTTTTTCTGATTATCACTCTCACGGTTATGGCATGTATAGATGCCATATCGCAGACGTCACCGCAGATGTCACTGCGTGTTGACGGTGTGGAGCGCGAGGGCAATGGCTACTGTGTCCGCTATTCCTTCACCCTGCCTCAGCCGGCTCCGACTATTCCTATCTGGTGACTCCGTTCTTCACCTGCGGCACCGACACCATCTTTGAGGAGTCAGTCACTGTGCGCGGCAAGCTCAATGCCAAGAAGCTGCGCCGCCGCGTGGTGCTTGGCGACCGCAATGCCACTGTACCCTCGTATGTGCCTTCGGGTATCGACTCAGTCATCACTCGCACCGCCTATCTGCCCACCGACCGCTATCCCTGGGTAGTAGGCTCCACACTTCAGCTCTGCACGTCAGTAGAGGGGGAGGGTTGCTGCGAGGTAAGTCCTGCCGTAGTCCTTTGCTGCGAAAGTTTCCTCTGCGAGCGTCCCTTCCATCCCGTGTTCTCCCAGGTTGAGGACAACACCGGCAAGGCGGGCGAGCTACAGCGCAACAATCCCGTGCTTCAGCATATATCCCAGTATCGTCCTTACGACAGCAGCCGCATACTGCGCAAGGAGGAGGGAGCCTTGTATGTCTTCTTCCCCTTGGCCAAGTGGACACTGCTGCACGACTTCCGCGACAATGCCGCCACTCTCGACACCATCGTGAGCATCACTCGCCAGATTATGGCTGACTCCACGTCGAGCGTAAAGCTCATACAGATTATCGGTCTTGCCTCGCCCGAGGGTAGCGTGAAGCGCAACAATCTTTTGGGTCAGAACCGTGCTGCCGCCCTGCGCGACTATATCAAGCAGAGGGTAAAGACAGGCAATGCCATGTTTGAGCTATGCAACGGCGGTGAGGCATGGACAGAGCTGCGCGACCAGATTGCCGACAGCAACATAGAGGGACGCGACCAACTACTCAACATAATCGACACCGAGAAGAACCCCGACGAGCGTGAGCGCAAGATGAAGCGACTCAATGGCGGAAAGACATATAAATACCTTAAGGACAACGTGCTGAGCGACCAGCGCAATTCAGGATACATCCGCATATATTACGACTATGTGCCCGATTCAGCCGCCGCGGTTATCAACCGTGCCTCCGAGCTATTGCGTGAGCAGCGCTATACAGAGGCACTTACGATGCTCCGCACTGTAGAGTCAGACGAGCGTGCGCAGAATGCCCTTGGTGTGGCTCTTTACATGACGGGCAACAAGCAAGAAGCCCTACGCCGTTTCCGCCGTGCCGCAGCCTCAGGCAACGAGGATGCCCGCCGCAACATCGGGCAGTTGGAGTAGCTATTTTGGAGACAGGTGTATCTTCCGCAAAAACACCAATAGAATAGGTAAATAAATTAGTATAAATAAATTTTTTAGTAGTTATGAAGAGAATTAATCATTATGTTCTCAACGGTGCGATAGCACTGTTGTCAACCGCAGGCTTAGTAGCCTGCTCGTCCTCCGACGACGTAACCGATGCTCCCGTCAATCCCACCTATGACGGCAAGAGCGTGAAGACCCAGTTTGCGATTAATATCGCTACGCCCTCTAATGGCAAGACAAGAATGAGTGCTGAGAATACTCAGGCTTCAGGTAGTCAGTTCCTTGGTATGAAGAATATTTATCTGCTCCCTATTACTGGTGTACCTACTACAAGTTCTTATATTAGTAAGGCAATACCATTGGATGGTGTTTCAAATACAAGTTCGATAGAAAATAGCGACGCTCTTTCTTCATCTCAAAGTTCGACGGTGTATAGTGATGTAAACGTTCCCGTAGGTACAGACAATTTCTTGTTCTATGGTACATCTCCAATGGGAACAACTCCTGATACCAAATTTAACCAAGGTGTTATTACTAACAACCTCACCTCAGCAACAACTGTCGATAATATTCATTTTGACCTTGAGAAAATATCAAGAAGTGGTTTGAATGCACCAAAGACAACTCTTAGTTCTTGGCTGAAAAGTATTGCCGCTGCAAAGGCTGTAGTTGGTTCAGAGTCAGTTGAAACTAATTGGGCAAGTTTGCAGGGAACAACCGCAGGTGATGAAGTAACACTTAAACAAGCATACTCAAACTTTACTTCTTTGAAAGCAGGTTCAGCAGCTGCTATCCTTGAGACAGTTCATCGTTTATATGATGTTTGTTATCCAATATTTAAAGGTTCTGGTGATTATCAAAAGTTAGCGCAAGCTATTATTACTGCTATTCAAGGAACTGAAGATTGCGGAGTTTCATATACTGAGCCCACGGGATCTGAGACACATTCAAAATTAGAATGGAAAAGTGGTGTTTCTAATACTGTAAAGGAATTCCCGACTTATCAGAACTTCCCAGATGGTTCTATGGTATTGACTTGGTCAGCAGCTACCCCTGCCGTACCTTCATATGTTGCAGAGACACAGTCAGCTACACCCAGTCAGAACAATATGAATGTTTCAAAGTTGTGCTATCCCGCTCCTGTTGCATATTATGCCAATACTCCGTTGAGATCCTCTGACTCAAACAGTTCATTCAATTGGCCAGTAATGACAACGACATGGGATGCTAACAATAACTGGTCTGGTTTCTCAGACAATGTGGTCAAGTCAACAACAAGTATGATAGCTTTGCGTAATAACATCAACTATGGCGTTGCATCTTTGCAGACGAGTGTTATTTGTAAGGAATCTACATTGCTTGACAATGCTGATGTTGCTATCAATGTAACTAATAGTAATGTTTTTCCTGTTACTGGTATTATTATCGGTGGACAGCCAGAATCAGTTAAATGGAATTATGTTACTACAGCAACTCAAAATGAGGGCATCATCTATGACAAGAACGTTGTATCTGGCATGCAAGCTGCTATTATTAGTGATGGTTCTACACAACCAACTGTAAACTATACATTAGTTTTTGATAACTATGTTTCAGCTATTAATCAGGAACCTGTTAGCATTGCAATTGAGCTTGTTAACAATACAGGTGTTGATTTCAAAGGTCAAGATGGAATTGTTGCTGATGGTCAGAAATTTTATCTTGTGGGTAGACTTGAAATAGAAAATAAGACATTAAGTGGTTGGCCCGTAAGCTATGATACAGATGAGAATAATCATACGGAAGGATACCTTTATAAGTCTTATGAGAATCGCTATCCTGTAGAAGCAAATACATTGCGTGTATTCATTCAGGATTATACAACAGTAGCTAAATTCACTATCAATAGCTTGAAGAACGCATACGTCACAATTCCTGACCTCCGCGCCTCTAAGCTCCAGCTCGGTCTTTCAGTTGACCTTGAGTGGAAGACAGGTTTGACATACGATGTTACTATTGAGTAATACAATAAATACTCTGTTATAATGGCGTCACGACATCTATTGTCGTGATGCCATTATAACGGTATTAACAACAACAATATCATATATATAATAAGGTAATGAGAAGTAAGTCTTGTCTGCTAATATTGCTCGCCGCAATGCTGCTGCTCTCGTCGTGCTCTATCATCGACGAGGACAACTCCGACTGCGGATTGGACAACAAAATCGTATATCGCCTGAAACTCAGAACAAACATCCAAACCGAACTCGAAACACAGCTCGGCACGGAGGAGGAACGCCCCGTGGCACAAGCACTCAGCTCCTCACTCAGCGGTATATTCACTGACTGGGCACACGACATCTCTCTCTCATTCTATGACACCGACGACAAACTGTATAAAACGGAAAAGCATACGATGGATGCGTCGCAAGCCGAATACGTGGTGTATCTGCCAGAACGTGACTACCGTAATCTCGTTGTGGCAAATATAGCCGACGCTGAAAATATCCGCCCCCTCGATGACACCCATCCCGATGACATGAAGTTGCAGTATGACAACCTCACCGACACCCTCAACAGCCACACCACCGGTCTCTTCACCGCAAGACAGGTGATAGAGGTGTGCGGCTGCACCGAGACATATTACGTTGATCTGTATATGGCTAACAGCTGCGCCGCCCTTGTGGTGGATACCACGGGTGTGGATATACGCGGCATGAAGGTGTTCACCCAGGACTTAGCCACCTCCTTCGCCGTGGCTGACAGCACCTACGCCTTCACAGCCAATCCCGTGGTGCGCTCAACTGAGATACCTCTCCCCGGTCAGCACCGCACCTGCCATTATGCCGTGAGCTTCCCGTCGAGGAACAACACCGTAGCCACCGCTTCCGCCGTCAGTCAAGCCCCGGCAAGGGCAGATTCCCAGGCAGAGACCCTCTTCCGCATAAAGGCATACATAACCCTCCCCGACGGCTCTGTCACTGAGAACATCATCTCTGTGGAGCAACCCCTCCTCGCCGGTTATCTCAAGATAATAAAGATGAAGATGAAGCAGGACGGCTCCCTCACTCCCGAGAGTCACGACGTGGGAGTAAGCGTGACGCTGGACTGGAAGCAAGGGGGGACTTATGAGCCAGAGATATAGTCTGACTAAGTCAGAAATTAAAGAATTAAAAAATTAAAGAATTAAAGTTGGAAGCCTCACCCCCGGCCCCTCTCCAAGAGAGAGGGGAGATAATATGTCTCAAGGCTGAGTTAAATATTTATTTATGATGATTACTGATTTGAAAAACATATTATGGACTATAATGATGATAATGGCGGCTGCCTTCGTCACCTCTTGTTCGGATGACGACAGCCTTGCCTCCCGCGGTCTCGAAACCGTGGAGATGCCTATATCCATCTCTATCCCAGCCGAAGGCTTCGTCAATCCCACTGATGTGGGCATAGGCGATGAGGCTGTGACCCCGGCGTCAGCCACTACACGAGCCTTTGGCGACCCCGGCACATACGAGCAATTCCATCTCCCCCAATATATCTACCTCTTCCTATGCAACGAGAGCACCAACGGCACAAAGTCCGTCATATATCAGAAGATAGAAATCCCAGACAACGAACTCACCTCATCATGGGAAAAGACCGTCTCGGGCACCGACAGCATATACACCTATAAAGGCAATGTCAGCATCAATCTGCCGCTCAACAGGAGCAAGGGCAAAATTTATGCCGCCGCCTCATATAAACCGCTGCATACCACTAATGCCTCTTCTTCTATGCCGGAAGACGGGAAAAGCAATCATCTCTCCTTTAATTGTGCCAGCCCAAGCAAATTCGGCGGCTCAAATCCGCGAGAGTATATCAACGAATCAAAGACATATACTGATGACACTTACGGCACGGAGGATGCCGTGAAGAACATTATCTTCTCCAATATCACCCTGCGCAACAATATGCAGGATGTATATTCCACACCATATAACAAGACGGATGACAACGGTGATTATTACGGCACAATAACAGACTATGCCTCCAATGTGCCGAACATCAACATAGTGCTCTATCACGTGGCGACAAAAGTGGACGTGCAATGGAGCATTGACGAGGATTATCAGGGAACGGCAGACTGGGCTGTGCCTACGGAGAAGAGTAAAAGCCCCGGCGCCCCTTTGGATTCATGGGATGCCGCCACCTCAGGCGGCACCTATCTCCCCGCCCATAAGTTTTGGACAAAATACGAATGTGAGACAATGGTGAACAGCAAGAGCGAGAAGGACAAGCTCTTCTTCTCGCTTGTAGAGCTTCGCGACCTGCCCAAATACGGTTGTTTCCTCTTCCGTCCGTTGGAGACGGGATACAGCAGTTCTCTCAGTTCATACAAAATCCGTCTTATAGGGTCGGAGACCACTCCGCAATATACCGTGAAAGATGAGAACGGAAATGTTAAATCCGGCTCAGTTCCCGCTCATGACAATACGCCTTCAAGTCCTACGGGTGCATACGTGGCATCAGGAGGCTACAACACCTATTATTATCATCTTGACGAGAAGGACTACGGTATGAAATACCATGGCAGGGTAGTGGCATACGTCACGCCCAAGGTATATAATACGACAGCAGGCACCGAACCGGTTGCAGACAACTTCATCAAGATGCGCCTCCTGTGCAACAACTACACCACATCCACCCCGGACGGTTCGAGCATATACAACGAGGACCATGCCACCAAGGGATATAACACATACATCAGAATAGAAAAGCCTACGGGCGACAAGATATTCACCCCATGGATAAGGGTGTTCATAAATGTTGATACATCGCAAAAGGCGCAGAACGTGATGAAAATCACAGAAGAGCCGACAATGAATTGATTTGAAATGCAAGAAAATATGTTGAGTATTAGAAGGATATACACCATTATAGCAGCTATGCTGACCCTCTGCACCACAACCATGGCGCAGACAACATTCAGCGGTCCTGTACGATATGTCAGAATGTCGGGCAACTATGCCAACGACGGAACGTCGTGGACGGCAGCTAAGAACAACCTGCAGGATGCCATAGAGTCGCTTCACGACTATATGACCCGAAACGGCATCACGGAGGGACGAGTGTATGTGGCGAAGGGAACTTACCGACCCACCACTTCTACCCCCGGTGGCGACGGTGTGCTATACACTTCTTTTCTTATCTATGATGGCATAACGGTTTATGGGGGATTTAGTGCCGATAATCCCGAAGCAAACCCCGAAAAACGTATCGTCCTTGATGCCGACGGAACGAAAGAAAGGACAATCTCTGAAGCCAAAGGATTGAAGTGGCGAATGAAGAACATCACCATCCTTAGCGGCAATCATAGCTCTTCTTCCACCGACCCGATGAAGTGGAACTCGGCAAAGAACGAATACGACGAGTCGTTTACGGGCAACTCATATCATGTGGTATGGTTTGCCACCAACACCTCAATCCATTCCTCCGGTCTCGACACCAAAAAACGTGGCGTGGCTCTTGCCCATACCGCCGGTCTCGACGGCTTTACCATACGCGACGGCAATGCCTCCAACCGCACCGTGCCCGAGCAAACTGACGGCTCTCATGCTTATCACAACAGTTATGGCGGCGGAGTGTATATGGTGGGCAATACCGTGCTGCGCAACTGTATCATCCGCCAGAACTCATCGTCGCTGCGTGGCGGCGGTGTGTATATGGACGGCGGAGGACTGATGGAGCAATGCTATGTCACCCAGAACCAGTCGGGTGGAGTGGGTGTTACCGACGGTTATGGAGGCGGAGTGGCTTGCGACGATGGCGGCATAGTGCGCCATTGCCTTATCGAGAACAATGCCGCAAGATGTGGCGGCGGACTCTCCATAGCTTTCTCCTCGCAGCCTGCCAACGACAATGCGCGATATGCTTCATTCGCAACGGGATGCGTGGTGAACAACAACACATCATCGGCAGAGGCAGGAGGAGTGTTTATGAAGAATGGCGGTCTGCTCAACCACCTCACCATCACATGCAACAAATGTGTGGGAGCGGGAGTGGTGTATAACAACCGGCGCTACGGACGCAGTGGCGGACTCTATGTGGATGGAGGCGGTATGGTTACCAATTCCGTGATATGGGGCAACGAGGTGGCTGCCAACAACAATGTGCAGTATGCCACATACCGTGAGCATGCCTCTACACCAAAGGTGAAGCTCGACTTCGTGGCTCTCTCCAAATACAACTACGTCGATTGGAGCGGTACGGTGAAGCGCACCAACGGAGTGTATTCCTTGAATGAGGAAAACAGCAATACCTCTACTCCGGGATATTATCCTGACTTCACCGACGTTCCCGGCTCTGCTGGTGTGATTGACAATACTACTGCCACGGGGCGATGGAATCCCCGCGCCTCGTCATATCTGCGTCATCAGGGTATGCAGCTCAACGACTATCCCACATCTGGCGATTATGACACCAATGGCAATGACATCATTGGTGCACATATCACTGATGACATCTTAGGCAGTCAGTTTGCCCCCCGTTGCGTGCTTGGCGCCTTTGTGGCAAATAGCTTTAATGGTGCAAGTGCCCTGGTGGCAAGTATTGAGGACAATACCACTCAGATAAAAACAATATTTATCGACCCCACCACAGATGCCGTAGTGTCGCTTGCTAATGATGCGACGTTGGGAAGCTCTTGGGAGAATGCTTTCAGCAATATCAACGATGCCCTGGATTATGTGAAAACTCTTAATCTAACGGCAGACGGCCCCGTGCAGATTCTTGTCAAGCAGGGCACTGCCACAACGGCTGGAAATTCCTATCTGCCCCATATCCGCTCGTCGTATATCGACCTGCCGAGCCATGTGCGGCTGTATGGCGGTTTCGCCTCGTCGCTCACCGGCACTGGTGTCTCCAAGCGAAATCCCAAGGCTTATCCCACCCGCATCACTGCCAATATAACGGGCAGCGACTATGCCGAAAATGGTTGTCATATCATCACCGTGCGCCATGGAGCGACCGATGTCATTGTGGATGGATTGCAGCTCTACTTCGCCAATGCCCAGACGAGCAGTGTGCTGCCCACCCTCGCTTTGGAGGGAGGAGCGGGCATCGCCGTCATCAACAGTAATGCCGACCAGCAGATGACGGGCATCAAGATACGCAACTGTGTGGTAGCCAACTGCACTGCCTCGCAAGGCTCTGCCCTTTTCCTGCGCAACACTCCAGGAGCAGTGATGCAGGTGGATGTGGAGAACTGTATCTTCCATAACAATGCCGTCACCCGTGAGCAGGCAGCCACCGTTGAGGCTACAGGCAGCAACACCACGCTCACCCTCAATCACTGCCTCATACGTGGCAATGTGGGATATGGAGTGATGGCTACATACAATGCCAATATCAAGGTGAAGAACACAGCCCTGCATGCCAATATCGGCTATGGCTCATATACCTCAAGCAACAATCCCAAGATAACGGATTTGAAGGCTGATGCCTCTACTCCCGATTCCAAGGTTGTCACTTTCTATACGACATCAAACGGAAGTATAAGATTGGCAGAAGGAGCAACCAATGCCAACAATATGATGGACCTGGGAGTAACTTCTTTTAGCGATGTCGCCACCTCCAAGTTCTCCTATCACTCTTCCTATACCTCCACCTATCCCAAGTTCGTCAACCCCACGAGCAACATAGGAGTGAACAAGGAGGGCGACGTGACGATGTACGGAGGCGACCCGAACTGGATGCCTACGAACACCAATCCCATGGTGAATGCCGCCAACGAGACAGGCTCCTCAGCCACCGACCCCGGCTTTGGCAAGGACATAACAACAAATATCTACCGCAACTATGGCGGTGCAGCCGACATTGGTGCAGTGGAAAACCATAATGAAGTGGCAGAAGGCGACACTTCCAACGAAGACGTGGAAGGAGGCTATATGCCCCCATACGGCAAGGTGATTTTTGTGAGAGACTACCGTAATCCCGACGGAACGATAGACACGACAAGAGACGGTGACGGCTCATCATGGCAGAACGCCATCAACGGAAATCTCGAAATAGACAAATACAAGAACAACCATAGCTTCGGCGGAGTGGATGCCGAGTTGTATGAGGAAGGTTATCAGCTCACAGGTCTCCAGTGGGCAGTGGACGAGGCTTTTGCCCGCTCGTTGGAGAGAAATGATGATAATATTATCAAATACACAGAGATTCCAGATGTGACGCACTTCAATCCCGGAAGTCAAAGCACAGTCAATCCTAACCGTACAACTATAGATGTCTCAACTGTTGACAAGAGCAAGCGCGTTCAAGTCTGGATAGGCGAGGGTGAATACATCCGTCGCGAAGGCTTCTTCATGCGTGATGCAGTGGATGTATATGGCGGTTTTCCCGGCAAGGGAGGCGACCCTCAATCCCCTGGTATGAAAGAGCGTGTACCCAAGACCTCTATCCTTGAGACATTGACAGATGACGAGGTGACTGAGACAGGTGTTATTGGTACAGGAGCATGGGGGCCTCAGGTGGATGACTATAAAAACAATTTAGGTCTTTATAAGAATCAAATATCAAATTTTGAACCTGTTGATAGGACAAACTGGAGAATAAAGAGTTTTTCTTCAGAAGAGGTCAATGGAGAAGGCTCGAATGGTAGGGTAGAACAGGCTATTGATAATAGTACATCTACTTATTGGCATACAATAAAAAAAGGAACCAATCAACAGCACATAACATTGGATTTGTCGTCATCGCAAAGTTTTAATGCGGTGAAATTATATGCGAGAAATTATAAGATTAAGAATATTTTGATAGAGTATTGTGATCATTCCCCAGTCACTGATTATGACTTGTGGACGGATAACAAAAAACAATTCTCTTATACTATGTCAAACGAGAATCCATGCTATTGTTTTATGGGAGAGGCTGCTACAGCTCGTTATGTCAGAATCAATATCATAAATACTTATTCCAACAGCTATACCGATTTGAAGGAAATATATTTGGGAACAGGTACATCTTCTTCTGATTTTTCCCCTTTAGATAGAACTCAGTGGACTGTAGAGGAGTTTTCCACTGAAGAAACTAATGGTGAGGGTGCTACAGGAAGGGCTGCAGATGCAATTGACGGTAATGAAAATACTTTTTGGCATACAGCTTGGAAGGATGCATCTTTGCCTATTTTACCACAATACATCACTATTGATATGAGACAGGAGTATTCCATAAGTCAAATGAAATTAATAAGTAGAAACTATAAACCAAATTCAATAACGATTGATTATTCATCAGATTATTCTTCTTGGAATACTATATCAGGATTAACAGTTGATAATGAATTAGAGAGCCTTACAGACTTTGGTTCCACAATTAGTGCCAGATATATCAAACTAACAGTAAATTCTGTATATGGTGACGGAAAATTTTTTGACCCCAAAGATATACAGTTTGGAAACAACGGAATATTTGATAAAGGTGTTTCCGGTGGGTATACATACGATCTCAATGCATATCAGATGGCATACAAGACACAACGCGTGTTGACCCAGCCCTATCCTTATTTTAAAGGAAAAGGAAATATCAATGGTAGCACTCAAGGAAATAACCTGGAGTTTGATAACGACCCAATTAATCCATTCTGTGTCATTACCAGTTGGGATGGTTTTGTTATCCGCAACGGAAGAACCAAGATTACACATCAGCGTGACGGTGGAGCTGGAGTGGCTTTGCGTATCAATGGACGTTTGGCTAACTGTGTGATAACAAATAATATTCTGTCGTCAAAATCAAATACTCGTGGAGGTGGCATATTCCAAAATGGTGGAATAATTGAAAACTGTGAGATTGATGGTAATATATTAAATGGTGAAGGCGGTTCTGACAATAATGTCTTTGGTGGAGGACTTTATCAAAGAACTGGTACTGTATTCAACACTTCTGTCATTCATAATAAGATTACAGGTAACGGAACAACGCAAGGTACTGGCGTGTTCTTTGAGAATGGTAGATTCTATAATAATACAATTACGGCTAATGAAGGACCATTGACACTTTATTCTGGTAAGTGGTTCTCAAATGGTCGAATAGATGTGTATAACTCCATTATTTATAATAATACAACAAACGGTAGTAAAGAATTTGATTGTACTACAGGTGCAGGTAATATAACTCTGAAAAACTGTCTGTTTAAGAATAGCAATGCTCATAAGACTTTTGACAATTCCTATACTAATGTTGATGCTTCTTCATTTGTTTATATGGATGACAAGAATATGTCAGTCTCAGACCTCTTCAACGATCCGGTCAATGGTGACTATAGTCTGAAAGAAGGGGCTATTGCCATTAACATGGGAACGGACCAGTTAGGAAAGAATATGGAGGAAACCGCTGACATTGTGCTTCCTTCATACGATGCCCAATATGCCGACCGTATCCAAGACTGTACCGTGGATATCGGAGCATACGAGTTTAATGGTGCTTACAGCATCACTCCCGATGTATCGACAAGCGCGGACAAGGCGGTGTTCTATGTCACGCAGAACGGACGAGGCACAGGCTCGGCAGCCAATCCCGAAAATGCGGCTTGCTGGACTAAGTTGCAGAAGGTACTGGATGCTGCGGGAAGATATTTGGAGGATAATCCTTCGACAACGAGAAAGGTGATTGTGAAATTGGCGGGAGATGCACCGGATAAAGTTTCTAATCAGTATTCTGGCTTTGTATATCGCCCTCGCCGCTCCAACAAGGTGACGGCTTCGGGACAGGAGGTGAACACTCGCGACTATACTATCATCGTGCCTCATGGAGTGGAGGTATGGGGAGGATATAGCGACGACTACGAAAGTGCTGACAAAAACGGATTCTATACCAAGGTCTCTGAGGGCAACTATACCGACAATCGTGATGTACTGAAAAACCGCACCACTCTCAGCGGTGTATATCAGGCTGACGACCAGGATGTAAACGTATATAATGTGGTGACGTTCACCAATGATACATATACCGAAGAGGGAACACTCAAGACAACAGATGCTCTTACAAACATATCACCCCGTGCCGTGCTCGACGGACTATTCATAGAAGACGGTAATGCCGACGGCGAGAAGCAATCTACGGGACAAAGAACAGACACTCGTGTGGGTGGGGCTGCCATCGTCACGGGATATGCACATATACGCAACTGCGTGGTGCAGAACAACAAGGCTACGGATGCCGGGGGTGGACTGTATCTCGAAGAGGGCGCATTGGTGAGCGGAAGTATCGTGCAATATAACGAGGTAACCAAGGGTGACGGAGGAGGACTATACGTGGAAGAACCGGCATCGGCATCCTCTGAGAATGTCAACGCCGCAACCAACCCTGCCCGCATCTTCACGTCCGACATCATATATAACACGGCAAGCGGAGCGGGAGGAGGTATCTCGTTCACCACCGACGGCACGCCGAATGTCAGGGCAAACAGTGTGCTGTTCTGGCAGAACACGGGTAGCGAGCAGTCGAACGTCAACGGAATGGTGACACCCTCGGATGCAGGGAACACCAACCTTACCATCGATGACTATCCCATCTCCTTCTGCGCCACAGAGACTACTCGTGAACCGGGTATCAACAACATCGCAGTGCATACCGATTTGGATAAGGGTGTGCGCTTCGCCACAGAAACGTACAACCATGACTATACCGACAGCAAGGGAACGGCTTTCAAGAGAATGCATAATAGTTATGAGTTCTATAAGATAAAGAAATACAGTCTGTTGGCGCGTGGAGGTATGGAGTATAAGGACTACAATGACCTTATCCCAAAATACGCCCTTACCACCGAAGACCTCGCAAAGACAACGCGCACATTCGAGGGCAACGACTTCATTGACATCGGAGCGAGAGCCATCGGCGAACTGGTGCTGCCCAAGGCAACTGAAGATAACCTCATGACCCGAATCTTCGTGGTGAAGAACGAGGAAGACGTAGCCACAACATCCGTAGAGGTGATGCAGAACCAGGACAAAAGCACATACTATAAGCAGGAAGGCTCGTCGTTCGCCTATCCTATGCGCTATCTCGATGATGCCCTGCAATATGTGAGGGAGGCACGCAAGATAAAAGATGCGAATGGCAAATATACAAACACAGACAAGGAGTTTCAGATTATCCTCAGCGGCGGTACATATTATCCTATGCGAAACATCAAGGGAGAATATGTAAACAGCCGCGGACGTACATATCTCGTGCCTGAAGGCGTGACCATCGTGGGAGGTGTGGAAGTGAAGCAGACAAGCACAAGCGATGGAGAGTCGTATTATGGAAATATCGCTTCTGTTGGAAATCTTCCAGAAAGCAATGTTGCATCGACAACATTTACTCATGGCAATTCAACTGTCGTTATCTCCCATCCAGATATAAAGAGTATCATAAAAGGACGCAAGCTCTCCGACATCAACCACAACAACATTGCTGAACCGTGGGAGATGGCAGTGCAGACCATTCTGTCAGGACAGGTGGTGAATGGTAATTCCAACGAAAACGTATATCACGTTATTGCTTGTATTGCCGACGAGAATCATGTGGGAGGACTGCCAGAACCTAAGGTTATAACTGACTCAAATGCCGGCAAAGGCACTGTTCCATACGAGCTTGGTGTGCCTGTAATCATTGATGGTGTGGAGATCGAGGACGGCATGGCTATGGGATATGACGAGAAAGCCGTGAACAGTAAATCAACATACTATAAGGGGGGTGCCATCTGTGTCGAAGGCAACTGGACTACAGGTGATGTCTTAAGAACATATACGGATGGCAGCGGCAATGCTATCGAGAGGCCTGTAGGATATAGAAGCATACCTCTTGAGGTGCGCAACTGCAACTTCCGCAATAATGGCGGATGCCTTGGAGGTGCCATCTTCACCGACAGCGAACTGAAGGTGTTTGCCTGCAACTTCGTTCAGAACTATGCCAAGGTGGAAACTGACAAAGTCAACGGCACCAACGTGACATACGCAGGACGTGGCGGAGCCATCAACGCCAGCTACAACACCGTGATAGTAAACTCGCTGTTTGCAAACAACGAGGCTGACACAAACTATCCAAATGACGGAGGCGACCTGACAGGTTTGGGAGGTGCTGTGCTGCTCGGAGAGTATGCCTCGCTACACATGATAAACTGTGACGTGGTTCGCAACCTTGCTTACGGTTATCCTGCCGTTTATTGTTATTCAGCAAACAAGGGCGGAGACTCTACGAACCCCGACCTCGTGAAAAACAATCCGCATAAGATTGTCAACACCATATTCTGGGGCAATGAGGTGACGGGTGACAGCGGGATGGACAAGGTTGCCAACTTTGCCCAGGACTTAAATAGTAGTACCAAGAACGCCGAGATGCTGTGGTTCTGCGCTTACGAGGCAGGTAAGGGCAACGCCCCTGTAAACTCCAATAAAAACATAGATTACCGACTTCAGGATTATACGGGATTCGGAACTTTCATACCTTCGCTGTGGACTGGCAAATATAACTATCTCGATGCGGACAACACAACTATCAAAGAGTCAACAGAAGATAATCCCGACAAGGATTCAGGGACAGGTCTTAACCCCGTTACCTGCAACATCATCATCGACTCTGACAACGACGCCATCAACGGACCGAACTTCATCAACCCGTCATCAAAGGCAGGAAAGGCTGGATATTACACATCTGCCGACTGGATGATAGGACGTATCAACAACCTCGTGGATAATGGATGGACTTTCCTTCAGCAAGACCTGAAGGGTGATGACCCTAAGTTTGTCTATATTGACGATGAGGGAAATACCGTTAGTCAGAGCACCTCAGGGGCAAAGGCGGCGGGTGCCGGTATCTACCGCCGCACTGCTTACGACTATGACAATGTCAACACGGGTGAGACGGCTGTGCCTATAGGCAGTGACAAGTATATGACATACGCCGATGGTACGGGCAAGGCGATGCTGCGTATTTCCACTGACCCCAACCCTACTCACCACCAGACTTACATTGATCTCGGCGTGTATGAATACCAGCACGTGAAGCTCGACCCGTCGGTGGAGGACGGACATATCGACGTGTTATGGGTGACGCAACAGGAGAGAACCAGCGCCTCGGTGGCTGACGGTAAGACATGGGAGACGGCGACGAGCGACGTGCAGCGAGCTATTGAGACCTTGCTCGCATCGCGCAACGGACACGACAAGGAAATCCGTATGCTCGAAGGACGATACCAACCCGTATATACCATCAACGGCAATCTCGGTTTCACTATCACTACCGACATCTCCACGGGGGTAGTGCCGCCCGATTGGAATGGCTCGACATCCAAGGGTGTGAACTCCCTTACTATACGTGGAGGCTATAGTAAGGATGTGCAGGGATTGGAGAACATCCACGACTATCCAGTATATCTTTTTGCTTCAGAACGCTCAGGTGTGGATGGCAATCTGCTCGGACATGTGTTCGTGATAGGTGATGTAAGACAGAGGGAATCATCGGGTTCAGCCATGAGTGAAACTGGCAAAAATGTTACTACAGAAGTGAAGGATTATGTCGTGCCTGTATATCTCGACGGATTGACCTTCTGTAATATTAAGTCGGCACCGCATAAAGATATTGCCGGAAAAAGTTGCCCAGGCGGAGCCGCTGTGTTCTATAAGGATCAGAAGAAAGAGGATAATACCACGCTTGTTGGCAAATCATACGTTACGAATGATGGAGAGAAAGTCGGCAATAAAGGTATTGAATATACTCAATATCCAATCAGCGGCACAAAAACTGACAATCCTCTCTATAAGCTGACGATGAACCGCTGCGACTTCCGTGTCAATGGCTCTACATCAGAAGTGCCGGCAGTAACGATAGGCGAGGGTGGAGGTGAGGCTCTGATATATAACTCCGTATTCCATAGCAATACGGGTAGTCCGCTCATCGCCACAGATACCAAGGTGGTAAACTGCACTTTTGCCCTCAATGGCGGTGAGATAAAATTTTCAGATAAGCAAGGCAAATCGGAGATGCACAACTCTGTGCTTTGGTGCAATAATGGATATGAGAAAACTGCAGAATGGACAGGTCTGACCGCTACTGGAAGCATGTCGTATAATGCCATATCGTCTCTCAGTCCAGAATATGAAGTCAATAATAATGTGACCTTGTCATCTGACAACAACGACGTGCTCAAAGGCCCGAACTTCTTCAATCCGGCATTGACTGCTGCTGACAGTTGGGATAAGGCTTCGCGCGACTTCCGTGTCAATCCGAGTGCAAAGATTATCGGTAAGGCATCACCTAAGAAATATGTGGAACTCGTGAAGGACCTCACGGGAAGGTATCCTTATACTTCTGACGTGGCTATTTCGAATGCCAATGATGTCAACGACCCATATTATGTGGACTTGGTGAAGCAGGACTTCGACCTTGCCGCTAACACCCGCCATTACGGCTCTGCCGGTATGGAGCGAGGTGCTTATGAGTGTATCGCCACTCTGAGCCGTGTGCTCTATGTCAATCCCGAACGTGTGTCGTCAAGTGCCTACTACAATGGATTCTCATGGGAGAAGGCATATACCAAGGGCAATCTGCAGAAGGCCATCGATGCCGCTGCCGTTTATTCTAACGTACATAATGAGAAATCGTATGTCTTTGTAAAGGGTATGGCCACATCTACCGGTGAGACCATCACCATGCGCGACAACGTGACGCTTTATGGAAGTCTGCCGTCAACCACAGCCATCAATACGGGAGTTGAGGAGACGACAGATAAGAATGGAAACAAGTATTACGATAACGACAAGATAGAAGAATATATCAAGGCTATGGATGCCGACCGCGACGGTATGGCTTCTTCTTATTCCAAGCATACTATCGTGAATGGTGTAAAATCGGTGGAGTCTTTAACCTACTGTCTTTTCGACGGACTTGAGATAGGCAGCGGAGATAACAACTCTGCCAATGTCGCTACATCGCCCGTGGTGGATATACAGCAAGGCAATGTGGCTCTACGCAACTCCATCATTGCCAACAATGAGATTACTGCCACCGGTCAACCCCTCGTCAAGCTACAGTCGGGACTGCTCTACAACACGCTCATACGTGACAACACGATGCCATCAGCCTCCATCTCAGCCCTTGTCGATCTCGGCTCCGGCGGCTATATGCTCAACTGCACAGTCGTAGGAGGTGACTTGTCTCAAGAATCCCCCGCCTCAAACGACATTAATAATATAATGTATAAGGAGACAGACTCTACAATGCCTTTCGCTCCGTATTTCCGTCCTTCCACTACGGCTTATCATGGAGAAATACCTGAGGCGGATGTCAGCAACCGCAACCTTTGGTATCAGTTGCATGAGAGATCTTCCTATATCGAGGAAGGCAACAATGGCACGTCAAAAGTTGCCACGACAGGCAAATATGACGGCAAGAGCCATGTGTCAGACAACCTCAAGCAGTATGTTGATTATACCTCAGACCGTGACCTTCTCGGCAATCCCCGTTTCATTGGTTCCTATGTGGATAAAGGATGCTTTGAGACATGGTCAACGGGAACTATCAACTCGCCATTGGACATACATGCCAATACTCTTGCCACAAGCTATAAAGGACATTGTTATCCACATGAAGGCTCAGTGGTGTATCTCCAAAAAGGTGGTAATCTGATTTGTGATGTAAAGAGCGACAATTCACCATACTTTACCGACGCCAATCCCCTGCGCCCGGGCTACGTCCTTGCATCGGAGGGCGGCTCGCTCTATGGTCAGGGCAACACAATCCACCTCCGCTATGTGGCTGCCGAGAGAACCATTGAGGGACAATACTCCCTCTTCTCCCTGCCATTCGACATGAACTATAAGACTGGGGATGCTAACGTAATGCCTTTCGTCACCACCACCACCTACGATTCCAACAATAATGTTGCAGAGACAGCCATTGCACCATTCTATCGATATGAGTATGACGGTGAGGCACGAAGCCACTATAAGTACAGCTTTGAAGAGAGCAACTCTCCATGCTGGAAACAGCTCACTACAGCTACCCGAACAGCTAACGAGGGTATGCTCATCGACCGTGGCTCTACAGCTACAGAGCAAAAACTTCGCTTCACGGCATACGGAGCGACTGCCGCTGACTATCCTTATCGCGAGTCTGCCGACAAGGATTATGTCACCCTCACTCAATATGACGACCGCACATCAACCGACGGCGGCTCTGACTTCACTTCTGTATATAATATGGGATGGAATCTCAAGGGCATGCCATATCTCATCAGTAGGTATCCGATATACCAACAGATGGAAGATGGCTCGTATGCCATGAATGTGCCGCATGTCATATACACTATGAAACCCAATGGAAGCTATGTGACGAAGCAAATGTGGGCATCTTCTGATGATAACACACTCTCGCCCGGAGAAGCCTTCTTCACACAGACTGCAACCATCAACACAGAGGAGCATCTCCACTTTGCCCAGCTCTTCTATACCTCTTCTGCTTTTACTAACACGGCCAGCACCCGTTCCGCCCTCAACATCTCCTTGTCTTCCGCAGATGCAACAGGTGAGGATGCCTATAGGAGCACGGGAGTTTCACATGCGGCTGGCGCTGTCAGTCTGCTGCCGGTGGATAACAGCTCAGACGAGAACTCCTCCATGGTATATGCCATCAACCGCGATGGAGCGAAGTTCATGTCGATGAATCCCGCTATCCCCGACATAGCCGTATGCGGAGCAGGAGGCGAGATGATGTCTTTGTCTGGTGCTGCTCCTGTTGAAAAGGAAATTTCCTTGGCTACGAGGGTCGGCACGACAGGTCGTTACACCTTCTCGCTCGATAGGAGTGCTGGCGTTTCACCCGCCACCACCGAGGTATGGCTAAAGGACTATCAAACGGGCATTGTCACTAATCTCATGGAAGAGGCTTATACTGCCGAGATTACCGCAGGCGAGACTCCGGCATCCCCAGTACTTACTACCGGGCGTTTCTCATTGACCATCGGCGGTGTGCGTCCTGACATCGGTGAACGTGATGAAAACAGTGCCAGATGGACAATATCCATCAACCGTTGTCACGTAACAGTCTCTGGTCTCTCCACTGATTCCGATGTACTCTTCTACACCACAGACGGTGTCCTCCGTCATCGTGTCCCGTCGTTCCTCGGCACTTGCGAGGCAGAGCTTTCTCCTGGTGTATATGTAGTTAGGGCAGAGGGAAGCAACAAGGTCATCGGGCTTATGACCAGATGACAAGGTGTGCGTATGCCGGCCACATTAAACAAGGGGACGTTTACAACTTCCCTTCCTCGTGGTAGGAATAGTAGTGGCAGTCGGTAATGATGAGGTGGTTGAGGTGTTCAACCTAAATAGTTAAACTACATATTAATCCGTAAGGAACGTAGTTGGGACGGTTGTTCCATAACTGTTGAGACGGTCGTTTCATAACTGTTGAGACGACCGTTCCATAACTGTGGAACACTCGTGACCATAACTATGGAACGACCGTCCCACAAGCTATGGAACAGTCGTGATACAAGACTGTGGTACAGTCGTACCAGTAGTTTGGGAGTTTTCAAACAAATGTAGTTTACAAGTCTTATGAATATACAGAACAACCGATTGACAATGGTCAGGATAGACAAGAAGCAACAACGACGGGTGACAGACAAAATCGTCTGTCACCCGTCTGTCACCATGCTAAATATCTATATATCAGATAATTATATGAGTATGGTGACAGATGACAGATAAAAAATAAAATTATCACGTAAAGGACATCCCTCACCACTATTTTTCGTTCAAATTATCGAGAACGGATATGTGATGTTGATAAGAGAGACTTGATATACATACTCTTTAAGTTTCGCTTGTGCTCAACTCTAAGAAGTTAAGCACATGCTGCAAAATGAAAGCGAAACTTAAGTACTGAACTTTTGCAAGTGAATATATATCAACTTGCTTGTTTATAAATATAAATTTTATGTAGCATATGGGCAATAGGATTATTATCGATGAAATCTGTCAGCAACTCCGTTGCATCTATAGAGTAGCGCTCCGCAACTTGCAGAACGAAGTCCAAAATGAGAGCCCATATTTTGTCCGTAACGGACAATTCGAGAGTGTCATTGGTGACCTCGGCAAAGAGGCCGCCGATGGTTTCATACGCTTCAAATCTCTTCACCGAGCACAAGATGTTATACTGCATCATTGTCAAGGTGAGGCTGGCTATTTGAGCGGCAAAATGCACAGACTGACATTTACCAAGGTTCAGCAAGGTCTTACAGTCCTTGAAGAAATTATGTGAAGCTTCTCATAATGCATATTATGAGAAGTATTTATGACAAGTATTGTGCAGATAATGCAAGAAATTAACGAATTAACTTATTGGCAAGGCGACTCGCTTCTCATAACGATATGCTTCACATAAAAAGCTAATTGCAACTTTTGGTTCAGGGCGAATATTACTTCCGAAACTTACAGTTTGTAATTATTTGAGAATAGGTTTGTTGTGAGATTATAATATCAGTCTCTCAAACAGTTAATAGGAACGACATAAATGCCATCTTCACGCTGGTAGAGTGAACCGCGTGCAGTAAGCACCATCAGGAATGAGGGATGACGCTCAGAGCTTTTCTTAATAATCTTTTCCTTCAATAGCGTCAGTGATTTAACACCCTCATCGATTAGTTTGTCACCACCAAGTTTTATCTCAACAGCTCCCCATCTGCCATCTTCCAAATGAATTACGGCATCACACTCTAATCCTGCCTTGTCACGATAATGACGCACTTCACCACCATGGACACCTGCATAAACAGAAAGATCACGAACAGCAAGGTCTTCAAAGAAAAGACCGAAAGACTCAAGGTCGTTAATCAAATCTTCGGGAAAGATATTCAATGCACGGCAAGCTATAGATGTATCCACAAAATGGCGTGTAGGAGTGGAGCGAATAGATGTCTTTGAACGTATGTTTGGATTCCACGCTTCGATGTCAGATATAATATAAAGGTCTTGAAGGGCCTCGAGATAGTCATCAAAGGTTTTCGTGTCCATAGTACGTTCGTTCGACTGGCGCACGTCTTCAATAATCGTCTGCTTCGACACTTCAGAAGAAATATTTCGGGCGTAGCTGCGAAGTATCATCTTCAACACGTCAGGCCGTTTGTTACGGAAGTTCTCATTGTCACAGTCTTCAAATACAAAGAGGCTGTTGAAGTAGTTGCGTGTGACATCGAGTGAAACACTCTTGTCTGAAATGACAGATATTGGCCAACCACCCCTACAAGTGAGAAAAGCTACATCTTCAAGTGTGAAATCGGCGTTCTCGTCAAATACCTTCAGTGGTTTACCCTCAAACAGTTCATGTAGGGATACAATCCCCTTCGACTCTCCTGACTCAAAAAGTGACATCGGGCGCATTTTGACAGCTGTGATACGTCCTGCCCCAGAATGATGAATCTCACTTTTATCTACTGGCGTAGAACTGCCAGTCAATATGTATTTGCCGAATTCATAATCCTCGTCCAGGTCTTCCTTGACACAATTCCATATCTCGGGTACCGTTTGCCATTCATCTATCAGTCGTGGTCGCTCACCATTAAGTGCCAGCATGGGATTCAGTCTTGCCAACTTTATACGGCTGTTGGTATTGAGTTTAACAAAACTATTCTGAAACCTCATGCTGGTGGTTGTCTTTCCGCAAAACTTGGGGCCGACAACAAGCACTGCTCCTGCTGAACGCAATGCTCGCTCAATGTCTTTTTCTGCGTATCTACTGATGTATTCCATAATGATATAATTAGCAATTACAGGGGCAAAGTTACAAAAAATGAATCAAATTCCCAAGATTTGCAATAAAAAATTCCCAAGATTTGCAATAAAACATTTATTATTGACATTTTTTTCGTATCAATGTAATAAATTCACCCCCGAAATAACGCAGGTATCTGCGGTGAGGGATGAAAATGAAAGGACAAAGAAAAAGGGAGAAAAACTTGCGTCTCGCTCCCTATATATTAGTTGGTTTAAGTTTTGGAAGTGCTCAACCCTAAGAAGTTGAGGAAGTTGAGAAACTACCATATACGTGCTCTCCTACTAAATTGAAAGTCACTCGTCAATTTTTCCATTATCTGCATGGTATATACAAGCGAAAGTTCAAATAGTTATATTAGCGTCATTCCAAGTTCCTTACATTCCTTGCGCATGTCTTCGGGCCAGATGCTTGCCTGTATCTCGCCGATGTGACCCTTGTGGAGCAACACCATGCAAAGGCGGCTTTGGCCTATACCGCCGCCGATGCTGAGCGGCAGTTCGTCGTTCATCAGTTTCTTGTGGAAGTAGAGTCCAAGTCGCTCTTCCTTGCCTTCAATCTTCAGTTGACGAACCAGCGACTCCTTGTCGACACGGATACCCATTGACGAGAGCTCAAACGAGCGGCCGAGAACCGGATACCAGATAAGTATGTCGCCGTTGAGACCAACGGAGCCGTCTTCGGCCACTGTCGACCAGTCATCGTAGTCAGGGGCGCGTCCGTCGTGTTTCTTTCCGTCGCTGAGTTTTCCTCCAATACCAATTACAAACACGGCACCATATTTTTTGCAAATAGCGTCTTCGCGCTCCTTTGGAGTCTTGTCAGGATACATTTTCAGCAGTTCTTCGCTGTGTATGAATGTGATTTTGTTTGGAAGGAAAGGCTTCAGTTGCGGATAAGTCTCGCAGGTGAGATATTCGGTGCGCAGTATGGCAGCATAGATTCTTTCCACTACATTTTTCAGGAATGCGAGAGTGCGCTGTTCGCGTGTGATGACAGCCTCCCAGTCCCACTGGTCAACATAGAGTGAGTGTAGATTGTCGAGCTCTTCGTCAGCTCGTATGGCGTTCATGTCGGTATATATGCCATATCCAGGTTCAATCTTGTATTCCGCGAGCGACATCCTCTTCCATTTTGCGAGGGAGTGAACCACTTCGGCCTTAGCGTCGCCAAGGTCTTTGATAGGGAAGGTGACGGCACGTTCCACACCATTGAGGTCGTCGTTGATGCCAAGGCCCTGAAGCACAAACAATGGAGCTGTGACACGGCGAAGGCGCAGTTCGGTAGAGAGGTTTTGCTGGAAAAACTCCTTAATCTGTTTTATGCCATGCTCAGTCTGTTTCATGTCGAGCGCGGCCGTATAGACGATTGGTTTAATTATGTTGCCCATAATTTTATGTGTTATGTTTTTTTGTATAGTTAAGTTGGGATATGCTTTTTTTGCAAATCCGGCTGCAAAGTTACACATAATCTTTTAATATGCAAGCATAATTGTTGATTTTTTAATCAAAAAGTAATGTTTTTCTTCTTTTCGCCTCTCATTCTGCTACAATAAAGCCTATTTTCTGACCGCACGTGCCGTTGGTTTCATATGTTGCTCGACACATTATTAGGGACTTAACCTTTCAGTTGGCTGATATTTCTTCGGCAGCGTTGCGTCCGGCAATCTTTCCGTTCACCACAATGTCGCCAACGCCGTTGCCTCCAAGTCTGTTGGCCCCGTGAAGTCCTCCTGTCACCTCGCCTGCGGCATAGAGTCCTGGCACCACGGTGTTGTCTATTCGCAGCACGTGCATGTCCTTGTCAACCTTTATACCGCCCATGGTGTGGTGTATGGCTGGAGTAACGCACACGGAATAGTATGGAGGTACGTTAAGCGGGGCAGTCAGTGCGGTGGCGCTTCGTCCGAAGTCCTCGTCGCAGCCGTTTTGCTGCATCTTGGTATATCGGACCATGGTGGCGGTAAGCACATCTGTCGGCAATCCTGCCTTTTCGGCGAGTTCCTCAATGGTCTGAGCCTCCTTCAGCACACCCTGGTTGTAGTATGTCTCAATGGCTGCGAGCGATTTGCGCACTTGGTCGTCGAATATCAGAAACGCCATGTTGCCAGTCTGGCTTAGTATGGCATCAGACACTACGTCGCGCGTCTGCATCTCGTCCACAAACCTCTTTCCCCCGGCATTCACGAGTATGGCGCCATTGCCTCTAACAGCCTCAGTAATAAGAATATGGTTCACGTATTCAGCGGTGGGGTGAATTTGTATCTGCTCGAGCTGTATCATGCTTCCTCCTATGGCTTCAACCCATGAGAAGGCGTCGCCTGTGGCACCCTTGTGGTTGAGGGTTGGAAAGCCCTTCAGTTGTGGGCAGTATTTTGTAACCATTTCGATGTTTGCGCCGAAGCCTCCTGTGGCAATCACCACAGCCTTCGCTTTCAGCTGGTATGTGCTGCCGTCGCGGTTTTCCACCTTCACACCGCACACTCTCTCGCCTTCCATTATGAGTCCTGTGACCTTGTTGCTGGTGCGTATCTCCACATTTTCCGATTCCGAAGCCTCCTTTAGCACTTTCATCAGGTGAGGTCCTATGGCGGTGCCGCCTTGTGGGCGATGGGTGCGTTTCGCGCTGCTTCCACCCATGAGTCCTATGTCGCTGAGGTCAGCGCCGAGGCTTATTAGCCAGTCGATGGTGAGAGGACCATTGTCCACGAAGCTTCTCACGAGCACTGGGTCGTTGAGGTAGTGCCCGCCCTTCATGGTGTCGTCGAAGAAGAGGTCTTTGGAGTCTTCTATGCCGAGGTTTTTCTGTACGGATGTCTCTGCCGCGTTTATTCCTCCAGTGGAGTAGTTGGTGTTACCTCCCACGATGCCTTGTTTTTCAATCACTGTCACGTTGTAGCCTTTTGAGGCAGCTTCTACGGCGGCACATAGTCCGGCACCACCTGCTCCGATTACCACTATGTCGCAATATCCGTCGGCATATATCTTCTCCTCTTCGGTTTTTTCGCCTTTTGAAGTGGCAATGGCCATGTTTAGAGCGTCTATAACTCCAGTAGAGGTGAGTGTGGCACCTGTCACTCCGTCGGTGTCAAGCGAAAGGTAGTCGGTGCGCCCTATTGCATTGTCGAGCACTTCATTGAGCGCTGCTTGTGCAAATGACGATTCAGACTGGCTGATGACCTTTGCGTCGGTTATGGTGTTGTTAGTCACGGTGATGCGAACGAGAATAGTACCTCCCCGCCCTTCGCCTGTTCCTTCCCACACTCCGTCCCGCATGGTTGTACCAACAGTGTTGTCCCTCACTGTACATGCCGTGATTGCTATCAGCATAAGGATTGATGCAATAACAATCCACGTAGCGGATAATTTTGTCTTCATTATCAGTCTTATTAATATATAAATGTCTGTTTCTATGTTTCCACCAGCATCCAATTAGTTTTCGAGCGACTTACGGGCTATTGGGAATGTGAAGTAGGTGTTGGGGAAGGGCTCGTCCAAAAGCGTGAAGTGCCACCACTCGCAGTCGTAGGGCTTGAAACCGTGTGAGGTCATGGCCTTCTGGAGTATCATTCGGTTGTCGTATTGTTGTTGGGTGATAGGCTTGTAGGCGCCTATGGGTTGTCCGGGCTGTACGTCGGGGTGTGATGCCACGCCGAAGTAGTCGTAGGTACATCCCATGTCCACTTCCTTCTCTAATGTCATGTCGAAGAGTGTGAGGTCGATCGTGCTGCCACGAGTGTGTCCCGACTTCTCGGCAATGTATTCTTGAGGTACGAGCACCGACTTGTCAAGTTCGGGATAGAAATACTGCTTCATCAGTGTGTCTTCAACATTCTTTGCCCATTCCATGAAGTAGTCAACAGCTTTCTGCGGTCTGTAACCGTCGAATATCTTCAGTCGGTATCCTTGCTTAATGAGGTCGTCGCTAACTTTCTTAAGCGAGTCGGCGGCCTGGCGTGTGAGCATGGCTATCGGTTCCTCGTAGCCTGGTATGCGGCGACCGATGAAGTTATAGGTGCTGTAGTAGCGGATTTCGAGTATCACATCGGGCACTACATCTGTAAGCACCACAAACTGGGAGGCATCCTCTTCGGGAGCCTTTGTCTTTGTTTCCTCATTGCTTGAGCATGCTGTGATGCTGGCGCAAAAAATAAGCAGCATAGCAATCGCAGCTAAGTGTTTAATCATTCTCATGCTTATATAAATTTTATAGTCTTGTATATTTTCAGTGCAAAAATAGACATTTTTTTTTGAAACCTTCTAAATTTTAAACAGAAACACTCCCTACTTAACTTTTTTTTTATTATTGCCATTTCTCCCTTTCCGCTCATCTATTACTCAATTATTCCACTGCAAGTTGATTTGTAAGTAGTCATACTCTTTATATATAAAATAAGGTATAATACGAATAATAGTCTATTTTACACTTGTTATTTGTAAATAAACGTTAAAGAAATGCATTTTTCTCTTGAAATGTTTGGAGCGTATTGATTTTTGCCGTACCTTTGCACTCGCTTTTGAGAACAACGCTTCTCTTTAGCGACAGAAAAAGAGTTCTTTGAAAGATTTACATAACAGAGAAGTAGTAGTACAAGAAGCAATTGAGAAATCAATTGGGTAAACGAACCGTCAATTGTATGATTGATAAAGGTTTCTTTAGACTTGATATTATAATGGCGTCCTGAAAACAGTCAGACAATGGTCTCCCTTCCGTCACTTTTTTTAGAGTGCGGTAAGGTGATCTAAAAATATTATTTACAATGTAGAGTTTGATCCTGGCTCAGGATGAACGCTAGCTACAGGCTTAACACATGCAAGTCGCGGGGCAGCATGAATTTAGCTTG
>NZ_NPJI01000050.1 GCF_002251435.1 Prevotella sp. P2-180
GCGGGGTCCCACCTCTTCCCATTCCGAACAGAGAAGTTAAGCCCGCTTGCGCCGATGGTACTGCAATGCAATGTGGGAGAGTAGGAGGCCGCCTTCTTTTTAACAACAGTCCCGAGGATAGCAATATCTTCGGGACTTTTTTATTTATGCATAGCAGATGATAATGAATAATCAACGTTTTTCGTGATAATTGATATTTTTATATGTAAAAAAGTAATGAATTATTTGTTTATTCAGTATTTTTTTATTAACTTTGCACCGTGAAATGAAAAAAGCAATGAATATGAATAATATTGGTCTTCTACACATTATTAATATTCTTCGACTTCGTAATGTTGTCGGAAGTGAAAAGGTGTGTATGTAGGCTGTTACATAATTTATATATGAACCTTTCTCACTTCCTTGTGGGGAAGGTTCTTTTTTGATACTTATTTTGAAATAAAAGAAATATTTTATAGAATATGAGTGACAGATTATTTATTTTTGACACAACGCTTCGCGATGGCGAGCAAGTTCCAGGATGTCAGCTGAATACTATAGAGAAGATTCAGGTAGCAAAACAATTGGAACAGTTAGGTGTGGACATTATTGAGGCTGGTTTTCCAATCTCAAGTCCTGGTGATTTTAATTCAGTGATTGAGATATCAAAAGCTGTTACTTGGCCTACGATATGTGCACTAACCAGAGCGGTTGAGAAGGATATTGATGTGGCTGTTGACTCGCTAAAATATGCTAAACATAAGAGAATCCATACTGGTATCGGTACCAGTGATTCACATATCAAATATAAGTTCAACAGTAATCGTGAGGAAATAATAGAAAGAGCAGTTGCTGCCGTGAAATATGCAAAGAAATATGTTGAGGATATAGAATTCTATGCAGAAGACGCAGGTAGAACTGATAATGAATATCTTGCAAGGGTGGTGGAAGCTGTAATAAAGGCAGGTGCTACAGTTGTGAATATTCCTGATACTACTGGATATTGCCTGCCGTCAGAATATGGAGCAAAAATCAAATATCTGATGGAGCATGTGGATGGTATTGATAAAGCTATCATTTCTACTCATTGTCATAACGACTTAGGTATGGCTACTGCCAATACTTTAAGTGGCGTGTTGAATGGAGCACGCCAGGTAGAGGTTACAATTAATGGTATTGGTGAACGTGCTGGAAATACTTCTCTTGAAGAAATTGCAATGATTTTACGTTGTCATAAGGATATAAATATTGACACAAATATTAACACAACAAAGATATATCCTACAAGTAGGATGGTGTCAAGTCTCATGAACATGCCGGTTCAGCCCAATAAGGCAATTGTTGGAAGAAATGCTTTTGCTCATTCAAGTGGTATTCATCAAGATGGCGTTCTGAAAAACGTTTCAACTTATGAAATAATGAATCCGAAGGATGTAGGACTTGATGACAACTCTATTGTATTGACTGCCCGTTCAGGAAGAGCGGCGTTAAAGTATCGCCTGAGCGTTTTGGGGGTAAGTATTGAAAATGAGGAATTTGTTGATGATATTTATCAACGCTTCCTGAAACTTGCCGATCGTAAAAAAGAGGTGAATGACGATGACATTCTCATGCTTGCCGGTGCTGACTCAGCAAAGACAAGAGCTGTGAAGCTCGATTTCCTTCAGGTAACTACAGGTATGGGTGTGAAGAGTGTTGCAAGTATTGGTCTTGATATCTCAGGACAAAAGTTTGAAGAGGCTTCTACCGGCAATGGTCCTGTTGATGCAGCCATAAAGGCATTGAAGAAAATCATACAGAAGCAGATGACACTGAAAGAATTTACCATTCAGGCCATCAGCAAAGGCTCTGACGATGTGGGTAAGGTACACATGCAGGTAGAGTATGACGGAAATGTTTACTATGGCTTTGGAGCAAATACCGATATAGTAACAGCTTCTGTAGAAGCATATATTGACTGTATAAACAAGTTTAGAAAATAATATTATGAATACATTATTTGACAAAATTTGGGACAAACATGTCGTTCAGCAAATTGAAGATGGCCCAACACAATTGTATATTGACAGGTTGTACTGTCATGAAGTAACATCACCGCAGGCATTTGCAGGCATGAGGGAGAGAGGATTGAAGTGTTTTCGTCCTGACCATATTTTTTGCATGCCAGACCATAATACACCCACTCATGACCAGGATAAACCCATAGAGGATCCTGTTTCAAGAAAACAGGTGGACACTCTGTCACAGAATGCTCGAGACTTTGGTTTGACCCATTATGGAATGATGTCAAAGGATAATGGAATTATTCATGTCGTAGGTCCAGAGAAAGGACTCTCGCTTCCTGGCATGACAATTGTTTGTGGTGACTCCCATACTTCAACACATGGAGCCATGGGTGCAGTGGCTTTCGGCATAGGAACATCTGAAGTAGAAATGGTAATGGCTTCACAGTGCATCCTGCAGCAGAAACCAAAGTCAATGAGAATAAATATAAATGGTGAACTTGCCAAGGGGGTTACTGCTAAGGATGTGGCACTTTATCTAATGTCTAAACTGACAACATCTGGTGCTACAGGTTATTTCGTTGAATATGCTGGTCAGGTTGTAAAACAGATGAGCATGGAAGGCCGTCTGACACTATGTAACTTGTCTATCGAAATGGGAGCTCGTGGCGGTTTTATCGCGCCTGACGAAACAACATTCGATTATATCAAGGGACGTGAGTTTGCTCCTCAAGGTGATGCATGGGACAAAGCCGTAGAATACTGGAAGACTTTGAAGAGTGACGAAGATGCAGTATTTGACTGTGAATTAAACTTTGATGCGGCAGATATTGAACCACGAATAACATATGGCACGAACCCTGGCATGGGTATTGGAATAACAGAAACCATCCCAACTCTTGATGACATTGACGAGGCAGGTAAGGCTTCGTTCTTGAAATCTTTGGATTATATGGGATTTGTTCCTGGTGAAAAACTTCTTGGTCATAAGGTAGACTATGTGTTCCTTGGAGCATGTACTAATGGACGTATTGAGGACTTCCGTGCTTTTGCGTCTATTGTTAAGGGAAAAAAGAAGGCCGAAAATATTGTAGCGTGGCTTGTTCCCGGTTCATGGGCTGTGGATAAACAGATACGTGAAGAAGGGCTTGACAAGGTGTTTGAGGATGCTGGTTTTGTAATTCGTCAACCAGGTTGTTCTGCTTGTTTGGCTATGAACGATGACAAGATTCCAGCTGGAAAGTATTCTGTTTCGACGAGTAACCGTAACTTTGAGGGTCGACAAGGCCCTGGAGCTCGTACTATTCTTGCCTCTCCTTTGGTGGCTGCGGCAGCAGCTATTACAGGCAAGATTACAGATCCGCGAGAGATTATTGAAGATTAAAGAATGAAATAATGAATGATTGAAAGATGAAACAGAAATTCGACGTAATAACAAGCACTTGTGTACCATTGCCATTGGAGAATGTGGACACAGACCAGATAATACCAGCCCGTTTTTTGAAAGCCACCGACAAGGAGGGATTTGGTGAGAATCTCTTCCGTGACTGGAGATATAACAAAGATGGTTCCCCAAAGAAAGACTTTGTTTTGAATGACCCGACCTATGGCGGTTGCATCTTAGTGGCAGGAAAGAATTTTGGTTCTGGCTCGAGTCGTGAACATGCAGCGTGGGCTATTGCCGGTTATGGATTCCGTGTAGTAATCAGTAGCTTCTTTGCCGACATCCACAAGAATAACGAGCTGAATAATTTTGTCCTTCCTGTTGTAGTTTCAGAATCATTTCTTGCCGAACTGTTCCAGTCTATCAACGAGAATCCGAAGATGGAGGTAAAGGTTGATCTGCCCAACCAAACCGTCACGAATATGGCAACTGGAAAGAGTGAGAGATTTGAAATCAACGCCTATAAGAAACATTGCTTGATAAATGGCCTTGATGACATAGACTATCTCATTCAGAATAAAGACAAAATAGAGAAATGGGAAAGCCAGAACAAGTGATGGATTCTTCCAAGCGCGGTATACAGCCGTATATTGAGATAATGGACTGTACTCTGCGTGATGGTGAACAGACGAGTGGCGTTTCTTTCCTTCCTCATGAAAAACTCATGATAGCCCGCATGTTGCTAAGAGATGTAAACGTCGACCGCATCGAAGTGGCTTCCGCAAGAGTTTCTGACGGAGAAAAAGACGCTGTCTCGATGATTTGCCGTTATGCACGTCAGATAGATATGCTTGAAAAGGTTGAGGTGCTCGGATTTGTAGATGGTACACAATCAATTGACTGGATAGAGGAGTGTGGCGGCAAGGTAATTAATCTTTTGGCAAAAGGCTCGCTGAAACACTGTAGCCAGCAACTGGGAAAGACTGTCGATGAACATATCGACGACATAAAGCAGTCCATAGAATATGCCACGAGCAAAGGTATAATAGTAAACATTTACCTTGAGGACTGGAGCAACGGCATGAAGGACTCGCCGGAGTATGTCTACAAAATGGTGGACGAATTGTCAAAGACAAAGATACGCCGTTTCATGCTTCCTGACACACTTGGAATAATGAATCCGCTTCAGGTTATTGAGTTTTTCAGAAAAATGAGGAAGAGATATCCTGATGTTCACTTCGACTTCCATGCCCACAATGACTATGATCTGGCGGTAAGCAATTCTCTCGCTGCTGTTCTTAGTGGTGCTAAGGGGCTTCATGTTACTGTCAATGGTCTTGGCGAGAGATGCGGAAACGCACCTTTGTCAAGTGTGCAGGTAATATTGAAAGACCAATTCAATGCCAAGACAAGTATTGACGAGAGCAAACTGAACGATATTAGCCGTTTGGTTGAGGGATATTCAGGTATAGCCGTTGCGCCTAACCAGCCGATAATAGGTGACAATGTGTTCACTCAAGTGGCTGGTGTACATGCCGATGGCGACAACAAGAACAATCTGTATTGCAACGATCTTGTTCCTGAACGCTTTGGAAGGAAAAGGGAGTATGCATTAGGTAAAAATAGCGGTAAGGCAAATATTGCGAGAAACCTACAGGAGCTGGGATTGGAATTGACGCCAGAGCAGACAAAAAAGGTAACCCAACGAATTACAGAGTTGGGCGACCGCAAGGAAATTGTCACTCAGGATGATTTACCATTCATCGTAAGTGATGTGTTGAAACATGGAGCTCCTGAGGATAAAGTGAAGCTGGTGAGCTATATGGTATCTTCTGCTTACGGACTGAAACCATTGGCAAGCATCAAGGTTGAGATTAATGGTAAGCAGTATGAGTCGGACTCTACCGGTGACGGACAATACGATGCCTTTGTAAAGGCGCTGCGGAAGATATACCGTGATTATCTCAACCGTTCGTTCCCTATATTGGCCAACTATGCGGTCAGCATACCACCAGGCGGTCGCACCGATGCCCTTGTTCAAACTGTCATTACATGGCAGAACGGTGAAAAGTTGTTCCGTACTCGTGGTCTTGATGCCGACCAGACAGAAGCAGCTATAAAGGCAACATTCAAGATGCTGAACATAATTGAGAATAAAGAAGAAACTTTGAAATAAACAATTGTAATATGAAATTAAGAATTGCAGTTCTCGCCGGCGATGGCATTGGACCTGAAATCATGGAGCAGGGTGTTGCCGTAATGAGTGCCGTGGCAGAGAAATTTGGACATGAAGTAGAGTACAAGGAAGCACTTTGTGGCGCACATGCCATCGATGAAGTAGGCGATCCGTTTCCAGAGGAGACATACCAGATCTGCGAAGAAGCAGACGCAGTGTTGTTCGCTTCTGTAGGCGACCCGAAGTTTGACAACAACCCATCGGCAAAGGTGCGTCCGGAACAAGGCCTTTTGGCAATGCGCAAAAAACTGGGATTGTTTGCCAACATTCGTCCTGTCACAACATTCGATTGCTTGGTACATAAATCACCACTTAAGGATGAAATAGTGCGTGGCGCAGATTTCATTTGTATACGTGAACTCACTGGTGGTATGTATTTTGGTAAGAAACAGGAGCCGTCGTTAAATGAAGAAGGTGTGGAGGACGCACTTGACACAAACTATTACAGTCGCCCTGAAGTAGAACGTATCATGAAGGTTGCATATCAGTATGCACGGCAGCGTCGTAAGCACCTTACTGTAGTCGATAAAGCTAATGTATTGGCATCCAGTCGTTTGTGGCGTAAGGTCGCACAGGAAATGGCACCACAGTACCCAGATGTTGAGACCGACTACATGTATGTGGACAATGCAGCCATGCGCATGATTCAGGAGCCAAAATTCTTTGACGTCATGGTAACAGAAAACACATTTGGTGACATACTTACCGATGAAGGATCTTGTATTACCGGCTCAATGGGTCTTCTGCCTTCCGCATCAACAGGTAGTTCCACTCCCGTGTTTGAGCCTATTCATGGCTCATGGCCCCAAGGCAAGGGACTGAATATTGCCAATCCGTTGGCACAGATACTTTCTGTTGCAATGCTATACGAATATTTTGACTTGAAAGAAGAAGGTGCACTGATACGCAAAGCCGTTGACGCATCGCTCGACGCTAATGTCCGTACTCCCGAAATACAGGTTGAAGGCGGAGAGAAATATGGAACAAAGGAAGTTGGAGCTTGGATAGTTGATTATATAAAAAACAACTAATTGTGGGATTAAGAACCTTAATAATTCTTTTGATCGCATCATTGTCGGGAGTTCTACACGTAAAAGGGCAGAACTCCCAACAATGGCGTGATTCGCTTGCAGTCATAAATAAGCAGATTTCTCAAAATCCCTATTCCTCAGATCTTTATTTAAGGAAAGCAGCTGTGAATATTGAACTGCAACAGTGGGAATATGCCCATAAGACTTATAGTGATATTCTGACCAAGGAACCAAACAATCTTGCCGCCCTTTTCTATCGTGCTTTTGTAAACGGCAAGATGAGACGATATGATTTGGCGGGCAGTGATTATGAAACCTTTCTCACCCTTGCCCCTACCAATATAGAGGCTCGTCTCGGACTTGCCTATACGTTGCAGAAACGTGGAAAGAGGTTAGAAGCACTTGACCAATATAACACCATTGTTGAGCAACATCCAGATAGTGCCGTCGCATATGCTTCAAGGGCATGTCTCGAAGAGGAAATGGTGCTTCTTGACGCGGCATTGTTTGATTGGGAAAAGGCGATAGCCTTAAACAGTTCAAACAACGACTATATATTATCGAAGGCAAACTTGTTATTGAAAATGGGAAAGAAGCAGAAAGCCCGCGAATGTCTCGACGTACTTCTCGACAGAGGTGTAGCAAGGGCTGACATTGAAGAATTACTAAAAGCTTGCAGATAAGTCGCTAATTATTTTAAGTCATTGAACACCAGTATGTTGAGTGTGTTTAAAACGTAATTATTTTGAAATGAACAGAAATGAAAAATGGGAAGCGCAATATGCTATAGTATGGACATTCGTAGAAAAACATCATCGCGCCCCTTCACGTCACCGATTGGAAGAACATGACATGCTCAATTGGTTGAAATATAACAGAAAACGTCTTAACAAAGGCGAACTCGATGAATATCGAAAAGAGAAGATGGATTCATTAGGAAAACTGATAACCTCTTTTCATAGAAGAAACCAATATTGTTGACCTTAGTTCCAAAAGTAAGGTCAAATTGTTGTCGTATATTACAATTTGAAAGATTTTTGCAGTCAAATAGTATAAAAAAGAGATTTTTGTTTTGTAGAAACGGGAAATGTTGTTACCTTTGCACCTAATAATATAAATAGTAAACTATCACCCCCGTTCGTCTGGGGGCCAACAATAACAAAAAACAATAAAAATATCGTATGAAAGTATTAAAGTTCGGCGGGACATCCGTAGGTTCCGTAGAAAGTATCTTGAGTCTAAAAAACATTGTAGAGCAACAGTCTCAGCCAGTGATCGTAGTAGTAAGCGCCCTTGGCGGAATAACCGACAAGCTCATTGCCACATCCCGTTTGGCAGTGAGAGGCGACGAATCTTACAAGACTGAATTTGACTCCATAGTCACACGTCACCACAACATGGTCAACGCGGTCATCACAGACATCACTGAGCGCACCCGTCTTTTGGGTGTTGTAGACATTCTCTTGGAAGAGTTGCGTTCCATTTATTATGGCGTATACCTGATACGTGATCTCAGTCCCAAGACCAGCGCAGCCATCGTAAGTTATGGAGAACGTCTTAGCAGTAATATTGTGGCAACACTTATCAATGGTGCGTCATGGAAAGACTCCCGTGATTTCATAAAGACAGAATATAAATTCGGAAAACATATACTCGACAGTGAGCTAACCAATCGGTTGGTACGTGAATCATTTGCAGACATCCCGTCCATAACTGTTGTTCCTGGCTTTATCAGTAGCGACAAGTTCTCTGGCGAGGTGACCAATTTAGGACGTGGCGGAAGCGATTACACGGCATCCATCATTGCAGCTGCACTGGATGCTGAAGTGTTGGAGATTTGGACTGATGTGAATGGATTCATGACAGCCGATCCACGAGTGATACATTCGGCATATACTATCAACGAACTTAGTTATGTGGAGGCTATGGAGCTTTGTAATTTCGGCGCCAAGGTAATTTATCCTCCAACGATATATCCGGTATGCGTAAAGAATATTCCTATAAAGGTAAAGAATACTTTCAACCCTTTAGATCCTGGTACTATTATCAAGGACAAGATCGACAACGACCGCAAGCCTATTAAGGGTATTTCCAGCATTAATGGCACTACGCTTATTACCGTAACCGGTTTGTCCATGGTGGGCGTGATAGGTGTAAACCGCCGCATTTTCACAGCCCTTGCCGATCATGGCATATCTGTGTTCATGGTGTCCCAGGCATCTTCGGAAAACTCTACGTCAATAGGTGTTCGTGATGAAGATGCAGATGAGGCCGTTCGTGTGTTGGACTATGAGTTTGCCAAGGAGATAGAGACAGGTGCGATGTATCCTATGCATGCTGAGAGTGGGCTTGCCACAATAGCAATAGTTGGTGAGAATATGAAGCATACTCCAGGTATAGCGGGAAAACTGTTTGGAACATTAGGCCGAAGCGGTATTTCCGTTATAGCATGTGCCCAAGGAGCTTCTGAAACAAATATCTCATTCGTAGTAGACTCGAAATATTTGCGCAAGTCTCTAAACGTGCTGCACGACTCGTTCTTCCTTAGTGAATATAAGGTCCTTAACTTGTTTATATGCGGTGTAGGTACTGTTGGCGGAAATCTTATTTCCCAGATTCACTCCCAGTATGAAGAACTGATGCATAGTCGCCGTCTGAAACTTAATGTTGTCGGAATAGCAAGCAGTCACAACGCCATTTTCTGTCGTGAAGGCATCGATTTGGGCAACTATCGTGAGCAACTCGAGAAGTCTGCACCCAGCAATATCGAGCATCTTCGCGACGAGGTGATAGGTATGAATATTTTTAATAGTGTGTTTGTCGACTGCACTGCCAGTGGCGAAGTGGCTGCACTTTATCAAACCTTCCTTGAACATAACATTTCAGTTGTTGCAGCCAACAAGGTAGCTGCTTCAAGTGATTACGCAAGCTATCTGAAACTTAAGGAAACAGCCCTCAGCCGAGGAGTGAAGTTCTTGTTTGAGACAAATGTTGGAGCCGGTCTACCTATTATCGGTACCATCAACGACCTTCGCGATTCCGGCGACAAGATACTGAAGATAGAGGCTGTGCTTAGTGGAACGCTAAACTTTATTTTTAATGAGATTTCAGCAGATGTTCCTTTCTCAGAGACTGTCAGACGCGCTAAACAACAAGGTTACAGCGAACCAGACCCACGCATTGATCTCAGTGGCAAGGACGTGGTTAGAAAGCTTGTGATACTCGCCCGTGAGGCAGGTTATAAGGTCGAACAAGACGACGTAGAGAAGCATCTTTTCGTACCATCTGAATTCTTTGCCGGAAGTATCGACGATTTCTGGAAGAACCTTCCATCCCTTGACGCAGAGTTTGAGTCGAGGCGTAAAGTTCTAGAGGCAGAAAAGAAGCGTTGGCGTTTTGTGGCAAAGATGGATCATGGCAAGACACAGGTATCGCTTGAAGCCGTTGGCGAGCACCATCCTTTCTACGGACTCGAAGGTTCTAACAATATTGTTCTTTTGACTACAGAACGCTATCGTGAATATCCGATGCTTATCCAAGGCTACGGAGCAGGTGCTGGAGTGACTGCTGCCGGTGTGTTTGCCAACATAATGTCAATAAGCCAACAAGTAATATCATTCTTATGAAACATATAATTATTCTTGGTGATGGCATGGCAGACCATGCAGTGAAGAAACTTGGAGGGAAAACCCTTCTTCAGTATGCTGACACTCCATATATGGACATGCTGGCAAAAAAAGGTCGTTGTGGCAGACTGATAACAATTCCCGACGGCTACAGTCCTGGTAGTGAGGTGGCAAATACAGCCATTTTGGGATATGATCTTGACAAGGTTTATGAAGGCCGCGGCCCGCTTGAGGCAGCAAGCATTGGCTATGAGATGCAACCGGAAGACATGGCTATAAGGTGTAATATCATCACCTTGTCTGACAACAAAATAAAGAATCATCACGGCGGTCATCTGACCACTTCCGACGGTGACCAGCTGATACAGGCCCTCAACGAACAGTTAGGCGACGATCGTGTACGTTTTATCACAGGCATCCAGTATCGCCATCTTCTTGTAATAAAAGGTGGAAATAAGCACATCGTGTGCTCGCCGCCTCACGACCATCCCGACCAGCCATGGCAGCCCCTGTTGGTTAGGGGAGAAGAAGGCGGTGAAGAACCGGGACGTATGACGCCACAAGAAACAGCCGACTTACTGAACGAACTGATAATAAAGTCTCAAGCTATTCTTGCAAACCATCCGATTAACAAGAAACGTTTGGAAGATGGTCTCGACCAGGCAAATTCAATATGGCCATGGAGTCCAGGCTATCGCCCTTCAATGCAGACTATACAAGAAATGTTTCCCGAGGTCAAGTCCGGTTCTGTGATATCAGCAGTCGACCTTATTCGTGGTATTGGTCATTATGCAGGATTGAAGACTATTATAGTAGACGGAGCTACAGGACTTTACGATACAAACTATGAAGGAAAGGTTAAGGCTGCTATAGAAGCCCTGAAGACTGATGATTTCGTCTTTCTCCATGTAGAAGCTAGCGACGAGGCAGGCCACGACGGCAACCTGTTGTTGAAATTACGCACAATAGAGAATCTTGACAAACGTGTGGTAGAGCCTATATATAATGAGGTGAAGACATGGAGTGAGCCCGTAGCCATCGCAGTATTACCAGATCATCCCACCCCCGTTGAAATCCGTACTCACGTAAATGAGCCAGTGCCGTTTGTGATATATTATCCGGGCATTGAGGCCGATAATGTCCATGAGTACGACGAAGTGAGCTGTGTCGGTGGCGGTTATGGCCTTCTGAAGCTGCAGGAGTTTATGCAAGTGTTTATGAACAAGGAATAAGAAATGAAATATTACAGTACAAATGGTAAGGCGCCCCTCGCTACATTACATGAGGCAGTGGTGAAGGGCTTGGCGGGCGACCGCGGCCTTTATATGCCTGAAAGCATAAAGAAGTTGCCTCAGTCTTTTTTTGACAACATTGAGAGATTGTCGTTTCAAGAGTTGTCTTATGTTGTAGCCCAGGCTTTCTTCGGCGACGACGTTAACGAGGAAGACCTCAAGCGTATAGTATACGACACTTTGTCGTTTGACTGCCCCGTGGCCCAGGTTACAGACTCTATTTACAGTCTTGAGCTGTTCCATGGTCCAACCCTTGCTTTCAAGGATGTAGGTGCGCGTTTCATGGCGCGTCTTTTGCAATATTTCATTCGTCAGGAGGGTAGGGAGCAGGTAAATGTATTAGTGGCCACGAGTGGCGATACGGGCAGTGCTGTTGCCAATGGTTTCCTTGGCGTCGACGGTATTCATGTCTATGTCCTTTATCCGAAGGGAAAGGTGAGCAAGATACAGGAAAGCCAGTTTACTACACTTGGTAAGAACATCACCGCCGTCGAGGTGGATGGTGTGTTCGACGACTGCCAGGCCTTGGTGAAGAGCGCTTTTATGGATGAGGAGCTGAATAAGCACATGAAGCTCACATCTGCCAATTCCATCAATGTGGCCCGTTTTCTTCCCCAGGCATTCTATTATTTCAATGCTTATGCTCGTATGAAAGAGCTGGGCAAGTCTGAGAATATGGTGGTCTGTGTTCCAAGCGGAAACTTTGGTAACATCACGGCAGCACTTTTCGGTCATCGTATGGGATTGCCCGTTAAGCGTTTCATAGCAGCGAATAATGCCAACGACATCTTCTACAATTATCTTCAGACAGGAAAGTATGAGCCCAAAGCCAGCCGTCAGACCATAGCTAATGCCATGGACGTAGGCGACCCAAGCAATTTCGCCCGCATCTACGACCTTTATCATGGCGATCATGCCCTTGTCTCGTCGCTTATTAGCGGAGCGACATACAGCGACGACCAGATACGTGATACAATGCGAAAATGTTTCTCAGATAACAAATACATCCTCGACCCCCATGGCGCCTGTGGTTTCCGTGCCCTTTCAGAACAGCTTCAAGCCGGCGAGTATGGCGTGTTCTGCGAAACTGCCCATCCTGCAAAGTTCAAGGAGACCGTTGAGGCAACCATAGGAGCGGAAGTAGAGATACCAGAGCGTCTGGCCGCCTTTATGAAAGGAAAGAAACAGAGTGTGGAAATGGCTAAGGATTTCTCAAGTTTCAAGGATTTTCTCATGCAAGAATAGGCGTTAAGTGTGTAAAGAGCCACAAAACGTCCCAGTTCCGTTAAAAATTGCTTAATTGTTTTGCGACATCAAAAAAAAGTAGTAATTTTGAACGCTCTAATTAGGCATAAATGCGTCAGAAGCTCTTAAAATGGCCTTTATGCGGCTTTTGTCATGTTTTTGGCAAGTTGACGGAACATAATAAATAGAAACAATAAAAACGAATGGATCAGACATTAGATCAAGACAGAATTATTAAAATCAACATCGAGGAGGAAATGAAGTCCTCATACATCGACTATTCCATGTCGGTGATTGTGGCTCGTGCCCTCCCGGATGTCCGTGATGGTTTCAAACCCGTCCACCGACGTATTCTCTACGGAATGATGGGTGTTGGAAACACCAGTGACAAACCTTATAAGAAATGTGCCCGTATCGTGGGAGAAGTGCTCGGAAAGTACCATCCCCATGGCGACAGCTCGGTATATGGAGCTCTCGTGAGAATGGCACAGGAATGGAACATGAGATACACGCTTGTCGACGGACAAGGTAACTTTGGTTCGGTTGACGGTGACTCTCCGGCAGCTATGCGTTACACTGAGTGCCGTCTTTCCAAAATGGGCGAGCACATCATGGACGACCTTGACAAGGACACTGTCGACATGACCAATAACTTCGACGACTCGCTCGTTGAACCGACAGTGATGCCAACAAAGGTGCCAAACCTTTTGGTAAACGGCGGAAACGGTATTGCCGTAGGTATGGCGACAAACATTCCGACCCACAATCTTGGAGAAGTGATAGACGGATGCTGTGCCTATATCGACAATCCCGATATAGACACCGACGGCCTGATGGAATACATCAAAGCCCCAGACTTCCCTACCGGCGCATACATTTATGGAATACAGGGCGTAAAGGATGCCTACGAGACCGGTCGTGGTCGTATCATAATGCGTGCAAAGGCAGAGATAGAGACCGGCGACACACACGACAAAATCGTTGTGAACGAGATACCGTATGGTGTAAACAAGGCCGACCTCGTGAAATATATTGCCGACCTTGCCAATGAAAAGAAAATAGAGGGGATAAGCAATGTAAACGATGAGTCAGGACGCCAGGGAATGCGTATTGTAGTCGACGTGAAGCGAGATGCCAATGCCAATGTCATCCTCAACAAACTCTTTAAGATGACAGCCCTACAGAGTTCATTCTCTGTCAATTGCATAGCACTCGTACATGGTCGTCCGAAACTCCTTACCTTGAAGGAATGCGTGAAGCATTTTGTCGACCATCGACATGATGTGACAATACGTAGGACAAAGTTTGATTTGAAGAAAGCACAGGATCGTGCACACATTCTTAAGGCCCTCATCGTGGCTTGCGACAATATTGACGAGGTGGTTCATCTCATCCGGGCCTCAAAGACCCCAAAGGAGGCTATTGACAGTTTGATGAACCGTTTCGACTTCGATGAGGTACAGGCACGAGCTATTGTAGACATGCGCCTCCGCCAGCTCACAGGCCTTCAGATGGACCAGCTTCACAACGAGTACGACGAACTTCAGAAACTCATAGCTTACTTGCAGCAGATACTCGACGATCCAGAACTTTGCAAGAAAGTGATGAAAGACGAACTTCAGGAAGTAAAGGAGAAGTATGGTGACGAACGCCGTACCGAAATAAAGTATTCGAGCGAGGAGTTCAATGCAGAGGATTTCTATCCTGACGATCCCGTGGTCATTACCATCAGCCATCTCGGATACATTAAGCGCACCGCCTTGTCGGAGTTCCACCAGCAAAGCCGTGGTGGAGTGGGCAGCAAGGGCGCAACATCACGCGAGCAGGACTTTACCGAGTATATATATCCCGCCACCATGCACAACACGCTTCTCTTCTTCACCCAGAAGGGACGCTGCTATTGGCTCAAGTGCTACGAGATACCAGAAGGCGCAAAGAACGCCAAAGGCCGTGCCATACAGAATATACTGAATATCGAGGCCGATGATGCCATCAACGCGGTACTACGTATACAGAAGTTTGACGATGAAGAGTTTGTCAAGTCACATTACGTGGTGTTTGCCACAAAGAACGGTATCATCAAGAAGACAAGCCTTGCGGCTTATAGTCGTCCACGAGCCAATGGCGTGAATGCCATCAATATCCTTGAAGGCGACCAGGTGGTAAGCGTGCGTCTTACCAACGGCAACAATGAGTTGCTTCTTGCCAATCGCAATGGCCGCGCAATACGTTTCAACGAAAACGAAGTGCGTACGATGGGACGTGTCTCAACAGGAGTGCGCGGCATGCGCCTTGACGATGGCGACGACGAGGTGGTTGGAATGGTGTGCGTAAACGACCCGGAAACTGAGACCATTATGGTGGTGAGTGAAAATGGTTACGGCAAGCGAAGCGATATCGAAGACTATCGCAAGACCGCACGTGGCGGCAAGGGAGTAAAGACATTAAGCGTGACGGAGAAGACCGGACGTCTTGTAGCCATAAAGGTTGTGACCGACGAAAACGACCTTATGATTATCAACAAGAGCGGAATACTCATTCGCCTGAAGGTAGCCGACGTGCGTGTCATGGGCCGTGCCACCCAAGGCGTGCGCCTGATAAACCTCACAAAGAAGAACGACACCATTGCCAGTGTGTGCAAGGTAATCAGTGCCGACGAACCCGAAGAAAATTAGTATTAATCTTTAATAACTACGAGTATGAAGAAAATTATGATGATGGCAGTGGCACTCGTGTCAGCAGCTACTGCATTCGGTCAGGACAACCTGGTGAAGCAGGCCCTGAAGTCGAAGTCTAACCCTGCGGAAGCAGTGAAAATCCTGACTCCCGCCCTGACATCAAGCGAGACAGTCGATAAGGCAGCAGCATGGGGTGCCATGAGCGAGATCCAGTATCAGTTCTACTCCGATGCTTATGAGCAGATGGTGCAGAATCAGTTCAAGACCGAGAAAACTCCTATCGACACCGTGGGAATGTACAATGGTCTGATAGAGGCATTCAAGGCCGCCTTCAAGTGCGACGAGTACGACATTCAGCCCAACGAGAAGGGAAAAGTGAAGCCACGTTATCGCTCAAAGAACCAGTCTCGTCTGTTGCCAACCCGCAACACTCTCATCGATGCTGGCAGCCAGTTCTACAACGTCAAGAATTACGAGAAAGCAGTAGACGCTTGGGGTATGTTCGTTGAAAGTGCCGACGCTCCTCTATTCGAGGGTAAGGTGCAGAAAGACAGTACATACTATCTCATCACCGGCTATGCCTCCTTTGCAGCATACTTCAGCAAGAATTACGACAAGGCCATCGCTTACGCCACAGTAGCCCTTAATGATGAAGCTACAAAGAAAGACGCCATCAACGTGATTGTTTCGGCAACCAAAGACCAATGCAAGACAAAGGAAGATTCTGTAGCGTATTTCAATAAGCTGAAGGAACTCCGTGCCAAACTGCCAAATGAGCTCAGCGTGCTATTTGCCATCAACGAGTATCTCTCCGCACCGGGACGTGCCGCAGAGAAAGAGGCTTGGTGTGCAGAGGAAGTGAAGAAGACTCCAAACGAGAAGTATGTATGGGCATTCCTCGGTGAGGGACAGATGAACCAGCAGAAGTACGACGAGGCAATTGCATCGTTCAAGAAGACATTGGAGCTTGACCCAAGCTTCGTGGAGGTGGAGTTCAACGTCGGAGCATGCTACGTGCTTAAGGCCACTGCCATGAGCGACCAGCTCGCCGGAGCCACAGGCCGTCTTACTCCAGAGAATGCTGAGAAGGTAAAGGCCGTTTATAATGATGCAAAGAAATACCTGGAACACGTAAGAAGCGTCGACCCTGACAGAAAGAAGGCTAACTGGGCATATTCCCTCTATCAGGTATATTATAGCCTCGGCGACCAGGAAAAGGTGGCAGAGATTGAAAAAATTATGAATGGCAACTAATTGATGATGAAGAAGCTTATCACTGTAACGCTTCTCTTGTTGACAATAATACCGTGCCTGAGAGCTCAGCGTAAAGAGATATCTCAGGCGCGGTCTTATATTAAGAGCGGCAAGGATTTCGCAAAGGCGGAACAGCTGTTGCGTGGGGTCATGGCAAACGACTCCGCCAGCGGTCGTGACCCGCGTGTGCACGCCTTGCTCCTGCAGTCCATTGAGAAGCAATATGCAGAAGGCAACGAAAAACTATATCTAAGGCAGAAGTACGACACGACGACATTTTTCGTCTTGACAAAAAAGCTCTTTGACGTCTCATGGCAACTTGACTCTCTCGACGCAATACCCGATAAAAAGGGTAGGGTAAAAGCCAAATACAGGGGAAGGAATGCTCAGATGCTAAACACGTGCCGGCCCAACTTGTTCTATGGCGGTACATACCACTTGAGAAAAGGCAACTACCGCGACGCGTTTGAGCTGTTTGACATGTATATACAATGCATGTCTCATCCCATGTTCGGCACTTTCGACTATGCCAAGACCGACAAACGTCTGTCAGAAGCAGCTTATTGGGCATGTTATTCCGCCACAAACCTCAATAATCCCGACTTGGTGTTAAAACACTACAGCCTTGCGGAAGGAGACAGTACAAAATTAGACTATCTCCTCATGTATGTCGCCGAGGCACATCTCCAAAAAGGAGACACATCCGCATATCATACCATACTGAAAAGAGGATTCAGCCAATATCCCCGTTTCAGATATTTCTTCCCGCATCTCATGGACTACTACACCGAAAACGGTGATTACGGGAGTTGCCTCTCGCTTGCCAACGAAGCTCTTTCTGTCGATTCCACAAACATCCTCTTCCTTTACGCCAAGGCAAACACACTGCTGAGTTTAGGAAGAAACGACGAATGCGTGGAAGTGAGCAAACGGATAATCGAACTTAACGACACCGTTGCGGAAGCATATTATTATATAGGTATGGCCATTCTCAACAAGATTGTAGCTTATGAGAAGGCAGACGAACGTCAGGACAAAACCCAGATAAAGGCCCTTTACAAAGAAGCAATGCCTTATTTGGAAAACTATCGGGTGCTTGCACCGGAAGAGAAGAAGAAGTGGGCACCGGCTCTTTATCGAGTATATCTTAATCTCAATATGGGCAAACAATTCGATGATATAGACAGGATAATCAACGAAGAAAAACCATAATACGCCGTTTTAATATTCTTTAACTTTGAGAATTGTCAGGATTATGGATTTTTTTCCTACCTTTGTAGTGAAAAATCATTTGACACTTAAAACAAGCTTTTAATATGGAAAATAACTCTAATCTTATTGCACAGTGCATAGAAAAAGCACAGCAGTGGCTATCGCCTGCTTTTGACGAGGAAACACGCAGGCAAGTTCAAGAAATGCTCGACAAAGAAGACAAGACCGACCTTGTTGACGCTTTCTACCAAAACCTTGAATTCGGTACAGGCGGTCTGCGCGGAATTATGGGCGCCGGCACCAATCGTATGAACAAATACATAGTAGGCATGGCTACACAGGGTTTTGCCAACTATCTTCTGAAGGCATACCCCGGCAAGACTGACCTTGCAGTGGTGGTAGGCCACGATTGCCGCAACAACGGCCGCATGTTTGCCGAGACCGTAGCCGATATTTTCTCCGCCAATGGTATTAAGGCATATCTGTTCGAGAGCCTTCGACCAACGCCCGAAATTTCTTTTGCCATACGTCAGCTCGGATGTCAGGCAGGTGTAAACGTCACCGCAAGCCATAACCCACGCGAATACAACGGCTACAAGGCTTATTGGGAAGACGGCGCGCAGGTGCTCGCACCACACGACAAGGGCATCATCGATGAGGTGAACAAAGTGACCATTGACGACGTCAAGTTCCAAGGCAACAAGGAACTCATCGATATCATCGGTGGCGAGATGGACTGGGACTATGTATCGGCAGTGAAAGAGGCAATGGTCGACCAGGATGTCATCTTGCGTCAGAAAGACCTTAACATTGTATATTCTCCAATGCACGGCACAGGACGTGTTATCGTGCCTCTCTGTCTCCGTTCATGGGGATTCCAGAACATCCATGTCGTACCTGAGCAGATGGTGATCGACGGCAATTTCCCGACAGTGGTGTCTCCAAACCCGGAGAATGCAGAAGCCATGACCCTTGGCATGAAGCTCGGAACAAAACTCAATGCCGACCTTGTCATAGCTTCCGACCCTGATGCCGACCGCTTGGCTATCGTTTGCCGTGACAATAAGGGAGAGTGGATCATCATCAACGGCAACCAGACTGCCATGATGCTGTCTTACTATATCATCGAGAATAAGAAGAAGCTTGGCAAGCTCAATCCTTCAGACTTCATGGTTAAGACCATCGTCACTACCGAGGTGATAGCCAAGATTGCCCAGCGCAATGGTGTTGAGATACGCGACTGCTATACCGGCTTTAAGTGGATTGCACGCGAGATAGCCATTTCCGAAGGCAAGCAGAAGTATATTGGAGGCGGCGAGGAGTCGTTTGGTTATCTGCCATACGACAAGGTTCGCGATAAGGACGCTCCAGCTTCTATCTGTCTGATTTGCGAGATTGCCGCATGGGCAAAAGACAACGGCCGCACACTCTACGACCTGCTCATGGATATCTATGTCGACTACGGATTCTCTCGCGAGTTCACGGTAAACGTTGTTAAACCTGGCAAGTCTGGTGCCGATGAGATTAAGCAGATGCTTGCCGACTTCCGTGCCAATCCTCCGAAGGAGCTCGCAGGTAGCCCAGTGGTAGTGGCCAAGGACTATCAGACTCTTGAGGTTACCACACCAGAAGGTACGTCAAAGCTCGACATGCCAACCACGAGCAATGTGCTTCAGTATTTCTGTGCCGACGGCACAAAGGTAAGCGTCCGTCCATCCGGTACAGAGCCGAAGATCAAGTTCTATATTGAGGTTAAGGACGACTCAATGAAGTGCGCAGCCGACTACGACCGTTGTGTTGAGGCCGCCAACGCTAAGATTGAGGCTGTAAAGAAGTCACTCAAACTATAATAAAGATTTAACAATTTAAGGAGTTAAGACGAATGATTGAGCCTCAAAAACGGCTTGATACAGTCTTAACTCCTTATTTTTTTTAAGCTTCTTATACACCCTTTCCCCCTTTTCCCCCTTTCAATTCTCCCCTTTCAATTATCAATTTTCTTAACTGCCATACATTCCATTTCTATAAGCCACCCCGGTCTGCAAACGGGAGCATGCACTATTACGATTGGCATGTATGGAAATTTTCCCTTCATTATCGTCATAACAATTTGGTAGTCAGCAATGTCTCGAAGGTAGACAATGATATGTGTGACATCGTCGTACGAGCATCCGGCTTCCCTCAGCAGTACCCCAACGTTCTCCGTCATGCGATCTGTTTGATTCACTATGTCACCTTCATGCACAATCTGTCCACGGTTGTCTATGCTGGCCGTTCCCGATATAAACACATGTCGGCGGTCGTGGTATTCAACGGCCGTACCTCTTTCAAAGCTCACCCCGTATTCGCTCGTCCTGTTGAGATGAGTAGGAGCGTAAAGATACTTCACCTGTTCCTTTCTTAAGCCCTTCACGGCATACGTGTCCATTTGCGCCAGCACGTTAGGGTCAGCCTGTCTTCCCCCAATGCCGGTACTTGCAATGAAGTGAGTGTCGGCAGTAAGACCACGTGAGGCAAACACTCTGTTTCGAGCACTCACAACTCCTCCATAGTTCAGGTCCACGTCGTTCACGAAAAACCATGTGCGCAGACAGTTGTCTGCCAGTGTACATCCCTCGTCCGCAAGTTGTTTTTCATATTCTTCAAACAGTAGAAGAGTTTGCTCTTCAGAGTTTTTTGCAAAGTTGTGTGCACTGCCGCCCCATAGGTGGCGGTATTGTCCTTGGTCAACGGCAAACAGTCCGTTTTCGAGAGCGGTTGTAGTCACTCCAGCCATAAGATAGCACCACACGGCCACTTTTGTCCCGTTGAGCGGTGGCTGTTCCACCACCGACCTGGCACAATTCAGTTTACTGTTGTTTATCAGTTCTGTCTGGTTGGCTGCGTCGCTAACAAAATATCTTATGAACACTGGCGAGAAATTCGCCATTTCGCCCTTAGTGATATAACTTAATGCCTCTTCTATAGCCTCAAGCTGGTGGCGGTAGTTAAGCAGTGGGTTACTCACATGAGCAATCAGGTGAGCCTCTATCGCTTTGCATCCGTCCATCACTATTGTAGACTCCACGTATGCATCGTTATATGTATATTTTTTCCTCATATCAGGTGGTTATTGCCATCCGGCCGACTTAGCTATTCTTTTGCATATTTCCGTATTGTCTATTCGTCCCTGGAACATTTCTGCTCCGGCACCGATGGCAAAGCAAGGCACATATCCGTTGCTGTGTCCAGTCACCGCCCAGCTCACGAGGGCACATTCCTGCTGTATGTCCTTTACTGTCACGGCAAGCTCGTCGTCCATTTGGTATAGTGTCTTTGTCGTCTCGCCCTTTCCGTTTCTAATTTTTTCAAAGGCGTTCTTCAGTCTTTCAGTCTGTGCGTCGCTCAGTTTCACCTGGTTCCAGAACCCGAAGTTGTCCGCGAGATAGTTTTCCACCACGTCCCATGAGTATTTGTCACCATATTTCTCGTGCATCAAGTGTAGGTCCTTGCCTAACTTGTCGGTGCTCACCCTCTGGTATCCAGCCACGTCGAGATGCAGTTGGTATTTGTTTCTTCCGAGCACCAGTCCACCCGTCTCATGGTCTGCGGTGACCACTATGAGTGTTTCGTCGGGGTGTTGCTGGTAGAACTCGTAAGCCACCTTCACGGCGTTGTCCATATCAATCACTTCAGGAATGAAAGCCAGGTCGTTTGCATGGCATGCCCAGTCAATCTTTCCACCTTCCACCATGAGGAAGAAACCGTTTTTCTCATTTTGTTTTCTTGTAAGGAAGTTGATGGCCGCCCTGGTGATGTCACTCAGCGAGAGATCGTTTTTTCCTCGGTCTATGGCGTAAGGAATGCTGTGCCTGTCCTTTTTGCTTGCCTCCTCGCTTTGCAGCAGGATCATCCTGACTGCATTGCCGGCTTTTTTTCTGTAGTCCTTGTATCCCCTTGCTATGGTAAATCCCCTGTCTTTAGCCTGCGAGTAGAGATCCTTGCCGCTTTGGTCCGGATTATCAGGGTTCAGGAAGTCAGAGCCCGCATAGAAGTCGTTGTCGCTCTCCACAAGTTGCCTGCCTATGCTGTAAGCTTCGCCCCTGCTTCCCACGTGAGCGTAGAAAGCAGCAGGTGTGGCATGGTCGACGCTCACGCTTGTCGTTATTCCCACTGCAGCTCCGGCCTCTCGTGCCCAGTCGGCTATTGAGGTCACAGGCGTGGTAAGGTCTTTCAGCACACCGAGAGCACCGTTCTTTGTCTTGTGCCCAGTAGCAAGGGCGGTGCCACCGGCAGCGGAGTCCGTCACTCCGTTAACTGCGCTTTGCGTGTTAACCAAAGCCACGTAAGGAAATGAAGGAAAGCACATTTCCTTAATACCTATGCGTCCCTCTATGGCAGCAAGGTAAGTCTCGGCGGCATTCACTTGGTTCACCCCCATGCCGTCTCCAATGAAGTAGAACACATATTTTGCCTTTCCCTGGGCTGCCGCTGCTATTGCGAGCATCAGGAGCAATGCTATAGAAACAAAGCCTCGTTTCATAATTTTCTTTTTTTTTGTTAGTTGTTATAAATTACGTTTAAGTATGAAATACAGATGCAAAGATACAAAAAAATAAGAACTTCCAAGCCAATATTCAAATTATTTTTCATGAAATACGAAAAATAGCAGGAAATATTTGGCACTTTTCCGAAAAAAACTTAACTTTGCCGTCAAACTAACATATTTTTAATAATTAAAAACATGAAATTATGAGGAAAATTTTTATCTTATTGGTTTTGGGCCTGCTGACACTACAGGTCAGCCATGCGGCTCCAAGAACTCTCCAGCAGGCGAAAGCCATTGCAGAGAGACAGGCTAAAGCCTTGGGAATAGTTGTTGACCAGCAGTCTGTGCAATACAGCAAAGCAGCCCCAGGGCTCTTCTCTGACCAGGACGCTGAGGAGCCATACTATGTGTTCAACAACGGCGATAACCGCGGTTTCACCATCGTTTCGGGCGACGACCTTCTGCCAGAGATAGTGGGCTATAGCGACCGTGGTACTTTCACCACCGATAACATGCCTGTTCAGCTTAAGGACTTTCTCGACGGCTATAAGCATATGGTTGCCGACCTGCTTTCAGGCGACAGCCATGCCAAGTCTGTGGTCATGGAGCGAAACAACCAGCTTCTCACCGCCCCAGGCAGTTCTCCCGTCCATACCCCTCTGCTCGGCACAATAGTATGGGATCAGGGCTCCCCTTTCAATAATCTGACCCCTATGAAAAACGGAGCGCACAGCGTGACGGGTTGTGTAGCCACTGCTTTGGCGCAGATTATGGCATACTACAAATATCCGTCGGCACTTATGGAAGACATTCCCGCCTACACAACCAGCACCAACGGTTATGAAATGCCCTCCATCAGCAAGGGCCAGATTTACGATTGGGACAACATTCTTGACACGTATTTAAACTCGTCTGAGTACAACGACACGCAGGCCTTAGCAGTTGCAAAACTTATGCTACATGTTGGCTGTGCCTTGAAAACGAACTACGGAAACAGTGGTTCTGGTGCAAACTCAAGCACAGCTGGCGAAGTTTTGGCAAAGTATTTCGGCTACGACCCTGACAACACTACTTCTATCTCCCGTAAAGACGTAACCCAGCAAGAGTGGAACAATATCATTTACGGCGAGTTGGAAGCCTTAAGGCCAGTCCTTGTTTCGGGAAGTAACTCTATCGGACATGCCTTCATCTGCGACGGTAGCGACAGCAACGGACTATTCCACATCAACTGGGGATGGGGCGGCCGCTATAATGGTTATTTCGACATCACTACGCTATGCCAATATCAGGCAGACATTATAGGTGGCGACGATGGCTTTAACAGGGGAAACAGTATTGTTTGCGGCATCGCGCCAGACAATGGCATAAAAGACGCCCCGATACACGAAACGCCTACAATATCAGGCCTGTATAATTCTTTCAATATCGACGTAAGCGAAAGGGCCGACGCCTCTGGAAAGTTTAAGATAACAGCTGAAGTAAAGGTATTCAACCATGCATGGGAAAAGTTTGATGGCTATATAGCCCTCAAGGCAAGGTTTGCTGATGGCGAAGAAAAGATTGTGACCGATTGTTGTCCGGTGACAATCCCTGCAAGAGTATCAAGTGGCTCTTATTATTACAAGAAGACGACTATTCCTGTCGAATATGCCTTCCCCGAAGGAGTTACAGCACTTGAGATTGTATATTCCACTGACAAGACAAACTTTAAGAAAACCAAAAGGTGGAGTACTGAATATCCCGTAAGGTGGTATGTCTGTGCCACTGCCACAACCCTTTCTACAGACAATGGCATCCACCTTGCAGCAGACTTGTCTACCGACTTAACTGTTTATACCGGCATGGCGAACACCTTTAAGCTAAAGCTCACAAACAGCATGCCCGAAGAGTACCTCGACAAGATAAATGTCAGAATCGCATATACCGATGAAATGCCAGCCGAGCCATCGTTCTACATCATGGCAACAGTGCCAGCCAATGGCAGCGTGACACGCTCCTTCAACTTCAAGCCCACCGAAGCCGGCACACTCTACGTATGGATGAGTGACTCAGAGGACAACGTTTTAGCCAAACAATCGTTCACCGTTGAGCCAAATACTGACCCCGTGCTTGTGCTCACTTCTGTTACCAACAACGCTAAGGCCGGTCTTTACGAAACAGAGAAGGCATACTATAAATCCAAACGCGTAAAAGTGCCAAAGTCTGAAGACGATTTTGCCACATTCACATATAAGGTGAAAAACAATGGCGGAACGACTTATCGCACCTTCTACGTTAAATGTATTTCCGTAGACACAGGACTTGGCTACCGGTATCCTTATACAAGACGCATCGAAAGTGGTGAGGAACTGACATTTGAGATTACTGTGAAATTGAGCGATATGGACACTCCGTTCTTAAGGTCATATATATCCTTGGAAGATGAAGGCGACGGCGTGACACTGCAATTCGACGACAAACTTGAACAGCCGAGACTTTACTCACTCGATGAGAATGGCAACACGACAGGTGGTTATTACTATTTCAACAAGAATTATTCGTTCATTTATCTCGACCCGACTTCCACTGGCATCAACTCTGGCGTCGACACCTCTAATAATATAATAGGTGGAGAAGGCGTGATATACATCACCACCGACAAGGCAGCCCGACTCAACGTCGTGAACCTTGGCGGCCAGACCGTCCGCACCGTCAGCGTTGAGGCCGGACAGACTGCCACAGTCTCCGTGGCTCCAGGCATCTACGTCGTCGATGGAGTGAAAGTGGTTGTAAGATAATCATTACACAACAACATAAATGGGAAGAAACAAGTTTTCACAACACGAGATCGACATCATCGGCATGCTGCTTCGCCGCAAGAATGCCGGCACCCGTTTTCAGCAGAAGCAGATAAGACATCAGCTGAGGGTGAACTTCGAGTTCAACATCTCTGACTTCAACGTACAGGGAAAAGCCTTTGGTGAGCAAGAGCTCCACGACGCAATAAGTCGTGGAGCCATCCAAATACTCGACGATGCCACCATCGCAGCCATGAAGGAAAAACGTGCGCGCGACAAGGCGCGCGACGAGGCCATGAAGGAACAGGAAGCCATAGACAATGGTGCCACCGACTGGAAACAGGCGTTGAAGGAATGGGAGGAGTATGAGAGGAGTGAGGAGTGATATAAAAGAAAGACGATGACTGGTATCCAGTCATCGTCTTTTATTTGAGCCGATACCCGGGCTCGAACCGGGGACCTATTCATTACGAATGAATTGCTCTACCAACTGAGCCATATCGGCTTTTGCGGGTGCAAAGGTACAAAAAAATGTCAAGACAAAAGAGGTGTGAAGTATAAATCTCACGCCTCTTAGTGTTTTTTAACAAAACCAGAAGTCGTTTTCACCACGCGGATTCAACTAGCAAGTGCAAATTTACAACATCTTTTTGTAAAAGCACTCATTAGGAGTTGAGAAATTGAGTTTTTCCCTTGGTCTTGTGTTAATTTTCTGCAATTTCAAACACAATGAAGTGAACCCAAAAGAAGTTCGGGTTCACTTCGGTATTTTGGCGCAATGCCTTTTAGAGGTATACGTTGGCTCCCATGCAGGAAGTCACGCCGAGCGTGGTCGCTATAGCTGAGAGTGCCGCTACAATCAGCTGGAGCACCAGCTTCCAAGTGTTGGATTTGTTCGTTGTACTCATAGTTGTAAGAATTAAGGGTTGAGAATTCCGTTTTCTTTAGCTCCCAAGGTCGCTATCGCTCGAGCTTGGCGGAGTTTCAGTCTCTCCTGCAGAGCCGTTGTTGGCGGTTGTGGTGGCAGTGCCCGGGGTGAGGAATGAAGAGCTCTCGCCGCCGTAGGTCTTCACAGAGCGCTTGTAAGCCTGGTCGCCGCTGTACT
>NZ_NPJI01000051.1 GCF_002251435.1 Prevotella sp. P2-180
CAGCGGCCTACGCTCCCTTTAAACCCAATAAATCCGGATAACGCCCGGACCTTCCGTATTACCGCGGCTGCTGGCACGGAATTAGCCGGTCCTTATTCATGCGGTACCTGCAATACACCACACGTGGCGCACGTTATCCCCGCATAAAAGCAGTTTACAACCCATAGGGCCGTCATCCTGCACGCTACTTGGCTGGTTCAGGCTCTCGCCCATTGACCAATATTCCTCACTGCTGCCTCCCGTAGGAGT
>NZ_NPJI01000052.1 GCF_002251435.1 Prevotella sp. P2-180
GACGTCTTAGATATACTGAATATTATTATAATACAGGGAAGAAGCTATTGTTCCTATATAATATATTCTTATTAAAAAGATTAGGTTTTAAGTTGAAGTATTCGATTGAATTGAATACTGTGGGACCGGGGTTCATTATATATCATACAGGTGACATGATAAATACACAGAAACGCTGTCGCATAGGGAAAAACTTTACCATGAGGCCTGGTTGCGTATTTGCAAATAAGTATATAAAATACGATGAGGAACCTGTTATTATAGGAGACAATGTTACTCTCGGGATAGGGGTCAAAATAGTCGGCTCTGTCAAAATCGGTAGTAATGTGATAATTGGCGCTAATGCCGTGGTAACCAAAGATATACCTGATAATACAATAGTGGGGGGTATACCTGCAAGAATAATTAAGAAAATATGAATATACCTTTAATTTCTCTTATTGTGCCTTGCTATAATGTTGAAAATTATTTATCACATTGTATCGACAGTTTGTTGTCACAATCTTATAAAAATTTGGAAATCATTTTAGTAGATGATGGTTCTCCCGACAGATGTGGAGACATTTGTGATGAATATGCATCAAAGGATGCTCGTATAAAAGTCATTCATAAGAGCAATGGTGGGCTTAGTGATGCAAGGAATGTTGCCATTGATATTGCAAGTGGTGAGTGGATTACATTTGTTGATAGTGATGATATGGTTGCGCCTAACTATATAGAACGTCTTGTAACAATAGCTAATGACAATGGATGTAAATGTAGTGTGGTTCAACCAGTTTCTTTTATTGATGGTAGCATGCCAGCAGCCAAGATTGTAAATCCAAAGGTAGAAGTATTGAATGGTATGGATGCAATAGCAGCAATGTTCTATCAAACGAAATTGGACACGTCTGCTTGGAATAAATTATATCACAGGTCTCTGTTTGATTCAGGTATAAGATACCCAAAAGGGTATTTGTTTGAGGATAATCCTACCACATTCAGGTTATTGGCTGAATGTGATAAAGTTGCCATCAGTAATGAGCAGTTGTACTATTACAGAGTAAGAGAAGGTAGTATAGAAAGACAGGATTTTACTCCGAACAAATTGGATCAAGGTCTGGAAGTAATCCATATGATGGAAACTCATCCCGAAATTACGGACAAGATTAAGTCTGCTTTAAGATGCAAGAAAGCAAGCTTGGCATTGCACTTCATTATGAAAATGCCACTTGATTATGAAAAGAGGCAAGAACTTTGGAAATATGTCACTGAAAATAGATGGAGTGTCATTTGGGATGGAAAAGCAAGGCTTAAAACAAGGGTAGGATGTCTTATTTCATATTTAGGAATAAGGGTTATGAAACGCATTTTTGCAATAACAAAATAGCATATGAATACTAGTAAGAAAAAACTATTAATTGTATGTGAAGCCTTTGGTGGAGGTGTATTCGCATACGTATCGCAACTGTGTAACGACATGTGCGATGATTTTGAAGTGTATATGGCTTATGCTTTGCGTCCTCAAACTCCAAAGAACTACATGGAGGCCATGGACAAAAGGGTGCACATGATAGAAGTGAAGAACTTTGGCGGCAGCATTCTTAATCCAATAAAAGACATGAAGGTGATAAAGGAATTGAGGACGATTCAAAAAGAGGTCAAGCCTGATATTATTCATCTTCATTCTTCTGTAGCCGGTGGTATCGGCCGCCTGGCTTTCAAAACATGTAAGGACTACAAGTTGGTTTATACTCCTCATGGATATGCGCATATCTTGATGGGAAAACCGACAGACAGGAAATGTAGAATGTATAAACTGTTTGAAGAGATATTGGGACGACGCAATTGCATTACTCTGACTTGTTGTGAAAGTGAAGATGAGGTTGCAAAGACATTGACAAAGCGCACTGCATACGTGGAAACAGGTGTCAATCTGGATGATTTGCATAAAACAATAGACCCTGTTCAACCTGAGCCTACCGATAAGTTTACGGTATATGGAATGGGAAGACTATGTACGCAGAAACAACCAGACTTGTTCAATAGAATAGCAGAGCTTGTTCCTGAAGCAAGGTTTGTGTGGATAGGAACAGGCGAGTTGCAGCACCAACTGACCGCTCCAAACATTGAAGTGACAGGATGGAAGCCGAGACACGAGGCCATTGCTATGGGAAAAGGGGCGCAGATTTACGTGCTTTGTTCTTTAGGTGAAGCCATCGCCATGAGTTTGATTGAGAACATGTATATTGGCAAATTGTGTTTGGTAAGTAACACTATGGGGAACAAGAGTGTCATCAAGGATGGTGTCAATGGCTTTATATGCGATAAAGCTGAAGACTATGCAAAGAGGATTAAGGAGGCTATGGTGAAATTCCCTTCAAATTTAGCTGAACAAGGCAAGAAGGATGTATTTAATCACTATAATACGGAGAGAATGAAAAAAGACTATGTAGAATTTTATAATGATGCCATTGACGGCAAATATGACAAATAAGAGATGGAAAGATATGATTATCTGATTGTAGGGAGTGGACTCTTTGGAGCTACTTTCGCATATAGAGCAAAGAAAGCTGGCAAAAGATGCTTAGTTATTGACAAAAGGCCTTATTTAGGCGGCAATGTTTATTGCGAGTCTATTGAAGGTATCAATGTTCATAAATATGGAGCACACATATTCCACACAAACAATAAAGAAGTTTGGGATTTCGTGAATTCTATTGTTGAGTTTAATAGATATACAAACTGTCCAGTTGCCAATTATAAGGGTAAGCTCTATAACCTGCCTTTCAACATGAATACCTTTGCACAGATGTGGGGAGTGCGAACGCCTGCAGAGGCACAGGCTAAGATTGATGAACAAAAAGCAGAAGCTATAGCATCACTGAATGGAAAGGAACCTCAAAATCTTGAAGAACAGGCGTTGACATTGGTAGGCAAAGACATATTTTTTACCCTTATCAAAGAATATACTGAAAAGCAATGGGGAAGAAAGTGCACTGAATTACCTGCATTCATCATAAAACGTCTGCCTGTGCGCATGGTGTTTGATAACAACTACTTCAATGACAGATACCAAGGTATTCCTATCGGTGGTTATAATAAATTGATTGATGGTTTGTTGGATGGTATTGATACAGTTACTAATGTCGATTACTTCAAACTGCGAAGTGTGCAACGATTGGAAGATGATGGTTCTTTTACTATCGATCCATTTGATGCCGAATTCCCTTCTATCAACTATAAAAATCTGGTTTACACTGGAGCGATAGATGAATACTATGATTTTAAGTTTGGGAAACTTGATTGGCGTACTGTCACCTTTAAGACTCGAATAGAGAACACTCCAAACTATCAGGGAAATGCAGTCGTAAACTACACTTCACATAATGAGCCATTCACCCGTGTCATAGAACACAAGCATTTCGAAATGTTTGGTCAAGAAGTGTATGACTGTCCAAAAACAGTAGTCAGCGAGGAATATTCGACAGAATACAAGGAAGGCATGGAACCTTATTACCCTGTTAATGATAACAAGAACAACACATTGGCAGAGAAATACCGAGAGTTGGCAGCCAGAGAAAAGAATGTTATCTTTGGCGGTCGCCTTGCTCAATATAGATACTATGACATGGCACCTGTTATTGAACAAGTGCTGGCATTAAAAGGAATCTAAGCAGTCGCTGTTGTCATCGTCCTTATTCCTGAAATCATTTCCTATAACCATTAGTACGATGAAAGCAACCGCCTTGTTTATCCAATTCTTTATTATCTTCAATATATTCATTCTATACATGTTCAATTTTGAGTTATAAAAAACAACGTAAGTTCATGCGGTTTTATTGTGCTTGGACATAAAAAAATCTATCCTTTAAGGTTTTAATGCTATGAATTACATATTATATAGATGAACATCTTTTTTGAATTTATACAGATTGCTCTAGGAAACAGGAAGTCGTTGTCGGTGGGTATATCAGATGCTGACTGGCTACGGCTTTTTGATTTCTGTAAGAAGCAAGCAATGATTGGTGTTGGCTTCACTGCAGTGGAGAAACTACATACGCAAGGCGTGACATGTCCTGCTGCGCTCAGGATGCAGTGGATGGCATTGGCTTTGCAGATTGAGACGCGGAATGCTTTGCTTAATGAGCAATGTGCGAAATTGGCGAGGAAGTATGAACATGACGGGCTTTCGACTTGTATTCTTAAAGGGCAAGGTAATCTTCTGAACTATCCAGAGCATCTGCGAAAAAGGAGGCAATGCGGTGATATAGACGTTTGGACAGTTTGCAAAAATGGTATTCCCATTGCTGTGCAAACGGCAAAAGATAAGGCAGAGTATGTGGAGTATCATGGTCATAAAGCGGTGATTGAGTATGTTAGGATGCAGCATCGGTTGGCGGTGAGCAACGTAAGCCCTGTTATTCGGTATCATCATATCGAAGCTCCAAAGATAGATGGAACGGAGGTGGAGGTGCATTTCCGTCCATGCTATGCTCATTCGCCTCAGAGGAACTGGAGGATGCAGCGATGGTTTATTGACCATGCTGATGTATGTATGAAACACAAGACTCACATGGGATTCTCTGTACCTACTGCATCGGTGAATGTGGTATATCAGATGTGTCATCTGTTCTCTCATTACTTTGATGAGGGGCTTGGCTTGCGCCAACTCATGGATTATTACTTTGCGCTGAAGGTATGGCATAACGATGTGATGGAGTGCAAGGACTTGCAGTCGCAAGGGATGTGGAGTGAGGGGCTGGGGACGGCTGTTATGTCTGCTCAGGAGGTGATGGCGGTGATACGGTCTTTCGGGATGGGGAAGTTTGCTTCTGCGGTGATGTATGTACTCCATGAAGTGTTTGAAAATGAAGAATGTAGAATGAAGAATGAAGAATGCATTTCGTCATTTGCGCCTTGGATGATTTGTGAGCCGAATGAGAAGGAAGGAAGGAAATTGTTGGAGGAGATTATGAAAGGAGGAAATTTTGGGCAATATGATGAAAGGGGAAAGGAATTTAAGAATGGAGGAATGGTTAAGCATGGACTATGGAAGCTGAAGCGAGTGATGAGACTCGTAAGCAGCTATCCAGAAGAAGCTATGTGGGAACCGATGTTTAGGGTTTATCATCTCTTATGGAGGAAGAAAAAATAAATTAAAAAATTAAAGATTAAAAAATTAAAGATTTTAAAAGGGGAAGATAAATTAAAGATTAAAAGGGGAAGATTAAAGGATTACTGATTATTGATGAAGCCCAAGGTTTGGGCGGAGGCGGAATCCTTGGACTTTTCAGAGAGGGATTAGATGGGGGGCTGGAGGTCGCGGTACTCCGATACTACGTCAAAGCCGGGACAATGGGGCTTCTTGGGATCTAAGTCGCTATGGCCTACAATCAACGCTTTCGGATAGCTCTTGTGGAGGGACTCCAACAGATGACGAAGGGCACTCTTCTGGGCTTTCGTGCGTGTATCCTCAGGGGTGCGGCCGTCGGCTGCAAGACCGCCGATGTAGCAGATGCCGATAGAGTGGGAGTTGTGACTGCGACAATGGGCTCCGGGGAGGTCTTCTGGACGGGCGGGCTCGATGGTGCCGTCGATGGGGATGACGTAGTGATAGCCGCAGCCTGTCCAACCGAGGGTTCGGTGGTAACGGTCGATGTCTGCCATCCGCAATTTGCTGCCTGCCTTGTTGGCGGAGCAATGAACGATAATAAGGGTGATTTTTCGCATAAACATAATTTTTTTTGTTTTGTGGTCAGGAATGTCCAGGAATATACAGGAATTTTTCAGAAATATTTATTTTTGATTATTCCTGGTTTATTCCAGATGATTCCTGACCAAGACAAAAAGAGGTTAGATCTGGGTCATGGCACCGCCAGCGGCGCCTGTGATGACCAACTCAACGATGCGCAGGATGTAAAGCGCGATTTGCTTCCAATTTACTTTCATAGTTGATGTTTTTAAATAAATGAACATTATAAACTTCATAGATGTTTTTTTTGGGAACGCGAATTACCGTAAATTATACGTAAATTGATAGGGTGTCCAGTTAACGGTTCCAAATTCAGATAGTTTTTCTGAATATTTTGGTTCGTTCTGTAACCCAGTTTGTGGACATGTTCTTGGCAGCCCAAGTATCAATGTCCTTAAGTTTAACATTCAC
>NZ_NPJI01000053.1 GCF_002251435.1 Prevotella sp. P2-180
ACCTCTCTGCAACGCTCACCACCGCAACGTTTACGACTGCAGCAGCTTGCAGAGGGTTTGATGCCTGTGCCTGCACACCGACACCGAGAGACCTTCTCTCATCTCATTGGCAGTTACGGCTACATCTCATATGGAAGGTAGCCAACCCTTTATATATAGATGTGCACCTCGTGGCACACGGACAGGTCCGTGTCCTGCCTCCTCAATTTTTATAACATTTAAGATTATTTTTTTTGACTATTCATGCGGGACAGTGACCCGTCCCCTGTCCTGTATTTCATGGCTATTTCCTGTCTTTTCACGCCGCTTTTAACATACTCAACGGCTACTGCACGCTTAAAAGCGCGGCTGAATCTTCTTCTTGCCATTTAATTATTTAACTTTTTTAGAAGTGGAGAGTCAGCTTATTTCAGTACAAGACAAAACAAAATTAACTATATATTAGAAACAAAAATTTTAGTAACTTTTCTTGCATAAATGGTATATATATATTATCTTTGCATCCGGTATCAATAATGATGACACTTTAGTAAACACATTATTTAATAATTTTTAAAAAAACATTATGAAGAAATTTATGATGATGGTTGCAATGGCATTTGCAACACTTACAGCAAGCGCACAGGCAGAGGCTGGTACACTTACTCTTAAGCCTCTCGTTGGTATTAACGTTGCCAATATCACCGATGGTGATTTTGACGCAAAGGTTGGTCTTGCAGCCGGTGCAGAGCTTGGCTATCAGCTTAACGAGTCTTTCGCTGTTACCGCTGGTGCTATCTACTCTATGCAGGGTGCAAAGTATGAAGGAGTAAAATTGAATCTTGATTACATCAACATCCCAATCCTTGCTAATTACTATATCACAAAGGGATTGGCTGTTAAGGCAGGTATTCAACCGGCATTTAAGGTAAAGGCTGAGGCTAAAGTAGATGGTAAATCTTATGATTTAGATGGCTCCAAATCATTCGACCTCTCAATTCCTGTAGGTCTGTCTTACGAGATTTCTGATTTCGTAATCGATGCCCGCTACAACTGGGGTATGACCAAGTTGCTAGATGGATTCGACCATAAGAACACTGTATTCCAGTTCACTGTTGGTTACAAGTTCGCCCTCTAATTTGATTTATACATCAATTTAAACACAATAAAGGCTGCACCCAGATGAGTGCAGCCTTTATTATCTTATGAAAAACTATGTGACTTCTGAATGATTAGAAGAAGAGGTAGCGGTTGTCAACAACCTTGGCCTTCATGTTATAGTGATTCAGAATCTTATTATCGACCGCAAAGTTAGCAAAAAAAAAGACGAAAGGGACAGTGACCTGTCCCCTGTCCTGTTCAAACCAGAAAATTTAACTGTAATTAACTTGAATGTTGCATCATTTCAACAGAAAAGCCATATACAATGGCAATGTAGTAATCTGGTCAGACGTTCCTATATTATAATTTCCCAGTTTAATCGCCCTTGAGACATGATACCTTTCTGGATGAGCAAGTATTGTTTTCGTACTCTTCACGTTGCCACTTGAAGCCTTCACCTCCACTAGTGTACACTCACCATCATAGCGCATCACGAAATCCACCTCGAGGCCGCTGTCTTTACGATAATAATACAGTTTTCGTCCCATCTTACCAAAAATGTCTGCAATGAGATTCTCAAATATGGCTCCCTTATAGCCAAAAAGATTACCATTTAAAATATCGTGGGCAGTCTCACGCTCCAACATACTGATAAACAATCCTGTATCTGCCATATAAACCTTGAACTGCTCAGATATTGCATTGCCATCCAGCGGCAATTCGGGAATCTCAAGATTATAACACTTTCGGATTATACCTGCATCCTCTATCCATTGAAGACTTCCCTGATAGTCACGCCCTCGACCATTCGCCCTGACCTGTGCATAGGCAAACTTCTTGTTTTCGCGGCTGAGCTGCTTGGGTATTGACTCAAAACATTCCCTAATCCGAGATTTATCCGGTTGAGGAGCATATTTCAGCATATCTGTCTTGTATCCTTCGATTATTGCATTTTGAACGCTAACCACCTCCTGGATATTATGCGTCTCCATAAATGTTGTAACTGCACGGGGCATTCCTCCCACAATGACATATTGCTGGAGAAGTTGGGTCATCCGACGATGAATAACCTCGGGAACAGGAACGAGAGAAGACAAACAATCCTCAAGTTTTCTGAAAACAGCCTCTTGGATGCCATTTGTCCACAACCACTCCTCAAAATCCATAGGATACATTTCGACAATCTTTTCATAGCCCACTGGCACAGGTGCAAATCTGTCATCATCTGTATCCTGCGACCTATAACCACTAACACCAAGCAATGAGCCTGTACATATAACATCAAAACGTCCATCTATCTTAAAAAACTTCAAGGAAGTACGGGCACGAGGACAATCCTGTATCTCGTCAAAGACAAAGCATGTGTCACCAGGAACAATACGTACATTGGGCAGCAACGTTGATATGTTGACCAAAATATTGTCTATCTCCAGAGAATCATCAAATATTGACTTGTATTGTGGATTTAGAAAAAAGTCCAAATAAACCACATTGCCATAGTTCTTACGTGCAAAATCAAGTACAGAGAACGTCTTTCCGCATTGGCGACATCCTTTGATAACAATTGGCATTTTGTCCTTATTTTTCTTCCAGTCCAAAAGCACTTGTTCTATCTTTCTTCTAAACATCTGACAATAAATTGATTAAATAAAACAAAACACGTTTTCCAAACGACTTTTTAAAGCATCACGCACGTTTTCCAAACGACTTTTTACAGTAATACACACGTTTTCCAAACGACTTTAGGGTGCAAAGTTAATATTTTATATCAGATTATCCAAATTTTTCAACCACTTTTTTCACATTTGCTTTAAGTTTTGTAAGGAAATAGCCCGGCGATTGTTTTCGTCATCATTCCTGTTGTCATAGTGCAAATCATTTATATCTCGCCGCAAAATTTCACATAAAAAACGAAAGGACAAAGAAAAAGGGAGAAAAACTTAAGTCTTGCTCCCTTTTAATCCCTAATTGACTTCGTCGAACTTCGTTTCCTAATTCCTCCACGCCTCCCATCCCTTGGCGGGCGGTCTTACATAAAGTAAAGACCCAACATAGGACAGTTTCACGTACAAAAGTAAACTTTTCCAGGAAAAGACAGGGTGCTCTCCAAGCCGCGTTCTCTGCTTGCGGCGACGTGATTAAGGCTTGGGCTACTGAGGGCCATTCGGTGCCGGTGCCGGGACTTGGCACAATGCGATTCGGTCTGAACGCAAAGAGTGTGGAGG
>NZ_NPJI01000054.1 GCF_002251435.1 Prevotella sp. P2-180
ATCCATCCTTGGGCTGACGGCAACGGACGAACATGCCGGCTGCTGATGAACCTGCTGCAGATGGAATATGGTGTATTACCCACAAAGGTGCTGAAAGAAGATAAGGCAGAATACATACAGGCGCTAATCAGCACAAGAGAAGAAGAAAACATAGATATTTTCCTGAATTGTATGAGCCACCTGCATTGCAGTCACCTGAAACAGGATATCGACCAATTTATAAAGAATATGGCATCTGAAATGGTCGATAAACATGGTTTTGCGAAGGAAATGGTCGATAAATGGTCGATAAAGCCCTCTTTGGCGGATAAACTGTCCAGCATTCTTGTCTTTATGGCCGATAAAGAAGAAACGACGACAGAAACCATCGTTCAGCAGTTTGGATTTACTGCAACCACCGCAAAACGCTACTTGCGACAACTTACGGAGTTTGGCTATCTCGCAGCGAAGGGAGGTAACAGAAACAGAACGTACACCATGTTGAATCCTTCGCAAATAGAAGGAAAGGACAGGTGACAGGTCACTGTCCCGCAGGAATAGTCAAAAATATAATCTCAAATGTTATAAAATAATTGAGGAGGCAGGACACTGACCTGTCCGGTGTCGC
>NZ_NPJI01000055.1 GCF_002251435.1 Prevotella sp. P2-180
CTCTCACAGAACCGTGCGTGAAAGTCTCCCCTCACACGGCTCTTCACACTCTATGCTTTGTGCATATGCTTCTTTCATCATATCCTCCTCTTTGTTTAAGAGTTGTATAATTACAGTTGCTTGAGTGTGTCACCCCTTCGCTCCATGTCCATTACAGACACTTCAACATTACTGTCCTGCCACCTCTATGCCGCATGCCACAATGCCATAGACAGGTTATTGCATTGCTTGTCGCCAGAACTGTCCGACACTGACTTTTGACATGACTTGAATCAGGATTAACGCAACGTTTCCGACTGCAGCAGCTTGCAGAGGGTTTGATGACAGTGCCTGCCACCGACACCGAGAGACCTTCTCTCATCTCATTGGCAGTTACGGCTACATCTTATATGGAAGGTAGCCAACCCTTTATATATAGATGTGCGCCTCGTGGCACACGGACAGGTCACTGTCCCGATTCGCCCTCTGACCCGCCTCTGCCCCGTAAAATAGGCGGCATTATGGGAATAAAATAAAAATTTTTGTGCTTTTATTTGGTATTCCGCATAATATGCACTATCTTTGCTGAAGAATTAATAAAGAAAGGATATATATGAACACGATTAGAATAGATCAAGTTTTATATAACTATGCTGTAGTATATGCTCGTAAACACAACATGAGTGTTGATAGCTTAGTGGAGAATTATATTATTTCTCTTTTGGGTGATAGTAAATCTTCCTATAGTTATAGTGAAATGGCAACTTCAAGGAATGTGAAATATAAAATATCACCGAGGGTTAAAGCTCTTGAGATGGAGTTTGTATGCCCAGAAAATTTATCAGAAGATTATAAAAAAGAAATCAAAGAGGGTAGAATTAAAAAGGGCTTATGAAGATTTTCTGGGATACTAATGTATTGGTTGATTTGTTATTGGTAAGAAGGCCATTTTATGAATCTGCATCTACATTACTTTCATTGGCTGAAGAGAACAATTGGGATGTGATTGTTTCTTCGCTAAGTATTATGAACGCATATTACATCTGTTGTGAACGAGCCAAAATGTCAAGGGAAATGTGGGAACAGAAAATCATAGGTTTCAGTTCTCTTGCTTCAATATGCTGTTTAGATTCAGATATAATTCTAACTTCATGTTCTACAGGATGGGGCGATTTTGAAGATTGTGTTCAGCATAACTGTGCTGTTCTTAATCAATGTGAATACATTATCACACGTAATACAAAAGATTTTCGATTGTCTTCAATACCAGTAATGGAACCTGATGATTTTATTATTCAATATCAATAGGTCTTTTCTTCAACCTCACCCGTCCTCTCCCAGGTCAGAGAACCGTCGGTACAGGGTCGAGTAGAGCGAGGGAGTTTCACCCTCTCACAGAACCGTGCGTGAAAGTCTCCCCTCACACGGCTCTTCACACTCTATGCTTTGTGCATATGCTTCTTTCATCATATCCGCATGCCACAATGCCATAGACAGGTTATTGCATTGCTTGTCGCCAGAACTGTCCGACACTGACTTTTGACATGACTTGAATCAGGATTAACGCAACGTTTCCGACTGCAGCAGCTTGCAGAGGGTTTGATGCCAGTGCCTGCACACCGACACCGAGAGACCTTCTCTCATCTCATTGGCAGTTACGGCTACATCTTATATGGAAGGTAGCCAACCCTTTATATATAGATGTGCGCCTCGTGGCACACGGACAGGTCACTGTCCCGCAGGAATAGTCAAAAATATAATCTCAAATGTTTATAAAAAAATGAGAAGTCGGGACACGGACCTGTCCCCTGTCCCGACTTTGTAAGCCCTTACACTATGCCGGGCTTCTATGGCTTCCTGTATTGTCATATTTTAGATGATATATTACTATTCATTATTATATGTCTTTTTGCTACATTAAGATACATACCGCTACATTTTCGCTACATTGATTTATTGTCGTTATAGCATGTAAGTCGTTGTGTATCAGTATCAGTATCGCTACATCATGCTACGTATTTTTTCATTTAAGTGAGCGTTGAAATACCTGTTCAAACATATCCATTTCTCGCTTGGCTATACCCAGGCGAGTGGCTATGGACTTCCAATGCTTCACACCAGCCTTCACTTCTTCGATGATATACACGGCTTCGTCTTTGCCTATCATATACTCCTCCGAGGAATCAAGCAACACCTGAAGGTCCGCATGATTCGTTGTGGAGTTGATGAGCAAAGCCTGGTACTCATTAAGAGTTGGATTCATGTCGTATGCCGGTGATAGCGTCCAGCCACGTGGAGTCAGCAGGAATCCGTGGTTGCGGAAATGGTCATCGCTATTGCCGATGGCTATATTGAATGCCACTCGACGATAGAGCTGACGAAGGTTCTGCTCTACGTCACAGCAGTTCTGGAGGATGAAGTCCACGATGTCCAGATAGCCGTTGCCCGACTTGGCATCACAGCCATCAGTCAAGCCCAACAAGGTCATGGCTGATGCGAAATGCTTTCTTCGTCCTTCAACTGTCCTATCGAAACGCTTGGAGAGCAAGGCATGATATTTCTTGCCTGTCTCAATGACGCTAGTCTCTGCTGCTTCGACTCCAGCCTCTTTTGCCAACAGATGACTGAGGTGTTCCCAAAGGCCTACATCATAGTCATCGTTCCTTGACGGGAACTTGGCTACGCAAATCCGGCCTTCGTCATTCATCACTCCAGCCTAGGGGCGGGCACCGCCAAGCGAAGTGCCAGGATGGACTAATTGCAAGAGCCATTTCTTCTCTGGCAACTGATTCAGTTCCTCGCTCTTCTCAATTTCCATGCTGGCTGCCACCAAAGCCCTAATGTCGGTCAAAGGGGGAATACGAAGCGATTTCTCACAATTGATGTACTCTCCATCTTGTTTTTCCTTAAAGCGGAAACCACCCATACGAGAATAGTCATCGATACCAATGAGGTAATCAAATGACGAAAGCTTACGTACGGGGCGTTTCTCTTCCGTGGCAAGGATTTGTTCGCGACGGTTAAGCAGCAATCTTCCCCAACGGTCAGGCAAGGCATCGTTGAAGCAGCCGAAGATGTCCCTGTCCGGCTGGGTGTATTGCTGACCGGGATAGTTGTTAATGTCGGCACTCAGATAGAGGCTGCCATACTGACGGAGCCAGTCGTTATCATACTTGAACGAATAGGAGTCTGAGCCACGAAGGGATTCATAGCCAAGTTCACCAACCAGCATTGGTTCGTCAAGCCAGTCGAAGTCCGCATATACATAGAGTGTCTTCATACCTTATTGTTTTTTAGAGGCACGTTCACGATGTTTCAGCGCAAGATCCTGTAAGGCCCGCCCCATCTCATCCTTCTGTGCCAACAACAGGATGTCATCATCCAGCTGTAGGGCATAGAGCACACGGAGATAGATGCCTATCGCTACTGTCGGAGTTCCTTTTTCTATCCTCGAAACGGTCAGAGGAGAACAGGTAGCCCGTTCTGCAACCTGTACCACACTAAGATTACGACGCAAACGAGCCAGTTTGATTTGCTCACCTACGGTCTGCATCTTCTGTTCCAGTTTTCGGGGCAACTTATTGCCCATTGTTGTCTTGCTCATATTGATACTCAACTTATATTTACAAGCGCAAAGATACAACAATTTCTTTATTTTATGATATGTTATGATATAAAAAATAATTATAATAGGGCTTTTTTAACAATTTGGGGTCGTCTTTTGGAACAAAAAGCATACTCCCGAGACAGAACATCGCATCACATCCATAGAAATCCACAGCAATATCTTTTCGCACTACTGCACAAGAAAGTGGCATAGATAACAACCAATGAGATTTCAACCAAAGGGGACAGGGTCGAGTAGAGCGAGGGAGTTTCACCCTCACCCTCTCACAGAACCGTGCGTGAAAGTCTCCCCTCACACGGCTCTTAACACTCTATGCTTTGTGCATATGCTTCTTTCATCATATCCGCATGCCGCAATGCCATAGACAGGTTATTGCATTGCTTGTCGCCAGAACTGTCCGACACTGACTTTTGACATGACTTGAAACAGGATTAACGTTTCCGACTGCAGCAGCTTGCAGAGGGTTTGATGCCAGTGCCTGCACACCGACACCGTGAGACCTTCTCTCATCTCATTGGCAGTTACGGCTACATCTTATATGGAAGGTAGCCAACCCTTTATATATAGATGTGCGCCTCGTGGCACACGGACAGGTCCATGTCCTGCCTCCTCGTTTTTTGTAACATTTGAGATTATATTTTTGAATATTCCTGCGGGACAGTGACCTGTCCCCTGTCCTGTTTTGCAGTTTATACGGTAGAAAAGTGGATTGGGATATGGTTGAAGGGGTGCGGTGGTGAAGATTTAATGTTTTTAACCTGTGTTTACGCGAAAATGTGGGAGGAGGATGCCATGACTTTAGCTTTGAGTGCTCCAGAGTGGTTCGTCCTGCCAGTTGTCTGATGGGAAGCCTAATGCACAAAGGTCAACCTCGGGGTATTCGGCGAAGAGTGACTGCATCTTGGAGAGCATGTCATTGCCTGGAGATATGATGTCGAGGAAGTACTTGATGATGCACATGTCAAAATACACGCGTAGCGGGTCAGTCTTAAGCAAAAGCCAAGGACGAGTCATTCTTACAGGAATCGTTGCACGTATGGAGAAGACTCTGTTCCATATACGAGAATGGTGGCCACATGAGTTACGGGTGACGGCAACGATGGTGAGCCATGACTCAAATGGAGCAACCTGCAAGTCGAACGACTGAGATATTCGTTTCTTTAATTTCTTGTTTTTGATATTTGCATAAATATTGGTGACGACACCAAAGGGGAGTACTTCCATCAATATCCATGCCGGTGGGTATGGATTAGAGTAGATTTCCTTGAAATGCGTTACAAAATCCTCCTTCGAGCGGATAAGCTCTTCCTCTATCAAATGTATGGTCTTGTTGAATTCGGCAGGATTTGAAAAATTGCTTGCATCAGTTATCCAGAAAGGATCTTTTGTCATCTCACAGCCACAATTCACGATAGAACATCTCACAGCCACTTCTATTTTCTCTATTTCGTTGAAAAGCAACATACGGAGTTTCTTGTCAAAACGATAAAGTGTCATTACCTTATCAAAAGATGCTCCTCCCTTAAAAAGATGCTCTTCTTTTGGCATACGTAGAAGTGGATGCATATAGGCGGATAGACGATAATAACCAATGTGTGACAAGTAATGCTGTGCCTTGCTTTCATCGGTTATTGACAATCCTCTCTCCCTCAAGATTTCTATTGACTCTTTTGGTGACTTATAAGTTTTATTGAATATTGTCTTGTTTGCCATAAGTACATATAAAAAAACGACCCGCACATTTGAGCATTGTTAAGAGGCTTGGCGGGTTCTCGTGCTGCAAAGGTAAGGCATTTATTTGGATTGTGCAAGGATTTTGAGGAAAAAGTGCGGAAATGGAGGTGGTTTTTAACAGATGTTGGGTGTATCGAGATGCAAAATGCGGCATCTGCAAACCAAAGTTCAAGGGACAGGGGACAGGTCCGTGTCCTGCCTCCTCATTTTTTGTAACATTTGAGATTATATTTTTGAATATTCCTGCGGGACAGTGACCTGTCCCCTGTCCTGATCCAAATGCTATTAAACTCACCATATCTTGGCTTTATTGGTGAAACTTTCTTAAATATTCACTCATAAGTGAATTTATATCGGAAATTATACTTAACTTTGCAGTGAATTAAGAGGATTATAACTATGGCAAAAGCAACATTAAAGACAATAGAACAGAACGACAATGTAGGAATGTTCTCCATCTGTTTTGATGGCAGTGAGGTGAGCGAGTTTGAGAAGTTCCTGAACGAATTCAAGGACAACGCTACATATAACAAGGATTTCAACGTTATACTTTTGGCCTTGTCCAAGATTATCGACAAGGGGGCTCTTGAACGGTTCTTCCGAAACGAAGGCAGGATGAATGACAATGTCAAGGCTCTTGCCATCGATTCGCGCAAACTTCGTTTGTATTGCTTGCGAATATCTGACCAGATTCTCATACTCGGAAACGGAGGTGTTAAGAATACTCGAACTTACCAGGAAGACAGCAAACTGAGCGGTTATGTGATGGATTTGCAGACTTTTGACAAAGTGCTGCTCAAAGCACAGAAATCAGGTAAGGTAACCATAGAGAAGAATATGATTACTGATATTCAAAGTGCCACATTTGAAATATAAACACCATGCCTATGATACAGAATGCTTTGTTCAGACAGTGCCTTGCCGCTATACCAGAAGAGCAGAAAGCCGAGTTTGAGCTTTCGTTCGAGATAGCAGAGCGCATCAGTGAAGTTCTAAAAGCAAAGAACCTCACCCAAAAGGATTTTGCCCAGAAACTCCACAAGAGGGAGTCAGAAATATCCAAATGGTTGACCGGCAGACACAACTTCACCATGCAGACCATTGCTAAGATTGAAACGGCATTAGGCTGCAAGCTCATCAATATAGCCAAGTGAGATTTACAAACAAAAGGGTGAGGGACAGGGTCGAGTAGAGCGAGGGAGTTTCACCCTCACCCTCTCACAGAACCGTGCGTGAAAGTCTCCCCTCACACGGCTCTTCACACTCTATGCTTTGTGCATATGCTTCTTTCATCATATACTCCTCTTTGTTTAAGAGTTGTATAATTCCAGTTGCTTGAGTGTGTCACCCCCTTCGCTCCATGTCCATTACAGACACTTCAACGCTACTACGGGGCAATCCGCCACAGAAGCGGACTTCGGTACGTTTCTGCCTTGTTAGTCACTTTCGGCATTTCCCTTGACATTCCGTCTTCTGCTTCCCACGTTCCGCCAACAAGCCTGTATTACTGTCCTGCCACCTCTATGCCGCATGCCGCAATGCCATAGACAGGTTATTGCATTGCTTGTCGCCAGAACTGTCCGACTCTGACTTTTGACATGACTTGAACCAAGATTAACGACACCTCATAGAATGGTTCACTTGCGTTCAGCTCAGTAATACGTACCTCTCTGCAACGCTCACCACCGCAACGTTTCCGACTGCAGCAGCTTGCAGAGGGTTTGATGCCAGTGCCTGCACACCGACACCGAGAGACCTTCTCTCATCTCATTGGCAGTTACGGCTACATCTTATATGGAAGGTAGCCAACCCTTTATATATAGATGTGCACCTCGTGGCACACGGACAGGTCACTGTCCTGCCTCATCAATAATTTTATAACATTTGAGATTATTTTTTTGACTATTCCTGCGGGACAGTGACCTGTCCCCTGTACATGTAATGAATGACAATTGGGAAAATACGACGAAATAGGTCAATATTGAGGTCAAACTGACTTAAAATAATCAAATATCTTATGTTTTTCCGTCAAAACTCTTGCAGAAAATCTCAAAAAGGTGTATATTTGCACCGTGTAAAATCTCAAAAAGGTGTAAAATATGGAAGTTCGGAAATCGCAAAAAGGTGCGGATGACATCATTATGAAGCGTAAAATATATAAACAACTCCTTGATTGGAAGGAGCAAAGAAACGGTGAGGTGGCACTACTCGTAGAGGGAGCACGACGCATCGGAAAAAGTTATATCGTAGAGGAGTTCGCGAAAAATGAGTATGAGTCATACATCCTCATCGACTTCAACAAGGCTCCCCAAATGGTCAGGGACTGGTTCGACCTCTATCTGGAAGACCTCGATACGTTATTCCTCTATCTGAGCCAACACTATAAAGTAAGGCTCCATGAGCGCAAGTCGCTCATTATCCTTGATGAGATTCAGTTATGCCCCAGGGCAAGAGCGGCCATCAAGTTTCTGGTGGCCGACAGAAAGTATGACTACATTGAGACGGGATCTTTGGTAAGTATCAAGAAAAACACACAAGGCATCGTGCTCCCATCGGAAGAACGTTCCATTCAGATGTATCCGATGGATTTTGAAGAGTTTCTTTGGGCCACAGGTAATGATATGCTGATGGATTTGATACGGAAAATGTATGCAGAGAAGAAACCGATGGGGCAGGCTTTCCATCGTCAGGCAATGGATGCTTTCCGTCTTTATATGATAGTTGGAGGAATGCCGCAAGCCGTCAAAAAGTATGTTGAGACCAAAGACTTTGATGCCGTAGATGCTGCTAAACGTGATGTTCTGACTATCTATCGTAATGACATCTTCAACTATGCAGGTGAGTTAGCAGACAAGGTGGTGTCTATCTTCGACCAGATTCCTCCCCAGCTCTCCAAGCACGAAAAGAAGTTTCGGTTGTCAGCCCTAAAACCAGGTGCGAAATACCGCGACTGGGACGATGCATTCTTCTGGCTGAAGGACGCGAGGGTTGTCAATATCTGCTACAATTCGACAGAGCCGAACATCGGACTGAAGATGAATGAAGACCGTACGACATTGAAGTGTTATATGAACGATACGGGCTTGCTAATCAGTCATGCTTTTGATGAAAAGGGCATCGTCTCGTCTGAGATTTACCAGAAACTGCTCTTTGGAAAGCTGGAGGTGAACGAGGGAATGCTCATTGAGAATATCGTGGCCCAGATGCTGACAGCCTGCGGTAACAAACTCTTTTTCTACAGTAAGTCGTCAGAAGAAGCCGAGGAACGAATGGAAATAGACTTCTTGCTTCAAAAGGACAAAGTGACCAGTCGCCACAATATCCGTCCGATAGAAGTCAAAAGCGGCAAGAACTACACTTTATCTTCCCTAAAGAAGTGTATGAATAAGTTTGGAGAGTATATGACCGCTCCTACCGTTTTGCATGCAGCTGACTATAAAGTAGAGGATGGTATCACCTATCTTCCGCTTTACATGACACCTTTATTGTAAGTACAAGGAGCGTAAGTCTCGTATTGGCGCTATTAGCTTGATGATAGTATGTCCTCGCAACGGTATCAGGAATTCATATCAGAACGTACACGACTGCTTGAACACATCAAGGAGTTGGAAGCCGAGAACGCCGAGCTTAGTGTCTTGTACTGAAATAGGTTGACTCGTAAAGAGCAAAAAAAGATTAAATAGTATTTATGAGTAGACAAAAATTCAGTTGCGCTTTGAAGCGTGCAATCTGCATCGAGTACATGCAAAGTGGTAAGAAACGTCATGAAATAGCCATCAAATATGGCATTCCAAACGTAAATATGCTATCTGGATGGGTACATTCCTGCCTAAGTCCTTTGGAGATTCAGAATAAATGTGTAAATTTGCCTCCCGTAAATGACTCTCAACGATTAGAAATGGCACAGGAAGACTCACAGACAACATCAGATTGTCTCTCAAGAATCGAGATACTGGAGAAGCAAATCCAGAAGCTTGAGACAGATTTGAAGAAGGCCAAGGACAAGAATCTGGCACTCAACACGCTTATTGACATAGCCGAGGAACGTGGCATCAAGATAAGAAAAAAATCTGGGGCCAAGCAGTAGAACGCCTCTCAGGCCTGTTCGGTTTTACTATCGAATATTCCTGCGGACTGTTTGGCCACACAAAACAGGCGTACTATAAGCGTAAGCATGATGAGGCAGAGGAGGTTAGGCGCCATGTGCGTCTTCTTGATGCGGTGGAGGAGATACGCAAGATGGATCCTGGAATCGGCTACTATAAGCTCTGGTTCATGATGAAACGTATGTTCATCGAAGACTGGGTGCCTGGTCGTGATGCCTTCCTGAAGATTATGCATGAACACGGATTGGTCCTGAAACGGCCGAAGCCGCGTCATACGACAAACTCCAACCATCGCTATCACAAGTATAAGAACCTTGTAAAAGGTTTTGTTCCGACCAAAGCAAACCAACTGTGGGTGAGCGATATAACATATATCGACCTCGTCGATGGATGTTGCTACCTCCATCTCGTGACAGATGCCTATTCACACAAGATAATAGGGTGGTGCCTTTCTGAAACTCTTGAGGCCATACATACTCTTGAAGCTTTGAGAATGGCAATAGGATCAGCCTCTGCAGATGAATTGGCCGGTATCATACATCATTCTGACCGAGGAATACAATACTGCTGTAATGCGTATACGGAGGAGTTGGCAAAATACAAGATAAAAATCAGCATGACAGAGGATTACAAGCCTACGGACAATGCCATAGCAGAGCGCGTCAATGGGATACTGAAGACTGAGGTTGTCTACCGAGAGCAGCGTTTCAAGGACTATGATGACGCAAGGCGGCGTATATCAGAGTTCGTGCAGTTCTACAACGAGAGTCGCCCTCACAGCAGTATAGGGTACAAGGTTCCGTCACAGGCACACCATGAGACAGGCATACAATGTTGCATGTGGAGATGACTTGAGATGCTCACGGGGGCTGTCTGCCCCGTGAGCAGGGCTTCCCCGAGTGTTTTTCATGGTTGTTTCATAGTCAACGAATTCAGTACAAGGTAAACAAAAGAATATGAAAAGTCAACTGATTCCGTACGAGGTCAACTTTTTCAGGCAAAGAGTCAACCGAATCAGGAAAGACAGTCAATCTTTTTAGATGTCATAGTCAACGATTTTAGTACGTAAACA
>NZ_NPJI01000057.1 GCF_002251435.1 Prevotella sp. P2-180
GTGTCAAATGTGTCATAACCTAGATTGACATCATCGATGCCTAGCTCCTGCATAGTGTAGGGTCTTTACTTTATGTAAGACCGCCCACCATCGAGAGAAAGCCCCCCTGCATCATTGCGCGTTTGCGCCACCATGAATCCTTTAATCTTTAAGCTTTCAGCTTCTAAGATTTTAATCTTTTAATCTTTAAATTTTTAATTTTCTTGGCTTTTAAAATCTTTATTTTTTTAATCTTTAATTTTTTAATCGTGAATAGAAGATCTTTCGCCCTTTTGTATTTCCCGGACAAGTCCCCTATATAGGCAGTCCGATCGTTACGAATGTGGATAGCCAACTGTCCCGACCTCGTTGCCGCCTTGGAGGAAATAGGTCAGCCATACAAGAAGACCAAGACCCTGACAGCAAGGCAAGTCCGTCTCATCATGCACTACATTGGTGATCCGTAAACTGACCACCGCATTCAGTTCCCAACTGAATGCCCTATTCAGTTACCAACTGACTACCCCATTCAGTTCCCAACTGACTACCCCATTCAGTTCCCATCTGAATCCCCCTTTCAGTTATCACCAGACAAGAGCCCTTTCATCTCTCCCACTCCATATGAGCAGACATGAGCAAACATGAGCATCCGCCAAATTAAAATGTAGTACCTTTGAATCAGAAAACGAAACCCAATCGCTCTTTGACTTACTGCCACCCAACTCTTTCTTTTGAACAGAAACTGCGAAGCTGATGAGCTTGCGAATAATTGCCAACAGTATAACAGCAGATGCCCGGCGCCACCCCCAAAGCCTATCCCAACTTCAAGCCCTCAACAGAATTCGCTTATCTGATGAAGTGACGACTGATGACTGATGCCCGATGCGCAGTATAATCAGTAATTAATTATCAGTAATCAACAATCATTAATCAACCTCTCTTCCTCCGTACCTGGGGTCATTGCTGTCGAAGTGATTCTTCTGCTGGCGGTACACCTTTGTGATGCAACTTTACCCTTCGGGGAGAAGAAGGACTTCTGGCCACGCTTACGTACTGGATGGTTGCTCACCAAACCAAAGTTCACTGCCATCTCATGAAGAGGGAGAAGCCGTTTCATACGTCCAAGTTCGCTGTTTTCAAACGTAACTCTAAATAAATCATAAAAATCGAATACTTCGAACGGAATTCGCTTGCTTATTCCAGAGTTTCATCTGAGCTCAAATTCTCGTAATACCGTTTTTGATATTCAAGCACTTATATAACATCTTATGCTAGTTGGGTTAAGTTTCGAAATCAAATCGGTTTACCTTAAATATCATAGGATTTGTATTATAGAAAATGTATAAAGATTAATTAATCTAAAATATGAGGTAACACATATTGAAATATAACCTATTTTTGTTATCTTTTCGAAAATACATATAACATGGGAAAGACGCAATTAAGACTACTGACCATGGAGATACAGACTCCTCAAACTACCGGGAGATGAAAAGACAAAAATGACACAATATGAATGAAAATGGCATAAAAAGCAAGCCCCTGGGCATTCCCTACGGCATGATGAACTTCGTGGCAATTCGCGAAGACAACTATTACTATGTCGATAAGACTCGATTTATAGAAAAGATAGAAAACTCCAACAGATACTTCTTCTTTATCCGCCCTCGCCGATTCGGCAAGAGTCTCACCATGTCGATGCTACACCACTACTACGACATCAATGCTGCTGACAAGTTTGAGCGACTTTATGGCAACCTGTATATAGGCAAGAACCCAACGTCCAACCGCAACAAGTATCTCGTCATGAACCTCAACTTTGCAGTGATAATTTGTGCATGGCTTCACCCTTGCCTTGACAAGCATGTGCCGGTTCTACCGTCCCATCTCCGAACTTGACAATCAGAACGGCTATGCCGACATCTTCCTCCGTCCTCGCCAGGAGATATACAACGATATGGAGCACTCCTACATAGTCGAGTTGAAATATCTCAACAGCAAGGCGACAGACGCCCAGGTGGCTTCCACCATCGAGCAGGCAAAAGCCCAAGTATGCCGCTATGCCGACACTGTGAACGCCAAAGAGCAAATTGGCACGACTACGCTCCATAAGGTGTATGTGGTATATCGTGGAGTTGAGATGGTGGCATGCGAAGAGGTAGTGGAATAGTAACTTATCAGTATAATGGTAGTTATTTACAATAAAACAGTAAAAAAAGAATATTTTATTTGGCGAAATGATATAAATTCATTATCTTTGCCGAAAAAAATAAGAATATGGCAAAAATGACAAAAGAAGAATTGCTCAAAGCCTTAAAAAAGGCCTGGCAAAATAAGGAAGAGGCTCGCAAGAGAACTGCCGACGAGTGGGCAAATGAAGGAATCACCGGTAATGTTGTGCTATTATGATAAAGTTTTCTTTATCACGCATTCGTGAAGAATCTCCGTACAATTTAATTTTATCGGGGACTGATTTCAGGTTTATTACAGATTTTGGAATTCACTATAGTGTGAGTTTCAATAAAGAAGATATTGTTCTTGGCGAATGTGAAACCTATCAATTAATTATTAGAAAAATTGATGAAATTAGAAGTAAACATGACCCTAAGGTAGAAAAAACAATTCTTGCCATTATTGATGAATTCTTCAGGTCTAACTTGGAAATTTTGCTTTATATGTGTGACACAAGTGATGGACGTGAAAGTATTAGAAATAGATTGTTCATTTCTTGGTTTGAAAAATATGCTAATAAAGAGCGATTCACAATATGTAAGGCATTTACAAGTGTTGAGGGGCAAGGCTTATTTATCGGAATTATTGTTGAGAATAGGAATCCCAAGATTTACGACATTATCACAGATTTTAATGAACAAGCAAAATTATTGTCAGCCAGTGACAAACCTGAATGATCAAGAGAAGAACATAACAAAACGGTGTTCAGCTAAAAATGACACGATATGAATGAAAATAGCATAAAGAGCAAACCACTGGGTATTCCCTACGGCATGATGAACTTCGTGGCAATTCGCGAAGACAACTATTACTATGTCGATAAGATATGCAGCATACTTGCCAGTTGGAATTAAAGACAGCAGATTGGCACAACCACGCTCCATAAGGTGTATGGGGTATATCGCGGAGTTGAGATGGTGGCGTGCGAAGAGGTAGTGGAATAAATGTAACTAAGACTTTTACAATAATGGAAACAGTAAAGCAAATACCATACGGAGTGGCCGATTTCGAGTCGGTGATAGATCGTGGGTTATATTATGTCGATAAGACTATGTATCTGGCTGAATTGGAAAAACAGCCGGACACCTTGATTTTCATCCGCCCCCGAAGATTTGGCAAGAGTCTCTTCATCAGTATGATGAGGGCATATTACGACAAGTCGAAGGCTAAGGATTTCGACACCCTCTTTGGCACCCTGTGGATAGGCAGCCACCCCACTCCATTGCGCAATCATTATCAGGTGCTGTATCTTGACTTCTCACGTATAGGCGGAAATATCGACGTATTAGAAAAGGAGTTCGACAGCTATTGCTGCATACAACTGAATGATTTCATCGATACTTACCGCAACGACTATCCAAAGGAAATGGTTGATGAGTTCTTACGAGCCGAGAACGCAACTCGGAAACTCAACATACTTCTGAACATGTCGAGGAAATATGACCAGCCGCTGTATCTCATTATCGACGAATACGACAACTTTACCAATGTCGTGCTCAACGAGCATGGGGAGGCAATCTACCATAACATGACCCATGCTGCAGGATTCTATCGTGAGGTGTTCAAGAAGTTCAAGGGAATGTTCGAACGCATCTTCCTCACAGGAGTGAGCCCCGTTACTCTCGACGACCTCACAAGCGGCTTCAACATCGGCTGGAACGTGTCGATGTCACCCGAACTCGACAAGATGCTCGGATTCTCCACCGAAGACGTGCGTCAGATGTTCAACTATTTCAAAGAGGCAGGACAGCTGCCCGCCGACTCTGATATTGAGGCAATGATAACAGAGATGAAGCCGTGGTATGACAACTACTGCTTTGCGGAGGAGTGTCTTGAAAGCAACATAAGAGTGTTCAACTGCGACATGGTGTTGTACTATCTTCGCAATTATATCACCTATAAGCATTCCCCAAAAATCATGCTCGACCCGAACACGAAGACCGACTACAAGAAGCTCAACATGCTCATACAGCTCGACAAACTCGACGGAGACCGCAAGGGCGTGATGATGGAGATAATAGAAAAAGGAGAGATAGCCGCCACACTCGTCCCCTCGTTCTCAGCCAACGAGATAACCGACCCTGAGACATTCCCAAGCCTGCTTTTCTATTATGGTATGCTGACCATTAAGGGAAGATATGGAACGATGCTTTCGTTAGGCATTCCTAACAACAACGTCCGTATGCAATATTACAATTATATATTGAAGCAATACGCACAATATAAGATTGTGAATGTCAACAAACTTCAAATCGCATTTGTTAAGATGTCCTTGGATGGTCTTTGGCAAGAACCGCTTCAATACATGGCCGACTGCTACAAGCAACTCTCCTCTGTTCGCGACACCATCGAGGGCGAACGTAACATTCAGGGGTTCTTCCTCGCCTACCTGAGCCTCAACGACTACTACATCACTGCTCCCGAGGTTGAGCTCAACCATGGCTATTGCGACTTCTTCCTACTCCCCAATATGACCCACTATCAGGCAAACCACAGCTACATTCTCGAACTGAAATATCTCTCAAAGTCTGATTATTCAGAAGAGAAGGCTGCCAATCAATGGGCAGAGGCCGTAGAACAAATAAATGGTTATGCCATAGCTCCCCGTGTTGAGGCCCTGCGTCAAGGCACACAGATGCACAAGATAATCATGCAGTTCTGCGGATGGGAGATGGTGAGGATGGAAGAGATTTGATTTGTCATAAACAAACAGCCTCAAAGGATGTTTAAAATTGTAAAAGAAATGGACAGTCAGAGTGCAAAGCCAAGATTAAAATGGGTAGACACCGCCAAAGGAATATGTATCCTTTTGGTAATCTTATATCATACCACTGAACATATTATGGATTTGAGTCCTGCTTTAAGAGATATGCTTAGAGCAACACGTATGCCATTGTATTACACAATAGCAGGACTGTTCGTATCCATCAAGAGTCCACAAATATTCCTTAACAAGAAAATTAATAGACTTATTATACCGTTTTGTTTCTTTATCCTATTGGGAAACACGGTCGGATATGTAAAGTCACTAATAGAAAACACGGATTTCACGTATTTCTCCCCTTTGTATTATGTAATAACCGGAGACGTTGCCGGGCAATTCATCAATTCTCCGGTATGGTTTCTGTTCTCATTATTTGACGTTTATCTCATATTCATGCTTATTGAGAAAATTTCATCCTGTTTCTGCAAATACCAAATAACATCAAAAATTGTCTTATCGTTATTAGCGGGATTCTGCGGCATTAGATGTAATAGAATGGGAATCGACCTTCCCTTTTTCCTGGACTCATCACTCACGGCTACTCCTTTCCTCATCTTCGGACATATCATAATGTCAAGAACAGACTTCTTCAAGAAAGACTACAACAGACTGATATACCTGTCGTTATCTCTTGTTATGATAGGCATCGCTTTAATCACAGCCAGTGGAGATATTGATTATCGTATCAATAATTTCAAAACATCTCTATTCCACATATATTTTCCTGCTTTTATGGGTGTAATAGGAATTCTGATGTTTACCAAAGTCATAGGCACAATTCCCATTATCACAAAAATAGGGCGATATTCTATCGTATTTTTAGGCACCCATTATTTATTTTTTAAAGATTTAAGGTTGTTTTTTGAGACACATATAAGTCAACAACAAGTGATACTTATTGATCTTCTAACATTCTCATGTTCTGTCATTATATCAATGGTTTTATGTTGGATATTTCTGAAAACAGTTCCATATCTCATTGCACAGAAAGACATAGTTTATATTGGTAATATTGAAAAGTTCAAACAGAGATGATGACAAATCATATCCAATTGTCATCACATAGATTTAACAAATAGGGTGTCCAGTTTGTCGTTCCAAAAACGCACTGGATTAGCCCTGTTTGAAATGTTAATTTAAAGCTCTGATATTTAACGTTTTAGTAATAGAATTAGTTCTTTGAAAATTTGTGTATCTCATTGA
>NZ_NPJI01000058.1 GCF_002251435.1 Prevotella sp. P2-180
CTTAGTGCCGCTGCCGAACAACGAAGAAATCTCATCAGATGTCAATGAATATGGCAGGCAGATGGTGTTCCAATCATCTTTCTTCAATGCACGGCGCATCTTGATATTATAGTTCTTGGCGTTATATGTCTTGGCGTTATTTGTCTTGGCGTTATATGTCTTGGCGTTATATTCACAGAGCGTCACGGTCATCGCCGCGTTCTCCTCGTCGAGCAATATATAGTCAACTATCTGCACGTCGCCTGTTGCTCCTTCGAGCCATGCGGTGAAGGGCTCGGCTGTTGT
>NZ_NPJI01000059.1 GCF_002251435.1 Prevotella sp. P2-180
AATGAGATACACAAATTTTCAAAGAACTAATTCTATTACTAAAACGTTAAATATCAGAGCTTTAAATTAACATTTCAAACAGGGCTAATCCAGTGCGTTTTTGGAACGACAAACTGGACACCCTAGTAAATTGAAGAAAATAATTCTTTATGGCCTAAAATCCGCAACTATCATCCAATACACGATTAAGGATAGATTTATGAGTCGTTAGTAGTAGCTTTCAGTAAAAAGCAACAGCACAACATCAATATGTAGCCAACATCCCCTTACCCCACGATGC
>NZ_NPJI01000006.1 GCF_002251435.1 Prevotella sp. P2-180
TCAGGGTCGGCGAGGCATGCCGCCTCAGATGGGACGACATCTGCTTTGACCGCAAGAAGCTGTTCGTCTTCCAAGGCAAGGGGCGTAAAGACCGCTACGTGCCCATTTCCGACCAGATGCTCGTCGTACTCAAGGCATATCGGAAGAAGTATCCGAGCGACGACTATGTCTTCAAGAGTCATGGCAGGAACAAAGAGCCACAGCGCATCACTCCAGGCTATGTGCGAGTCATCCTCAAGAACGCATTGGCGAGGGTCGCACTCGACCATACCATCACCATCCACGACCTGAGGCACAGTGCAGCCACTCATCTCCTTGAGAACGGAGAGAACATAGTGCATGTACAGAAGCGGCTCGGACATGCGAGACTCACGACTACGATGGTTTATCTTCATGTTGCTGACATTGAACCTGTTAGACATGTGCGGTTGATTGACGTCCTCTTCCCGCCCAAGCAATGAGGACACGCTTCGACATCGGTCAGATTATACGTGACCATGGAGAGAAGTTTCTTAGTACCCATAATGTAGTTACGCCTGTAAGGAAAGCGTTTGGCCATATGGCGATGTGCCGAACCAGCGCCCTTGGAGGTCATGTGGAGGTATGTCCCGAGTGCGGCGAAATCAAGATAAGCTACAACAGTTGCCGTGATCGTCATTGCCCCAAGTGTCAGAACAAGGAGCGTGAGCAGTGGATTTCTTTCCGCAGGGAGGAGATTATTCCCACGAAGTATTTCCATGTGGTATTCACGGTGCCGGATTGCCTGCGTCCTATAGCCATTAACCATCAGGCTGCCTTCTACGATTGCATGTTCAAGGCCGCATGGGACACCATCTCCGCCTTTGCAGGCGATAAGGGACTGCGTACCGGCATGTCCGCCATTCTTCATACGTGGGGTTCCAATCTGTTCTACCATCCGCACATTCACTGCATTGTGCCGGGTGGCGGGATGGACAAACTCGGTGTGTGGCATCATCTCAA
>NZ_NPJI01000060.1 GCF_002251435.1 Prevotella sp. P2-180
GTGAGGACCCCTTATCCCGAAGTTACGGGGTCAGTTTGCCTAGTTCCTTAACCATGAATCTCTCAACGCCTTAGTATGTTCTACCCGTCTACCTGTGTCGGTTTGCGGTACGGGTACCAAAGGGATTAAGCTTAGCGGATTTTCTCGGGAGTATGATTACCCTCGCTATCAGACTCCCCCGAAGGGGATTCCGTACTTTCAGGGTCGGCTCTCGCGGTGGATTTGCCTGCCACGATCGACGCCTACACCTTTCAACGCGCATATCCGTCAGCGCGCGGAGGTTTCACTGCTCCGTCTCCACAATCGCTCCCCAAGGTAGTACGGGAATGTTGACCCGTTCTGCCATCGCCATCGCCGTTCGGCTGAGACTTAGGACCCGACTGACCCCGGGATGATTGACATTGCCCGGGAAACCTTAGACTTACGGCGGGGGGGATTCTCGCCCCCCTAGTCGTTACTTATACCTACATTTGCTTTTCCGCAAGCTCCACGCAAGGTCGTCCCTCGCGATTCAACGCCGGCGGAATGCTCCCCTACCGATACTTTTATTAATTGCTATCCCGCGCCTTCGGCGTCCGCCTTATACCCGATTATTATCCACGCCCGGACCCTCGACTAGTGAGCTGTTACGCACTCTTTGAATGAATGGCTGCTTCCAAGCCAACATCCTAGCTGTCACAGGGACCAGACTTCGTTAGACTAACTCAGGCGGAACTCAGGGGCCTTAGACGGCGGTCTGGATTCTTCTCCTCTCGGGCACGGACCTTAGCACCCGCGCCCTTACTGCATGGCTGCGAATCGCGAGCATTCGGAGTTCGTCAGGTCTCGATAGGCGGTGAAGCCCTCTTGACCTATCGGTCGCTCTACCTCTCGCGATGAATACCACACGCGGCACCTAAATGCCTTTCGGGGAGTACGAGCTATCTCCAAGTTTGATTGGCCTTTCACTCCTACACACACCTCATCCGGAAGCTTTTCAACGCTTATCGGTGCGGACCTCCATCCCGTGTTACCGGGACTTCATCCTGGACATGTGTAGATCACTTGGTTTCGCGTCTACCCCCTCTGACTAAACGGCCTATTCAGCCTCGCTTTCACTGCGGATGCTTGTCTCGTGACAATTATCCTCGCCAGAGATGGTAACTCGTAGGTTCATTATGCAAAAGGCACGCCGTCACATGCATTGCATGCTCCGACCGCTTGTAGGCGCATGGTTTCAGGATCTGTTTCACTCCCCTCGTCGGGGTGCTTTTCACCTTTCCCTCACGGTACTGGTTCACTATCGGTCTCATGGGAGTATTTAGCCTTGCCGGATGGTCCCGGCCGATTCGCGCAGGATTACTCGTGTCCCGCGTTACTCAGGATACCGCTACGTCCCGTCTCGCTTCACGTAAGGGGCTTTCACCCGCTATGGCCTGACTTTCCAGACAGTTCCGTTCACGATCAGGGTACGACGGCGCGGTCCTACAACCCCGGCACTGCGTCGCCACAACGCCGGTTTGGGCTCTTCCCCGGTCGCTCGCCACTACTGGGGGAATCACGTTTTGTTTTCTCTTCCTGGAGGTACTAAGATGTTTCAGTTCCCTCCGTTAGCCTCATTACAAAAGGTAATGATGACAGCACTTCATGCTGACGGGTTGTCCCATTCGGAAATCCGCGGGTCAAGGGATATTTGCTCCTAACCGCGGCTTATCGCAGCTTATCACGTCCTTCATCGCCTCCATGAGCCAAGGCATCCGCCATGCGCCCTTATT
>NZ_NPJI01000061.1 GCF_002251435.1 Prevotella sp. P2-180
ATATCTGCGACAAAATCACCAAACTGTATCCGACAGTCATGGTGACAACAAGTCTGAAGGTGAAAATCGGACAGACACTGAAAGTACTCGGCTGCTCTACGAAGCACACCAACAAAGGCCAGTGCTACCGCATTGTTCCGCTGTGTGCCTGACGAGTGAAGGGTAGTGAAGGGTGGTGAAGGGTTACGACAACCCTTCACTCCTTCAACCCTCTGCTACAGAGATACTTAGATTTAAAAAGTGAAGGGTGAAGGGTTTTCGCGAATATTCTTCTGCACTGACAATATTAGGTGTGGTGGCAACTGTTTCCATATCCATGAGTTTTCCGTCAGAAGCTTTCTGATGTGCATCCGAAGGTTTCTGATGTACGTCCGAAGGCTTCGGATGTACATCAGAAGGCTTTGGACGAAAACTGCAAAGGTATGCCGAGCTTAACGCAGACGTTTTTGCCAGACCCTTCAACCTCTTAACAATAATTTCCAACAAATAAAAACAATGCCAAAATATATAGTAAACGAGATGCCCGACATGGAGGGCAAAGGAAAGCGTAGGGTTTATCCAAAACTGGACGCTTACAGGCTTTTGAACAACGACGAACTGGTGAAGGAAGTGCATAGCTATCATAGGGCTGTCAGTGAGAGTGTCATAGACGGTGTGCTTTCGTCGGTGGTTGACGTGATTATGCGTAAACTGTCGCAAGGCTACACGGTGAAGATTGACGACTTGGGAGTGTTTTCGCTGTCGCTCGCCTTCAACGACGACAAGCCTAACGAGATGGCGAGTGACGACGACCGCATGGCACGACGCAAGGTGGAGGTGAGCAACGTGAACTTCAAGGCAGACCAGAAACTCATAAAGAAACTGCGCATAGAAACAGAACTGGAGCGTAAGTCCGGCGGTGTTGCCAAGGTTAGGAAGACCCCATTTTCGAGGGAGGAACGCATAAAGAATGCGCTGGAGGTGATTGACCGCAACGGCTTTATTAAGTTAAGAGAGTATGCCGAAATAAACAAGCTAAACCCCACTTATGCCTCAGACGACCTAAAGGAAATCTGCGGCGCCCCTGACGCACCGATAACATCGCGTGGCAGCGGCAGCCATAAGGTATGGGTAAGGAAGCATATAAGCTGAACCGCCAAGCTTGCGGAATAGGTGGGATAGGAGATATCTGATACTTTTTTCATTCGTCCTTTTCAATATTATTGCAAGAATTCCTTCAACGGCTCCAGATACTCAGCATCCAAATTCCAATTCGGGACAGGGGACAGGTCCGTGTCCCGCCTTCTCAATTTTTTTTTAAAACATTTGTCAAAAGTCAGTGTCGGACAGTTCTGGCGACAAGCAATGCAATAACCTGTCTATGATACAACTCTTAAACAAAGAGGAGGATATGATGAAAGAAGCATATGCACAAAGCATAGAGTGTGAAGAGCCGTGTGAGGGGAGACTTTCACGCACGGTTCTGTGAGAGGGTGAGGGTGAAACTCCCTCGCTCTACTCGACCGTTGATCAGCAGGAAGCCGCTATGGAATATGTATCTGAGTGTCATCAGTTCAAAGCCTTGCCATCTGAGAATGCCTTTCCAATGGTCTTGCCAAGTTCGATGTAACCGTGATGTATCGGGTCGAACACGATGAGTTTCATCTTCTCCATGTCGGGCTTGCCGTCCTCTGCCAGATAGTTCTCATCCACAAGGATGTTGACTATCTCTGCCACGATGTAATAGCCCTCTTCCGACTCGTCAATCTTTTCCTTGATGCGGCACTCCAAGGTCATGGGAAAGTCGGTGAAGACGGGAGTATTGACATGCTCAGACTTCTCGCATTTCCAACCTGCTTTCGCCATCTTGTCTGCATAATAGCCGGAGCAAGTCTTTTTGCCACGAAGTCCTCTGCGTGCTTTCGTATTGTTGGCAACCCCTTCTCCATTATATACTCCCAGTCTTTCATTGACAGATGGAAACGGCTGCGGAAGTCTGACTTTGCCAATCTCTCAAAGAGATTCGTCAGGTCATATTATTTCCTCTCAGAAGAAATGTTCTCATTCAATTCTTCCTCAGGGAACAATGATGGATATATGTATTTTTGTGACACCATTATCTGTTGCTTCTTATTTCCAATGTTATATCCATATTCGACCGCTTGCCGTCTATATAGTCGGCATAGAGGATTTCTTCGCCTCGGCCTTTAAGAACATGGCATTTGCCACACAACTCACAGTTGTGTAAGCATTTCCATTCGTTCAGAACGTAATCCAAACGCTCTTCTCGTGTGGATGATTCAATACTCGGTGCGGTCATAAGATGTTTATAATGCGCCATGTCCTTTCTCTGTCTTGTACTATCCGATGTATTCAAGGAAAGCGTCCACCTGCAATCTCAGATTCGTCATTTGTTCTTCGGTCAGCAACATGCGTCCTTCCGTCCAAGCCTCCATGTTCAGTTGGATGCCCGTCTGAGGTTCTGTCATTACTTCTGCACGGATAAACGGCAACGTGAGCAGTTCGGTCAGTTTCTCACGGCATTTGGCTGTTGCCGATGCGCCACCAGCACCGCTAAGAACCACCTTCTTGCCGTTAATGGCAAGCGGAGTCTGACGATCTCCTGCTATGAGCGGACGTGACAGCCAGTCGATGAGATTCTTCAAATGACCGGGGTAACTGTAATTGTATTCAGGAGAGAATATCCAGAGAGCATCCGCCTCTGCTACTTTTTCCCTCACTCTTTTGACCGCTTCGGGCGCAGGAAACTCGATGTCCTGATTCATCAGCGGCACATCCGAATAGTCGAGATATTCCACTGTCGCACGCCCGGAAAGCATCTGCTCCACCTCTTTGGCGAGCTTCTTGTTGAACGATTCCTTGCGTAAGGAACCGATGATAAACAGTATCTTCTTCATTGTCTTTCTATGTTTTGATCTTCATTATTGCATCTTGGTTAACGTCCAACCATGATCGCCATGATAAATCATCTGTCGGGTCATGCCACCGTCGATGCAGATGTTTTCGCCTGTGATGAATCCTGCCTTGTCAGAGCAGAGAAACAGCACCATATTGGCAATGTCCAATGGATTGCCAACACGTCCTGCCGGCTGCTGCACCGCATCTGCGCCCTCATATTCCTTATAGTCAGTATCTATCCATCCTGGCGAAATGGAGTTGACCCTTGCCTTGCCCCGAAGTGTAACGGCAAGGGCATGGGTAAGAGCAGCTAGTGCCACTGAATTTTTACACATTCTTCTATGTTGGTATTATATTGAAGCTCCGAGGGAAAATGCTTCTTTTAGGGCGTTGGTGTTTTTGATGTCGCCCTTTTCTTTAACTCCTCTTACAAGTATCTTCCCACAGTCTTCAAGGTGGAAGTAGTTGATGCATAGTCTATATTGGACAAGAATGCTGTCAAATAGTTCGGGTAATGTGGCGGCACCGACGAGCAACAGGGCAACTTTCTTTATTTTGAAAGAATCTCTGAGTGGATTGTGACACCTGTCGATTAAGGCCTTGAGCTGTGAACTAATGCCGTAGAAATAGACAGGAGAAGCAACAACAAGCATGTCTGCCTTTGCCAACTTGTCGTAAACGGTCTGCATGTCATCTTTTTGAATACAGGATTGATCATCTCTCTTGAAACAAGAATTACATCCTATACAAGGATTAATGTGATAGTCCCTTACTGATATGAAGTCAACATTGTGCTTGGATGAAGCTCCTTGGGCAAACGATTCCGCCAATATTTCCGTGTTGCCTCCCTTTCGTGGGCTGCCTGATAATATTACGATGTTCATTGTATGTCAGAATTTGAAATGTATAGGTTTTGCAAACTCGTCTCTCTGCTTCAGTCCCTTGACATGACCGAGGTTGGTCATCCATCCCTCGATGTCCTTCAGATAGAACACCTTGAAGATGGGATTGTCACGCATGGTCTTGTATAGCGCATTCACGATGACACTCTTTTCTATGATGGCATCCCTAATGTCCTGCCTTTCTTCAAACACAACCTCAGCCGAGAAACGAATCCAAGGAGTCTGCATCTCGTCCTTTTCCAGTTTGCAGCCGCAGAGTTCCCTCTTGTTCCATAATTACATCTGTCTTAAAAACGGGTCAATCGTTGCAAGCAACTCTGATTTCTGCACCACACCGCTCGTCCTCCAAAGCACTTCGCCCTGTCTGAACAACATCAATGTGGGGACGGACTGTATGCCATATTGGCTTGCAGTTACACCATACTTGTCCACATCCACCTTGATGATGCGGATTCTGTCACCCAACACTTCCTTCACTTGTTCTAAGATGGGGTGCATCATCTTGCATGGCTGGCACCATGTGGCGAAGAAATCGACCAAGACCAGTTGGTCGCCTGATATAACGTCTTTGAATGTTTCCATCTTTATCTGTCTATTTCTGTGAATCGGTTAAATGTCCTTCCGTCTCTTGTTATTTGCTCGAAAAACATCTTCTCGGGACGAACCCAGTATGCTTCCTCACCATATAGTGCTTGATATACCACCATGCGTTCCTGAGTTTCGCTGTCATATGCGGAATGGATATACTTGTACATTCCTCCCTTGAAGTGACGGAAAAATCTTTCTTCTTTAACTGAATACTCCATGAGCATCTTCTGTGCCAACGGGGCATACCAAGTCTTGACTTCCTGCTCTGTGGGCGTGTGTCCGCCAGGGAAGTGATAGCTGTTGTTATAGTGCTGCAAGAACAACGGCTCAAAATGAGCCAGTGTGTCTTGTTCACCAAATAGTCCCCACACACGATCCTTGTAATACGGATTACAACAGTCAAACTGTGTGGCTTCGAGTTCCCCAAACTCATGGATGAGTGATTCATCGATGACGATTTTCTGGTTGCCGTCCATGCGCGGAGCCTTGTACTCATATTCGCCAATGCGTCCGCTCAGGAAGTCCGTCATCTTGAAATGAGGATTGCCAAGTAGGGCAGGGATGCCAACGACAGGAGAAAGCATCTGTGCAAGAAAAGCCCCGCAACTGTTGCCTATGAGCAGGTCTGGCTTCTCCTTGTCGATAAGAATGCGTATGTATTTCAGTGCTTCCTTGGGATGGAGAGGCAGATCGGGAGTCAGCACGACGTCTTGGCCATCAAAGGCCTCCCTCAGTGCTCTCGCCATCGGACAGCTGCCAGTAGCAAAGAAACCATGTAGGAACAGTATCTTTTTCATGCTATTTATTCTTTGTCTTGTGGATTGACAGGTTGATGACAGTCTTTTCTCTGTCGAGCTTCTGCATCTTTGCTGACGAGACGGGAGGTAGTGATACTATCATCTTCTCCTGTAAATTGACTACATGCTCCGCAGACTTACGCAGGGCAAGAACCTCTTCAGGCAATGCCCCCATCATTTCCAATACATCGGATGGCCTTGTTTCTGGAAACAGCTCGTTCCTTGAATCAATCTGGTCATTGATGCTGACAATACGGATGACCTTGACTCGGCAAAATTCCAGGAACGTTGCCAGTTCCCGACTGCCACGCAAGGCATTGGATTTGTGGTAGTGAGGTTTGGTTATACGCATCATTCTATTTTGCGTGCAAAGTTACAAATTATATTCAGAAAAATAATCATACTGAGGCAATATAATTAACTATTCTTGCATTTTTAACCTCGTTTAATGTTTTATGGAGTTTACAATAATCATACTACTATAAGTATGAATAATAAAATAATTTAAAGTGGCATTATTTTCATTGTAGTATGGAAAAATATCCGTATCTTTGCACTCGAGTTTTAACACATAAATGCCAATGAAATATAGGATAATACCACACTATTCCCATTATCAGCGTTGTCTTTGCAACCATTCTGCTTCAGGTCTCAAAATCGAAATGAAAGAAAGTAAAGCAAGTGAAAGAAAAAAGACTCATAAGAGTTAAATCTTTCACTTGCTTTTTTTATGTACCTTATTTATTTCCTCTTCGTGTTCTACTGGTGTCGGGACAGGGGACAGGTCCGTGTCCCGACTTCTCAATTTTTTTTTAAACATTTGTCAAAAGTCAGTGTCGGACAGTTCTGGCGACAAGCAATGCAATAACCTGTCTATGGCATTGTGGCAAGCGGCATAGAGGTGGCAGGACAGTAATACAGGCTCGTTGGTGGAACGTGGGAAGTAGAAGTCGGAAGTGTCTGTAATGGACATGGAGCGAAGGGGGTGACACACTCAAGCAACTGGAATTATACAACTCTTAAACAAAGAGGAGGATATGATGAAAGAAGCATATGCACAAAGCATAGAGTATGGAGAGCCGTGTGAGGGGAGACTTTCACGCACGGTTCTGTGAGAGGGTGAGGGTGAAACTCCCTCGCTCTACTCGACCCTGTCCCGTCTAAACGCACTGTTGATGAGGACGGGAGGCGGCTCGTTCAGGAATGTGCAAACAAAAAAGTGGCTGCAGTCATAGACTCACAGCCACACGGGATAGTTTGAACGCCCATGGGCAACAGTGACTTCCCTTAAGTGGATGCAAAGGTAACAATAATTATTCATATATATATCATACAAGTAGAATAAAAAAGTTAAAAAATCAATATATACCAAACTTCATCGTTGAACCCATTGCAGGACAGGATAATCTAATACCTGAAAACACCGAGGGGTTCGGGGGCGAGTACCCCCTGAGTTGACGTAAATCAACTTACTCGACAAATATTCAAATTTTCTTTGTAAAAGCTTGGAAATAATCACAGTATCTTGAGTTATTAATTCTCTGCAAAAGTAATATTCTCTTGAAAAATAATCTCTTCAATGCAATGTTTCTATTAGTTTTGCGTATATATAGATAGAAAGAAAAGAAAAAATGGCGGAAACAGAGACACACCTCATAGAGGGACTGAGGCAACAAAGTCCCAAAGCACAGCAAGAGACCCTTGAACTCTTCGGCAGAAATGTCTGGGCTCAAGTGGTGAGGATTGTGTCGTGCAACGAGGATGCCGAGGAAATCTATCAGGATGTCTTTGTCAAAGCCTTTAATAATATAGATAGGTATGACGGGGAGAAAGCCTCGTTGAAGACCTGGCTCCTGAGAATAGCCTACAATGAGGCGGTAAGTTTCCTTCGCCATTCGAAGACGAAAACAATAAGTCTTGAGGACTACGGAAATGACTCCGACAACATATCCGAGGAAGAAATGGAGAGAATAATAGGCAGACCCGACAACGAGAACATTCACATGCTGCGCTCTGCCATCCAACGACTGACTCCGGAGGAACAGGCTCTCATCACGATGTTCTACTACGACGACCTCAGTATGAACGACATAGCATTCGTCACTGGGTCAACGCCCTCGACCATCGGTTCGAGACTAAGCCGTACAAGAAAGAAAATCTGCAAGATAATTAAAAATATACGATTATGAAAGAGAACGCTAACATAAAGGACTGCCTCCGCGAGGCTATACGACATGAGGAGATGGCACGCCCCTCTATGCCCACCGACATTAACGAAAGAATAATGCGGCGTATGGAACAAGAAACGGTAAGGAAGAAGGGACAGAAACGTCTCCGAAAGCTATGGCCTTGGCTTGCCGCTGCTTGTGTGGCTGCCTTTATACTCGTATATACCGCCCCGCCAGAAAAAGAGGTGACGGAAAGTCGCTCTACGGCTGAAATAACGGAGGCTGAGACTCCCAAAAGGCTTTCAACTGAAATGTGTTCTACTGAAAAGCGTTCTACAGAAAGTAGAACTAAAGAAATGATTGCCATGGCAAAGCCTGAAAAGGTAATAACCGTCAAGCAGAAAGCACACAAAGTTGTGACGGCAAAACGCGACACTATATCTGAAAAGAAAGAAGAAGACAAGGTATGCGACCTTGCCATGGCAGAGAAAGCAGAGGAGAGTCATAAGCCGAGAACCATTTCAGAGAGCGACCTCCCCATAACACGACCGGAGAACCTCAGATATACTCCTGAGGAGATAGCACTCATGAAACGTCTGGCAAACGAGGCGTATATCAAATGGGTGAAACTCGAACTCGAAATAGCGAAATATAACATTGAACAAACAGCTTACAATAAATAGAATAGTCATGAAAAAGATTTTTATACTCATTGCCCTTGCCGTAATACCGGCAACAATGGGTGCACAGACATCGTCAAGGAATAAGACGCAAAATAAACCTATCAACGTTATTGAACAACTGAATAACATCATCTACAACTTCGCCATAGAGAACGGAGAAAGCTATGAGAAGATAAAGAACCCCAACACCAATACCATCGAGTCGTTCGAGCGTATTGTCAAATTCTCTCTCCCCATTGCGGACAGTGACTTCTTAAAGGTCGCAGGGCAGGCATTCCAAAAAGACGAGGAGCTAAGCTACCGACTGTCGCACATGGTGCCCAATAGTGGAGACCTGGTCAATCTGAAGGTGATAACGGACAACGGAAACAAACGTAAATCCCTACGAGTCAGGGCGAACAGTTTGCAGGAGATGTGGCTCATGTGCTGTAAGAATGCCGAAAACCCGCAGTTCCGCGACGCTTATGCCATAGTATGGGAAAAACGTAAGGACAAGATCTATGGTACGATATACATAATCACATCCTTGCGTCCTGACCTCTTCGAGAATACTATGGAGACAGCCCGCAGCACTTTCAAGATAGAGGGACGAGTGGATGAAAACATCAAGGACTCCTTGTACAATATCTATATTGCAGACACTTACGAGGAATTGAACAATGTGGCTGATGATGATTATGTGGCATGTGTGCCTGTCATAAACAAGAGATTCTCGTATAGCGTGGAGTTGGACAAGCCAAAGGTGGGTCGTCTGCGCTGCATCTTCCCCGACGGCTCGCTCTGTTCGGCATGTATAGACCTCGACTTTGTGCCCAATGAGACGTATAATATCACCGTTCACAATGGCTATTACGAACAGGACAATGACTACGAGCAACGTGTAGGGCGATTCTCTGGAAAGAGCCTGATAACAAATCTAGGCGTTGTGGCAGAACCAGACTCATGTGCCCCGGTTGCCTCAAGTGCCTCTGAACAGAATCACTTCTCTGCGTTAGATGCTGCAAATAAATGGAAAAACAACCTTGACTATGTAAAGAAAGCTACCTTTGAATTAGAACAGCAGAAGATCACTCATAAAACAGAAATAATAAAGGAAAATTATAAAAGAATACAGCAACTCATGAATATCATCAACGGTACAAAATCGCGAAAAACATCGTGGAAAAATGTCGATGACACATTCAAGAGTATAAAGGAATGGAATGCACTGATAGACAAGGATATAGAAGGACTTATAAGCACCATGAACAGCTGGCAGTGTCCACCTGAGGCTCTTCTGATATTACATTCGACAGTGGTGAAAGAGATTCTGAATCCCCAGACCATAATTTTCAACGAATTGTGCGCTAATTACGGTTCCTTATCCAAAGCGGCACAAAACTGCCAGAAGTATATCAACTCGCTCTCCGAGAAGCACATCAAATGCGGCGAAACATATATCCTGCATCATCTTGGGATTGAGTGAAAAATAAAAAAAATATCGTAATTTTGCGGCAAATATTGGTCGGGACAGGGGACAGGTCCGTGTCCCGCCTTCTCAATTTTTTTTAAAACATTTGTCAAAAGTCAGTGTCGGACAGTTCTGGCGACAAGCAATGCAATAACCTGTCTATTGCATTGCGGCATGCGGCATAGAGGTGGCAGGACAGTAATACAGGCTCGTTGGCGGAACGTGGGAAGCAGAAGTCGGAAGTGTCTGTAATGGACATGGAGCGAAGGGGGTGACACACTCAAGCAACTGAAATTATACAAATCTTAAACAAAGAGGAGTATATGATGAAAGAAGCATATGCACAAAGCATAGAGTGTGAAGAGCCGTGTGAGGGGAGACTTTCACGCACGGTTCTGTGAGAGGGTGAGGGTGAAACTCCCTCGCTCTACTCGACCTCTGACCCTCAGGCCGGCCAGACTTTAAGTCCTCACCTCCTGAGAAGGGGAGAATTTAGGAGGGGATGTGGAACCTCTCCTAGCAGGAGAGGACGGGTGAGGTAGAAAAAATGACACAGTCTATATCGGTCAAACCAATTCAGGTTCTGCAATAATATGGAGATTAAGGCATTGCTCAATCTTGTAGAGTGTTTCGAGGGAAAGGTTCTCCTGTCCCTTTAGCACTTTGGATACATACTGCTGACTGCATCCCATCATTTCTGAAAGCTGTTTCTGGGACATGTGCAGTTCCTCCATCCTGTCAAGCATCATCATGGCAATTAGCTGCGAATAGCGAAGCCATGACTTGTTAGCCATGCGCCATTCTGCGTTCTCACGCCATTTTGAGGATGTGGCAGGTTGGTGTTCTTTCAGTTTGGAAACAATTTCATCGGCAGTTCTCATAGTCACCTCCTTTTCTATTTAATTTCATTTAGATAGTCCACGAAAGAATCCTTATCAGCGATGTCGTTGTCAAGCAGGAATCTGCGCACCTTCTCCATTCGGGCCAACTCTACCAGCGTATGCTCACGTTCCTGCATGGTGCGTGTCAGTTTGATGGCACCGCCAGTGATGACGTAAATGCCTGGTTCCAGCTTGATGGCATAAATGCGCAGCCAAGAGGCGTGTCGAGGCGTATTACGCAGCCTCGCCTTTAAAGAAGGAGCGGAGCCATATCACGTCATTCCATTGTCCGAGAATGAAATCAAGGACATTGTCAAGGCAGTCGTCGTATCGGACAGCCCAAAGGCGTTCGTTTTCAGTGATAAGGTCAAATTTCATATTAATATTTTTGTGCAAAGGTACAAATAAAAAACGAGTTATACAACTTATAGGTTGATTATTTATGGATTATTATACAAAAATTGGAAGAAATTTGTTTGGATAGGGCATAAATCAATCCTCATGGGCGCCCTCAGCGCTTAGATATATGGTCTATAAAACCCATCGTTAACGAGCCGTATCTATACTTTAGTATAGCTTAATGCAATATAAGCCATTCCCATCACGCCATCAAACCGTGTCTTTTTTATAATCAATCATTAATCGAAACAAGTTCCCCACAAAGTCCGCTCGCGGACCTCCGTTCCCTCCCCGGGACACTGACCTGTCCGTGTGCCACGAGGTGCACATCTATATATAAAGGGTTGGCTACCTTCCATATAAGATGTAGCCGTAACTGCCAATGAGATGAGAGAAGGTCTCTCGGTGTCGGTGTGCAGGCACTGGCATCAAACCCTCTGCAAGCTGCTGCTGCAGTCGGAAACGTTGCGGTGGTGAGCGTTGCAGAGAGGTACGTATTACTGAGCTGAACGCAAGTATACGCTTGCATTAAGAGAATAATAAAAATTGATAAAATTCCTATTGTGTCACAATAATGTCACAAATGAGATTTATTGTGCAAAATCTTTCTGATTGATAAATGGAGTTTGCAATGATGTGTGTGTATTTCAAAGAACATGTTTTATAAACGAAAGGGGAAAGAATGTAAGTAGTGTTGAAATGTTACATCTGAGCAACATTATGGCATGTTTTTCGCCCAATTAGCATCTTTTAAGGGTGAAGATGAATCGTAATAAAAAAAATGTAGTACTTTTGCAAAGCAAAAGGTCGGCATTGACCTATTTATAAGAATTTATAACGAATCAGTAATATATTGAAGCTCATGTTCGAGAGTCTGCAACTCGAAAGACCTTCGCTTCTTTCTATAGGGTGAAGCCTGGTAGCTATGTCATTACGCGTACTGAGCATAAGGTAACAAAAAAATGAAGATAAAAAAGTTTTTTAATACGCTGTTTGTGATGTTGTTATGCTTTACCGCATCATGGGCACAGAAACCAGCAGTATGGGATAACCCTACGACAGAGTTTGGTACGAATTATGGCGATGGATTCTTCAACACCGTCATTGATGTAACCCGTGTGGAACTGAAAAAGGATGAGACAACGATGGCTGTAAGGGTACAGTTGCGTTCCGATTATCCTGACTTTCGTTTTCAGTTCACAAAAGATACTTATCTGCTTGCTGATGGCGTGAGGTATCCTGTGGTGTCAGCAGATGGCATTGAGTTTGATAAGTTCCGCCAGACAGAGGCTGACGGCAAACTGGACATAGTGTTCCACTTCAAGCCATTACCTCTCGGCACCAAGGTGTTTGACTTCATTGAGGGCGACGGTGAGCGTGCCATTCAGATAAAGGGCATACGACCTGTGGATGAGCGCCACAAGATGTTGTTCCCTTCATATTGGAGAAACGAGAAGACTGGTGATTGGGAGATTGCCTTCATTGACAACTATGCCATCTATGACTGCAAGATATGGAACATGAAAGCGGAGACAAATCCAACCAACGGTGAGGCACAGATTGTTCTGGAGAGCGATGGAAAGACCGTGAACGTGATGGTAGGAAAGGACAAAAAGGGTAAGCGCACCATTACTATTGACGGCAGGAAGGCTGTGTATTCGATGATAACGGAGCGTTTCATGCCTTACTATCCAACAAAGGACACCCGCACCGACTTCGTGGACACAAACTACAAGACTGACACGGCTACCGTGATAGGATGGATAAAGGACATGCCTGAGCATTATCGCAGCATGAATACTTTCGACTTCTGCACTCAGGATTTCTTCCAAGATGAACAGGTAAAATTCAAAGCGGAGTTGGATTCGCTGGGAAGATTCAGCATCAAGATTCCACTCATGAACAGTTCAGAGTTCTTCTGCGACTGGCAACGATGCTTCATGCGCACCATGCTTGAGCCTGGCAAGACATACTTCCTGCTCTATGACTTTAAGGAAGGTCGCCGAATGTGGATGGGTGAGGATGTTCGTCTGCAGAACGAACTGTTCCGTCATCCTCTCAACTGGAACAGGATACGCATGGAAGAAGACGGTGACGACTTCGACAAATACGTTGCTTCGGTAGATAGTCTTATAAAGACACAGCACGCGCAAGTTGATGAACTATGCCGACAGCATCCTACACTCTCCACGCGCTTCAACCTATACCGCAAGGGAAGCACCACATGGCAGCAGGCACGTGATTTCGGACAGGCACGTTTCCGTGCGAAAGATTACCACTTCCCTGAGAATGCGAAAAAGTATGCTTACGAGAATTTCTGGCTGAAGTTGCCAAAGCCATATACTCTCTATAGGGATGTGAGAGGATTTTGGCGCGACTATCTTGACGATGCAACGCGCAATGTCCAGACTACATACTCGTTCAACATGTTTGACTACATCGATGAGATTACGGCAGACCAAAAAGAACGGGATATGCTGAAAGAATTCAAGGTGCGTATGGACGAAATTGCCAAGGAGATTGATGCTATTCCTGAAATGGAGAAAAAGCAGCAGAAGGCTAACGAATTCGATGCTGCAAATGCGGATATCATCAAACAGGTGGAGCGAATCTTCAACTCTCCCCATGCAAGGGACGTGGCAAACAATTACCTTCTGTTGCCAAGATGGCAGAATCAGTTGAACGCTCTCGATTCTATCGGCGCTGACAAACTCGTCAAGAGCATAATGATGGCAAAGAAGGCATACGATGAATTTGATCATAACCGTAAGCCTTTATCTACCGCTACCATGGATAGCCTCAAGGTGTGGATAGACAGTCCTGAGGTGTATGCAGACCTTGAGAAGAAGAATGAATACTACCAGGCTCTCACTAACCGCCAGCTTGACAAACTCATACTGAACACCGGCAAGGATGTGCAAGGCATGACAGAGGGCGAAGAAATACTGAAGAAACTGCTCGAACCATACAAGGGAAAGATCGTATTGATAGATGTGTGGGGCACTTGGTGCAGTCCTTGCAAAGAGGCTCTGTCGCATTCCGAAGAGGAATATGCGCGTCTGGCAAAGTATGACATGCAGTTTGTGTACCTGGCAAACAGTAGTCCTATGGACACGTGGGAGAATGTAATCAAGGAATACAATGTGACAGGTCCTAATGTGACACACTTCAATCTGGAAATTTCGCAACAGAGTGCCATTGAGCGTTACCTTCAGATTAATTCATTCCCAACATATAAGATTACTGACAAGCAAGGCAATATCCTCGATATAAAGGTGGATGCTCGCGACCTCAACTCATTGGAAGACCTTGTAAAGATGATACTTGGAAAGTAGTCGTCGGGACAGGGGACACTCCGTGTCCCGCCTTCTCAATTTTTTTTAAAACATTTGAGATTATATTTTTGACTATACCTGCGGGACAGTGACCTGTCCGTTTGCCACGAGGTGCACATCTTGTCTTTCCTTGGTTTCTTGTAGATTCTGAAGCCTTTAGAGAAGTGTTAAATCGAAAGTTCAGTAATCTATACAACAAAGAAGGGATAATTATCCGTACGTTTGACAAAGAATATCTTGACAGTTTAATGAACAGGAACGATAAAAAAAAATCTAATTTGATGAAACCTTGGTATGTGCAAAAAATGCACTACCCAAGAAATATGGTCGTAGAGAAGATTATTCCCAATATCCATGACGCATTCAGTGTACACCCCGTTAGCTACGGACTACTCTCCACCGACGACGTGGCCGGCGAGCGCGTCCTCACTACAAAGATTGAGGCGGGGGGCGGGTGAGACACCCGCCCTCCTACTGCAGTGGTGTATTTCACTTCTTCAGGTAGTCGAGAATCTGCTCGGCGTGTATCTTTGTCTTTATTTCCTTAGGAGTGAAGATTTTTTCTATTGTGCCGTTTTCGTCGATGAGATATGTGGTGCGGAGGGCGCCCATGTATTTCTTTCCGCACATCGACTTCTCTCCCCATGCTCCGAGTTGCTGGAGTAGGGTGGTGTCTACATCGGCAATGAGGGGGAAGGGTAGGGAGTATTTGTCGATGAATTTCTGATGGCTTGCGGCAGAGTCTTTGCTTACTCCTATCACGATGTATCCCTTGTCTGAAAGTTCCTGATAGTGGTCTTTCAGCGAGCATGCCTCTGCAGTGCAGCCAGAGGTGTTGTCTTTTGGGTAAACGTAAAGCACTACTTTTTTTCCGGCGAGGCTTTCGCGTGTCACTTGTTCGCCTTTTTCGTTAAGCCCGAGTATTTCGGGCAGTTTGTCTCCAATGTTCATTTTTCTTTATATATTTACTTAAGTTTTACATGTGTTCAATTCTAAGAAGTTAAAGAAGTTAAGGAAGTTAAGGAAGTTAAAGAAGTTAAGGAAGTTAAAGACAATAGTCTTTTCGCTTCCTTCCTTTCGGTAATTTTCTTGGCTCGGACATTTATGACTTCCCTTTATGACTTCCCTTGTCTCCAAGCATTTCCTCTATTAGCCCTTCGCATGCGTCTTCGAGTAGTTCGATTACGACTTCGAAGTCGTGGTCGGTGCCGTAGTAGGGGTCGGGCACCACGTTGTAGTTGTCGTGATGGCGCAGATAGTTGGCCATGAGCTTCACCTTAGCACGGGCGGAGTCGGAGGGTGCCATGGAATTTATGGCGCGGAGATTTTCGCGGTCCATCACTATGATGTGGTCAAACATGTCGAAGTCTGTTTTCGATATCTGTCGGGCGCGGTGGTCAAAACAGTAGCCGTGGTCGTGGCCGTGACGGCGCATTCGAGAGTCGGGCAGTTGTCCGACGTGCCATGCCCCAATGCCGCAGGAGTCGATAATGAAGTGGTGTGCAATGCCCCTTTCCTTCACCATGTGTTTCATGATGCCATCGGCGGCTGGAGAGCGGCATATATTACCGAGACATACGAAGAGAATTTTTTCTTTCATCGTGTTGTTGTTTTTTTGTCGGCAAAGATAACAAAAACTTCCGATATATCTGTATAATTAGCAAAAAAAACGACGAAATGCTAAAAAAAGCAGCAAAAGAATTAATAATCTCGAAAACTTTGAGTATTTTTGCAGACAAAATATACTAATTAAAATAGATTCGTATTATGGATATTTTTTTGTCTCTCATTCCGATTGCCCTGCTTATAGTGCTGATGGCAGTCTTGAAACAACCTGGCGACAGAAGCAGTTTGATCACCCTGGTGGTTACGGCCCTGCTTGCGGTGTTAGGTTTTGGCATGTCAGTACACGACATGACGTTTTCGTTTCTTTATGGTGCGACGAAGGCTGTGTCGCCTATCCTCATTATCATTCTCATGGCCATTTTCAGTTACAACACCTTGTTGCTTACTGGAAAGATGGAGGTGATTAAGAGTCAGTTTTCGATGATTTCCACCGACCGCAGTGTGCAGGTTTTGCTGCTTACGTGGGGTTTTGGCGGAATACTTGAGGCTATGGCAGGCTTCGGAACGGCAGTCGCCATTCCTGCGGCCATACTTATCAGTCTTGGCTACAAGCCAGTGTTTTCTGCCGTTGTGTGTCTTATAGCCAACAGTGTGGCGACAACCTTTGGCGCCATAGGCACTCCGGTGATAGTGCTTGCCAACGAGACAGGTCTTGACGTGAACACGCTTTCTGCCAATGTGGTGTTGCAGCTTGCCCCGTTGATGTTTATCATACCTTTTATAATAGTATATATGGCAGACAGCCGTCGTGAGGCTTTGTTGAAAAACATTGTGCTGTCGGCAGTCACGGGTGTTGTGTCGCTTGGCGGACAATATTCCGCAGCCGTGTTTATGGGTGCAGAGTCGCCTGCCATTATCGGTAGTCTTCTATCCATTGTGGCCATTGTTGTGATGGCAAAGTTTGTGAAGAGCGAGCGTCCGGCAGAGGCAAAGCCTGTGAAGATGGGCGAGTTGTTGAATGCCTGGAGTGTTTATCTGCTGATACTTGCTTTGGTGATAGTGACCAGTCCGCTATTTCCTTCCATCCGTGAGGTATTGAGTTCTACGTTAGTGACCACCATACATTTCCCTGTAGAGAGCATCAAGCCCTACAAAATCACATGGCTCACTCACGCAGGTCTTCTCCTCTTTGTCGGCACGTTTGTCGGCGGTCTGATACAGGGAGCATCTGTTTCGGGAATAATGAAGACATTGTGGAACACGGCGAAGACCCTTCGTGCCACTATAGTCACGGTGGTGTGTCTTGTAGGTTTTTCCACAGTGATGGATTATGCCGGCATGATAACCGTGATAGCCGGTGGCCTTGCTGCTGCCACAGGTTCGCTCTATCCGTTGTTTGCTCCACTTGTTGGCGGTATAGGCACGTTTATCACAGGTAGTGACACTTCTGCAAATATATTGTTTGGCAAGATGCAGTCAACCGTGGCAGGTCATATCAACGTGAGTCCCGACTGGCTTGCAGCCTCCAACACCGTAGGAGCCACAGGAGGCAAGATAATTTCTCCGCAGAGTATAGCCATAGCCACATCGGCTTGCAGTCTTCAGGGCAAGGAGGGTGAGATACTGAAGAAGTCGCTGCCTTGGGCTGTGTTGTATATTGTAGTTGCAGGAATTATGGTATACGTTTTGGTATAGAGTGTGTTAAAAGCTTTCCAAATCCTTGCGCTCATCATCGGACATGCGTCTTAGCGTGACATAAAAATACAAGGCGCGGGATTTGGAACGCTGCTTGTACGACAGGCCAGCAAACTTTATGGCCTGCATCCATCCTCCATTGACGGAAATGATGCGAAGAAACATCTTACCGTCGGCATACAATGTGTTGGTGGAAGCGTCGTAGCGCATAGAGCGGGCGTTCACTCCCGTCTTTGGAAGAAAATCGAGGAAAAGGTATTCTGTTATGGTGTCGCCCTTCAAACAAAAACGTGAAGGACCGCCACCTTCCATATCGTCCCAATAGTCGCGCTTGTCGAAGTCGCCGTTGGAGAAAATCTCGTGGGTGACAGTCTCCACCCAACCGGCACCGTTGATGGTGGCCTCAAACTGCTCTTCGCTCACTCTCTGGCTGTTAACCGACACAGGCACACCCTCTTCGTCGAAGAAAAAAGACTCTTCCTCGTTGCTGCACGATGTGACGGCCGCAATGGCCAAAAATGTGCAAAAAGACAATATGAAGTTCTTAACACTGCCCATATCGGTTGCGAAAATAGCACTTTTATTTTATTCCTCCAAATTTTTTTAATACTTTTTTTGGTTTTATCGATAAATAATGCTATTTTTGCACCATATTTATTATATTAATCACTTAATGAAGGAATTTGTAATTTCAGAAGCAAAGGCGGAAACCGCAGTACTCGTTGGTCTTATCACTAAAGACCAGGACGAAAATAAAACAAAAGAATATCTCGACGAACTTGAATTCCTTGCCGATACGGCAGGAGCTGTAACCGTAAGGAGATTTACCCAGCGACTCAACGGACCAAGCTCTGTGACATACGTCGGGCAAGGTAAACTCGAAGAAATTAGACAGTTTATAAAAGACGAGGAAGACAACGAAAGAGAAGTGGGAATGGTCATCTTCGACGATGAGCTTTCGGCGAAGCAGATACGCAATATCGAAAAGGAGCTGAAGGTGAAAATACTCGACCGCACCTCGCTCATCCTCGACATCTTCGCCATGAGAGCCCAGACGGCTGAGGCAAAGACACAGGTGGAACTTGCACAACACCGATACATGCTGCCAAGACTGCAACGACTTTGGACACACCTCGAACGACAAGGCGGCGGCTCGGGTAGCGGAGGCGGTAAAGGTAGCGTGGGACTTAGAGGACCTGGCGAGACACAGCTCGAAATGGACCGACGTATCATCCTGCAGAGAATAACACTTCTCAAACAGCGACTGCTCGAAATTGACAAGCAGAAAACTACACAGAGGAAAAACCGCGGAAGACTCATAAGAGTTGCACTAGTGGGATATACCAACGTGGGAAAATCGACCATCATGAACCTGCTGTCGAAAAGCGAGGTGTTTGCCGAAAACAAACTCTTCGCCACACTCGACACTACCGTAAGGAAAATGGTGATCGATAACCTTCCGTTCCTCATTGCCGATACCGTGGGATTCATAAGAAAGCTGCCCACCGACCTCGTGGACTCCTTCAAGTCCACACTCGACGAGGTGAGGGAAGCAGACCTCCTGCTACATGTGGTTGACATATCACATCCTGACTTCGAGGAACAGATAAAGGTAGTGGAAAAAACACTTTCCGACCTAGGTTGTGCCGACAAGCCATCCATGATCGTGTTCAACAAAATTGACGCTTACTCATGGACAGAGAAAGAACCAGACGACCTCACTCCTGAGACAAAGGAAAACATCTCGCTCGAAAGCCTTAAGAAAACATGGATGGCACGTATGAACGACAACTGCATATTCATCTCGGCAAGGGAAAAACAAAACATAGACGAACTACGTGACATCCTATACAAAAAAGTCAGGGAACTGCATGTGCAAAAATACCCTTACAACGACTTTCTCTACGACATGAATGAGGACGAAAGGTAACTCAACTGCCTTAAGTCCTGAGAATTGAAACATGCGAAACTTAAAAAGGAAAAATTCAACACCATGCGTAGCTTAACAATAGACGAGATTACAATTCTCGAAAAAAACAGGTGCCAGGCCGATGACTGGACAAGAATTTCAGTTGCAGAGGACTTCTCTCCGGAAACACTCTACAGTGTGTGCTTCTACGGCGAAGTGTCTCTCGGAGTGTTTGACAAGCAGATTATGGTGGAAGACGGATTCTTAAGACACACCGGAATAAGAAACGCTACACTGCGCGACGTCTCGATAGGCGACAACTGCCTCATTGAAAACATTGGAAACTATATCAGCAGATACGACATCGCCGAGGAAACCATCATCACAAACGTCGGAACTATAGCCACCACTGACGGGGCAACGTTCGGACAAGGCAACAGAGTGGCTGTGCTCAACGAAGCCGGAAAGCCTAATGTGCTACTTTACGACAGCCTAACATCGCAGATGGCATCGCTGATGACAAGATATGCCGAAACAGATGTGGAAAGGAATGCCATAATGGACATTGTCGCAAAACATGTGGCAGAACACTTGCCAAAGAGAGGAACCATAGGATACAGGGTGAAAATCACTAACACACGAGAGATAGTAAACACCATCGTAGACGACGAATGCGAGATAAACGGAGCTTCGTCCATCTCAGAGACTACACTGAAAGGATCTCAGGAGGCAAGCGTGTTTATCGGTCACGACGTGATATGTGAAAACTCTATAGTGCAGCCAGGAGCGTCGGTGGTGGAAGGCGCAAAGCTGAGCAACTGCCTTGTAGGTGAGGCATGCCACATAGGACGCGGATTCTCTGCTGAAAGCAGCCTCTTCTTCGCCAACTCACACATGGACAACGGAGAAGCCTGCGCTGCCGTGTGCGGACCTTTCTCGGCAAGCCATCACAAGGCTTCGCTGCTCATCGGAGTGGAAATGTCGTTCTACAACGCCGGCTCTGCCACCAACTTCAGCAACCATGCCTACAAAATGGGACCAATACACCAGGGCAATCTCATGAGAGGCGCAAAAACGGCAAGTGGGGCTCACTTGCTGCTCCCTGCAAACATCGGACCCTTCTCTATGTGTATGGGAAAAATTCAGTCGCATCCCGACACTACGCTCTTCCCCTTCTCATACGTGATAGGTGAAGGAAGGGAGACATGGCTCGTGCCTGCCATCAATCTTGCCACTGCAGGCACATGGAGAGACATAAACAAATGGCCGAAGCGTGACAAAAGACCTGCCGACGGGAGGAAAAGCATTGTCAATACTGACTGGCTCAACCCTATGGTGGTGAAACTTGCATTGGCTGGAAAAGACCTTCTCGAAAAAGGCTTAAACGAACATCCCTCTGCAGATACCATCACCTTTGACGATTTCCACATCACTGTAAAGAGGACATCTGCCCAAAGGGGAATGAAACTCTACGAGGATTTCGTAATGATGTTTCTCGCCGAAAACCTCGATGACGTTTCCGTCCCGGAAGATGAGTCTGTTATTTTCTATCCCGAATGCTCATGGGCAGACATGGGCGGCCTGATTATTCCACTTTACGAAGTATCGGACCTGTGTAATAACATTCTGTCGGGGCGCATCAACACATTGGAGGGCATGGAGCAACGAATGGCCCAGCTGCACTCCAACTACTCTTTCTACAAGAAAGCCTTCGCTCATCACATTGCCCTCTGCATATTTGACACCGACTACCTCACCGCCGACCAGTTAGCCACCTTAAAGGCAAAGGGGAAGGACGCAAAAGAAAGATGGCTCGAGGCGATAAAGTGCGATGCTGAGAAGGAAAGCAAATTCTGCTATGTGCCGGAGGAGACGTATTGTAATTTTGTTAAATTACTCGATATTTGATTAAAAATATACCACATATGAAAACAAGAAAGCTAATTACGACCCTTTGTGCTGTGCTCTCGTTCACAACAGCCACTGCAAAGGACTACACGTATCAGACTGTAAAAGGCGATCTGATGAACTCCAGGATTTACACTCTGGACAACGGAATGAAGGTGTATCTTACAGTTAACAAAGAGAAACCACGCATCCAGACATTTATAGCTGTCAGAACCGGTAGCCGTAACGACCCTGCAGAAACAACAGGTCTCGCCCACTATTTTGAACACCTGATGTTTAAGGGCACTTCACACTTCGGCACCAGCGACTACGCTAAGGAGAAACCTCTGCTCGACGACATCAAACGGCGCTTTGAGGAATATCGAAAGGTGACCGACCCTGAACTGCGAAAGCAACTCTACCATGGCATCGACTCCGTGTCGCAACTGGCAGCACAATACAACATCCCCAACGAGTACGACAAACTCATGGCAAGCATCGGAGCACAAGGCTCTAACGCCTATACCTCTAACGACGTGACTTGCTACACCGAGGACATTCCGTCGAACGAGGTGGAGAACTGGCTGAAGATACAAAGCGACCGATTCAAAAACGCAGTGATACGCGGATTCCATACCGAACTCGAAGCCGTGTATGAGGAATACAACATGTCGCTCGCAAGAGATAATGAAAAGAGTATCAATGCTCTTGACAAACTGCTATTCCCCGCTCATCCCTACGGCACGCAAACCGTACTGGGTACCCAGGAACACCTGAAAAACCCGTCGATAGTGAACATCGAGAACTACTACAAGCGCTACTACGTGCCAAATAATATTGCTGTCTGCATGTCGGGAGACTTCGACCCAGACAAGGTAATTGAGCAGATAGACAGCTACTTCGGCTCATGGGAACCAAACCGCAACCTGTCGCGACCAGAGTTCGCTCCTCTCGCACCCATCACCGCACCCAAAGACAGCTCAGTGTATGGACAAGAAGCAGAAAACGTGATGCTCGCATGGCGATTCGGCGGTGAGGCGCAACTCTCTTCAGACACACTGAACATACTCAGTAAAATGATTGCCAACGGAAAGGCAGGCATCATGGAAATAAACCTCGAACAACCCATGAAAGTGCAAGCCATACAGACCTTCCCATATACGCAAACCGACTACTCGGCATTCGTCATCATCGGACTTCCCAAGGAAGGACAAAAACTTGAAGAAGTGCGATCGCTCATACTCAGTGAGATAGAGAAAATAAAAAGAGGAGAGTTTGCCGACGACCTGCTGCCTTCGGTTAAGAACAATATGAAACTCTCGTTCTACAACTCGCTACTCGACAACGAAAGCCGGGCAAACAGGTTTGTTGAGGCTTTTGTAAGCGGAAGACCATGGGAAGTGGCAGTGGGAACACTCGACCGCATCAATGGCATCACAAAGCAGCAGATGGTAGACTTCGTGAAGAGACACTTCAACGACAACTACGCTTGCGTCTACAAACGTCAAGGAGTGGACAAGTCGGTAGAGAAAATTGAAAAACCGAAAATCACAGCCATTCCTTCCAACCGCGACAAGCAGAGCCAGTTCCTTGTAGACATTGCTTCTTCGAAAGTGGAACCCATAAAACCTGTCTTCGTGGATTTCGAAAAAGATATAAAAAGCATAAAGACAAAACAGGGACTGCCTGTATTGTATAAACAAAACACTACCGACGGACTCTTCTCACTCAACTTCAACTATGACTTCGGAAGCGAGGACGTGAAAGGTCTCGACCTCGTGCCCCTATACCTATATTATATAGGCACCGACAAGAAAACTTCGACTCAGATTAATCAGGAGTTCTACAAGCTTGCTTGCTCCTACACACTGGAAGTGGAAGGCGACCACCTCATAGTGTCACTCTCAGGACTTGACGAAAACATGCCTCAGGCTCTCGCCCTTCTCGAAGACTTTTTGCAAAACGCACGTGCTGACCGTGAGTCGTATGACAGTTTTGTTGCACTCGTGGCCAAGATGCAAAAGGACAGAAAGACCAGCCAAAAGGAGAACTTCAGCGCACTTATGGAATACGGCTTCTTCGGAGAGCACAATTCTTACACCTTCACCTCTAATGTAGAGGAACTAAAGGCAGCCAATCCACAGTCGTTGCCCGATATGACAAGAAGCCTAAACAAGTACAGTCATCAGGTGCTTTACTTCGGACCTAAGTCAGAAAAAGACTTTCTCGCCATATTGGCCAAATATCACAAGACTCCAAAGAAGTTTGTGCCAGTGCCGGAAGGCAAGCCGTTCCTACAGCAGAAGGTGGAGCAGGATATGACAATAATAGCTCCATACGACGCAAAGAATATCTATATGGTGGAAATTGCAAACCAAGGACGCCATTGGAATCCTGCGGATTATCCAGTGCAGCGACTCTTCAACGAGTATTTTGGAGTAGGCATGAACTCCATCGTGTTCCAGGAACTGCGCGAGGCGCGCGGACTCGCCTATAGTGCAAGCGGTAGCTACAGAATGCCTTCAAAGAAAGAAGAGACAGAAGGCTTCTTTGACTTCATAGCCACACAAAACGACAAGATGATGGACTGCATCTCGACCTTTCGCGAGATTATCGACACCATTCCAATGTCTTCCAGTGCATTTGAGATAGCTAAACAAAACCTCATGAAGAGCATTGAGAGCGAGCGCATCACACGATTTGAAATGCTCAGAACATATTGGAAGATGCAGCGTCTTGGTATAACGGAGAGTATGAACAAAAAGCTCTACGAAGCTCTTCCCACACTTACTCTTGACGACATTGTGCGTTTTGAGCGTGAAAATATCGTGGGCAAACCACGTTTGCGCCTCATTCTCGGCAACAAAGACGAGCTCGACATCTCCGCCTTGGAGAAGCTCGGACCGGTGAAGTATGTGACGACGGAAGAGATTTTTGGGGAGTGAGGAGTGAATGAGGAGTGAGAAAAGTTCAAGCAACCAGGCTTGAACTTTTCTTATTCCTCTTTCCTCGATCCCTTCTTCCTCTTCTTCCCAAACAAATCGCGGAGATTGGTAAAATCTTTTTTCATTATCAGTCCTACGCCTTGAGTATTTAGGCTGGACTTGGTGAAGTAGCGGTCGTTGGTTTGGTTGTATACCTTTAAGGCGATGTTGCCGTTGGGAGTGAGGAGGTATCTGATGTCGAAGTCGCCAATGAATGAGGTGTTGGCGGTGGCGGCATTGTCGCGGTAGCCGAATTGTCCGTTTATGAGCAGTCTGTTGTTTAGCAGTCGGCCGCTGAGTAATCCTTCGTATTCAGCGTTGTTCCATCCCTCGTCGCCTGTCGAGATGTTAGCACCGAAGTTCCAGTTGTCGCTTTTTATCACCGAACCGAGAATGGAGTTTATCTGTCCGGAGATGGTGCCCGAAAGAAGGCTTTGCATGGCGAGCGATGTCTGACTGTATTGTCCGCTCCCTTGAGTTCTTGAGTTGTTGTTTGTTTGAGGATAGAATTTTCCTATACCGAGCAGGTAAACGACCTGTTGGTTCATTTCCTCTTCGCTATTTATAATGTTTCTTACTATTTGTTTTTCGTCGGTGCTTACCGTAGGCATGTCGATGTCGAAGTTCACTTGTGGAGCTCTTGCTATACCGCCAATGTTCATTAGGCAGTTTACCCTTATTGTGTTGTTGGAAAAACTGTTGCCGACATTAAGGTCGGCGAGGCTCACTCCGTTTACTGTATGTACGGCCTGAAGGTTTAGTTGGGCGTCAAACGGATTACCTCCGAACACTAAGGTGCTTCCTTGGTTGAATGTAAAGTTCTTTTTCAGGATGTTTTGTATCGTAATGCCGTAGGTTCCGTGGTCTACGGTGTATGTTCCGTACATGTTGAATGCTCCTTTGTCGTAATAAGTGGCTCGTATTACTCCATTACCATTGAGAGTGATATAGTCGTTAGTGTTTGCGTCCATGAGCAGTCGTATGGTTGCGTCGGGTGTGCAGTTGATGGAGAAGTTGAGGTACATGTCGGAGGAGAGATTTATAGAGGATTGAAGAGTGTTTTCACTACCCTCTACCTTCTTCCCTCTTCCCTCCAAAAAACCTTTTCCCTCCAAAGACTCATCTTTCATGTCCCATTCAATAAACCCTTGTGATGAGAGGGCGTCGGGTGACGAGACGTTGTAGGTGAAGGAGGAGTTTGGCTGTGGTGTTACATCCACATCCATCACAAAGAGTCCGCTGCGGCCTTTTATGGCCACGTTGCCAGTGCCGAACACGGTGCCGTAGAAGGTGTTGTCGCCAAAGTCGCGAAAGTCGTAGGCGAGAAGGTTTTCTGCCTTTATGTTCAGGTCGTATGAAAGGCGGGTGAGATGCTTGTGGAACAGGCTTCCGCTGATGTGGCCAAGATTTCCGTAGGCATCGGCTATTGTTACCCCGTCGAGTTTTATCTCGTCGGGAATGAGTGTCACAGTTTGGTTCTTAAGGAAATATCGTGTGTTGAGAGGTCTGATATGAGCCTCGCCGTCCACGGTCATCTGCCCTACGAGGTTGATATTGTCGAGCGGTCCCACGAGGTTTAGTCTTCCCCTGGCCTGTCCTGTCACTTCGCTTATGAAGCTATTGGTAAACGAGTGCAGGAAGTCGATGTGTGTGCCGTCAGCCCTAAGGTCGAGGTCTATATAGTTTCTTGCGGGCGATACATATCCGTTGATGTGTGTCTTTGCGTCGGGGCCGTCGTTGGCAGTGGCATGGATGTCTATCTGTTTTTCTTCCCGGTTCCAGTTCACGTTAGCGTCGAGCACGCCCATTCTTCCGTCTTCAAACAGGAATTTGTCGACGTTGAGTTTTGCGTGAGCGTCAAATTTTCCGAAAGGAGCTACCACGTAAGCCCTTCCCGATGCCTCGCCGCTGAAGCTTACGGAATGGAAGTTGACGAGGTTGAGCACGTAGTCCACGTCCACCGCCTTGAGATCTATTGACAGTGAGTCGTTGGTGTTGTCTGAGGCGGTTCCGTTGATGAGTATGTGCTGTTGTCCGTGTTCAATCTTGAATTGTTCCACGTCGATGAAGTTTTTCCTGTAGTCTATTTTCGACGCAGCCACTTCCCATTGTTTGTCACCTATATTGATATGCGACGGGATGATTTCTATAGAGGCAGCCTTTTCGCCGTTTTCGTTGGTGAAGAAGGTGGCTATGGAGTTCAGTTCTCCGAGAAGTCTTTTCGCAGAGTTTCCGTTGTCCCACTTTATCGATGTCGAGAGCTTGTTGTCGGCGGCGGAGCAGTCGGCCTTCAGGTCCATGAGGTCGCCATTGTTCATCTCCTTTGTTATCTTAGCTTTGAGTTTCAGAGTGTCGAGCGGTGTGTCGAGATAGAAATGCGTGTTGCCATAGAGTTTGTCGTTGAATGTGAACCTGTCGATGTCCACGCTCAGCGAAATGAGTTTGCTTTTGTCGTCCATTTTTGCGTTGATGGCGAGCGGTGTCTCTATGTCGAGGTTCACGCCGAGCAGCGGTTTGAGCCATTTTGTCGACCGGATGTTGGCGCTTAGTTCAAAGGAATTGCCGAATGTTCTGTTGTCGTGTTTCAGTCCGGGCAGAGTGGGGAGTTTTTCTCCAATGATGTTTGCCATGCTTTTCAGCAGTGTACCATAGTTGAACTCTCCGTTGAGTTCAATATTACCGAAGTCGCTATTAAATAGGATGTTGTGTCGGTTGTGGTTGTATCCTGTAAGTATTTCGATATTGTTTATCACGCAAGTGTCTTCCGCCGAAGTCATGCAGAAGTTGCTGATATTGAGCGAGCCTTTCGAGTCGTTTATGTCAGAAGCCACGATGTCGGCGTTGAGGCTTGTAGTGAATCGTGCGTCTCCCCATTTGTCGGTGATGTGGATGGCTTTTGGGCAGATGTCGTCGATAATTACGTTGAGTGAGTATAGTTTTTTCTTTCCCTTCTTTGTCATTTCTCCTTCCGCCTCAAACTTTATGTTCGGGTCGTCCACAGCAATGTTTCCCGCAATGGTTTGTGATGAATAATGAGCGTCGAGGTTTATGTTGCTGAAATTATAGCCTTCATAGCTGAATCGCGACACTTCTCCTTTGCACGAGGCTGTGATTCCCGGTTTCAGCTTTCCATTCAGGTTGACGTCTACTGCGACCTCGCCGAGTCTTTTGTCGCCGATGAGTCTTTGTAGGTTTATGCCTTGAGTGTAGATGTGTGAGTTGAATTGTTTATTATTGTCGATAGCAATCCTAAGAATCATTTCACCCACATTGGTCCTGACTTTTCCCTTGGCAGTTATTCCGCCGCTGTTGGTTGATGCAGCAGTAGCCACGATATGTATGTTGCCGCATTTTTTGAGCATTTCGGGCACTTCCACTGTTTTACCCTCAATGTTTTCAGAAATGAACACCGATATTTCAGGAGCGAGTTCGAGTTTGCTGATGTCGGCATACCATAGTTTTCTTTTTCCGTTTTCCTTTATCCATCCCTTTGCGTCGAGGTTTATATCGCCGTTGTCAGACTTTACATTCAGTCTTTTCATTGTTAGTGATGTGCTGTTTCCGCTGAACTGCGCATAAAGGTTTATGTGGCTTTTAAACGTGTTCAGTTTTGGCAGTAGAAACGCAAGGTCGGCAGGTGTTATGGTCGAGTTCTCCACCGTGCCATTGAATTTTAGTGTGGCAGGAATTATATGTTTTCCGTTGTGCTTGTATGTGGCAGAGAGTTTGGGTATGCATAGTCTCGATTTCGGAAGTTCGAGAGAGAAGTCTGTAAGTGTGGTTTTTTGTTTGTTTGCGTTGAGTGCGAAACAGATGTCCTTGATTTTCAGTCCTGATTTTTCCTCCAGCGAAAATTCTCTTACGTTGGCTATTATGGAGTCGGGTGTGAGGGCATCGAGCGATGCGTATATGTTTATGTTTTTTAAGTCTATATGGTAAATGTTCAGCTTTCCAGAAGTGCGGGCTTTGTCATATTGGTCGTATGCCAAGGATCCGTGTCTCATGATGAACGAAGCCACTTCGAGGTTTATAGGTTTTCCCTGTGTGGTGTCCTTCGAGGCGAGAGAGTCGAGAACGAACTGGAAGTTTGTCTTCTCGTTTTCTGCCGTTTTGTATAGAGAGAGCTGTGGCGTAAATAGTTGTGCCGATGTGATGTTCACCTTTCCCTCGAGTAAGTCTACAATGTCAATTTTTGCAGCTATTCTTGCCGCTTTGAGCATTTCTTTTCCGTTTTGGTCGAGTATGACGACATCGTCAATGATGATTCTGTTTAGCATGCCGAGGTCAATGTTTCCTACGGTCACCTTGGAGCCTATTTTGTCAGCCATGGCTTTTGCCACGGTTTTTCCCATGGTTTGTTGTACAAGAGGTATATGCAGTATGATGGCCACCAAAATATATAAGGTGACCATTGTCCAAACCACGATGTTGGTAAAGTGTTTTATGATGCTCTTAAATTTATTCAATTTTGGAATATCGAGTTTACAAATGTTGCTATTGTTTGTCTATTTCGCTACAAAATTACAAAAAAAAGCGCAATTGGTTTCATTTTTGGTATGATTTTCTTCTGAATGTAGGCATTTTTGTGTAATTTTGCAGCGAAATAGTGAAGTTTTTATTAAACCTTATTAAAATATGGTCAATATTATCAAATTGCGTAAAGGTTTAGACATAAAGCTTTCCGGCGAGGCTGAGAAGAAGAAGATACAGCTGAAGTCGAACGGAAAGTATTGCCTTTCTCCTGTAGACTTTGTGGGGGTGACCCCAAAGGTGGTTGTGAAGGAAGGCGACCATGTCAAGGCTGGTAGCGCATTGTTCATCAACAAAAATTGTTCCGAGCTAAAGTTCTCCTCTCCTGTAAGCGGAAAGGTGACCGCCGTAGTGCGTGGCGACCGCCGCAAGGTGCTGGGCATTGTTGTCGAGGCCGACGACAAGCAGGAGTACGTTGACTATGGTGTGAAGAATGTCGACCGCATGAGTGGTGACGAAGTGATTAACCAGTTATTGGAGGCTGGCCTTTTTGGCTACATCAACCAGCTTCCTTACGATGTGGTGGCATGTCCGACAGACAAACCGAAAGCCATTTTCGTGTCAGCATTGAGAGACAAGCCCCTTGCCTCCGACTTTGAGTTTGAGCTTCAGGGACAAGAAAAGGAATGGCAAACTGGTCTCACAGCACTCTCGCTTATTGCGAAGACTCATCTTGGAGTGGGAGCTCGTCAGACCTCAAAGGCTCTTCTTGAGGCAAAGGACGTGGAGGTTACCATTTTCGATGGGCCGTGTCCTGCTGGCAATGTAGGTGTTCAGGTGAATCATCTCGACCCGGTGAACAAGGGAGAGATTGTGTGGACGGTAGACCCGTCGGCTGTCATTTTCTTCGGTCGTCTGCTGCTCACAGGTCATGTTCAGCTCACCCGTACCGTTGCTGTTTGCGGCAGTGAGGTGCGTCAGCCACAATATGTAGACATGCTTGTGGGCGAGGAGCTTCAGACACTTTTGAGCAACACATACGATAAGAGCCACTCGGTGCGTGTGATCAACGGCAATGTGCTCACTGGCCGTGTAGTGAAGGGAGAGGGATATCTCGGTGCTCACTCCTCTGAGGTGACGGTGATACCTGAAGGCGACAATGCTGATGAGTTTGCTGGATGGATTATGCCTCGTTTCAATCAGTACTCACAAAACCGTAGCTATTTCTCTTGGCTATTCGGTAGCAAAAAGTATGCTCTCGACGCCCGTGTGAAGGGAGGACAGCGCCACATGATCATGAGTGGCGAGTATGACAGCGTTATACCTATGGACATTTACGCCGAGTATCTCGTGAAGGCCATCATTGCCGGCAATATCGACCGCATGGAGCAGCTTGGTATCTATGAGGTAAGTCCAGAGGACTTCGCCCTTGCCGAGTTTGTCGACAGTTCAAAGTTGGAACTGCAGCGCATAGTACGCGAGGGACTTGACATGCTGAGAAAAGAAAACAGTTAAGAATTAAAAAATTACATTAAATGAGTTTTTTACGAAATTATCTCAACAAGATAAAGCCGAACTTCGAGAAAGACGGCAAACTTCACGCCTTCCGCAGCGTGTTTGATGGTTTCGAGACATTCCTCTACGTGCCTAACGACACGTCGAAGAGCGGATGTCACATCCACGACGCGATAGACTCGAAGCGCATCATGAGCATGGTGGTGATAGCCCTGTTGCCCGCCCTGCTATTCGGTATGTATAATGTGGGTTATCAGAACTACCTTGCAGCCGGCACACTTGCCGAGGCTCATTTCTGCGAGGTGTTCTTCTATGGCGTGCTTGCCGTTTTGCCCAAGATTCTCGTCAGCTACATTGTGGGCTTGGGCATAGAGTTTGCCTGGGCACAGTGGAAAGGTGAGGAGATACAGGAGGGTTATCTCGTTTCGGGTATCATCATCCCGATGATTCTTCCTGTGGGATGCCCTATATGGATGATTGCCATTGCCGTAGCCTTTGCCGTTATCATCGGCAAGGAGATATTTGGCGGTACCGGCATGAACATCTTTAACGTGGCACTCGTGGCGCGCGCATTCCTATTCTTCTCTTATCCCACAAAGATGAGCGGCGACACCGTTTGGGTGGCAGACAGTACAATCTTCGGTCTTGGCAATAATCTCGCCGATGGCTTTACTGCAGCCACACCGCTTGGACAGATTGCAGCCGGCACTCCCGTGAGTGCACAGACATGTGATGCCGTGCTCGGCTTCATACCAGGCTCTGTGGGAGAGACAAGCGTGGTGGCAATAGCCATTGGAGCCGCCATACTGCTTTGGACCGGCATTGCCTCATGGCGCACCATGCTCAGCGTGTTTGTAGGCGGAAGCCTGTTGGCCATAATCTTTGAGCAAACAGGACAGTCTATCGCCTGGTATGAGCATCTTTGCTATGGTGGTTTTGCCTTCGGTGCAGTATTTATGGCTACAGACCCAGTTACCTCCTGCCGCACCAACTGCGGTAAGTATATCTACGGTTTCCTCATAGGTGCACTGGCCGTCATCATTCGTGTTATGAATCCCGGATTCCCTGAAGGAATGATGCTTGCCATTCTTTTCGGCAACATGATGGCACCGCTCATTGACTACTATGTGGTAGACGCAAATATCAGAAAGAGGGCGAAGAGAGTAAAAAATTAGGGATGAGAAATCTCCCCCTAAAAAACATTAAGAATTATGAATACAAACAAGAATTCCTACATTATTTTATATAGTACGGTGATGGTAGTCATCGTAGCATTCCTGTTAGCCTTCATCTACCAGACTCTCAAGCCTATGCAGGATGTGAATGTGGCTTTGGACAAGAAGAAGCAGATACTTGCATCGCTAAACATACGCGACGTGTCTGACAGTGAGGCAGAGGCTAAATATCAGGAAGTGGTGAAAGCCGAAAATACAGTAGGCGAAGGACTTACACTCTACCAGTGTGAGGTGGACGGTAATAAAAAAGTGGTTGTGCCTGTGCGCGGCATGGGACTATGGGGCCCGATATGGGGTTATGTAGCCCTCGACGACGACAAGACCACCATTTTCGGAGCTTATTTCAATCACGAGTCTGAAACCGCTGGCCTTGGAGCCGAAATCAAGGATTCGCGAGCATGGCAAGACCAGTTCCGCGGCAAGAAAGTATATTCTGTTGACGGAAAGGTGGTGATAGCCGTGAAAAAGAAGAGCGATGTAAAGAATCCCGAGTCGGAGTGCGACGCCGTCACAGGTGCCACCCTCACCTCAGATGGTGTGTCACTCATGCTCCAAGAGTCGTTCGAAAAGTATAAGAGTTATCTTAAGTAAAAAAAACTATGAGCTTATTTTCAAAACAGAACAAGGAAGTGTTTAGCAAACCGCTGAACCTCGACCATCCGATATTGGTGCAAGTGCTTGGAATATGTTCAGCCCTCGCAGTTACGGCTCAGCTCGAGCCAGCCATCGTGATGGGACTGGCAGTGACTGTCATCACCGCCTTCGCCAATGTGATTATATCGGTCATACGCAACACCATACCTACACGCATCCGTATAGTGGTGCAGCTCGTGGTAGTGGCAACGTTGGTGACTATAGTGAGCCAGGTGCTTAAGGCTTTCGCCTACGATGTGAGCGTACAACTCTCGGTATATGTGGGACTTATCATCACCAACTGTATCCTCATGGGCCGTCTTGAAGCCTTCGCCATGCAAAACAAGCCATGGCCATCGTTTATCGATGGTATAAGCAACGGACTGGGCTATGCCATGATTCTCGTCATCGTTGGTGGCGTGCGTGAGTTTTTCGGTCGCGGCTCGCTGTTAGGATTCCAAATCCTGCCCGATGCCGTTTACGATTTAGGTTATGTCAACAACGGTATGATGACCATGCCCGCCATGGCGCTCATCCTTCTGGGATGCGTTATCTGGGTACATCGTGCATATTTTTATAAGGAGAAATAAGTTATGGAACATGCAATAAGTCTATTTTTCAGGTCCATATTCGTGGACAATATGGTGTTCGCCTTCTTCCTCGGCATGTGTTCGTTTCTTGCCGTTTCGAAGAATGTGAAGACATCGTTGGGTCTGGGACTTGCCGTCACCTTTGTGCTTATGGTAACGGTGCCCGTAGACTACCTCCTTCAGACCAAGGTGCTCGGTCCCGACTGTCTCGTTGACGGTGTCGACCTCTCATATCTCAGCTTCATCCTGTTCATTGCCGTCATTGCCGGCATCGTACAACTTGTAGAGATGATAGTAGAGCGCTATTCGCCTTCACTCTATGCAGCTCTCGGCATCTTCCTCCCGCTGATAGCCGTTAACTGCGCCATCATGGGAGCCTCGCTGTTTATGCAGCAGCGCGTTAATCTCGACCCCTCAAACACACAGTACATAGGCTCAGTAGTCGATGCCCTCGTGTTTGCATTGGGTAGTGGACTCGGATGGACACTTGCCATCGTGGCCATGGGAGCCATACGCGAGAAGATGGAATACAGCGACGTGCCAAAGCCGCTCCAAGGACTCGGCATCACATTCATCACGGTAGGACTAATGGCGATGGCCATGATGTGCTTCTCAGGTCTAAAAATCTAAAGAAAAGGAGGAAAGATAATTATGTTTATAACAGTAAGTATCGCAGTATTCCTCGTCTTGATACTGCTTATCGTCATACTTCTGCTCGTGGCGAAGAAATATCTCTCGCCAAGCGGAAACGTGAACATCACAATCAACGGCGACCGCACAATCTCCGTAGGACAAGGCTCAAGCCTCATGACTACTCTTAACGAAAACGGCATCTTCCTTCCCTCTGCTTGTGGCGGAAAGGCAAGCTGCGGACAGTGTAAGGTGCAGGTGCTCGAAGGAGGTGGAGAGATTCTCGACTCAGAGAAGCCTCACTTCACACGCAAGGAGATAAAGGACAACTGGCGATTGGGATGCCAGTGCAAGGTGAAGAGCGACATGAATATCCGTGTGCCAGAAAGCGTGCTCGGAGTGAAGGAGTATGAATGTACGGTCATCTCAAACAAAAACGTAGCCACCTTCATCAAGGAGTTCAAGGTGCAGCTGCCAAAGGGAGCACACATGGACTTCCTTCCAGGCTCATACGCACAGATCAAGATTCCGGCATTCACTATCGACTACGACAAGGACATCGACAAGTCGCTCATCGGCGACGAGTATCTGCCCGCATGGCAGAAGTTCGGCCTCTTCCCGCTGAAGTGTGTCAACACCGAGCCTACCATCCGCGCCTACTCCATGGCAAACTATCCAGCCGAGGGCGACGTGTTCATGCTCACCGTGCGCATCGCCACACCGCCGTTCAAGCCCGACCGTAGCGGCTTTATGGAAGTAAATCCAGGTATCGCCTCATCATACATCTTCACCCTGAAGCCAGGTGACAAGGTAGTGATGAGTGGACCTTACGGCGACTTCCATCCTCATTTCGACTCTAATCGCGAGATGATTTGGGTAGGTGGTGGTGCCGGTATGGCTCCTCTGCGCGCTCAGATCATGCACATGACCAAGACCCTGCACACTACCGATCGTGAGATGCACTACTTCTATGGCGCACGCGCCCTTAACGAAGTGTTCTATCTCGACGACTTCCTCGGACTGGAGAAGGAATACCCCAACTTCCATTTCCACCTCGCCCTCGACCGTCCCGACCCTGCTGCCGATGCCGCAGGCGTGAAGTACACCGCAGGCTTCGTTCATCAGGTGATGTACAACACCTACCTGAAGGATCACGAGGCACCTGAGGACATCGAGTACTACATGTGTGGTCCTGGCCCAATGTCGAAGGCCGTAGTGTCTATGCTCGACAGCCTCGGCGTGGAACCCGAGTCAATCATGTACGACAATTTTGGCGGATAAAATATCCATTTATCTTTTTTATTGGATAAAAATAATACCGGACGGGAGTATATCTCGTCCGGTTTCTATATGAAAAATAATTTTCTTCCGCCTCGTAGGAGTTGGGTGTATCACCCGTTATCAAGAGTTTACTATTCTATAATACATTCTATTTCACTTTCTTTCCTCATTTTGGCATCCAACGCACCGCAACAATTGTTGTGTCGTGAGAGCTGAATAGTAATCCCGATATTCATTTTTTATTCGTTATATACTTTGTAAGAGTCGAGTAAATGTCGTACTTTTGCACCGTGAAATATTAAAAACAACATGAGTAGTCTATATGAGTGACATTATAAGTCGCTTTAGCTGGGGTGTATTAGGAGCTGGAGCGGCAAAAGACGCGACTTTCCCCTCTCTTGAGATTACTATGAAGCGTGGGACGCTTGTGATACGATAGTCATTAGCAAACCCCTTGGTCCAGCTGCTAATGAATATCAAATTGCCCTCAAGCTGATGTTTCTTCACTATGTCTTTCCATCGGTCTATTTCAACGGAAGTACCAAGACAGACGCTGAGAAACACCACATTCGGATTGCTAAGTTCCTTGGCCAGACGCTTGAAATGGGGCATCATCTTGATGCATGGCACGCACCAAGTGGCCCATGTGTCGATTACCACCACCTTGCCTTTGAAGTCGTCGAGCGAAACTGTCGTTCCTTCAGGTGTCACTCCGCTGAATGTGGTGGCATTCTTGCCAGGCTTTGACCATTGCAGCTTTTGTTCCACGGAAAGAATGTGGACGGAGAAATCGCCTGAGAGTGTGGAAGGGTCGACAGCATCGACGAGTGATGACAATTGCTCGTAGTATCTGAGTTGTTGGGCGGTATGCCACAGGTATGCCTCTCTTAGTCTCGGAGTGGCGAGCAAGGCAGCTCTTCCGACATAGTCGTCCTTGTCGATATGTTTGAAATACGCCATGCCGTTGATGTATACGGAAAGCATGTCGGGAGCATAGGGTAGGGAGAGAAAGTTATCGTCAAGAAACAGTTGCTCAGCCTGTCTGAATATGGAAACCAAGGTGAGTGAGTCACACCATTGGCCGGCGTTGCTCAATCCATACGCCATCTTTACGAAACTCAAGTCAGCCCTTGCCTTAAGCTTCAACAATAATCCGGCTTTTCCGGTAATTTCATTTCCGGCTATTTTGTTTGCCATGAATTCCATATTGGACAGTTCGGAGTTGAATGTCTCTGCGTCTGCGGTCGAGGCACCTGGCACCATAGTGTGCCTGTATGCATGGAGTAACGGCATGCCTACGGCCTCCTCCCATTTCGGGAAGAGAGCCGCGGCCGTGTTATATCCGCTATTTACCTTAAGCATAGTGTTGCTGAAATCGGCTGTCACCTTAGCCAGGGGAGTGAGGTAGAGGGCGTGTTTCACTCCAATCTCGTTGGTGAGCATGTAGTAGCCTTCATCCTGGATGTCGGTCTCTAAGGTGAAAGTGCCGTTGGGAGCCACACATGCCGAAGCCAAGGTCATGCTGTAGCCGTTTTCTGACTTGCACAATGCTATGGTTTTACCCGCGTCTGACTCTACGTTGCCCATGATGGTCACCGAAGCGTGGGCTTTCATACAGAGTAGTGTGGCTGCGAGAAGCGAACAAATGATTTTCATAAGTACTGTTGTGTTAATCGGTTAGAACAGTGTGGAAGTGTATACATAGCCGTCTTCCTGGCGCATGTAGCATGCTCTCTGCACCTTACCCTTGCCTTCTAGGGTCTTTTGAGCAGGCTGGATGCGGCCGGCAGCCACGGGGTGTAGGCAAAGTTTGTAGGAGTCGCCTTTGGATGTGGCGATGACCAGATAGTCAAACCATGTCTCGTTGTAGCCGTAGGGAGCGTACTTCAGGTACTCCATGTATGTTATCTCCTCGCCGTCAGCTAATGTAACGTCAGCCTTTGCCTCTTCCCAGTTGTCGAGGTTGCAGGAGTAGATCACGTTTCCGATGGAGTAGTAAACGATGTTGTTGTTCTGGTTGAGCGCGCGGTGCTCTGCCTTGTAGAGGCCGAGGTCTGCCGGCATCTCCTTTACGTCCCAGATGGGGTTATAGTCCATGGTGTATGGCTGTCCGTCGAGTTGCAGAAGATAGTGTTTTCCGTCTGTCTTGCCTTTCATGAGGGCCAGAGCCATGTCGCCCTGTGTCCATGAGGCAGTGGTTTTACCACCGATATACTCAAGGTCCATGTTCATCTGGATGGGCGACGGAGAACTGTTCTTGAAATAGTCGATGGTGGACGAGGTGCGGCTCACGCTGCAGAAGGAACTGTTGGCACGGTTGAAAAGCAACGGCAACGAGCCTGCAGCATGGTGTTGTGGTGCAATGTCGTAGTCGCCCAAAGCCTTTATGACAAACTGGTTGTAAATGCTGTATTTCGAGTGGTACATGGTGTAGATGTGTCCGTCAACATACACATGAGTATCCGATGGACCAGTGAACATGCCCCTTACCTCGTGTTTTGCCGGAGCGTCGACAAACAGCTGGTCGTAGTTGCTGATGATGCGTCCGGTGAAGTAGTCGAGAGCCGCAATGTCGCCCTTGCTTGCCACAAACACGGCAGACACACGCTCGTCTGTTTGCTTGTCGGCATTGAACTTCCAGAAGTTTGACGTGTAGTCAACGTTCAGCGCCTCACCGTTGAGTCTCTGTCCGTTGGCATTCATTATCACGTCAGGCTTTGCTTTTTCGTTTGAGAAGAAGTCGATGTCGGTGTTGCCGTCGATGGTTTTCAGTATCCACCATCCAGTTTCCATGTCAGTGGTGACACTGAGGTCGTATTCAGTATAGCTGAACACTCCAGTGAGCCTGTCCTTGGCGTTGAACCGTAGCTTGTATGCTCCCATGTCAAGGTTTATCTTGTATTCGAGGTTTTGGCTTCTTGAAATGGTGTCCACCTTGTCGCCCCAAGTGGCTGAAGCCGACGTGACAGTCCAGAAGCAGTCGTAGTCGCGTCCTGCCGGTTTGATGACCGGGTTTATTTGCAGTATGTCGCCAGTAGGGCTGACAGAGTACGACTTTTCTATCCCTTCGACGTTGATCACCAGTGGAGCGTCGTAATCGTAGTTGCCCTCGTCAGAGAAGCAGCTTGCGAGAGTCAGCATCGCTGTAGCGAGAAGAAAGTATTTAGACTTTTCCATAATGTATAGCTTGTTTGATTATATTTTTGTGGGGAATGTGATGAGCTTGCTGTTAGGGTCGTTGGGATCCTCACGCATAGGGGCTTTGCCAGACTCGATGTTGTCGGGATTGGAGTTGAAGATGTCGAGAGCCTCGGCAAACTTTCCTCTCCAATATACGGCAAATGAAGAAGAGTTGTTGGCTTTCTCTACCCACTCGTTATCAACCTTTCCTTTGTAGACTTCTATCATCAGCTCGTGTTTCGTCTTGCTGTAGTCGCCGAGATAGTAGGTTGTGGTATAGTTCCAGTTGGATGGCTTTTCAAGTCGGTCTGCCACTACGATTGTTCGTTCGAGCCATTTGCTCTCGCCGATATCGAAGTCTTCGTTAGCTGCGAGTTTGATGCGCAGACGGAAATTGCCTTCAAGCAGTGATGTGTCGCGCAGAAGTTTGATGCCGATGCTGTCGGTCACACGTCCTGCCCTTATCACTTGTAGCGGCATTGTCTCTGCACTATTGAAGGCGGCGTAATGAACCCCTGCAACAGCTTTCTCCGGACGTTCGGTCACTGTAGAGTCTACGACATTGCCCATGGCATCATAGCTATATTCAACATCGTATTCGGTAACTTGCTCAATTTTTACATACCTATTGCGGTCTGCTGGCCCTCCGATGGCCCTTACAGGAATGCGTATAATTTGGCTCTTTGTTGTCTCATCGCTCCAGACAAATGAGTATGAGTAGTCATCAGTGGACTGTGTGAGTTGCACTCTTGCACCGTCGTTGTAGATAATGCCGGCGTCTTCCTTACATCCCATTAAGAGAAGTGCAAGTAATATGGCTGAAAGAATAGTCTTTTTCATTGTTTGAGATGTTTGTTAAATTAATTATATACAGACTCTTGTTTAGGCAGAGGTATGACGTATGTTTCGGGTGAGCCTTTGCATCCAGCCCAAAGGATGTCTTCCACAGCCAGTCGCTTGTAGGCATAGAATGCCTGTCCTTCACCATAGAATTCCTTGTTGTATTCCTTGATGAGTAGTTTTTCGCGCATGTCGTTGTCGGTGATGGCTGTCGGCGTGATGTCTCGGGCTGCGCATAGCTTGTCATAGTAGGCCTGAGCCTCTGAAAGTGGTGAACATTCCATGGCAATGAGATACATTTCCGCAAGTCTCACCATTGGTATTACATTCTTTGCCCTTGCCGGCATCTTGTCGCTCTGAACATACTTCAGGAAGTAGAACGGTTTGACGAAGTAGCTTATTTTCACTTCTTCCCACATATTGACGAAGCGGATGTCTGACGTGCCATTCTCGTAGAGTCGCGATGTCATCTCCGTCTTGTCAAAATAGTAGCTGCGTCCAGAACCGATGGTAGAGGCTATGTCGTTGACCTTGATGTTGAAGATGTGTTCTGATGAGAAGGTTTTATCGCCACGTGAGCAGTCGTCGCGAGTGCCGAGGGTGAATGTGGAGGTGCCGTCGGGGTTTTTCGCGTCGATTATCATCTTTGCGTAGCGCAGTGCCTCTTCGTTGTTGCCCAGCCAAAGGTTAACCCTTGCCTTCAGTGCACACACGGCATAGTAGTTCATGCGTGTCTGACGGGCGGTGAAGAAGTTGTCGATGGCGGTCGACGACGAGTTGAGCTGGTCGATGCTCATTGTGGTGATAGGGTCTGCCTTGGCAAGACACTCTTCGGCTGTGGAGAGGTCCTGAAGGAGACGTGAGCCAAAGTCGTTGTATGTGATGTAGCCGTTGGGTTGGGTGCTGACTGTCGTGACATAAGGAAGCACTGCCGACGTTGTTGGATTGCCGGGCATCGGGCCGAAGAGGCGTAAGATATCGAAGTGGCAGAAAGCCCTGATGGCGAGTGCTTCTCCCTTTATCAGGTTGTAGTTGTCGTTGTCGAGCACCCCGCCGTTGTTGTCAATCTCGGTGAGTATTCCATTGACATCTGCCACGACTTTGTACAGATTGTTGAAAATGGCAGAGGTGGCATTTTCCACAGCGGTGGCCTTATAGTCATAGTTATGGAGAAATTCTCCCACCGAGCCATCGTTGTATGTCCAGTGCTGTGCGAGTTCTTCAACGGTGCCACACACCATTTCCTGTCCGTACAGGCTTGTCTGTTTCATTCTTATGTATGCCCCTATGAGAACGCTGCGGTATCCGTCCTGTGAGGAAAGCATTTCTCCCTTTTCCTTCTCAGTCGATGGCAACACGTCAAGATAGTCGCCGCAACTTGAGAGTGTGGCAAGTGCCATGAACGGGAGCAGTATGAATTGTCTTATTTTCATTGTCATGTATTTTTTTGTTAGAATGATAGTGATAGAGAGAACGAGAAACGGCGCGAGTAGGGATAGGATAGACCGCGTTCCTGTTTCACTGTCGATAGATAGAAGAGGTCGCTGATGTCGCTTCCCAATGTAAGGTATTGCACTCCGAATGTTTTCATCAGCCATGGATTAGCCTGTAGCTGGTAGCTGAGGTGGATGTTTTGGCAGGTCAGAGTTTTTTCGTCTTGCACGAAGCGTGTGGTGGCGTAGCTCTGCGACTCGTTGGTAAGTCCCTTGAACAATGTGTGGTCGCCAGGCTGGTGCCATCTGTCGTTGAACACGCGGTCGTCAACATTGTAGTGCTTGTCTGCGTTTTCGATGCGATTGGCCAGTGTGGAGTTGTATATTTGTCCTCCGAAGCGGTATCCGAGAGAGATGTTTGCCGAGAAGTTGCCCCATCTGACCATTGAACTGAGAGCCCCCCTGAACTTTGGCTGTGTATTGCCGCAAGCCACTCGGTCGGCAGCGTCCCAGGTGTAGGTGACCTCGCCATTTTTCTTCAGGAAGAGTTCATAGCCGTTGCTGGGGTCTATACCGAGTGAAGGCACTGCATAGATGGTGTATTGCGACTCACCTTCCTGTATTACGCTGTTTGGTGTAGTTCCGCCCATGAGCAGGCGTTTGGCATACTCGTTCTTCATGGCCTCAGAGAGTTTCACCACTTTGTCCTTGTTATGAACCAACGAGCCGGTGACCGACCATGATAGTCTCTTGGCGTTGTCCCTGACTATGAACGCGGTGGCTTTCACTTCGAATCCACGATTTTCAACCTTGCCGATATTTTCTATATACGAGGTAAAGCCGTTAGAGAGCGGCAGGTCGAGTGAAGAGAGAAGGTTTGATGTCTTGTCAAGATACACGTCTGCCACAAGGTTCAGCCTATTGTCAAACAAGTTAAGCTCTATGCCGGCGTTCCACTTGTCGGTCTTCTGCCATTCGAGGTCACGGTTTTCGAGTGCTTTCTGGTATGCACCAATCCACTGGTTGTATCTGTCGCTCAGATAATAAGAGTAGGTGGCTACAGCCTGATAAGCGCTGAATTTCTGTGAACCGGTTTGTCCGAATGAAGCGCGTAACTTTAACTTGTCGATCCATTTCACGTTTTTCATGAATTTTTCGTTATGGACATTCCAGCCTATACCAACTGAGTAGAATGGGGCAAACTTATTGTCTTTTCCGAACTGCGATGAGCCGTCGATACGGTAGGCAAGGTCGGTGTAGTACCGGTTGTCGTATGAGTAGTTTACGTTCGCCACAAAGCCAATGGAGCGTGTCTTTGCCTCGCCGCCGGTAGGCTTTCCGCCCTGTTGATACTGCAGAGCATTGCTTGGGAAGTCAAGGTATTCGTCGGCAAAGCCTTCAACGGAGAATGCGTAGTTGCGTGATGAGTCTTCTATCAAGTTCCAGTTGATAGCGGTGTAAAGCAGGTGTTTCTCGGCAAACAGTTTTGAGTAGCTTGCAGTGAGTGCTATCTCGTAGTTAGTGAGCTTTCCTGTGCCGTAGTCGTACCTTCCCTTTCTCAGCGCCCCTTCGTCAGTCTTGTATTCGTCGGCTTCAAACATAGTGTGTTTGGCTGGCAGGTAGTAGTCGCTTTCACTGCTTTGCCATGTCACTCCTACACGTCCGCGTGTGATGAGTCCCTCAATGGGTCGCCACTCAATGGAGAAGTTGTTTGTTATGTCGGTGTATTGACTGCTGTTTTTCTGGTTTAGCGTGGCATTGTAAAGCGGGTTGGCTGGGAGATTGCTGAAGCCGCCAAAGAAGTCGATGTCGTCATCAAACATTTTGACCACGTTGCCATTTTCATCGTAAGGACTCCAATATGGGTTTAGACGAGTGTAGTCGGAGAACGAACCGTAGGGTGACTCGTCGCTTTTGGTATGGCCGATGCTGAGATCGTTGGTAAACAGTATGTTATGGTGATGGTAAGATAAGGTTATACCACCGTTAAAGGTGTCGCGTTGTGACCCCTTCATTACTCCGCTGATGCCATTATACTGAAGAGCTACTGAATATCTGAAACTGTCGTCGCCGCCCTCGAGCCTAAGGTTGTGTCGCTGTCCGACGCCCACTCTGAGTGGCTTTGACATCCAGTCTGTCTCCACGCCGCGCGTGATATCTGAAAGAATGGAAGAATATTTCTGCTTGAGCTTGAAGTCGCGTGTTGGGTCGGAACTGTCGTAGTATCCTGCCCTTCGCTCAAGTTCAAGCTTGTCGGCTGCGTTGAGAAGATGATAGTCGCTGAGGTCTGGGGCTTCAATGTTTAGGTTTCCGGTATAGGTGAGCTTGAGCTTGCCCGCCTTTGGTGCCTTTCGTTTTATCACAATCACTCCGTTGGCTCCACGTGAACCATATATGGCAGTGGCAGAACCGTCTTTAAGCAATGTGATTGACTCCACTTCGTCGTCGTTGAGGTCCATCATTCGTGTGAGGGAAATCTCAAAGCCGTCCATAATAATAAGAGGAGTATTGAGGTCGGTGTTGGTGTTGTCCTGCAGATCGGTGATTGTGGGCAGGTTTGCCGACCCCCTAAGCTGAATGTCAGGTAGGTGGTTTGGGTCGGAGCCAAACTCATTGTTTACAAGAATATTGAACGCAGGATCAATATTTGCAATGGAGGTGATGAGGTTTTTGTTGCCAAACTCCTTCAACTGCTTGCTGTCTATCGTGGTGACGGCACCCGTGAATGCCTCCTTGTTTTTTTGGAACATTCCGGTCACCACCACCTCGCTTAGTCTTGCGGCGTCTTCTTCCATCATAACGGTAGCAATGACAGTATTAGACTGTGAGGCTTTGACAGTCTTTCGTTGCTCCTTCATTCCTATGAAAGAGAAGACGAGGGTCACGTCGCGGTTGGTAGGCAACTCCACGGTATAGAATCCGTCGGCATTAGTGGTGGCAAAGGTGTTTTCTCCTGCAATAGACACTGATACTCCAGGCAAGGCGCTGTTGGTGTTGTCAACCACTTGTCCTTTTAATCTCCTGTGGTCGTAGCCCTCAGCCTTTTTCGAAATAACAATGGTCTGCGAAGTGCCTACCATGCTTCTGTAGGAAAGAGGCTTGTTGCCAATGGCTGTTTTCACTGCGTCGAAAGCTGTGACGTTTTTTACGTCCATTGTCACCTGATAAGGTTTTACCTCATCGAACGTGAAAATGATTTTCACTCCCGACAAACTCTCGATTTTTCTTAGGACGCTTTCCATCGAAGCGTTGTCGCATTTCAAAGAGATGCGCTTAGCGTCGCCAGCGGCATAGATTGTTCCGCACGTCAGGAAGAGTGCTGTGAACACCGCGAGTAGCCTTGCTACCATGTGCCTCTTGGGCATTTTCTGTTTGTTCGTCGTTTTGTTCATAGATTATCTGTATTTATTGATAATTCTACTATAATAACGTCGAACAATAATCAGAAGTCAATAAAATTATATGTTTTTTTTACGTATTGTTATTAGATTTCCTTTTTTTGAAATGTCAAGATAGCTTAAACAAGCTAAATACTGTATGATTTGTGATATGCTTTCTTCCCTGTCTGCCGCAAAGTGAAGTTTGTAGTCGTTGAGTTCCGGGTCGACGATGTTGATGTTGACGTTATACCATCTTCCTATCTCACACATCACTTCCAATAGTGAGGCTTCTTCGAAATAGAACATTCCCTCACGCCATTTCTTGTAGTATTCAGTGTCTATCTCTCTTGCTTGGAATCCTTCGTCGAAGAGTGTGACTGCCTGGCCAGGGGTAAGTGTAAAAGTATGGTCACGGGAGTCTTTCACCGCCACACTACCACTAATGAGTGCCACTTCAGGTTGGTTGTTGTAAGAGCGGATGTTGAATTCTGTTCCGAGTACCATTGTTTCTATTTCCCCGCATTTGACGATAAAGGGGTGTCGTGGGTCTTTGGCTACCTTGAAGTATGCTTCGCCTTCAAGACTTACCATTCTTTTGTCGCCTACGAAATGTGATGGAAAGGTTAGTCGGCTGTCGGCATTGAGCCACACTTCAGAGCCGTCGCTGAGAGTGATCTTGTAGAGTTTTCCGCGTGGTATGATGACTGTCTTTCGGGAAGCATCGTCAGCAGGAGAGAGTCTGAAGTCCGCTTCCTTATTGTCTATGCGTACTCCTTTTTTTCTGATTTCTTTAATGTCTATAGCCTTATTGTCGTCATTGTTATTTGTGACGACTATACTGCCGATGGAAGGCTTGGCTGCAAAGGCTATGGCAGGCTGGTTGTTTTCTTGAATCGTGTCTTCGTGTGTGCCGAAAATGCTGACGACAAGCAATACGACAGCTGCGGCTGCCGTAGAAAAGGTAAAAAACAGGGCGCGTTTCTTTCGGCGGCGCCTTGAAGCTATGTCTGCCATTATCTTTGTCCAGGCTTTTTCCCTGTCTGGTCTTGGAAGTATATCTCTTGAAGTGGCTTCAGAGTATATTGCCTTTAGTTGGTTGTCGGAATAATCTTGTTTCATTTTTTCCCTTGTTTTACAATTTATACGTATTGTATTTGTCAAAAGTCAAGGTCTTTTTCTTTTTTTAACTGAAAAGGCATCCCTTAACAGTCCGAGGGCCTTTATGATGTGCATTCTGACACTGTCCTTGCTAAGTCCTACTATCTCGGCCACTTCTTTATATTGTTTGTTTTCGAAGTAGCATAAGTCCATGATGCGCCGAGTCTTTTCGGGCATTTCTTTTCTCACTTTTTGTATTATCGCAATTCTCTCTTCAAGAAGTTCGTCGTCGTGCATCGGACCTTCTGTATGATGTGAGATATAGTAGTCGCGAAATCGGTTGTGGACCTTTTGGTGCCTTACATGGTCTCCGCATCTGTTGTATACCATTCTTAAGAAATAGGCATAGCTGGGAGAGTTGGTGATTGCATCATCGTTTATGCGTTCCCAATAGTGTTCAAATACGTCCTCAATAATGTCTTCTGCTACCATTTGATCACCGAGTATTGTGGCAGCTGCATAGTACAGACGTTCGTAGTATGCATCGAATAGTGTCTTGAACAGTTTTTCTTTCTCTCTATGGTTCATTATAATAGTTCTCGATAATGGACAATTGAAAGTTAATGGTTGAAAAAAGAAGGTTGAATGACTGCGCATGGTTTTATGGCTTAGCTCTTCATTTTTCAACCTTCAATTTTCAATATAATATCTTTTTCCCCCCTACGACATATACTTCACCGTGCCGTGGTTTTTTCACCTCCACACCTCTGAGATTGTATATGCGCGATGGGGTGGGGGAGTTGGTGATGGTGCTGATGGCGGTGTTTGGCTTGTCTATTATCACCACCTTTGTCATGATCACACCGAAGCCCTGGATGACGGCACCTGATGTCTTCAGCTTCGTGAGCACACTGCCGCTGACGGTGAACGGGGTGATGTGGGTGGCGCCGGTAGTGCCGTAGTAGCTGCGCGGACTGAAATTGCCGTCGCAGGGTGTGCCCTCGACAGTGCAGCTGAACTGCGTCCAGTCGCCGTAGTTGAGCTGTAGGTCTTCGTAAGAGGCGTTGGCGTCTTGACGGTAGTAGGCCACGAGGGTGCATGAGCCAGTGAAGGCCTTGAACTCCGATGCGGATATCTTCAGCTGCAGGCCTTCGCCCCAGTTTAGGGCTTTTTCGCCTTCCCATAATACCTTGCCGCCAATGCCCACGTCGGGGTCGCTCTCGTCGTAATCTACGGTGGCCTCGTATTCCTGAAGAGAGCCTTTGCGTATGCCTTCCACGAAGAACGGGCAGCCTACGCTCATATTGTTGTTGCGTTCGAAGATGCCGAACTTCTCGTTGCCGTTGCCGAAGGCGTTGTTGTCCCACACGAAGGCGGCGAAGCCATGGCGGCGTGCCTCCTTCACAAGGCATTCAAGGTAGTAACCTTGGTTTGCTTCTTGTGTGGCGCGGTCGGCTGTGGTATAATGGTGTGAGCATCCATATTCACCTATTATCACTCCAAGGCCTTTGTCCCACCATGCCTTGCGCACTTGAAGGAAGAGGGAGGTTAGGGAACGCTCGTTACCATCGGGTGTGATGGCTCCCTTGTCGGCATAGGCGTTGCCCCAATAGAAGTAACTATTTTCTGTGCCGCTGCAATACGAGTAGGGGTCGTAGTAGTGAAACTCTACAGACAGGCGACGTTCTGTGGGGTCGTTTGGCACGGTTAAGTGCGACAGTCCCATGGTAGGATTGCAGCGATAGGTCTGTACGATGAGGTTACGGTGCAGGTTGTTGCCGCCTGTGGCTCTTACCGCATCGACGAATGCCTGGTTGAAGGCATTTTGCACGGCATAGTTCTCATCGGTGGGTGTGAGTCCCCAGTCTCCCTTAGCATTCACCTCGTTGGTGCCTGCAAATGCAAGACGGCCATCGTATGAAGCGAAGGCGTTGGCAATGTTTGTCCATAGCGTCTTCAGCTTTTCGGTAAGCTCGGTCTTTCGGCTGTATAATGGATAGTATTCGAGCCAGCACTCGTAATGGGTGTTTATGATGACCATGAGGTCTTCGGCGAGAGCCCAGTCCACCACCTCTTTTACTCTTGCGAGCCAAACAGGGTCGATGGTCATGGTGTTGATGTCGGCATGTGGCACCCACCTGACAGGTATTCTGACGGCGTTGAACCCTTCTGCCTTCACCTTTTTCAGCATTTCCTGTGTGGTTTTAGGGTTTCCCCAAGCCGTTTCCCATTCGTTGTAGTTTTGTTGCCAAATGTTTTCCCATGCATACTTTTCGTAGTTCCATCCAGCGCCGGCACTTTCTAATGCGTTGCCAAGGTTCCATCCCATGGTTACCTTGCGACACCACTGCTGTGCGTCGATGTCGTGGTCCATGGCGCAGGTTGTTGTAGTAATAATCACTGCGATCAGTGAGATAATAGTTTTCTTCATTGCGTTGTAGGTCTTGTTTATTTGTAATATAAGTGTTCAACTTCTCGTTACGTTCAACACACCCTTTACAGCCTTTAGTTTTTTAATTAAGGCTTCGAGTTTAGATGTGTCGTCGAGCATTACGACGAGGTTGCCGCTGAAGAGGCCGTCGTGGCTATCGATGCTGATGCTTCTGAGTGTGAGCTTCTCCTCACGGCTGATGATGCTTGTGAGGTTGTTTACAATACCTATGTCGTCGTTACCAACCACGTGGAGCGTGATGCTGTATTTCGATGAGCCCTTGCCGCTCCATCGTGCCTTTACGATGCGGTAGCCGAAGCGCTTGCGCAGTTCGGGGGCGTTGGGGCAGTCGCAGCGGTGGATCTTGATGCCTCCGCCGGCGGTGACGAATCCAAACACCTCGTCGCCGTAGATGGGCTGGCAGCATTTTGCCAGTTGGAAGTCGATGCCCTTGAGGTTCTGGTCTATCACGAGCACGTCGTCGCTTGGGTGGTCTACATTTTTGTCGGTATTGCCTTGTAGGCTGAATCCGTCGGCACTTTGTGCCATGTTGTCGCCAATGATGTGCTGTTCCTTGACCTGCAGTTCGAGATATTTCTCTATCACGGTGTTCACGTCGAGTTCGCCTGAGGCAATCTGCCTGTAGAAGTCGCTTGTTTCCTTAAACCGGAGTTTCTTTATGAGTCTTGTCATGAGCGACTCTTCGAGTTCGATTTTTCGGTTTTTGAATTTCCGTTCTATCATTTCTTTGGCGAAGAGTCCCTCCTTTACCTGAGTCTCCTTCAGGGCCAGTCTGATTTTCGCCTTAGCCCTTGACGTTTTTACGATGTTGAGCCACTCCTGTTTAGGCTTTTGCACGCTTGAGGTCATGATTTCCACTTGGTCGCCGCTATGGAGTGGTTCGCGGAATGTCACCACCTTATTATTTATACGCGCGCCTGTGCATGTATTGCCAATTTTGGAGTGGATGTGGTATGCGAAGTCGAGAACGGTGGCTCCTTTTGGAAATTTGAAGAGGTCGCCCTTTGGTGTGAACACAAACACCTCGTCTTCGTACAGGTCCATCTTGAATTGGTCCATCACCTGCATGTCGTCGCTTGTCTCTAGTATGTTTCGTATATTGTTGAGCCACTCGTCGAGTCCAGTTTCGCCTTTCACTCCCTTGTATCTCCAGTGTGCCGCCACGCCTCGTTCAGCAATCTCGTCCATTCTTTCTGTTCTTATCTGCACCTCCACCCATTTTTTCTCAGGCCCGAGCACAGTGATGTGCAGGCTTTCGTATCCGTTGGACTTAGGGACCGAGAGCCAGTCTCGCAGTCGTTTAGGGTTTGGCTGGTACATGTCGGTGACAATGGAGTATGCCTGCCAGCACTGCATTTTTTCCAATTCTATTGGCGAGTCGAGTATGATGCGTATGGCGAAGAGGTCGTAGATGCCCTCGAAGGCACATTTTTGTTTTTTCATTTTCTGCCATATACTGTGAATACTCTTTGTTCGTCCCTTTATATGGAAGTGCAGTCCTTGCTGAAGGAGTTTTTCCTCCACGGGTTTTATGAAGTTGGCGATATAGTTGTCTCTCGTCTGCTTTGTCGCGTTGAGTTTTTCGCGTATCATATAGTATGCATCGTGCTCGAGATATTTCAACGAGAGGTCCTCAAGTTCGCTTTTGAGTTTGTAGAGTCCGAGTTTGTGGGCGAGCGGGGCGTATAGGTATGCAGCCTCTTCTGCCACTTTTCTGCGCGCCTCGTCGTTGTCGTTGTCCTTTATCTGTCGCATGAGATTTACGCGGTTGGCAATCATGATGAGAATAACCCTCATGTCCTCAGCAAAAGAGATAAGGAGATTTCTGAAGTTTTCGCTCTCCACCACGGGGTTTTTCTTATATAGATCCCCGATGCGCTGAAGCCCGTGTAGTATGCGAGCCACAGCCTCTCCGTAATGTACTTTTACCTCGTCGACGGAGATGAATCCGTTTTCGACGCTGTTGTGTAGCATTATTGCCATCACGGCATCGCGTCGCAAACCTATTTCCTCCACGGCAATGAGAGCCGTTTGCAGTCCGCAGAGTATGGGGTTAAGGCCGAAGATGTCGCGATGCACAGCATTTCCCTCCACTGTGCGTTTCAAGTGAGCACGCATCTTATTCTCGTCTCCAGGCATTAGCGACGAGCTTAAGATCTCCTTTAATTTGGAGTAGATATTTTGTGTCTCTTGTTTCTCAAATGGTGAAAATTCAAATCTATCTGCCATAAAAATACCTATTTTTGTGATAATTTTGTTGCAAAGTTACACTTTTTTGCCGATTTATTTCTTTTTTTCAATAAAAGTTTGTACTTTTGAACCATAATTTATTGAATAATTCACTTAATACATCTCAAATATGCTATCAGAACAAGACCTAAAGCAGATTGCCGATAAAGGCATCACAGTAGAGAAACTCAATATGCAGCTTGAAGAGTTCAAGACGGGATTTCCCTTCTTGAAACTCGAAGCAGCGGCAAGTGTTGAACATGGTATCATTGCCACATCCCAAGAGGAGGTGAAAAAGTATGAGTCCATATGGGAGGAGTATAAAGCACAGGGACACTCCATCGTGAAGTTTGTGCCAGCCTCAGGAGCGGCATCAAGAATGTTTAAGGACATGTTTGCATTTGTAGATGCAGACTATGACGTGCCCACCACCGATTTTGAGAAGAAGTATTTCGACAACATTGAGAAGTTTGCATTCTATGACGAACTTGACAAGGCTTGTCTGAACAACACAGGAAAGAGCATAAAGGAACTCATGGCAGAAGGACGCTACAAGGAAGTGGCTGCCAACATGCTCAAATCTGAAGGCCTCAACTACGGACAGTTGCCAAAGGGAATGTTACTCTTCCACAAATATGAAGAAGGACCACGCACTCCAATGGAGGAGCACCTTGTGGAGGGAGCACTCTATGCTGCAAGCGACGGAAGGGCTGCCGTACATTTCACCGTGAGCCATGACCACCTGCCGATGTTCAAGCAGAGAGTGGCCGACAAGGCAGACTACTATGCAAAGAAATACGGCATTATCTATGATATCAGCTTCTCGGAACAGAAACCAAGTACAGACACCGTTGCAGCCAACGCCGACAACACTCCGTTCCGCAACAGCGATGGCTCGTTGCTCTTCCGTCCGGGTGGACATGGTGCGCTCATAGAGAATCTCAACGAAATCAACGCCGACGTGATATTCATAAAGAACATCGACAACGTTGTGCCAGACCGTCTGAAGGCAGACACCGTGACATACAAACAGGTGATTGCCGGAATACTCGTGTCGCTGCAGAAACGCGCATTCGAATATCTGAGAAAACTGGACTCAGGAGCATACAGCCACGAGAAACTGGAGGAGATAATACGTTTTGTGCAGCATGACCTGTGCTGCCGCAAGAGCGACATAAAGGAACTCGAAGATGCCGATCTCGTGCTCTATCTGAAAAAGAAACTCAACAGACCGATGAGAGTATGTGGAGTAGTGAAGAACGTGGGTGAACCTGGTGGAGGTCCATTCCTTACCTACAATCAGGACGGAACGGTGAGTCTACAGATTCTTGAGAGCAGTCAGATAGACAAGAACAATGCCGAGTATATGGAGATGTTCACCAAGGGTACTCACTTCAACCCTGTTGATCTTGTGTGTGCCGTGAAAGACTACAACGGCCAGCCATTCAACCTGCCAGACTTCGTGGATCGCACCACTGGCTTCATATCAAGCAAGAGCAAAGACGGTAAGGAACTCAAGGCTCTCGAGTTGCCAGGACTATGGAATGGTGCCATGAGCGACTGGAACACGATATTCGTTGAAGTGCCATTGGCAACGTTCAATCCAGTAAAGACTGTTAACGACCTTTTGCGCGAACAGCATCAGTAGTTTGGAGGGAAGAGGGTGGAAGGTAGAGTAGACCTTCCACCCTCTTCTATCCTCACTCCTTTCTCCACACTTTTCTCACAGCCTTTCTGCACCTCTGCCTAAGTTTCTCTGAGAGAGTGGTGTTTCTTCTTGTCCCACCTTTTTCAATAGTAGCCACGATTTTGAATCCGCTGTATCGGCATATTTCCTTCATGGCGCGGATGGCGCCATGGCTTTGGTGCATAATGATGTTAAAAGGCCATGGAGTGGTACTTGTGCTCACGAGAATGCAGCGCTTACCCTTTTGTAGGGGAATGGGAAATCCATGGGAGTTTTCACTCATCAGACCATACACCATGCGGTCGAACAACAACTTTAGTGTGCCGGGAATATTGCCCCAATAACATGGAGCCGCAATGACGAGAGCATCGCAGTCGTTGATAAGTTCCAAGACGTGTTGTGAACCATCGTCCGGCAGGATGCAATATCCCGACGTGCGACATTTCATACATGCGATGCATGGTTTCACCATGAGCCGTTGCACTTCCACAATCTCTACTTCTGCACCCAAAGCGCGAGCCTCTTCGCTCATCTCGTTCACCATTTGCGAAATGTTACCTCGGCGTAGTGGGCTTGCGTTAAGAAAAAGTATTTTCATAATTGTGATTTTTTCTGCAAAGGTATGCTGAATAATTAAAATGACAAAACTATTGGGACAGAAAGACCAAAAAAGTGACGAATAATAGTAACGTTTTTTTAAAATATACAATTTTAGTAAGTTATTTCAAGTTTTATTGCTATCTTTGCACTCGTATGAAAACAACCATAATAAAAGAAAGACTTCAAAGCGCGCTTATCGCAATACTGTTTATAACCGTGTTTCTGCCCTTCGGACTCAATCATTTCGGTTGGACGAGATGGTTGTTGCTGATAGGCCTTGGCATTATTATTGCATCCTCTGTGCTCTTTAGCGAGTTTGTTGTCGACAAACTGTTCCGCATGCCTAACGACATTACCCGTGGCAGCCAATATATCATAAAGAGAAATATCAGGTTTGAGGCCATAAACATTCTGTTGAGCTTTGTGTTTATGACTTTGTTTCTCGACCGCTTCGCCAACAACGACATTGTAGACAACCACTTCAACTGGATAACAGCCGGGTCGGTGTTTGCAGTCAACTGTTGGACTACGGTTGTTATACATCTCTATTGGCGCAATGTTTATAAGAAACGCTATCTCATACGCCAGCTTGAAGAAGCACAGCTGCTCAACGGTATGCTGCAAGAACGCCAGCGAACGACACCGGTTCGAGATGCAGAGGAGGAAAAAGCCGAGAAACCATCTGACGCCAATGGGAGGATAAGCATTTCGGGCACAACGAAAGATTCGCTCGAAATAGCGGCCGACGACTTCATCTATGCCACATCGGAAGGAAACTATGTGCGCATTCATTATTTAGAAGATGCAACAGCTAAGGAAATGCTGCTCAGGACGAGTATGAAAAACGCCGTGGAAAGTCTTTGCTGCCATAAGGGAGTAATGCAATGCCACCGAGCGTTTATCGTAAATCTCAAACAGGTGGACAAAGTAGAGGGAAGAAGCAGTGGCATAGCATTGGTTATGCGGCACATTGCCGACACCGTACTGGTGTCGAAACAATATGCTGCAAGCGTTAAGGAGAGAATAAAAAATCCATAACTCCTTACATTCTTTTCTTCATGTCTGCACCAGCTCCTTGACCCTTATACTTGCTCTTCGTGGCATTGAAAGAGTAGCGGATACTGAGGTTGATGCGGTGGAAACTGTATTGGCCGCGTTGACCACCGAAGATGTCACTCTGCTCAAGGGTGTAATTGCCAAGGTCAAGGAGAGCGTCGTGGCGTGCGGTGTTGAAAATGTCGGAGAAGGCAAGGCGGACAATAAGCGACTTGTCTTTCAGCAACGACTTTTGGATGGCGGCTGTAAGATTCCAGTAGTGCTGAAGAAGGCGGACGTTGCGATAATGAGCCTTACTGTAGAACTCTGAGTTTAGCTCTATCTGCCAGTTGTTGCGAAGACGGAAAGCATTGTCGCTATTGAAGATAAGCATCGGCTTGTCGTATCTCACCTCACGCTTGCCTGTGGCTTCACGGGGATCGTCGAGGTTGAACGAGAGCCATTGTTTCTGTACACCTATGGTGTTGCTCGTTGTCCAAACGCCGATGGTAGGAGAGATTACAAGGAAGGAGGAGAAAATGTCGATGGGACGATCGAAATTCACCATGCCTATCATAACCACTCCATTGTCATCGTAAGGTGTGGTCCAGTCGTAGATGGCATCCTTTATGTGAATATAGTTTGCGACAAACGAAAGGTAACGCCAACGGCCTGAGAGGTCCAATGTATGGCGTATCTCGTTCTTGAGCAGAGGATTGCCCGTCTGGAGTGTGTACTTGCTGCCGTATTCCACCTCGCTACGAAGGTCTCGGTAGCTGGGACGCGTGGTCTTTACACCATAGCTCAGTTGAAGTTGGGTGAGACCTATGCGGGTGCCGAAGGATATAGAGGGGAAGAAATCGTTATGGCTACGTTCTATTGAGCGAGAAGGGTCGCTGAGATCGTCGAAGTTAAAGGCAACATGCTCGTAACGCAGTCCAAGGGTGAGCATGCCTGCACGAGGTATCATCACGCCATATTCGGCAAATGCGGCATAGTTTTGCTCTGTTACCTTTGAGAACCGGTCAGATATGTTGTCTACACCGTTTATCCGGTATTCGTTGTTGCGTCTTACTGAGGTAAGTTCGCCGCCAAACTTCAGTGTGCCGCTCCACAGACGGTGGTCGGCCACAAGACGTGAGGCAAACATGTGACTATTGTTTTCTGTGGCAGATTCTATGGAGCGTGACCCCGACATGGCTGACTCTGTCACATGGTCTGTCTTTTTGTCGCAAAGCGAATAGTAGTCTACATTGGCGTCGATGCCCCATGATCCTATCTTGCCATTGTAATAAGCGTTGACGAGGAAGGAGTTTGGATTTTCAGAGTCCTGGTCGCTCACGGATAGAAGATGGTCTTCCTCTACACCATTGCGCAGTATGTCTTCGTCCATGGTAAAACCGTACCAGTTTTTTAACCATATGCCACGTTCAACCTTGGCTCCTATGAAGTTGTAGTCGTCCATCTGCCAGTTCACTCCCGCATTGAAGTGAAGGCGCGAGAACTTCTGGCTTGACTCTATGGTGCCAGTTTGGGTATGGCTCATCGTGCTATAGGTATTCTGTTCGAGCCTCTGTGTGTAGTGGTCGAGATAGTCATTCTGGAATGTTGCCCCACCGAAGATGTCGACGCCAGCATGACGGTAGTTGAGGTTTACAGATGATGAGAGGTTGTTGTTGCCAGACTTTAGGGCCTGAGCGTCGTTAGCCTCCAGTTTTCCGCTCAGTCCTTCGCCGCGCAGACGTCTTGTCTTAATTTTTACTACAGCACCTGTAGATGCATCGTAGGCAGCACCTGGACTGTTTATAACCTCCACTTCGCGTATGTCGTGGCTTTTGAGTCGCTTGAGTTCTTCTGTGTCTTGAACCTTTCGTCCGTTAATATAATATATAGGTGTACCCTTGCCTATGACCTGTAGTTGTCCACCCATACGCATCATGCCTGGTACGCGTGAGAGCATTTCTTCCGCTGTGCCGGCCGATTCGAGCACAGTTCCCTCTATGCGAGTGACCATGGCACCGTTTTTCATTCTTGTTTTCGGTGCTGTTGATTTCACTACCACTTCATTGAGATTGAGGTTGTAGTCCACCGAGTCGTTTTTCGTCTCTGTCTGTGCCGAGACGTTGATGTTTGCCAAAGCTGTCAAAGCAGCGATAATGATACTTCTTTTCATATTTTTCTTTTTCTGTAGTTTTGATTTCCGCTGCAAAATTACAATGGGTTTTCTTTTCCTGCAATAGCAAGGGATATACGACATGTGTAATGGGATAAATAGTCTTCCATTCGTCCCTCATCCCTACTTTTTGTCCCAAAAGCTTGCAAAACTGTGATAAAAGGATTACTTTTGCAGGAAAAAAGATAAATAATGAAAAATGAAGAGACAAAATCCCTTGACCGGAAACTAATACAATGGTTTCGTGAACCAAAGAACCTTCGCCCTGTGAGGGAAAGTGTGATAGGAGCACTTTTCGTATTCCTCCTGTTAGGACTTACCTTGCCCTTTAACCTTGAGGATATGGGCGAGGGACGCTATGTCTATATCGTGGGAATGAGCATCATAACTATGGTGGTGTCGATCGTAAACGGACTGTTTGCAACCTATGCTCTTCGTTTGCCCCTCGACCCCAAACTGCCGTTGCGGAAGGTGCATCTGAACAGTTTTCTGCACTATTTGGTGTGCATTCCCTTCCTTGCCTTTTGGCTCACGGTTTATTGCGGATACTATTACTGTGAGTATTCCTTAGAGCCTTGGTGGCATGGAGGAGTGATACATCTCGAATATTACAGGCAATTTCTTTATTACCCTTAATTCCGCAACACTTTGATTTAAATTAATTTATAAGTTCCTGAGCAACAAAAAGTTGCCCAGGATTTTGCCGTGTCAGATTTTTCACTTATCTTAGTGTTGCAATTAGAAAACAAGCGAAAAT
>NZ_NPJI01000062.1 GCF_002251435.1 Prevotella sp. P2-180
CAAAGATAATCCTTTTTGTTGAAACTGCAATATAAAGGATGGAAATGTTACAAATAATTAACGGATAGAACTTGGTTCACTCTTTCGGGACTATGAACATCGGGACACGGACCTGTCCCCTGTCCCGTTCATAAGACAGCCACCGTCCACGATTATAGTTGTGCGTCAGGGAACTAAAGTGATCTTAACCTATGAGCCTTCCACGATTATCGTTGTGGGACAAGATACTTTATCACTTTGAACTTGGTATTCCATCCCAGTCTTCCCATTCTGACTTTCGTATCTTCCTTGTTGTTGCCTCGGTACGCAGTTTTCTCATCTTAGCCTGAATTAATCTTATTTTTTCAATACTTTGAGAATACGTATTTGGGAAATGATATAAATTACTTAACTGATTTTCATATTCGCTATATAATTTACTATTTAAATTATCATGATATTCTTTTCGTCTTGCTTTACTCAGTTCTAAGTTATCTCGATGTATAGCTTCACGATGGTCTAAATAATTATCATATTCTGTTTTAGAGATGTATTTTTTGCCCATTTGCTGCTGCTTACGTAGCCATTGTAATCGAGTACGCCATTCTTTGATGACGTATTGCATAGAACTCCTTTCGATTTTATTCATTCCTACCTTATTAGCAGGTGCAGACCTTGATATTGCTTTTACCAACTTTCCACCAATGTTAACCTTGGTAGAATAGCGGTCAAAGAATTGTTTTTGCTTGCGATCACTAGCTTCAATTTGATTTTCCATATTTGCAATCTCGCTCTCATGTTGTCTTATTAAATTTGCTAACAATAACATTTCACCATCATCCTCTTGGGAATCATAATCGCTTGATTCATCATTGTTTTGTGGTGAGGTGACATTTGCCATTGAATGAACTAAATTCAATAGATTCTCACCTATTTTTTCCCATGTAATCGTTTCCTCTTGTGGCTTAAAACCTTTCGCAAACCATTCATCAACAAAATCCCATTGGTCTCTAATAAGATATTGTGTTTCCTTTGATTTCAATTTTGCAGGAAATAGATTTTGGTTTTTCAACTGTTTCAAATTTTCTTTATAAAATGCGGTAAGCTGGGACGGTTTAATAAATTTTTCAAAACGGATATTTTGTGGTGGATTTATATCATCAATAGGAACCTGATATTCTGTTAATGCTATAAGTTCCGTTGCAATTGTACTATGCATCTTGCCTAACAGTGGTACATGACCATTCTGACTATAAATACCTTTTCTTACAATTCCAGCAGGATTAAGACCATAAAACAAATATTTTTGATTGGTTGTAACTTTATAGTTGTCCGAATACCACATTTCTACATCTGTTTCAGCGGCATCTCCTATCTTTAATGCACCTTTATATACATTACAAATGTCTCCCTTATAGGTTATCTTTTCTGCTGTCGTATTAAGTGTGGAAGTCTTTTCCATATCAGATGTTTTGTAATCTGGGTCAAGAGAACTCATATATTGTCTTAAGTATTGAGTGTCTGTGACAATACCACTTCTGGTTATATCACTATAAACATATACTTTATCATTAGAAGAAATAACATTATGCACATGCATTGTCATATCAACTATATGAATAAGATCTCCTTTTATTATGATTTTTACAGTACGTTCTCCATTATATGCCATTCCGTAAGAGAACTTACGAACTAGGTTATTGTGATATTCATAATTGCGATAAAGTAATGCTCCTTCAAAAACACGTGGTATAGAGGATAAATAGTGATTTTTCTTATTCACATTTTTGCTTGAAGTGACAATTTTCTTTCCTATATTATTGGCTTTACTTGTTTGGCCATTAGTAACATTTGTTTTGTATTGATTTTTTTTTGTTTCTGTATTATTTGAAACATTAACGCTTGGTATCGTGAGGATTAATCCAGAATAACAAATCTTATTTTTCGAATTTGCAGTCTTTAGTTGTTGTTCGGATATTCCATACTTATTTGCTATCGAAGCAAAAGTTTCTCCACGCTTTACAATATGTTGTGAAGTGTTTTGAGCATTCAAAATTACTGTAAGAAACAGTAATAGTACCGTTATATTGATTCTATATGGTGACATAATCTGAATATTATTAATTATATTGTATGACAAGATAATTTGAAACACTCCAAAATGAAGTTGGATCGAGTATTTTTAGTATATATGTATTTTTATTTACTTTTTCTAAAACGTATGAATTGGTAGGCATTTGTGTTAATACTATCGGGGTCTTACCGTTAATTGTAACTTCAGTGAATTGTCTGATATCAACTTTGTCAAATAATTCTGAATTTAAATTAGAAACATTCAGTCGTTTCTTCTTTAAAAATCCACTTGAAGAAATAACACCTTTTTCCTGCAAATCAGCTTTTGTTCCAATCAATACATAACATTCATTGATGATATTATCTTGTATTTTCATTATTTCTTCCTGCTCCTTATTCTTCATAGAGAGATCCGAGACATCATTGCTTAATGAAGTTACACGTTGTGTTATTCTTGCAATATCGGCATTTTTGTTGTTTAGTTCTTCTTGTAATTGAGCTATTATACGCTCTTTCTCATTCAGACTGTTTTTGTAGAAACTGATAATTCGATTAATTTTTTTTGCTGATTCTGAAGATGCGTTTCTCAGTGAGTCTTGCAATTCTTCAATATTGTTTTTCTGTCTGTCAATCAACTGCTTGAAAAGAGATAACTTTTCCAACATTTGCACTCGCGTTGGTTTTGGTACTCCATCTGTTGTTGTCAAATTTGTTAAATATCCTTCTTGCAAAAAAATACTGTCCATGCTTGCAGACAACGTATTAATGAAGTAGTTGAGTTGTTTATTGTCTGCAGATATTGAATCAATCACAGTGTCTTTGTTTTCAATCTTATCTATTTTGTTTGAACATGAATATAAAGAAAACAATAGAATTATTGCCAACAGATTTATACATTTTTTATTCATAATCAAAACCCTTATTCGTGTCGAGCGCAACTTTTATTTAAAACTAATATTATTTTCTTTCCTTCTATTACACTCCCTACAAAGCATTTGGCAGTTGGATTCTATTGTTCTGCCGCCTTCGCGCCAGTGGGATGTTAAATCATTGTAAGGAGCCATCGACTCACTGGAATGAAATCCGCCTCAAAGGTACAAAGATTATCAGAAAAGAGAAAACTTTTTTGGAAAATATTCTAATTTCGTCCTAATTTTTCTGTTTATCAATGGCAAATTAATAATAAAAGCAGTATTTTTGCAGCAAAATCGCAAGTTTCTTTTGTATAAAACAACGGGGCACACGTCGAGTAGAGCGAGGGAGTTTCACCCTCACCCTCTCACAGAACCGTGCGTGAAAGTCTCCCCTCACACGGCTCTTCACACTCAACTCTTTGTGCATAGACATAACCTTGGGGTTTGACCTAGGCTGTCAAGTTTGTTGAATTTTCCTGTACCATTTTCACTATAGTTTTTATCGATAAGAGTGTTAATTTAACGTGTTTATTTTTAACAGTTTGGTGACGTGTTTTTAACATTAAAAACTTGTA
>NZ_NPJI01000063.1 GCF_002251435.1 Prevotella sp. P2-180
AGTGAATGTTAAACTCAAGGACATTGATACTTGGGCTGCCAAGAACATGTCCACAAACTGGGTTACAGAACGAACCAAAATATTCAGAAAAACTATCTGAATTTGGAACCGTTAACTGGACACCCTATTTAACAAACAAAACAAGTCTTACAATATATATGGAGCATCTGATAAATGTCGGCGTGTGATAATGTTCATAAAACCGTTCCATCTTCATGGCATTGCCAAGCATATCAAAGGCAAAGCGATGATGGTTGTATTTGGCCGAATCAGAGTTATAGAGATTGCCGGTAGAACCAGACATACCATCTATTAATGGGACATGAAGAAATGGAACAAAAACAAATTTCTTACGCAATATAATGGTATCATATAAGAGATGCTCAAAAAAATATCCTTGAGTATCGTTGACGGAATTCTTTTTTGCAAGGAAATCGTTAATACAAAATAACTTCGGAAGAATGACAAGGCGACTGTCTATCATTTTGTCGTGAGGATAGAATGTCTGGATGGTATTGGTAATCATTCTTTGATTGTCCTTGATGAGTTGAGAGATGTTTTTTACTATCAATCGTCCCGTTATCTTCACTACGAAATCACATTGTCCAAGCAACTTGGAAAGACGAAAAGCCTCTTCCATAATGAGAGCCTCTCCATATCCCTTGCCCTTTGATTTGTCGAAATTATTGCCGTCGAAGGTTATGTATTCCAATCTTCCTGAGGCGATGTACTCTTTGTAGTCTTCGCTAAAATCACATAAAGTGTTTTCACAGAACACAATCGGCTGTGTTGTCTCACGAAGATAGAAATCAAGAGCCTCACGATACTGACGCAAGCGTTCGGATGTATTATTCAAGACAGTAAATGGCATACCACCAGGATTAACACATGCCGTGAGCAATATGACATATCTTCGCTTCATAACACTTACTTCATTATCTCATCAAACCCTATTAATCCGTTGTCGTTCAGATTCATTGCAGAACCAAAGCCCGACTGGAAGCCCTGTGTCTCAAGTACTGCACACTCTGGTGCCTTCAACTGATACTCTACCATAGGATGATGCATCATGAGGTCAACATGCAGATAGCCACGAGTGAGAATCTTTGGCAGTTCTATTGTCTTTCGGATAGTAAAATCTCCTGCCGGCAATTTCATCAGATTTCCATAATAATGCCCAGGGGCAAATGTGGCAAGCGGCATACCTTCCTTGTTATTGAAAACAAGCATCACGTCGGTTGTCAATGGCTCTGACGAACTACCCTTTATGCAGACTTCCATACTGCGCTGCTCTGACTGGATAACGCTCTCAGCCTTATCACTACCATTGATTGTGATGTCATCAATGCGCATCGTAGGTTTTACCCATTTCACACGGTCTATGATTTTCTTTTCCGTTGACTGGTTGTCGTTCTTGAGATAATGAGCTACGCTCGACTCTATATCTCCGGTATATTCAATACCGCCGTTCTTCATCACCACCCCCTTCTTGCAAAGACTCTTCACTGCTGCCATGTTATGACTCACGAATAGCACTGTCCTGCCCTCTCCGTTTGCCACATCGTGCATCTTGCCGATAGCCTTCTTCTGGAACTCTGCATCGCCTACTGCCAATACCTCATCCACAACGAGGATTTCGGGATCCAAGTGGGCGGCAATGGCAAAGCCAAGGCGGACAATCATTCCTGAAGAATAACGCTTCACGGGAGTGTCGAGATATTTTTCGACTCCAGCGAAATCAACAATCTCGTCGAGTTTGCGGGTTATTTCGGCCTTTGTCATGCCCATAATAGAGCCATTCATATAGATGTTTTCACGACCTGTCATTTCAGGATGAAAACCAGTGCCTACCTCAAGCAGAGAGGCAATGCGGCCTTTCACCTTTATTGAACCAACAGTAGGAGAGGTGACACGAGACAATATCTTCAATAGCGTGGATTTACCGGCACCATTCTTGCCGATGATTCCGACAACATCTCCTTGCTCGACACTGAAGCTTATATCTTTCAACGCCCATACAAAACGGCTGTCGCCCTTCTTTGTGCGGTCGTTCACCTCACCAATCTTCAGGTAAGGGTCTTCCTTGCCGCGGACACGTGCCCACCAGCGGTTGAGGTCCTGGCTCAGTGTACCAGTGCCAAACGTGCCAAGCACATACTGCTTGCCCACTCTATCGAATTCTATTACTTTTCTGCTCATAACTGTTCATTTTAATTACAAAAAATTCCAATCGTCTATCGTTCCTTTCTCCGACGAGAAGTTGATGCCGAGACAGATCACCTTGCGGCTATCGGTCATATAGGGTTTGGCATAGCCTTTGTCTTCTATCTGCTTCAAGGCGGATGACGCACTGCCGTTGAGCTTAAACTCAAGGATATATACGTAATCCGGACATTCAAGCACGCAATCTATTCTGCCCTCGCTCGTCTCCTTCTCAACTAAAGTGTTATATCTACCGAGCATCTGCATGATGAGATAGAACGTGTATTGGAAATAGCGCTCACACTCAAACGCATCTTGTTTGCGCTGGAAACGATAGGTGACAGAGAATAGCAAGGCCGTCATCTGCTTCATGAACATTTCAACATTGCCAGCCTCAAGGGCGTCTGTTACGTCCTCAAGCCATGTGGATGGTCGTGTGCGGCCTTCCTTGAAATAGTCACCGGCAAGAACGGATATAAATCCAGAACGTACCTCCTCGTTGGGAAAATCGAGCAGGTATGTCTGCCTACGTGAGTTGAAAGCCTTGATGGTGAGATAACCGCTTTGGTATATCATCGGAAGAGGTTGTTCAACGTCAGCCTTATAATCGATGAACATCTCTGCTGAATAATACTTGCCAATGAGTTCGTTGATGTTCTCATTGCTATGAGCGAGGAGGCGGACGAGGTAGCCGGGAGTGCCTGAGGCAAACCAATAATTGCTCATTTCGTTCTTGTAAAAGCAGTTAAGTATGCTGAACGGATTGAAAATGCCTGTCATCTTGATACTGAAATGATAGCCGTCGTATTTTTTCGTCAAATCAGACACCATCTCATCGTAATCCTTGCCATTGGCAGAAGCAAGAGAGCGGATTGGCTCGTCGAATACAGTCAGCAACTCGTCTTTTGTAATACCGCAAAGTGACTCATAATGAGCGTCCATACTGATGTCATTTGGTTGATTGAATCCGCTGAACACGCTTACTTGAGAGAACTTCGTCACTCCCGTGAGCATCACAAATTGCAAGTCCTCGTCGGCATCCTTGAAAACGCCATAGAATCCTTTGAGTATATCCCGATTGTGTGTCTCGTATGTAACCTTCTCACCGTTATCATTTTGATAATACAGTGTTTTGTTGTCCATCACGTCAAGCAATGGTTTGTCGTATTCGTCAACCAATACAACCGCTCTTTGTCCTCTCTTTTCATGTGCTGCCTTGATGACATGCTTGAATCTTATGGCACAATCGTCCGAATTTGTCGTTCTGCCATATACTTTTTCAAAGCTCTCAATATAATCGAGGATAACAGCCTCCAAAGTGCCGAGTTTTGTGAAGTTGGAAGTGCCGAAAGACAGATGGAATACAGGATATACATTCCACTCCTTCTCAAGCGAGTCAATCTTCAGGCCTCGGAACAGTTCCTTCTTACCAAGAAAATAGCTCTTCAGGGTGGAAATAAGCAAGCTCTTGCCAAACCGACGTGGACGGCTCAGGAAGAATATTTTCCCGCTATTAGCCAAGCTATATACCATATCCGTCTTATCGACATAGACGTATCCGTCCTGGATTATGTTGCTGAATGTCTGTATTCCTACTGGATATTTCATAATTCCAAATTATATTTGTTCAATATTTATTTTCTCGGCTGCCAATCGTCTATCGTTCCTTTCTCCGACGAGAAGTTGATGCCGAGGCAGATCACCTTGCGGCTGTCGGCCATATAGGGTTTGGCATAGCCCTTGTCTTCTATCTGCTTCAAAGCGGATGACGCACTGCCATTGAGTTTGAACTCAAGGATATACACGTAATCCGGACATTCAAGCACGCAATCTATTCTGCCCTCGCTCGTCTCCTTCTCAACTAAAGTGTTATATCTACCGAGCATCTGCATGATGAGATAGAACGTGTATTGGAAATATCGCTCACACTCAAACGCGTCTTGCTTGCGCTGGAAACGATAGGTGACAGAGGATAGCAAGGCGGTCATCTGCTTCATGAACATTTCGACATTGCCTGCCTGAAGGGCGTCTGTCACATCTTCAAGCCATATTGTCGGTTGAATTCTGCCCTCCTTGAAATAATCGCCGGCAAGCACGGATATAAAGCCTGAACGAACCTCCTCGTTGGGAAAATCGAGCAAGTAGGTCTGCCTACGAGGATTGCAAGCCTTGATGGTGAGATAGCCGCTCTGATATATCATCGGAAGTGGTTGCTCAACATCGGCCTTATAGTCAATAAACATCTCAGCGGGATAGTATTTGCCAACGAGTTCGTTGATATTCTCATTGCTGTGGGCAAGAAGGCGGACGAGATAGCCGGGAGTGCCCGAGGCAAACCAGTAGTTGCGCATGTCGTTCTTGCTAAAGCAATTGAGTATGCTAAAGGGATTGAAGATTCCTGTCATCTTGCTGCTGAAATGATAGCCGTCATATTTTTCAGTCAGCATTGCCACCATATCCTCATAATTCTTGTCTTTTGTAGATGCAAGCGAACGGATTGACTCGTCAAAAACAGCCAAGAGTTCCTCTTTAGTTATGCCACATAGTGATTCATATTGCGTGTCCATACTGATGTCGTTTGGTTGATTGAAACCGCTGAACACGCTCACCTGTGAGAACTTCGTGACTCCAGTAAGCAAAACAAATTGCAGATCTTCATCAGCATCCTTGAAGACACCGTAAAAACCCTTCAACACTTCTCGGTTGTAGTTCTCCAGTTTTCTTCTGTTTCCGCTTTCGTCTTCGACAAATATCTCCTGGTCCATCACGTCAAGCAATGGTTTGTCGTATTCATCGATAAGTACAACTGCTCTCCTTCCCGTTTTTTTGTGAGCAGCTTTTATCACTGTGGCAAAACGCTCGCTTATAGTAGTGGCTAGTTCGTCTTTGCCATACTCCCGTTCGGCCATTGCCACGAATGTCTCAAGATTCTTGTCAAGTTCGTAAGGCATTGAAAAAATCCCTTTGCCAAACGACAGATGGAATACAGGATATACATTCCACTCCTTCTCAAGAGCATCAATCTTCAAGCCCTTGAACAGTTCCTTCTGTCCGAGAAAATAGCTCTTCAGGGTGGATAACAGCAAACTCTTGCCAAACCGGCGAGGACGGCTCAGAAAAAATATTTTTCCGCTGTTTACCAGGCTATATACCAAATCCGTCTTATCGACATAGACGTATCCGTCCTGGATTATGTTGCTGAATGTCTGTATTCCTATTGGGTATTTCATAATTCAAATCATGTTGAAATTAAATATGAAACCAAATCAAAATCCGTTAGCCATAAAACTTAGGTTTTAATTTTTGCTGCAAAGATACGAATTAAAATTATTACGACCAAACTTTTCATAGATATTTTTTCAGTATATCTCGCAACATCACCATTTCGTATCGCATTGTTTAGCTCTTTTATTGTGATTTCAATGCCCCAATCCATTGTTTCAGGATGCTGTCAACCATGAAAAGAGATGACGTGCTAAGGGCATTGTGCGACATCTCGCCCCATTCGGCAGATGAAGCCATTCTGTTGAGTGCCATTGCCATATCATCGATGTCGCCACATTTGAAGAATGTTCCGCAATGATGCCCTTCGAGCAATTCCATTGCCACAGGCAAGTCGGATGAGACAATGGGCAACCCATGAGCCATAGCCTCAACAAGGACCAAAGGCTGACCTTCCCACCTGGAGCTCAACACATACACGCTTGCTCCTGCATAATGGCGCTGGATGTCGTTTGTAAACGGACATATCTTCACTCTCTGCTCAAGCCGATGCTCAGCGATCAACTGTCTGTAGATGATTTCTTCGTCGCCCTCGCCTACAATCTCGAGCGTCCAGTCGTTGTTAGTGTCTGCAAATTTGGCGAAAGCCTTAATAAGAAGGTCAAAACCTTTGTGCTTCGGTGAAAACCGACCTATAGCAAGAAATTTCTTATATTCTACAGATGCACGTCCGCTTGGAGTCAAGGTAAGAGGATTATATATAGTTACACTCTCCAAACCGAGGTTATCACGGAATAATCTTTCGTCCGACTTCGACAATACCACTATACCTTCAAGCCTCCTCATCTCGACAGCAAAGAAAGATTTTAGACCTGGAAGATAAGGATTTTCTTTGTCAAACAAAGCATTGTAACTATTATGCATCCAAGCAGTTACGTTGTTTACATTCAAGCGATTCCTTATAGATGCAAGATGAAGCGACAAGAAGGCATGCACACCTACTACAGTATCATAACAACCTCCATTAATTTTCGAGACAAGTTGTTTTTTATATGAAGGCCGAAAGAAACTATAGGAGTAAAGGCGGGCGGTAAACTTGTTTTTGGGTAATACTCTTTTATACAGATAGCTAATAGTCTTGCAAATGAAATATTCAACATTTTTCTTTCCGTTATATGCAATATAATCAAAGCTGATGCGCGACTGGTCATAACCATACATCGACAAGTTTTCGTCGGTATCTGTAGAAAGGATGGTCACGTCATTGTCATCAGAGAGAGCCTTGGCAATAACAGCCAGAACCCTCTGCACTCCACCAAATCCGAAAACCGTATCTGCATAGAAAAGTATTTTCATAATTATGATTATTTACAATATCCAAAAAAAAAAAAAAAAAAAAATTAAAAAAAACATTTAAAAAAAAAAAATTTTTTATTTAATTTATAAAAAATATTTTAATAAATAAGGTGTGAATGGATGATTTTTCGTAAATTTGCCCAAAATATGACAAAAAGATGAGAAAGATACTCTATCTTGTGTGTTCCATGCTTGTCATGATGGCATGTTCCAAAGAAAACAAGGATTTAAAGGTGGTGGTGTGCGTCCCCGTTTACGGCCAAAGCTTGGCTTTGGGTGAGGAGGCGGTACTGCTCACCGACATTTGGTGTCTGTATGATGACAGCAATGGCAGAATTTTGTCGGAGGGACTTGGGAGCAGCTTCGGATATTATGAAGACCAAGGCATTAAACAAATGGTGAAACGCTTGATAAAATACTCCAACCGACTTAACGAAAACTCATCATACGCCATGGCAAAAGCTCTAACAGAGCAGCTTGGCAAAGACACTGCAGTGTGCATCTTTGCCGGAGGACGTGGGGGAACGGATATTTCTCGATTAGTGAAAGGTTCTAATCCATACAACATATTTCTCGGAAACATCAGAAAGTCGTATGAAAAAGCACAGGAAAGAGGTATAAAGTTTTATGTGCCTGCCATCTGCTGGATGCAAGGCGAAAGCGACATGTTTGACTATACGCACGTGGACTACAAAAAACTGCTGAAACAGTTCGCCATTGACATTAACAATGACATAAAGGCCATTACAAGACAAAAAGAGGAAGTAAAAATAGTAACATACCAGTCATGCTGCCTCACAAGATGTTGGAAATTTGACCCGCTTCAATACAACTGCTATGAGGCGACAATACCTCAGGCTCAAATGGAACTGGCGAGAGAAAAGGGGCTGTTTGCCGCAGGAACACCTGTTTACCCCTTCTCGTTTGTTGACGAACGCATACATCTCGACGGCAAAAGCCAGCAGGAGACAGGCAGAAGACATGCCTTTGTGGTGCTCGACATAATACGCAAGGGAAACTCTTCGGCAGGCCTCTACCCTACTCACATTGCTGCACACGACAGCATCATTACAGTGAAGTTTAACAGGGGATTGCTTGCCATAGATACCACAACCGTCAATACAGCCAAAAACCTTGGCTTTTCTGTGATTACTCCCGACGGACGCGACATTACAAACAAAGTGTACGTCACTCCCGACTCCATCGTCATCACCTGCAACGCCCCGACAAAGGCATGCAGCATTCGCTACGGCATAAACGGCACAAAGCAAAAGACAGGAGGCAAAGCCGGACCGAGAGGTAACATAAAGGCTGCTGACGGCAAGCGCGACTACTGGTGCTTCATGTTTGCGGAAAAGGTGGAATAGAAGGACATAATTGAATACTATTAAACAACAAATTGACAATAAACAAATTACCTTATGAATAACAACAGACACGCATACCTCATAATGGCGCATAATGAATGGGAACTGCTCAACACGCTACTCTCACTCATCGACGACTCGCGCAACGACATCTTCCTGCATATCGACAAGAAGGTGAAGAAGATGCCGGAAATTTATCAACCCAAATACTCAAAACTGTATTTCACTCCAAAGCGATACGACGTGAGATGGGGAGACGTGGGACAGGTGCACTCGGAGATGCACCTCTTTAGGACTGCCTACGAGCATGGGCCATATCAATATTATCATAAGCTGTCTGGAGTGGATCTGCCAATCAAGACCCAGGACTATATCCACGACTTTTTCGACAAGCACGAGGGCAAGGAGTTTATCGGATTTTTCACTCTCACCGACTTTATCAAGGGCGACATCGAGCGTAAGAGAAGACGATATTATTTCCTTATGCGCTGGAACTACCGCACTCCTTTCGTACCGAAATGGAAGGTTACGCTTGCGAAGATTGTGCGCCATGCGGCACTGAAGATACAAGACATTCTGCATGTTGACAGAGGCAACGAACTCACCTTTAGGACAGGCCACAACTGGGTGTCGCTCACGGGAGATGCCGTGAAGTATCTGCTCGACCAAGAAGACTTCATCAACCGACGTTTCGCTCACACGACATGTGGCGACGAGATGTACAAGCACTCCATACTTATCTCCAATCCCGAAATCCGCGAGCGCATCTTCGACCTAGAGGATGGCATCCACAGCTGCATGCGATTCATCGATTTCAACCGTGCCTCAGCCGAGCAGAAGCGCAGAGGCGAGCCATATACCTGGCAGGACGGGGATGCCGAGGAACTCCTCAAGTCGGAATATCTCTTTGCAAGGAAGTTCTCAAGCAAGTATCCGGGTGTGATTAGGGAGATTACCGAACAGATAAGGAAACTGCAAGAAAATTAATACTTTCTTGAAGCCAAAAGATTTCTCACAATAATATACATTCTAGGGCAAAGTCTGAATAATTTAAGATTTCCTGGGATGTATGTTCTATCCACTTGTTGTAGAAGTTGCAGAAGAGCCTTGATAATCTCTTTTTTTCTATTGAAGATGCTGCGGTAATGGATGGTAAACCATAAGACGATATTTATATTTACACAGACATTATCAGAGAGCTTTTTCCTTACATCTCCAGATGTGTCTTTAGTAAGAATGGCTACGATATCTATCGCTTGGCACCCAAGCAACATTTTCTCTGTTGTGACATTAGCCATGCAAGATGAAGAGTTGCGCCTATAGAGATACAACAAGACATCAGCATTGACAAAAGTCCTGCTTTTGAGTATTGCTTGGGTTATGAAAGCCCAATCCTCCATAAATGCCACTTTTGGAGGAAATTTCAGATTATTATCTGTTATTAGTTTTCGGGAGATTAGATATCCCCAGCAATATCCCTCCTTCATGCGAGTGACATTTACGATAGCCTCTTCACCTGTCATCACCTGAATGGAACCGTTGTCATGATTACTTGAAAAATCCTCACACACAGCATCTTCAGGGACTTCTTTGTGTGCAGCCTTAACGATATCGGCCTTATTATCAACGGCAATCTTTATAAGTTTCCCAAGACTACCAAAGACCAACATATCGTCTGCATCAACAAACGTGACATAATCTCCTGTTGCTTTCTCCAAGGCATTATTTCGCGCACAAGCCACTCCCTGGTTTTCTTGTTTGACAACAAGGATATTTTGGTGTCTCTTGGCATATTCAGACGCCAATGAGTAGCCGTTGTCCTTGCTTCCGTCATCAATGACGATCACCTCAAATTCAGATTCATTCATTTCTTGTCTGAATATCGTGTCAAGGCATTGCTTGATATATTTCTCGCAGTTATATAGCGGAATTATTATTGAAAGAATAGGATGATTATTCATAATGCATTTATATTTCTGTTATAACTTTTTCCATTTGATATTTCCAAGAAAGATGCTCCACGGTCGTTCTGATTTCAGCTGGATTGAAGTCGTGACTATCTATATAGTTTATTATCTCTCCAACATTGATTGGCGATTCATCTGCCGGTGCCTTGATTATATATGGTTTATCATCAAAGTCACTATCATTTTCTGAATAAATGAATGATATTCCTCTTGCGGCATATTCACGATTTTTCAATGTTTTTATCTCAGTTATGCCGCTTCTGTGACGACCAAGACTGCCAATGGCAAACACGCATTGGTTGAACACCTCGTCGAGCTTATCGCCAAAAAGTTTTCCGTGATTTATGATATATTTCTCTATGCCATATTTTCTTGCCATCTGCTCGACCGTAAGATAACCATTACTTGTGGTTCCACGGTCGTCTTCCCAACCGACAACATGAAAATATACTTTTCTGCCATTCGGATTGCTCTTGTAATACTCTCCAAGGCCCGCAACAAGTCGGTCAAAGCCATGCCAATAATGAATTTCCGCTACGGCAATAAGGTGAATGTCCTGCTGCTTCTTGGGATTATGAAGAGGTATGCTGTCCAAGTCGATGCCATTACTTATGCAGATGGTGCGTTTGCCAAAAATACTCTCCTTATTTGAAAACGTCACGATAGCCTCCATCTTGGCGGATAGCGCCCTTCTGAACATCATATCGAAATAAAGTGGAATCTTGTATTTCAGAGGATAACCCTTAAACTCATGGTCGTAGGGATAAGTTGGAATCTCTGTGACGCATTTTATTCCGGTCTTTTTAAGTCTTGCGAAAAGCCTTACAAGCATGGGACTTGCATTCATAAAACTGCGGGCATAAACCATTTCGATACCGTTATCCACACAATATCCGCAGATGCACCCGAGGTCAATCCTTGAACGCAAGGCAGCCATTGCTCCCAAACCATAGTCGGCGATAACCTTGTCGTCAACATATCTGCAACGATGTCCGCGAGAGTCAAAGTCGTAGTAGCAGAGATGAACCTCATGTCCATTCTGCCTTAACCCCTTCACCTGATAGTGGATTTTCTTGCTTATGCCGCTCTCGTCGGAGAAGCCGTGATATACAAGGAATAGTATTATCATCTTGAAATAAAAGATATAACTTTATCAACTACTAAAGCCGGTTTCCAAAACAAAGCTACAAATACGTTGTAATGACGTCTATACAACTTCATAAACCGCAAATTTACCAAAGGATAGAACGAGAACAGAACCATCAGCGAAAGAAACAGTCTTTTCTTTCTTAGCAGAATATGCAGAAATTGTTTTCTTACAGACTTTAATTCTCTTTCAAAATGTGTGGTTCTATCCATATTATTTCTATTCTTTTCTACATAGTCTATTGTATTTATTAGCATATTGAAAGCCATTACACTTCTCCCGACAAGAGCTGGATAGTCGAGGTTTTTCATGAAGTTTTGAAGTATCGAAATATAGTCGTTACAGCATTTTTCCACTTTCTCTTTTCTTGCACACAGCATTATTCCTCCTTCATTCTTGCGATAGAAATATGTGACTTCCGATATGATGCTTACATTTGAGGCATTGGGCAGAAGATTGTAATTCCAAAGGTTGTCTTCGAAATAAATCCCTGGCATAAACCTTATACCAGTCCTGTCGATTAATTCTTTCTTAATCAAACTATTCCACGCTGTTATGACCCAAGTAGTTCCTAAAAACAAGTAATTCATATTGACAAAACATTCCATTCTGTCTAATTTGAATAGATTGTAATTATGTAATTCGTCAAATGCATTACCTATGATTATTTCAGCATTAGGATATTCTGTATGGACTTTCATAAGTGTCTCTATGGCATTATCATATAAATAGTCATCTGAATCAAGAAAAAAGATATATTCTCCTGATGAAATATCTAATCCCGTGTTTCTAGATGCCGACAACCCTTTGTTTTTCTCATGACGACAAAGTCTGATACTCATACTGCCTTTGTATTGCCCTATTATATCGTTAACTATGTCCATAGACTTATCGGGTGAGCAATCATCGACTATTATACACTCTATCTTCGAATGGTCATAGGTTTGGCTTATGACAGAGTTCAGACATTCCGCCACAAATTTCTCTACGTTGTAGATAGGTATTATAATCGATATTTCTTTCATATTTATATTTCAAAAATTGACTTGTCTGGCAATAGCGAATCCAATGCTTCATTTATACGAGGCTTAATCTCCATGAAGTCGGTATTCGAAAGCAAAGGATCGTCATTAATTGATATTATATCATATTTCTGCTGGATAATTGAGGTTATTATCTCATCACAGTTGCTTAATGAAGGAGAAAACATTTTTCGTTGTTTCATCTTATTATATGGAGCGAACTTGTTTTCTGCCAACTGCCAATAGCGTACAAGCCATTGGTTGACATCTGTGTTTTGTCTAAATTTGTTTTTACAATGTTCATGAAGATAATCGGGATAGTTTTGCCACACTGTATTGAAAGTGCTTTTGAGAAAAGACTGTGCAGAGTGAACAATATAGAACCCTGTAAAGAAGCGCTGGTTGGCTTTCATAATTGCTTGCATCATACCATGAATTCCTAAGTAAGGACCATACCATCGATACAGGTTTCCTCTTGTAACATTTCGTTTCCTGAAATGAGCATTAATAAGGCCTAACTGTGTAAAATCAATATATTGGATCGCTGTGTCATTAGGAACATAAATACTTAGAAGATTTTGCTGGAGCGAAGAATCACAAGGAAGGCCATGACGGAAAAAGTCTGTAGGCTTTAATGGACGAATAGGGAAAATGTCATCATTCAAATAAATGAAATGCTCGCCAAGTTCTTCTATCCTATGCAAATTGAGTTCTATTGTATTACTATTAAACGTAGGGAGGTATTCCTTGGGTATATAGTCGGAATGGTTGACAAGCCTTAGCTTTTCACAATTCACATTGAGCCATTGAGGCTTTTGTCCACAGGTGATGAGAAAAACACGATTCACCCAAGGCCAGAATTTCTCTATGCCACGGAAGAGGTATTGCAGGTTGTCCCAATCACGATAGCGTGAATCAGATTTGTCGGCAGACTTCACTTCACTATACTGGTCTTTCAACTTCTGCCATTCAGGGTCGTTGCCGTCAACCCAAGGTATTACTACATCTATTTTATAGTTATTCATAACTTCTGTCTTATAAGTTGTTTAAGTTTATCTCTCAAATCCACACTTGACATTTATTCGAAAAAACTCTCCCATCCCTCAATATACGTCTTGTTTTCCCAAGCCTTTTTCTTAATTTGTGGGATTAATGTATAGAAAATTCTCTTAAATACATGTTTTTGAATGGTAAAATGCCGCCACCCGGATGCTTTTTGATATTTCATAAAGAGTTTTTTGCCTGGAAGATAGCATCCCAATGACCACGGTTTTGTAGGACCTAAGTAATGGAATATTATAGGGTCGAGTCTTGACTCTTGTATCTCCCCTTGCATTTCTTTGGGATAGTTATCAAGATTTTTATGGTAATGATATGGCGTGACATTATACTTGACTGGTAATTGTCTTCGCTCATCTTGAAGGATTGCGTTCAGGGCATCCTGATCGTTATATATCAATTCATTTCCTAAGTCAACAATATACGATAACAGTCTATTCTGAACATCGTGTTTCCTCCAGTAATCAAGATTCATGACAATGACGCCAGAATTGAGATAATAATTGTTAATACCTAATCTGCTCAACGTCCCCTTATCTTGATACCATAGGTCAGGCACCATAGCCACCGCCACGTCGTTGACATCTGTTTCCCACAACGATTTCAAATCCTTGCATACTACAAGGTCACAGTCAAGATATATCACCTTGTCCAAATTGGGTAACATTGAGGGCAGAAGGATACGGGCGTACATCATAATATTGCCATAATGAATTTTGTCATCCACAGGACAATCTTTCAGTATTCCCAAGTCAATTTCCAAAAACCTTAATTCTACATGATATCTGTCGGCAATCTTTTTCAATCTCTTGACCGTGCTGTCTTTCAGGCCGTTATGCAATAAATACATCATAACATCATCGGAAGTGACGTTGATTCCGATGGATGTCACGACAACACCAAACATTGGTGCCAATTTCTCGTTTGAACAGCATGCAATGTGAATCATTGTATTGTCCTCAATTTAAATTTCCAATATTTTCTCCACTATCGGAGCCATGTCGTAATACTTGTATTCCGCAAGGCGGCCTCCGAAGATAACGTCTGGCTCTTGGTCTGCCAATGCCTTATAACTGGCATAGAGTTGCATGTTCTTATCGTCGTTCACAGGATAGTATGGCTCCAGTCCTTCATGCCATTCCTGTGGATATTCCTTTGTGACCACGGTCTTGGGGATGTCGTACACCTTGTCGCCAAACAATTCGAAATGCTTGTGTTCGATGGTGCGGGTGTAAGCCACTTCCTTGTCGGTATAGTTAACCACTGCATTGCCTTGGTAGTTAGGGCAGTCGAGTGTCTCGTGTTCGAAGCGTAAGCTGCGGTAGTCGAGTTGACCGTAGCGATAGTCGTAGAATTGGTCTATCTTTGCCGTAAAGACGAGTTGGTCGGCTATTTCTTTCCATCTGTGTATGTTTGCTTCAGGACAGAGGTCGTTAGTATTAAAGAAATCGATGTCGGTTAGTATGTCGCATTCTTTTAGCAGTCCGTCTATCAGTTTGTTATAACCACCTATGGGAATACCCTGATATGTGTCGTTGAAGTAATTGTTATCATATACGAATCTCACGGGGAGTCGTTTTATGATAAACGCAGGCAGTTCTGTGCAGGGTCGCCCCCATTGCTTCTCGGTATATTCTTTTATGAGTACTTCGTAGATATCCTTTCCCACGAGCATGAGAGCCTGCTCCTCAAGGTTTTGCGGTTGTCGACCGTTGAGTTTTGCCTTCATCTCCTGCTTTTGCTCCTCGATGATACATCGCGCCTCTTCTGGAGTTGTGATGTTCCACATTCTTGAGAAAGTGTTCATATTAAAGGGCAGATTGTATAGCCGCCCGTGGTATTTGGCGAGGGGTGAGTTAGTGTATCTGTTGAACGGCACTATGGAGTTGACGAAGTCCCACACCTTCTTGTTTGAGGTGTGGAATATATGTGCGCCATATTTATGAACGTTGATGCCTTCTGTGTTTTCGCAATAGATATTGCCGCCGGTATGCGACCTGCGGTCGATGACGAGGCATTTCTTGCCTTTATCATTCAATCGCCAAGCCATCATTGCTCCATAGAGTCCTGCTCCAACTATTAGGTAGTCATATCGTTTCTTCATATTTCGTTTATCAGTTAGGTGATTGCTTTATGAGATTGTCTTCCGAATCTTCGTATTTCTCCTTTTTGAAGAATATGCGTGTTATACCTTTTAATTGTACTCTTGCACGATATAAAAGGCTACTGAAAAGGGAACCTGTGCCAAGCGTGCCGTAGCCTGTGACGGGACGTGCCTTGCGGTTATAGACGAAAGCTATTCGGCCATATTTCTTCAGAGAGAGAGCGAGTGAGCCGTCTTCGCCACGACGGATGTCGGTACGTATTTTTTCCTTACGAGCATATTCGGCATTGAAAGCAAATGTCATTCCGCGGATACATAGTTCTGGACGCTTGAAATGCTGAATGTATAAGAAGGTGTCGCGGATAAACTCGAATATCCATAGGCCAAAGGCGGAATGGTTATTATCGGGATAGTAACTCCAAAAGCCTCCCACGCATGATATGCCTGGTTTTTCGAGCGTTTGCATCATGATGTCAACATAATGCGGTGGATAGAAAGTGTCGGCATCGATAAAGAAATGGTATTTCCCCCTTGAATGGTCCAATCCGCATTGACGTGCGAAACCAGGACTCTTCTTTGTCTCATTGAAATATCTCACTCCCAAGGCCTTATATACTTCTTCTGTATCATCCTTGGAATTATTGTTCACTCCCAAGATTTCTATTGGATATGATGTTTGCAGCTCACTTAGCGACCATAGGCAGGCGGCAAGTCTTTTGCCTTCATTATACGCAATGACTACTATCGACACAAGCGGATTGTCGCTCTGCATCGCCGCCAACCGCTCGCGAGTTGACCATATGACTTCGTCGGACACCTCACTGAAGGGCTTTTCGTATATCGAGAGATATTTACTGTACCACGCCATACATCACACCTTTTTTATAATATGTCAACATTCTGGATTTGTCTTATTTTTCGCAAAATTACATAAAAATTGGAAAACTGCAAAACTTTTGAGAGAAAAAAATTAATTATTATATCAAAATGTATGAATCAGGATAATCTGACATAATCAACAAAGTCGAAATCATGGCTGTGGCGCTCGTCGTGAGTATGGTGCTCGCGCCACTGCTCCTGCCATCCTTGGCTATAGTCGGGGAAGAAGCAGTCGGCAGCATCGGGGGTGTCAGCCACTTCGGTAAGGCAAAGGCGGTGGGCTATGGCGATGGCTTGGGTATAGACATGAGCTCCTCCAATGATAAACACTTCCTCGTCGGAAGAGCAATGAGCCAAGGCTTCTTCAAGCGAACTGAAGCACTCACATCCTGGCAGTTGGCTCACTGTACGGGAGAGCACAATATTCCGACGATTGGGCAAGGCTCCCTTGGGCAACGACTCGAAGGTGTTTCTGCCCATCACTATGGTATGGCCTGTAGTGAGAGACTTGAAGCGTTTCAAATCGTCGGGTAGCCAGTATATTAGTTTATTGTCGCGGCCTATGGCCCTATTAGCCGCAACAGCTGCAATTATTGATATTTTCATTTTTCAATTATTAAATAGTCTGATTTCCTTACACCGAAACTTCTGCCTTGATGTGCGGCCACGGGTCGTAGCCTTCAAGTTCGAAATCCTCAAACTTGAAGTCGAAGATTGACTTCACGTCTGGATTGATTTTCATTCGCGGAAGTGGACGTGGAGTGCGGGTGACCTGAAGGCGTGCCTGGTCGAGATGGTTGAGATAGAGATGGGTGTCGCCTGTGGTATGGATGAAATCGCCAGGCTCAAAACCTGTCACCTGTGCCATCATCTGAAGCAGCAAGGCATAGCTGGCAATGTTGAACGGAACTCCGAGAAACGTGTCGGCTGAACGCTGATAGAGCTGAAGACTAAGTCGACCGTTGGCCACGTAAAACTGAAACATGGTGTGACACGGAGGCAAGGCCATGGAATCTACCTCAGCCACGTTCCACGCACTCACTATCATGCGACGTGAGTCTGGATTGTGCTTCAGTTGGTCTACCACGTTTGCTATCTGGTCGATGGTGCCGCCCTTGTAGTCGGGCCATGAACGCCATTGGTGACCATACACAGGTCCGAGTTCACCATTTTCGTCAGCCCACTCGTTCCATATTCTCACTCCATGCTCCTGAAGATACCGAACATTGGTGTCGCCATTGAGAAACCAGAGCAGTTCGTAGATTATCGACTTCAGATGCAGCTTTTTAGTTGTCAACAGCGGGAAACCGTCGGCAAGGTTAAACCTCATCTGGTTACCAAATACACTTAGCGTGCCAGTGCCTGTACGATCGCCTTTCTGCACGCCCTCTGTGAGTATTCTATTGAGTAGTTCTATATATTGTTTCATATCTTGCTTGACTTTATTCTCCATTCCTGCGGATAGAGGTTGTTTGAACGATTGCCTATGTTTTTGACAAACCCGAGCGCATGGCCTTCGTGAGCAATGAGCACATAGCCCTTTGGCATCTCGACCGGCAGTTCTATGGCATCACGACGAAGATAAGCAAGTGCAGTGGCATGGTCGGCTTCGAAGACTGGGAAAAGGCTGGTATCGAGATTGTCGTAGAGGGCCAACTCTATGTCGGGCACAAGGTCGCGGCCCTTAACAGTGCCGAGAGCTACACCTGCCTTCAGCATGCGAACCCGTCCTTCCCTTAATATATTATAATAAGGTGTAAGGCTGCAAGGTAGAGCAAGCACCTTTTCCCCCACTTGTACATATTGGAAGCCATCGCCCAAGCCTTTCCATCCTTTCCATGGAAGGTCTATCTTGTCAGAGGCTTTTGTTTCCTTTCCACCTTTCCGCCGACGTCGTTCGCCTGAAGACAATGATGCACAGTCCGGCTTTCTCAACACTGCCATGAAAAGTCCCTCGCCTCTGGTGATGCCCGGAATGAAACGGTAGACTGGCGAGTCGAAGCCCTCGAGCAACGAGGCTGTGATGTTCCATTGCTGTGAGATTTTTATAGGAAGTATGTCGGCATCGTATTCTTCCGCAATCCATCTCACGTTCTCCTCGTTTTCGCGAAGATTAAAGGTACAGGTGCTGTAAACGAAAAGTCCTCCAGGCCTGAGTGTCTTCCACGCCTCAGCCACTATCTCGCGCTGAAGCCGCCAAAGCCTGTCAACCGTCTGCACGCTCCATTCCCCTATTGCCCCTTCGTCCTTGCGAAACATTCCCTCTCCAGAACAAGGCACATCGCAGAGCACTACGTCAAACAAGGCTCCCGTCCTTGCAATGTCAGAAGGATAGGCATTGGTGACTATGACGTTTGGGTTGCCCCATTTCGAAAGATTTTCAGCCAGCACGTTGGCACGAGTCTTCACTGGCTCGTTGCTCACAAGCAGACTTCCTTCTGCCAGAGTCTGAAGGGCTAATGTAGACTTACCTCCTGGAGCAGCACAGAGGTCGAGCATCGCCACCTTCCCGTCTACATGCTGACGTAACACTTCGGCAAGAAACATCGACGAGGCTTCCTGCACATAGTAGCAACCGGCATGAAACAACGGGTCGAGAGTGAACTGCGGTCTTTGCTTCAGATACACTCCCTCATCACACCAAGGCACACGCCCGTCATCCACGCCACCCATCGGCAACCTGCAGCCACGCTTCACCCTAACGCTCACTGAAGGCAGCTCGTCAAACGATGCCATGAATCGGTCAAACCGGCTCCCGCCCATCACCTTTTGGGTATACGACACAAAGTCGTCAGGCAATATTTTCATAATTTTCTTCCTTTTGGTGTGCAAAATTAAAAAAAAAATGATATATTTGCAACTTTATTGGCAAATGATTCGTCAAACAGACAAAGAAAGAATAAAAAAACGCATAAAGATATGAAAAAGAACATGTTTATTTGGGTTATTGCACTGTTATTGGCAGCTAACACCACAGCATCTGCAGCATCTGCAGCACAACAGCATCGCCACACTCCACGAACCACGGTAGTAGACGATAAAGGTAAACAACAGGCCTCAGCCGACTCGGCGGCGGCAGCAAAGGCAGCATCTCAAGGCGAAACCACAGTGGCTTATTCTGACACCACCTCGGCTACAGTAGACGAGGAATGGGAAGACGACAGTCAGCCATCGGCCTACAGCCAGTACTACCGCCACGAGCTCACCGACAATCAGGCTTTTGCCGAAAGAATGTTCGACAAGATTTCAGAAAGCGGAAAATATCTTGTCGCGATTATCTTCATCATCTTCATCGGAGCTCCGCTCATTCTGCTGCTGATGATTTTTTACTTCATCAACCGCAACCGCCAAGACAAAATCCGCTTGGCTGAAATGGCACTGAAACACGGACAACCCATACCAGGAACAGAACGTGTAGTATATCGCGATGCCCAACCCAAGGAAGAGACAAGAGCTCCACAAAGCAAAGCCTCTTTCTTGCAAAGGTCGGACAATTATACCTACGATGAAGACCTCCGCGCAAAGGGCATAAAACATATTGCCATCGGACTGGGACTCATGGTTTGCTGCCTTGCCTTCTGGAACAACGACTTCATTGGCGGCATTGGATTCCTCGTTGCATGCTTCGGCGGCGGACAATTGTTTATGGCAAAAAAAGAGAAACAGGCAGAAAGAGGTTGCTCGAAAGAGGGAAATGACGAGAATAAGGTATGTGATGAGACAATCCAGAAAGAAGACAACATTCAATAGAAGTCATAGAAATTGACATTTCCGAATAAGTAAAAGGCAATATAATGGAATTCATTAACGACATAACACTCGTGGCACGCGTGGCGATAGCCGGCAATAAAAGGGCATTCGACCAGCTCGTGAGAAAATACCAGTCGAGGGTGAGGAAGTTTTTCCTCGCCCAGACTTTGGGAGACTCACAGCTGAGCGACGACCTTGCGCAGGACACCTTCGTGAAAGCCTACACACACATAAGAGAATTCCATGGAACTTCGTCGTTCAGCACATGGCTAATGCGAATAGCCTACAACACCTATTACGACTACTGCCGTAAACTTCATCCCACAGTAGACCTCGACTCTGTAAACTGCCATCCTCAGTCTTCGGGCAGCGATACGATGATAAGAAAAGACATCTACGACGCACTGGCCCGACTGTCAGAAACCCAACGCACCTGCATCACAATGCAACTCATCGACGGAAGAGCCATCGACGAGATTTCAAAGATATCCGGCATGCCCATAGGCACTGTTAAGTCGCACCTGAAAAGAGGGAAAGACCTGATGGTTGACTTTCTGAAAAAGAATGGATATTGATATGGGGGAAGTTAAAGAAGTTAAGGAAGTTAAAGAAGTTAAGGAAGTTAAGGAAGTTAAAGAAGTTAAGGACAATACATGATAAAGACAATGAAGAAAATGAAAGACGAAAAAGACATAATGCTTGAGCACTTCTTCAAGGAAGCGGCAGAAGTTCAGATTTCCGACCATGGATTTACTGAACAAGTAATCAACGCCTTGCCCGAAGGCCGACGCGTTGAAAACAAGGCGATAAGAAAGCTGAGGAAATGGGCCACTACATGGAACATCATCTTCATCATAGCCACCATAGCACTCTTCTTCTTGATGAAAGGCTGGAACATAGCCTACGACCTGCTGGCTACACTAATAGCCACAGCCCATACCTTCGACTATACCTATCTGCTCTTCTGGTTGATGATACTGCCGTTGGCGGTGGTAGTTGGCACAGTGTATCTTTTCAGAACATCTTATAGGTTGTTCTGAGCACGCGGAATTCCGTGCGACGGTTAAGCTGGTTGCATATCTCCTGCTCCTCCGGTTTCAGTTGCCTGATAAACTCTTCAGAAAGCACATCGTCGGCTTTCAGGAACTCATAACGCTCGGCAACCTTCTTCTTTATTGTCTTTGGTTTTTCCTTACCATAGCCCACGGGAGTAAGTCTTTCGCGGGCTATTCCTTTTTCTATCAGATAGTTAACCACCGACTCTGCCCTTCGTTGCGACAACTGCTTGTTGTAGGCAGCCGAACCTTTATAGTCGCAATGGGCACTCAGTTCGATAGTGATGTTTGGATTCTCGTTAAGCAGTTTTACAAGCTCGTCGAGCGATGTCTTCGACTCTGGACGCAATGTGGCACGGTCAAAATCGTAGAAAATGTTGTCGATGAGAACTGGAGCCATGATCGAGGCCAACGGAAACTGCAGTACTGTGTCGCACGACTCGCTTGCAGGTTCCACTCTCAGCTGTTGCTGATGATTGAGGTATCCCTTGCATGTGCCGAGAAACACATAGTCCACGTTAGGCTTTATCTGCTGGGTAAACGAGCCGTCGCCCTTAACGTTGAGTTTGAGGTTGGTTCCGTCGTTGCCCACCATGTAAACCAAAGCTGCAGGCAGTTCATATCCATCTTTTTCGTATACCCATCCCGTCACGGTCTGCACTATTTCTGGATTATAGAAACTGAAGATGTGGTCCCATCCACGGGCATCGCCTCTGTTTGACGAGAAGAAGCCTTGGTTTTTCAGTCCTTCGAATGTCATTCCGAAGTCGTCGGCCTCTGAGTTGAGCGGATATCCTGGGTGTTCAATCACATATCCGTTGCCCATGGTGTCAGTCTTGGCAATGAAGATGTCGAGTCCTCCCATTCCTGGATGTCCGTTGGAAGAGAAGTATAGATCTCCATTTGGTCTGAATGTAGGAAACATCTCGTCGCCTTCAGTGTTAATCTTATTGCCGAGGTTTTCCACACCACCTACCACCCCGTCTTTCCCTAAGCGAATCTTCCAGATGTCGAGACCTCCATATCCACCAGGCATGTCAGAAGAGAAATAGAGCCACTGACCGTCGGGCGACACGGCCGGATGAGCAAAGCTTGAGAGTGTGTCTTTAGAAATGGTAAGTACCGTCGACTTTCCCCAAGAGGCGTCGTTGCGTTGTGAAGTGCAGATGGTGGCATAACGAGGGTAAGAAGGGTCGCTCTTGCATTGTGTGAGATACATGGTTCGTCCGTCGGGTGAAAACGAACATGCTCCCTCGTCGTAGTCGCTATTAAGTTCAGTGTCTATATTTTGCGGCTTGGTCCATTTCCCTTTTTCGTCTTTTTGCGAAAAGAAGATGTCGGCAGTCTTTGTTCCTGTTATGCCGCTAAGTTCGTCACCCTTGGTCGAAGGTCTTGTCGATGTGAAATACAGTCGGTCGTTGTCATCTCCTGCAAGCATTGGCGAATAGTCTGCCCTTCTTGATGCAAACACGTTTTCCCGTTTCACTGTATATGCCGAGCCTTCCTTTTTCCATTGTGTGGCATTTTTTGCAGATAGAAGTCCGTTTTTCACGATTTTTGATTGTGGCAGGCTGTCGGCAGCAATGGCGAAGGCCTTTTCAGCCTGTCGGTAGTTGCCAGTTTTCATGAGTTGCTGGGCGAGTCGCAAGTGTGTGAGCGAGTCAGCCTGGTTGTATCTTATCACGTTGTTGTAGGCGGCAATGGCTTTTTGTGAGAAGTTGATACGTCTGTAGCACTCAGCAAGTTTCTTCGCTCTTTGTCCTCTTGTTGTCCTTTCTTTTGTGGGAGTGTTGGTATAAGCTTTTTTATACTGTTCAGCCGCATCGAAGTATTCTCCGATGGCGAGGTACTGGTCGCCTTTCTTCATATAGGCGTCGGCTCCACACGATGCGAGAGTCCAAACAAGTACCCAAACAAGTATATACCCATAATAATTCTTCATCGACTTCGTCTATGCCTGACCTTTCTTTATTTTTTAATTTTTAATTTTTTAATTCTTTAATTTTTTAATTAAAAGCCTGTCTATACGTGCATCCTTCTTTCCATCTGCTGCATCCATAGGCGGTATTTCCCTTTATGAGATGACCTTTTCCGCAGAGAGGACAGGGTTTGCCCACAATCTCGTCTTTCACAGGTTGTTGCGGCTTTGGCGTTGGAGCGGTCTTTGGGGCCTGAGCCACCTTTGGAGCCATTTTTTTCTTCATGTCCTCGTCGGTGAGTGTTGTGACATGACGATTGCTATTGTCGGCCAGCACGTCGTGAACTATTTGTGTTATCTGTACTTTCAGTTCCTCAATAAACTGAGCTGGATCATACTTCTTGGCTTCTATGTCGCGAAGTTTTTTTTCCCAAATGCCAGTCAGCTCACAGCTTTTCAGCAGTTCTTCCTTTATGGTGTCGATAAGTTCAATGCCTGTAGGAGTGGCTATGAGGTTTTTCCTTTCACGCTTTATATACCTTCTTTTAAATAAGGTCTCGATGATAGAGGCACGCGAAGATGGTCTTCCGATTCCGTTTTCCTTCAGTGCAGCACGCAGTTGTTCGTCCTCCACAAACTTTCCCGCAGTCTCCATGGCCCTAAGAAGTGTTGCTTCGGTATAGAACTTTGGCGGTGTGGTCCATTTCTCGGTGAGCGAAGGTATGTGTTCTCCGCTCTCTCCCTTCACGAATGGAGGCAAGGTGCGCTCCTCGCTGTCTGGTTGTTCGGCGGTCTCGGTCTCAGCTGTCTTCTTGTATACCGCCCTCCATCCCTCGTCGAGAATGGTTTTTCCCGACACTTTGAAGTCGATGTCCTCCACACGTCCCATCACCGTGGTCGTGGCGAACTTGCAGTCTGGATAAAACACAGCAATGAATCGTCGGGCAATGAGGTCGTAGACGTGACGCTCCATGTCGGTAAGGTTTCTTGCCGGCACTCCTGTAGGAATGATGGCATGGTGGTCAGTCACCTTCGACGAGTCGAACACTCGCTTCGACTTCTTAAGCGTCTTTCCCTGAAGAGGCATGAGCAGCTGGCTATAGTTGCCCATTAGTCCCTGAAGAGTTTGCGGGCACTTTGGATAGATGTCGTCGCTGAGATACTGAGTGTCCACACGCGGATAGGTGGTAAGTTTCTTCTCGTAAAGCCCTTGTATGGTATTGAGCGTCATTTCGGCACTCATTGAGTATTTCTTGTTGCAGTCCACCTGAAGCGAGGTGAGGTCGTAGAGCTGGGGCGGTTGTTCCACTCCATTCTTCTTCTGTATATCGGTGACAGTGAACGGCTTACCACTGATTGTCTCAAGAAATTTCTCGCCATCCTCCTTTTTCGTGAACTTTCCTTTCGTTGACTGGAACACAGTGTCGCGATATGTAGTCGAGAGAATCCAATAGGCCTCAGGCTTAAACTGCTCAATCTCCTTCTGGCGGTTTACGATGAGTGCAAGAGTCGGAGTCTGCACACGACCGATGCTTAGCACCTGGTGGTTCTGGGCATATTTCAAGGTGTATAGCCTTGTGGCGTTCATACCGAGCAGCCAGTCGCCAATGGCTCGGCTCACTCCTGCAAGATACAACGACTGGTACTCGTCTTGGTCTTTCAGTTGCTGGAATCCCTCAGCAATGGCCTCATCTGTCATCGACGAAATCCAAAGTCTCTTCACCGGACATTTTGCTCCCGTCTTCTGCATCACCCATCGCTGAATGAGTTCACCCTCTTGTCCAGCGTCGCCACAGTTGATTATGGAGTCAGCCTTCAGCATGAGTTGTTGCACCACGGCAAACTGCTTTTCAATATGTTCAGCATGTATGAGTTTTATGCCGAATCGTTGTGGAATCATGGGCAGTCGGCTGAGGCTCCACGTCTTCCATGCTTCGGTATAGTCATGCGGTTCCTTCAACGTACAGAGGTGACCGTAAGTCCATGTCACCTGGTATCCGTTGCCTTCCATATATCCGTTTTTGGCAGCTGTGGCTCCAATGATGCGTGCTATTTCCCTTGCCACGCTCGGTTTCTCAGCAATGCAAACAATCATCAGTAGCCGAGATTTTCACCCACTATCACCACTTGGTGTTTCCCGCGAGGCGAGTTTCTTAGTATGTGGATGTAGTTGCAGATGCAGTCGGCAGAGTTGCAGTTATGGCATACTCCGTCTATTTTGCAAGGAGTCTCAATGTCAAATCGGGCAGTGTTGATAGGTCCAGCTGTTGATCGAGCTCGTTTCAGAGCCGAGTCCACGTCTTGTGTCACCTTGTTCACACCAACTACGAAAATCACGTTTTTCGGTCCGAATGTGATGGCAGCCACTCGGTTGCCAGTACCATCGACGTTAACTATCTGTCCGTCTTCGCTCAGGGCGTTGATGCTTGAGAGGTAATAGTCTGACGAGAAGGCCTTGAGGTATATCTGCTGAGCTTCCTCGCGGTCGGCAGCAAGGTCGCGGTCATAAACGGTGAGCGACTGTCTTGCGTGGAGAGCGGCAGGAATGCCCATGTCGCGAATGGTCATAGATCCTCCCCATGTTACAGAGCTTCCGTCTTCAATGAGGTTTGACACGAGTTCTACAGCCTCTTTTGCCGTTGGACAGTAATATCCCTTGATATGTCTTCGCTCAAGATTCTTTATTATCTTGGCTGCAAGTTTTTCGTTTCTTATTTCTGTTGGTGTCATTGTTTTTTCACTCCTACGATTTTAGTTGGTTCCATTTCTCTGTTACGTTTGTTCACTACGGTCACCACAGCCTGAGCGAGGTTAATGAAAGCCTGCGCCATGGGCGACTCGATGTCGAGAGCTGCAGGTGTCCCGTTGTCACCACTGTCACAAATGCCTTGCACGAGAGGAATCTGGGCGAGTAGTGGTGTGTGCATTTCCTCAGCCAGTTTCTTGCAGCCTTCTTTTCCGAAGATGTAGTATTTGTTTTCGGGTAGTTCTGCGGGAGTAAACCATGCCATGTTTTCCACGAGTCCGAGAATAGGCACGTTGACCTTTTCGTTTCTGTACATGTCAATACCCTTTCTTGCGTCAGCCAGAGCCACTTGCTGAGGTGTGCTTACTATCACGGCTCCTGTAATGGCAAGTGTCTGAAGCAGAGTGAGATGTATATCGCTTGTGCCAGGAGGAGTGTCGAGCACGAAGTAGTCGAGTTCGCCCCAGTCGGCGTCGGCAATAAGCTGCTTCAGTGCGTTGGTAGCCATTCCGCCTCGCCATAGTGTGGCAGTGTCGGGATTGACGAAAAATCCTATGCTGAGCAGTTTCACACCATATTGTTCCACGGGTTCGATGAGTTTTCGTCCGTCTTTCTCCACTGCATAAGGTCTTGCGTCTTCCACGTTAAACATCTTTGGCATGGAAGGTCCGAAGATGTCGGTGTCGAGCAGTCCTACCTTGTAGCCGAGTCTTGCGAGCGAGATGGCGAGGTTGGCAGCCACGGTGCTCTTCCCCACTCCACCTTTGCCAGAGCTCACGGCAATGATGTTTTTCACCTCGGGTAGCATTTTTCCTACTTCGGGTCGTGGTTTCGACTTAAATTCTGTCGTTATCTCCACTTCCACATCTTTCGAGACATGGTAGTGTATGGCTGCCTCGGCTGCCTTTACCGTGGATTTGAGGAATGGGTCGGTATCGCGTGGAAACTCCAACACCACTTTCACCTTCATTCCGTTGATACTCGGAGTGTCGGCTATCATGCCACTCTCCACGAGATTCTTCTTTGTGCCTGGATAAGTCACTGTTGCCAGTGCATCCATTATGAGTTTTGGATATATTGTCATCCCCTTTAATCCTTTAATTTTTTAATCCTTTAATTTTTTAATTCTTTAATTTTTCTTAAAACGTCATTCTCACCATAAATCGTATTCCATCCTTGTGTACTCCAGGATAGTCGTTATAGTTGAGTCGGCGTACGTATTCCACATGTATGAGCTTGAAGATGTTGTGGATGCCGAGAGAGAGCTCGTAGTATGGCTCCTTCGGGTCCATCACACGGCATCCGTTGGGGAACATCATAAGGATGTCGCTTTGGGCGTTCTGCTCGAGGAACGGGTTGTTCTTGTCTGTCAGTTCTCCCCACAGGCAACGGAAGCCAATGTACTCGCGCCACTTGAGTTTCTTCAGCAATGGTATTCGGTTGAATATCTTGCCGTTGAAGTCCCACGACACGTAGAGCGAGGCAAAGCGGTCGTTGAGGAACTCCATATTGTCGATGAGTTCGAAGGTCTCGTCCTGAATGATGTAGCTGAGGTTGGTCTCTGGCATGATGAGCAGAGGGTAAGGCACTTGGTTCCACTGTATTCCTCCCTTGAGGTAGCAGTCTATCTTTCCCCATGAGTTCATCCAGAAGCGCTTGTAGATGGAGGCTTCAGTGAAGTTGTAGCGATAGTCGCCGCCGAGGAAGCCTTTCACTCCGAGTGTATGACCAATGGTAAACACTGGTGCGTCGAGATTTATCTTCAGTCGTCGCTGCTTGGTGTTGATGAATGTCTCGCCTGGTGCGAAGCGCAATTCCACATGGAACTGCGAAGTGCGGAACTTTGCCGACAGTCCTCTCATTGCTTCCGGTGTCAGTCCTTCTGGAGCAGCATCGGTGGCATGGGTTTGCGGAGGTACGTTCTGTGCGGCAGTATATTGGCGCATCGGAATGAAGTATAGGTCGCTGGCACCTTCATTCTCCTCTGTCTTGAAGCCGATGGTGGTCTTGAATCCCCAGTCTTCCTCGCGTTCGAAGGTTATCTCCTGTCGGTTGTAGAACATCATCTTGTCTACCTTGCTCCACTTGAACGAGGTGAAGACGTTGTCCTTGTCGGTTTTCATGAACTTGTCGGAAGGAGCCATAATGTCGTATGTAGATGACACTGTGAGCGTGCGCTTGGGGAACTCGCGCGGCAGATACTCCTTCTTGTTGAAGGAATATGTAAGGTCTGCCTTATAGTAATTTTTCTTGCTGTCCCATCCACGTGCGAAATATCCTGACGCAAACCAGTTTGGGTTCAGCTTCGCCGTTGTCTGGGCAGAAATACGAGTGCGAAGTCCGTCAACGGGATTGCTTGTAAGCATGGTGTTGATAGGTCCGATGTCCACTTTGCTTGGATTGCCCGTTTCCACAAAGTTTTCTATCAAGGCCTTAAGACCGAATATGATGTATTTAAAACCCTTTATCTGTTCAAGATTATGCACGAAAGCGTCCATGCTGCTTTCACTCTTGGTGAGCGATACTTGTCGATACTGGTTCCAGAAGGCCTCGTCGCGCATCATGGCGTCAGCCTCCTTCACGTCCTTAGCCTTTCCCTTGAAGAGCTGCTTGGGCAGCTCGTCGAAGGCATAGTCGGTGAGTCGTGTGTTTCTTATTATCACACACTTTTGTATCCAGTTGGCGAGTTTTATCTCGGCTATCATGTCGTCCACTGAAAGCACCCAAGAGCTGTCGGGCAGCATGGTAAACTCCTGTTTCACCTGTAGGTTTTCCACGAAGTTCACGTCGCTTCTTTTCGGTATGGTGAGCTCACAGCGCTTCACCTGATACGACGAGTCGGCAAGTATGTATATGTCGCCACGGAATCCGAAGTCCTGCTGGTTGTTTGGCATGAAATGTAGATGGATGCACTTGTCTCGGTCTACATAGAGCGTGTCCATGATGTAGTATCTGTAGAATCCTATCGCATCCTTTCCTATTGGAGAGGTGAAAGGATACTGTAGTAGCCTTACCTGGTCGTCGTAGATGTTGACGTCGGTGAAGACGTCTTTCAGTGTCGTGGAGAGGATGTCACCGGTTTGGAATAGTTCGTTCACCCCGCTTGAGTTTTGCCCCTTAACGATGTTTTTCTCGCTATGTGGGGTTTTTCTGTAAATTTTCTGCGTAACGGTTTCGTCCACCGATACTGGCAGAATAAGCTTGTTGGTATATTCGCATTTCTCGACTTGGTCAGTAAACCATTTTTTGTTTTTCAGGTTACCTTCCTGAAGTCTTTCGGGGGTAATTTCGTTGAGTGCTAATGTAAGTTTTTGGTATTTGTTATATTGATAAAAGTCACGATTGTCGAGGTCAGTTTGCTTTTTTGCTGCAATGACCTTTTTCATGAGTTCCACGGCAGGATTGTTTTTCCTGCTGTATCTTGTTTTTTTAGATTTGATGGTAACTTCCTTAAGAGTTTTGGTGTCAGGTTTAAGTTTTACGTTGAAGTTGTTTTTTGTATTAGAATTAATGGTTATAGATTTTGACACATAACCTATTGCGCTGAATGTGAGCACCCAGCCGTTGTGTCTTGCTATGCGGAACTGTCCGTTGATATTAGAAGCCACGGCAACTCCATGTCCACGATAGATGGCGCTTGCATAAGGTATAGAGTCGCCGTTCTGTTCGTCGATTATATATCCAGTCAACTGCTGCGCCTTTGTCTGTAGAGCGTTAAACAGGAGAATGATGGCAAAAAATGTTATTCTGAATGTATTCATTTATTTAAGCGAAGAATGTTTTTAAATGAAGAATGAAGAATGAAGAATGGCTGCGCAAACCGAAGCAGAATCAAGTTCACTTGAGTTATGCTGAGATGTAGCCAGCAATAAAAGAAGTCAATGAATGCGTAATCCGCGTTTATCTTATTCTTCACTCTTCACTCTTCATTCTTCATTTTAAAGATTCTTCATTTATTTTAGTCAATCTCTTCGTCAGCCTCGTAGCCACCCATTTCGCGGATAGCGTTTTTCAGCATGGTGTACTGCTGGTAGAGGTGGTTGACAGCCTCTTCGCCCTGTGTGTAGTCGTGCATTGGGGCTTTGAGGAAGAAGCTGAGGAAGCGCTGGATGCCGTAGCGTCCGGCACGTGCGGCAAGGTCGCTCAGCAAGCAGAGGTCGAGACAGAGCGGAGCGGCGAGGATAGAGTCGCGGCAGAGGAAGTTGATCTTTATCTGCATCGGGTAGCCCATCCAGCCGAAGATGTCGATGTTGTCCCATCCTTCCTTGTTGTCGTTGCGTGGAGGATAGTAGTTAATGCGCACCTTGTGGTAGTACTGTGTGTCCTCGTCGTTGCCGTGGCCGTAGAGGTCGGGCTGCACGTCGGGCTTGAGGATTGTCTCCAGTGTTGAGAGCTTGCTCACCTCCTTGGTGTGGAAGTTGGCTGGCTCGTCGAGCACGAGTCCGTCGCGGTTGCCAAGGATGTTTGTTGAGAACCATCCAGAGAGACCGAGGCAGCGGGTGCCGATGATTGGCGAGAAACCGCTCTTCACCAGTGTCTGACCTGTCTTGAAGTCCTTGCCTGCGATAGGCAGCTTTGTCTTCTCGGCGAGTTCCCACATTGCAGGGATATCGACAGTGGTGTTAGGAGCTCCCATGATGAATGGTGCGCCTTCGGTGAGGGCAGCGTAGGCGTAGCACATTGAAGGAGCCACGTGCTCGCGGTCGTCAGCCTTCATGGCAGCCTCGAGGTCGGCGAGGTGGTAGTGAACCTTCTCGTCAACAGGCACGTAGATTTCGGTACTTGCAGCCCAGAGCACAACGATGCGTGAGCAGCCGTTGGCAGCCTTGAAGTCGCGGATGTCCTGGCGCAGGGCTTCCACCATTTCCCATCGTGTCTTGCAGTCCTTCACGTTGTCGCCGTCGAGACGCTTTGCGTAGTTCTTGTCGAAGGCAGCCTTCATTGGCTTGATAGCCTCCAGCTCGTCCTTCACTGGGTTGATGTCCTTCTCCTTGAGCACCTCGGCATACATGGCAGCCTGGTAGGCGTTCTGTGGATAAACGTCCCATGAGCCAAAGACGATGTCGTCGAGTTTTGCCATTGGCACGATGTCGCTGTAGTGGAGATATTTCTTGTCTTCTCCACGTCCGATACGGATTTTGTCGTACTGAGTCATTGAACCTACAGGTTTTGCCAAGCCACGACGAGCCATGAACACACCTGTCATAAATGTTGTAGCCACTGCTCCGCAGCCTACAACCATAATTCCTAATTTGCCATCTGCTGGCTTAACATTAGATTGCTTCATTACGTCAATTATTTTTTTTGTATAAATACTTTTCTCTTATTTCTTTGGGGAGTTATGATGGGGAGTTAACTCCTAATCTTAACTCCTTATTAGTTCACTCCAGTTCCCTTAGCGATGTTATCACCACGTCGGCCTCGTCGCCGTCTGGCAGGCCGTCGTTCCATCCTTCTCCCACAAACCACACGGTGTGGCATCCGGCGGCTTTTGCCGGCAGTATGTCTTTGTCGTAGCTGTCGCCTACCACCACCACCTCTTCAGGTTTCAGTTCGAGTGCTTCCACTCCGAGCGTGAAGATGCGTGGGTCGGGTTTTCTCACTCCCACCACAGCCGACTCTATGACCTGCTTGAAGATATGGTCGAGGTTCATTTCCTTCAGCACTGTAGCCACATTGCCGTAGAAGTTGCTCACCAGCACCATTGGCATTTTCTGTGCCAGCAGTTCGAGCACCTCTCTGCTCCGTCGAGTGTGGCTGAGGGTTTCGGCATAGAGATCGTCCACTATTGGTTTCAGCCACTGCTTGGCGCAAAATCCCTCTACTCGTTCCTCTATATATTTTAGTTCTATGTCAACCTTTGTCTCCAGCGTTTTGCGGAAGGTGAAGTCTGGTTTTATTATTGGGTTTTTCCCGAGGGTGCGTTCGGCATGTACGTAAGCCTCGCGGAAGAGCTGTTCGTCCACAGGCACCTGTTGCCTCTGGTAAGCGTGCCAAAGTTGCTTTCCCCAGTGAGTGCCTCCGGTGTCGAGCGTGCCACCATAATCAAATATGATTGCGCGCACGCCTGCGTGAGAGCCGAGCGGCAGCAGTGGCATTTTTCCTTTCTGCTTTATTCGTCTCACAACGGCGAGCGCCATTGCCCTTGCAGCCTCTTCCCTGCATCTCGAAAAGCTTGGCCAGTCGTTGAAGTCTATCACAGTGGCCTTCCCTTGCTTGTCTATCACCACGTCGCCTCCATAGAAGTCGAGGCCTATCTGCCTTGCGGCAGCGTCAATGTTTCTCTGCAAGGCGTCTTTGTCGAACGGGAAGTGCTGCGGTCTCCCGTTCACTTTTTCTTGTGCAAACTTATACTGATGGTCGTCGCCTGGGTAGAACGTGCGGAAGAAGTCGGTGCCAGCCACGCCGTAGAATTTCACGAGGTCGCCCACCACATGCGGGGTCACGGTCACGTCTGTTATCCCCCTTTTCTTCAATTGCTCCACGGCCATGATTCTCTCTTCGTCGTTGCGTGCGTAGCTCACGTCGTTTTCCTGTTCAGAGTATCCTCGGTTTTTCTTTATCCAGTATCCGTTGGCGGCAGTTTCGTTGTCGTCACATTCCTCGGCCACGCAAAGTCCGGCCAGCTTCAGCCTTTCCATCAGCAGCCTTCTGTTTTTGCAGAGCACGACGGCATGTGGGTCGTTCATCACAATTGCGCCACGCTCAGAGGCGAGGTTGAGCAAGTCGAGTGCCTCGTCGGTTCTGGCCATTGATATATATACACGTTTTTTTGCATTGAGCCGCAGACTCGTTTCGTCTGTCGAATCAATGTCGTAACCGTAGTGCATCAGTTCTTTGCACAAGCAGTTGAGTATCGCGGCATCTTTAGCCACGCAGTTTGGCGAATATTTCATCGCCCTGCTTATAGCAAGTATCATATATCGTAATACTACTTTCTTTTTTTAGCACCGCAAAGGTATGAAATATATCTGAAACTGAAAAACTTTTTAACCAATTTTATTTTTCAATAAGTATATTAAGACAATAAATATGCATATTTTTACTATCGTATGGCAAAAAGGAACACAAAGGCTCACATTCTCACCGCATAAAGCAGCAAGGGAGGACACATTGGTCCGCCCCTACATTCGGGTCTCGTTATGCTTTCACGAGGGCTTATCGGGTAAAATTACCAAAAATGGTCTTCCGCCATTCACTTCGTCGAGCATTTCCTCCTCGAGAGCCTTCTTTTTCTTTTCTTCTTTCTTTTCCATAATTGTAGATGTTTTTATTTCGTGTAGTTAAGTGGATTATTTTTCACCCAAAATTCTTCATCAGGCGGCAACCTGTGCCCACCGTTAGCCTCTTCGAGCTGCTGCTCTTGCTCAATTTTTTTCTTTTCTTCTTCCATAATTGTAATCGTTTAAATCAATGTTTATTTTTCTCCAAATCTTCTCTTTGTGCGCACTACTCCATATTTGCTATTTGTGTATATTATTGGACCTGTGCCACCGTTAGCCTCTTCGAGCTGCTGCTCTTGCTCAATTTTTTTCTTTTCTTCTTCCATATTCGTAAAGTTTTAAATTGTTTATAAATGTTTATTTGTTGTTTTATGCCGCAAATTTACGACTTTTTTCTGAAACCCAAGAGACAAAACGGGAAAAATGTTGGTCAAATCGTGAAAAACAACCTTTTTCCCCTTTTTGGCTGAATGGATAGGGAAAAAAGGCTGTCACGCTGTCACGCTGTCACGCTTGTCACATTCTGATGTTTCCCAAGTTTATTATCCATCGGCAACGGCTAAGCGGCGCTGCGCTTCGTCTTCACATACGCGTTGGCAATCTCGTCGAACTCCACTTGACGGCGTTGTTTCCACTTCCTCAGAGTGGCATTCCCGTCCGACGTCTTCCCCAGCGTCATTCTCACCCTTTGGTATTCCTCCAAGGTGAAGGTGTCGGGCAAGAGGTCGTAGAGGTTCACCATGCCGCTGTTCAGTGCCTGTTTTTCGTTGTCGAGCTCTTCCTCCAACATTTCCCCGAAATGTTTCATCTTGCACCACATGTCGTAGCGCAGCGACCAGTCCACATAGTCGGCAATCTCCCTCGACCATCGCTTCCCGTTGAGAATGTATAGCACCATTCCCTTTGAGAAGGCGATGACACAGGCACGTCGGGAAAGAATCTCATATCCTTCGGAATCGTACTGCACCGCCTTGTCCTTGCAATCCATCACCAGCCCTTCTATCAGCCTGTTGAGCTGCTTGCACTCGTAGTAACCATTGGCACGGTTCAGCGTGTCGATGAAGGGTTTCAGGTCGGCGTCGAACTTGTCGTCGTAGATGCCATACTTGGGTATCATTCCGTCAGTCTGCTCTTTTTCTATGGAGGAGACAGAGAGTCGCGAGAGGGTTCCGTCTATCAAGGCGCTTTTGAGCAATTTCCTGGCTACCGATGGTGTTGTGGAGGTGTGGAAGTTGAAGCGCAGAGGCGCCTTTCCTGTAATGGAGTCCGTTCCGACGCGTTCCTGTCCGTGCTCAGCATTGTCGAATGCGTTTCTTATCAATAGCGACAGCTGCTGCATGTTGCCCCTCGATGTGACCCTCAGCATCGAGTTGAGCTCGTCGGTCTTGAGGAAGAGGTAGCGGTGTCCGTTGCGTTCAGCGTCGAACACACGCTGGTTGAAGCAGGCGTCGGTGAGGTTGTCGCTCAAGTTCTGTATGCAGATTTCCTTTGGGCGAGGGTCTCGTGGACTGCTTTTCGAGGATGGATTTTTCTGTTTCCACTCGTTATCCATTTCCATGCTGATTTTGTCTCGCTCGTCGATGTCAGCCATAATTCTCTTTATAGGCATGTTGACGCTGCTTTTTCCTGTCGCCATCTGGGCTATGAGCAGACACATGATGGCAGCCTCGCGCTCTGAATTGTCGATGTAGCGGAACTTCACTCCGTGGAGGTGAGCTGCGAGAGCGGGAAAGACGCCTTCTGCCACGCAGGGCTTGTAAGGCTGCGGCACCTTGCCCGTGAGCAGTTTCAGCACCGGAGGGAGCTTCTTTGGCATGTCGGGCGGGAGTAGCGGCGAGCCACCGAGAAGGTTTTTCAGCGCCTCGTCCTTCAGTGCCTGCAGCACTTGTCGGGTGCGGCGCGGCATGGTTTTCCAGCGGTGCTGGGCTGCGCTGGCCAGTGTCGTGCGCCATTCCTGCTCGGGCAGGGAGTCGTATCGGGGGACGATGGCGAGGAGGCTGTCGAGGTTGTAGTCCACCAGCGGGCTCAGTGCCTGTGCCAGCTCGAAGGTGAGCGTGTTTCGGTTTCCGGCCTTGGGCTCCTTGCCGTTATTAAAGAGGTCGAAATACTTGGCTATGATTTGCTGCCATGTGAAGCCAAGGTAGCCTTCGCCGGCTTGAGGCTGGGAGAGGGAACAGGGGGAGACAGCGGGTTTAACCCCGCTGCACGGGGGCTGGGAAGGAAAGGAGGCGGAGGGAACGGAGGAAGCGGAAGGAGCGGAAGCGGCTGCGGCAGCGGCGGGAGCGGGGGTGGAGAGGGCGGCGTCGGGGGAGAGCAGGTCCTCTTCGCTTGCAGTAGTAGTATAGAACACGCGAGTGATGTCCTTTGCGCGATCGTCATAATCCACTCCGATGAGCTTGCTTGCCCACTTAAGGTTCTCTACCTGGCTCATGTTGTAGTTTCGCCTGAACACTACGTGGAATCCCTTTGTGACGGAACGCTCGAGCATCAAGAGGCCGAGCTCGTCCTTTAGGGCGATCACCTTCTTTGGCAGTTCTTCCATCAGCTGTTTGTATTCGGCACTATTGGGATCGAGCTTGAAGTCGATGTCCATTCCCACCGAGTTCGACTGCTCCTTAGCTCCCTTGAGCAGTCCTCCCTCTGCGGGCAGACAGGAGTAGTTCATCTGCTCAAGTTTGCTCTTGGCGTCACTGTTGCCCTTTCTGGCTTCTGCCACTAAGGCAATCTGCTTGCTACTATTTCTCAGGCGAATGTATTCTTCGCGGCTCTTAACAAGGTGCATCGTCTTGTGACCTTGCGAAAATTTAATGTTAAATGCTGACATAAATTTAATTTTTATAAATTACCGAGCGAACTATTCGCTGGTTTCTGCCGCAAAGTTACTATCTTTTTTCTGCTTTTCCTCGTATGCTTTTATGCTAATAATATGCTTTTATATGCTATTAAAATATGCTGAAAATATGCTGTTTTTAGTGTAGGGACTGGGGGTGTGGCGGCGGGAATCATGCAGCTCTTTAATAATCGTCTTTTATAGGACTTATACCATTTGAAATAGATTTTAGTTCCAATCCAATGTCCTCCTTCTTAATGTTCAATGCCTCCATTATGAATGGCACTACCTCAGTTGCATAATACTTGCCCTTCTGCTGGCAATCGTTGTTGATATACTTTAAGGCTGCAATAACAAGCGGGTTTTCTTTAACGCAATCGAGAACATACTCTATCTTCTCCTTGTCAACCTTCTCCTTAAATTTACTTTTCAATTCCGCTTTCTGCTCCTCGCTCATGCCCTTGAAAAGGGATTTCTTATGAGTGTTTCTTTTCTTTTTCTTCCTCACATTCTTCTTCTTCTCCTCCAATTTCTTCACCAAGGCAATGACCGCCATCACGCTATATATATCGGTACGCGCAATGGCGAGATACCTTATTTGTTTTGCCAGGTCCTCCATGTTGTTGTTTTCAAGCGGTGTGAGGAGGTCGTAGAGGGTAGTCATCTTTTTCAGCCAGTCTTTCAGCTCGGCTACACATTTCTTCTTTTGCGCGGCTTTCATTTCCGCGATTGTGCATCCCACTGCTCTCTCATACCTTGCGAGCATTGCCGTGTCGTTGAGTGCACTGTCGAGCATAGTGTTGAAAATGGCTTCGCCAGTGTCGCGTGTGGAGTCGGCAGACTTCCGCTCGGCTTTATGCGCGAGCTGCTCCAGTTTCTCACCGCCCCACTCTTTCGACTCCGGGTCTGCCACAAGCATCATCAGCGACGTGGCTACAAAACTCATGGTGAACTCCGACTCGCGCGACAGCGAGAAACCCAAACTGTCCACCATGCGCTCGGCACAACTCAGGAAATCCTCACGAAGTTTGGTAACCTCCGTGCAATCTAGGTTACCACTTCTCACTTCTGCAATCAGTCTGCGGAACTCGCTCTCCTCGGCAGCGATGCGCCTTTCGTGGAGAGGCATGGATGTTACGATTTTGTCGCTCAGCGGACAGTTGTCCATTGAGTAGAGCTTTTCCCACTGCAGCTCCAAAGGCCCATCGACCTCAATCTCCACAAAGTATGTGACATGGCTGCCGCACAAATACCTCGCCTCCACCTGCTCATCTTTCATCAGCATGCGCACGATGTTTTTCATCGCCGCCTTTACCCTTCCGTAGAAGTTGCCCTTCATGTATGAAATCACAGCCAGCGCGTCGTGCTGGTTGTCGTTCTCAGCCATCAGCACCACACGCTCTCCCTTCGAGATGCCTTCGAGAAGCCTTTCCGACTTCTCGGTCGCCTCGTCCTTGGTCAAGCCCTTAAACACAGCGCTATAGCGCATGCCCACAATAGGTATAATTATTCTCTCACTCATAGCTTTAAGTTCTTTTTTTCTTCTTTGCTGCAAAGGTAAGAAATAAAATCGGAATAGCCAAGGAAAAACAGGGAAAGCGTGACAGCGTGACAAGCGTGACAAGCATTTCCCTCGCCTCCCTGTTGTCTATGAAATAGGTCTATTATTATATATATATTTATATATATATAATAATAGAATAATTTTAGTAATAAAATTTCAAACTCGTGGGTATGCCGTAAAATCGTTGTCACGCTTGTCACGCTGTCACGTTTCAGCCTCCGGCAACGGCCGCCCAACTGAGGAAATTTTGCGCGTCAATTGGCGCGCAATTGTTCCCCTACTGGCACTTTACATCCGCAGCCCACCGCCCTTTCGGCGGCAAACCGCGGATGTAAAACAAGTTCATAATCCTTCATGCTTTCGGGATTGTCTATACCCCGAAAACTACAATCAGGATTGATGGCTTTTACTTGGGGAATGACTATCTTTTTCTTGTCCTAAACGGATCGTTTGGACGGGGAGGAGGCATAAGTCCGCCGTTCACTTCTTCCTCTTGCTGCTCGTCGAGCACCTGTTTTTTCTGTTCTTTTTCTTCCATAATTATAAATGTTTTAATTCGTTTAAAATTTCTGCAAAGTTACAGATTTATTCTTTTGGTACTGTGCTCATTTTACATCCGCAGCCCCACCGCCCTTTCGGCGGCAAACCGCAGATGTAAACAAGTTCATAATCCTTCGTGTCGTCGGGATTGCCTAAGCCCCCGAAACCCACAATCTGGACTGATGGCTTTTACAGGGGATTACTTGAGGCCAGAATCACTGTGTACAGAACCTCTTCCACCAAAAATAGTTGTACCATGTGCGTAATAACTATCACCAGTGAAATCCCCACATTCATTAGGTATTAGGCCTGCACCACCACCAGCAACCTCGTCCATCAGCTCATCGTCGAGCAACTGTTTCTTCTGTTCTTTTTCCATAATTAATTTAATTTTTAAAGTTCAACAATATATTATTATTTATTCATCTTTCGCATGTGCTCAACTTATGGAGTTAGAAGGAGTTAAGAGAAGTTATCTACCTTTTACTACTTGCGAAAGTTGAATTATTTATTTGTTCAGGCGTGAATTTCCACGTCTGGACCCTCGACAAATATGCCTCGAAGTTTTTTTAGTATTCCACCGTTCACTTCTTCCTCTTGCTGCTCGTCGAGCACCTGTTTTTTCTGTTCTTTTTCTTCCATAATTATAAATGTTTTAATTCGTTTAAAAAATTCTGCTGCAAAGAAAATGCAGCTTTTCTTCTGCAAAGTTACGGATTAAAATTGAAACCGTCGAGCCAAAACGGGAAAAATGTCGGCCAAGACGGGAAAAGTTACCAAATTACAATTCTTTTTTCCGGAGCGACATACAGTTTGTCTGTTGGCTTCACACCGAAAAGCTCGTACCAGTCGTCGGTGTTCATCACGATGCCATTGACACGCTCGCGTTCCATAGCATGCACATCCTGATGAGGTCCGACGGTGAATAACAGGGCGAAGTCTACCGAATAACTGCTTCGCCACAGATTGGCGTAAGCCTGATAGAAGAGGCGTTTCTGCCTGACAAGTTCCTCGCCTCGGAATCCGTTGTTTTTCAGATAGTTCTTGTATGCGTCGTAAGCCACCATGAATCCGCCGAGGTCGGCAATGTTCTCAGAGAGGGTAAATTTACCGTCGCAGCAGACTCCAGGCAGTTCCCCGTTGGGCATTACCTCGAGTGCGTTGAAGCAGTCAACCAGCTGCTGTGTCCTGTTCTGGTATTCCTTTTTGTCGTCCTCGTTGGCGAATATCTCCCTATGGTTGCCGTATTTGTCATAAAGAGAACAATTTGAGTCGAAGGCGTGTATTATCTCATGTGCGAAAAGATATGACGTAGCGTAGTTTGCAGCCTGGTTGTATGTAGGGCTGGAGAACGGTTCCATCATGTTTGCGGGCAATACAACCACTTCGTTAAAGTCAGGAAAGTAGATGTTTGTTGGAGTCATTATGTTCTCTAATAGCAACACAAAATTAAAACAAACCTGATGTGTATCCTTTCCAAATAATTGTTTATAAAGCCCCACTTTTGCGCTGCGGAGCGCAACGATGTCGTCGAGGAAGGAAGGTTGTGTGGTGAGTTCCTTCCAGTCGAGCCATTGGTCTGGATATCCCACGCTGAACCCAATATCGTTGATTTTGTCCATCATTCTTTCCTTCGACGCGTCGCTAATCCATGTGTTATCTCCAATGCGCTTGATGAAGGCCTGGCGCAGTTCCTCGCATCTTGCGAGGACAGTGGCTTTCATTTCCGGCGTGACGTACGCATCGGCGTAGTGGCGCGCTTGCTCATATAAAAGGTACCTCGAATTGATTTTGTTTATCATATAAATTTTTTCACTCTCGCCATATCCTTTGCCGAGCAAGGATTCGAAAGCATCCGGCGAGGCGAGGAAGGCGTCGTTTTCCACCTTATCCTTCATCATCTTTACCAAGTCGTCCAAGGGTGCGTTTTGAAGTTCCTTCAGTTTCTCAAAATTGTAGGTAGAATCATCATCTTTTTCTATGTCAGGCATGTCGGCGATGCCATAGAGATTGTCGGGCGACACGCCAAGTCCCTCGCAGAATTTGATGTACATCTGATATTCCTTCGTGGCCACGGCTCTTGTGTGGGCCTTCACGGGTTGCATGGCGGCAACGAGTCCTGGATTGTCCAGGAGTCCCATGTACACGTCGGCTTGTCGCCTCATCGGCATGTCGACATTCATGTCGGCCTTGGCCTTTGAGTTTTCTTTAGCATACCATTCAAAGTCTTCATCCAAGTATAAGGCGAAAGCCATTTTGCCATCTTTCGAGAAAATTTCCAAGTCTACAGGAGTCTGGAATCCTTCCGCCATGAGTTGTCCCATCAGCTTCCATGCCTCCTCTTGCGTGGTGACGGCTGAAATTCGGTCGAGCGCGCCTTGTATGGTTTTCCCTGCCTCTGACTGAGTATCTGCGATGCGGTCGATGTCGGTTTTGATTTTTTCAAACGACGGCAGCGTGAGGGCACTCATCCTGTTATACGCGTCAATTCTCGCCTCCTGGTTAATTCCATAATATTCGTATCCGACGGCAGGATTGTTTCTCCAGAATCCTCCGTTGCAATACATGAAGAAGTCGTTGCCGGGGTTGACGCTTGTGTCCATATAGCTTTCGTCGATGGCCCATTGGCCTTCATCGACTGCCGACACGGGGATGTCGCTGACTGTACATGACGTAAGCACCATTGTCAGTGCGAGTGCAATAATTGATAATGTAGATTTCATATTGATTGATGTTTATTTGTTTCCTAAACCCGTTCAAAATCACGTTTATTCTTATAAACTCGCTGCAAAGATAAGTTTATTTTCTTTTCTCTCCAAACATAATTGGGAAAAAATTTCGGGAGGGTGGAAAAAAAGCTGCCACGCTTGCGTTTTTAGGAACGGAAGCGTGACAGCGTGACAGGCGTGACAGCGTTTTTTCGAGTTTACCTGTTTTTTCCGTAGAAGCGGTTGGCGGCGCGAAGCTGGTGGCGCATGATGCTCAGGAACTCCTGACTCTCCTGAAGAATGTTGAGATATACGAGGGAAATCTTCAGGTTGTTGTTGTCGAAATCGCGCTGCATACGGTCGAAATGACGCTTGCGCACTACAGAGAGTTCGTCTTTGAGTCGGTCGGCATCGGCCAGCACTTCGTCGTAGGCTGTGAAACGTCCACTGCACAGCATGGCTTCAGTGCGCTTCATGAGCTCCTCTATCTGATGACGCAACGGCGTGAACTCTTCAGAATAAATGCGTGGTATGGGGTTGAAATTGTTTTCTACATGCTCTTTTACCGGTTCGAGGAGTCGCTTGAGACAGTAGATGAACTGCTGGTCGCTATTTGCGCCTAAGTGGAACCATGTGTTGCGTTCCAATGCCACGTCTGCCGGCACTCGTTTTAGGGCGAGCATCTCCTTGCGTCGGTATTTCTTCAGCTGGGCGTGCTCGTTGTCGAGATCGCGCTTGCAGCGGCGGAGCAAATGGCGGTTTTCGGCGGTGAGTCCGTCGAGTATGAGGTTGAAGTGCTCAAGGGCAAATCGGCTGACGAAGCTCTGAGTGCGCGAGACATGCTTTTCGAGAAGGTCGAGCACAATCTCGGGGTCTTTGGTGCGCATCATAAGTACAAACACGCTGTCTTTCTTCTCTTCGCGCGACTTGCGTGCGTAAGCTATCTGGCTCTTCACTACAAGGAATATGGCCAACGCCATGAACAGGAACATTACGAGGAATCCTCCGAGATACATCGACATGCATACTATGGCACACACTGCAAACGCCACGCCTGCTGTGATGAACCATCCACCGATGACAGACAAGACACCCGTGACGCGGAACACAGCGCTCTCGCGGCTCCATGCGCGGTCGGCAAGCGACGAACCCATGGCCACCATGAAGGTGACGTAGGTGGTGGAGAGTGGCAGCTTATATGTTGTGCCCACTACGATGAGCACCGAAGCCAGCACGAGGTTGACGGCGGCTCTCACCATGTCGAACGCAGCCCCATCTTCAAGTATCACTTCTTCTTTATGGAAGCGTGAGTCAATCCATCGTGCCACGCTTGCCGGCATGTATCTGTTGACGAAGCTGCCCATGTCTTGAGTGGCGCGGACTATACTGCGTGCGGCCTTCGACGAGCCGAACATTTCGTTGCCCTCGTCCTGTCGTGCCAGGTCTACACTGGTCTTCACCACGTTTTGCGCCTTCTTTGAGGTGGTCATGGCTATAATCATGATTGCTCCGGCTCCGAGCAGATAGAGGAACGGGGTCTTGGCTGAGGTCATGAGCGAGGTCATCATAAAGGAGTCGTCGTCGCCACTGCCATTGGCCACGAAGTCTTGGTAAGAGTCGAGACCTGCCATAGGAACGCCGATGAAGTTGACAAGGTCGTTGCCGGCGAATGCCATGGCGAGGGCGAAGGTGCCCATGAGCACAATGATCTTGAACACGTTGAAGCGCAGCCAGTGGAGCGACTGCATGAGCAGAGTGCCGAAGATGAAGATGGCGAGCATGAGCAATCCTGTGTTGGCCATAATCCAATCTTTCACGTCGGGACTGATGAATGGCGACTTTGATACACCTTTTATAAATATAAAGTATGAGAGTACTGCGAATGCCACGCCGCCAAACACTCCCACGGTGTATCGCAGCTGCTTCTTATAGTTGAAGGTGAAGATAAGTCTTGAAATCCACATCACCAGGACTCCGGTGAAGAAGGCGATGGCCACACTGACGAAGATGGCTATGATGACGCTCAGTGCCTTGTCGCTGTTCAGCAGGTCGTCGAAGGTGAGATTGCCGTCGGCGTTCATTTTCAGCAGGGCGAGGATGAATGTACCTCCGAGGAGTTCAAACACGAGCGAGACGGTGGTTGAGGTTGGCAGGCCGAGAGTGTTGAACATGTCGAGAATGATCACGTCGGTCACCATCACCGCAAGGAAGATGGTCATCACCTCGTGGAACGAATAGTTGGCGGGATGCATGATGCCATGTCGTGCCACGTCCATCATTCCGGCACTCATCACGGCTCCCACTACCACACCCATGGAGGCTATGAGCATAATGGTTTTGAACTTTGCCACCTTTGCTCCGATGGCAGAATTGAGGAAATTCACCGCGTCGTTGCTGACGCCTACGAAGAGGTCGAACACTGCCAACACAAGCAGGAAGACCACAATGGAGAGATAAAAAAATTCCATAAATGTCACTACTTTTGATTTCTGCGTGCAAAAGTAGTGACTCTATGTTACATGGTATTTAAACAGATGTTACATTTCTGTTAAGATTGTCAATTTGCCTTGGTTACGTCGTTTGGAATCTCAAGCCAGAAGGAGCTGCCCTTGCCTGGCTCTGACTCAAAATCTACGTCGCCGCCAAGGCTGAGGGCGAAGCTGCGGCATACGGCGAGCCCGAGTCCTGCTCCCTGCACAAAGGAGTCGACCTTATAGAATCGCTCGAAGATGAGGTCGTGATGCTCTTTGTCGATGCCTATGCCTGTATCGGTGACCCAGAGGCGCAAGCGGTTGCTGGAGGTGACGGAGAGTCCTGCCGTGATGCTTCCTTGCGTTGTGAACTTCATGGCGTTTTCCACGAAGTGGCGCACGATGTATTCCACGCGTTCCCGGTCGGTATTGACTTCCACCGACGTTTCCTTTGATATAAACTCTATATCAATGTTTGGATTGGTATTATTGTTTGAGCATTTGGCCACACACTGCTCCATGAGGGCGACGAGGTTAAACTTCTCGATGTTAAGTTTCTGATTTTCGTCTTTGGCTTCAATTTTCGAAATGTTCATCATGTCTTCAAAAATTCTCAGCAGCTTGGAGTTGTTTTCTTTCACTATCGACATGAGGTTTGCCCGCTCCTGCTCGTCGGTCACCATGGGCATAATGTCGGTAAAGCCGATGATGGCGTTGAGCGGTGTACGCACTTCGTGGCTGATGTTGCTGATGAAGGCCGACTTCAGGCGGTCGCTCTCCTCTGCGTGCTTTCTTGCGTTGATGAGTTCGCGTTCTTTCTTCTTTCTGTCTTCTATACACATCGACGTGCCCACGATGACAGCGGGCTTTCCCTCGTCGTCACGTTCAGCCACGGTGCAGTAGATTTCTTCCCAATAGTATTTGTCGTTTGTCTGCATCATGCGAAACTGGGCGTTCACAAGGTCTGTTCTTCCTTCGATTAGGTCTTTTATCTGTGTCTTGATTGTTTCTCGGTCGTCGGGGTGAACGATTTCATACACCTGCATCATTCTCGTGTCAGGCTTCGGCGAGAAAAGTCCTTGCTCCTCACGATAGTCGTTGTCGAACACAATCTCCATCGTTTCAAGGTCAATATGCCATGTGGCGAGCTTCATGGCTTGTATGATGAGTTCGTACTCGACGTCCTTTCCCTCTATGGAAGCCAGATGAGCAAGCTCGCGCTCCATGATCTCGCGTGTTTTCTTCTGTTGTATGATAAACCCCACGAGGATGAAGATCACTACCAATCCTGCCATCAACAACACGAAATAGGTAAAGTTGCCATGAAGGAATGTATTAGTCGTTGCGTCGCAAAAAATATTCATACTACTTCAATATTATACTTTTCTCTTTTGGACTACAAAGTTAGGAATATTTTCCTATGATAGCAAGGAAAAGAGGAAAAAAAATGTTGGTTTACTCATTTTTCACCTATATCTAATGAAAAAAGAGGGGATTTTTTACGAAAAAAACGCCAATCGCTTTGCAGAATCGTTTTTTTAAAGTAACTTTGTACCGAAAAAATATTGTTACAGAAAGCATGGGCAGTTCTACATACACAGAGATACTGACGAGAGCAGTCGACCAATTGTCCGACCCTGCATCTCTGAAAGGACTCTTCCATCAGCATCAGGATGGCAATCCGCTACCTTCGGGCAAAGTGCTCGAAGAAATTATCGATTTGTCAAGAGCCATTATCTTCCCTGGATATTATGGCAAGTCAAAAATCAACAAGCACACTATTAGATACCACATCGGAATGGCAGTGGAACGACTGTCGAAACTGCTTGAAGAGCAAATCTTGGCCGGACTGTGCTTCTGCTGCCCGAACGCAGGGAAAGGGGAAAACACCCCATGCAAGCTGAAGGCCAAGGAGATGGCCATGCAACTCATAGCCGACCTGCCGGAAATAAGGAAGACTCTCGCCACCGACGTGGAAGCTGCTTTCAACGGCGACCCCGCGGCAGAAAGCTTCGGGGAAATCATTTCCTGCTATCCGGTGATAAAAGCACTCACAAACTACCGCATAGCCCACAGGCTGCACACCATCGGAGTGCCGCTCATACCAAGAATAATTTCGGAAATGGCTCACTCGGAAACGGGCATCGACATTCATCCCGCAGCCACCATCGGACACCACTTCACCATCGACCACGGTACAGGAGTGGTGATAGGAGCTACATGTATCATAGGTAACTACGTGAAACTATACCAAGGAGTGACCCTCGGGGCTAAAAGCTTCCCCCTCGACGATAATGGCAACCCGATAAAGGGAATAGCACGACACCCGATACTGGAAGACAACGTAATAGTCTATTCCAACGCCACCATACTCGGAAGAATCACCATCGGACAAGGATCTGTAGTGGGCGCAAACATCTGGGTGACAGAAAGCATGGAGCCATATTCAAAGAAATACAAGAAGGAGTAATCATAACTCCCCATCATAACTCCCCAAAAAAAATAAAAAAAGTAAACATAACAATACATTAATGGAACAAGAATTTGAAATGATTGCCAAGACTTTCATGGGTCTTGAACCCGTCTTGGCAAAGGAACTCACACATCTGGGTGCCAACAACGTGGAAATTGGACGGAGAATGGTCTCGTTTACCGGTAACAAGGAAATGCTTTACCGAGCCAACTTCCAACTGCACACCGCTATCAGAATACTCAAGCCTATCGCTCGTTTCAAGGCTCTCACTCCCGACGAAGTTTACGAAGGAGTGAAAAAGGTGGACTGGACTCAGTTCCTCAGCAACGACAAAACGTTTGCCGTGGACTCTGTGGTATTCTCCGAAGAGTTCAGACACTCCAAATTCGTGGCTTACAAAGTGAAAGACGCCATAGTAGACCAATTCCGCGAAACCACCGGAACCAGACCGAACATCAGCGTGGCAAACCCCGACATAAGGCTGAACATCCATATAGCAGAGGATAAATGCACACTCTCGCTCGACTCAAGCGGTGAAAGCCTACACAGACGCGGATACAGACAGGAAAGCGTGGAGGCTCCACTCAACGAAGTGCTCGCTGCAGGAATCATACTCTTGACAGGATGGAAAGGCGACACCGACTTCATCGACCCTATGTGCGGTTCGGGCACAATAGCCATAGAGGCTGCACTGATAGCAAAAAACATGGCTCCAGGACTGTTCAGAAAAGAGTTCGCATTCGAAAAATGGCCTGACTTCGATCGCGACCTCTTCGACGCCATCTACAACGACGACTCGGAGGAAAGGGATTACAAATTCCATATCTATGGTTACGACATTGACATGAAAGCTGTAAACACCGCAAGGCTTAACGTCAAAGCTGCGGGACTCTCCGACTGCATCACCATAGAATGTGCCGACTTCAAGGACTTCAAGCAGCCTAAGGAGAAGAGCATCATGGTGACCAACCCGCCATACGGGGAACGCATCTCCACGCCCGACCTGCTCGGAACATACCGCATGATAGGAGAAAGACTGAAACACCAGTTCCTCGACAACGACGCTTGGGTGCTCAGCTACCGCTCGGAATGCTTCGACCAGATAGGACTGAAGCCTTCGATAAAGATTCCTCTCTACAACGGATCGCTCGAGTGCGAACTCAGAAAATACCAGATTTTTGACGGAAAACTTAGGGAATTCCGAGAGGAAGGCGGTATTGTGAAAACCGACGACGAAAAAAAGGCAATGGGAGAGAAACACAGGTTTAAGAAAAACAGGGAGTTCAAAAAACGTCTTGACGAAACGGAAGAAAACGAAGAAGGCGACATACGCTCGTTCAAATTCCATAAATATGACCTCTCTCGATTCGACAACAAAAAACGCAGAGACGACACCAGTGACGACTCCTTCGCCGACAAGAGAGACAGAAGGGGCGACCGAAAGAACGACAGAAAAAACGACCGAAAGGGCGACAGGAGAAACGACTGGAAGGGCGACAGGAGAAACGACTGGAAGAACGACCGAAAGGGCGGAAAGAACTTTGGTAATGGAGGACGAAAATTCGATAGATATGAAGACGAGGATTAAAACACTTGCACTGGCTATTATGGCTACAATAGGCTTTACGGCAAATGCCCAACAACTGAAGCAGTTCACACTCGAAGACCTAAACTTCGGTGGCAAAAACTACAGGAACATGACACCGAAAAACATGTTCCTCTCCTGGTGGGGCGACAAACTCATCATTCACGACGTGGAATACCTTGAAGCCATGGACATGAAGACTGCAAAGCGCGACACCTTATTTAATATAGAGGACGTGAACTCACTGCTCAAGGACGACAAGGTCTATTCTCTGCTATATGCCAACTGCCCCTACGCCGACAAGACAGAGGTGCTGCTGATGTCGAAAAAGTCGATACTGATCTACGACTTCAGCATGAAGAAAGTGGTGTGGAAAATCGACAAGCACAACGGTTCTGCAACAAAGTTTTGCAATGAGTCGAAGGCACATGCCTACATAGAAAACAACCAGCTCCACGTGACCGACGCCAACAACGTGGACACACAGCTGACCACCGACGGCAGCCGCGAGATAGTGTATGGACAAGCCGTACACCGCAACGAGTTCGGCATTGAGGAAGGTCTCTTCTGGAGTCCCGACGGAAAGCGGCTCGCTTTCTACCGCATGGACCAGTCGATGGTGACCGACTATCCGCAGGTGAACACCTTCGAGCGCGAGGCGACTCTCGAACCCGACAAATATCCTATGGCGGGAATGACGAGCCACAAGGTGACCGTTGGAGTGTATGACCTCGACACGAAGAAGACCGTCTATCTAAGCGCAGGCGACCCTACCGACCGCTATTTCACCAACATCTCGTGGAGCCCCGACGCAACAACCATATACATGTTTGAGCTCAACCGCGACCAAAACGACTGCCGCCTAGTGAGCTACGACGCTGCAACTGGCGAGAAAAAAGAAGAGCTCTACCGCGAGACACACGAGAAATACGTGGAGCCGCTCAACCCGCTGACCTTCCTGCCATGGGACGCGACAAAGTTTCTGATGCAGAGTCAGAAGGATGGCTACAACCATCTCTACCTCTACGACCTGAAGAAGAAGGCAATGAGACAGGTGACCAAAGGCAACTTCGTGATAGAGAGCCTCTTGGGCTTCAACAAGAAGACAAAGACAGCAGTGGTGCTTGCCAATGCCGACAGCCCAATACAGAGAAACATCTACACCGTTGACCTGAAAAGCGGGAAGATGCATCGCATAGACAACGGAGAAGGCATGCACCAGGCACAACTCTCCGAGTCGGGAGCTTTCGTGGCAGACAAATATTCCGCTCCCGACACTCCGCGCAACATCGACCTCATAAACACCGCAACGGGCAAGGCGTCGCGACTGCTCACTGCCGAGAACCCATGGAAGGGCTACAACATTCCCGATTACTCTTGCGGCACACTGAAGGCAGCCGACGGAGAGACCGACCTCTACTACAGAATGGTGAAACCCATTGGCTTCGACCCGCAGAAGAAATATCCTACTGTGATCTATGTCTATGGTGGACCTCACGCCCACAACGTGGATGCCTCATGGCACTACGGAAGCCGCTCTTGGGAAACCTACATGGCGCAGAAGGGCTACCTGCTCTTCATTCTCGACAACCGCGGAAGCGAGCGACGCGGACGCGACTTCGAACAGGCTACATTCAGACAGCTCGGACAAGTGGAGATGGCTGACCAGATGAAAGGCGTGGATTTCCTAAAGTCGCTGCCTTACGTTGACCAAGACCGCATCGGCGTCCACGGATGGAGCTTCGGCGGATTTATGACCACCACACTGATGTGCAACCATCCAGAAGTGTTCAAGGTGGGCGTGGCAGGAGGACCTGTCATCGACTGGAAATGGTATGAGGTGATGTATGGCGAGCGCTATATGGACACACCTGAGCAGAACGCTGAAGGCTACGAGAAGACAAGCCTTCTTAACCAGGCAAAGAACCTGAAGGGTAAGTTGCAGATAATCATAGGTATGAACGACCCGACGGTTGTTCCTCAGCATGCCCTGCAGTTCCTCAACGCCTGCGTGGAAGCTGGCACACAGCCCGACTTCTTCGTCTATCCTGGCGAGGGACACAACATGGCTGGTCATGCCAGTGTTCATCTTCACGAGAGAATTACACAGTATTTTGAGGATTATTTGAAGTAAAAGGAAGTGAAAAAGGGACAAAACATATCGATTTATGAAAATATTACTTTTAGGAAGCGGCGGACGCGAACATGCTCTCGCCTGGAAAATAGCTCAAAGCGAAAAATGTGAGAAACTTTACATCGCACCAGGAAACGCTGGTACTGGAAATTGCGGTGAAAACGTGAATATCGGAGTTAACGAATTCGACAAAATCAAAGACTTCGTATATATAAATAAGGTGGACATGGTGGTCGTGGGGCCGGAAGACCCACTGGTGAAAGGCATCTACGACGAGTTTGCCAACGACCCGTTGACATGCAATGTGCCAGTGATAGGACCTTCAAAGGCTGGAGCAGTGCTCGAAGGCTCAAAGGACTTCGCAAAGGCATTCATGCAGCGACACAACATCCCAACAGCAAAATACAAGACTTTCGACGGAACGACCGTTGAAGAAGGCTTGAAATTCCTCGAGACACTCAAGGCGCCATACGTTCTGAAGGCCGACGGACTATGCGCAGGAAAGGGAGTGCTCATCCTGCCTACTCTCGAAGAGGCAAAGAAGGAACTGAAGGAAATGCTCGGCGGTATGTTCGGAAACGCATCGGCACAAGTGGTCATCGAGGAGTTCCTCAGCGGCATAGAGTGCTCGGTGTTCGTGCTCACCGACGGGAAGAACTATAAGATTCTGCCTGAGGCTAAAGACTACAAACGCATTGGAGAGGGCGACACCGGACTGAACACTGGCGGTATGGGAAGCGTCTCGCCTGTACCTTTCGCCACAAAGGAATGGATGAAGAAGGTAGAAGACAGAATCATAAAGCCTACTGTCGATGGGCTTGCCGAAGAGGGCATACTCTACAAGGGATTCATCTTCTTCGGTCTCATCAATGTTGAGGGAGAGCCAATGGTGATAGAATACAACTGCCGAATGGGAGACCCTGAGACTGAGAGCGTTATGCTAAGATTGAAAAGCGACATCGTCGACCTGTTTGAGGGTGTGGCTGAAGGAAACCTCGACCAAAAAGACATTGAGTTCGACGAGCGCGCTGCGGTTTGTGTCATGCTCGTCAGCGGCGGCTATCCTCAAGCGTACAAGAAAGGTTATCCCATCAGCGGCATAGAGAATGTGGAAGGTAGCATAGTCTTCCACGCCGGAACGGCATTGAAAGACGGGGAAGTGGTAACCAGCGGCGGCCGTGTGATTGCTGTCAGCTCTTACGGCGCAAACAAGGAAGAAGCTCTGCAAAAGTCATTTGAGGAAGCTCAGAAAATATGCTTCACCGACAAGTACTTCCGCCGCGACATCGGTAAAGACTTGAAATAAGTTACTCTACTTCTTTAACTTTCAAGAGTTGAATATTAAAGACACTTGAGTTATAAATAAAGAAAGTGAAGCGTTTACAAAACAAGATAGCGCGAAGCAGATTATCACTGCCTCTCACCGCACTCATTGCCTTAGTGGTATGGGGCTTCAGCAGTGCAATAGAACATCGGCTTTGGATGCAGTTCACATGCTTTGTGTTCAGTTCTTACCTGATGGTGGAACTGAACACTACTTTCGTGTTGCTCAGAACTTACAGCCGAATGGTGTCGTGTGCTTTCCTCGCCCAGACCTGTGCAGCCAATTTCCTCTTCTCCGACGCTGCGGGAGGAATAGTCTCACTATGTATTGTAGCGGGACTGATGTCGCTCTTCAAGACATATCAAGACAGACTGTCTACGGGGTGGACCTTCTATGCTTTCGTGCCTTTGGGTGTGGCAAGTCTTCTGTGGGTGCAGGCTCTGTTCTTCCTGCCTTTGTCTTGGATTGTCATGTGGCTTTGCCTCAGGTCGATGTCAATGCGCACTTTCGGAGCTTCCGTATTCGGAGTGATAGTGCCTTACTGGTTTGCCGGACTTTATTTCGTCTTCACCGAAGACATAGCCACTCCGTTGGCTCACTTCGAAAGTATCTTAGAGTTCGGACCCATATTCGGCGGTGTGTTCAACAAAGGCATAGAAGCCATCTACCCGACAATAGGACTCGACCGATGGCTCTCGCTACTGTTTACAGTGATATTGGCCACGACAGGCATCGTACACTACTTGAGAAGAAAAAACGAAGACAAGGTGAACACTCGCATGTACTACGACACGTTTATCACCTTCACCATAGCCTCAGTGGTGTACCTGCTGCTACAGCCTCAGCACTTCGACATGGCATACAGAATGCTGGTAATTAACACCAGTCCGCTCATTGCACACTACATAACCCACACACGCACCATGGTCACCAACCTGTCGTTCATAGCCATGCTATGCGGCATTGTGGCGCTCACAGTGGTAAATATCATAATATAATATGATGGAAGCAATAATGACTTTTCTCGTGAGCTATGGCTACATGGGAATGCTTATAGCCGCATTCCTGGCAGCGAGCATTCTGCCTTTCAGCAGCGAGGCAGTGATGGTTGGACTGCAGGCTGCGGGGCTTGACCCTGTGGCTCTCATTGCCTACGGCACCATAGGAAACGTGCTCGGAAGCATGTTCAACTACACAATAGGAAGGCTCGGCAAGATGGAATGGATAGAGAAGTACCTGCACGTGAAAAAGGAAGACCTCGACAAGGCTCACAAGTTTATGGCGGGGAAAGGCGCATGGATGGGACTGCTCTCGGTAATTCCTGTCATTGGCGACGTCATCACAGTTGCTCTCGGACTCATGAGGGCCAATGTGGTGATAGTGGTGATAAGCGTCACCATCAGCAAACTCGCCAGATACATGCTACTTGTCTACGGGGCAAGCTTGATATTGTAAAAGGAGTTAAGTAATATAAAAAATGAAAATATTAAGATACATAGCACTCTTCACTCTCGCATTCATTCTTGCGGCATGCGAAGAAACAAAAAGAGAGAAAACTGTGGTCACAGTGACCATAGAGCCTCTAAGATACTTTGTCGAACAGATTGCCGGCGACAGGGTATCTGTCACTACGCTCGTGCCAAAAGGCAGTAGCCCGGAAACATATGAACCTACTGCACAACAGATGGTGAACATGAGCAAAAGCGTAATGTTTGTAAAAGTGGGAAACCTCGGATTCGAACGCACATGGATGGAAAAACTCAATACGCTCACAAGTCATATCACCATTGTCGACACATCTGAAGGAATAGAATACGTAAGCACATCAAAAAGAGGTGTAACAGACGAACATACTTGGATGTCGACAAAAAACGCTCTCGTCATTGCACACAATATTTATCTTGCACTGACAAAGGTTGACAATAGCTCGTCGGTGTATTACAAGGAAAGATACGACTCGCTCGTCGCTTCAATAAATAGGCTCAACAGCTCTATTACTCAGAAACTTAAAAACATCGACAACCGCTCGTTTATCATCTATCATCCAGCCCTCACCTATTTCGCACAGGAATACTCACTTACTCAGCTCGCACTCGAGGAAGACGGAAGAGAACCTTCGGCAGCCTCGCTCGCAAAACTAATAACAAACGCAAAGAAACTGGACACAAAAATCATGTTTGTGCAAAAAGAGTTCGACAATAGAAACAAGGAAATAATCACCATAGAAACCGGGGTGAAAACCATTGACATCAACCCGCTCGACTACAATTGGGACAAACAGATGACTCTCGTGGCAGACGCACTCGCTGACTCCACGAAATTGGAACAACAATGACTACTGAACGACAGAAAATGAACAATATCATCACCATAGAACATCTCACGGCAGGATATGACAACAGGCCGCAAGTGATAGACGTGAACCTCAGCGTAAAAGAATGCGACTTCATTGGGATCGTTGGTCCTAATGGAGGAGGAAAAACTACACTGCTGAAAGCCATGCTCAAACTAATACAACCAATGGAAGGTTCGGTGAAATACTGGAGCAAGGGAGTGGAAACTGACTATATCTCTATCGGATACTTGCCTCAATACAACAACATCGACCGCGAATTCCCCATCCTCGTTGAAGATGTGGTGATACAGGGTCTGAACAGCCAAAAGGGACTGTTCGGACGATTCGGTAAAACACACTACCAAAAAGTATACGACGCTCTCGACAAACTGCACATTGCCGACCTCGCCAAACGACACATAAAGGCTCTCAGCGGAGGTCAACTGCAAAGAGTGCTGCTCGCAAGAGCCATCGTAAGCAATCCAGACGTGCTGGTGCTCGACGAACCTAACACTTACATCGACCGACATTCGGAAGACTTGATGGTGGAAATGGTGACTGACATGGCTAAAACAAGGGCAGTCATTATGGTTAACCACAACGTGGCAGAACTCCAACAAATTGCTAACACTATAGTGGAAGTGGACGAAATGGTGACTGTTAGACCCGCAAATGCTTGACAAATATTATTTATTGCAGTTCTGTTATACAAAAAATACAAAAAAATCAACCTATTATTCTTTATTTCAAGCGATTTTAGGTAACTTTGCACGGTCAAATAGCAGAATTAATAAAAAATAGTATAAAGAATGAAACAGTTTAAGCTGGTGGACAATTGTTTAGGATGGCTCGCTTTTGTCATTGCGGCCTTTGTTTATTGCTCCACTATTGAACCGACAGCCAGTTTCTGGGACTGTCCTGAATTTATCTCTACAGGGTACAAGTTGGAAATCGGACACCCGCCTGGTGCACCTTTCTTCATGCTCACCGCCAACTTGTTTACGCAGTTTGTTAACGACCCGTCTAAAGTAGCCCTCATGGTCAACATCATGAGCGCACTGCTGTCGGCGGCTACCATCATGTTCCTCTTCTGGAGCATCTCACACCTCACGAGAAAACTTCTCATCGACAGCTGGAACGAACTGACTCCTGCAAAAGCCGTTGCCATTGAGGCGTCGGGACTCGTAGGCGCCCTCATATATACTTTCAGCGACACCTTCTGGTTCAGTGCAGTAGAAGGCGAGGTCTATGCTTACTCTTCAGCATTCACCGCCGTGGTGTTCTGGCTTATACTGAAATGGGAAGACCATGCCGACGAACCGCACAGCGACCGCTGGCTCATTCTCATTATGTATATGACAGGACTTTCCATCGGTGTTCACCTGCTCAACCTGCTATGTGTACCTGCCATCGTACTCGTATACTACTACCGCAAATTCCCCAAGCCACAAGGCAAGGGCGACCTGAAAGGCTCTCTCATCGCACTCGGCATATCGGTCATCATCCTTGCGGCTGTGCTCTATGGAGTGGTGCCTGGAATCGTAAGGGTTGGAGGATGGTTTGAACTGTTCTTCGTCAACACACTCGGATGCCCGTTCAACACAGGCGAGATAATCTACATCTTCGCACTCATCGCATGCATCATCTGGGCAATACGCGAAACATACAACGACAAGAACGAGAAACGACAGAACGCCTCTTATCTCGCTTCAATAGCCATGCTTGGAATTCCTTTCTACGGCTATGGTTGGAGCTCTGTGGTGATAGGCATCGTAGTGCTCGCCATTCTTTGGTTTGTACTAAAGTATAAGAACAAGAAAGGTGTGGCTCTCGTCTCGGCACGCATCAAGAACACCTCGCTGCTCTGCATGCTCATGCTCATGATTGGCTACTCAAGCTATGCGCTCATCGTGATTCGCTCGTCTGCCAACCCGCCGATGGACCAGAACTCACCTGAGGACATCTTCACACTCGGCGAGTATCTCAGCCGCGAGCAATACGGCTCACGCCCTCTGCTCTACGGCCAGGCTTACACCTCACAGATGGCACTCGACAAGAACGGCGACATGTGCAGGCCTGTGGTAAAGAAAGGCGCACCGGTTTACCAAAGAAAGGAGAAGGCTTCGAAAGACGAAAAAGACTCTTACTTCGTGGTTCGTACAAAAGACGACTACCAGTATGCACAAAACATGCTCTTCCCCCGCATGTACAGTTCAGCCCACACCTCTTCATACGAGAGTTGGATGGGCGGAGTGGAAGGATATGACGTGCCTTACGACCGATGCGGAGAAATGATCAGCGTAAAGATGCCTACTCAATTGGAAAACATCAGGTTCTTCCTGTCATATCAGTGTAACTTCATGTACTGGAGATACTTCATGTGGAACTTTGCCGGAAGACAAAACGACATTCAAGGCAACGGAGAACTGGAACACGGAAACTGGATAACAGGATTCGACTGGTTTGACAACTTAAGACTCGGCGACCAGTCAAAACTGCCCGACGAACTCAAGGAGAACAAAGGACACAACGTGTTCTACTGCCTGCCGCTGCTGCTCGGCATCATCGGCCTCATTTGGCAGTCGCTCATAAAAGGACAAAAGGGCATACGACAGTTCTGGGTAGTGTCATTCCTCTTCGTCATGACAGGACTCGCCATCGTGGTTTACCTCAACCAAACACCCGTTCAGCCCCGCGAGCGCGACTATGCTTACGCAGGCTCGTTCTATGCCTTCGCCATTTGGTGCGGCATGGGTGTGGCAGCCATCATCGAAATGCTTACGGCAAAACTCAAGCGACAGCATCTCGCAACTGCCGTAGTGATTTCCATCATCGCACTGTTAGTGCCTGTACAGATGGCATCGCAAACATGGGACGACCACGACCGCAGCGGCCGATACACCTGCCGCGACTTCGGACAAAACTATCTCATGTCGCTTCAGGAAACAGGCAACCCAATCATCTTCACCAACGGCGACAACGACACCTTCCCGCTTTGGTACAACCAAGATGTCGAGGGATTCCGCACCGATGCCCGCGTCTGCAACCTCAGCTACCTGCAGACCGACTGGTATATCGACCAGATGTGTCGTCCGGCATACGACTCGCCTAAGGTGCCGATAACATGGAGCCGACTGCAATACTGCGCCGGAACAAACGAATATGTTATGGTGGACCCAACGGTGAAGGAATACATCAAACAATGGTATGCCGAAGACCCTGAAACGGCAAAGGCCGCCTTCGGCGACAACCCGTTTGAGCTGAAAAACGTGCTCAAGGACTGGGTGCGCAACGAAGTAAGCGCCGAAAAGCGCGAGGTGATGAAGATTCTCACCGGAGACGAGGGAAACATACACGTCATTCCTACCGACACGCTCTATGTCACCATCGACAAGGAGGCAGTGAAGAAAAGCGGAATGATGATGGCTGCCGACTCTATACCCGACAAGATGGTCATCTCACTCAAGGGAAAGAACGCTCTATACAAAGGCGACCTCATGATGCTCGAAATGATTGCCCAATGCAACTGGACACGCCCCATCTACGTGGCAATGACAGTGAGCGAGGAAAACTACATGAACCTCGGCGACAACTTCGTTCAGGAAGGTCTTGTCAACCGCATCACACCATTCACCACCAACGCTCCCGGAGCTAAGAACTTCGACACCAAGCGTACATACGAAAACCTTATGAAGAAGTTCAAGTTCGGTGGCATCGACAAGCCTGGCATCTATCTCGACGAGACAGTAATGCGCATGTGCTATACCCACCGACGCATCTTCGTCCAACTCGCCTCCAACCTGCTGGCCGAAGGCGAGACTAAAAAGGCGAAAGAAGTGCTCGAATATCTCGACAAAAATATTCCAAGCTATAACGTGCCATTGAACTACATGTCAGGATCGCTCGACGAAGCCAGAATCTACACGGCACTGGGAGAAAAGAAAAAGGCAATGAATCTCTTCAATACCCTTTGGAAAAACTCGGAGCAATACCTTCTCTGGTACTGCAGCCTCGACGGTATAAGATTCTTCAGCTCTCAACGTGAATGTATGACACATTTATACATTATGCAGCAAATAGTGCTGAACGCTGAAGAGGCTGACGCAAAATGGAGCGAAGCTAAGGCGAAACGCCTTAACAGCCTGGTGGAACTATATCACGGTAAAGGCGGACAATTCGGATCTGAAGAGGAATAGCACTCTCTTTCTGATAACATAAAAAAGGAAAACTTATGATTATCGAGCAACCGGCATTATGGCTACGATGGCTCTACCCAAGAGCCACATGGAGAATGGACAAACACGTAAAGGCGGTCTATCTCACCTTCGACGACGGACCTATACCCGAAGCAACGCCGTTCATTCTCAAAACCCTAGCTGAACACGGGGTGAAGGCCACTTTCTTCATGGTTGGCGACAACGTAAGAAAATATCCTGATATATATAATAAGGTGGTGGCTGCCGGTCATCGTATCGGCAACCACACCTTCAACCACATTGGCGGATTCCGTCACACCATAAAGACATACAGCGACAACGCCCAAAAGGCCAACGAACTGCTGCACACCGACCTCTTCCGACCACCACACGGATGGATGAGGCTCGACCAGTACTTCTGGCTCGGAAGGTCGTACAGAATAGTAATGTGGGACCTCGTCACACGCGACTATTCAAAATGGATGACTGCCGAAGACGTGCTCAACAATGTGAAACGATACACTCGCAACGGCTCAATAATCACATTCCACGACTCGCTGAAAAGCATCGACAAGTTGCACTATGCACTGCCGGAAGCCATCAAATGGCTCAAGGCTGAGGGTTACGAGTTCAAAGTATTCGACTGAAGCATTGGCTTATCAATTCATAAATCATATTTTTTTAACAATAGTAGTATGAAAAAGATTGTATTTTTTCTCGTTACAGCGTTAATGGCTGTCACCACCGCCACGGCACAGACATGGCGACAGTCATCAAACAGCAACAACTATCGCGACGACTGGCGCTCCGACAACCAGTTTTATTACGGACTAAGACTCGGACTCAGTGTCTCTACCATCAACAGCGACGAGGAACGGCTCGACGCTCCTGGCTCGCGCTCAGGACTTAACCTCGGTGCAGTAATAGGATATGAACTCTCAAGCGGCACGCCCGTTTACCTCGAGTCAGGACTCTTCTACACCGAAAAGGGAGGCAAATACTCTGAAAATGGTTGCAAACTGAAATACAACCTTAACTATCTGAAACTGCCTATTCTTCTGAAATACAACATCGAACTTGAAGACCCATTCTGTATCACTCCTTTCGCAGGCGGATATTTCGCCTATGGCATCGGCGGAAAAATCAAGGACTATAACACAAAGCAATCTATGTCTGCATTCTCCGACTTCAACTTCAAGCGATTCGATGGCGGACTCACCATAGGTTGCGGATTCAGCTACCAAATCATATACGGAGAACTCTCGTATGACTTCGGACTCACAAACATCAGTCAAGACGAATTCGGCTCATGCCACAACGGAACACTAAATCTAAATTTTGGAGTTAACTTTTAAGAATGAAAACAATAGACGCAAAAATATTCCAGCCAAAGCTGCTACAGACATTAAAGAACTACAACCGACAGACTCTTATGTCTGACATCATGGCAGGTATCATCGTGGGCATCGTTGCCTTGCCTCTCGCCATCGCCTTCGGTATCGCCTCGGGCGTGACTCCCGAAAAAGGTATCATCACTGCCATTGTAGCTGGTCTTATCATCTCTATATTCGGAGGCAGCAAGGTGCAAATCGGCGGACCAACCGGTGCTTTCATCATCATCATCTACGGGATAATCCAACAATACGGCATTGAAGGCCTTACCATTGCCACACTCATGGCGGGAGCTTTTCTCGTGCTCTTCGGTGTACTTCGCCTCGGCACCATCATAAAGTATATTCCCTACCCCATCGTAGTCGGATTCACCAGCGGTATCGCCGTAACCATCTTCACTACACAGATAAAAGACCTCTTCGGTCTCTCGCTCACTCAGGTGCCGTCAGACTTCATAGAGAAGTGGTGGGTTTACATCACCAACTTCAACACCATCGACCCTTGGTGTGCACTGGTCGGCGTGTTCAGCGTTGTAATCATTGCCATCACACCACGTTTCAGCAAGAAGATTCCCGGTTCGCTCGTTGCCATTATCATAATGACAGTGCTTGCCCTTTTGCTAAAGAACTTCGCAGGTGTAATGTCCATCGAAACCATTGGCGACCGCTTTGCCATCAGCAACGAACTGCCGGCGGCACAGGTGCCTGAGATGAATTGGGAAACAATAAAGGGTCTCGTATCTCCAGCATTGACAATTGCCATACTCGGAGCCATCGAGTCGCTGCTGTCTGCCACCGTGGCAGATGGTGTTGTGGGCGACCACCACGATTCCAACACCGAGCTCATAGCCCAAGGCATCGCCAACATCGCCTCGCCTCTCTTCGGCGGTATACCAGCCACAGGTGCCATTGCACGAACAATGACCAACATCAACAATGGCGGACGAACACCTATTGCCGGCATCATACATGCCGCCGTGCTTCTGCTCATCTTCCTGTTCCTCATGCCGCTGGCACAATACATCCCAATGGCATGTCTTGCCGGAGTTCTTGTGGTTGTAAGCTACGGAATGAGCGGATGGCGATCTTTCCTCGCCTTGACGAAAAACCCGAAGAGCGATGTCACCGTCCTGTTCATCACCTTCTTCCTCACCATCATCTTCGACCTCACCATTGCCATTGAGGTTGGCCTTATCATTGCCTGTCTGCTCTTCATGCGACGCATGTCGGAAACTACCGACGTGAAGGTTATCCTCAACGAGATTGACCCTAACCAAGAGAGCGAACTGAGCTCAGGCAACCTTGAACATCTCTCTATACCGGAAGGTGTGGAGGTTTACGAAATCAACGGACCGTACTTCTTCGGAGCCGGAAACCGTTTTGAGGAAATCATGGCTGCCTTTGGCGACAGGCCAAAAGTGCGTATCATAAGAATGAGAAAAGTGCCTTTCGTTGACTCTACCGGCATTCACAACCTCACCAACCTCTGTCTTATGAGCAAAAACGAAGGTATAGAAATCGTGCTGTCGGGTGTGACGGAGAAAGTGCATAATACTCTCGAACATGCCGGTTTCTACCAATATGTGCCTAAAGAGAACATCTGCAGCCACATCAATATCGCTCTCGAAAGGGCAAAGGAAATATTGAAGGTTGAAGGTTAGATATTATATGATTGAATTGAAAAATCTTTCAATTGGATATATAGGCAAAAAGGAAACGACGGTTGTCGCTTCCGACATCAACGCCACAGTGCCAAGCGGACAGTTGACCTGTCTACTTGGTCCTAACGGCGTGGGTAAGTCTACACTCCTGAGAACCCTTACCGCCTTCCAGCCAAAGATAGAAGGCGACATACTGATAGAAGGGAAAAGCATCGATTCATATACAGAGAAACAACTTGCAAGGCTCATAGGTGTGGTGCTTACAGAACGCACTAACGTACAGAACATGACAGTAAGGGAGCTCGTGGCTCTCGGCAGAAGTCCATACACAGGCTTTTGGGGACGACTCGAAGCCAAAGACGAGGAGATAGTAGAACAGGCCTTGCATTCAACCGCCATCACAGGTTTTGCCTCACGCACTCTCGACACTCTCAGCGACGGAGAGCGTCAGCGCGCCATGATAGCCAAGGCATTGGCACAGGCCACTCCTTTCATCTGCCTCGACGAGCCCACCTCCTTTCTCGACTTCCCAAGCAAAGTTGAAATACTTACACTGCTCAGCTCACTGAGCCACAACACCGGCAAGACCATCTTTCTCTCCACTCACGACGTCGAACTTGCCATGCGCATAGCCGACAACCTATGGCTAATGGACCGCAACAACACCATCACCATAGGTTCTCCACGCTACCTTGCCGACACAGGCCTCCTTTCCCGCTTTTTCGACAACGACTCCATACACTTCGACCCTTCTACCATGAGTCTAAGAGTGAGGAGGGATGAGTGAGGAACTTCCTCCGCCTCGTTTCTGTCGTTGATAAAGTATCGGCCGCCGAACTTATAATGTCGTGATGCAAGGGAAAGACTTTCCTCAAAATATCGTGTCTTTATTGATACCATATCAAGTATGGTATGGAAAAGCGACTGGCTCGTGGATATGGGCGACTCTGCATTTGACTTCATCGCAGCTGCAATTTCTGGAAGATGTTCTGAATATCCCTTCGAAAGCCACACCATTAGTGGCACATGTAGCTGATAGTCTGTGGGAACTATGGAAGCATGGAGGAAATGTTGACCGTCGTCAAAGATGTCCTCGCCATGATCGGAGGTGTAGACCATAGCCACGTCGTCTCTGGCCTTGTCAAGAATAGCGACAAGACTCGATAGTATATGGTCGGTATACACTATTGTGTTGTCGTAGGCATTTAGTAGCGACTGGCGGTTTGATGCCGTTGCCTCAGAACAATCGTCAGGCTTAAACACCGAGAACTCTTCCGGATAACGCTCGCGATAGTTGAAGTGCGAGCCATAGCAGTGAAGCACAATAAACAAAGGTTTGTCAGAAGGAGCTTCATTTACAAACTGCTCCACATATTTCAACAGTTCCTTATCCATTACATTAACCTCAGCGGGATAGTCATCCTTTATGAAACGGCACCTGTCAGCCTCTTCGCCGAAGAAGTCGATGAAAGAGCCGTTACGCCGTTGGTTGGAAAAGAACGCCGTTAGAAATCCAGCTTCCTTGCATGCCGTAATAACGCTCTTCTGCCTGTAGATGTCGTTGAAATTGTGAGCAGACACTGCCGACAAAAGCATCGGCACACTCTTGTGAGTAGTGTTCGACTCTGTGTATGCCTTCCGAAATACAGTCACTCCTTCCATTGCGCTTAGGCAAGGCGTGGTGTTGCGCCCATAACCCAGTACTCCGAAATTGGCAGCCCTTGCCGTTTCACCTATCACGAGCACAATGATTTCTTTCCCTCCCGTTGAGTCTTCAACCTCTCGCCTTGCACCAAAGGAGAACGAGGCGGAGGTTTGCGGATAGTTTTTCGTCGACACATATCGGTCTACGGCAATGCAAAGATTATAGGTGACATTCACAGGAAAGACATCGTCGGTCATGCGCATCGGCCTTGTGGAATCACCGGTAGCTACTATGACAGAGGAAAGTCCGGCAATGATGCATGCCGCCGCCAGACATCTCTGCTTTTTGATGAATGAAGCATCGAGAGCCCAGCGGCGACGCATGGCCACGGTTGCCATGACCAGCATCGGTATATACAAGCCAAAAACTAATGCCACGGCTGGCACTAGGCTTCCGAGCAGTTCATTTATCTCTGTCATGTTTGTCGTCACAACGTTGAGAAACATGTCCACTCCTATTATCGACTGTCCGAACAGCATCGTAATTACAATCTGGAAGGCTGCTAAAAACACAAGAGGTAACATTATCCATACTATTGTTCCAATTTTTCTGCACGAAGAGAGCAATAGCCAGTAGATGCCCAATGGCAAGAGAAGATTGGCGACAGCAGAAAACAAATGTTGTCGTTCGGAGATGACGAGCATAACGTTTGGCACCATCATCACCGCCAAGAAAGCATAAAAGAATGTTTTCACTCTATTCATTTCTTCTTAAAACGCTTCGTTGATGTTAAATATGAAACCTCTCTGACCTGGTTTTCCGAAACCATAGTCGAGACGCACATTGACATTCTTCTTAAACTCCCAACGATAGCCGAAGCCCCAGTTGGGAAGCAAACGGCGGAACTGGAGTTGTTCGAACTTACTGAACACAGTGCCGAAACCTCCCCAGACCACCACTCCGTTTCGTTTCCACACGTGTTGTCGAAGCTCTAACTGGGTCTCGAACTTATGTTTGTCGCGATAGCGTCCTTCGTAATAGCCTCGCATGGAGTTGCTGCTGCCAAACAGTGCCATCATTGCCCATGAGGGATTGCCGAAGTTCAGCATGGTGCGAAAGTCGTAGGCGAGCACTGCCCCGCGCCAAGGCCGGGCATAGACGCTGGTCTCTATCTCTGTTGTGGCAAAGGTATATTTGTTTCCGAGAAATTTGGGACGGAACGACTGCTCCACATTCAGATAGTAGCCACGATGTGGATTTGTAAGCACGTCGCGTGAGTCATACATCAGCTGCACTCCGAGTCCGAGATTCCATATCGAGGCATCCTGTCCGTTAAGCAGTTCAGGCCGTGTCACCCTTGACGAATGGATATAGTCGTAGGCCACTATAGGTCCGAGGTATAGGTTCTTTGAGAGTCTCACTGCATACGACGCCTTTATCCTTGCCTGCCATCGTTTCATTTCCGAACCATTGTCGTCGTTGTCGCAGCTGTCATAGCCAATTCCCCAGAATCCAGAAGGGAAAGAGAAAAAGTATATGGTGTATTTCAGTCGCGACTTATCCTGTGGGAATATGTTTGTGCCGCGAATGCCGAGGAGATAGAATCCCACGGTGGAGACATCGCTGAACAATGACACGTTGGATGGTGGCAGTAGTGTGTCGGTGGGACAGGTGCGGTAAAGTCCGGCAGCCACAAGTCCCAGTCCGAACTTGATGTCTGAGTTGTAGTGCGGACCGCCGATGATACTGAAGTCAAACTTCTTGTGTTTCTTGTTTTTGTTGGCGTCGTTGAAATAGTCGAGAAACTTGTCAATCCACGTTTTCTTCTTCACCACTGTCGTATCAGCCACTACTGTATCGGCGCCACCGCTCTCTCCCTGCGCCATAGACATGCCGCAGGAGCAAAAGCACAGTAATATGGTCAATACAACACTTTTCATCCTATTAATACACCAGTTTCACATTGTCCACCCAGAGCGTGTTGCCTGGCGAACCTATGTAAGCGCCTCCATGACTGGACAAAAATTGCAGTACCATGTGGGTAGGCGTTTCGTTGTCAGAAGCCCATCCCGTCTCCTTCACCGGCACGTTCACTCCCTTGGAGTTGCGTGCATAATCGATGGTGCGTAGTTTCATTGTCTCTTCCACGTACTCAGGCGATTTCCTTATGTCGCCATACATTATCTTACATGTCATTCCATTAATCCATTCTTTGGTCGACTTGTCGTAAGTCACCACCATCGTGCCAACGCGTTTAGCCGTAATGTTTCCCTTTGCGTCCTCATGCCTTTTCTGCAAGAGCAGCATCACTACAGCCTTGTCTTTTCCTTTCACTACACTGCTGCCTCCAAAGCCTGTGAGCTTTATCCTGTCAGGCTCGCCGCTGGACTTGAATTTGTAGTCGAAACGCAAGGCCTTCGGACGTGAAGTGAAAGGCACGCCGCAGTTCTGGTATTTCTCGCCGTTCTTGGTTCCCGTGATTGGCTCTGTCATGTCTCCGAGAAACAGCGATCCAGCCGCCAACACGTTGATATTCACCAGTCCAAGCACTTTCACCCGTTCTATGTGAGTCTCCAGTCGTGCGCAATAGCCGTTGCCTCTTTTCTCCTTGTAGACGCAGTTGTTTGTCTTGGTTATTCCCGACACCTTTGCCATCACGTTCGACGTTCCCCATGGCGAGCCGCCAAGGTTTCGGTATGCGTGGTTACCGTCAAGATGTTTGTTTGGACCTACCTCATAAAGGGTTTTGTCGTTGCCACCGATGATGGCCGACTCATGTATGGTACGGGTGACCCACGAGTTCATGTCACCATACTTCAACATCACCGTCTTCTCCTGTGCATCTGCCTGATACAGGGTCGCAAGCAGTGCGAAAGACATAAATATTTGTTTTACACCCATAGCGAAAAATTTTTGAGTGCAAATATAACTTTTTTCTATCGATAAAAGTGAAAACCCTTAGAAATAATATGGTTTTCTAACTTATAGAAACAAATTTTAAACTTTCAGTTTTATTCATCCACGTCGTCTATCACTTCCTTCACTTGTTCGAAGGTGAATCCTCGTCCTATTGCGAAGCGAAGTAGTTTTTGGTTCATCTCGTAGTCGGTCTCGGCTTTGGTGGTCTTCCGCTTGCTTGTCAGCAGTGGTCTGAGCACGCTTATATATTCTTCGTTGTCCACATCGTCGAGTGCTTCCCTTAGGATGCTCTCGTCAATGTGTTTCATCCACAGCGACTGTTCAATCTTCCTTGGTCCCCATTTGTTGTATTTCAGTTTGTCGTTAACAAACGAGCGGGCATAGCGTCGGTCGTCAACATATCTGTTAGCCACAAGATATTCTACGACTCGTTGCTGTGCATCTTCATCAATGCCCCACCTTGTCATTTTCTCTTTCATTTCCGACGTGCAATGCTCTGATTGTGAGCATAGTGCCGCCAATTTCTGTAATGCTTGTTCTTCTGTCATGTAGTGGTAGTTTTAGTTGAGAGATCGTTTCTTTTATAATGTGGCGTCACCACCTTTGTGAATATTATAAGCGAGAAAAGGCATATCGCCGAGCCTATCAGATAAACCATATAGAAGGTGAAGTGGTGTGCTATCACGCCGCTCACTGTCACCCCAATGCCAATGCCCACATCCCAAGCCGTTAGATATGTACTCGTGGCTGTGGCGCGCTGGTCGTGGCGGGCAAGGTTGATATACAGGGTGTTCATGGCTGGAAACATTGCGCCGAACCCTACGCCGAGCAGGGCAGGCACAATGAAAAACATTGTGGAGGCAAGCCAATGGCTCTCGCTCACGACGAAACGGCATAGTCCCAATAGCATGAAGGCAAGTATAACGGGATAGTAACCTGCATGGATACACTGTGTGACATATCCATGGTCAACCTTTTTTCCTGCAAAGATGCGCGACACTCCCATGCCTGCTGCCATCAGCGAGAAGAAAAAGCCTGTTGGCACATCCAGATGTATCTCACTTGCATACATTGCCACAAAGTTTGTCGTGGCTCCATAAGGTATTGAGAGCAACAACAACGCCACACTCACCGGAATGCCTTTAAGCAAGACAAACCTGTCGAGCGACACTAAGGCACATCTGTTCGTCTCTGCCTTAACCACGCTCTTCTCCTCCTTATTCTTCATGCAGACATCCGTTGCGTCTTTCCTTTTCTTCACGCCCAAGGCAAACAATAGTCCCGCAAAACTCACAGCCATGCCAGTAAGGAAGATGCCATTGTAGCTTACATGGCCATGCATGAAGAGTCCAGTCATGGGGCCGAGTGCCATGGCGGTATTGTTCATAAGTCCGTAGTATCCAAGCCCTTCTCCTCTCCTACTGCTGGGCATAATGTCGACACAGAGAGTGTTTCCTCCCACTGTCACACCTCCGAAAGCCAGTCCGTGTATTGCTCTGAGCACGATAAACCAAGCGAGTGTAGCGGCAAACATGTAGCTTGTGAGCATTGCCGTGCAAAGAAAGTAGCAGATGATGTAGATGGGCTTTCGCGGAAGACGATCCATAAGAAATCCAGAGAACGGTCGCACCGCAAGGCAGCTCACTGTATAGCAGCTGAGAATCCCGCCAAGCACAGCCTGCTCACACCCGAAAGTCTCTGTAAGGTAAAAGGGCAAAACTGGTATTAGCAGCCAAAACCCGAAGAACATCAGGAAGTTGGCTGCTAATATAAAAATGTAACTTCGTGAAAAAAGTCTATCACTCATTATACTAATTTGCTGCCTCAAACTCCTTGAGGAAGCGTGTGTCGTTTTCAGAGAACATGCGAAGGTCGCTCACACGATACTTCAGGTTGGTGATGCGCTCCACGCCCATTCCGAATGCATAGCCCGTATATACCTTGCTGTCAATGCCACACTGCTCAAGCACGTTCGGGTCAACCATTCCACAACCGAGAATCTCCACCCATCCGGTGTGCTTGCAGAATCCGCAGCCCTTTCCACCGCAGATGTGGCATGAGATGTCCATCTCGGCACTTGGCTCGGTGAACGGGAAGTAGCTCGGACGAAGGCGTATCTTGGTGTCGGCACCAAACATCTCACGGGCAAACGAGAGAAGCACCTGCTTCAAGTCGGTGAACGACACGTTCTTGTCTATATACAGTCCCTCCACCTGATGGAAGAAGCAGTGGGCACGTGCTGTGATGGCTTCGTTGCGGTAAACGCGTCCAGGGCAGATAATGCGGATTGGCGGCTGTGTGGTCTCCATCACTCGCGCCTGCACCGAACTGGTGTGTGAGCGCAGCAGGATGTTTTTCGTCACGTCACCCAGCTTGCTCTGCTCCACGAAGAAGGTGTCTTGCATGTCGCGTGCAGGATGGTCGGCAGCGAAATTCATCTTTGTAAACACATGAAGGTCGTCTTCCACTTCAGGACCGTCAGCAAGCACAAATCCCATACGTGAGAAGATGTCAATTATCTCGTTTGTCACGATAGTAAGCGGATGACGTGTACCCAGCTTCACCGGATATGGCGTTCTGGTGAGGTCGATAGTCTGTGTGTCGCCCTCTGTTGTGTCGAGCTTGTCCTTCAGTTCGTTCAGTCGGTCGAGTGCCGTTTGCTTAAGCTCATTGATTTTCATTCCCACCTCTTTTTTCTGTTCGGCAGGAACGTTTCTGAAGTCTGCCATAAGGGCAGTGATTGCACCTTTCTTGCTGACATATTTCAAGCGTAATGCTTCTATCTCTTCAGCGTTCTGTGCATCCATATTCTTCACTTCTTCAAGAAGTAATGCTATCTTTTCGAGTATCATTTTAATGAATTTATATAAATTTTGTGCAAAGGTAATATTTTTGTGCGAAAAAAGAGCATTTTATCAAAATAAAGTTGTACTTTTGCCGAAATTTCAGAGGCGGATACTATTCCGAGAACAAAATGAAGAAGATTTTAACAGCATTTTTCGCTTTTTTAGCGTTGATGTTTTCTTGTAAGGGAAACAAGACAGAGACAGGCGACAGCCTGCCGACAGACTCCGACAGCATTAAAGACACTGCCGTAGTGGACACTATGGAACAGATCATTGCTGAGACCCCGATGCCAAAAGCAGCCGACGAACTGTTCGACGACTTCTTTTTCAATTTCGCCGCAAACAAAAAGCTGCAGATTGAAAGAACACAATTCCCGCTCCCGGTAGAAAAAGCGGGGAAGACTGACACCATCGGGAAAAAACAATGGAAGACTGACAGGTTCTTTATGCGACAGGGGTACTATACTCTCATCTTCGACAACTTCAGGCAAATGAATGTAGTGAAAGACACTTCTGTCAACAAGGTTGTGGTTGAGAAAATTTATTTCAACATCAAAACTGTAAAGAGCTATAACTTTAACAGGGTCAACGGACTTTGGAAACTTACTTCAATAAACTACAAGGGTATACACGAAAACCGTAATGCCTCGTTCTTGAAGTTCTATCACCAGTTTGTGACCGACTCCACTTTCCAGGCCGAAAGCATCAGCAATCCAATGGAGTTCATCGGCCCTGACCCCGACGACGACTTCAGCCAGATGGAAGGACTTATCACTCCTGAGACATGGCCCGCCTTTGCGCCTGAACTCCCCAACAACATGATTTACAACATCATCTACGGAGAAGACTCCAAACCTGGACTGCAGCGTATCTTCGTCATACGCGGCATTGCCAACGGACTCGAAATGGAACTCACATTCAAAAGGAAAAAATCAAAGTGGATGTTGACAAAGCTAAGTGAATAAATACCATCGTATTATGAAAGACTTACACGACTACTCCCTACTCCACCACAACACCTTCAACATCGATGCCCGGTGCCGAAGGTTTATTGAATATGAAAACGTGGAGGAAGCACAATACATCTGCAAGAATCTCTCAGCCGACGACCAGCCTCTCATGATGATCGGAGGTGGCAGCAACCTACTGCTCACAGCCGACTTCAACGGCACGGTGCTCCACTCTGCCATAAAGGGCATAGAGGTGATGTCAGACAATGAAGACGAAGTGAAGGTGCGCGTTGGAAGCGGAGTAGTATGGGACGACTTCGTGGCATACGCCGTAGACCACAACTGGCATGGACTTGAAAACCTCTCTTACATACCAGGAGAAGTGGGTGCTAGCGCAGTACAGAATATAGGAGCCTATGGTGTAGAAGCCAAGGATTATATATATAAGGTGGAAGCTGTTGACATCCAAAACGCCAGCCGTGTCACCATCGATGCCGACACTTGCAACTACAGCTACCGCCAAAGCCGCTTCAAGCAGGAGTGGCGCGGACGCTTCCTCATCACCCACGTCGTCTTTCGCCTGTCAAAGACCTTCATTCCGAAACTCAATTACGGAAACATTCGCGCAAAACTGCAGGAACAGGGAATAGAAAGACCTGATGCCCGCCAAATGCGCGACACCATCATCGACATTCGACGCGAAAAACTGCCCAACCCAGCCGTGGAAGGCAATGCAGGCAGCTTCTTCATGAACCCCGTGGTGAGCCGCAGCAAATATCTTGAACTCATGGCTCTCTATCCTTTCATGCCACACTATGAGGTGGATGCCGACAGCGTAAAGATACCTGCCGGATGGATGATAGAACAATGCGGATGGAAAGGTCGTTCACTGGGCAATGCCGGTGTGCATTCCAAACAGGCTCTTGTGCTCGTAAACCGCGGAGGTGCCACTGGCAACGAAGTGGTCGAACTGTGCAATGCCATAAGACGCGACGTGAAAGAAAAGTTCGGCATCGACATACATCCAGAAGTAAACATTATAAGAAAATGAAACTCACATTCTTAGGCACAGGAACAAGTTGCGGCGTGCCGGTTTTGGGATGCCAATGCCCAGTTTGCACCAGCACCGACCCTCACGACCGCCGACTGCGCTGCTCGGCACTCGTGGAAACCGACACCACCCGGGTGCTCATCGACTGCGGTCCCGACTTCCGCGAACAAATGCTCAAACAGCCATTCAGGAAGATAGACGGAATACTTGTCACCCACTCTCACTACGACCACGTGGGCGGCATGGACGACCTGCGCCCCTTTTGCGTGTTTGGCGACATAGACATCTACGCCGACCACCGCGCCGCTGAAAACATCCGCCACAACATGCCTTACTGCTTTGTGGAAAACAAATATCCAGGTGTGCCGAAGCTCAACCTCATGGAAGTGGAACCTCACAAGCCGTTCACCATCGGCGACATCATGGTTACGCCCATCCGCGTGATGCACGGCCACATTCCTATACTCGGATTCCGCATAAGCCAAACTACAACACCACCAAAGGCTCATGAGCTCTCTTCCCTCACCTACATCACCGACATGAAGACCATCTCGCCCGACGAGATACCATACGCCTCTGGCACCGACCTCTTGATTGTCAATGCCTTACGTTTCACCAAAGACCACCACTCCCATCTTCTTGTCGACGAGGCACTCGACTTCTCCCGCAAGGTGTCCGCACCTCTCACCCTTCTCATCCACAGTTGCCACGACATCGGTCTGCACGAAGAAGTCAACCGCCGCCTCCCTTCAAACGTACGCCTTGCTTACGACGGAGAGGTATTCGTTTAACCGTAACGAGCCCCTCCTAGCAGGAGAGGACGGGTGAGGTAGAAAAGCTCCATATTATGTATTATAATGATATCTCATAGAAAATACATATACATATATCATATTATTACTCACACTATATACAAGCCTGTGTTCATCATTAATTCCCCTTGACCATTTACCTCTAAGTTTTCCCTTTAACGCTTCTGGTTTTCCTATCCCCGTAAATGGATGAGCAGAAATATCCTCCAACAACATAGATATCCTTTTCATTATTTTTGTATTATGAGTCTTAATCCAATATTCACGATCTTCCAAAGCCGATTCTAGCAATATTATTTCCATAAGTCTTCAACAGCTATTTTGGTTCCTTTTCCTTCAGCTATTTCCTGATCACCCTTTTCTATAATACGCATCATGGTCGCAGAAGAAGAAATGTATTCTGTTTCATCCATATCGTCTGCAGTGCTATTAACGCTTTCAATTTCCACCCCAACCATATTGGAAAGGACTTGCTTCAAGCTTTCCAAAATATTTTTATTATGAATATTTAATGTCATTGTCGTCATATTAGTCCTTTCTTTATTAATCACGCCGCAAAATTACGAATAATAATCCAATCCACCAAACATTTCCCCCGATTTATTCGAATAATCATCCATCACCCATCCGCATGGGCGCCCTCGGCGCATAAGCACTCGCAACTCTCGTGCCAGCGAGAGCAAAGCATCAAGCTCGCTTGAATGCTCTGCCGAGCGCAGCCGAGAATCAACGCAGTTAAAGCTTGTTTGCTCGTACAGGCCCAGCCGGCCAGGCTTTAAGTCCTTTCCCTCCTGAGGAGGGAGAGGATTTAGGAGAGGAATCCTTCCCGTGTCAAGATCTACGACAATGGAAATGTCGGATGACCCGAATTTATTGAAATTTTATTGAAAACGGAGCACAAAAAGTTATATTTGCATTGCGTACCAATCAAAATAATGTTAAATATCGTAGCTTTATTACAGAAATACGCCATATTATTTGCACGTATAAAATAAAAAGCTTATTTTTGTAGCAAATTTACATAAATACACAATAAGAATTTCAATACAAGTTATGATAAGAGAATTTTGGGTTAAGAATTATTTGTCCATCCGAGACAGACAAGAGATTAATTTCCTGGCCAAAGGTCCGGCATCGGAACTGGTGACAGAGGTTACGGAAGGAGTCTATGTCTATAAGCTGGGTATTCTGTATGGTTCGAATGCTTCTGGCAAGTCGAATATGCTTATTGCATTGAATGAAGTGTTCCGTCTTTTGGTGTTGCCAAAATCGGATGCAAACAAGCATATAAATGGATTTATGCCGTTTGCATTGACCAAAGAGGAGCCTACAGAGATGCATGTGTCGTTCTATGCCCATGGGGTGAGATATGATTATGATGTAAAATTCAATAATCGATTTATCCTTGCGGAGACTTTGAATTACTATCCAAATAATTCAAGGGCACTTTTCTACGAACGCACATTTGTGGGAGAGAATGTTCAGGCAGAGATTAAGTTCGGTTCGACATTGAAATTACAGCAGAAGACTCAGCAGACAATTCGTGAGAACACATTGAACAACCATAGTGTGTTGTCTGTATGCCGGAAGATGGCACTTACAGAAGATATTATGCCATTCAATAAGCTGCATGGTTGGGTGATGGAGAACTATCACGATGTAGATGGTGACAGCGACAAAGAAAAGGGTCTTGTGGAGATCCTGAAGGATGCTTATAAAGATGGTAAGAAGAGAAAGTTCTTTAATCAAATGCTTCTGAAAGCAGACCTGAATATCATCGACTTCAAGCCTGTTCAGGAGGACAGATTCATTCCTCAGGATTTTCGTGAGCGAGTTCTGCGTGAGAGCATTCCTGACGACATGAAGGAAGCTTTATTGAGACCAACAACCGACTCCGTGGATTTTGTGAATCACTCAGATTCTGGCAACTTTGACATACCTTTGGGATGGCAATCAAAGGGTACGCTTAAGTACATAAGAATCTTGGATGTGCTGTATGATTTGATTACGGGTGATCATGTATATTATCTGGATGAGTTGGGGGAAGACCTGCATTATGATCTTCTGTTCTATTACTTGAACGTGTTCTTGTTCAACTCAGAGAAATCACAGTTGATTATCACAAGTCAGGAGACTGCTCTGTTACAGCAAGACTTGATAAATGACAACAGAGGTGTAGTGTGGTTTGTCGAGAAAAACAGAGAGACTGCAAGTTCTGAGTATAATCGTGGCGATTCGTATGGTCTGCATAAGAATCTCTCGCTCTATAATTCGTATCGTATCGGCAGATTAGGCGCAAAACCAGAACTGGGTTCTATCTTCGTAAATCTGGAGGAATAATATGGGAAAGCTTAGAAACGCAGCATTAATTCTCGGTGAAGGTCCTACGGAATTCTACTATTTCAAGTCGTTGTGCGATGTATTCAAGGGATTGACTATCAAACCAGACTACCCGAAACATACAAACATTAAAGACTTGGATGCCAAGATAGCAGAGGGTGTGACAATGGGCTTCAACCACATCTTCTGCATCATTGATATGGATACAAAGGATAGGGAGCCTGAGCGCTCACAATACGAGCGATTAAAGAAGAAGTATGCCCATCCCATCAACAAGCCCAAGAAAGGACTGTACTGTGAGGTGAAGTTCTTCGAGACCCATCGTTGTACGGAACTTTTCTTCTTATACTATTTCCGTTACACTTCACGTGCATATACCGAGCAGGAGTCATTGTTGAAGGACTTGAACCAGAGTGTAGAATACCGCAAGACAGCAGAGTTCTTCATCAAGAGCAAGGGCTTGCACTCATACTTTGAGCGCAATGGCGGTTCACTGGCATCCGCTATCGCCAATGCAGAGCACTCGATGGATGAGAAGCTGGCAAATGGTAGGGATTACACTTACTCGGAACTTGGAAGGTTGATGAATGAATTAAAGGGATTGGAATAACCTAGGGAGTGTCGTTAAATTTTAAGATTATTTATAACTATCTATTCCTCAATGTGATAGAAATTTTGTACCTTTGTAGATGATAAGAAAAATCCCCCAATTACCCTCGAAAAGTGACAAATTGGGGATAACCAGAAACTTGCGCAGCTTGATGAGCTTGCGAATAATCAGTCATCCTTTAAGGTTTACCTTTTAATCTTTAATCTTCATACCTGTCCCGTCTAAAATATAATCTCAAATGTTTAAAAAAAAATGAGGATGCAGGACACTGACCTGTCCCGTGCGGACCTCCATCTGTTGAAATATATTTTTTTTCTTTTAATTGCTGGTCATTTATGGCAATTGCTGTTTTCCCAAAACAGTCCGCTTGCGGACCTCCGTATCCTCTGCGGGACACTGACCTGTCCCCTGTCCCGTTTCTTCTTTAATTTTGCCACAAATATATAACAAATTTGTGACATAACCAAACGGATAGACCGTTTTCATTCAAGAACATACGTTTTTCTTGTCCTAAAACAATTATTGGGATAGGAAAAGCCGAGAGCCATCAAGTTTACTTGAATGGCCGAGGTGCGAAGCCGTGACATCACAATGTCTTTAACTCCAACTTCTTTCCAGCTTCGTTGATAATGATAAACTCATCAAATTCCATCGTGTTGGGATTACGGTTGGGGTATCGCTCTTCCACGACGAACATACGGAAGTCATCGCTACGTTTCTTTATCCGATAACTGCCCATATCCTTTTCCTTGCAGAAATAGAGCTTGTTGCCAATGGCGCAGATGCGCTCGTCGGCCCGTATCTCCCAGTTGCGGTAGGGCATGAAGCGTTCCTCGCGGATGTTCAGGATATAGACCACATCGCCGTCATACAGCAACTCCACAAATCCACGCTTGCGCAGTACGGGACGGTGGCGGTAAATGCTTCCCTCCGGTAGCTGCCACCATCCCTTCTTGGCATCGTACTTCAATGAACTTTTGCGGATGCTTTTCTTCGTCTCCTCCCATGCCTTCTGCTCTTTGTCGCACAGGGTCATGAATGCCTTCCTGCCACCAGCCTCTTCCTCGCAGATGGGAGCGTGGTCAGGGTCTTGCTGCAGGAACACTTTCCCTTGTTCGTCCTTGTAGATTCTTGCCAGGTTTGGCTTTACGGCTTGCAGTTGCAGCACCTTGTCGGGCATGGCGAACGAGATGTACAGCTTCATCCAGCCGATACCGTCTCCCACCTGTGTTTCCAATGCCTTGCGGCTGATGCCGTGCTTCGCGTCAATCCACTTCGAGCTGATTCTTGGGAAGAAGGAATCTCCGTCGGCGGTACTCATTTCCATTCCCCTGTAGTAGATGACTTTCGGGTGTCGGTCAAACTCCACACCGTTAGTCCTGTCAATCCATACCCACACCTTGCCCTTCTTCCTGCGCTCAAAGCCTGCCATGCTCAGCTTCGTGAACTGCGACCGCATTCCCTCGTGCGACACAATCTTGACCAAATTCTCGTCTCTGCCGTCACTGAGCGAATCATTATGTAAACCAAGAAAGTTCAAGTTAAGGTCATTGTTTTTTAACTCTTTAATCCTTTCATCTTTTAATCCATAAAAAAACGTCCCCCAGTCCCTATCCACAGAAGGCAGCCCGAATGCACGGTACAGCCCCACATTGTCGATAATCGTGCAGCACTGCTTCCCCTTGCAGGGGCGCAGTCCACGTCCTACCATCTGCAGGTACTTTGCCAACGACAGCGTAGGTCTTGCCAGCTGGATAAACTCCACGTCCGGACAGTCAAAGCCCTCCGAAAAGAGGTCAACGCTCACAAGAATCTGTATGCGGTTCTCGTCCTTAAATGTCCTTATCACTTCAGCCCGTTCCTTGGCGGGCGTCTTGGAGCTGATCGCCACAGCATTCACCCCTTGCAACCTGTAAAACTCGGCAATATGCTTCGCATGGGCTATGTCAATGGCGTAGATGATCCCCTTCTTGTCGAATGCAAACCGCTCGAACGATTCAAACAGCCTTTCTATGCTTGGCCGCACGTCCAGTTTTTCCCTCAGTTCCTTCATCTGGAAATCCCCGTCCGCACCGCGTTTCTTCAAGGAATCAATTTCCTTCTGCTCCTCACTGTCGGGACGGATGGAATAATAGTCGTAGGGCGAGAGCCATCCGTCGGCGATAAACCGCTTGACGCTCCAGGAGTCCACAAGCACCTCAAACAGGTCGGTAAAACCATCGCCGCTCATTCGGTATGGCGTTGCCGTCAGCCCCAGGAACTTCGCCTCCGGCCATGCCGTCCACAACATCTGATAGGTCTTTGCCAGTGCATGGTGTGCTTCGTCGATGATTACCAAATCAGGTTTCTTCCTAACCATATCGATATTCCGGCTTAACCACTGAATAGACATTACCGAAATGTGCGCAGTCGCGCCCTCGGCGGAGGGGACGGGGGAGTTTTCGAAAAAGAACACTTTCTTAAGTGTATTTTGAATTTGCTCAATCAGTTCACGGCGATGCGCAACGATAAGAATTTTTCCTGAACGCCCTTTAATCCTTTCATCTTTTAATATTTTAATTACGAGCGTAGCGAGTACCATGGTCTTCCCCGTCCCCGTCGGCATTTGCACCATGACACTGCGATGCGCCTTAAATGCCTCATTGACCTTTTCACAAATCTCTATCTGATAGTCTCTTAACATGGCAAATGTTTATCTGATGATTGTCGTTGTCAACACTGGAATGTGTAGTATATGATATAAGTTTCGCATGTGATAATTCTCTATGTATAAGGGTTTTATTTAAACCACAGAGTTAAAGAGAAAAAGAGATTCAACCTCTATCATTGTACAAATACTCTTAAACTCTTTGGTAAAAAACTATCAAGGGTATTTTTTTAACCAAAGAGATAAAGAGGGAAAGAGTTTTTTTGTTGATGGAGTAGGTCGCAAGCGACGGAGGAAAAGAGGTTTTGCGCAGCTCTCTATGAGCTCTTAATGCCTTGGCATTCAACCTCTTTCATTAGTATAAATACTCTATATCTCTTAACCTCTATGGTGTAA
>NZ_NPJI01000064.1 GCF_002251435.1 Prevotella sp. P2-180
TACTAATGAAAGAGGGTGAATGCCAAGGCATTTAGAGCTTATAGAGAGCTGCGCATCATGTTTGCCGCATGGAAACTCTGTGTCCTCTGTCGCTTGCGACCTTCTCTATAAAACCACAAATCTCTTTGTCTCTTCATCTCTGTGGTTTAAATTAAACGCTTATACATAGAGAATTATCTCATACGAAACTTAAGCTTTTTAGGGTAGGGGCGGGTGAGACTCCCGCCCTCCTGTTACTGCCCGAGGTCATCGCCGCCGCTGCCGCCGCCGCTGGCGTCCTCACCTCCGCTCGGGTTCTCTGGGTCCTCAATCTCTCCCGAGTCGCCGGAGTTCACACGCTTCACCACGTTTCCGTTGCGGTCGTAGCAAGTGATGCTGATGGCAGCCTCCTTGAGCGCCTTCTTCACATCTACCGACGGGGTGAAGATAATCTTTCGGGTGGTGATGAGGCTCGACGCCACCAAGTTCACATCCTCCACGGCCTTTGAGTTCACCGCGAATCGCATCGTACCGAGTCCCGGCACCACAACCGAGTGTCCCTCCGTTCCCCATGCCTTGATGGTATGTCCGATGGCGTCGTAAGCCGCCTTGAGTGCAC